>CAVVNB010000016.1:0-351087 GCA_963749375.1 uncultured Actinomycetota bacterium
ATGTCTATGTAGTTCGACCAGTCGTCTTGCTCTGTTCGGTGTAGATGCCGAGGCTGCCCACGATCCGGGTGATCGGATCCCAGGCCATTTCGACTAACTGGCCGGGCTCGCGCTTCGCGTGGGACGGCTCGGGGATGATCGTTGTCATCGGAGTTTGCTCCCTATCTTCTGCTGAGAAGTCGTGCCCGGCCCTACCAGGTGCGGTGTGCGCCCGTGGTGAGTTTGTCGCCCTTGTGTCGCCAGCGCGGTTCCTTATCGAGCGTGCGGTTGGTGACGCCGCGCAGGCTGCGTATCACTGAGCCGTACAGTCCCGATGCGGTGGTGGAAACCTTGCCGCCGGGCGGCTCGTCCATGAACGGCATGAACTTGTCCGGGAACCCGGGCATGGTGCATCCGATGCAGATGCCGCCGACGTTCGGGCAGCCGCCGATGCCGTTGATCCAGCCTCGCTTGGGCACGTTGCATTTGACCACCGGACCCCAGCAGCCAAGTTTGACAATGCATTTCGGTGATCCGTACTCGGTGGCGAAGTCGCCCTGCTCGTAGTAGCCGGCCCGGTCGCAACCCTCGTGCACGGTGTTGCCGAACAGCCACTGTGGGCGCAGCGCGTCGTCGAGCGGAATCATCGGCGCTTGCCCGGTGGCCATGTAGAGCAGGTAGGTCAGTGTCTCCGACAGGTTGTCCGGGTGGATCGGGCAGCCCGGAACGCAGACGATCGGGATCCCGGCTTTGCTCTTCCAATCCCAGCCGAGGTAGTCGGGCACGCCCATTGCACCGGTTGGGTTACCGGCCATCGCGTGGATGCCGCCGTAGGTGGCGCAGGTCCCCACCGCGACCACCGCCGTCGCCTTCGGGGTCAGCCGGTCGAGCCACTCACTGGTCGTCATCGGCTGCCCGGTGGCCGGGTCGTTGCCGAAGCCGCACCAGTACCCCTCGTTCTTGATCGCTTCGTTGGGAATCGAACCTTCCACGACGAGCACGAACGGCTCGAGCTCACCGCGGTCGGCCTTGAAGAACCATTCGAGGAAATCGTCCGCCCCGCCGGTGGGGCCGCACTCGAAGTCGATCAGCGGCCAGTGCACGGCGATCTTGGGCAGTCCGGGGAGCGCGCCCAGCGCGATCTCCTCGATACTGGGTTGGGTGGCGGCAGTCAGTGCCACCGAATCGCCATCGCAACTTAGGCCCGCATTGATCCATAGAACATGGATCAACGTTTCTTCCGCTTTGACTGCTGCTTCCGTTGGCATAGCGCAGCTTTCCGGGCCCGGGCTAAGGTCCCTGACACCGCGGGAGTCGACGATCGGCCCGCTTACGCGGCGCGTGGTTCTGGGTTTACTCTCGCCGAACTACCTTGTCAACGATGTTCTGGCAAATCCGGAAGCCGGATACGGGTTTCCGGATTTGTGCCTGATTTCGTTAAGCAGCGGCGTATTCTGGGCGCTCGATCGCCGTTCGGAACCAGCAGGGGCGCGGATCGATCAGCAGCATAAACCCCGTCTTGCGAATCAGTCGCATCTGTTGGGATTCAAGCGATTACCGCCGACTATCCAGACGCGTGCTTGAGATGAAACCGCGGTGCGCTCAGGTCGCTGAGCCCGCTGTGAACTGTCGCAGCCAATCGAACCAATCGGCCATGCCGACGCCGGTGCGGGCGCTGACTGGCAAAATCGTCGCCGTCGGATTGACCTCGCGCACGCGGGCGATATACGAGTCGACGTCGACATCCAAGTACGGCACCAGATCTATCTTGTTGAGCAGCACCACGTCGACGGCGCGGAACATCACCGGGTACTTCAGCGGTTTGTCGTCACCCTCGGTAACCGAATAAACCATCGCCTTGGCGTGTTCGCCGACGTCGAATTCGGCGGGGCATACCAGATTTCCGACGTTTTCGATGATCACCAGGTCGAGGCTGTCCAGATCCAGTCCCTGTAGCGCGCGGTTGACCATGGGCGCGTCGAGATGACATTCGCCGCCGAATCCGTTGCCGGTGTTGAGTAGGGATATCTGGGCGCCCCGGCCACCGAGCTTGGCGGCGTCCAGGTCGGTGGCGATGTCACCCTCGATCACACCGACGGCGATCTCGCCGGCGAGTTCGTCGAGGGTGGCCTGCAATACCGTCGTCTTGCCGGAGCCCGGGGAACTCATCAGGTTGATCGCACGAACACGATTGTCCTCAAACGCATTTCGGTTAAATCCGGCCCGGACATCGTTCTCGGCGAAAATCGCCTCCAGCACGTCGACACGCTGAGTGCCGGTGTGATAGCCGCTGTGATCGCCGTGGTCGTGAGGATGGGCGTGGTCGTGATCGCCGTGCTCGTGGGTATGCACGGTTCCGTCGTCGTGGCGATGAAATCTACCCATCGTCAACACCTTTCACGAGACATCCAATGACGTCACCAAAAACTCGTCGCCGCGCAGCACTTCGACGTCGGCACTCCCGCAACGCGGGCATAGCAATGACCACTGCGAAGTGATCGCCGACTCGTTGCCGCAGGACCGGCAGCGCACCTCGGCGGTGACAAACTCGAGTTCCAACTCGGCGTCGGGCATGTCCTCGTAGTCTCGGAGCAGCGTCCAGCAAAACGACAGCGACTCGGGAACCACCTGACGTAGCGCGCCGATCCTGACGCGTACGACGTCGACGTGGCGACCGTCGGCGTACGGTTTGACCACGCCGGCGATCGCCTCGCACAGCGAAAGCTCATGCACGGCTATTCACCGCGACGTCCTCCGAGCCCTGGCACCTGAGGCCCATGCGCACTGTTCTACACCCCAGGCGCCGCGAGGGTTGCAGACCAGACAGGATGCCGTCAATCCACCCGGTCTGGGTTGTTCCCAGGGCTCATCGCGGAGAGCACAATGGATACGGCCGGGATCTCACACCACAGGAGACGACAGTGACACACGATCAAGACGGTCACGACGAACCGCATACCCACGAACACCGCCACGACGACGTTACTCACACGCACCCGCACACGAGCCACGAGCACGAACATGTCGAGCACGACCACGACCACAGCCCACGCCGACGGAACTGAACACGCGCATCCGCACGTGCACCAAGCCGATCTAGGGCAAGAGCACGACCACCCCCATTAGGCAGCAGCGCCCGAGCGCAGGCGGCTGGATTTCGCGTCCCCGCACCGCCGCGGTTTGGAGCCTGTCGGAGTTGTCGATCCCGACCTAGCGGCTGCGCTAATCGCTGATGTACAAGGCCGCCAAACGCGCACTCGATGAGCACCGGGGCGGCGGATCGCCCTGACTGGTGAAAAACTGTGATCAACCTCAACCGCCGAATGTGACGGAGGCCATTGCCGACCGCGAGGCGCGACCGCTGACTCTGGTAGCTCGTTCGACATGTCGGCACAGGGAGAACAAGTGGCTGCTGAGCGTAATCATCTGGCGTTCGCATACGACCTGACCCTTGACGAGGCGCGCCGCCGGGCCGCCGTCCTCGAGGCGATCGGGGACGACTGGGACCCGGTGGAAGTGCTCGCCCAGGAGGATCGCGCTTACGCGATGCTGTACTCCGATCTTGACGACGATCAGCAACGTATCTACGACGACCTGGTGGCCGCCGGAGTGCTTCCGGATCGGGTGGCTGGCCGTGTTGCCGATTGATCCCACTGCTGATCGGGGTCGCCGCGCCTGGTTCGGCTGCCCACAGTGCGAGCACGCCGTCGGGTGTACTGATTGCCAGATCAGCCGCAATTGCGATGCCCACTGGCAGTTCCTGCTGAGCAATCAGGGCTGGCTACTGCACCTGCAGTGCCCTGACTGTGGTCACCTGTGGTCGATCGACACCAAGCCTGGCAGTCGATCGTCGACCAGCGCCGCCTGACCAGCTCAGTCCGACAGTCCCAGTAGCGCGTTCTCGACGACCTCTGGCAGCGCGGGGTGAATCCAGTACTGGCCGCGCGCCATCTCGTGCACGCTCAGGCCAAAGGTCATCGCCTGAATCAGCGGCTGGATGATCGACGAGGCTTGGTGTCCCATGATGTGCGCGCCGAGCAGTTGGCCGGTCTTGGAGTCGGAGATGAGTTTCACGATGCCGACGGTGTCCTCGGTCGCCCAGCCGTAGGCGACGTCCGCGTAGTCCTGGATCTTGCAGGACACATCGAAACCCTTTGCGACGGCTTCGTTCTCGGTCAATCCGATGTAGGCGATCTGCGGATCGGTGAACACCGCGGCGGGAACATAGCGGTGGTCGGTGGCGACCATCGCTTTGGTGTCGTCCCAGTCGCACAGCAGGTTGCGCTGCACGACGCGTGCTTCATGGTTGGCAACATGCTTGAGCTCATACGGCGACGACACATCGCCGAGCGCGAAAACGTTACGCGCGGAGGTCCGTTGGTATTCGTCGACGACGATACGGCGATCGTCGATCTCGATTCCGGCTTTGTCGGCGTCCAGTCGATCGCCGTTGGAGCGCCGTCCGGTGGCCACCAGCACGGCATCGGCCTTTAGCTCCGAACCGTCGTCGAGTTCCAGCACGATGCCGGAGCGGTTTTCGTGCGAGCCGAGAATGTTGCGGTGGCTGCGCACTTCCCACTTGCTCGCCGCGATACGGGTGAACCGCCTGGACAGGGTGTCGTCCAGATGCCGCAGCAGCGAGCCGCCGCGGATCACCATCGTGATCCGGACTCCGAGCGCGGAGAAGATATGGGCGAATTCGCATGCCACGAAACCGCCGCCGACGATCACCAGATGTTTCGGCAGTTCCGGTATCCGCATGATGTCGTCACTGGTGTAGTAGTGCACCCCGCAGTCCAGGATGGCCGGCGGAATCTCCGCTCGCGCGCCCGCGGCGATCACCACCTGTTCGGCGGTGAACTCCTCACCGTCATCAGTGCGCAGTAGATAGCGACCGTCGTCCTGCACCGCGGCGAAGCGGGTGTGCGTGTCGTAGACGTCGACGTTGGGTTGAGCGCGCCGGTAGTCCTCACCGCCGATCGCGATCGGGTCGATGCGCCCGAACACGCGCGACACGATGTCGTCCCATCGCACCCGGTCGATGTGTGCGTCGATGCCGTAACGCGCTGCCGAGCGGATGGTTTCGGCAACCTCGGCGGCGTAGACGAACATCTTGGTCGGAATGCACCCGACGTTGAGACACGTTCCGCCGAAGGTTCCTTGCTCGCAGATCGCGACCCGCTTCTTGGCGTAGCGGTCGTCGAGAATGCTGTTGCCGGAACCTGTTCCGATGATCGCCAGGTCGTAGCTTTCCATCCGGTAGCCCTTCAGCCGTTCTGAGACGCGACGTTGGAGGCCGCACCCAGGTAGTCGTCCAGCCAGGTGTCCAGCTGCTGGTACGCAACCTGTCGCGGCTGCGGCATCGACAGGAACACATCATGCTTGGCATCGACCACCGGGACGATCGTGCTTCGGTTGCCGACGCAGCCGGCCCAGCGGGCGATGTGCTTGACGTCGAGAACCGCGTCGCCGCACTGCAGGGCGATCGCATCCGAGGCCTCGATCACGCTGTGGTCGGAGCGCAGAATCAGATTCGGCACGCCGACATCGAGCCCGCGGTGCAGCTTTGTCTGGCCGCGCCGCACCGCGGACAGCCAGCCGAAGGTAATGGGGAAGCCGCCCAACGGTTTCCATTGCAGGTCGTAGTCGAACTCTCCGTGGTAGTCACGATGCAGGCTCGCGCCGTAGCCGCCGCCGGTCTCGCTTGGGCCGCGGGCGACCCGTTTGTCGCCGAAGCGTGCGATCGCGGCGATCAGCGCTCTCGTCGGTGGCCAGCGAAGCGGCATCGGGCCGGGCAGATCCAGAAAAGGACTGTTGAGCACCAGGCCCGCTACGCGGTTACGAGTGGTCGCGCCGCGTTGCCGCATCCGATCCAGCCACAGCGAGACGATCAGCCCGCCGGCGGAGTGGCCGTATACCAGCACGCGGGCCGAACCGGTCTGCTCGCCGATGATCTCCAGCGCGCGATCGAGCTCGCGGTCGTAGCAGGCCAGGTCGGTGGTGAAGTGCGGGGTCAGGCCGCTGCGCGACGAGCGCCCACACTTGCGCAGGTCCAGCGCATAGAAGGCGATCCCGCGGCCGGCGAAGTGGTCGGCCAACGCGGTGTGGAAGAAGTAGTCGGTGTATCCGTGCACTGCCAGGACCGCATCGGCGGCCGGCGCGGCATCGCCACGACGCAGCAGCGTCGCGTCGATCGTCGCCCTCGCCGTCGGGGTCGTCACCCAGCGGGATGGTGAGTTGCCAGTAGCCGGGCAGGACATCGGGCTGCCAGCCAGTCACGAACGCCAGCTTAAAGCGTCGCCGTTGGCGTCGGGATCACTGACACCAGGCTCGCAGACCAGCGGGTCGCGTCGGCTCCGGATAACCTGGCCATCGATGCAGCTCCTCTCATGCAAAGGATGAACAGCTCGGTGCCAGGTCCGCACGCAAGCACAACCTCCAAGGTCGACGCCGTGCTGGTCGGGACCGGGATCATGAGCGCGACGTTGTCGGCGCTGCTGCGCCGGCTGGAGCCGGACTGGTCGATCGCCATGGTCGAACGGCTCGACGGCGCCGCCTCCGAGAGCAGCGACCCGTGGAACAACGCCGGCACCGGGCATGCCGGGCTGTGCGAGCTGTTCTACACCCCGCAGCTACCGGATGGTTCCGTCGACATCACCAAAGCGGTGCGGGTGAACGAGCAATTCCAGGTCACCCGCCAGTTCTGGGCCTACGCGGCGGAGAACGGCATGGTCGGTGATGTCCGCGGCTTTCTCAATCCCGTTCCGCACGTCAGCTTCGTCCAAGGCGCCGAGCGCGTCGACTATCTGCGCCGTCGCCGCGAGGCGCTGGCCGACAATCCGCTGTTCGCCCGGAACGAATTGGTCGAGGGCGCAGACGAATTCGCTCACCGACTGCCTTATATGGCTACCGGAAGGGACTTCTCTGATCCCGTCGCGCTCAATTGGGCCGTCGAGGGGACCGACGTCGACTTCGGGGCACTGTCCCGGCAACTGATCGGTTACGGCGTGCGCAATGGCACCACCGCGTGGTTCGGCCACGAGGTCCGCAACCTGTCCCGTCGGCGCGACGGTGGTTGGACCCTGACAATCCGCAATCGCCGCAACGGTGAACGCCGCAAGCTGAACGCCGCGTTCGTGTTCGTGGGCGCCGGGGGACAGGCTCTGCCGTTGCTGCAGAGGTCAGGCATCAAGGAAGCCAAGGGTTTTGGCGGCTTCCCGGTCGGCGGCAGGTTCCTGCGCAGCGGCAATCCGGCGGTCACCGGTTTGCACCGGGCCAAGGTCTATGGCATGCCGGCGCCAGGGGCGCCCGGGATGACGGCGGCCCACCTGGACACCCGGATCGTCAACGGCAGGCCTTGGCTGATGTTCGGGCCGTTCGCCGGATGGTCGCCGAAATTCCTCAAGCAGGGCACGCTTCAGCGACCTGCCGCGATCCGTCCGGCTCGGCAATCTGGCTACCGTCGCGCGGGGCGGGCCTCGGCCAGCTGGAACTCGTCGGCTACCTGATCGGCCAGCTGGGCCGATCCACGTCAGACCACATCGAATCGTTACGTGAATTCGCGCCCAGCGCAACCGATTCCGATTGGAGCCTGATAACTTCCGGGCAACGGGTCCAGGTGATGCGGCCGGCCAAACGCCGCGGGGGTCGCCTCGAATTCGACACCACCGTGCTTGCCGCAGCCGACGGCAGCATCGCCGGACTGCTCGGCGCGTCACCGGGAGCCTCGATCGCGGTGCCTGCGATGCTCGACGTGCTGGAGCGCTGTTTTCCCGACCGGTATCCGGCGTGGCTTCCTATGCTCAAAGAGATGGTGCCGTCATTGGGTGCTTCCTTGTCCCGGAACCCGGCGTTGTACGAGGAGTTGCGGTCGTGGACCAGCCAAAGCTCTGGCGCTCGTGGCAGCACGTCGGCGAGTGAGCCTGCCGCGCTGCGCCGCTCGTGGGCGAAAGACCTTGATGTGCCGACCCTCTACGCGTTGCTCAAATTGCGGGTGGAGGTGTTCGTGGTCGAGCAGGCTTGCCCGTATCCCGAACTCGACGGGCGCGATCTGTTCGCGGAGACACGTCACTTCTGGCTCGAAGCTTCCGAACGGCGAGGTGATCTGCACGCTGCGACTGATGGAGGAGCACGCGGGAGGTCACAAGGTGTTCCGGCTCGGGCGCCTGTGCACCAAACGCAGCGCCCGCGGCGAGGGACACACCACCCGGCTACTGCGCGCCGCGCTCGCCGAAGTCGGCGATTACCCGTGCCGGATCAATGCTCAGGTATATCTAGCGGACATGTATGCCCAGCACGGATTCGTCCGGGACGGCGAAGACTTCCTCGACGACGGGGTTCCGCACGTGCCCATGCTTCGGCCTGGCTTTCATCCCGTCGGACAACGCGAGCGTGCAATGACGACACCGGAGAACCCCTATCTGGTCGGGCTGCGGTTGGCCGGCAGGAAGGTCGTCGTGGTCGGCGGCGGCAGCGTCGCACAACGTCGGCTCCCGCTGCTGGTGGCCAGTGGGGCCGACGTGCACGTCATCAGTCGCAGTGCCACCCAATCGGTCGAGGCGATGAGCGGAATCTCATTGTCGCTACGCGAGTACCGCGACGGCGACCTCGGCCGGCGCCTGGTACGCGATCGCGGCCACCGACGATGCGCAGGTGAACGCCGCGATCGTCGCCGAAGCCGATCGCAACCGAATCTTCTGCGTCCGGGCCGACATCGCGATCGAGGGCAGCGCGGTGACCCCCGCGTCGTTCGAGTACGCGGGACTTTCGGTGGGCGTGCTGGCCGGCGGCGAGCATCGCCGCTCGGCGGGCATCCGCTCGGCAATCCGTGAGGCGCTGCAGCAGGGCGCGATTTCGCCGGAAAGCTTCGAGAGCAACGACGTGATCCGCGGCGGTGTGGCGCTGATCGGCGGCGGGCCCGGCGATCCTGAGTTGATCACCGTGCGGGGCCGGCGGCTGCTCGCGCAGGCCGACGTCGTGGTCGCCGATCGGTTGGCCCCACCGGAACTGCTCGCCGAGTTGGCCCCGAACGTCGAGGTGATCGACGCGGCCAAGATCCCGTACGGGCGGGCCATGGCACAGGACGCGATCAACGCGGTGATGATCGAGCGGGCCCGAGCCGGTCACTTCGTGGTGCGGCTCAAAGGGGGTGACCCGTTCGTCTTCGCCCGCGGCTACGAAGAGGTGCTGGCGTGCGTCGACGCGGGGATCCCGGTGACAGTTGTGCCGGGTGTGACGAGTGCCATAGCGGTGCCCGCGTCCGCTGGTGTGCCGGTAACCCACCGCGCGATCAACCACGAGTTCGTGGTGGTGAGCGGGCATGTCGCGCCGGACCATCCCGAATCGTTAGTGAATTGGGACGCATTAGCAGCCATGACGGGAACCATTGTTTTGCTGATGGCCGTCGAACGCGTCGAACTCTTCGCCGAGGTGCTGCTAAAGGGCGGCCGACCTGCGGATACGCCGGTAGTGGTGGTGCAACAGGGTACGACGGCGGCGGAGCACACTTTGCGGGCCACATTGGCGGACGCGCCGGAGAAGATCCGCGCGGAGGGCATTCGACCTCCCGCGATCATCGTTATCGGCTCTGTGGCGGCCTTCGGCATTTAAAAGATCCCTAAGATTACTGTAGGGTAAGTTCTTATGACGGCTCTCAACGATGCAGAGCGGGCTGTCCAAAGATGGACAACTGAACCCTCGAAGCGAGCAGTTCACATGCCCGAAACGCACCCAGAAAAGACCGCCCAGCCCACTCCGACGAAGACGTCGACGACGTGGATGCCGACGCGGCGATTCTTCGCCGCGGTCATTGCCATCGCCGGTATGCAATTGATGGCGACCATGGACGGCACGATCGCCATCGTCGCCCTTCCCAAGATCCAGAACGAGCTGAGCCTGTCTGACGCCGGCCGTAGCTGGGTGATCACCGCCTACGTGCTGACCTTCGGCGGCTTGATGCTGCTGGGCGGCCGTCTCGGCGACACCATCGGCCGCAAGCGGACCTTCATCGTCGGCGTCACGTTGTTCACCATCGCCTCCGCGCTCTGCGGAATCGCCTGGGACGACGTCACGCTGGTGATCGCCCGACTGCTGCAGGGCGTGGGCGCGGCGATCGCCTCGCCGACCGGCTTCGCGTTGGTCGCCACCACATTCGCCAAGGGTCCGGCACGCAACGCCGCCACCGCGGTGTTCGGCGCGATGACCGGCGTCGGGTCCGTGATGGGCCTGGTCGTCGGTGGCGCGCTCACCGAGGTGTCTTGGCGGCTGGCGTTCTTGGTCAACGTGCCGATCGGGCTGGTGATGATCTACCTGGCCCGCACCGCGCTGCGCGAGACCAACCGCGAGCGGATGAAGCTCGACGCGGCCGGTGCGGTGTTGGCCACGCTGACCTGCATCGCCGCGGTGTTCGCCTTCTCCTCGGGACCCGAGGCGGGCTGGGTCTCGTTCACCACGCTTGGTTCGGCCGGGGTGGCGCTCGTCGCGTTCATCGCGTTCGCCTTCGTGGAGCGCTCGGCCGAGAACCCCGTCGTCCCGTTCAATCTGTTCTTCGACCGCAACCGGCTGGCCACATTCGTCGCGATCTTCATGGCCGGTGGTGTCTTGTTCACCGTCACCGTGCTGGTCGCCCTTTACGTGCAGGACATCATGGGCTACAGCGCCCTGCGTGCCGGCGTCGGCTTCATCCCGTTCGCGATCGCGATGGGCATCGGCCTGGCCGGTTCGTCGCAGCTGGTGTCGCGCTTCCAGCCGCGGGTCGTGGTCATCGCCGGCGGTGCGCTGGTGGTCGGCGCGATGGTTTACGGGTCGACGTTCAACGGCGCCATGCCGTACTTCCCGAACCTGATCGTCCCGGTCGTGATCGCGGGTATCGGGATCGGCATGATCGTCGTCCCGGTCGCGCTGTCGGCAATCGCGGGCGTCGGCTTCGACCAAATCGGGCCGACGTCGGCGATCGCGCTGATGCTGCAAAATCTCGGTGGCCCAGTCGTTCTGGCGGTCATCCAGGCTGTCATCACGTCGCGCACGCTCTACCTGGGCGGCACCAACGGCCCGGTGAAGAACATGAACGCCGCGCAGTTGCACGCGCTCGACCAGGGTTACACCTACGGCTTGCTGTGGGTGGCCGGCGTGGCGGTCATCGTCGGCGCTGTGTCGCTGCTGATCGGCTACACCGCCGAGCAGGTGGCGCACGCGCAGGAAGTCAAGGACGCCATCGACGCCGGCGAGCTCTGTCCGCGCATCACCAACCAGAAGCCACGGCTGTGATCCCTCGCGGATCGCAGCCGTGGTTGCTGTCTGACGGTTAATAACTACTAGTTAGGCTTGCGCGCTGTGATCACCCGGATGTCCGAGCTGTTCCTGCGCACGCTGCGCGACGACCCCGCCGATGCCGAAGTCGCCAGCCACAAGCTGCTGATCCGCGCCGGCTACGTCCGGCCGATCGCGCCGGGGCTGTACAGCTGGCTGCCGTTGGGCTTGCGGGTGCTGCGCAAGATCGAACGGGTCGTGCGCGAAGAGATGAACGCGATCGGCGGCCAGGAGATCCTGTTCCCGGCCCTGCTGCCGCGGGCGCCGTACGAGACCACCAACCGGTGGACCGAATACGGCGACGGCATGTTCCGGCTCAAGGACCGCCGCGGCAACGACTACCTGCTCGGCGCCGACCCACGAAGAAGTCTTCACCTTGACGGTGAAAGGGGAGTACAGCTCCTACAAGGACTTTCCGCTGACGCTCTACCAAATCCAGACCAAGTACCGCGACGAGGCGCGTCCGCGCGCCGGCATCCTGCGCGGCCGCGAGTTCGTCATGAAGGACTCCTACTCCTACGACATAGACGACTCCGGCCTCAAGAACGCCTATCACGCACACCGTGAGGCCTACCAACGCATCCTCGGCCGCCTCGACGTCGATTACGTCATCGTGTCCGCGGTATCGGGTGCCATGGGTGGCTCGGCATCCGAGGAGTTTCTGGCCGAAAGCCCGATCGGCGAGGACACGTTCGTCCGTTGCCTGGAATCCGGTTACGCCGCCAACGTCGAGGCCGTGATCACCGCCCGGCCGGAAGCCCTTCCCGCGGAAGTCGTGGCCGGACTGCCCGAGGCGGTCGTCCACGACACCGGCAACACCCCGACGATCGCGACCTTGGTCGAGTGGGCCAACGGGGCGGGGCTGGGCCGCAGCGTCGCCGCTGCTGACACCCTGAAGAACGTCCTGCTCAAGGTGCGCCAACCGGGCGGCGACTGGGAGCTGTTGGCAATCGGGGTGCCGGGCGACCGTGAGGTCGACGACAAGCGGCTAGATGCAGCGCTCGACCCGGCCGAGTACGCGTTACTCGACGACGCCGACTTCGCCAAGCACCCCTTCCTTGTGAAGGGCTACATCGGCCCGAAAGCGCTGCTGGACAACGGTGTTCGCTATCTGGTCGACCCGCGCGTGGTGGATGGCACCAGCTGGATCACCGGCGCCGACAAGCCTGGGCAGCACGTCGTCGGGCTGGTCGCCGGCCGCGATTTCACCGCCGACGGCACCATCGAGGCGGCCGAAGTCCGCGACGGCGACCCGTCTCCCGATGGCGCCGGTCCGCTGGTATCGGCCCGCGGGATCGAGGTCGGTCACATCTTCCAGCTCGGCCGCAAATACACCGACGCCTTCACCGTCGACGTGCTCGGCGAGGACGGCAAGCCGGTGCGGCTGACCATGGGCTCCTACGGTCTCGGGGTGTCGCGTCTGGTGGCCGTGATCGCCGAACAACAGCACGACGAGCTCGGGCTGCGCTGGCCGGCTGAGGTTTCTCCGTTCGACGTGCACCTGGTGATCGCCAACAAGGACGCCGAAGCCCGCGCCGGAGCCACCGCGCTGGCCACCGATCTGGATCGGCTGGGCATCGAAGTACTGTTCGACGACCGGACCGCGTCGCCCGGAGTGAAGTTCAAGGATGCCGAACTGCTCGGCGTGCCGTGGATCGTCGTGGTGGGCCGCGGTTGGGCAGACGGAAAAGTCGAACTGCGCAATCGGTTCAGCGGTGAAACACGTGAGCTGGGCGCCGGCGCCGGGCTGGCCACCGACATCACGGCGGCGGTCGCCGGCTAGCTAGCCCGGTGACGATGCGGGCTGCGTGCAGGCCGTTGAGCTGGCGGGCGATCTGATTAGGTGGCGCCGGGGAAAGCGGTGGTGATCGGCCAGTCGCCGAGCAGCTGCTTCCATCGAGCGGCCAGCACCGCGCTCTGGGTCAGCGCCGTTACGCCGAAGGTCCGGTCCTCGCTGCTCTGGGCCTGCTCGACGAAGGCGCGCCAGGCGACTTCGGTGTCGTTTTCCATGCGCGCGGCCAACTTCGCGGCGTCGGCGGGGGTCTCGACCGGCATCGGCAGTCGGTAGCCGGCAGCGGCCACCGGAGCCGTCACCGAGCGGCCGGCCAGCATCGAGATGACCTGGTCGCGACGTTCGCGATGCTGCGCCAGCCCGAAGGACACCAGCGTGTTCACCTCGGGTGCGCAGTGCGCCGACACGATGCCGTAGCCGTAGACGACGGCATGCTCGTTGGCCAGCGCAGCACACAGCGCGCTGTCGTGAGGAGTGTTGGCCGGCGACGGCTCAGCGGAGGTCACGATGCGGCCGCTCCGAAGACCAGCGCGACGGTGTAGGACGCGGTGCAGGCCGCGGCAATCGACCCGAGCAACCCGGCCCGATAGCCCGACGCGATGCTCGCCAGCTGACGGGCGCTGTCCGCGGATGCTTTCAGTGAGGTGACCACGTCGGCCAGCGGTGGCGGGGGAGTCCCGGCGGCGGACGCGGTGGTGGTCGGACTTGTGGTCGTAGTAGAGGTCGACGTCGGGGTCAGCCGCTTGATCTCGGTAGTCAGCGCCTGCGCGTGTTGGGCGCGTTCGGCGGCGACCTGCTTCAGCGCCCTATTGACTTGCTCGGGTGCACCCGCGGCAGCTGCAGCGGCCAGGTCGCTGTCTTGGCGCGCGAGGGTTAGTTGCGCCTCGAGTTCATCGACGGCCGGCGGCGCAGGCGGCGAACTGCATGCGGGCGTTGCGATTGCGAGCACGGCGAGCGCGACGCCACCCGTCAACACCCGTCGCCGGTTGACGACCGGCTCGAATCCAGGCTCGGCGCGCAGCATTGCCACATCCTGCCATTGCCGCGACGGGGCGCTTGTAACGCCAGGCGACCTCGTTGCGATCACGTCTAACAGCGCCGTCCTGGCGTATCGTTGAAATCCGGCTCCTCGCGGTCGCCGATTGCGGCGCCGCAGGACTGACTGACCGGACAACTCAAGATGAGGAGCTCGCCGTGGCCATCGGGCTACCGTCACAGACGCAGGTGATCGAGCTGCTCGATGGTGAGTTCGCGCGCGCAGGCTACGAAATCGAAGATGTCGTCATCGACCAGCGGTCGCGGCCGCCGCGGATAACCGTGATCGCCGATGGCGACACTGCCCTCGACCTGGACACCGTGGCGCAGCTGTCGCGTTCGGCCTCCAACCTGCTCGACGCGGAGCGCGACATCGGCGGCGCCTACGTCCTGGAAGTCACCTCGCCGGGCGCCGAGCGCCCGTTGACGACTGAGAAGCACTTCCGCCGCGCGCGGGGCCGCAAGGTCGAATTGGCGCTGACGGACGGATCGCAGCTAACCGGACGGGTGGGCGAGACCCGCGGCGGCACAGTGCATGTGGTGGTTCGCGACGGTCGCGACTGGGCGGTGCGTTCACTTGCGCTCGACGATGTCGCCAAAGCTGTTGTCCAGGTCGAATTTTCGCCGCCACCCCAACGAGAGTTGGAGCTGGCCGGCGTCGATCGAAGTGCCGAGACGGAGGGCAGAACATGAACCCGCCGACGACGATAGACAGGGCAGTGCGATCTGAGAAGAGCGGAAGGAGCGGCGGATGAACATCGACATGGCCGCTCTGCACGCGATAGTGCTGGAGCGCGGCATCTCCTTCGACGACTTGCTGGAAGACGTCAAGGCCGCGGTGCTGAGCGCCTATCGACACACCGAGGGCCATCAGCCCGACGCGCACATCGACATCGACCGCAAATCCGGTTCGGTCCAGGTGCTGGCCCGCGAACTCGACGAAGACGGCAACGTGCTCAGGGAGTGGGAGGACACACCCGAGGGGTTCGGCCGCATTGCCGCGACCACCGCACGTCAGGTGATGCTGCAACGCCTGCGTGATGCCGAGAACGAGCGCACCTACGGCGAATTCTCCACTCATGAGGGGGAGATCGTCGCCGGCGTGATCCAGCGCGACAGCCGGGCCAATTCGCGAGGGCTGATCGTCGTGCGGATGGGCAGCGAGACCAAGGGGTCCGAGGGCGTGATCCCCGCCGCCGAGCAGGTTCCCGGCGAGGCCTACGAACACGGCGACCGGGTGCGGTGTTATGTGGTCGGCGTCAGCCGCGGCGCCCGCGAGCCGGTGATCACGCTGTCGCGCACCCACCCCAACCTGGTCCGCAAGCTGTTCTCGCTGGAGGTCCCCGAGATAGCTGACGGATCGGTGGAGATCGTGGCAGTGGCGCGCGAGGCCGGTCACCGCTCGAAGATTGCGGTCGCGTCGCGGGTGTCGGGTCTGAACGCCAAGGGCGCCTGCATCGGCCCGATGGGTCAGCGGGTGCGCAACGTGATGAGCGAGCTGTCCGGCGAGAAGATCGACATCATCGACTTCGACGACGACCCGGCTCGGTTCGTCGGCAACGCGCTGTCACCGGCCAAGGTGGTTTCGGTCACCGTGATCGACCAGCACGCCCGGGCCGCCCGGGTGGTCGTGCCCGACTTCCAGCTGTCACTGGCCATCGGCAAGGAAGGCCAAAATGCCCGGTTGGCCGCCCGGCTGACCGGCTGGCGGATCGACATCCGCGGCGACTCGCCCGACGGCGACACCGACCATTCCGAGGACGCTGAGCCCCACGGGATGGCGCACGAGCCCTAGCCCGGCGACGATGCAGAGCGCGCAGCGCGATGAGGAGGAGTCGGGCAATCGGACTAGCCCGGCGGCAGCGGCGTAGGTGGTTCTGACCACTGGTTGGTTGCAGGTAAACTAAGCCGTGATCCAGCGCGAGTCTTCAGCCTCGGCGCACCGACGTACCGAAGGACCGGTACGGACGTGCATCGGTTGCCGAAAGCGAGAGTTGGCCGTCGGACTGCTCCGAGTGGTGGCTGTGTCGACCGGGAACGGCAAATATGCCGTGACCGTTGACCCAGCGGGTACTCTGCCGGGGCGGGGTGCATGGCTGCATCCCGTTCCACAGTGCGCCACAGAAGCAATCCGGCGGCGAGCTTTTGCTCGAGCGCTGCGCATCGCCGTTGCACCGGAAACGTCAGCGGTGGTCGAGCACATCGAGTTACTCGATGCGTCCGGCCATCCCGCCAACAGAACAGGCAGCAAAGAACATGAGCACACCGTGAAGTCCCGATGACCATGCGTCATAGCTAAACCCGAGGCGCGGCCTACTACCGCTGTCGCCTCATAGACAGGAGATGTAGTGGCAGGCAAGGCCCGCGTGCACGAGTTGGCTAAGGAACTCGGTGTTACCAGCAAGGAAGTACTCGCCCGGCTAGGCGAACAGGGCGAATTCGTTAAATCCGCATCGTCGACGGTGGAAGCACCCGTCGCGCGTCGACTGCGTGAGTCATACGGCGGCAGCAAGCCCGCACCGGAGAAGGCGTCCGGCAACGGCGCGGCGGCTGCAAAGCCCGCTGCCAAGGCCGCGGCCCCGGCGGCCAAGCCCGCCGCCCCCAAACCCGCCGCTCCGGCGGCGCCCGAGCCGCCCGCGCCACCACCGGCACCGGCACCGGTTGCCGAACAGCCACCGGCGGCAGCCGCGGCTCCGGCACCGAGCACGACTCGCCCCGGTCCGACACCAGGTCCGCGACCAGCGGCGCCGAAGCCGGCAGCCCGCACACCACGTGTCGGAAACAATCCGTTCTCCTCGGCGCAGCCCGTGGAGCGCCCGGCCATGCCACGGCCGCAGGCACCGCGTCCCGGTGCTCCGCGTCCCGGCGCGCCACGCCCCGGTGGTGCCTCACCAGGCAACATGCCACCGCGTCCGGCGGGCGCTACTGGTCGTCCGCCGCGTCCCGGTGGTCCGCGTCCCGGCGGCCCCGGTGGTCGTCCCGGCGCTCCGGCCGGTGGCGGACGCCCCGGCGGCGGTGGCGGCGGTAACTACCGCGGTGGTGGCGGCGCTGGCGGTGGCGGCGGCGTCGGTGCCCCACCCGGAGGTGGCGGCTACCGTGGTCGTCCCGGCGGTGGCGGTGGCGGCGGACGTCCCGGCCAGCGCGGCGGTGCTGCCGGTGCATTCGGACGGCCCGGCGGTGCACCGCGACGCGGCCGCAAGTCGAAGCGGGCCAAACGCGCCGAGTACGAGAACATGCAGGCCCCCGTCGTCGGTGGTGTGCGGTTGCCGCACGGCAACGGCGAGACGATCCGTCTGGCCCGTGGTGCCTCGCTGTCCGACTTCGCCGAAAAGATCGACGCAAACCCGGCTTCGCTGGTGCAGGCGCTGTTCAACCTGGGCGAGATGGTGACGGCGACGCAGTCGGTCGGTGACGAGACGCTCGAGCTGCTGGGCGGCGAGATGAACTACGTCGTCCAGGTCGTCAGCCCCGAGGACGAGGACCGCGAGCTGCTGGAGTCCTTCGACCTGACCTACGGCGAAGACGAAGGCGGCGAGGACGACCTCGAACAGCGTCCGCCGGTGGTGACCGTCATGGGTCACGTCGACCACGGTAAGACCCGCCTGCTGGACACCATCCGAAACGCCAGCGTCCGCGAGGGCGAGGCCGGTGGCATCACCCAGCACATTGGCGCCTACCAGGTCGGCGTTGATTTCGAGGGCAGCGAGCGGCTGATCACCTTCATCGACACCCCGGGCCACGAGGCGTTCACCGCCATGCGTGCCCGCGGTGCCAAGGCAACCGACATCGCGATCTTGGTGGTGGCCGCCGACGACGGTGTGATGCCGCAGACGGTGGAAGCCATCAACCACGCGCAAGCGGCCGACGTGCCAATTGTGGTCGCGGTCAACAAGATCGACAAAGAGGGCGCCGATCCGGCCAAAATCCGGGCTCAGCTCACCGAATATAATTTGGTGGCAGAGGATTTCGGTGGCGACACAATGTTCGTCGACATCTCCGCGAAGGCGGGCACCAACATCAAGGCGCTGGAAGAGGCGGTCCTATTGACCGCCGACGCCGCCCTGGACCTGCGGGCCAACCCCGACATGGAGGCTCAGGGTGTGGCCATCGAGGCGCACCTCGACCGCGGTCGCGGCCCCGTGGCCACCGTGCTGATCCAGCGCGGCACGCTGCGGGTCGGCGACTCGATTGTCGCCGGCGACGCTTACGGCCGTGTTCGACGGATGGTCGACGAGCACGGCGAGGACATCCACGAGGCACTGCCGTCGCGGCCGGTCCAGGTCATCGGCTTCACGTCAGTGCCCGGCGCTGGTGACAACCTGCTTGTCGTCGACGAGGACCGGATCGCCCGCCAGATCGCCGACCGGCGTAGCGCCCGCAAGCGCAACGCGCTGGCGGCACGCTCCCGCAAGCGCATCAGCCTGGACGATCTGGATGCCGCGCTGAAGGAAACCAGTCAGCTGAACCTGATCCTGAAGGGCGACAACTCCGGAACCGTCGAGGCACTGGAGGAAGCCCTGCTGGGTATCGAGATCGACGACGAGGTGGAACTGCGCGTCATCGACCGTGGCGTCGGTGGCGTGACCGAGACGAACGTCAACCTGGCCTCAGCGTCGGACGCGATCATCATCGGTTTCAACGTCCGTGCGGAGGGCAAAGCCACCGAGCTGGCCAACCGCGAGGGTGTGGACATCCGCTACTACTCGGTGATCTACCAGGCGATCGACGAGATCCAGAGCGCTTTGAAGGGCATGCTCAAGCCGGTCTACGAAGAGCACCAGTTGGGCCGTGCCGAGATTCGGGCACTGTTCCGGTCGTCGAAGGTCGGGATCATCGCCGGTTGCCTGGTCCAATCCGGGATCATGCGACGCAACGCCAAGGCCCGGTTGCTCCGCGACAACATCGTAGTGGCCGAAAATCTCACGGTGTCCTCGCTGCGGCGGGAGAAGGACGATGTCACCGAGGTCCGCGACGGTTACGAATGCGGTCTGACGCTGACCTACTCCGACCTCAAAGCGGGCGACGTCATCGAGACCTACGAGCTGGTGGAGAAGGAGCGCGTCTGAGTATGAGCTCCGACAAGCTGAACCTGCGGCATGGCTGACCCGGCGCGCGCGCGCCGGCTGGCCAAGCGGGTCTCTGAGATCGTCGCCTCGGCGATCGACTACGAGATCAAAGACCCGGGGTTGGTCGGAGTTACCATCGTCGACGCCAAGTTGTCCGGTGACCTGCACGACGCGACGCTGTACTACACGGTGATCGGTTCCACGTTGAACGAGGAACCCGACTATCAGGGGGCCGCCGCGGCGTTGGAACGCGCAAAGGGCGTACTGCGCAGCAAGGTTGGGGCCGGCACCGGTGTGCGTTTCACGCCGACGCTCACTTTCACCCGCGACACGGTTGGGGACTCCGTGCAGCGGATGGAGGAGTTACTGGCCCGTGCCCGCGCCGCTGACGCCGATGTGGCTCGAGTCCGCGAAGGAGCCACACCGGCTGGTGACGCCGATCCGTACCGCACATTAGAGCCAGGGGCACCAACCGATGACGGGGAAGGCGCCGGTGACGACGATTAACTCCAAGGCTGAATCCGCCGCGGCACAACGTGTCGACGCCATCGGCGCCGCGAAGGTGCTGGATGCCGCGGCCACGGTCGGAGTCGTCTGTCATGTCCATCCCGATGCCGACACCATCGGCGCCGGCCTCGCGCTGGGCCTGGTACTCGACCGGTGCGGCAAGTCCGTCGAGGTCAGCTTTGCGGCGCCGGCCGCGCTCCCAGAGTCGTTACGGTCGCTGCCCGGCGGGCAGCACCTGGTGGACCCCGGTGCTATGCGCCGAGATGTCGATCTCGTTGTGACGGTGGATATTCCGAGCATAAACCGACTCGGCGACCTGCGTGACATGGCCGGCGAGGGGCACGACGTGCTGGTGATCGACCATCACGCCTCGAACCAGATGTTCGGCACCGCGAATTTCGTTGAACCCGCGGCGGATTCCACCACGATGATGGTCGCCGAGCTGCTTGACGCGTGGGACAAGCCGATCGACACCGACGTGGCGTACTGCCTCTACGCGGGCCTGACTACCGACACCGGCTCGTTCCGGTGGGCCAGTGCGGGCGCGTACCGGCTGGCGGCGCGGCTGGTCGAGCTCGGCATCGACAACGCGGGGATCACCCGCTCGCTGATGGACACCCATCCCTTCGCCTGGCTGACGATGCTGTCCCGGGTGCTGAGCTCGGCGCAGCTGCTGCCCGAAGCCGCCGGCGGCCGTGGCTTCGTGTACGCCGTGGTCAGCAATGAGGAGTGGATCAGCGCGCGTCCGGAGGAAGTCGAAAGCATCGTCGACATCGTCCGCACCACGCAACAGGCGGAGGTCGCCGCCGTGTTCAAAGAGATTGAGCCGCAACACTGGTCGGTGTCGATGCGCGCGAAGGCCGAGATCGACCTTTCGGCCGTCGCGTCGACCTTCGGCGGTGGCGGTCACAAGCTGGCCGCCGGCTATTCGACCACGGGTTCGGCCGACGAGGTCGTAGCCGCTTTGAGCGCCGCCCTGGAGTGAGCGAACCGATCCGGTCGCGCCAGATCGCGCAGTTGGCGCTTCCGGCCCTGGGTGTGCTGGCCGCGGAGCCGCTCTATCTGTTGTTCGACACCGCGATTGTCGGCCGCATCGGCGCGCTGAGCCTGGCGGGTTTGGCCATCGGGGGATTGATCCTCGGCATGGTCGGTTCTCAGCTCACTTTTCTGTCGTATGGCACCACCGCACGAGCGGCCCGTCACTACGGCGCCGACGACCGCATGTCAGCGATCGCCGAAGGCGTACAGGCGACCTGGTTGGCGCTCGGGCTCGGTGCGCTGATCGTCGTCGGAGTGCAGGCCGCAGCGGTACCGGTGGTCGCTGTCATCGCTGGTTCCCGTGACATCGCCGACACGGCGTTGCCGTGGCTGCGCATCGCAATCATGGGCGCACCGGCAATTTTGGTGTCGCTGGCGGGAAACGGTTGGTTGCGCGGCGTGCAGGACACGGTTCGCCCGCTGCGCTACGTCATCGCAGGCTTCGGCCTCTCCGCGCTGCTGTGTCCGTTACTGGTCTACGGCTGGCTGGGCCTGCCCCGGTTGGGTTTGGCCGGATCGGCCGTCGCCAACCTGTCCGGGCAATGGTTGGCCGCACTGCTGTTCGGGCGCGCGCTGCTGGCCGAGGGAGTGCCGCTACGACTCGATGGGCGGGCGTTGCGCGCCCAGATCGTGCTCGGACGCGACCTGTTGGTGCGGACGCTGGCGTTCCAGGCGTGTTTCGTCTCCGCCGCCGCGGTGGCAGCCCGCTTCGGTGCCGCGGCGGTGGCCGCTCACCAGGTCGTGCTACAGCTGTGGAGTTTCCTTGCGCTGGTTCTTGATTCGCTGGCCATCGCGGCCCAGGCGTTGGTCGGTGCGGCCCTGGGCGCCGGTGATGTTCGCGCTCGCGACTGCGACGGCACGGCGAGTGACGGGGTGGTCGGCGATTGCGGCGACGAGCCTGGCCATCGTGTTCGCCGCCGGCGCTTCCGTTCTGCCTCGGCTGTTCACCGACGATCGTTCGGTACTGGCCGCAGTCGGGGTGCCGTGGTGGTTCATGGTCGCCCAATTGCCCTTGGCCGGAGTAGTTTTCGCGCTGGACGGGGTGTTGCTCGGCGCGGGCGACGCGGCATTCATGCGCACGGCCACCGTCGTCAGCGCGCTGGTCGGCTTTCTGCCGCCGATCTGGCTGTCGCTGGTCTTCGGCTGGGGCCTTGCCGGGATCTGGTCCGGGCTGAGCATGTTCATCGTCTTGCGGCTCATTTTCGTCGGTTGGCGTGCGCTGTCAGGTGATTGGGCGGTGACGGGCAAATGAGGACTCAGCGCGAGCGAATGCTGAGCGGCGAGTTGTACCGCGCCGACGATCCCGAATTGGTCGCCGGCAGAAAGTCATGTCAGCGCTTACTCGAGGTATTCAACGCCGGGCATTCAGACGACGAGCGAAGCCGACAAGTGCTGCGCCAGTTGCTCGGATCGTTGGGCGAAGGCTGCGAGATACTTCCGCGATTCCAATGCGACTACGGTACGCAGATCACGATCGGCGCCGGCTGCTTCATCAATTACGACGCCATCTTGCTTGACTGCGCCACGATCACCATCGGCAACAATGTGTCGATCGGCCCACGCGTGCAGCTCATCACGGCGCTTCACCCCGTGGACGACTATGAGTCGCGACGAGCGGGCTGGGAATCCGCGGCTCCGATCGTCATCGGCGACAACGCCTGGCTGGCGGCCGGTGTCATCGTGTGCCCGGGAGTGACCATCGGCGACAATTCGGTGGTCGGGGCGGGAAGTGTGGTGGTCAGCGACATTCCGGCAGGCGTGCTGGCGGTCGGTAACCCGTGCCGAGTTGTCAGAGGGCTTGCCGAGTAACAGCGGAGCTCTTTGCCTGCGGCGCAACATTTGCGGCGTTAAAGTTATCTCTCATCATGCCCGGATGGTTTATCGATGTTTGCTCAGTGACTCGCGTCGCGTTGCGGGGCTGATCGTCGTCGTCGGCGTGACCGGCATCTCCGCGCCCCAACATCACGCGGCGGCCAAACGAGGTCACAATGTGAGCTGACGCCACATCGAACCGAAAGGGTGCCGCGCGATGTCCAATGCAGGTCTCCAGTTCGGTGTGCTGGGTCCCCTGCAACTGCGGGACGGCAGCGCTCTGGTGCCGCTGGGTGCCCCCAAGCAGCGGGCTGTGTTGGCCATGCTGATGATGAACCGCAACCGCGCGGTGTCGGTCGATGCGTTGATCGACGCGGTGTGGGGGGAGTCGCCGGTACCCGCAGCGCGGACCAGCATCCACTCGTATGTGTCCAATCTGCGTCGGCTACTCAGCGGCGCGAGCCGTGACCCGAACAGGGTGCTCGCGAGTGTCCCGCCCGGATATCAGCTCAACGTTGCAGACGCCGACTGCGACATCGGTCGCTTTGTCACCGAGAAGGACGCGGGTGTGCGCGCTGCCGCCGCGGGACGATTCGAGGACGCCAGCACGTATTTGGCAGCGGCCCTGGCCGAATGGCGCGGGCCGTTCCTCGATGATCTGCGCGAATTCGCCTTCGCCGACACCTTCGCCACCGCACTGGCCGAGGTCAGGGTCTCGGTGCAGACCGCCCACGCCGAAGCCGAGATCGCCTGCGGACGCGCCGACGCCATCATCCCGCGCCTGGAGGTACTCAGCGGCGAACACCCGTTCCGCGAACGGCTTTGGGCCCAGCTGATCACCGCCTACTACGTCGCCGAACGGCAGTCCGACGCCCTCAACGCGTATCGCCGATTGAAGACCAACCTGGCCGACAACCTCGGCATCGACCCCGGCCCGACCATCCGAAGCCTGCACGAGCAGATCCTGCGCCAGGAGCCGGTGGACACGTCGCAGGCGGCGCAGACGACCGCCACACACCGCGTGGCCGAGATCACGCCGAGCACCGGCACATTGGCAGGTCCGTCGGCCATTGCTGAACTGCGCGGCAAGGACGGGCGGCGTTACCGATTGGAGTCGTCGACCCGGATCGGCCGCCGGCATGACAACGACATCGTCCTCGACGACGACGACGTCAGCCGCTACCACGCTGTCGTCATCGACACCGGAGGCAGTTTCGTCATCAGCGACCTGCGGTCGACCAACGGCGTCCAGTTAGGCGGCCGGCGCATCCGAAGTAGCGCCACGCTGGCTGACGGCGACCATATCCGCATCGGGGCACACGAGTTCATCTTTGCAGTCAACCCCTGCTGAGCTGCGCAGTCGCCGGGCTCAGCAGACGCAAGAATTTCGCAAGAACTTCGCCAGGATCCATCAAGGCGGCCGGTGCATCCTCGTAATGTCGGGAAACAGCAACCGACCCCAGCGACGGATTCAGATTCGGACCTGGGACAACTGCCAGGTAAGGAAACCACCATGAATGCCAAAGCTTCCAAACTGCGTGTCGCAGCGGCGGGCGTTTTGACCGCCGTCGGTTTCTCTCTGCTCGGAACGCTGGCGGCGCCCGTCGCATCGGCCGACCCGTGGGTTCCCCACAGCGGACCGCTGCACCCGATTCGCCACTACGCCGCCGACTTGACGCACCCCGGCTTTGACCTGCGGCACCCGATCCGCGCGATGATCCCATGAGCTAGCGGATGACGCCGACGTCTGCCCCGCCTCTTCCCTGAAGAGGCGGGGCAGATTGCCGCTAACGCACCTGCGCGCGACCGCGTTGCAGAACCGCCTCGCGGTTGGCGGCGATGTCGTCGCCCGAGGTCCGGAAGGCCCGCGCCGCAGTCGCTTCCAGCCACAAGCCTTCGCTGGTCTGCGATTCGTCGATGTGGTGATAGGACGACAGCAGCGCGCGCACCGCGCTCTGGTTGTTGCCGACGATGCTCTCCGCGACCTTGCGCGCGGCGGGCAGCAACTGGTCGTGTGGCACCACTTCGGTCACCAGGCCGGCGCGCAACGCATCCTGCGCGGACAGGTAGTCGCCGGTCATGCTCATCCGGCGGGCGAGTCCGACGCCGACCTTCTGGGGAAGTCGCACGCTGAGGCCCCAGGTCGGCAGCAGACCCACCCGGGCGTGGGTGTCGGCGAATCGTGCCTGCTCGGAAGCGATCAGGATGTCGCAGTAGAGCGTCAGCTCCAGCCCGCCGGTCACCGCGGCACCGTTGATGGCGCCGATGACGGGCTTGCTCAGCGCCGGCCAGCGCGGCGAGATGTCCGGCAACGCGGTCTGTTCGCCCAACTCCTTGAGGTCCAATCCGGCGCAGAACACCGGGTCGGTGCCGGTGAGGATGAGGACGTCGACGTCATCGTCGGTTTCGGCGTCGGCCAGGGCGCCGAAGAACTGGTCCCGCAGCGCGGCCGACAGCGCGTTGCGCGACTGCGGCCGGTTCAGGGTCAGGGTTCGCACCCGCTCGTCGGTGTGGATCAACAAGATGTCGTCGGTCGTCATATCGTCACCGTAGTCACCGGCCGATTTATGGTTGAGGGATGTGCCGGAACATCACTGAATTGCGCGGGCTCGAGCCGCCGGCGACCACCGAAGAGATCGAGGCGGCGGCCCGGCAATATGTCCGAAAGGTCAGTGGCTTCACCCGACCCTCGTCGGCCAACATCGAGGCGTTCGAGGCGGCCGTGGCCGAAGTCGCCGCGACAACGACGCGGCTGCTGTGCGCCCTTCCGGAGCGCCGCCAGCCGCCCAAGACCGATCCGCCGTTGCGACGCCTCGCGGCCAGGTGACCGAAATCGCGACGACGCCGGCGCTCAAGGAGTGGAGCGCGGTGGTGCATGCGCTGCTGGACGGCCGACAACAGGTGTTGCTGCGTAAGGGCGGAATCGGTGAGAAGCGCTTCGACGTCACAGTTGCCCGGGAGTTCCTGTTGTTTCCGACGGTTGCCCACAGCCACGCCGAGCGGGTACGGCCGCCGTTCCGCGACCTGATCGACACGGCGGCGTCGGACAGCGATGACGATCGGCTCGTGTTGCGAGCTGCGGCGAAAGTCGTTGCGGCGCTGCCCGTCAACCGCCCGGACAACATCGACGCGATCGAGGATCTGCACATCTGGACGGCCGATTCGGTGCGCCGCGACCGGCTGGACTTTCGCCCGAAGCATCGGCTGGCCGTGTTGGTCGTGCAGGCCATCCCGCTGGTCGAGCCGATCGAACTACCGCGAACACCCGATTATGCAGGATGCATCAGTTGGGTGCCGTTACCTCTCGCCGACGCGCCGCTGGGCACCCCGGTATATGACGAAGCCGCCCTGCGCGAAGTGGCCGCACGCGTCCGTGAAGCGGTTGAATAGCGTTATCCTGGAGCAGTTTTCACGGTGTCTGGTCGACGAGCAGCGCGCCTTCGGGCCAGTCGCCGACCGTGCCCAGCGACGTCGGCTCGGCGGAGGCGGTGATCCGCACGACGTCAGCCAACTGTGCCGCGGCATCGCACTGCAGGTAGTGGTCGGCGCTCGGCAGTATCCAATAGCGGTTCAGCCCGGGCTTGTCCCTGAGGAACTCCTGCCACACATAATTCGCGACCCGGACCGGGGAGACATTGTCGTGCAGGCCCCACACCAGGCTGGTGTTGACGTCGCTGGCGGAAAGCGCCTGAAGCCACTTGGTTTCGTCGGCAGCCCGCTCGTGGAGGTACTGAATCGTGTCCGGCAGCACCGCCGCCTGATCGTTGTGCGCGAAGCACAGCGCCAGCGCAGCGATCTCGGAGTCGTCCAGCCCTCGCCGCGGCATGAACGTCGTCGCACCCATGCCCGCGGCCAGCATCTCCGGCGTGGTCGCGCGCGCGGTGCTCCGCGCGACGGTCGGATCCAGCAGTGCCTTCTGGAAACCAGTCAGATTGGCAAGTGGGAGATAGATGTTCGCGTTCGTGAAGATGACCTCGGACGGCCGGGCCGCTTCTTCGAGGTCATCGAACATGGTCAGCGCGATCATGCCGACACTGGTGCCGCGGTCGTGGGTCAGCATCATGTAGTCGCTGAGCTGCCAGTGCGTGGTGATGGCATGGATCAGTAGGCGCGCATCGTCGTACAACGAGTACACGTGCGGTGCTACCGGCTTGTCAGAAAGGCCGTAGCCGGGGAAGTCGAGCAGATAGATGTCGAAGTCGGCGCCGAGTTCGCGAGTCAACGCGAGAAAATCGATGCTTGCCGTCGGGAAGCCGTGCACGCAGACCAGCGCCGCCGCTCCCGGTGTGCCGCACCGGCGGGTGAACACCGTGACGTCGGCACCGGAATTCGCAGCGGTCGTCGACCGCCAGTGGATTTCGGTTCCGCCGCTGCGCCATTCGTCGAAGGCGTCCATCAGGAGCCGGCCGGGAACACGATGCGGGATGCACCGAAGTGCACCTCATGGGTGGACGATGCGAGTTGGCTGCCCGTCGATGTCGCCTCGCCATTGCCGAGGTTGCGGTCGAAGCGCGGATGGCTGCCGCCGGCGATCAGCACCCGGATGCGCGTTCCGGCGCGGAACCGGTGTGAGATCGCATCCAGCTCGAGGCGGACGTGGTCGGTCGCCTCGGTCAGCCGCCGGTAAGCGTCGCTGACGTTGCGGGAGCGGCCTTTGGCGTCGACTTCGCTGATTCGGACGAACACGTCCACATGCGGGTTGTCTGAGCTGTGCGCCAACTCGGCGACCGGGCAACCGTGCACGATCAAATCGGTGGTGAGCGGGTCGCTGGTGAAGCTGAGTACGTCGCGGCGACTGGCCAGCGCGGTGTCGTCACGATAGCCGCCGTCGGGGGAGAGCAGTCGGCCCCCGATGGTGGGAGTCGGGTCGGCGGGGTCGTAGCGGAAGCTCGCCGAGGACCCAGCCGGGGGAGCGGTGTCGGCCAAACCGCCACCCGGCTGGAGGTACAACACGCGGTCGGCGGTGGTCGGCGGCCAGTCGGAAAGTTCGCGCCAGCCCTCGTTGGCTACCCAAAACCGGAATCGGCCCGAACGCGGAGCTACGGGGCGACCGGCGAGGTGAGTGTCCAGCCAATCCTGGGTTTCCCGGGCGATGGTGGACAGCCCGGCGAACAGCAGCTGGGTGTGGGTCCACGGGCCCATGGTCAGCGCGACGTCGACGCCGCGGGCCCGAAGGTGCCGGAACTGGTACAGCGTCTGGGGCAGGAAGAGGTCTTGCCAGCCGCTGAGCAGCAGCAACGGCACCTGGATCCGATCGAGGGCGGAGTCGACGTTCAACGGGCCCCAGAACGGTTTGTCGTCCGCCGGGGGTGTCAGCCACGACTCCCACCATGGCGCGGCGTCGCCGAGCAGGGTCCGGCCGGCAGCGCCCAGCGGCGCCTCACCGGCGGCCCGCACCACGCGTTTCTGGGACCGAAGTTGGCGGATGCCGGCGCGGAGTCGGCCCGGATCCTCCTGGTGCGCCACCAGATTGCTCCAGCCCAGGAAGTCGTTGACGCTGAACGAGCCGGTGCCCCATGCCGACAGGCCCATATCGTGGGGACCCGCGACGATCACGCTGGTGACAAGTTCGGGCGGCGGGTCCTGCAGCAGTGCGAATTGGGTGAACCCCAGATACGAGATTCCGACGGTGGCGAACCGACCGGTGAACCACGGCTGCCGACGCATCCACTCGACGGTGTCGGCGCCGTCGGCCGCCTCGTTGACCATCGGCGAAAAGTCTCCGCCCGATCCGAACGTCCCTCGCACGCTTTGCAGCACCACGCGATAGCCGCGGGCGGCATGCAGGTCGGCGAACACCATCGAGAACGGAAATGCGCGGCCATAGGGACCGCGAGCCAGCAAGGTGCCGACGACGTCCCCCGCGGGCTCGTAGACGTCGGCGACCAGCTCGACACGGTCGCGCATCGGGATCTTGACCTCGCTGACGGTGTAACTCGTGGTCGGCGAGGCCAGTCGTAGTGTCCGGGAGAGCGCGCGGGTGACAAGTCGTCGGGGCAGTGTGCGCAGCGTCGAGCCGGCGAGCCGGTCGGAGGTGGTCGTCACCGCATCAGGGTATGGGGGCGGCGGCGATCGCGGGCCTAGAACTTGTAGTAAGACGAAAGCTCGTTGGCGCGCTGCAGGTTCGTGGCCGGGCAGTCGACTTCCGGGCTCGAGTAGATCGTCGAGTAGAACAGCGACTGCTGGATGAGCCCGTAGCTGGTTTTGAAGGCCACCATGCAGGAGAAGTAGAAGTAGCTGTTGTGATAGGTCGGCTTGAGGTTCCACCACTGCGCGGCGCGGTGGCCGTTGATCGTGGTCTCGACCGCGTCGGCGGGCAATGACTGGTCATACTTGCGCCAGACGATCGGCTCGACCGCCAGCTGATAGTTGCCGGCGTCGAAGTGGCACCGCAACCCCTCCTCGGGCGTCGGCGGGGTGAAGCCCAGGCCCAGCCGCTGCACCACGTCGAACGGGATGTCCCGACACGGATCGAACGGGCTCGGGTCGGTGGTCGCGACGATCGGGCTTTTCATTGTGGTCGGCGGATCCATCGGAGCTGCGGTGGATCGCAGTTCGACCCGCGACCCACCCACGGTGGCCGCCGGCGCGCTCTGCCAGGTCACGATCACCGCCGTGAATAGGGCACCGAATGCTGCAAGCACGCGCAGCTTGCCGACCATGACACCCCCTGGGTATTGCTCCATTACTGCGGGGAGCTTACAAGTCACACCCTCGCCGCCACAGAGTAAACGAGAACCTGTTCTAGTCCGCTCTGCCGCCACGTTGGCATGGCCGATGGCGACCAGCTATTAGGCTGGGGAGTCGTGGCTTGGCAAGAACATGGGCAGCAGCCCCCGACCGCACGGCAGCCGACACTGTGGGCGGTATCGGATTTGCACACCGGCCACATGGGCAACAAGCCCGTCACCGAATCGCTATATCCGTCGATGCCGGACGACTGGCTGATCGTGTGTGGCGACGTCGCCGAACGAACCGACGAGATCCGTTGGGCGTTGGACCTGCTGCGACGTCGGTTCGCCAAGGTGATCTGGGTCCCCGGCAACCATGAGCTATGGACCACCAACAAAGACCCGATGCAGGTCTTCGGTCGGGACCGCTACGACTACCTGGTCAACATGTGCGACGAGCTCGGAGTCGTGAGCCCCGAGCATCCGTTCCCGGTCTGGACCGAGCGCGGCGGCCCGGCGACCATCGTGCCGCTGTTCCTGCTCTACGACTATTCGTTCCTGCCGAACGGCGCGACCACCAAGGCCGAGGGCCTGGCCATCGCGCGGGAACGCAACGTCGTGTGCACCGACGAGTTCCTGCTCTCACCGGAGCCCTACCCGACGCGTGAAGCGTGGTGCCACGAGCGCGTGGCGGCCACCCGCAAGCGGCTCGACGACCTCGACTGGATGAATCCGACCGTGCTGGTCAACCACTTCCCGATGGTCCGCCAGCCCTGCGACTCACTGTTCCTGCCGGAATTCTCGCTGTGGTGCGGAACCACCGAGACCGCCGACTGGCACACCCGCTACAACGCGGTGTGCTCGGTCTACGGGCACCTGCACATTCCCCGGACCACCTGGTACGACGACGTCCGCTTCGAAGAGGTGTCGGTCGGCTATCCGCGGGAATGGCGCCGCCGCAAGCCCTACAGCTGGCTGCGCCAGATACTGCCCGATCCGCAATACGCGCCCGGCTATCTCAACGACTTCGGCGGTCACTTCGTGATCACCGAGGAGATGAGGGCGCAGGCTCAGCAGTTCCGCGACCGGCTGCGTCAGCGGTAGGACATGACCCTGACCACCTTGATGTCTGCGGTGCTGCCCAGTCTCGCGAATCTGGCCTGCGCCGAGTTGTATTCCGACCCGCCGGGATTGGCGCCGATGGCTGAAGAAGAGCCACTGATCGAACGGTCGGTGGCCAAGCGGCGCAACGAGTTCATCACCGTGCGCTACTGCGCCCGTATTGCTCTGGGCGAGCTCGGATACCCACCGGTTCCGATTCTCAAGGGGGAGAAGGGCGAACCGTGCTGGCCAGATGGTGTGGTGGGCAGCATCACCCACACGGCGGGATATCGCGGCGCGGTGGTCGGTCGGGCCGGCGCGGTCCGCTCGCTGGGTGTGGACGCCGAACCGCATGACGTGTTGCCCGACGGTGTGCTCGACGCGATCAGTCTTCCCGCCGAGCGCGCCGAGATGGCGGCCCTGCCCGCCGGCATGCACTGGGACCGAATCTTGTTCTGCGCCAAGGAAGCAACCTACAAGACGTGGTTCCCGCTGACCAAGCGCTGGCTTGGCTTCGAGGACGCGCACATTACGTTTACCGTCGACGAATCCCGCTCGGCCGGCGGGTTCGAATCGAGGATTCTGATCGACGGGGATGCTCTTTCGGGCCCACCGTTGAGCACTCTGACCGGGCGGTGGTCGGTGGACCGCGAGTTGGTGCTCACCGCGATCACGCTATGAACCCCGGCCTCGTCATCGTCGACAAGCCGGCCGGCATGACGAGTCATGATGTGGTGGGCCGCTGCCGGCGGATCTTCGGCACCCGACGGGTGGGTCACGCCGGGACGCTGGATCCGATGGCCACCGGGGTTCTGGTGATCGGCATCGAGCGTGCCACCAAGATCCTGGGCCTGGTGACCGAGACGTCGAAGTCCTATGCGGCCACGATCAGGCTCGGCCAATCCACATCCACCGAGGATGCGGAAGGTGATATCACACAACAGGTTTCGGCCCAGGCTGTGACCGACGACGCGATCGAGTCGGCGATCGCCGCGCTGCGCGGCGATATCGCGCAGGTCCCATCGGCGGTGAGCGCAATCAAAGTGGACGGCCAGCGCGCCTATCGACTGGCCCGGGAGGGGCGCACCGTCGAACTGGCCGCCCGGCCGGTGCATATCGACCGGTTCGAGATGCTGGCGGTGCGTCGCCACGACGAACTCGTCGACGTCGACGTCGAGGTGGAATGTTCGTCGGGCACCTACATCCGAGCCCTGGCCCGCGACGTCGGCGCCACGCTGGCGGTCGGCGGCCACCTGACTGCGCTGCGGCGCACCAGGGTCGGCCGGTTCGGGCTGGATCAAGCCCGCCCACTCGATGAGTTGGCCGAACAGCCTGCGTTGAGCCTGACACTCGACGAGGCATGCCTGCAGTTGTTTCCCCACCGACCGCTCGACGACGACGAGGCCGACGCGGTCGCCAACGGCCGCGCGTTGAACCCGGCCGGCGTCGACGGCGTCTACGCCGCGCACACCGTCGACGGCCAGGTGATGGGATTGTTGCGGGACGAGGGAAACAGGACGAAGTCCGTCGTCGTCATCCGGCCCGCCAACCTGTAACGGCACGCCACGCTACGCGGTGCGGTAACATTCTGAAGAGAACGTAAGTTGACCGGGAGAGTGTAGGCGGTAGAGAACGTGGCGGAAGTCGGCGAGCGACGTGTCAGGCGGACGCAAGCGGAGCGCAGCGCCGCCATGCGCACACGTCTGCTCGACGCGACAATCGAGTGCCTGGTGACCTACGGATACGCCGGGACCACGACGCCACGCGTCGCCGAACGCGCCGGTGTCACCCGGGGGGCGCAGATCCACCACTTCCGCTCGAAGGAAGATCTGGTGGTCGCAGCGATCGAGCATCTCGCGCAGCAGCGCGTGCAGGCGGCCATGCGCGAGTTCGGACGGGTGGAAGCCAGCAGTGATCCTGTTTCGACGGTCCTCGATTTTCTCTGGGAGGCCCACCAGGGCCCGATGTTCGTTGCAACGGTAGAGCTTTGGGTCGCGGCACGCACCGATTCCGTGCTGGCTGCGCACGTTGAACGGGTGGAGCCGCTGGTCAACAGCACCCTCATCTCGGCGATCGCTCAGTTAGTGCCCGATCACGCCGTGCGCAAAGACCTGCGCAACTTCGTCTACACCGCGATGGACGCGCTGCGGGGGATCCTGCTGGCGAGTTTCGTCGATCGTGACAACGCCCGTGCTCGCCGTCGCTGGGATCGCGCCTGTGAGCAACTGCGGATCATCGTCGGCGAGCTGCTGACCGCCGACTCCCTGGACTGATTTCCCGTTCACCGAGGCCGATACGCGCCGAATGCACGCCCATTGCAAAGATACAATCAGGTGTGTATGTTTTGTAATCACGACGGAGTCAGTTCAAGGGAGCGCAATGTCAAACAAGGTCTACGTCATCGGCGTGGGGATGACGAAGTTCGAAAAGCCGGGCCGCCGGGAGAATTGGGACTACCCGGACATGGCGCGCGAGTCCGGCACCAAGGCGCTCGAAGACGCCGGCATCGATTACGCCGCGGTCGAGCAGGGCTACGTCGGCTACGTCTACGGCGAGTCGACGTCGGGTCAGCGGGCGCTCTACGAGTTGGGCCTGAGCGGAATCCCGATCGTCAACGTCAACAACAACTGCTCGACCGGGTCGACCGCGTTATACCTTGCCGCGCAGGCGATTCGCGGCGGATTGGCCGACTGCACGATCGCACTCGGCTTCGAGAAGATGAAGCCCGGTTCGCTGGAATCGACCTACGACGACCGCACGAACCCGATGGAAAAGCACATCATGGCGATGGCCGAGATTTCCGAGGTGCTGTTTCCGCCGGCGCCGTGGATGTTCGGCGCCGCGGGCCGCGAGCACATGCAGCAATACGGCAGCACCGCGGAGCATTTCGCCAAGATCGGCTACAAAAACCACTTGCATTCGGTGAACAATCCCTACGCCCAGTTCCAAGAGTCCTACAGCCTCGACGACATCCTGGCGTCGCGGATGATCTACGACCCGCTGACCAAGCTGCAGTGCTCGCCGACATCGGACGGGTCGGGCGCGGCGATCCTGGCTTCCGAGGCGTTCGTCGACAAGCACGGCCTGGCCGGCCAGGCGGTGGAGATCGTCGGACAGGCCATGACCACCGACTTCGCCGACAGCTTCGACGGCACCTGCAAGGGACTGATCGGCTACCACATGAATGTGCAAGCCGCGCAACGTGTCTACGACCAGTCCGGTCTGGGGCCCGAGGAGTTCCAGGTGATCGAGTTGCACGACTGCTTCTCGGCCAACGAACTGCTGCTCTATGAAGCGTTGGGGCTATGCGCCGAGGGTGAGGCAGCCAAGCTGATCGACAACGGCGACGTCACCTACGGCGGTCGATGGGTGGTCAACCCGTCCGGCGGCCTGATCTCGAAGGGACATCCGCTCGGGGCCACCGGTTTGGCGCAGTGCGCCGAGCTGACTTGGCAGCTACGCGGCACGGCCGACAAGCGGCAGGTCGACAACGTCTCCGCCGCACTGCAACACAACATCGGGCTCGGCGGCGCGGCCGTCGTCACCGCGTATCAGCGCGCCGAACGCTAACCGCAGCAACAACGTACGAAAGGGAACAATCATGGGACACATCGAGGCGACCCGCGAACTGTCGGCCAACCCGGAAGCATTGTGGGGAACCGTCACCGACCTGGCCAACTGGGACAAGTGGTTCACGGTGCACGAGAAGTGGCTAGAGGGTCCGCCCGACGCGGTGACCGAAGGCGCCAAGCTGACCGCCAAGATCGTCATGCTAGGGATGGCCAACAAGATCGAGTGGACGATCGAAAAGGTCGACGCGCCGCGGTCGCTGGTGCTCTCGGGAACCGGGATGGCCGGTGTCAAGGCCAAATTCACCTTCAACATCGACCCGGCCGATAAAGGTTCCAAATTCACGGTTTTCGGCGACTTCGAGGGTGCGATGATCAAGGGTGCGCTGGGCAAGGCCGTGGAGAAGGACGGCGCCAAGCAACTGGACAAGACACTCGACCAGCTCGACGCGCTGGCGTCGGCATCCGCGTGAGACTGTATCGATGACCGAAACCTTGGAATTCGACGACGCAGGCCTGGGGCTCTGGACCGACGACGAGCGGTTCGACGTCACCCGGGAGCGGTTGGCCGAATACGCCGCGGCAACCAACGATCCCATCGAAGCGCATCGCAGAGGGGACGTTGCGCCACCGGTATTCGCGATCGTCCCCGTTTTCGAGTCGTTGCTCACCCCGGCGGTCGACGTGATGCCGGTCGAGGCTATCCCGCGAATCGTTCACGGCGAGCAGGACTTCCACTTTTACCGGCCGATTCACCCGGGGGACAAGCTGGTGTCGCGGGGAAAGATGATCGGATACCAGGGCCTGGAGAAAGGCACTCGTGCGGCGATCCTGCTCGAATGTCGCACCGAGGATGGCGAACTGGTCAACGAGCAGTACGTCACCACGTTCGTGCGGGGCATGACCGTCGGCAAGACGGTCGGCGAACTGAGCCCTGAGCACAAATTCGACGACAAACTCCGCGAACAAGCGCCGGTGGCCAAAGTCGTGCAGCACATCGACAACGACCAGACCTTCCGTTACTCGCCCGCCGCCGGCGACCCGATGCCGATCCACCTCGACGAAGAGGTGGCCAGGGATGCCGGTCTACCCGGGATCATCGCGCACGGGCTGTGCACCATGGCGTTCACTTCGTGGGCCGTGCTCACCGAGCTGGCCGGATCGGATGTCAACCGGCTCAAGCGGTTCGCGGTCCGGTTCTCCAAGCCGGTGCTGCCCGGCGACGAACTGGAAACGAGAATCTGGAAAGCCGGCAGCGCGAACGGAACGACAAGCTACGCATTCGAAACGGCCCGCGGTGGCGATTTCGTGATCACCGACGGCCTGGCCGTACTGGCCGACTGACACAAGGAGTCTCACAACCATGGGTGCATTGGAAGGCCGGGTCGCGGTCATCACCGGCGCGGGCCGCGGAATCGGACGCGAACACGCACTGCTGTTCGCGAGAGAGGGGGCCAAGATCGTCGTCAACGATCTCGGCGGCAGCAACGAGGGCGAGGGCGCCGACACCGGGCCGGCGCACGAGGTGGCCGAAGAGATCAAAGCGGCCGGCGGGTCTGCCGTCGTCAACACCGAGAACGTCTCCACCTGGAGCGGCGCGGAAAGCGTTGTGCAACAGGCGATCGACGAGTTCGGTGGCCTCGACATCCTGGTCAACAACGCCGGTATTCTGCGCGACGCGTTCATCGCCGGTATGGAGGAAGCGCAATGGGACTCGGTGATCGCGGTCCACTTGAAGGGACATTTCGCGATGCTGCATCACGCGGCCGCGTACTGGAAGGCGCAATCGAAAGCGGGTGATCAGCCCAACGCCGCAGTGATCAACACCGCCTCGGGTTCCGGGGTGACGCTGCCGAATGCCGGCCAGGCCAACTACGGCTCGGCGAAAGCGGGCATCGCGGCGCTGACATTTGATCGCCGCCGAGGAACTGGAGCGCTACGGCGTACGGGTCAACGCGATCGCACCGATCGCGCGGACCCGGCTCACGCTGGCCACCCCGGGCATGGGTGCGCTGATGTCCGAGCCCGAGGAGGGCGAGCTCGACCTGTTCAGTCCGGCCAACATCTCGCCGCTGGTGGCCTACCTGGCCACCGACAAGTGTCCGATCACCGGCAAGGTGTACGCGGTTCAGGGCGGGGCGATTTCGTCCCTGGCGGGGTGGCAGTGACGAAGACACGATCGAGACCGATGGTGCGTGGCTGATCGACGACATCGCCGCCGGCTGCCGCAGTAATCAAGGAGCAGAACATGTTCGAATGGTCCGACACCGACCTGATCATGCGGGACGCCATCCGCGGATTCATCGACAAGGAGATCCGGCCGAATCTCGACACGCTGGAAACCGGTGAGATCTCGCCATATCCGATCGCGCGCAAGCTGTTCAGCGAATTCGGCCTCGACGCGCTCGCCGCCGAAGCGGTCAAGACGATGCTCGACAAAGAGCGCGTGAAGCGAGGATGCCAAGCACGACACGAGCGCCGACAAGAAGTCGTCGGGCGGGCTCGCCGGTCTGGGCGCCCAGGCTTCGATGGCCGCCGTGCTGGTCTCCGAACTCGCCGGGGTGAGCCTCGGCTTGCTCAGTGCCGTCGGTGTCAGCCTCGGTCTCGGGGCGGCGACGATCATGAGTCGCGGAACGCTCGCTCAAAAGGAGCGCTGGCTACCGGAACTCATGACGCTGGAGAAGATCGCGGCGTGGGCGATCACCGAGCCCGACTCCGGGTCCGATGCGTTCGGCGGGATGAAGACAACCGTGCGGCGCACTGGTGATGAAGACCGGGCCTACATTCTCAACGGCTCCAAGACATTCATCACCAACGGTCCCTTCGCCGATGTGCTGATCGTCTACGCCAAGCTGGATGACGGCTCGGCCGACCGGCGCAACCGGCCGGTGCTGACGTTCGTGCTGGACGCCGGCATGGAGGGACTTGTCCAGAGTAAGCCGTTCAAGAAGATGGGCATGATGTCGTCGCCGACCGGCGAATTGTTCTTCGACAACGTCCGGCTTGTCACCCGACCGGCTACTCGGCGAGACTGAACAGCACGCCAGCGGGGACGGCCGCGACAGCGCGCGGTCCAACTTCGCCGCCGAACGCATCGGCGTCGCGCTGATGTCGTTGGGCATCATCAACGAGTGTCACCGGCTCTGCATCGACTACGCCAAAACCCGCACGCTGTGGGGCAAGAACATCGGCCAGTTCCAGCTGATTCAGCTCAAGCTGGCCAAGATGGAAGTCGCGCGGATTAACGTGCAGAACATGGTGTTCCAGACCCTGGAAAAGGTTCAGGCCGGCAAGATGCCGTCGCTGGCCGAGGCGTCGGCGATCAAGCTGTACTCCTCGGAGGCGGCCACCGACGTCGCCATGGAGGCCGTGCAACTGTTCGGCGGTAACGGCTACATGGCCGAGTACCGCGTCGAGCAGTTGGCCCGTGACGCCAAGTCGTTGATGATCTACGCGGGTAGCAACGAGGTCCAGGTGACACACATCGCCAAGGGGCTGCTTGCCGGATGAAGGCCAGTTCGACAGCAAAGGTGCTGCGGCGCAGAACGATGACCATGGTCGAGCGACTGACCTACGTTCCCGTTTCCCGGCTGACCCTCAACATCATGCTCAATGTGCTGGTGTCACAACAATGGTTGTTCACCGGGTTGCGCCCGGCGGCCGACTACCTGATCGCCCGCACTGCCCCGGTGGTGCCTGGCGTCCGGGTCAAGCAGGCCTCCGGGCCGGTTCGTGGAGAGTGGCTCTGGGCTCCTGAGGCCCAGGACACCGTGGCCGCGGCCGGCGTGGTGTTGGTCTTGCACGGCAGCGGCTACCTGGTTTGTTCGTCTCGTACCCACCGCGGGTTCGCCTCGCATCTGTCTGAATACTCCGGCATGCCAACCTTCACCGTGGACTACCGGCTCGCGCCCGAACACCCTTTTCCCGCAGCCGAAGACGATGCTTTCGCCGCTTACCGTTGGCTGCTGGCGCAGGGACACGATCCGGCGAAGATCGTCGTCGCGGGGGACTCCGCCGGTGGGCATCTAGCGGTCGCACTTGCGGTGCGACTGCGCAGCGAAGGGCTGCCGGCACCTGCGGCGCTCGCGCTGTTCGGCCCGCTGATCGATCCGTCATACCGGGCCTGTATCGCTGACCCGCGGGTCCGCAGCCAGCCGCTGGATCCACGCACGGCCAAACGCGCCGTCGCGTTGTATGTCGGGAATCACGATGATCAAGATCCCCGGCTGAATCTGTTGAATGCCGACCTGTCGAATTTGCCGCCGATCCAAATACACTTCGGATCAAGGGAAGTCATGCGTGCCGATGCGGAGGCCTTTACCAAGCAGGTGCTGGAATTGGGTGGTCGCTGTGACGAGCACTTGTGGCCGGGTCTGATGCACGGGTACTGGCTGTGGCCGCGCGACGGTGGGCTCACCAGCTTGCAGGTCGCCGGGCAATTTCTGCGTACTTCGATCGCCGAGGCCAACACCGCGTGAAACTCTCCCGCCTGGACCGGGTCCGCGTCCGACTAGACGCGGTCCGAGTGTTGGTGCGCCGCGGAATGGTCGACGTACGTCGACCCGACGAGGCGGTGCGGGCTTTCCTTGCGTTGGGACGCTACGGAGCATTCGGCGGACTACTCGACCACGTCGCAGCCCTGTTCGGGGACGCACCCGCCATCACCGACGAACGCGGCACCGTCACTTTTCGCCAACTCGACGAGGCCTCCAACGCGTTGGCACGTGGTCTGGTGGCCAAGGGAATTCGGGCCGGGGCGGTGATCGCGACATTGCATCGCAACAGCCGCGACGTCATGGTCACCGTTAGCGCCGCCAACAAAATCGGGGTTCGGACGGTGCTGATGAACACCGGCTTCGCCGGCCCACAACTGGCCGATGTGTCCGCGCGGGAGAACGTCAGCTGCATTCTGGTCGACGACGAGTTCGAGGACATCCTCACCACCCTGCCGCCGGAAACGTTGCGCTTCACCAGCAGTCGGCTGCACGACTTGACCGACAATCAATCGACGTCGCCGCTGCCCGCACCGAGACAGCCCGGCGGCATGGCGTTGCTGACCAGCGGAACCACCGGCACCCCGAAAGGTGTGCCGCGCAATAAGATTGACCCGTTGCAGTCTGCGCAGCTGCTCGATCGGATTCCCTGGCCGCGTGACGCCGCCTATTACATTGCGGCGCCGCTGTTCCACGCGACGGGTTTGGCCACCTGCGCCGCGGGCCTTGCCCTGGGCAACCGGGTGGTGATGGCACGCCGCTTCGAGCCCGAGTCGATGCTGAACGCGATCGCCGAGTATCGAGTCGCTGCGGTGGTGCTGGTGCCGACGATGCTGCAACGCATCCTCGACCTGGGACCTGATGTGCTGGCGAAGTACGACACCTCATCGCTGACAGTCCTTTTCGCCGCCGGCTCGTCACTGTCACCCGACCTCTGTCGCCGTACCCATGACGCGTTCGGTGCTGTGCTGTACAACCTCTACGGGTCCACCGAAGTGGCCGTCGCCGCGGTCGCGACGCCGGACGAACTGCACCGTGCGCCCGGCACGGTCGGCCGCCCACCCGTCGGTTGCACAGTGGCTCTCTACGACGAGACTCGCCGCAGGGTCACCGAACCCGGCAAGGTCGGAACCGTTTTCGTGTCCAGTGGTCTGAGTTTCTCGGGCTATACCGACGGCGGCAACAAAGAGATCGTCGATGGCCTGCTGTCCAGCGGAGACACCGGGCACTTCGACGAAACCGGCCTGTGGTTCATCGACGGCCGTGACGACGACATGATCGTCTCCGGCGGCGAGAACGTCTTCCCGCTGGAGGTCGAGAACCTGCTTGCCGACCATCCCGACATCGTCGAGGCGTCGGTGATCGGCGTCGACGACGCCGAGTTCGGCAAAAGACTCGCCGCCTATGTGGTCAGTCGTCCCGACTCCGAATTGGACGCCGACGCCGTCAAGTCGCACGTGCGTGCGCAGCTGGCACGGCACAAGATACCGCGCGACGTGGTCTTCCTCAAGCAGTTGCCGCGCAATGAAACCGGCAAAGTCCTGCGAAGGCAGCTCACCGTCAGCTAGGTGGAGGAGAGGTCAGCCCCGTGTCTGAAGATGTCAAATCGGTGTCTGGTTTTCGCATTACGCCGTGCCGCGACGGTCATAGTGTGATGAAGTGAGCCGCAATCTGAGCCGCAAAGTCGTGCTGATCACCGGTGCGGCCCACGGTATCGGCGCACAGGTGGCCCGCGATCTCGTCGGCGCCGGCGCGAGCGTCGCGATCCTCGATCGTGACTTGCGGGCGCGCAGCGGCTGGTCGCCGAACTTGGATCCGCTGCAGCGGCATTCGACGCTGATGTCACGTCGGCGGAATCAGTGCAAGCGGCCTGTGCCGCCGCAGCAGGGCACTTCGGAGTCATCGACGTCGTGGTCGCCAACGCAGGCATCGCCGGGCCGGGATTGACGGTTGCGGCCGTCGATCCCGCCGAGTGGCGACAGGTCATCGACGTCAACCTGGTCGGTGCCTTCCACACCTCCGGGCCGCGCTGCCGCACCTGAAGGCGAGCGGCGGATACGTGATGGTGGTGGCCTCGATCGCCGCCGTGATACCGGGCCCGCTGGTGAGCGCGTATGTGGCGTCGAAGGCCGGTGTCGAGTCGTTGGTCCGCGCGTTGCGCATCGAGGTCTCCGGCGAGGGAGTCGGTGTGGGCATCGCGTATTTCGGGTTGATCGACACCGGGCTCGCCAACCAGATGCTGGCCCGGTCGGGGCTGGGTGCGTACTGCCGGGCCGTTGGGCAAGCTGGCGCCGGTCGAGGTGGCTGCCACGGCCATCACCGGCGGGATCGCGCGCCGTGCGCGACGGGTCTACGCGCCCTGGTGGGTCGGGCCGATGCTCGACCTGCGGCCATTGCTGTTCCTGGCGGATCGACTCCTTGCGGTTCTGCCGAGCACCCGCCGCGCGATCAGCGCGGGCAACCGTCCGGGGGTGAGTTGATGTCACAGCGACAACCGTCAGTGGCCATCGTCGGGGCCGGCATGTCCGGACTTTGTCAGGCGATCGTGTTAGGCAAGCCGGTATCACCGACATCACGATCTACGAAAAGTCTCACGACGTCGGCGGGACGTGGCGCGACAACACCTATCCGGGGTTGTCGTGCGACGTGCCGTCGCGGTTCTACCAGTTCACTTTCGCGATGAATCCGGGCTGGACACAGCTCTTCTCGCCCGGTCCGGAGATCTTCGACTACTTTCGTCGGCTGACCGACGAGTACGCGCTGGCCGAAATCATCCGATTCGGTGTCGACGTCGTCGAGGCCCGTTTCACCGAAGGCCGCTGGCTACTCACCACCGCCGCGGGGGAGGAGATGTCGCACGACTTCCTCATCGCGGCGACCGGCGTCCTTCGCGAGCCGCGTACCCCCGCGATCAACGGTCTGGCCGAATTCGAAGGTCCCGTAATGCATTCCGCGCGCTGGAATCACGCGGTCGATATGATCGGCAAGCGGGTCGCCGTGATCGGAACGGGATCCACCGGTGCGCAGATCGTCTGCGGCCTGGCCGATTCCGCCGGACGCCTAGAGCTGTTTCAGCGCAGCGCGCAGTGGATTCTGCCGCTGCCCAATCCGCACTATCGACGCTGGTCGGACCCGATCCGTCGCAGGGTGCCGATGCTGAGCTCACTGGGGTACTACGCCTACCACCTGGTGTTCGAGTGGTTGGCCCGCGCGCTGGTGAAGCCGGGCTGGCGCCGCCGCTTGATGAGCGCCGCGTGCCGGGCGAACCTGCGGTCGGTACGTGACCCCGATCTGCGGCGCCGGCTCACCCCGGACTATCAGCCGATGTGCCGCCGACTGATCATGTCGGCGGGCTTCTACCCGGCCATGCAGCGCCACAACGTGCACCTAGTCGACTCCGGAATCGACCACGTCGAACAGCGCGGAATCGTCACGGCCGACGGGGGATTGCACGAACTGGATGCGATCGTGCTGGCCACCGGCTTCGACGCGCACGCCTTCATGCGGCCGATGTCGTTGGTCGGCCGCGATGGCCTGACCCTTGCGCAGTTGTGGGAAGGAGGGCCAAGGGCATACCTGGGCGTGGCGTTGCCCGGCTTTCCTAACTTCTTCATGTTGATGGGCCCGCACAGCCCGGTCGGCAACTACTCGCTGACCGCCATCGCCGAGGCGCAGGCGAATCACATCCTCGGCTGGATCCAGCGCTGGCGCACAGGCGAATTCGACAACGTCGCACCCACCCAGCTGGCCACCGACGACTTCAACGCGAGTATGCGGCGGGCCATGCCGGGCACGGTGTGGGCGACAGGCTGCACGAGTTGGTACTTGGGCGCAGACGGTGTACCCGAGCTGTGGCCGTGGACGCCCACACCAGTATCGGCGTCGACTTGCCGCGAGACCCGACGTCAACGATTACGACATCGACACATTGGTGAGGTCAGCATGAAAGCAGCATTGGGCGGCCGGGTCGTGGCGATCACCGGCGGCGCGCGGGGAATTGGTTTGGCCACTGCGAAAGCCTTTGCGGCCGTGGGTGCCAAGGTGGCGATCGGAGATCTCGATACCGACCTGGCCAAACGGGTCGCCGGCGAGATCAACGGCGAGGTGATCGCGCTACCGCTGGATGTCACGTCACCGCAATCGTTTGCCGCGTTCCTTGATGATGCCGACAGCGCCCTCGGATCGCTCGACATCGTGGTAAACAACGCGGGCGTGATGTTAGACGGAGAGTTCGTCGCCGAACCGCAACATGTGCAGGACAAGATGATCGACATCAATCTGCGCGGCACAATCCTGGGTTGCAAGTTGGCTGCCGAGCGGTTCATCAAGCGCGGCGGCGGCAGCATCATCAACGTGGCATCGATGGGCGGTGTCGCCGGCTTCCCGGGTGTGGCCACCTACTGCGCCACCAAGTTCGGCGTGGTGGGATTGACCTACGCGCTGCGTGAAGAACTGCACGCACACAAAATCCACGTCAGCGCGATACTTCCGGGCGTGGTGCACACCGAGCTCTCGGTCGGCCTCCGGCTGTCCAGATCAGTCGAGAATTTCGTGTCGGTCGAGCCTGAGGACATTGCCGCGGCCGTGGTCGCGGCCGCGCGCAGCCACCGCGCCATGTCGTTCGCGCCGCGCAGACTCCAATTCCTCTTACGCCCAGCCCTTTTGATACCGGACCGTCCGCGCCGATTCCTCGGGAGAGTCACGGGCACCGATGGAGCCTTCCTGCGAATGGATCAGGCTACCCGCGATGCCTATCACGCCAGGGCGGCCGCCGCTGAAGGGCAGCGCGGGCCAGAGGTGCCGCGAGGCGCATGACGTTCCCGTAGCGGGTCGGCATCAGCGTCGCGGCCGCGTAGGTCAACCTCGCGTCGAGCCCGACCATGATCCGCGCCTGGCCGCGAGTGACACCGCGGTGAATGATCTCGGCGGCGTGTTCCGGCGAGGTCAGGGCCATGGCCGAGAAATTGCGGTGGAACTTTTCGAGGTCCGGATCTCCCAGCGGATCGACCCGGACGCGGCCGTTGCGGGTGATCGGTGTCCGCACCCCGCCCGGGTGCACCGTCATGGCTCGTACTCCAGTTCCATGCAGCTCCTGGCGAACGGCCTCGGTGTAACCGCGGACTGCGAATTTCGCTGCACAATAGGCGCTTTGGCTGGGAAAAGCGCACAGCCCGAAAATGCTCGACATGTTCACAGCCACTCCGGAGCCCTGGCTGATCAAATGTGGCAAAAAGGCCCGGGTGCCGTGGGCGACGCCCCAGAAGTTGATGTCCATCAACCATTTGTCGTCGTCATAGTCGGCCTGCGCGGCCCACTGAGTGAGCACCACCCCGGCGTTGTTGACCACCATGCCGAGCAGGGTCGGCGCCCAGCCGACGACATCGTCGGCCCAGGCGAGTTGGGCGTCGCGATCTCGCACGTCGAGCACCCGGCACAGCACCGGTGTATTCACCAGCGCCGCGGTCCCGCCGCGGTCTCTTTCAGTCCGGACTCGTCCCAGTCGCTCAGCGCCAGCGGGCAGCCGTGTTCGGCCAGGCGTACCGCGAGCGCGCGGCCGATTCCCGAGGCGGCGCCGCTGATCACCGCGGTGCGCCCGCTCACCGGGACTCGTTGTGTCATGCGCGGCGCCGAATGACCATGGGCAGGCCGCCTTTGGGGCGCAGCGTGGTGAAGCCTTCTTCTTCGACGACGTGACCTGGCACTGGGTCCAAGATGTATCGCTGGCTGGTCGCCGCGGCGAGCATGGTCGCCTCCAAGAGGGCGAACTGTAGGCCGATGCAGATGCGTCGGCCGCCACCGAACGGCACATAAGCGGCCCTGGGGTCGCTCGGTGGCGCAGTCAAGAAATCGGGTGGGGTCGAACCGTTCTGGCTCCGGCCAAAAGTCAGGGTTGCGGTGTAGCCGATGCGTGAGGACGACCATGATCGTGCCCCGCTTGATGTGGTAGCCGTTGAGGTCGTCGTCGGCGGTCGCTCTGCGCATCGACAGATACACCGGCGGGTGGATGCGCATTGCTTCGGAGAAGCACGCTTTGGTCCACGGCAGCCGGTCGAAATCGTCATACGAGGGAGCGCGACCCCGCAGCACGCTGTCGATCTCGTCGAGCATGCGGCCGCGCGCGTCGGGGTTCTGCGACAGCAGATGCCAGAACCATGCCATCGCCGTCGCCGTGGTCTCGTGGCCGGCAGCCAGGAATGTTGCCGACTGCTCCAACACCTCTGCCCGGGAAAGGTGTTGCCCGGTGGTCTGATCCCGCGCGGCGAGTACCAGGCCGAGAAAGTCGGTCGGGTGATCGTCGGGACCGCGCAACTCGATGCGCTTGGTGATCATCGCGTCCAATTCACGCAGCCGACTCGCGATACGCCGGGCCCGCCAGTGCGCCGAGGCGGCCGACGCCATGTCCATCCCCGGCAGCGCTTGCAGCAACCAGGTCAGCGGCGAATTCCCCACCCGCAGCATGTCTTCGAGCGCCTGGGTGAGGCCCTCGCCGATGGTGGCCACCTCGTCGTCCGACAGATGAGTCCCGAACATCGTTTCCGCGGCGATCTGGAGCGCGACCACCATCATCTCGTGCCCGACGTCGATGCGGGCGCCATCCGGATGCGCCGACCACCCGTCCAGCATCACGTTTGCCTGGTTGACCATGCTGTTGGTGAAGGCCTCAAGATGGCGGCGGGCGAACATCGGAGTGAGCATCGCGCGGTCGCGTTTCCACCGTTCCCCGCGACTGGTCACCAACCCCCGACGCAGGCCGAGTGCGGGCACGTCGTACTCCTCGCCCTTGACGTACACGTCTTGCTTGCGCAGGAAGATCTGCTCCACGTCCTCTGGCCTGTCGACGAGCACTAGGTCGACCACGCCCGGCACGTGCATCCGGGCCGGCGAACCGGTCGCATCGAACAGCACGTTGAGCGCCGGCACCATGTCGTGACGGGCGGTCCGCAACAGTCGTGGAACAGCTTTGAGCGGCAGCGGCCTGGGCCGGGGAAGCGTCGTATCCAGCGGCATAGTGCGACGCTACGAACCCGCAGCCCGCGCTGGAATGATCCGTACGGACGCCGATTTGATATGTTCGGACACATGGGGGTCGGCGAAGACCATCAGAACGCCGAGTGGGACGTTCCGCGACCCGCGGCGACCTGCCGGCATCTGCTGGAGGCGGCGCAGATACACGACATCGCCGCGGCAGTCTGCCTTGCCGACACCAATCTGACGGTTGCCGACATCGAGAACAATGCGACCGAGGTGCAGGCCGGTCAGGAACTTCAGATCGTACGCAATATCCTGGTCTGCGTTGATAATCCGCATGACTTTGCGCGAGAGGTCGGCCTGCAGTACAACTTCGCCAACACCGGGATCCTTGGTTACGCGTTGCTGGCCAGCCCGACGATCGGCGATGCGGTCAACGTCGCATGCCGCTACGCGACGTTGTCGTCGACCTTTCTGCGTCTGACCCGGCACGACACCAACGATGGCGCGGTCATCGAGTTCGACAACAGCCACGTCCCTGCCGACGTGCGGGAGTTCATGCTCGAACGCGACATGTTCGCGATCACAAATTTGGCGCCATTGCTCATCGGGCAACTCGATGCCGACTTCGTGCTCACGGTCGAGGTTCCCGGTATCGAGCTGCCGATCGAGCGCCTCGAATTTCCCCGTCTGACAATTGAAATCGACACGTCGTCAATGCGTACTGCCGTCGTGATTCCGGCTGAGGTAGTGCAGATGGCGATGCCGGCCGCTGACGCGTCCACCGCGCAGGCGTGTGTGCAGCAATGCGAAGACCTGCTGCAGGCCCGCCGCCAACGTCGGGGGATGGCCGCACTGGTGCGCACGCGGCTGATCTCCGATCCGGGCGAGCTGCCGTCGATGGCCGTGATAGCCAAGGAATTCTGCATGACCGAACGCACCATGCATCGTCGCCTCGCGGCCGAACACACCAGCTACCGCGCACTGGTCGACGAGGTTCGGGCGAACCTGGCGTCGGCTCTGCTGGAGTCGGGCCTCACCGTGGAGGAAACCGCTCGACAACTCGGCTACTCCGAGACCGCCGCGTTCACCCGCGCGTTCATCCGCATGCGCGGTGAGCCGCCCAGCAAGCGTCGCCGACGCGTGCGCTAGCGGGCAACCATCCAAATCGCTTGAGCAGCAGGACTTCCCAAGTCGACCGTGGTGGGCCCACCTTCTGCCGACTCCACCGCAACCGAGATCATCCCGGCGAATTCGCGCCGGGTCAGCACCCGCAAACGCGAGTCGAGGCTGATCCCGATGCTGTCGAAGTAGCGCAGCATCTCGGGATCCTTGTCGGAAATTCGCGCTACGGTTCCGGCGTCGCCGTCGGCGCATGACCACAGCTGGCGGGCCGGCGGCGTCGGCACCTGGCCGTCGGAGCCCGGAATGGGGTCGCCATGCGGATCGCGCTGCGGGAAGCCCAGCTTGGCGTCGATGCGGGCGATCAGCCGATCGGATACCGCATGCTCGAGCACTTCGGCCTCGTCGTGCACCTCGTCCCAGCCGTAACCCAATTCGGTGACGAGAAAGGCCTCCAGCAGCCGATGCCGCCGGACCATCGCCAGCGCCGCTCGACGCCCCGACTCGGTCAGCGTGACGGCGCCGTACTTCTCGTGATCGACCAGGCCCTGTTCGGCGAGTTTGCGGATGGATTCCGACGCGGTGCTGGCCGACACCCCGAGCTTTTCGGCCAGCATCTTGGTGCTGACCTTCTCCAGCGACCATTCCTGGGCATTCCAGATGACTTTGAGGTAGTCCTGGGCAACCGTGGTGAGCTCGTTGGGCTCGTCAGCGGGACGCACAACGGAAGTTTAAGCAATCCTCACCTGATCTGCGGCTCTCGCACGACCACTCGCTACCTGGCACCGTAGGCTTGCAGGTGTGCAACGGTGGCGCGGCCAGGACGAGATCCCCACAGACTGGGGACGATGCGTGGTCACTATCGGGGTCTTCGACGGCTTGCACCGCGGCCACGCCGAGCTGATCGAACACGCGGTCAAGTCGGGTCGTGCGCGAGGAGTACCGACGGTGTTGATGACCTTCGATCCGCACCCGATGGAAGTCGTGCACCCCGGCAGTCACCCCGCTCAGCTGACCACCCTGACCCGGCGCGCGGAGCTCGCCGAGGAATTCGGCATCGACGTCTTTCTGGTCATGCCGTTCACCACCGCTTTCATGAAGCTCACGCCCGAGCGTTACGTGCACGAGTTGCTTGTCGAGGACCTGCACGTGGTGGAAGTGGTGGTGGGGGAGAATTTCACCTTCGGCAAGAAGGCGGCCGGGACGGTCGAAACCCTGCGTAGCGCCGGAGCGCGGCTCGGGTTCGCGGTCGAGGCGATGTCGCTGGTCTCCGAGCACCACAACACCGAAACTGTCACGTTTTCGTCGACCTACATCCGGTCCTGCGTTGACGCCGGTGATGTGGTCGCGGCCACCGAGGCGCTGGGCCGCCCGCACCGGGTGGAGGGCGTGGTGGTTCGCGGTGATGGGCGGGGGACCGAGATGGGTTTCCCCACCGCGAACGTCGCCCCGCCGATGCACTCGGCCATTCCGGCCGACGGCGTGTACGCGGCCTGGTTCACCGTCCTGGGCCATGGTCCGGTGACCGGTACGGTCGTGCCCGGCGAGCGCTATCAGGCCGCGGTGTCGGTGGGTACGAACCCGACCTTCTCCGGGCGCACCCGCACCGTCGAGGCGTTCGTTCTGGACACCGCCGCCGACCTGTACGGACAGCACGTGGCGCTCGACTTCGTCGCGCGGATTCGTGGGCAGGAGAAGTTCGGCTCGGTGGGCGATCTAGTCGACGCGATGGGTACCGACACCGAGCGCGCCCGCAAGCTGCTTTCCGCCACCTGAGCTGCAGATTCAGGCTCGAGGCCGTCCCGCTGTTAGACTTCCCGGCGACACGGCGCGTGCTGCAGTTCGCGGTGGCCGCTGCTGAAGATGAATGTTCGCGGACCTATTGATGGAGATACTTTCGTGGCGCTTACCGCCGAGCAGAAAAAAGAAATCCTGGGCTCGTACGGCCTGCATGCAACCGACACCGGTTCCCCGGAGGCGCAGGTCGCGCTGCTGACCAAGCGGATCGCCGACCTGACCGAGCACCTCAAGCTGCACAAGCACGACCACCACTCGCGTCGCGGACTACTGCTGTTGGTCGGCCGTCGTCGCCGTCTGCTCAAGTACGTGGCCCAGGTCGACGTGGCGCGCTACCGCTCGCTGATCGAGCGGCTCGGCCTGCGCCGCTGACGGTGCCCCGCCGATCTAGGAATCGCCAGGTCGGCGTGTAGAGTTAAAGACGTTTTGGGCCCATCGGCCCGAGCAAGGTGCGGCGCGCGCATTCCGCGCGCACCGTTCCAGCGAGGCACAACAGGACTTCGAAGGACGACAAGTCTGTATCGCGCGGTCTTCGGTAGTGGCTGCCGAGCTCCCCGAATCCGGGGTAGGTCGGCCGCTTCGATCGACGGCCGTCGCCGCATTCAGACTCCGTGTCTTCCAGGTCGTTCTGTAACCCTCCGGGTTACGCGTGCCTGCGTGAAATAGCTGAATAAATCCAGAGAGGCTGCACGGACGCATATGTCTGCTGCTGAAATTGACGAAGGCGTGTTCGAATCAACCGCCACCATTGACAACGGGAGCTTCGGCACCCGCACCATCCGTTTCGAGACCGGCCGGTTGGCCAAGCAGGCCGCCGGCGCCGTCGTCGCCTACCTCGACGACGAAACCATGCTGCTGTCGGCCACCACGGCCAGCAAGTCGCCGAAGGATCACTTCGACTTCTTCCCCCTGACGATCGACGTCGAAGAGCGCATGTATGCCGCGGGACGCATCCCCGGTTCGTTCTTCCGCCGTGAGGGCCGTCCCTCCACCGACGCGATCCTGACCTGTCGTCTGATCGACCGCCCACTGCGGCCGACCTTCGTGTCCGGGCTGCGCAACGAGATCCAGGTCGTCGTCACCATCCTGAGCCTGGACCCCAAGGACCTCTACGACGTGCTGGCGATCAACGCCGCGTCGGCGTCCACCCAGATCTCGGGTCTGCCGTTCTCGGGCCCGGTCGGCGGTGTGCGCGTCGCGCTCATCGACGGCCAGTGGGTCGCGTTCCCGACCGTCGAGCAGCTCGAGAACGCCGTGTTCGACATGGTCGTCGCGGGCCGCAAGACGGCCGATGACGTCGCGATCATGATGGTCGAGGCCGAAGCCACCGACAACGTCATCGAGCTCGTCGCGGGCGGCGCGGGCGCGCCCACCGAGAGCGTCGTGGCCGAGGGTCTGGAAGCCGCCAAGCCGTTCATCGCCGCGCTGTGCACCGCGCAGCAGGAGTTGCACGACGCTGCCGGCAAGGAGACCGCCGAGTACCCGTTGTTCCCGGAATACCAGGACGACGTCTTCTACTCGGTGTCCTCGGTAGCCACCGACGAGCTGGCGAAGGCGTTGACCATCGGCGGCAAGGCGGAGCGCGACCAGCGCACCGACGAGCTCAAGTCCGAGGTTCTCGCGCGGCTCGCCGACACCTACGAAGGCCGTGAGAAGGAAGTCAGCGCCGCGTTCCGCTCGCTGACCAAAAAGCTTGTGCGCCAGCGTATTCTGACCGACCACTTCCGGATCGATGGTCGCGGCATCACCGACATCCGCGCGTTGTCCGCCGAGGTCGCGGTCATCCCGCGGGCGCACGGCAGCGCACTGTTCGAGCGTGGCGAAACCCAGATCATGGGCGTGACCACCCTCGACATGGTCAAGATGGCTCAGCAGATCGACTCGCTGGGGCCGGAAACCTCCAAGCGCTACATGCACCACTACAACTTCCCGCCGTTCTCCACCGGCGAGACGGGCCGGGTCGGCTCGCCCAAGCGGCGCGAGATCGGCCACGGCGCGCTGGCAGAGCGGGCCCTGATGCCGGTGCTGCCCAGCATCGAAGAGTTCCCCTACGCGATCCGTCAGGTCTCGGAAGCCTTGAGCTCCAACGGTTCCACGTCGATGGGCTCGGTGTGCGCCTCGACTCTGTCGCTGCTGAACGCCGGTGTGCCGCTGAAGGCGCCGGTGGCCGGTATCGCGATGGGCCTGGTGTCCGATGACGTTGAAGTTCCAGGAGGTGGTGGCCAACTTGAGCGCCGCTTCGTCACCCTGACCGACATTCTCGGTGCCGAGGACGCGTTCGGCGACATGGACTTCAAGTGCGCGGGCACCAAGGACTTCGTCACCGCGCTGCAGTTGGACACCAAGCTCGACGGGATCCCGTCGCAGGTGCTGGCCGGCGCGCTCTCCCAGGCCAAGGACGCGCGTCTGACGATTCTCGAGGTGATGGCCGAGGCCATCGACGAGCCGGACGAGATGAGCCCGTACGCGCCTCGGATCACCACGATCAAGGTGCCGATCGACAAGATCGGCGAGGTGATCGGGCCCAAGGGCAAGATGATCAACTCGATCACCGAGGAGACCGGCGCGCAGATCTCCATCGAGGACGACGGCACGGTGTTCGTCGGTGCGTCCAACGGCGAGGCGGCGCAGGCTGCGATCGACAAGATCAACGCGATTGCCAACCCGCAGCTGCCCAAGACCGGCGAGCGGTTCCTCGGAACCGTGGTCAAGACCACCGATTTCGGTGCGTTCGTGTCGCTGCTCCCGGGCCGCGACGGGCTGGTACACATCTCCAAGCTCGGTCGGGGCAAGCGGATCGCGAAAGTCGAAGACGTCGTGAACGTCGGCGACAAGCTTCGTGTCGAGATCGCCGACATCGACAAGCGGGGCAAGATCTCCCTGGTGCTTGTGGACGAGGACGCCGCCGCGGCGCATCCGGCGGGGATTCCGGCGGCGATGCGCAGCCGCAGCCTGGAGACCGCGCCCGCCGATGCCGATGCCGCGACGGCCAGCAGTTAGTCCCGCGACGCAGCCGCTGCGCCGCGGACGGCACAGTTCTGAGCCGTCCGCGGCGTTCCGGCGCACCACACTTCCCGGCGGTTTGCGGGTTGTCACCGAATACCTGCCCGGGGTGCGCTCTGCCTCGGTCGGGGTGTGGGTCGGTGTCGGATCGCGCGACGAAGGCGCCACGGTGGCCGGCGCCGCGCACTTCCTGGAACATTTGCTGTTCAAGTCGACTCCGACCCGTACCGCTGTCGACATCGCGCAGTCGATGGACGCGGTCGGCGGCGAACTGAACGCGTTCACCGCCAAAGAGCACACCTGCTATTACGCGCATGTGCTCGACAGCGATCTCGCATTGGCCGTCGACCTGGTCAGCGACGTGGTGCTCAATGGGCGCTGTGCCGCAAGCGATGTCGAGCTCGAAAGGGACGTCGTCCTCGAAGAGATCGCGATGCGCGACGACGACCCCGAGGATGCGTTGGCCGACCAGTTCCTGACGGCGCTGTTCGGCGATCATCCGGTCGGTCGTCCGGTGATCGGCAGTGTGCAGTCGGTGTCGTCGATGACGCGCGCTCAACTGCACTCGTTCCATCAACGGCGCTACACACCCGAGCGGATGGTCGTCGCGGTCGCCGGAAACGTCGATCACGGCGAGGTGGTGGACCTGGTGCGCGAGCACTTCGGGCCGCGCCTGGTCCGGGGCCGTCATGCCATCGCGCCGCGTAAGGGCGCCGGCCGGGTCACGGGTCGCCCGCACCTGACAGTGGCGAACCGGGACGCCGAGCAGACCCATGTCTTTCTCGGAGTGCGAACCCCGGGCCGGCACTGGAAGCATCGCTGGGCGTTGTCGGTGCTGAACACCGCGCTGGGCGGTGGCCTGAGTTCCCGGCTGTTCCAACAGGTTCGGGAGTCGCGCGGGCTGGCCTACTCGGTGTACTCGTCGCTCGACACGTTTTCCGACGCCGGCGCCCTGTCGGTGTACTCCGCATGCCTTCCCGAACGCTTCGCCGAAGTGATTCGGGTGGCGGCCGATGTGCTCGAGGAGGTCGCGCGCGACGGCATCACCGAGACGGAATGCCGGATCGCCAAAGGCTCGCTGCGCGGCGGGCTGGTGCTCGGACTGGAGGATTCCAGTTCACGGATGCACCGCATCGGTCGCGGTGAACTCAACTACGCTGAACACCGAAGCATCGACCGGACGCTGCAGGAGCTCGATGAGGTCACCCTGGACGAGGTCAACGCGATCGCGCGCCAACTCCTCAGTAAGCCTTATGGCGCATCCGTCCTCGGCCCTCATCAATCGAAAAAATCTCTGCCGCACCAACTTCGGACAATGACGAGGTAACGCGATGGTACTGGGCTTCTGGGATCTCGACGTGCCGATCGTGGGCGCACCGATGGCAGGGGGCCCCGGTACACCGGCGCTGGCGGCCGCGGTGTCGAATGCCGGCGGGCTCGGCTTTCTGGCCGGGGGCTACATCAGCGCTGAACGCCTGGCCAACGACATCGTGGCTGCCCGCGCCAATACCACCGGCCCGATCGGCGTCAACCTCTTCGTACCTCAGCCCAGCGTCGCCGATGTCATCGCGCTGGACCATTACGCCGAGATTCTCGACGAGCTGGCCGAGCACTATGACGTCCAAGTCGGCTACCCACAGTTCGGCGACGACGACGGCTGGCAGCAAAAGCTCGAGGTGGTCGCCGACCTGCGGCCCGAGTTGGTGTCGTTCACGTTCGGTGCGCCGTCGCCAGATGTGTTGCGCCGGTTCGGTGCCCTGGGCATGCTGATCTACATCACCGTGACGTCGCCGTACGAGGCCGGGGTGGCGGTCGCGGCCGGGGCGGACGGCCTGGTTGTCCAAGGCCCGCGATGCGGGCGGGCACCGCGGGACGTTCGCGCCCGACATGGAACCAGGGACCATGCCGTTGATCGAGCTGCTGGATCGCATCGGCCACGCCCACGACGTTCCGTTGATCGCCGCCGGCGGCTTGGCCGGCACCGAGGACGTCGCCTCAGTGCTGCGCAGGGGAGCGGCCGCCGCCCAGATCGGTACCGCGCTACTGCTGTCCGACGAGGCCGGCACCAACGCCGCGCACCGTTCGGCGCTCGGACATCCGCAATTCGACACAACCGTCATCACCCGGGCATTTTCGGGCCGTTATGCCCGCGGGCTGGCGAACGACTTCACCCGGATGATGGACAGATTGCGCCGCTTGGCTATCCAGAGGTCAACCAGATGACGTCGCCGATCCGCAGGGCCGCCGTCGAAATGGAAGACCCGCACGGCACCAACCTCTGGGCGGGAACGGCATATCGGCAGGCCGCAGACCGCGCCGGCGAAAGACATCGTCAACAAGCTCGGCCACATCTGAGTGCTGTCTTCCGCGGCGCTCCTCCTGCCTTCCAGGATCGCACTGCCCTGTCGATCGTCGCCGCAGCGGCCGACGTCGGGGATCCGCTGCGCCCAGGGCCTGGCGGATTCCAGTTGGCTGGCCACCCGCAGCAGCACGTCTTCGCGACCGTAACCGGCCACCAGTTGCACGCCGACCGGCAGCCCGGCGTCGGTCCACACGACCGGCACATTGATCGCCGGCTGACCGCTCATATTGAACGGCGGGGTGAATGGAATGAACTGGAATGAGCGCTCCATCGCGGCCAGCGGATTGTCGGGATCGTTGCGAATCGTGCCGAGCGGCAAGGGAAGTTCGGCGACCGTCGGTGTGAGCAACAGGTCCCAACCGTCGGCCCACCACGCCTGCACCGACCGGCGAAAGTGGGTGGCGGCCGAGAAGGCCAGCGCGTAATCGACGGCGGTGAAATGCGCGGCTATCTCGGCCTGCACGCGGTTCATCGGCTCGAATTCGTCTGCGGCGAGCGGCCGTCCGATCTGTTCCTCGATACGCCGAAGCCCGACGCCCATGTTCGTACTCCACAGCGTGGCGAAGTGCATCCGCAGCGACGTGTCTTCCAATGCTTTCGGCCAGGCCTGTTCGACGGTGTGCCCCAACGATTCGAGCAGTGTCGCGACCGAGCTGGGCCGCTGCCGCGCATTCGGGTGCGACGGCCCCGCCCTGCGGATGGTGGTCGAGCAGGCCGATCCGTAACCGCCCGGGTTCGGCGTCGAGTTCGTCGACGTAGCTGCGTGTGGGCGGCGGTGCGATCACCGTGTCGCCGACTCCGGGGCCGCGGACCGCGTCGAGAAGCGTTGCGGTGTCACGCACAGTGCGGCTGACGCACAGCTCCACCGACAGCGCCGTCTCGTCGCGGATCGGGCCCAGCGAGATCCGGCCCTGGCTGGGTTTCAGGCCGACCAGCCCGCAACACGACGCGGGGATGCGAATCGAGCCGCCGCCATCGCTGGCGTGCGCGAACGGGACCATGCCGCTGGCGACGGCGGCCGCCGAGCCGCCGCTCGATCCGCCGGGCGAACGAGTGAGGTCCCACGGGTTGTGCGTCGCGCCCCAGGCGAGCGGTTCGGTGGTGGGCACGCTGCCGAGCTCGGGGCTGTTCGTCCGCCCGGCGGTGACCAGGCCGACGTCGCGGAAGCGGCTCACCAGCGTGGTGTCCGCATCCGAGATTGCCCCTTCGTTCTTCAGTGCGCGGTTGCCGTTAGTGATCGGTTGACCGGCATAGCCGGCGAACAGGTCCTTGATCAGGAACGGCACACCGCGAAATGGCCCGTCGGGCAGCTCACTTCGCGCGGTGTCGCGGGCGTGGTCGAACCAGCGGATGGTCACCGCGTTGAGTTCGGGATCGATCCGTTCGATCCGCTCGATGGCCGCGTCGAGCAACTCCAGCGGCGTCACCTCGCCGCGTTTCACCAGGGCGGCCTGGTCGACCGCATCCATCCATCGGGTCTCATCGGCGAGTGAAGTCACGCCGTTTGTGTAGCACGGACGCCGATGTCAGACCAGCACGGCCGCCGGGTCGGTGAATGGCAGCCCCAGATCGTCGGCAACCCGCTTGGCACAACAGCGCTCCGTCGTGTGTCGAAAGGCCCTTGGCAAGAGCTGGATTCGACCGACAGGCGGCCCGCCAGCCGTTGTCGGCGAGCTCGAGCACGTACGGCATCGTCGCGTTGGTCAGCGCGACCGTCGACGTGGCGGGCACGGCGGCGGGCATGTTGGCCACGCAGTAGAACAGGGTGTCGTGCACGGTGAATGTCGGATCGTCGTGAGTGGTCGGGCGCGAGTCCTCGAAGCAGCCGCCCTGATCGATCGCGATGTCGACCAACACTGCACCCGGCTTCATATGAGCGACAAGGGAGTTCGACACCAAAGTGGGTGCCTTGCCGCCGGGCAACAGCACCGCTCCGATCACCAGGTCGGCGCGTTTGACCGCGGCTTCCAGTTCCAGTGTCGTCGAATACCGGGTCTGCACCTGGCCACTGAACCCATGGTCGACGTCGCGCAGTTTGTTGATGTTGACGTCGAGCACCGTGACTGCCGCGCCCATGCCGTGAGCGACCCGGGCGGCGTTGTAGCCGGCGGTGCCCGCGCCGATGACCACCACCACTGCCGGCTCGACGCCCGGCACACCGCCCATCAGCACGCCGCGACCGCCATGTGTGCGCATCAGGTGATAGGCACCGACCTGCGCTGACAGCCGACCGGCGACTTCGCTCATCGGCGCCAGCAGCGGCAACGCGCCGTCAGGGGTCTGGACGGTTTCGTAGGCGATCGATGTGGCGCCCGAAGCCAGCAGCGCCTCGGTGCACGAGTGCGACGCGGCCAGATGCAGATAGGTGAACAATGTCTGCCCGCGCCGCATCCGCGAATACTCAAGCGGCATCGGCTCTTTGACCTTGAGGATCAGGTCGGCCTCGGACCACACGTCTTCCGCAGCCGAAACTAATTGTGCGCCAGTGGCTTTGAAATCACTGTCCGCGATCGCCGAGCCTTCGCCCGCCCCGGCCTGGATCAGGACCTCGTGGCCGCGGCGCGTCAATTCGGCGACGCCGGAGGGGGTGATCGCCACTCGGAACTCGTTGTTTTTAACTTCGGTAGGGATGCCCACGCGCATACCGTCAATTGTGAAGAAAGTTCGTCCAGAGCGCAAAGACGCCGAAGACACGGCGGTATATATCGCATTATGAGCGAAGAATTATCTGTGGCTTCGGGTCGCGCAGCGACCTCAGTCGAAGGATCTTCGGCCCGCCGACCTGGACGGGGTGGACCGCCAGAATACTCAGCCTGCTGCATGCGGATGCTCGAATGACCAACAGCGCCCTGGCCGAGGAACTCGGCGTCGCGGCATCGACCTGTCATGGCCGCGTTCGTCGACTGCTGGAGTCGGGCGTCATCCGTGGCTTCTACACCGATATCGATCCTGCTGCGGTGGGATTGCCGCTGCAGGCGATGATTTCGGTGAGCCTGCAGTCCCACGCCCGTGGCAAGATCCGCGATTTCATCCAGCAGATTCGCCGCCGGCCGCAGGTGATGGACGTCTACTTCCTGGCCGGCACCGACGATTTCATCCTCCATGTCGCTGCGCGCGATACCGAGGACCTGCGTTCCTTCGTGGTGGAGAACCTCAACGCCGACGCTGACGTCGCGGGCACCCAGACATCGCTGATCTTCGAGCACTTGCGCGGTGCCGCACCGGTCTGACCGCGCCTTATTCCCGATACCGGCGGTACCGGGTATGCTGCTGCGAATGTTCACGGTCAACGACGAAGCCGTCGGTCCGCACCTGGAAGGCGACCGGGCGGGCTCCGATCACGAGCGATTGGTCCTCGAGGCACGCGACGTCGCCTTCGACTGGGCGAAACTGCCGTTTCACTACGTGCCCGGGGAGCCGTTCACCACACACATGCTCAACGTGCTGCACCTCCTGCTGCCGGCCGGCGAGGAGTTCTTCGTCGACCTGTTCAAGCAGGCACTGCCGCTGATCAAGGACGACCAGCTGCGGCTCGATGTGCAGGGGTTCATCGGCCAGGAGGCGATGCACGCTCAGGCGCACACCGGTGTGCAGCAGTACTTCGCCGCCAACAACGTCGACGTCACACCGTTCACCGACCAGATGGCCTGGCTGTTCGGCAAGCTCCTGGGTGACCGGCCGCGGTGGGGTGAGCGGCGGCAGCGCAGTTGGCTGCTCGAGCGGGTCGCGATCGTCTCGGCCATCGAGCACTACACCGCGATCCTGGGCGAGTGGGTTCTCCACACCCCGGAGCTCGACGCGATCGGCGCCGACCCGGTGATGCTGGACATGCTCCGCTGGCACGGCGCCGAAGAAGTCGAGCACAAAGCCGTGGCCTTCGATCTGATGAAGCACTTGCGGGCCGGCTACTGGCGACAGGTCCGCACCCAACTGGTCGTCACGCCGATGATGCTGCTGATGTGGGTGCGGGGAGTGCGCTTCATGTATTCCGTCGACCGGCACGTCCCGCCCGGAGCCAAGCCGCGCTGGCGGTACTACTTCACCGCAGCGCGACGGGGTTTGATGCCCGGACCGGTGCGATTCATCCGAGTCATCGGCGCCTACTACCTGCCGCGCTTCCATCCCTCGCAGCTCGGCGGGGTGGAGAAGGCGGTTGACTACCTGGCGATTTCACCCGCCGCACGCGCCTCGCACTGAGCCGAGAGGATCCCATGACCACCGCTTCGGCCACTGGTTCCCACCTGCCGACCCGCAGCACGGTGACTGCCTCCGATGGCGTCAAGCTGGCTGTCCATGCCTACACCGAGATCAACCCACAGCGGCCGACCGTGCTGGCCATTCACGGGTACCCCGACAATCACCACCTGTGGGACGGAGTGGCCGAGCATCTACTCGACCACCACAACGTCAAATACAACTTCGTCGCCTACGACGTGCGCGGGGCCGGCGAGTCCGAACGCCCGTCGAGCCGCTCCGATTACCGCTTCGCCCAATTGGTTTCCGACCTCGGCACAGTGATCGACAGCCTGGGAGTCGGGCGCGTGCACCTGCTGGCGCACGACTGGGGCTCGATCCAGACGTGGGCCGCCGTCACCGACGAGACCGTGATGGGCAAAGCGGCCTCGTTCACCTCGATCTCCGGGCCACACCTCAACTATGCGGGCAAGTTCCTGCGTTCGGCGCGCGGCCCGCGTGGTCTTCTCGACGTGGTCCGGCAATTCCTTGCGTCGGGCTACATCTGGTTCTTCCTCACCCCCGGCCTGCCGGAGTTGCTGATCCGGGCGGGCGTGGGCGTGAAACTTGTTGAGAAATTTGGCCGTATCGGCAATTCCAGCACCCGGACCCGACCCGGCGATCCGGTCCGATCGACCGGCGATTACGTCAACGGGCTCAACCTCTACCGCGCCAATATGCCCGCGCCGTTCCTGGCACCTGGCGCAAAGCTGCCCGACACCACCGTGCCGGTGCAGGTGCTGGTGCCGCGGATGGACCTGTTCGTCACGCCGGCGCTGCAGCGATACACCGGTTCGATTCCGTTGGGCAGCAGGGTCGTCCCGATCGAGGGCGGCCACTGGGTGGTGACGGCGCGCCCCGACGTCATCGCGCGGCTCGCGGCCGAGTGGATCGACCGGCACGTCGACGGTGCCGCATTGGCCACCGCCGGCGCGGTGCAGTCCGGGCCACGCGACGTGCAGGGCAAACTCGCATTGGTCACCGGGGCGGGCGCTGGTATCGGCCGCGCCACCGCCGCTCGAGTTGGCCCGGCAAGGTGCCCACACTGTGGTGATTGTCGACCGCGATCTGGCCGCGGCCCAGGAGACGGCCGCCGCCGTCCGCGACGCCGGCACCGCAGCGGCGGCATATCAGGCCGATGTCAGCGACGAAGCCGCGATCAATGCCCTTGCCGCACAAGTCAACAGCGATCACGGTGTGGTCGACATCCTGGTGAACAACGCCGGTATCGGAATGGCCGGCCGATTCCTCGAGACCACGTCGGCGAATTGGGACAACATCCTGGGCGTCAACCTGCGTGGCGTGCTCAACGGAAGCCGGGCGTTCGCCACGCAGATGGTCGACCGGGGTCAGGGCGGCACCATCATCAACGTGTCCTCGGCCGCGGCATTTCTCCCGTCGAAGTCGATGATCGCCTACGGCACAACAAAAGCCGCGGTGCTGGCGTTCAGCGAATCGTTGCGGGCGGACCTGGCCGACGACGGCATCACCGTCACCGCGGTGTGCCCGGGGTTCGTCAACACCAATATCGCCAAGAACACGGTCTACGCGGGAATGTCGTCGGACGAGCAGGACAGTGCGCGGCACAAGGCTGATGCCGCATACCGCCGTCGCAACTACACGCCGGAGGCCACCGCCAAGGCGATCGTCAAGGCAGTCAGGAGCGGCCCGCCGGTATTGCCGATCGCTGCCGAATCACGGGTCGGCTATGCGATGCGTCGGATCAGTCCATCGCTGATCCGACTGCTCGCCCGCTACGACATACGGCCCTGAGGCCGCCGAGGTCACTGTGTCGCAAAGTATTTGGTCGAGTAGACCTGCCGACATCTACGGTCGCCGAAAGCGGGACCGGCTCTTCACGGGGATCTGGGGCCTCGCCGTTGTGCTCAGCGGGTTCTCGTCGGCAAGCCGTTGGAAACCATCCCGCGTGGTGCCGGTGGGCCGCACTCACACTGCGGTGATCACGAAACGAGAACAGCTCAGCCCGGACGTGGTCGCACTGACGTTCGCCGATCCCGACGGCGGCCTGCTCCCGTCGTGGACGCCCGGCAGCCACGTCGACGTGCAACTGCCCTCGGGACGTCGTCGCCAGTACTCGCTGTGCGGACCGCCGGGGCGGCGCACGGATTACCGTATTGCCGTGCGCCGCATCGCCGATGGCGGCGGCGGTTCGATCGAGATGCACGACGCCTATGCCGTGGGCGATTCGCTGGCGTTCGAGGGTCCACGTAATGCGTTCTATCTCGGCGGCGACGAGCGCGACGTGCTCTTCGTCATCGGCGGCATCGGAGTGACGCCTATCCTTTCGATGATGCGCGCCGCGCAGCAACGCGGAATGGATTGGCGCGCAATCTATGCCGGCCGCAGTCGCGAATACATGCCACTGCTGGACGAGGTGCTGTTGCTGGATGCGGACCGGGTGACCGTGTGGGCCGACGACGAGCGTGGGCGACTCGCCACCGCCGACGATTTGCTCGTCGGCGCGACACCGACCACCGCTGTATACGTGTGCGGGCCGACCGGAATGCTGGAATCGGTGCGCGTCGCCCGTAACGAGCACGCCAACGCGCCGCTGCACTACGAGCGGTTCAGTCCGCCACCGGTCGTCGACGGCATCCCGTTCCAACTAGAACTCGCTCGTTCCAAGCGGGTGCTCGACGTGCCGGCCAATCGCTCAGCGCTCGACGTCATGCTCGACATCGACCCGACAGCCGCGCATTCATGCCGGCAGGGCTTCTGCGGGACCTGCAAGGTCCGGGTGCTCGGCGGGCAGGTCGACCGTCGCGGCCGCACGTCAGAGACGGATGGCGAGATGCTGGTGTGCGTCTCGCGAGCCAACGGCGGCCGCGTGGTGATCGACGCCTAGGGCGCCAGCGCCAGGTGCAGCTTGTTGTTCTCCTGGTACCCCGCCGGGTTGCCACAGGCGTCCACGTTGTTGGTGATCTGGACATTGCCGTCCAGCGTGTTCGGGTCCCAGGTGTAGTGGAAGTTGATGGCGTCGTGAACGTCGCCGCCCTGCTCGCAGGACACACCGCCCTTGCCGTCCAGCGTCCACTGGCCGTTGACCAGATTCGCCTGGCCTAGGTCCTTGATCGAGGCGCACCCGTCACCGCAGGGGACGATGTACCAGTCGTCGTGAATCTGGTGACCGTCCGGGTAGGTCTCGGTTTCGATGTAGTGGCCGTTCAGCGGGTCCGCCGAAGACACGGGAGCCGTCAGTACCAGGGCGAGACCGGCGAACATCGCGCCAGCGGCCAAGCCGCGTGTCATCCTCATGATCCGGTTCCTTTCGTCAAGCTGGTCAGTGCGTCCGTTGGTGGGTATCACAGGAACTTCTCGGTTCGTGCGTGTTTGGTGATTCTGCTGGGTGAACGCACGGTGACGAATGCGCGAGTCGAAAACGCTCAGCCATGCGGTGGTCCGTCGCCGAAAAACCTTTCGGGATGATGATAGTCATTCACCCGCGCCTGGCCGTGATCGAGATGTGGCGGGGGGATCCACTGCGTATCGCCGTTATCGAGTTTGATTGTCCGCCAGCCTTTGTCGATCATGCAGTGGTCGGGCTTGCAAGCCAGCGTCATTCGGTCGATGTCGGTTCGGCCGCCATGGGCCCAGTTATCGTCGTGGTGAACCTCGGTCCAATACGCGGGGACATCGCAACCCGGCGCGGTGCAGCCGCGGTCCTTCGCGTAGAGGACCAGTCGTTGGTCTGCTGAGGCGATTCGACGTGCCCGGCCCAAATACAGTGGCCGGTTGGAATGGCCGTCGAATACTGCCAGATAGTGGTGTGCGCGGCTGGCCAGGCGAATGAGGTCGCGCATGGGTAGCCGTGTCCCGCCGCCGGTCACTGCCTGGCCGGCCGCCGCGCTGAGTTCCTGCAATGTCGTCGACACGATGACGGTCACCGGTAATCCGTTGTGCACGCCCAGTTTCGGATCGCCCAGTTGACCGCGCACCAACGCATTGACCGCGTCGTGCTGTCGTTGGGCTTGGCTTCGCGCGTCACCGGCTGCCGTATCCGCGTCGGCCTCGTCCGGATTACACCCCGGCGCGGCGAACCGGGCCAGCCAGGCGTCGAGATTCGCGCGCAGCTCCGGCGAAGCGACCAACTTGCCGATACTCATTCCGTCAGCGCGCTGCGCCGACCAGGTGAACCCACGCCGGCGGGCCCGGTCGATGTCGGAGAACTTGCCGTCGGGATTGATCAGCACCGCGCATCGGTTCGCCACTTTCTGCAACTGGTCGGGCCGCAGCGCTGCCGCCTGCTCGGCGAGGAACCGTTCGGCGCGCTCGATGGTGTCGGGTGCAGTGCCGGCCGGCAGGTCACGCACGAACGTCTGAATCACGTTCAGGTGCTGCGGGTCGAGCAGCCCCCGCCGCCAGACCTGAGCCGTCGCAGGCAGTTCCGGCGGCAACGTTTCGCCGGTGATCGTGATCCGTGGCTTGAGTTGCCCGGCGTCGCGGAAACGGCGCCGGGCCTCTGTGCAGCTGATTCGGAGCCAGTCCGCGATCACTTTATGGACCGGGCCACCGACATCGGCCGGGTCTTCATGGGCCAGGCCTGCGATCAGATCATGGCTGGCCACGAGCTGCCGACGTCGAGCTGTCTCCAGGCGTCCGAGCGTGCGCAGACGGTTAACTGGGTCCGCACCGGCAAAGTCCAGCTCGCCGATTGCGGTCACGGCGGCGTCCAGCGCGTCGAGTGCTGCCGTTATCGAATGCATGTTCGAAACGCTAGTCGGAATTGCCGACCTGCGGCGCGGACGAGACGGTGAACGGCGACAGTTGTGGATAAAGCCGCAACTGTGGACAAAGTCGGCACGCTCTAGGGTGAAGCCATGCGGGTAGCGGTGCTGGGATCCAAGGGCAAAGTCGGTACGACGATGGTGCAGGCCGTGCAGACCGCCGAGGATCTGACGCTGTCCGCGGAAGTCGACGCCGGCGACGAGCTGAGCCTGCTGACCGACAACAAGACTGAGGTCGTCATCGACTTCACCCATCCCGACGTCGTCATGGCCAACCTCGAGTTTCTGATCGACAACGGTATTCACGCCGTGGTGGGAACCACCGGCTTCACCGACGGACGGCTGCAACAGGTGCGGTCGTGGCTGGCCGCCAGGCCCGGCGTCGCGGTGCTCATAGCGCCGAACTTCGCTATCGGGGCGGTGCTGTCGATGCATTTCGCCAAGCAGGCCGCGCCGTTCTTCGAGTCGGTGGAAGTCATCGAGTTGCACCACCCGCAGAAGGCCGACGCTCCCTCGGGGACCGCCGCCCGCACCGCAGCACTGATCGCCGAAGCACGAAAAGACCTGCCGCCCAGCCCAGATGCGACCAGCACCAGTCTGCCCGGTGCCCGTGGCGCCGACGTCGACGGCGTGCCGGTGCATTCCGTGCGATTGGCCGGGCTGGTCGCCCACCAGGAAGTCCTGTTCGGCACGTTGGGGGAGACCCTGACGATCCGCCACGACAGCATCGACCGCACGTCGTTCGTGCCCGGCGTGCTGCTGGCGGTCCGCCGCGTCGCCGAAAACCCGGGCCTGACAATAGGAATCGAATCACTGCTCAATCTGCAATGACCCAGAACGCGCGCAGTGTGCGCATCCAATTGATGATCGCGCTGATGTGCGCGGCCCTGCTGGCGTACATCGTGCTGCTGGGCAGGACCGCCGTACTGATGATCGGCTCAGGGCGTGGTGTGGCGATCGCGCTGGGCTGCGCGCTGCTGATCATGCCCGCGATCGGGTTGTGGGCGATGGTCGCCACTTTGCGTGCCGGCCTGGCTCACCAGAAGCTGGCGCGCCTCGCCGCCGAGGACGGGATGGAGCTCGACGTGACCGCGCTACCGCGGCGGCCATCGGGACGCATCGAACACGACGCCGCCGATGCGCTATTCGACCGTGTGCGTGCCGAATTGGACAGCGATCCGCACAACTGGCATCGCTGGTATCGGCTGGCGCGCGCCTACGACTATGCCGGAGATCGAAGCCGGGCCCGCGAAGCAATGAAGAAGGCTGTCGAAATGCAGGGGCGCGAATGAGCAAAACGCTGCTGATCGTTCACCACACTCCCTCACCGGCCACCCGTGAGCTCCTGGAAGCGGTGGTCGCCGGGGCAAATGACCCGGACATCGAGGGCGTCGACGTGGTGACACGGCCGGCGCTGGCAGCCACCGTTCCCGACATGCTCGATGCGGACGGCTATCTGTTCGGTACCCCGGCCAACCTCGGATACATGTCCGGGGCGCTCAAGCACTTCTTCGACACCGTGTATTACCCGACGCTGGACCACGTGGCAGGTCGGCCGTACGGCCTTTGGGTGCATGGCAATAACGACACGGTGGGGGCGGTGTCGTCGGTGGACAAGGTCGCCACCGGGCTGTCGCTGGCCAAAGCCGCTGACGCACTGGAAATTACCGGCGTCATCGATGCCGGCGCCCGAGAGCGGGCCTATGAGCTGGGCGGCACGCTCGCGGCTACGCTGATGGAATGACGGTCAGTGTGACCGCAGGATGGTGACGGCGTTGTCGAGCTTCCTGAAGGACGCGAAGGTAGCTGCCGGCACACCGAACACGGCGCCCAACACATCGGGCGGCATCTGACTCACCGCCTCACCGATGCCGACATTGTCCTTCTCCTCGGCGGCGCTGGCGTTTTGGACGATCAGAACCTCCAGATCCTCATTGCCGAGGTTCTCGAAGTAGTGCAGGGAACCCTGTGGCGCGAATACGAGATCGTCGACGTCGGCCTCGAAACTCTCGTGGTTGCCGTTGCCGTCGATGAGAACCCAGCTCGCCGCGCCCTTGAGGATCAGGTTGAGCTCCCATGCGCTGGGATGCCAGTGTGGTTCACGAATAGCGCCGGGCTGCAACGTGATCAGCTGGATGCTGGCGGCCTGTCCTTGCAGGATCGGGAAATTGTCCTCATGTGCCTGCTGCTGAGAACCTCCGTCGTACGTCGTGGGGGGTAGAGCCGCAAGGTGAAACAGGTGCGACTGCGAGGTGATTGTCTCCGCGGGTAGGCGGGGATCACCGAAGCGCTCCACGTCGTCGGTCATGGGGTCTCCCTCAGTGCTTTCGCAGGACGACGATCGCGTTGTCGAACTTCTTGAATTGCTTGAAAGTGTCTGCAGGCACACCGAATAGGGCGGACAACACTCGCGGCGGAAGCTTGCTGAGGGACTCGCCGATGCCGATGTTGTCCTTGGGTTCAGCCGCGCTGGTGTTCTGGATGATGACGATCTTCATGTCGTCGGTGCCGCGGTTTTCGAAGTAGTGGAACGAACCCTGGGGTGCGAACACCACGTCGCCGACGTGCTGGTCGAAGCTCTCGTGGTTGCCGTTTCCGTCGACCAGAGTCCATGCGGCGACGCCCTTGGTGACAATGTTGATCTCCCACGCGCTGGGATGCCAGTGCGGTTCGCGGATGCCTCCGGGCTGCAGCGTGAGGACCAGGAAGCTGGCGGCCTGCCCTTTGAGGATCGGGAAGCTCTCCTCGTCGGCCTGCTGAAAGAACCCGCCATCCATCCGGACGACCGGGGAAGCGCCAAGGTGGAACAGATGCGACTGCGAGTTGATCAACTCGGCCGGTATGCGGGGATCGCCGAAGCGTGCGGCGTCGTCGGCCAGCGACACGTCATGATCGGTGCGCTGGCCGGTGACCAATCGGTCGACGCCCACACCGGCGGCGGCCGCCGCGCCGGCCAGGCCGGCTCCACCCAGGACCTTGCGACGGTTGATTGACACGGGTCGAAATTACCGCAGCGGTCTCGCCCCGGCAGCGCATAACGCCGACCTGATTTCAGCGCGTGTGGTACTCACTTTTTTCTAAGCTGCAAGGGGCATTCTGAACGGCATGCACCGACGTCGCGTGGTGGCAGCAATGGTGTTGTTGCACGCAGTCGAGATGGCCGCGCTCGTCACCGCCGCCACCGTAACTGGCGGTCTGGCGCGCTCACATCCTGGCCGCGGCATGGGGTTGGCGATGCTGTTGGTGCTTGTGGCGACCGCGCTGGTCGGATGGCAGGGTTATCGATTGCTTGCCGGACGTAGGTCACTGAATGTGGCCGGGGCTGGCCGTGCAGTCGGGGATTGCCATGGTTGCGATCGCGTTTGCCACCCAGAACCCGGCGGTCGGTGGATTTGGGATCCTTGTGGCGTGCTCGGTGCTGGCAGGTTGGGGGCGGCTGACCGAGACCCGTTCTGCCAGTTCGGCTGTCGCCGCCGAGCCGTCGCCGCCGAGCGCGCACGTCGCGGCGAACGGACCGGGCACACAGGTCGGGCTCAGCGGCGCGGTGTTGGCGTCGCTGACCGCCCTGGTGGTCCTGGCGGCACTTAGTGTGCGCAGCAATATCTTGTTCGGTCTGGCGATCCTCGCGGTGATCTTCATTCCGCTCGAGCGCCTTTTCGCGCTGCACCCCCGCCGAGTTCTGCGTGTGGGTTGGCGCACCGACCTGGTGCACTTTCTGGTCAACGGTGCCGCGTTGAAAGTCGGACTGATCGTCTCGGTTGTTGTGGTCGGCGGCGTGTTGCGCGCGTTCGTGCCCGCACCGCTGCGTCTCGGTGTCGCGGCGAGCCCAACCTGGGTGCAGATCGTGGCAGGATTCACCGTCACCACGGTCGGCGGGTATACGGGACACCGCGCGGCGCATGAGGTCCCTCTGCTGTGGCGCTTCCACCGGGTGCATCACAGCATCCGTGACATGGATTGGCTTGCCGCCAATCACCTGCACCCGCTAGACGAGACCTTCAGTCGCTCAGCCGCGGTACTGCCGCTTTACGCGCTGGGGTTCGGCCGGGTCAGTCTCGGCGCCTTCGTCATCCTCATCACGGTGCAGGCGATCTTCATCCACGCCAACGTGCGGATGGACTTTGGCCCCGTGCGGTGGTTGATCGCCACCCCGCAGTTTCACCACTGGCATCACGCCCGTGAACCGCGGGCCTACAACACCAACTACGCCGGAGAGTTCCCGCTTCTGGACGCCTTGTTCGGGACCCTGTACCTGCCCGCCGACCGCTGGCCGGCGCAATACGGCATCGACGAATCCGAACCGGCCGGCTATCTCCGTCAGCTTGCGTGGCCGCTGCGAACCCGATGCGCGGCGGACTCCAACACGGCTCGCGCAGAGTCAGACGAACGCGGCGTCGCGGCTCCGCTCGTAGTCTGAGCGGCCCGCTACGGGTCGATGTGTGTCGGCGGTGTCTGCAGAATGGGGTCGCCCTCCTTCGGCGGGTTGCCGGCGGTCATCACGTAACAGTCGGTCTCGGTGGGGGTGTAGATCCCGCCGTTGGGGTGATAGGAGAGACAGCGCTCCCACAAGCCGTCGGTGTCGACGGGGCTGTCGCACATCTGCGCCATTGGATGACCGGCCCAGTCAGGATCGATGCACCCCGCGCTCGCGGGCGGCGCTCCGGTGACGAGCCCGCCGGCCGCCACGACAGCGGCCAGTCCTGCGACGACGTAAAGCTTCACGGTGTTCTCCTGTGGATAGGTCCCGGCTCAACCATCGATATGGGTCGGCGGCGTGAGGAAGGCGGGGTCTCCTTCCTTCGGAAGATCACCTGGGCTCATGGTGTTGCAGGCGATGTTGGCGGGATTCAGCGGCCCACCCGGGTAGGTGGTCAGGCAACGTTCCCACATGCCGTCGGTGTCGACGGGGCTGTCGCACATCTGCGCCAACGGCAGCCCCGGGGGTTCCACGCATCCGGCGCTGGCCGGGGCGGCCGTGGCGGTCAGTCCGGCGGTCGCCAGCGCGGTTCCCAGGGCTGCGGTCAGGTAACGCTTGATCATCGTGTCCCTCACTTGATCGGTCAGTCGTCGATGCGGCACTAAAACTACTAGCTCCGCTATGCAATAGGGGCCAATAGGCTCCTAATCGCGGCAGCGGCATGATGAGATCGGGATGGATGCGCAATCCCACCAGGTCGACCTCGAGAAGGACTGGACGTGACTCGCCTGCTGATCGCTAACCGCGGTGAGATCGCGCTCCGAATCATCCGCACCGCAACCGAGTTGGAGTTCGGCACGGTTGCCGTCTACGCAGAGGACGATGCCGACAGCCCACACGTGCACGCGGCCGATGAAGCAATCGCACTGCCCGGTGCCGGCCCGGCTGCCTACCTGGACCACGCGGCGATCCTGGCGGCGGCCAAGAATTCCGGCGCTGGGCTGATCCATCCCGGCTACGGGTTTCTCAGCGAACAGCCCGAGTTCGCCCGGGCCTGCGCGAGCGCCGGGTTGACGTTCGTCGGGCCGGACGCGGCCGCGCTCGATGTTTTCGGCAACAAGTCATCGGCCCGGCACGCAGCGACCGCGGCGGGTGTGCCGGTTCTGCCCGCCACCGACGGGCCTACCAGCGTCGAGGACATCCACGCATTCGCCGCTACCCAAGGCGGCCCGATCGTCATCAAGGCGCTGTCCGGCGGTGGCGGTCGCGGCATGCGAATAATCCACAACGCCGAACAGATTGACGACGCCTACCGGCAGTGCGCCGCCGAAGCCGAACTCGGGTTCGGTGATCCAGCGCTGTTCGCCGAGGCGCACCTGGCGGACGCGCGGCATATCGAGGTGCAGATCGTCGCGACACCGTCTCGCGCCCTCGCGCTCGGCGACCGCGACTGCAGCATCCAGCGTCGCCATCAGAAGCTCATCGAAATCGCGCCAGCACAAGGTATTTCGCCGACGTTACGCCGTGAATTGCACCGGGCTGCGGCACGGCTGTGTGCACACGCTGACTATCGCGGAATCGCCACGGTCGAATTTCTGGTTGCCGGCGAGCAATTCGTCTTCCTGGAGGTGAACCCGCGAATCCAGGTGGAACACACGGTGACCGAGGAGGTCACCGGGGTAGATGTGGTGGCGGTGCAGCTACGCATCGCCCAGGGTGCATCGTTCCACCAACTGAGGCTGCCGGCCGGCATCGTGGCCGAGGGCGATGAAGTTGTTGGCGCGCTCGCCGCGGTGCGTGGGATCGCGATCCAGACGCGGGTCAACATGGAGACGATGGATGCCGACGGGTCGATCGTTCCGACGGCAGGCACCCTCGCGGTGTTTTCGCCGCCGAGTGGGCCGGGCGTGCGCGTCGACACCTTTGGCCGTGCCGGGCTGACGCCGAGCCCACGCTATGACTCGTTACTGGCCAAGGTGATCACCCGGGTGCGGGGCTCGTCTTTTTCCGCGGCCGTGCGCAAAGCCCAGACGGCGCTGGACGAATTCGGTATCGAAGGTATTCGTACGAACATCGGATTCCTGCAAGAAATCCTGTCGCACAGCCAGACTCATTCAGCTCCGGTCACGACGAGCTTCGTCGACGAGAACCTGTCCGCTTTCGCCGGCGCCGCGCAGTCTCGGCGCTATGAGACGCGACTGATGTCGCCGGAACTGTATCCGGGTGAGGAAGTGCTGCGGGCGCAGCTTGCCGGCACCGTGATCGAGATTGCTTCGGAGGGCCAGGAATACGCCGCGGGCGCGCAGTTGGCCGTTCTCGAAGCCATGAAGATGCAGCATGTGCTGAACGCGCCGGATGCGGTCCGCACGGTCCGGACCTTGGTGACGCCCGGGCAGGTGATCGGAACCGGTGAGCCGCTGGTGGTGTTCACCCGCACCGGCGACAGTGCGGGAACCGATGACGTCCTCGCACTCGACCTCGACCGGGATCGCGCCGACCTCGAAGCGGTTCGACGACGTCACCTACTCACCATGGACGAGGGTCGCCCAGCGGCAATCACCAAGCGGCACAAGCAGAACCGGCGCACCGCGCGGGAGAACATCGACGACTTGATCGATCCGGGAAGCTTGGTCGAATACGGTGCGCTGGCGGTGGCCGCGCAGCGCAGCCGTCGCTCGGAGGAAGATCTGATTGCCAACACTCCGGCTGACGGCTTGATCGCCGGGGTAGCGACGATCGGTGGCGTCCGGGCTGTCGTGCTGTCCTACGACTACACCGTGCTCGCGGGTACGCAGGGCATGCGCAACCACGCCAAAACCGATCGGGTCTTCGAACTGGCGGCCCGCCAGAAGCTGCCGGTAGTGCTGTTCGCCGAGGGAGGGGGCGGCCGGCCCGGTGACACCGATGTCGCGAACATCGCCGGTCTCGATGTGCCGACGTTCCGGGCACTCGGGGCACTCAGCGGCCGGGTGCCGCTGGTGTCGATCGTGTCCGGCAGGTGCTTCGCCGGTAACGCGGCGCTGGCGGGCACCTGCGACGTCATCATCGCGACTCCCGATGCGAACATCGGCATGGGTGGGCCGGCAATGATCGAAGGTGGCGGGCTGGGACGCTACCGTCCGGAGGACATCGGGCCGATCGATGTGCAGCGTCGCAATGGGGTGGTGGGGCTGGCCGCCCGCGACGAGGCCCACGCCGTGTCGCTGGCCAGACAGTATCTGTCCTATTTCCACGGCCGGCAAGTGGACTGGGAAGCCCCTGATCCGCGACGGGCGCGACATGTGGTGCCGGAGAACCGATTACGGGCCTACGACGTGCATCACGCCATCGAGTCGGTGGTCGACGTGGGGTCAGTTCTGCAGTTGCGGGCGGACTACGGAGTCGGGGCGGTCACCGCGCTCGTGCGCGTCGAGGGTGTGCCCTTCGGATTGCTGGCCAACAGCAGTCATCATCTCGGTGGTGCGATCGACGCCGAGGCGGCCGACAAGATGGCTGATTTCCTGACGCTCTGCGAATCGGCTGGGCTGCCGATCATTTCGCTGTGTGACACGCCGGGCTTCATGGTCGGTCCGGACGCCGAAGTCGACGCCGCGGTTCGGCGTTTCAGCCGACTGTTCATCGTCGGCGCGCGGCTGACCGTGCCGTTCGGGATGGTCATCCTGCGCAAGGGTTACGGGCTGGGCGCCATGGCGATGGCCGGCGGCTCTTTTTGCGCCCCGAACTTCACCATTGCCTGGCCGACCGGCGAGATCGGCGGCATGGGTCTCGAGGGCGCCGTTCGGCTGGGGTTCAGCAAGGAACTGGCCGCCGTCACCGATCCGACCGAACGCCAGAATCTGTTCGACAAGTTGGTCGAGGCCGCCTATCAGCACGGTAAGGCGCTCACCTCGGCCACCACGTTCGAACTCGATGACGTGATCGACCCGGCGGATACCCGGGGCTGGATCACCAGGCTTCTGTTCAGAGAAGAAGGCCCGATCAACCAGGAAGAGAGGCGCTTGTGAAAGTTGCCGACAAAGTCGCCGTCGTCACCGGCGGCGGCAACGGTATCGGCGCGGCGCTGGCAACAAAGCTGGCGCAGCAAGACGCCCGCGTCGTCGTCGCCGACCTGGACGGCGAAGCGGCGCAGGCGGTAGCCGACCGGATCAACGCCGAACGGCCGGGGGTGGCCGTCGCGTCCGGCGGCGACGTCTCCGACGCCCCACATATCCAGCATCTGATCGCGTTGGCGGACAACGAATTCGGCCCCGTCGACCTGTACTTCGCCAACGCGGGTATCACCGGCGTCTCAGGTTTGGATGTCACCGAAGACGAGTGGGACCAGTCCATCGATGTGAATCTGCGGGCCCACATCCGCGCCGCGCAACTGCTGGTTCCCGGCTGGATCGAACGCGGCGAAGGCTACTTCATCAGCACCGCCTCGGCGGCCGGACTGCTCACCCAACTCGGATCGGCGACCTACTCGGTGACCAAGCACGCCGCGGTCGGGTTCGCCGAGTGGCTGAACATCACCTTCGGTGATCAAGGGGTGCGGGTCAGCTGTCTGTGTCCGATGGGCGTGAATACCAAGCTGCTGTATTCGCCCGGGGAGTCCGACGATCCGCTGGCGCGCCTCGCCACTCGCGCCGTCACCTCGGCGGGCAACGTGATCGAGCCGAACGACGTCGCTGACATCGTGCTGGCCGCCGTCGACGACGAGCGGTTCCTGATCCTCCCGCATCCTGCCGTGCTGGACATGTACCGGCACAAAGGCGCCGACTACGACCGCTGGCTGCGTGGCATGCGTCGCTACCAGCACAGCCTGATGGAGGGACTATGACCGGACCAAACTTCAACGGCCGCACCGCAATCATCACCGGAGGTTCGCGGGGGATCGGACTGGCCATCGCGCAGCGACTGGCCGAGGGTGGCGCGAATGTCGTGCTGACCTCCCGCAAGCAGGACAGCGCTGACGCCGCGGCCGAGCAGGTCGGTGGCAACACCGTCGGTGTTGCCGCACACGCGGTCGACGAGGACGCCGCGCGGCACTGTGTCGAACTGACCCTCGACCGATTCGGCAGCATCGACATCCTGGTCAACAACGCCGGGACCAACCCGGCGTACGGCCCACTCCTGGACCAGGACCACGCCCGGTTCGCCAAGACCTTCGACGTCAACCTCTGGGCGCCGCTGTTGTGGACTTCGCTGGCCGCCAAAGCGTGGATGCGCGAGCACGGCGGGGCGATCGTCAACACGGCATCGATCGGCGGAATGCACACATCGCCGAACATGGGCATGTACAACGCGACCAAGGCCGCGCTGATCCACGTCACCAAGCAACTGGCACTGGAACTTTCACCCAAGGTACGGGTGAATGCGATCGCCCCGGGGGTGGTCCGGACCAAGCTCGCCGAAGCGCTGTGGAAAGACCACGAGGATCTGGTGTCGGGGGGTACCGCGCTGGGGCGCATCGGTGAGCCGACCGACGTGGCGGCCGCGGTCGCTTTCCTGGTCTCCGATGAGTCGAGCTGGATCACCGGCGAGACGCTGGTGCTGGACGGCGGCCGACTGCTCGGCGACCCGGAGGGTTTCCGATGAGCGCCCAGGACCCGCACGCCCGGGTGCGGGCGCTGCTCGACGAGCACGACCCGGTGCGCACCGATCCACGCGAATTCCTCGGTGCGCGTTTCGATGCCGGGCTGGCGTGGGTGCACTTTCCGGTCGGCTCCGGCGGCCTGGACCTCTCGCGCAGCTTCCAGGCGCAGGTGGAAGACGAGCTGACCGCAGCGGGCGCGCCACCCGGCGGCGGCGGCTCGCGCAACGGCATCGGGATGGGCATGGCCGCGCCGACCATCGCCGCCTTCGGCACCGAGGATCAACGCCGAGAGTTCCTGCGACCGTTGTTCACCGGCGAACACATCTACTGCCAGTTGTTCAGCGAACCGGGTGCGGGATCGGATCTGGCCGGCGTCGCCACCCGTGCCGTTCGCGATGGCTCAGAAGGCGGGGACTGGATTGTCAACGGGCAGAAGGTGTGGACGTCGAGTGCGCAGAACGCGCAGCGGGCCATCCTGGTCGCCCGGACGGATCCGAGCGTGCCCAAACACCAGGGCCTGACGTATTTCGTCCTCGACATGACCGACCCCGGCGTCGACGTTCGGCCGCTGCGGCAGATCACCGGCGAAGCCGAATTCAACGAGGTGTTCCTCACCGACGTCCGGGTGCCCGACGCCAACCGCCTCGGCCCCGAGGGCGGCGGCTGGAAGGTCGCCACCACCACGCTGAACAACGAACGAGTTGCCATCGGCTCGCTGGCCGGCGGCGCACGAGAAAACGGGATCATCGGCAAGGTCACCGAGGCCTGGCGGGCGCAACCGGAATTGCGCGACGCCGCAATGCATGACGAGCTGATGCGGTTATGGGTGGAGGCCGAGGTCGCTCGACTGACCGGGCTGCGGCTGCGCCAACGCATGGCGGTCGGGCAGCCCGGACCTGAAGGCGCCGGGATGAAGGTGACGTTCGCCCGACTGGCGCAAGCGGTCTCGGGGTTCGAGATCGAACTGCATCCCGAGCTTGGCTTGCAGTACGACGACTGGACGATGCGTCAACCCGATTCCGTCGACTTCATTGGCCGCGACCCGGGATACCGCTACCTGCGCGCCAAAGGTAACTCGATCGAGGGCGGCACCTCGGAGATCCTGCACAACACCATCGCCGAACGGATTCTCGGACTGCCGCCCGAGCACCGGGTCGACAAGGACGTCGCATTTAAGGACCTGGACAAGTGAGCCAAATGAGCGATCTGCTGTACTCCGACACCGAGGACGCGTTACGGGACAGCGTCCGACGGCTGTTCGCCGACCGGTGCCCGGCCGAAGCCATAGCGTCTTTGTACGACACTGCGCCGCAAGACTTTTCCGGTGTCTGGCGCGCTCTGGCCGCTGACCTGGGAATGGCCGGCCTGCTGGTGCCCGAGGAGCTCGGTGGTGCGGGCGCAACCGCCCGCGAGGCGGCCGTGGTGATGGAGGAGATCGGTCGGGCGGTCGCGCCCGTTCCGTATCTGACCAGCGCGGTGCTGGCCACTGTCGCCTTGCTGCATGCCGGAGACACCGACACCGTCAAGGAATTGGCGGCGGGTTCGCTCACCGCCGCGTTGGCGGTGCCGCTGCCGACCGCACCCGATGACGCGGTTACCGGACTCAGTGCCGGCGGCAACGGGGTGAGCGGGCGAGTCACCAGCGTGGCCGGTGCGGCGGAGGCCGACGTGCTGGTAGTGCCGGTCGCCGGATCGGATGGGCTGGAGTTGCACACCGTGGCCCGCGACGCCGCGGGTGTCGAAGTATCGCCGGTCCTGAGCCTGGACATGACGAGACCGCTTGCGAATCTTGAATTCTCGGGCGCGGCGTCGTCACGCGTGGGTTCGGTTGTTGCGGATGCCGCGATCGCGGCGGCCCTGCAGACCGGTGCCGCGTTGCTCGCATCCGAACAACTGGGCATCGCGCAGTGGTGTTTCGAGACCACGCTGGCGTATGCCAAGGAACGCAAGCAGTTCGGCCGGGCGATCGGCTCCTACCAGGCGATCAAGCATCGGCTCGCCGACCTGTGGATCGAGGTCAACTCCGCTTCGGCGGCGGCCCGATATGCCGCCGACACCTGCGCGCGAGACGACCCAGACGCCGCGATCGCGGCGGCCGTCGCACAGGCCTACTGCAGCGGGGCCGCGGTGCACGCCGCCGAGGAATGCGTTCAGTTGCATGGTGGCCTCGGCATGACGTGGGAGTATCCGGCGCACTTGTATCTGAAGCGGGCCAAGAGCGATCAGCTGGCGTTGGGCACCGCCTACCGTCACCGATCCCGGTTGGCCGAGCTGGTGGATCTACCGACGTCGTAGAAGGAGCAACACATGGACAAGCGCATCCTGGGCGGCGTTCTCGAAGTCTCAGCAATCGGCTTGGGCTGCATGGGAATGAGTCGCGGCTTCGGCCCGTCCGGACCCAGAGCCGACATGATCGCGGTGCTCCGCGGAGCGGTTGAGCGCGGTGTCACGTTCTTCGACACCGCAGAAGCGTACGGAGACAACGAAGAGTTGGTCGGCGAAGCCCTCGCGCCGTTCGTCGCCCAGGTGGTGATCGCCACCAAATTCGGGTTCGCCTTCGGCGGCGACGGCAACGTCAACGGGTTGAACAGCCGGCCCGAACACATCAAGGAGGTCGCCGACAACTCGCTGCGCCGATTAGGCGTGGAGACCATCGATCTGCTCTACCAACACCGCGTCGATCCGGAGGTCCCCATCGAGGACGTCGCCGGGACGGTCAAGGACCTCATCGACAGCGGCAAGGTCAAGCACTTTGGCATGTCGGAGGCGTCCGCGCAGACCATCCGTCGCGCGCACGCCGTCCAACCCGTGACCGCGGTGCAGAGCGAGTACTCGCTGTGGTGGCGCGAGCCGGAAAGCCCGGAGACGGGTGTGCTGTCCACGCTGTCCGAACTCGGCATCGGCTTCGTGCCGTACAGCCCGCTGGGTAAAGGCTTTCTCACCGGAAGCATCGGCGCGAGCACGCAATTCGACAGCGCCGACATCCGTAACAACATTCCGCGTTTCGCCGCCGACGTCCGCCAGGCCAACCGTGCCGTGGTCGATCTGCTCGAGGAGATTGCGACCCGCAAGGGCGCGACGCCCGGCCAGATCGCCCTGGCTTGGCTGCTCGCCCAGCACCCGTGGATCGCGCCCATCCCCGGCACCCGGCGCCTTGAACGCCTCGACGAGAACCTCGGGGCAGCCGGGATCCACCTGAGCGACGACGACCTTCGCGAGATCGACGCCTCCTCGGCAGCCATCGAGGTGCAGGGCGCGCGCTACCCCGACTTCATGCAGCGACTGATCGGGCGCTGACCCGGCGCGCGACGTCGCCGTATCGCTCGAAGCGCTCCGGATCGTCGACCGCGTTGTAGAGCACCAGGCGCGTGGCCGTCCCGGCGTACTTTTCGATCAGCTTGTCGGCCAACGTGTCCCACGTGGACTCGGTGGCGAAAGCGGCGACATGGTCGTCGCTGACCTGGGCCGCCATTGCGGCGAAGTCGCCGGCCTTCTGCTTTTCGCGGATTTTTGCGGTGGTGCCCTCGAATCCGGCCTCGTCCCAGATGAACGCGTAGTTGGGTGTGCTCCCGTAGAAAGCCATGCTGGCGCGCACCGATTCACGCTGCTTGTCGCGCTCTTCGTCGGTGTCGCCGACAACCGTCATCACCGGCACGATGATCGCGACGTCGGACGGTGACCGGCCCGCTTTCTGCGCTCCCTCAACGACTTTCGGTATCACGTGGCGGGCGATGTAACCCGGTTCGCCGATCGGGTGGACATGCACCCCGTCGGCCACCTCGCCGGCCATCCGCAGCATCCACGGATTCACTGCGGCGATGTCGACTTTGGGGTCAGGCGCGTCGATCGGGCCCGGGCTCCATTGCGGGGTAATGAAATCGAGATCGTAGAAGTCGCCGTGATGATCCAGCTTGCCAGATCGAAACGCCGAGAAGCAGGCTTTCACCGACAGCAGGTAGTCGCGCAACCGTGGACCCGGCCGCTCGAAATCCATGCCGTAACGCCGAACAACGTGGGTGCGCACCTGCGTGCCCAGACCCAGACGAAAGTTCCCGCCCGACGCCTCCTGCAATTCCCATGCGGCGGCGGCAGTCACGAACGGGCTACGCGGAAAAGCCACCGCGACACCCGTAGACAATTCCAGGCCGGGCGCGGCCTGCGAGGCCACCGCGGCGTTGAGATACGCCGTGCGTCCGGTCTCGGTGAACAACAGACCCGAGAAGCCGGCGGACTGCGTTCGCCGGGCCAGGTCACCAATTTGGCCGAGCGGCTGCGGAACTGTCATCGCATCGACGTGCATGGCGGATCAGTATGCCTCGCCGGTGACCTCAGCCACGCGATGCCGTGCGAAATCTCTCGCGGTAGGCCTTCGGTGAGACACCGAGATGGTCGACGAACACGCGCCGGAGGCTTTCGGGGCTGCCGAACCCTGCCACCCGCGCGGTGTCGGCGACCGAGTGGCCGGCGTCGAGCGCGGCGCGGGCGGCATCGACGCGCACCATTTCGACGTATCGCGCCGGTGTCGTCCCGAGCTCGGACTGGAATAACCGCGTCAATTGCCGGGTGCTCACGGAGGCCAGCGAGGCAAGCCTGGTCACGCTGTGATTTGCCGCGGGAGCGGCCGAGATCGCATCGGTGACTTTGCGCAACGGCGACTGCGGCGGGACGGCCGACTCCACCAGCACCGAGAATTGCGACTGGCCACCCGCGCGCTTGAGGTAGACAACCAACCATCGGGCCACGGAACGCACCAGTTCGACGCCGTGGTCGATTTCGACCAAGGCCAATGCCAGATCGATGCCCGACGAGATTCCGGCCGAGGTGTACACATCGCCGTCGCGAACGAAGATCGCATCCGGCTCGACGGTGATACCGGGGAACGCCCGCGAAAACAACCGGACGTCATGCCAATGTGTGGTCGCACGTCGGCCATCGAGTAGCCCGGCCTGCGCGAGGACGAAAGAGCCCGTGCAAATCGAGGCCAGTCGCCGGGTCCGGCCTGCGATTGCCTTGATGGCCGCGATCAGCTCAGGATCAATCGGTCTTCTGGGCAAGTTGTCGCTGCCGGCGACCATGACGGTGTCGGCCGACTCGATTGAGGCAATGGAGGCGGTGACACCCAACCGCGTCCCGATCGAGGTTGTGACATCGTGACCGTCCACCGATGCGATGGCGAGCCGATAGTCGGCGCCGAATCGGTTGGCTTCCGCGAAGACTTCCCCTGCTCCGGCGACATCCAACATGGTCACGTCATCGAATACGACGATCACCACGACCCGCGATTGCGCACCGGCCTCAGCCACGAACTCATTGTGTCGCAATCTGTGGGAAAGGCGGCTGAAACGACGCCGGTGGAACAACGGCATAGCGCCACAGAATGAGCGCAGGAGAAGAGAGGAACGAACATGACCGTTGAATCCATCGAAACCGTCGCCGGTATCCGCGTGCCTGACAGCGCGTTGGCGCGTGAAGTCACCGAGTTCATTCGTGATGCCGAAGACGACTTGCTGTTCAATCATTCCCGCCGGGTGTACTTTTTCGGCGCACTGCAGGGCCTGCGCCGCGGACTGCAGCCGGACCTCGAATTGCTCTACGCCGCAGCGATGTTCCACGACATCGGCCTCACCGAGCGCTACCGTACCTCGACGATTCGCTTCGAGGTCGACGGCGCCAACGCGGCACGGAACTTTCTGGCGGGCCATGGTTTTGACGAAGTCGGCGCGCAGACGGCGTGGCTCGGCATCGCCCTGCACACCACTCCCGGGGTGCCCGAATTCATGGCGCCCGAAGTCGCCCTGTTGCAGGCCGGCGTCGAGGTTGACGTGGTCGGAGTCGGACGCGAGCAGTTGAGCCCCGAAGCGCTGGCCGCGGTGACGGCCGCCCACCCGCGGCCGCAGTTCAAACAGCACATTCTGGCGGCGTTCAACGAGGGCATGAAGCATCGCCCGCAGACCACGTTCGGCACCATGAACGCCGACGTGCTGGCGCACTTCGATGCCGGCTTTGACCGCGTCGACTTCGTCGACCGAATCCTGAACAACAGCTGGCCGGAATAGCAGACAGGAGAGAACACATGGACATCTACGAAGCGCTATACACCACCAGGATGATGCGCCGGCTGCGGCCGGACCCGATCCCGCTGGACACCCAGGCTCGCATCCTGGATGCGGCCGTTCGGGCGCCCAACGGCGGAAACACCCAGCGCTGGCACTTTCTGGCCGTTGACGATCCCAAGCTCATCCGCCGATTCGCGGATCTGTTCCGACGGGCCCGCGCACTCGAATACGAGAAGTTCCAGACGGGGAAGGGACCGATGGTGGCCACGGCGCCCGGCACGGACCCGGGCGCTCACGCCGAAACGATGCGCCGAATGAAAGGCTCGGGGATTACCTGGCGGACCATTTCGAAGAGATTCCGCTGTTGCTTTTCGTCTTCGCCATCGACGACCTCGGCGGCGCCAACATCTACCCGGCGATCTGGAGTGCGTTGCTCGCCGCGCGAGCCGAGGGCGTCGGCGGCGTCATGACGATGGTGCTCCGCAATTTCACGGACGAAGTGAACGAGCTACTGGGTGTGCCCGTGGCGGAGGGCTGGACGATGTCGGCCATGCTGACGCTCGGCTACCCACGGGGTAACTGGGGCGTCGCAGCCAATCGTCATCCAGTGCAGGAGGTTTCATCGCGAAACCGTTGGGGTGCGCCCTTTGGCGTCGATGTTCCGCAGCCGCTGTGGCCGCACCGAGCCGACGCGCGACAGACTTGGCCGCGGCGGGATGAACGGTGGCTACCCGAGGTTCGCTCCGAAGACTTCGCGCATCGTGGTCCAATGCCGCTCGGCGGCGTCGGCGTCATACGACCGGTTGTCCGGCACGGCGTACCCGTGCCCGGCGGCGTACTTTTCGATCTTGTGCTCGACACCGGCCGCGGTCAAAGCCTTTTCGAGCTGCTCGGCATGGTCATCGGTGAACGACGCGTCGTTCTCCGCGCCACCGACGTAGACCACGGCCTGAATCTTGTCCGCCCGCAGGTGTGGGCTGTCGGCGCCGTCGGTGACCAGTCCGCCACCGTGGTAGGACGCCGCGGCCGCGACCCGGTCTGGAACGAGTCCGGCAACGGTCAATGCCGCCCGACCGCCCATGCAGTAACCGGTGATGCCGAATTTGGTGCCGCTGACCTCGGGCCGTGCGGCGAGATAGTCGAAGTAGGCGTTGGCATCCGACGCCCAGTCCTGCGGGCTGATGCTGCCGATGAACGACATCAGGCGCTTGCGTTCGTTGTCGTCGGAGAAGGCGGTTGCCATGTCGAAGGGTGCCCAGTCGCCCTGGCGGTAGTAGACGTCAGGCAGCAGCACTGCGTAGCCGGAATCGGCCAGGTTGGCGGCCATATCGACGAAGGTCTGCCGGGTGCCGCCGGCATCGGGAATCATGACGACCCCGGGCCAGGGACCCTGGCCTTCGGGGGTGAACAGGCGGACCGGGCAGGTGCCATCGGCGGTGGTGACGGTGTCGGTGATGTTCGGCATGCCATCCGTTCTACTCCCTGATTCTGGACGTCATTCAGTGGCATCGACCGCCGCGTCACGCGCTGCCGGCCTTGCGATCGCCGCTAAAGTGAACGGCGTGCCGATCCCCACACCGTATGAAGACTTACTGCGGCTGGTGCTGGAGCAAGGCTCGCCGAAGTCCGATCGCACGGGTACTGGTACCCGCAGTCTGTTCGGTCACCAGATGCGATTCGACTTGTCCGAGGGCTTCCCGCTCGTCACCACCAAGAAGGTGCACCTGAAATCGGTGGTCTATGAGCTGCTGTGGTTTTTGCGAGGTGACTCCAACGTCAGCTGGTTGCGGCAGCACGGCGTGTCGATCTGGGATGAATGGGCCAGCGACACAGGCGATCTCGGTCCGGTATACGGCGTGCAGTGGCGGTCGTGGCCGACGCCGTCGGGCGAGCATGTCGACCAGATCAGCTCGGCGCTGAATCTGCTGCGGAACGATCCGGACTCGCGGCGCATCATCGTGTCGGCCTGGAATGTCGGCGAGATCCCGCAGATGGCGCTCGCGCCGTGCCACGCACTGTTCCAGTTCTACGTGGCCGACGGTCGGCTCAGCTGCCAGCTCTACCAGCGCAGCGCCGACCTGTTCCTCGGCGTGCCGTTCAACATCGCCAGCTACGCGCTGCTGACCCACATGATGGCCGCGCAAGCCGGCTTGGGCGTCGGCGACTTCGTCTGGACCGGTGGCGATTGCCATATCTACGACAACCACGTCGAGCAGGTCACCGAGCAGCTGACTCGTGACCCGCGTCCGTATCCGAAACTTGCTCTGGCGCAGCGTGACTCGATCTTCGACTACTCTTACGACGACGTCGTCGTCGAGGACTATCACCCGCATCCGGCGATCAAAGCGCCGGTCGCTGTATGACTTGCGCCGACGACGATGATGCCGGCGTAGCCGGGATCGAGGAGTGGCGCCCGTGACTTCAGTCGGCCTGATCTGGGCGCAGTCGACGTCGGGAGTGATCGGGCGTGACGGCGACATCCCGTGGCAGGTCCCCGAGGACCTGATTCGCTTCAAAGAGGTCACCATCGGCCACGCGGTGGTGATGGGCCGCCGGACCTGGGATTCGCTGCCGCCGCGATTCCGGCCGCTGCCGGGACGCAAAAATGTCGTACTGACCCGCCAGACTGACTTCGTGGCAGATGGCGCAACGGTGGTGCACCGCCTGGACGAGGCGATCACCGACCCGGACACCTGGGTGATCGGTGGCGAACAGATCTATACGCTGGCGCTCCCACAGGCCAACCGGTGCGAGGTCACCGAAATCGACATCGATTTGCCCCGCGATGACGGCGATGCGGTGGCTCCGGTCCTCGACGAGCAGTGGGTCGGCACCCCAGGAGAGTGGCAGACCAGCCGCGCGGGCGTGCGATACCGGTTTCACCGCTACCACCGTCGCTGACCTGCGGCGAAAGCCACGGCTGACATACTCGGCGGGGACCGAAACCACATCGTCTGCCTGGCGTTTTCCACGAGGGGGTACAGGCATTGATAACCGAACCCGCGCAGCTGTTTTCTCGCCGATTCAGGGGTTACGACCCGTCCGCCGTCGATGCTCGCATGGAGGTGCTGACGACCAAGCAGGAATTCCTGCTCAACGACGTCGAAAGCCTGCGGGCCAAGTTGAAGGATTCCGGCGACGAAGCGGCCACATTACGCAAGGAGGTCGCCCTTCTCACCGACACCTCGTCGTCGCCGCACGCCTTGCAGCAGCGGATGGCCGACGTGCTGCGCCGTGCAGTCGACGACGCCGCTGAGATGCGAGCCGACGCGCAGGCCGAGGCGGCGGCGCTGATCGCTGCGGCCGAAGCCGAGGTCGAGGCCACGCACCGCAAGCACCAGGACGCGTTGGCGGACTTGAGCGCGCAGCAGAAAGCGCTACAGGCCGAGTACGAAAAGACGAAAGAAACGCTCGAGGCCGAAGTGGCCGATATGCGCGCGGACGCTCAGCGGCAGCGGGAGCAGCTGCTCGCCGACGCGAAGGAAGAAGCTGACCGCTACCGCGAACAGGCCACCGCGGCGGTGGACGAGACGAGTCAACAACGGCTCAAGGTCTTGGAGCAGCTGATGGGGGTCTACCGCGACTTGGAAGCCGTCCCGGCGGCCCTGGAGTCGGCGTACCAGGAGATCAAGAATCCGGCGGAGGCAAGCGCCGTGGGCAGTGGCGATCCGACCCGGTAAGTTATCCGTTGCGCAGGCACGTCGGATAGCTGTTGCAGCCCAAGGTTTTAACGAGCCCAAACCCAACGGGCCGGTTACCCGTGCGCATCTGCGGCGGTTGATCTCCCGCATTCAAGTGCTGCAGCTCGATTCGGTTTCAGTCGCGGTACGGGCCCACTATGCGCCCGTCTACAGCAGGCTTGGGCCGTACGACCGAGACGTGCTGGATCGTGCCGCGTGGGCACACAGCGCTCGCTCGCCGCGGCTACTGGTCGAGTACTGGGCGCACGAGGCGGCGTTGATGGCGGTCGACGACTGGCCGCTGATGCGCTGGAGGATGGGGCAATATCGGCACGGACGCTGGGGCACCCACATAGTCAAGGCCAACCCGAAGCTTGCCGAGAAGATCGTCGCGGCCGTCGACGAACTCGGACCCAGCACCGCGGGGCAGATCGAGGCACACCTGGCCACCGCGCCGCGCGGCCCGCGGGGGGACTGGTGGGGGAGCCGCAGCGACACCAAGTGGGTGGCCGAGGCGTTGTTCGCCGCCGGCACGCTGACGACGGCTACCCGGGTGGGCTTCGCCCGGCATTACGACCTGTCCGAACGCGTGCTGCCGGCCGAGGTTGTGGCGCGAGCGGTCACCGAAGACGACGCAGTTCGTGAGCTGGTGCTGCGAGCCGCCACCGCGCTGGGGGTGGCCACCGAGCCGGACATCCGGGACTATTTCCGGTTGCCCCCGAGCCAAGCGAAGCCGGCGGTGGCGCAGCTGGTCGCCGACGGCGAATTGGAGCGGGTCGAGGTCGACGGTTGGTCGGCCCCGGCGTATCTACTTGTGGGACAGACGATTCCGCGGCGTGACCGAGGGACGGCACTGCTGTGTCCATTCGACCCGTTGATCTTTTTTCGTCCACGCGTGGAGCGCCTGTTTGATTTCCACTATCGCATCGAGATCTATACCCCGGCCCACAAGCGTCAGTACGGCTATTACGTGTGGCCGTTTCTGCTCGACGGTGAGTTGGTGGGAAGAGTCGACCTCAAAGCCGATCGAGCCGCTGACGTTCTGCATGTAGTGGGCGCGTTCGTCGAAACGGATCGTTTGCCGTCGCACGTGTCGTTGCCGCTGGCCGCTGAGCTGGAAACGATGGCAGGCTGGCTGGGGCTGGCCGGTGTGACGGTTGGCAAGCGAGGCGATTTGGCCGCAGAACTGCGAAAGGTCGTTGAGCGTCGGTGAACAGCCGCCGCGTGCAGGTCGGCCGTTCGGCGTACAGCGGCGATTGGCTGCGCTGAGCGGATGCGGTGAAAGCCGCTGTCAGTAAGAATAAGCATGAACTTGATCGTTAACTGCGTTGAGCAGATGCCGTGCAAACCCTTGGTAGGTCGTCTTGCTTAAGAAATTGGGGCATTTGCTGTGCTGACTTCGGGATGCGCTCTAAGTTTTTGGGTCATTACGAGCGGTTGGCCCGGACAAACCTTACGATAGTTGGACATTAACTCCGAAGGGGTGGACTTGCGTGCGTCTCGGCTTGCGAGTTCTTTGCTACGTCGTCTGTCGGACGGCGCCCGCCACGATGGCCCCGGACCGTGATCTACCCAGTCCTTGATCTCGACGGACGCGTGGTCGGCCGGCAGCAGCAGCTCGCCGAACTTCGGGCCGCGGTGGAAGAGGCTGGACGGGCCGGCGGCGGATGCACTCTGCTCAGTGGCATCTCGGGGGTAGGCAAGTCGACGCTGATGCAGGCCTTCGGCGCAGAGGTCGTCGAACGCAACTGCGTATTTGCCTACGGAAGGTATCAAGACGGCGCGGCGGCACCGTACTCGGCGCTGGGAGAGGCGCTCGGCTCCATTGTCCGCACGATGGAGGCCACCGGCACCGCCGAGCGTGATCGCTGGCGCGCCGACCTCGTCAGCGAAATGTCGGCGCTCACCGGCATCCTCGAGGCGCTGGTGCCCGACTTGGCCGAAGTTCTGGGCGCGACCCCGCAGTCGGCTGACCTCGACGCGGCGGATTCTCGCCGCCGGTTGCAGCGAGCGGCCATCCGCCTGGTGTCCACCACCGCGTCCTATCGACCGGTGGTCCTGGCGATTGATGACTTGCAGTGGGCTGACCGGGATTCATTAATGCTGCTGTCCGAGCTGTTGACGGTATCTGTCCGCAATGTGCTCGTCCTCGGCGCCCATCGCGCGGGCGAATTCGATTCGACCGCAGCAGGTCTCACGTCGGTCGGCCTCCGGCGCATTGACGTCGCTCCGCTGTCCCGCAAGGATCTCGAGGAGTTGCTCGCGGCCGTTTGCGGACGCGGGGTCGAGCTAGACGATGTCGCCGCTGAGTTTCATCACCGGACCCAGGGCAACCCGTTGCAGGTCCGTCAGCTCCTGTACCGCGCGCAACAGGAAGGCGCACTTATCCCCGTCGGCTCTGGGGGGCGACCGACTTGGGACCTGCGGGTACTGACCTCGATCGAGATCACGGCAACTGCTGCGGAATTCCTCGGCCAGTATCTCGACCAGCTACGCAGGCTTGATCGGACGGTGTTGAGTTCGCTGGCGTGCATCGGCGGCGAATTTGACCTCGCGGACGCAGCGGCAGCGGCCGCGCAGCCGGCCGACGTTGTGGCCCAGGCGCTCTGGTCGGGTCTTGAGCTTCGTCTGCTCGAAGCCGTCGATAGCCGCGGCCAGCGGATCGCCAACGCGATCAGCCGCGAGGCCCGTTACCGATTCAGTCACGACCGGGTGGCCGAGGCGGCCCGACAGGGCATGTCTGATCACGCCTGGCGCAAGACGCACCTGAAGATTGGTCGTCGGCTCGCTGAGTTGGGCGACGATCGGCTGTTCGAGGCCGCCCGCCACGTCGGTATAGGTGGTTACCAACTGGCCGACGACGAGCGCATCCAGTTCGTCGAAGTGCTGCGCCGCGCCGCGCAGAAGGCCCGTGCGCAGGCGTCGTTCCCACTGGCTCTCGAACACTGCCGAGATGGTTTGGGTCTGCTCGGCGACTCGCGCTGGGTCGCTCACTTCTCGTTGACCAGGGAGTTACAGCTCGACGCCGCGGAGGCCGCTCTGCTGGTGGGCGACGCGGACGCGTTGCATGCGTCTGCTAGATGAGGCCGACGAGGCTCTGCATGAGCCGGCCGATCGGGCCCGGCTGGCCTTCCTGCGGCTTAAAGGGCGGGTGGCACAGAACCGCCTCCAGGAAGCGCTGGAAACCGGGCTGCGGGCGCTTGGCGAACTCGGCGAACCGCTGCCAGGGCAAGCGGGTAAGCCTCGGATGGTCAACGCGGTTGTCAGGATGCGGCTGACAACGCATCGTTGGACCAACGAACGGCTGCTGAAGCTGCCGCACTGCCAGGACCAGCGTGTCATCGGGATCCAACGGATTCTCGATGAACTGCGCAGCATCTCTTACATCCTGCGGCCCAACCTCTTTCCCCTTATCGTGCGCAAGCAGCTGGAACTTACGTTGGCGAACGGCCATACCCTCAGCTCGCCAACGGTTTTCGGGAGTTGCGGGTTGCTGCTGGTGATGGTGGGGGATCGTGCCGGTAGCCAGCGCCTTGGCGAGGTTGGGCTGGTGCTGGCAGAAGGAATGGAGTTTCGAGACGCCCGCCCGGAAACACTGTTTTATTACCTCAACTTCATCCACCACTGGCGGCACCCGGTTCACGATGGTTTGGGCCGGGTGCGCGATGCCATTGAGGAAGCTCTCGACCGAGGAGACCAGGAATACGCCGGTTTCCTGGCGGCGGTCCTGCTGTCTCAATCGTTCTGGGCCGGTCGTCCGATGGCAGAGATCGACGCCCTCGCTCAATCGCTCATCCCCGGCATTCGTTCGCAACCTGTGCCCGGCGCACTGTGCCAGGCCATGCAGCAGATTTGCCTCAATTTGATGGGCCGTAGCGAGGACCCGTTTCTGATGGCCGGCGAAAGCGGGTACGACGAGCGAGAGGCGCTCCCGGCGGCGCGCCGCGAAGGCGACATGGTGGCCCTGAGCGCAGCGGCGAGCATCAAACAGGGTCTCCACTTCTGGGCCGGGGACTACGCCGGCGCGGTCGGCGCCTCGGATGAGGCCGTCCAGCACGTCGGTGGAATGGCCGGCACCGTGACTATGCAGCTCGTGCATCTTGTCAACGCATTCAGCAGGATCCAGGTCGCGCCGAATGACCCCTCAACTCGGCGGGCGGTGCGCCGGGCGCTAGTGCTCCATCGTAAGTGGGCAGCAGGAGCGCCGGCCAACTACTCGGCACCCTCTGCGCTGCTCGAGGGTGCTTGGGCGCGGGCGCGCGGTCATCGCGAGACCGCGGAGCAACGTCTCGAGCAGGCCATCGGCCTCGCAGAAGAACATCAACTCCCCATGATCAGCGCGCTCGCACATGAGGAGGCCGCCGCGTTGTACGCGGAGACAAATCGACCGAGGCGTTCCGAGCAGATGCTCCAGGCGGCTTACCAGCGCTGGCTGAATCTAGGCATAAGAATCCGAGCGCAGCGGCTCGTGCGGGCACATCCGTGGTTAGTCAGCCGCGACCTCGTCGAGGCGGGCTCGGCGAAAATCGACCCGGCTGGCGTTCACCAGGTGGTGCGCTCGCTGCCGTCTGCCCGGACCCCGGATGGCTTGGCCAAGATCCTGCTCGGCACGGTTGCGGACAGCACAGGCGCGGCTCGCGTTCTGCTTCTCGCCGGCGAAGGCGAACAACTCAGGGTCCGGGCCATCAGGGAGGACGGTGTCACCACCACCGTCGAAGGCCCATGGACCGAGGTGGGGCATGACCGCTCAATTATCCGGAGGGTGGTAGACAGCGGCCGGCCGCACGTCGTCGCGGCCGATCCGATCCCGGGTAATCGCGGCCCTGAGCAGAACGAGTGCCAAGTCGCGATCCCGCCCACCCTCGCTGCCCCGATCAGGGTGCAAGACAAGACGATTGGCGTGGTCTACGCCGAGCACCTCGAGCCACGCAAGTACTTCACCTCCAGAGACGAGGAAGCCGTCACTTTTCTCTGCGCCCAGGCCGCCGCGCCATTGTGGAACTTTGAGCTGGAGGCCCGGTTGCGGGCCGCCGACGAGCATCGGCAGTCCCTGATGGACGTGCAGTCGAGATTCGTGCCCAACGAACTGCTACGGATCCTCGATATCGACGATCTGCGTCGTGTCCGCAGCGGCTACCGGGTCGAGCGTCAGATGACGGTATTGATCTCCGATATCCGAGGGTTCACAACTCATCATCGAAGACATGGACGTGCTAGAAGCGAGCAACTTGGCGACGGGGTTCCTGCGAGCTGTCGAGCTGCCGATCATCAGCTGCAACGGCATGATTCAAGACGTGCGCGGGGACGAAATCGTCGCCGTCTTCGAGTCGGAGCCGGACAACGCCGTGCACGCCGGGCTGGCCATGCTGCGGTCATTGCGCGAGCACAACCAGGATCGGCTCGCGCTCGGCTCAGAGGAACTGCGAGTCGGAATCGGGATCAACACCGGCGCCGTCGGGGTTGGGTTGGTCGGCGGGGTGAATCGCATGGTGCTGACGATCATCGGTGATGCGGTGAACCTGGCCGCGCGCATCGAGAGCGCCAACAAGCGCTACGGCTCGAATCTGCTCATCTCCGACGCAACATTGTCCCGTCTGCGAGAACCCGGACCAGTTCGATCTTCGCCGCATGGAGCGGGTGATGGTGGTGAACCGGCGCCGGCCCGTGACTATGTACGAGGTATTCGACGCGGATCCGGCGCCGCTGCGAGCCGCGAAGCGTTCCGCGCAGCCGGAGTTCGATGAAGCCTTTCGGCTGTTCGACCGAGGCGAGGCCGATCAGGCCCGCGCCGCCTTCCAACGATGCCACGAATTGCTACCCGACGACCCGGTCGCCGCGCTGCACTTGGCCCACTGCGATGCCATGGACAGAGGTGAAATATCCCCCGGGCAGGAGGTGGCGCTCAGCCAGAAGTAGGCGCAACTACCCGCTGCCATATGACTTCTTTGCCATAATTCCCCGAAAATAGAGGTGGTGCAGGTATGTATCTGAGTGCAGAGCAGACGGCTATTGCCAACAAGGCGGTTACCGACACGTTCGAACAGAGCAGCATTGCCTGGCAAGCGATTCCGCACTGGAATACCGGCGATCCTGGCCAGATTCAGGGTGCGTAGCGACAACGCGGCAGCACCGCCCGTGGCGGCCGGGGCGCTCGCACCCCCGATCCTGCCGGGGGATTCGCTGGAACTGGAAGGCGATTCCATTCGATTCGAGATGACCGTCGCGCAGGCGATTGCCCCGACCCCCGACCCTTTGCTGGCCGCCGTGATCGCGCGGACCGTGCAGCTCGCCGCGAGCGTGGATGCCACGGTCATAGGTAAGCTCCTTACCCTCAACCCCCTCACGCTGCCAACGGCCTGGCAGATTCAGGACTACATGAATGCGCTCCTCGCTGCTCGCGCCACCGTCGAAAAGGCCGGCTACCGCGCACCCTCGTGCCTGCTGACCGACACAACGGGACTCACGGCGCTCAACCAGTTGGTAGCCGGACTTCCCGACTACCAAGTGCTGCTCGACGCTGCGAATATCAACTCGCTGTATCGCTTCGACGACTTCACCGGAACACCGGGACAGATGGTCCTGCTGGGTCGGCGCCAACGGATAGCGCAGGGGGCCGCTGCCTCGACGACTGCGGGTGAAGAGCCGGTCGACCTCGCCGTCAGCCTCTTGCCGAGCCTGGAGCTCGTCGGTGACACCGACGATGCCAACATCGAAATGGCCGTCCGCATCCGCTATGCGCCCAGGATCACGGACGTCAACGGCGTCGTCAATATCGGCTAGACGCGGCGTCGACGGTGTCGTTATCTGTTGAAATGTCCACTGGCGCATCGCCTCTGGACCTGCTCGAGGGTTATCTCGCGGAGTGCAAGGACGCCTGCGACGGCGAGATCGACCGGCTCTACGGCCGTCGACCCGGTCGGGTCGAACAGCCTCTACGAACTGATCCTGGACTACCCGCTGCGCGGCGGGAAGGCGCTGCGGCCTGCACTGAGCATCGCGACGTGCCTCGGGCTCGGCGGCCACCTCGAGGCGATCCTGCCGACCGCGGCGACGCTCGAGCTCTACCACAACGCCTTTCTCATCCACGACGACATCGAGGACGAATCGTGGCGGCGGCGGGGCAAACCCACGCTGCACATCGACCACGGCATCCCGATCGCCGTCAACGTCGGCGACGCCATGCTGTCGATGTCGCTGCAACCCCTGCTGGACAACGTCGAGCGCGTCGGGCTCGGGCCCGGCCCTGCGCATCCTGCGCGCCGTCGCCAAATGACCCGCCAGACCGTCGACGGCCAGGCGCTGGAACTCGAGTGGGTCCGGTCCAACACCTGGCGACTCGACGACGCCGACTACCTCGCGATGGTGGAGCTGAAGACCAGCTGGTACTCGTTCATCACGCCGCTGCAGGTCGGTGCGATCGCGGCTGGTGTCGGACCCGAGCAGTTGGCGCCGCTGGAGTCGCTCGGCCGGCACCTCGGAGCGGCCTTCCAGATCACCGACGACCTGCTGAACCTGCGGGCGGACCCGGAGGAGTACGGCAAGGAGATCGGCGGCGACCTCTGGGAGGGCAAGCGCACCCTGATGCTGCTGCACGCTTTGCGTTGTGCCGAGCCCGACGACCGGGATCGCGCCGTGCAGATGCTGGCCAAGCGCCGCCCGGGCGCCGACGGCGAATTGGGGCTCACCGCGCTGCTCGGACCGGCTCGTCTCCCGCGGCGAGTTGTCTGCGGCCGGGCAGGGCCGAAATCGTGGCGCGGCTGCAAGGGCACCATCCCTCGGAGTCGAAGAGCCTCAACGACATGCGCTGGCTCTACGAGCTGATGCAGTCGCGTCGGTTCGCTCGAGCACGCGCTCAGGATGTCGCCGCGCGGCATGCCCGGCAAGGCCGCGGTCGTGCTGGCCGATCTCGACTGGCTGCCACCGAGTCGGCACCGCGACATGCTGTGCCGCCTGGTCGACTACGTACACGGGCGGACCCGATGAACCCCGAAGTCCTGATCGGCATGCTCGCCGAGCTGGAGCGGATCCGGGAGCTCACCCTCGACCTCGTCGAGCGCGAGACCCCGCAGCTGCTGCCCGCGCCTCACCGACGACGCCTGCGGGGCCGAGCGAACGATGTTCGAGCTGTTGCTCGGTGCTCGCCGCGCGGTGCTCGGCAATCCCGCGGCGGCGCGGGGCTTGCACGACCTGCTGTCGCCGAGGGCCAGCCGCTACGCAGACACCCCCGATGGGGCGCGCGTTGCGCGACGCGCTCGTCGCCTCCGAGGCTGTCGAGAATCTCCGGCGCGTCTGGGAGACGGTGAGCCTCAACGTTCTTGACGGTCCCGCCGCGTCCAACGCCGCCCCCGACGCGTGGGCGGAGCTGCTGGCCGACGCGGTCATCGGGCATGGCCTCGACGATTCGATGCTGGCTCGTCTGCGGCCCGAAGGGTTCGCATGATGCTCACCGATCCCGTCGCGGCGCTCGCCGAGCAGAGCAACTTCATCGGCTACCTGGTTGGGTCTGGCCGGCCTGGGCCGCCTGGTGCACACGCTCGGCGGACGGCGATTCGCCGGTCCGAGCCAGCGAGCGAAGCCGACGACTTCGTGCACCTGCTGCTCGGGCTTGCCGGCCTCGGCGACGCGATCGAACGACTGGCCAATTCGTTTCTGCGACGATCCAGCTGCCGACAGCCGAGGCGCCCTCGATTCCGTCGCACCGACCACGCGGTGGCTGCGATGAGCGCGGTGCTCGCCGGCAGCGACTTCCTCCGCGCCCCGGTGCTTGCCGCGCCCGGCCCGAGGGATTCAAGGAGTGGCACCACTTCGTGGTGCACGGCCCGGGCTGTCCGGCTGTTGATCAACTTCAGCCTCACCAACGAAGTGTCGCGCCCCGGTCAGGTGCGGCTTGGCGCCACGCGTCATCGTGATCGCTCACGATCGGCGGTGGACGCGGCGCCATCGAGCGGTTCGACGAGCCGAGCTGGACGTGTCGGCCGACCTCGGCGACCTGACCATCGGCGGCAACCGGATGACCGTGCGGCCCGACGGCTACCGCGTGGCGATCGACCTGCCCGACAACGAAATTCGCGGCGAGCTGCACTTCACCTCGGCGAGTCGCCCATTCGTCGTCAACAACCAGCCGGTGGGGGACGGCCGGATGTGCTGGCTTTTCGTGCCGAGGCTGCGTGCCCACGGGTGGCTGCGCATCGGAGGCCACGAGCATCCGCTTCGACGGACGACGTGGCCTATCACGACCACAACTGGGGCCGGTTCCAGTGGGGCGGCGACTTCGGCTGGACATGGGGCACCATTCTGCCCGCCGGACCCGACGACCCGTGGTCGATGGTGTTCCTGCAGATGACCGATCGACGCCGGCTGCGTTGTCTGTCTACAGGCGCTGTACGTGTGGCGCCACGACGAGCCCGCCGCGATCATTCCGGCACGCTGCGGTCACGGACGCGATCGCACGGCCTACTCGGCCGCGCCGCCGACTGCACCCTGCCGCCCCCGATGCGACTGGTCCTCGACGGCGAGGTGTCGGGCGTACCGGCAGAGCATCGAGATCGCCGCGGCAGCGAGCGGGCGACACGGTGCACGCCGAGTTCCAGCCGCAGTCCTATGCCCGCGCTCGCGCAGCCGAGTGAGGTTCGCTCTGGACCGATCGGCCGTGCTGTGCGAAACCAACGGCACCGCTCGGGTGACAGGGTCGATCAACGGCGAGGACGTCGACTTCGTCGGAGCCGGTGTATTCGAGTTCCTCTATGGCTGAACATGTTTCGTCGCTGTTGCGGCGATCTGTCGGGCACCTCGAGGACGAGGTGCCCGACAGCTACCGGCTTGCTGCTGGAGGCACTCGGGCCGATGGTGGTCGAGGTCGACGTCGACGGCGAGCTGTTCTCGCTGCGAGGTGGTGGCCGACTGCGAGGTGTCGGACGGTCCGGCGCAAGAAGCTGGCGGCGCCCGGATCGCCAGCTCGCGGGCCGCCATCCTGGACTGCTCGATGCCAGGGTGGGTCTCGACGAAGCGGTGGAGGCGGGCACGGTGCGCGTGCAGGGCTCGCTGGACGATGTCCTGCGCGCGCACGACACGCTGCTGCGCCTACGTCCACGCGGCGGTTCGGGCACCGTCGCAGCCCGCACTGCTCGCCGCACTGCGGGCGGGGCCGACATGAGCCGAGCGCATCGCCACGCCCGCTTCGTGCGAGCGGCGTCCCACGGTGGCCGTACTAGGCGCCGGCATCGCCGGCCTCACTGCCGCTCAAGAACTGGCCGAACGCGGCTTCGACGTCACCGTGTACGAACCCCGGCCTGACGAACGCGCCGTGCTGGAACGACGAGCCGCCGGGCAGCTATCCGCCGGTCAAGCTCGGCGGCCTGGCCGCCTCTCAGTATTCGACGGTGGGCCCGGCAACGGCGACACCGCCGAGCTGCGCCCCTTCCCGGGTCGGCGAGGCAGCCCCGTCAGCCCGCGACGGCCGGTTGCGGGCGAGCACGGCTTCCGTTTTTTCCCCGCGTACTACCTGCACATCTGGGACATGTTCCAGCGCATCCCGGTTTACCAGCGCACCGAGCGAGCCGAGCGGCAGAGTCGGCTGGCAGATGACGTCACGCACCGTCATGGACAACGTCAGGCGAGTGGTCACCCAGGGCACCACGATGGAAGGCAGAGCCTCGCTGGTCTTCCCGCGCGAGACGCCACGCAGCGCTCGCCGAATTGCTCACCGCCGCAGCCAACTCGCGGGAACTGGGCTTCAGCCCAAGCGATGTGCAGACCTTCGCGGGCAGGTTGGTCCAGTATCTGGCCACCAGTCCCTTGCGCCGCGCCAGGGAACTGCAGAACATGTCCGCCTACGACTTCTTCATCGGCCGCGATGCCACAACGCCCCGCCGGTTCTACTACACGCCGCGGTTCGAAGCGCTGCTTCTGGAAATGCCGCGGGTGCTGGCCGCATTCGACTCGCACTGGGGCGATGCTCGCACCAACCTGACCACATATCTGCAGCTGCAGCTGCAGATGGACCGCGACGACGATAAGGCCGACGGGGTGCTCAACGGCCCCACCACCGAGGCGTGGTTCGACCACTGGTACCGGCACCTGGTCGAGCTCGGAGTCCGATTCGTCCGCAGTGGGGTTGACACGCATCGATGCTCCGCCCGTCGACCGCGCGGTCAGCCGCCCCACCTGCGGCCGCGGGTTCAGGTTCAGCTGACCGACGGCACTCGGCTGGCTGCCGACTACATCGTCGTCGCTGTCGATGCGCCCGCGGCCGAACGGATCACCGCGGCCCTGCGCGCGGCCGGCACCGGCGGCACCGTGGCCGGGCTCGACGGTTTCACCACCTCGGTCCCGCCGCCGGCGGCCCACTGCAGCCCGACGGCGACGCGCGCAGCTCGGCGCGGCGCGATCCCTACGCCCTGGACCAGATGGGTCGGGTGCCCTGGGACCGGTTCCAGACGCTGGCCGGCATCCAGTACTTCTTCGACACCGAATTCCAGCTGCTCCGAGGACACATGTACTACTCGGGAACCGAGTGGGGGCTATCGTCGATCAACCAGAGCGGGATGTGGGAGAGGCAACCGACGCTGGCCCGCGACGGCCACATCTCGGTGCTCTCCGTCGACATCGGCGATTTCAACACCCCGTCGCGTCACCTGGTCGACGGATCCGGGCGAGGCAAGGCCGCGCGCGACTGCACTCCTGACGAAATCGCCGCAGGAGGTATGGCGGCAAATCGTGCACGCCGCTGACCAGCGACGCCGAGAGCCCGCCCGAGGCACTGCTGCCGTGGCCGGCTTGGTACGCGCTGGACCGCAATTTGCAGATCAGCGGCGGCCCCAGCAACGGCCGCGTGGTTCGCAACGAGGCACCGTACCTGGTGCCCATTGTCGGCGACTGGCCGAACCGGCCCGGTTGCGATCCCTGGAACCCGCACGGCTCGTCGTGGACCACGAGGCCGACCGAGGCCTGTTGGCTCGAGAATCTCGAGCAGCGCAACGTCTGGCAGGCGCGCCACGGCGGCTCCCAGGTGCACCACAACTCGGTGGTGTTCGCGGGTACGTGGAACAAGACATTCACCCGGATGACGTCGATGGAGGCGGCCTGCGAGTCGGCCCGCCACGCCGTGAACGCGGTCCTCGACCACTACGTGTGGGTCGAGTCCGGTGGTGTTGACCGTCGCGACAAAACAACGCTCGACTGGCGATTACCCTTCGGCTTCCTCGATCAGGGCTTCTCGAGTCCGATCCGCATGCCGACACCGGCCGGCGATTACTGCTACGTCTTCGACATCGAGAACCGAGAGCCGTCGGAAACCCGAAACCTGCGCAATCTCGACTCGCAGTATTGCCTGGCATCACTGCCTCACCCGTTGGACCCGTCGGCTGCCAACTCGGCCGGCCGCCCCGCATCTCCTGTCCCCACGATCCCCGGAGGTCAACCCATGACGTCATCTCCAGCTGATTACGCACAACAACTATCCGGTTACCTGCACGCGTGGCGCCAGTACCTGGAGCAGACGGCCGGCGTCACAGCACCGTCGCAGGCCCCGCCTTGGGGGGCGCCCCCGATGCCGCCCGCCGGGCCTTACGGACCGCCGTCGGTGCCGACCGCCGCGCCGTCGCCGGCAGCGGGTCCGCCGATGGACTACACCCAGCAGTTGCTCGTCTACCTGCAGGCCTGGCGGCAATACCTGGCGCACGCGATGAGCGTCGCAGCGCCGGGGCAATGCGCGCCGCCCACGGTGTGGCCGGCGATGATGACCCCGCCGCCCGTCGCGGCCACGCCGTCACCGCCCTGTCCACCACCGACGCCGCCAGATCCACCGTCACCGCCAAATCCGCCCGCATCCCAGGACGAATCGCCCAGCCAAACAACAGGGGATCCAGGGCCGCTGCACTATGAACTCGTGTCGCCACGGCACGGGGATTACAGCCAGTTCACTACGCACGGCCATAAGGACGAACCCAATCCGGGAACCGGCTCGCTTTACCATCCGAGCCGAATGGTCTTCGCCGCGTCGCCGGCGGTTGAGCCGCAACCGACTTCGGCATTTGTACTGCAGGCAGAGACCGCGAGCCCGCCGGCACCGGTTCCGCAATCGCTTTACCGGGCTACGGCCGCCCCCACGCTTCCCGCAAGCGCGAAACCTCAGCGGCACGAAGAACTCGAGATAATCGCGCCGGTGGCCAACACAAGTCCATAGTCGCCCTGCCGATCATCGCGCTGTTCGCTTCGCATCGTTGCCCGGCTAGGGTGTTCGCCGTGGCCGAGACCGCGCCGTTGCACGTGCAACTGATCGCCAAGACCGACTTCGTCGCGCCGCCCGAGGTGGACTGGAGCACCGACGCGGACGGGGGCGAGGCGCTGGTCGAGTTCGCCGGCCGGGCCTGCTATCAGAGCTGGTCCAAGCCGAACCCCAAAACCGCGACCAACGCCGGCTATCTGCGCCACATCATCGACGTCGGGCATTTTTCGGTGCTCGAGCATGCGAGCGTGTCGTTCTACATCACCGGCGTCTCGCGGTCGTGCACCCACGAGTTGATTCGCCACCGGCACTTCTCCTATTCGCAGCTGTCGCAGCGCTACGTGCCGGAGACGGAGTCGCGGATCGTCGTCCCGCCGGGCTTGGAAGACGACGACGAGTTGCGACGCATCCTCGCCGAGGCCGCCGACGCCAGCCGCGCCACCTACACCGAACTGCTGGACAAGCTGGAAGAGAAGTTCGCCGATCAGCCCAATGCGGTCCTGCGTCGTAAACAGGCCCGTCAGGCCGCACGGGCCGTATTGCCCAACGCCACCGAGACCCGCATCGTGGTCACCGGCAACTACCGCGCGTGGCGGCATTTCATCGCCATGCGGGCCAGCGAGCACGCCGACATCGAGATACGGCGGCTTGCCATCGCATGCCTGCGACTCCTGGTCGATGCCGCTCCGGCGGTGTTCGGCGACTTCGACATCGCCACACTGGCCGACGGCACCGAGGTGGCGACCAGTCCGCTGGCCACCGAGGCCTGAACACTCAAGGCCTGAGCAAAGGGCGCCGCACCGGGAAACGGGTTTGGTACCGCCAGGTAACCTTGGGTCCGTGAGCACCGGCGGATTCGACGTTTACGCGCGCTTGGGAACGCTGCTGACCGCCATGGTGACGCCGTTCGCGCCGGACGGCTCCCTGGACCTCCCTGCGGCGGCCCGCTTGGCAACCCACCTGGTCGACGCCGGGTGCGACGGCCTGGTCTTGTCCGGAACCACCGGCGAATCACCGACCACCACCGACGCCGAGAAGCTCGCTCTGCTGCGGGCCGTGCTCGAAGCCGTCGGGGACCGCGCCCGCGTGATCGCCGGCGCGGGCAGCTACGACACCGCGCACAGCGTCCACTTGGCGAAAGCCAGCGCGGCAGAAGGGGCGCACGGTCTGCTCGTCGTCACGCCCTACTACTCGCGGCCGCCACAAGCGGGACTGCTCGCGCACTTCACGGCGGTCGCCGACGCGACCCCGCTACCGGTGCTGCTCTATGACATCCCGCCGCGTTCGGTGGTACCGATCGAATACGAGACACTGCGGGCACTGGCCGCGCATCCGAACATCGTCGGCGTCAAAGATGCCAAGGGTGATCTGCATGCAGGCACGCAGCTGATGGCTGAGGCGGGTCTGGCCTACTACTCGGGTGATGACGCGCTGAATCTGCCCTGGCTGGCGATGGGCGCAACCGGTTTCATCAGTGTCATCTCCCACCTGGCTCCCGGCCAACTGCGGGACTTGTTGACCGCCTTCGCTTCTGGCGATCACGCCACCGCCCGCAAGATCAACGTCGCGGTCGCACCGCTGTCGAACGCGATGAACAGGCTGGGGGGAGTGACCCTGGCCAAAGCGGGATTGCGCCTGCAGGGCATCGAGGTTGGCGACCCGCGACTGCCGCAGATCGCCGCGACGCCCGAGCAGATCGACGCACTGGCTGCCGACATGCGCGCAGCCTCGGTGCTCAGGTAGCGCGAGGGTCGCTCGCAGGTGGAAGAACCAGACCTTCAGCCGCCCGGTCCGTTGACCACGGGCGGTCTACGGGTGACAGCGCTCGGCGGAATCAGCGAAATCGGCCGCAACATGACCGTTTTCGAGCATCTGGGCCGGCTGCTGATCATCGACTGCGGGGTGATGTTTCCCACCCACGACGAGCCCGGCGTCGACCTCATCCTGCCCGACCTTCGTCACATCGAACACCGACTCGACGACGTCGAGGCACTGGTGCTCACCCATGCGCACGAGGACCACATCGGAGCGATTCCGTTCCTGCTCAAGCTGCGTCCCGACATCCCGGTCGTCGGGTCGAAGTTCACCCTGGCCCTGGTTGCCGCGAAATGCCGCGAGCATCGGGTCAAGCCGGTGTTCGTCGAAGTGGCCGAGGGGATGCGCACCACCCACGGAGTATTCGAATGCGAATACTTCGCCGTCAACCACTCCATTCCCGACGCGCTGGCAATCGCGGTGCGCTCGGGCGCCGGCACCGTCCTGCACACCGGTGACATCAAACTCGACCAACTGCCGCTCGGCGGCCGACCCACCGATCTGCCTGGCATGTCCAGGCTCGGCGACGCCGGGGTCGATCTGTTCCTGTGTGACTCGACCAATGCCGAGATCCCCGGGGTAGGGCCGTCGGAGAGTGAGGTCGGACCATCACTGCACCGGCTGATCCGAGGGGCGCACGGACGAGTCATCGTCGCGTGCTTCGCCTCCAATGTCGATCGGGTGCAACAGATCATCGACGCTTCGGTGGCTCTGGGCCGGCGGGTGTCATTCGTCGGACGATCAATGGTCCGCAACATGGGCATCGCGCGGGACCTCGGTTTTCTCGAGGTAGACGAGTCCGATCTGGTCGAGATCGGCGCCGCGGAGATGATGTCGCCCGAACAGGTGGTGCTGATCACCACGGGCACGCAGGGCGAGCCGATGGCGGCGTTGTCACGAATGTCGCGCGGCGAGCACCGCAGCATCACGCTGACTGCCGGAGACCTGATCATCCTGTCGTCCTCGCTGATTCCGGGCAACGAAGAAGCCGTCTATGGAGTCATCGACGAGCTGGCCAAAATCGGCGCCCGCGTCGTCACCAACCAGCAAGTGCGGGTTCATGTTTCGGGACACGCGTATTCGGGCGAGTTGCTGTTTCTCTACAACGGCATCCGCCCGCGCAACGTCATGCCGGTGCACGGAACCTGGCGGATGCTGCGCGCGAATGCCAAGCTCGCCGCCAGCACCGGGGTGCCCGAAGAGTCGATTGTGTTGGCCGAGAACGGGGTCAGCGTCGATTTGGTAGGCGGCGCGGTCAAAATCGCCGGCGCAGTGCCGGTCGGCAAGATGTTCGTCGACGGGCTGATCACCGGCGACGTCGGCGACACCACACTGGGCGAGCGGCTCATTCTGTCATCGGGCTTCATCGCGGTGACCGTCGTGGTACGGCGCGAGACCGGCCAGCTTGCGGCGCCGCCGCACTTGCACGCGCGCGGCTTCTCCGAGGACCCCAAGGCGCTCGAGCCCGCCGTTCGGAAAGTCGAAGCAGAGCTGGAATCGCTTGCGGCGCAGAATGTCACCGACCCCGCCCGGATCGCGCAGGCAGTCCGGCGCACCGTCGGCAAGTGGGTAGGGGAGACCTATCGCCGCCAGCCGATGATCGTGCCGACCGTCATCGAAATCTGAGCTCCGCGTCGATCAGGCCCATCGCCTCGATGATATGGCCGAACAACATGCCGACAAACGCCGCCAGCTGACTGCGCGCCAGGATCAGCTGCTGCCGTAGCGGCGGCGCCTTCGTGAAATCGCCGCCGGCCAGTTGGTCCAGCAGAGCGATCCCACCGATGTACTGACTGCGAAGTTCGGCCACCCGTTGCCGCAGTGATCCCACCGCATGCAGGCCACCGGGCGCGACGTTCAACACCGACAGCAGTCGGTCGACATAGATGATCACGCGATGCTCATCGGGGTCGTCGTGCGGGCCGAGATCCAGACGACGAGTTGCGATATCGAGTACTGCCGCCTGATGTGGCGACAGGTAGCGGTACGCCGGTTCGGCAGAAGCCCCCGGCAGTATGCCCGGTAGCGGGACAGCCTCGTCGCTGGCCACGTGTCGAGTATGACCCTGCCAGCGATCGCGAAGTGGGAACGCCCACGTCACGGCGTGTCGGGGGCTACGTCTTCTCGGCATACGCGGTCCATTCGATGGGCGAGACGGTGAGGTGGCGACCGGTCGGTTCGACGTAGCGTTGCATGATCAGATCCGGTCCGGATTGCTCCGAGAGTTGCCAGCCGTGTCCGGCCAGAAACGTGGCAACCTCCTGCGGAGGCAACCCGAAGTGCCACAACTGTCGGCGTTGGACAAACCTGCGATACAGGCCCTCGGCGCCGTAGAGGTTGATGCCGTCGATGAAATCTCGCCGGACATAAGTGAATACGAGTCGGCTTCCCGCCGGTGCCGAGCGCAGGTTCGCCAGGGTGTGATGCACCGCGTCGGAACTCAGATATTGAGTGACGGCTTCCCAGACGAAAAAGGTTCGACTCTCTGGACGATAACCGTGGTCGGCTAGTACAGACATCACGTCGTCGTGTTCGAAGTCCAACGGCACCAACCGAACCGAGCCGGGCTGTGCACCCAATGCCCGTCGCACAGCCGCGGTTTTGCGGGCGACGTTGACGGGCTGGTCGACCTCGAAGATCGGGATGCCGGTTGTTCGCGCCAACCGGTAGGCCAGAGTGTCGAATCCGGCGCCCAGCACGACCACGGCGTCGATGTCGCCGAGCGATGCGGCGACCTTCTCGGCGATATAGCGCTTGCGGCCGATCATGCTGGCCCAGAGTCCCGGCCCCTCGCGCTCCATCGCGGCAATGGTCAACCGTCGGAGCAGATTCGGCGGCGCCGAGCTCACCAGCCACCGGATCGGCGCCGGCAGAAACCGCACTGCCAGGTCGTCGTCCACCACGCGACGCTCCGGCGCTTCGCTCTGCTCGACGGCGACCAGCACCATCGGGCCGAAAGCTGTTTGCGCCGCCGGATTTCGTGGCATCTCGGCCTACTTGTTCAGGAAGCCCGCATCGACCGGCAGGGTCACGCCCGTGATGTAGCGGGCTTGGTCGGACACCAGCCACGCCACCGCGTTGGCGATGTCCTCAGCCTGCAGCACCTCGACCGGCAGGGCGTTGCCCATGGCGCCCGGTGAGTTCGTCGCGGCCGCCATCTTGGCCAACCACTCTCGAGTGAATTCGTTGTTGATCATCGGCGTCTCGACACCCGTCGGGTGGATCGAATTTACCCGAATGCTGCTCTGGGCCAGCAGATTCGCGTATACGCGCATCAGTCCGACCACGCCGTGCTTGGCGGCCGCGTAGCCTACCGATCCCGCGTCGGGGCTGCCCACGCCGGCGAGTCCGGCGGCGGAGCTGATCAGCACGATGGAGCCACCCGTTCCTTGTTTGACCATGGTCGGTATCGAGGCCTTGATGGTGTGGTAGACGCCGGTGAGGTTGACGTCGATGACGTCGTGCCAGCCGTCGTCGCCTGATGCCATCGGGGCGATACCGGCGTTGGCCACCACGATGTCGAGGCGGCCGAGTTCGTCGACGCCGGCCTGCACGGCCGCTGTGAGCGAGGCGCGGTCGCGGACGTCGGCCTCCTTGGCCACGATCCGGGCACCGGTGTCCTCGACCAATTTGACGGTGGCTGCGAGATCTTCGGAGCTGGCCAGCGGATACTTGACGCTGCCGATCGATGCGCAGATGTCGATCGCAATGACGTCGGCACCGTCGGTCGCCAGTCGCACGGCGTGCGCGCGGCCCTGGCCGCGCGCCGCGCCGGTGATGAAGGCGACCTTGCCGGCCAGCGGTTGGTCCGGTGACGAGCCCATCAGTGGCGCAGCTGTCCCTTGTCTGGATCGCCGGCCACGATCGGGGTGAGCATCTTGATGTCGGGCGCTCCGTCCAGGTGCTCGCCGACCGCGCCGAACATCTTGCCGACGGCGGGCGCGGTGCTGTGGGTTTTGAGGGCCTCCTCGTCGGCCCACTGCTCGACGAAGACGAAGGTTTCGCCGGTTTGGTGCAGCGAGTACAGCTGACAACCCGGCTCGTTCTGAACTTCCGCCACCGCATCGGTGAGGATCTTGCGGGCGGTGTCGACCGACTCGGGTTTGACGGTCATGGTGGCGACGACGACGACGGGCATCCGGGCCTCCTGCAGGCTTGTGAGCAGCGAGTTGCTACGTGACGGATGTCACCCTACTCAGCCATTTCGGCCGCTGAACCGCCGGTTGCATGGTCACGGCCAGGTAACCAGTGTGGCGGATGGTGTAGATGGTGCCTTTGCGATTAGGCTTGCCGCTATGGCTAGCAAGACTGTCGCGCGGTCCGGGGCTCGAACGAGCAGGTCAAAGGCGGCTTCGCGGGGCGCTTCCCGTTCGGCGCAGCCGCGAAAGAAGGCGGCTCGACGGCCCGCGCAGGCTCGCCGGCCGGCGAGGCGCCGCAACCACGGTGTGGTGGCCGGCGCGGGCCTGACCGCGGGCCGGGCGGTACGCGCGACGTGGCTGATGCTGGCCAAGGGGACCGGTAGCACCGCGCGGTCGGTAGGCCGGGCTCGCGAGATCGACCCGGGTCACCGTCGCGATGGCATCGCTTTGGCGCTGTTGGGCGTCGCGGTGGTGATCGCCGCCAGTTCGTGGTTCGACGCGGCCCGCCCGGTCGGCGCTTGGGTCGACTCGGTGGTGCGGGTGTTCCTCGGCTCGGCGGTGGTGGTGCTGCCGATCGTGCTGGCTGCGGTAGCGGTGCTGCTGATGCGCACCGAACCGAACCCAGAGGCCCGGCCACGGCTTGTGCTCGGCGCCACGATGGTGGCGCTTCCGGCGCTGGGGCTGTGGCACCTGTGGGCCGGCTCGCCGGACACTCCGCTCGGGCGCGCGCACGCGGCGGGTTTCATCGGCTTCGCGATCGGAGGGCCGCTCTCCGAGGGGCTGACCCCGTGGATCTGTGCGCCGTTGCTGTTCATCGGCGCGCTGTTCGGCCTGCTGCTGTTGACCGGCACCACAATTCGCGAAGTGCCCGAGACGCTGCGGTCGATGTTCGGCACCCGCATGTTCGACTACCGCGAAGACGACGACTACTACGACGAACCGGATGTCGAAAGCGATGTCGCTGAAGACTTTTCCGACGGCTACTACGACGATGCCTCGGCCTACGGCGACGACGAGGCCCAGCCCTGGCCGTCGAGCGCCGAGCCGGCCGTGCCGGACGACAGCCCGACCGTGCCAGAGCCAGCGGCGTCGCGAAGTCGCAAGAAGGAAACCAAATCTCCGGCGAAACAGGACACTCTGGTGCTCGACCGGGTCGTCGACGGCCCGTACACGCTGCCGCCGCTGAACCTGTTGATCGCCGGCGATCCGCCGAAGAAGCGCAGCGCCGCCAACGATCAGATGGCCGACTCGATCACCTCGGTGCTGCAGCAGTTCAAGGTCGACGCTGCGGTCACCGGCTGCACCCGCGGGCCCACCGTCACGCGTTACGAGGTCGAACTCGGCCACGGCGTCAAGGTGGAGAAGATCACCGCGCTGCAGAAGAACATCGCCTACGCGGTGGCCACCGAGAGCGTCCGGATGCTGGCGCCGATCCCGGGCAAGTCCGCGGTCGGTATCGAGGTGCCCAACACCGACCGCGAAATGGTGCGTCTGGCCGACGTTCTCACCGCGCCGTCGACCCGTCGCGACCACCACCCGTTGGTGATCGGGCTGGGCAAGGACATCGAGGGCGACTTCATCTCGGCCAACCTGGCCAAGATGCCGCACCTGCTGGTCGCCGGTTCCACCGGTTCCGGTAAGTCCAGCTTCGTCAACTCGATGCTGGTGTCGCTGCTGACCCGTTCCACTCCCGAAGAGGTCAGGATGATCCTGATCGATCCCAAGATGGTGGAACTCACGCCCTACGAAGGCATTCCGCACCTGATCACGCCGATCATCACCCAGCCGAAGAAGGCGGCGGCGGCGCTGGCGTGGCTGGTCGAGGAGATGGAACAGCGCTACCAGGACATGCAGGCATCCCGGGTGCGCCACATCGACGACTTCAACGCGAAGGTGCGCAGCGGCGAGATCACCGCACCGCTGGGCAGCCAGCGCGAGTACCGGCCCTACCCGTACGTCGTCGCGATCGTCGACGAGTTGGCCGACCTGATGATGACCGCCCCGCGCGACGTCGAGGACGCCATCGTGCGGATCACCCAGAAGGCCCGTGCCGCAGGCATTCACCTGGTGCTGGCCACCCAGCGGCCGTCGGTCGACGTCGTCACCGGCTTGATCAAGACCAACGTGCCGTCCCGGTTGTCGTTCGCGACGTCGTCGCTGACCGACAGCCGAGTGATCCTGGACCAGGCCGGCGCGGAGAAGCTGATCGGCATGGGCGACGGGCTGTTCCTGCCGATGGGCGCCGGCAAGCCGGTCCGGCTGCAGGGCGCCTACATCTCCGACGAGGAGATCCAGGCCGTCGTCGCCGCCTGCAAGGAGCAGGCCGAGCCCGAGTACACCGAGGGCGTCACCGCGGCCAAGCCCACCGGGGAACGCACCGATGCCGATCCCGACATCGGTGACGACATGGACGTCTTCCTGCAAGCCGTCGAACTGGTGGTGTCGAGCCAGTTCGGTTCGACGTCAATGCTGCAGCGCAAGCTTCGGGTCGGGTTCGCCAAGGCCGGCCGGCTGATGGACCTGATGGAGACCCGCGACATCGTCGGTCCCAGCGAAGGTTCCAAAGCTCGGGACGTGCTGGTCAAACCGGAGGATCTGGCTGGGACGCTGATGCTGATCCGCGGTGGTTCCAACGCCGACGGGTCAGACAACGACGAAAGCGATTGAGCCGTAGATCAGTCGAGGCGAGACGCCTGATAGTAGGCGATGCTCGAGCCGTCTTGATCGTGTTCGACCACGACACCGAGGAAGACGCTGACTGTCGGCCGGTCGGGAAATGTGAAGTCGGCGTGGACATATCCCAGCACCTGGTTCGGAGCCAGTCGGCGGGCCTGGAGGATCTGGTAATCGACGTTCATGCCCGCTGGTTGACTGGCGTAGTAGGCGACGACGCCTTGGCGACCGACGCTGTAGGGGCGTAGACCCTGGAAGATGGCGTCGTCGGCGAACACCTCCGCGACTGTCTCGGGTTCGTGTGCGTTGATGCCGGCCTTCCAGCGGTCGAGCGCATCGCGTAGCGCGTCAGTGTCCGGCACTTTGACCGCCGTCCACGTGCAGGATCTCGCCGGTGACGAACGACGAGTTCTCCAGGTACAGCACCGCATCAACCACATCGTCGATGTCGCCGACGCGCCCCAGTGGATGCCGCTTGGCCAATGCGTCGTAGCTCGCCGGATCGTGCATCGGGGTGCGGATGTCGCCGAGGGCGACGGCATTGCACCGGATGCCGTGTTTCGCGTACTCGATTGCCAGTTCCTTGGTCACCGCGTTCAACCCGCCTTTGGTCAGCGACGGCAACGCCGACGGGACCGAAGAGTCCGCGTGGTCGACCAGGCTGGTGGAGACGTTTACCAAATGGCCCCCCTGGCCGCCGGCCAGCATCGCGGAGACGGCGGCACGCGAGAACTTCGAAGAACCCACGGAGATTCACGCCGGTAATGGCGTCGTAGTCCTCGTCGGTGTACTCCGTGAAGGGCTTGGAGATGAAGATGCCGGCATTGTTGACCACGGTCCGGACGCCGCCGAACTGCTCCACTGCGGCGTCGATGATGTGTTGGCCGATACCGGGTTGCGCGATGTCCCCGGCGACTGCGAGCACGAGCGGGTCGTCGCTTGCCGTCACGTGGCGCGAATTGGCCACCACGGCGTAGCCGAGCCTGCGGTAGCCGGCGACCAGCCCCGCGCCGATCCCCTGCGAGGCTCCGGTGATGACGGCGACCGGTTGAGCGTCCACCTGTCGCATCTTGCTGCACGACGTCCGCACCCGCCATGGGTGCGGACAATCCGCTCCCTCAGAGCACCAGCAGCATCCGTGAGTTGCCCAACGTGTTGGGCTTGACGTAGCTCAGGTCGAGGAATTCGGCGACACCGATGTCGTAGGAGCGGCGCATCTCCTCGAACACCTCGGTCGTCACCGGCGTGCCTTCGATCTCGGTGAACCCGTGCCTGCCGAAGAACTCGGTCTCGAAGGTCAACACGAACAGCCGCTGCAACTGAAGTTCGCGAGCCACCCGGAGCAGCTGATCGACGATGGCGTGGCCGATACCGCGACCGGTCACCGACGGGTCGACCGCCACCGTGCGAACCTCGCCGAGATCGGCCCACAGCACGTGCAGGGCGCCGCAGCCGATCACCACGCCCTGATGCTCGGCCACCCAGAACTCCTGAACGGCCTCATACAGCGTCACCAGGTTCTTTTCCAGCAGGATCTTGCCGGCATAGGTGTCGACGAGTTGCTTGATCAGAGGCACGTCCGAAGTGCGCGCACGCCGGATCGTCGGCCCTCCGCTCGCTGCGTTCACGATTTGCAGAGTATCGGCTTCGGCCAACCTGGCGACGATGCTGGACGAGTGGCGCGACGCGGAGAGAACAGGCAATAAGCCCGGATCAGCTGGTTACCGATATTCTGTTGCGGTGTCGGGGCAGCCTCAACCAGGTCCGGTGGTCCCGCGCGTTCGCGTCACCAACCTTGCCAATGTGCTCACGCTGTTACGGCTGGTCTTGGTGCCGGTCTTCCTGTTGGCCTTGTTCGCCGGTAACGGACACGAAACCCCCAGCCGCATCATCGCTTTCGTCGTGTTCGCCGTCGCGGTCATCACCGATCGCCTTGACGGCGCGCTGGCGCGCAACTACGGCATGGTGACCGAATTCGGCACGATGGCCGACCCGATTGCGGACAAGACCTTGATCGGCGCGGCATTGATCGGGCTGTCGATGCTGGGCGATCTGCATTGGTGGGTGACGGTGGTCATCCTGGCCCGGGAGGTCGGAATCACCGTGCTGCGCTTCGTGATGCTGCGCCACGGTGTCATCCCCGCCAGCCGCGGCGGCAAACTCAAGACGCTGGTCCAAGCCGTAGCCATCGGGCTTTTCGTGCTGCCCGTGTCGGGGGCGTGGCTGATGGCCGCCTGGGTGATGATGGCGGCCGCCATCGTGTTGACGGTGTTCACCGGGTTGGACTACCTCGTCTCCGCCGCAAGGGATGCCCGTGGACGACCTGCTGCTGACTGACGATGCGCGCGCACTGGTCGCCGATCTGACCGTTCGCAAGCAGAGCATCGCGACCGCGGAGTCGCTGACCGCCGGTCTGCTCGCGGCGACGCTGGCCGGTGTGCCGGGTGCCAGTGAAGTCCTGCGCGGTGGCCTGATCACCTACACCGAGCACACGAAAATCGTGCTGGCCGGTGTCGCGCCGCAGATTCTCGAGGAGGTCGGGCCGGTCGCGGCCCCGACGGCGCGGGCGCTGGCCGTGGGCGCTCGCCAACGCTGCGACGCGACCTGGGGCGTCGGGTTGACCGGCGTCGCTGGACCTGAGCCGCATGGTGGGCATGACGTGGGCACGGTCTTCCTGGGCCTGGCCGGCCCGGTCGACACCGAGGTGGTCGAGCTGCGGTTGTCCGGAACGCGCTGGGACATCCGGCTGGCGGCGGTGCGGGAGTCGATCAGCCGGCTGCGGACGCTGGTCGCAGCGGATTGACCAGGCGGGAACCAATGCCGGAGCCGCGCACGTTGACCATGAAGAATCATGCTGACCGGACTTAAGGAGAGCGCGATGTCGTCACTGCTGCGCGAGGTTCTCGGCGACGTACTGCGTCAAGCCCGCATAACCCAAGGGCGCACGCTGCGACAGGTATCCGACACCGCGCGGGTCAGCCTGGGATACCTCTCCGAGGTCGAGCGCGGCCGTAAAGAGGCATCCAGCGAGTTGCTCAGCGCGATCTGCGATGCGCTGGACGTGCCGCTGTCTCGGCTGCTCACCGAAGCCAGCGAACAGCTGGCCGGCCTGGACTCGGCGCTGGAGCCGAGCAATGCCGGCTCGCCGACTGCGGCCAATATCGACGCCAGCACCAAGGTCGTCATCCCGCCAGTCGTGGCATTGGCTTTGTCGGCCAGTGCCTAGTCGCTGCTGGCAGGGGTGTGGCATTTGCGGTGGATTCGATAGGTTGAGCCTGACGACCGACATCTACACACGAAGGCGGAGCTAACTGATGGCCAATCCGTTCGTCAAGGCGTGGAAGTACGTCATGGCGCTGTTCAACTCGAAGATCGACGAACACGCCGACCCCAAAGTGCAGATCCAACAGGCCATCGAGGAAGCGCAGCGGCAGCACCAAGCGCTGACCCAGCAAGCCGCGTCGGTGATCGGCAACCAGCGTCAACTCGAGATGCGGCTCAACAGGCAACTCGCCGACATCGAGAAGCTTCAGGTCAACGTGCGGCAGGCCCTGACGCTGGCCGACCAGGCCACCGCCGCGGGAGATGCCGCCAAGGCCACCGAGTACAACAACGCCGCCGAGGCGTTCGCGAACCAGTTGGTGACCGCCGAGCAGAGCGTAGAAGACCTCAAGGCATTGCACGACCAGGCGCTCGGCGCTGCCGCGCAGGCCAAGAAGGCCGTCGAGCAGAACGCCATGGTGCTCCAGCAGAAGATCTCCGAGCGCACCAAGCTGCTCAGCCAGCTCGAGCAGGCCAAGATGCAGGAGCAGGTCAGCAAGTCGCTGCGGTCGATGAGCGAGATCGCCGCGCCCGGCACAACCCCGAACCTCGATGAGGTCCGCGACAAGATCGAGCGCCGCTACGCCAATGCGCTCGGCCAGGCTGAGCTGGCTCAGGGTTCGGTGCAGGGCCGGATGATCGAGGTTCAGCAGGCGAGCACCGAGCTGGCCGGCCACTCCCGCCTCGAGCAGATCCGGGCGTCGATGCGCGGCGAGGCCTTGCCGGCGGGCGGCGCGATAGCTGATCCCGCGGCCGCATCCGGCACCCCGGCGGCTGCGCCCCAGTCCGCGGCTACCGAGAAGCCACTCGGTCAGTAAGGGACAAGCGGGCGATGGCAGTGCAGTCGGGTCGCAGCGGGCCATGGCGGACGCTGCTGCTGCGTGGTCTCGACACGGCCACCGAGCTGTCCGAGTTGGTCTTCCAAAAGATAAGCGCTGCAACCGATCCCCGTGAAAGGCAGCTGCGACGCCGACGTCGTGCGCTGCGCTGGGGTCTGATCTTCACTGCGGGAACCCTGTTCTGGGGTGTGGTGACGGCGATCCTGGCGGCGTGGGGCTGGTTCGCGCTATTGCTGGAGATCACCGGGGGAGTCGCTGTCCTGCAAGCGATGACCGCCACCCTGCTGCTGATCCGCTACCGCTGGCTGAAAGCCGATCCACTACCCCCGCAGCGGCCCACCAACATCCGGCGACTGCCACCACCTAGTTCGGCGGCCCGACCGGCGATGTACGCGCTCGGCGCTTCCGAACGCGGCTTCTTCTCGCTGCTCGGCGTCATCGAGCGCGGCAACATGTTGCCCGACACCGAGATTCGTGACCTGACGGCTGCGGCCACGAAAAGCTCAGCCGCGATGGCCGCCACCGCCGCCGAGGTGGTCTCGATGGAGCGGACCTCCCACGGCACACCGCAGTCCCGCTCTTACCTAGCGCCCACCATCAATGCGTTCACTGCGCAATTGAGCGCCGGGGTGCGTCAGTACAACGAAATGGTCACTGCTGCAGCGCAACTGGTTTCATCCGCAAACGGAGATCGCACCGCCGCGCTGGTGGCGTCACGACAGCGCTATCGCGAAGAATTGACCGGCGCCACCGATCGTCTGATCGGTTGGTCGCAGGCCTTCGACGAACTCGGCGGGCTGCCGCGACGGGCGTAGCAAAGATATAGGGGCCGTCAGATGTCCTGGCCGTGACTGGTCGACTCGTCCCTGGGACCGTAACGCTCGATGTACGACTGACGCATCTGCTCCTCGCGCTTACTGCGGCGCGCGTCAACCAGATTCGGGTCGAGCCCGTGCACCTGCAGCATGTGTCGGCGCCACACCTTGTTCAGCGCATGCGAGAAATACACGAACGGAATCAGGATCGGCAACGTCATGCTCAGGTGCACGTCCAGCGACGTCGGGATCAGCCAGAACGGCGCGAGCACCAACACCGCGGGCACCGCGACCCGTCGCATCATCCGGCCCGTCGCGCCCTTGCCGGTCAAGTCGTTGCGCACCCAGTCCCGCATCGAGTCGGGCAGTTGCCCCCCACAGCAATAACGGATGAACTGAAGAGCGTTAGGCCGCGCGCCGTTGCCGGACATGGCGGTCTACAGCGAGGCCCGCAGGGACGGCACCACGAGGCCGGCCACGCCGCGCAGGGTCGCTTTGAACATGTCGAAGAAGTCGAAGTAGTCCCGCCACAACGTGATCTGCCCGTCGTGGACCTCGAAGACGCCGCACACCCAAAACTGCAGGCGCAGCGGGCCGAAGATCAGCGCGTCGGTACGTTCGGTGAGCACCGCGGCACCGTCGGCGGCGATCCGGTGAATTTTCACCTCGAAGCCACTGGCGCCGCCGAGGGAGCTGAACAGCTTCATTGCTCGGCGACGGCCATGAATCGTTGGCAGACCGACGTTCTGGTACACCAGATCTTCGGCCAATGCGGCGCCTGCCGTGTCGAGGTCGGCATCCTGCAACGCATGCAGGAAGACCTCAACGGTGCGGGTGTTCTCGAGAGTCTGCTCGGTCATGATCACCAGCCTAACCAGTAGCTGTGGCAGGGTAGGGCGATGCGTGTCGCGGTGGTGGCCGGGCCGGATCCCGGCCACTCCTTTCCGGCAATCGCGCTGTGCCAGCGGTTTCTGGCGGCCGGAGATACACCCACCCTCCTGACCGGCACCGAGTGGCTGGATACCGCTCGGGCGGTCGGTGTCGAGGCCGTCGAGCTGGCCGGTCTCGACCCCACCGAGGATGACGACGACAGCGACGCGGGAGCCAAGATTCATCAGCGCGCCGCCCGGATGGCCGTGCTGAACCGCACGCAGCTGCGGGCGATCGAGCCGGATCTGGTGGTGTCCGATGTGATCACCGCCTGCGGCGGGATGGCGGCAGAGCTGTTGGGAATCCCGTGGATCGAGCTCAACCCGCATCCGCTGTACCGGCCGTCCAAGGGGCTGCCGCCGATCGGCAGCGGACTGGCGCCCGGTACCGGGCTTCGGGGCCGGTTGCGGGACGCCACGATGCGCACGTTGACGGCGCGGTCGCTACGGGCGGGTAACCGCCAACGGGAACAGGCGCGCGCCGAAATCGGTTTGCCGGCAATCGATCCCGGACCGCTGCGGATGTTGATCGCGACGCTGCCCGCGCTGGAGGTGCCGCGCCCCGACTGGCCGGCCGAAGCCGTTCTGGTAGGCCCGCTGCACTTCGAGCCGACCGACCAGGTGTTGCCGATTCCGCCCGGTTCGGGGCCGGTGGTGGTGGTCGCGCCGTCAACGGCGACGGTCGGTACCAAAGGGATGGCCGAGATGGCCCTGGACAGCTTGGCGCCCGGGGCGGGTTTACCCGCCGGGGCTCGGCTGGTGGTCTCGCGGCTGCACGGCCCGGAGCTGAGGTTGCCGTCGTGGGCGGTCGCCGGCTTGGGTCGGCAAGACGATCTGCTCGCTCATGCCGATCTGGTGATCTGCGGCGGCGGACACGGCATGGTGGCCAAGACGTTGTTGGCCGGGGTGCCGCTGGTGGTTGTCCCCGGCGGTGCCGATCAGTGGGAGATCGCCAACCGGGTGGCGCGACAGGGCAGTGGTCGGCTGGTGCGGCCGTTGACCGGCGAAGCGCTGGCCCGTGCGGCCGCTGATGTGCTGGCGGCGCCCGGCTATCGCGACGCCGCGCGGCGCGCCGCGGCCGGCGCGGCCGGCGTGGCCGACCCGGTGCGGGTGTGCCATCAGGCGTTGGCACTTGCCGGGTAGGTAGCTTGGCGGGGTGCGTCTCACGGAATTCAAGGAGCGGGTCACCCTACGATTCGGCGCGACCTACGGCGCCTCGGTGCTGGCCGACCACGTGGTGACCGGGTTCGACGGACGCACCGCGGGGCAGGCGATCGATGACGGCGCCGAACCGCGCGACGTGTGGCGGGCGTTGTGCGCCGACTTCGACGTGCCCCGCGAGCAGTGGTGAAAGCGCTTACCAGGCAGCGATGATGCCGATCACGGCGAGGATCGCAGTGGCAATCAACGCCACCTGAAGGAGGCGGATTCGTCTGGCCAGCGCCAGCGCCCGCTCGTGCGCGGCGGCAGCGTGCGTCCGTGCGACTTCCAGCTGTTTCACCGCGGCCGTCAGCGCGTCGTGATGGCGTTGGCTCTCGTGCTCGAGCCTGATGTTTTCGGTGCGCCGAGAGGCCTTGAGGTAGTCGCGAGTGTGAGCCACCTGATCGTCGAATTCGGTTGTTTCGGAAAGGTTTTCGGCATCGATCAGACGGGTCCCCGACATCAGCCAGTCGGGGTTGCGGTTTCCGGCTTCCCATTCGGCGGCGTAGCGTTGCAGGTCGTCGGCGGTGTTGAGGTTGTGCCGTCGTTCGCGTAGCCACGCATGTAGCTCTGTCCAGTCGTGCAGCAGGCTCTGGTGGGCAATCTCGACGAAGATCTCGCCGACCTCGCCACGATCACCTGCGCCGCGTCGCTCCTTGACGAGGATGCGCTTGGCGACCAGGGCGTCGATGAGCGGCTGACTGGCTTCGGGTATCTGACTCCAGCGCGCGACCCGGTGCACGTACTGGTTGCCGCCGTCGATGGTGGCCAGCCAGGGTATGAATGCCTCCCGCAACAGTGTGAGCTGGTGGGCTCGCTCGCCGGGATCGGCCGAGAGGACGTCGTTGACTTCGGCGTCGACGACGCTCGCCGGTCGGTTCAGCTCTGAAAACTCAGCCATCTAGGGCGGCAATCAGTGCCTTGATCTTGTTGGTCTCTTCCTGGGTGGTCGGTTCGCCGTTTTCGATGGCCTCGAGCAGGTCCGCGCGAAGCCCGACACCGTTGGCGGCCTCTTGGATCGACAGGTCGGCGCCGCGGCGGGCGGCGTAGACGCGCTGACCCAGCGTCGCTGCCGGCGCGACTGCGGCGCGCTTCATCAGGGTGGCGTAGCTCCGGCGGGCTTGACTCAAAGCCACGACGACCGACGGGGTGGCCCGGCTACGGCCGGCCGCGAGCGCCAGCGACGCCTCGAGCTTGCGCAGGCCGGTCAGGATCACATCGGCGCGTTTGAGAAATGTGCCGTCTTTGTGATCGGGCAATGCCTCGATAGCCGCATCGAACATGTGCATGGCCGCTTCTGCAGCGCCGACGATTGCCGGGGCCTCCCCGTCATCGAGCGTTTGTCCGGCACGGTTCGGCGAGACGGGCGCGGGTGCCGGGTGGTGGTCGACTATGGCCCCTTCATGGGTAGCCATTGCGGCGTCTTCTGCAGCGGGCTTCTTCTCAACCATTGCTTTCGAACCTTCCCTAAATGGCAGCCGACGACCCGGGCCCCCGCCACTTACACCGGTTCGCCGGCCTGTATTCCGGCACCAGATGTGTGCTGTCGGCCCCGGCCACGCCGACTACCGTCGCGACCTCACTGTCGCCGGATCGACGCTCCAACAGCGCCTGGCTGGTCGACGTATGCCCCGGCCAGAGTGCTCCGGCTGGGAAACGTCCACTCACCAAACCGGCCACAACCCTACGGCGGCGCAGACAGCCAATACAAGATCGAGGTACCGGCCCTGATCCGTGGTTGCGCGGGAGCGAGTCGTGCGCCGGTGACACGCCGCGGCGCGCCTGCTTGCGTTCGAACACCTGTTCGCTACTGTGGTGATTGTTCGACGGGCCCGACTTGTCGGAGGGCTGCTTTAACGTCACGGCCAACTGACCAAGACCGGTCAAACCGAACAACGACCTACACCGAGAGGTAGCACCATGGCACAAGCCCCAGACCGCGAAAAGGCCCTCGAATTAGCACTGGCCCAGATCGAGAAGAGTCACGGTAAAGGTTCGGTGATGCGCCTCGGTGACGAAGTGCGCGTTCCGATCTCGGTCATCCCGACCGGGTCGATCGCGCTGGACGTCGCCTTGGGCATCGGCGGCCTGCCCCGCGGCCGCATCGTGGAGATCTACGGCCCGGAGTCCTCCGGTAAGACCACTGTCGCATTGCACGCGGTGGCCAACGCCCAGGCCGCAGGCGGCATCGCGGCGTTCATCGACGCCGAGCACGCGCTGGATCCCGACTACGCCAGCAAGCTGGGCGTGGACACCGATTCGCTGCTGGTCAGCCAGCCGGATACCGGCGAGCAGGCCCTCGAGATCGCCGACATGCTGATCCGCTCGGGCGCCTTGGACATTCTGGTCATCGACTCGGTGGCCGCACTGGTGCCACGTGCCGAGATCGAAGGCGAGATGGGCGACAGCCATGTCGGGCTGCAGGCCCGTCTGATGAGTCAGGCGCTGCGGAAAATCACCGGTGCGCTGAGCAATTCGGGCACGACGGCGATCTTCATCAACCAGCTTCGCGAGAAGATCGGCGTGATGTTCGGCTCGCCCGAAACAACCACGGGTGGAAAGGCTTTGAAGTTCTACTCGTCGGTGCGTCTGGACGTGCGACGGATCGAGACACTCAAGGACGGCACCGACGCGGTCGGTAACCGCACCCGGGTCAAGGTCGTCAAGAACAAGGTGTCGCCGCCATTCAAGCAGGCCGAGTTCGACATCCTCTACGGCAAGGGCATCAGCCGTGAAGGCTCGTTGATCGACATGGGTGTGGATCAGGGCTTCGTCCGCAAGTCCGGGTCGTGGTTCACCTATGAGGGCGAGCAGCTGGGGCAGGGCAAGGAGAACGCCCGCAACTTCCTGATGGAGAACCCCGACGTGGCCAACGAGATCGAGAAGAAGATCAAGGAAAAGCTCGGTATCGGCGCGGTGGTGACGGATGAGCCGGCAAATGACAGCGTCTTGCCCGTCCCCGTCGACTTCTGAGCCTTCTCGCGAAGAGCAGGCGCGGGCGTTGTGCCTGCGCCTGCTCACCGTGAGGGCGCGTACCCGCGCAGAGCTCGCCGGCCAGCTGGCTAAGCGTGGCTATCCCGATGAGGTCAGCACCCCGGTGCTGGACCGGCTTACCGATGTCGGGCTGCTGGACGACGCCGACTTCGCTGAGCAGTGGGTGCACTCCCGGCTGGCCAACGCGGGAAAAGGCAAGCGCGCGTTGGCCGCTGAGCTGCATTCCAAAGGTGTCGACAAAGAACTGATCACGTCGGTTCTCGGCGGCATCAATCCCGCCGCCGAGCGTGGCCGTGCCGAAGAGCTGGTCCGCAAGAAGCTCCGGCGCGAGAACCTCAGCGATGAGGCCGCCGACGCCCGGGTGACCCGCCGACTGGTGGCAATGCTCGCGCGTCGCGGCTTCAGTCAGGGCATGGCCTTCGACGTGGTCAGCGTCGAGTTGGCCGGCGAACGTGAGCGAAGGCGCGTCTAGGTCGGCCGAACGCCGCAGTGCCACCTCGCCGTACCATGGCCCAGTGACTTCGACGGTGGTACCAGACGCAACGCACGCTGCGGCGTCGCTGCCGTCGCAGCGTACGTACGAGGTCCGCACGTACGGATGTCAGATGAACGTCCACGATTCCGAACGTCTGGCAGGCCTGCTCGAAGCGGCCGGCTACCGGCGCGCGCCCGACGGCGACGACGCGGACGTGGTGGTGTTCAACACCTGTGCGGTGCGCGAGAACGCCGACAACAAGCTGTACGGAAACATCAGCCACCTTGCCCCGCGCAAGCGAAGCAACCCCGACTTCCAGATCGCGGTCGGCGGATGCCTGGCGCAGAAGGACAGAGACGCCGTGCTGGACAAGGCGCCGTGGGTCGATGTCGTTTTCGGCACCCACAACATCGGATCGCTGCCCACGTTGCTCGAACGGGCCCGGCACAACAGGGTCGCCCAGGTAGAAATCGCCGATGCGCTGCAGGAGTTTCCTTCGGCGCTGCCGGCGGCCCGCGAATCCGCCTATGCGGCTTGGGTTTCCATCTCGGTGGGGTGCAATAACAGCTGCACGTTCTGCATCGTGCCGGCCCTGCGGGGCAAAGAAGTGGACCGCAGCCCCAACGACATCCTGGCCGAGGTGCGCTCACTGGTAGCTGACGGCGTGCTGGAAGTCACGTTGCTGGGCCAAAATGTCAACGCCTACGGGGTGTCATTCGCCGACCCGCAACTACCGCGCAACCGCGGCGCCTTCGCCGAACTACTAACCGAATGCGGACGCATCGACGGCCTGGAACGGGTGCGGTTCACGTCGCCGCATCCGGCCGAGTTCACCGACGACGTCATCGAAGCAATGGCCCAGACACCCAACGTCTGCCCGGCGCTCCACATGCCACTGCAGTCCGGGTCGGACCGGATGTTGCGCGCCATGCGCAGGTCGTATCGCGCCGAGCGTTACCTCGGCATCATCGACCGGGTGCGCGCGGCCATGCCACACGCGGCGATCACCACCGACCTGATCGTCGGGTTCCCCGGCGAAACCGAAGAGGACTTCGCGGCGACGCTCGATGTGGTCCGGCAAGCGCGCTTCGCCAACGCGTTCACCTTCCAATACTCCAAGCGCCCCGGTACGCCCGCGGCCGAACTCGGTGATCAGGTGCCGAAAGTCGTTGTGCAGGAACGTTATGACCGACTCATTGCACTGCAGGACCAGATCGCGCTGGAGGAAAACCATAACCAGATCGGCCGGACCGTCGAATTACTGGTGGCCACTGGAGAAGGCCGCAAAGACACCAGCACCGCGCGAATGAGTGGACGCGCGCGCGACGGGCGGCTGGTGCATTTCGCACCCGGCGAGCAACAGGTGCGCCCCGGTGACATCCTCACCACGACGATCACCCGCGCCGCACCGCATCACCTCATCGCCGACGGTGACGTCCTGAGCTACCGCCGTACCCGCGCCGGAGACGCTCACGCTTCCGGTCGGCGTCCCGCCGGGGTCGGGCTGGGGATGCCCGCGATCGGACAACCCGCCGCCGCAGCGGAGCCACTGGGGTGCACGCGATGAGCGGCAACAGGGGAGAGTTCGACGCCTTCCGCGATGACATCGAGGCGGCCGAACGGCGAATCGCCCGCGAAATCGAGCCGGGTACAAGGGCTTTGGTTGTTGCCATCTTGGTCTTCGTGCTCATCGGGTCGTTCGTATTGCCGCATACCGGGGACGTGCGCGGATGGGATGTGCTGTTCTCCACCCACGGTGCGGGCAAGGCGGCGATAGCGCTGCCGTCACGCGTATTCAGTTGGCTCGCCTTGGTCTTCGGCGTTGTGTTCTCGATGCTTGCGCTGCTGACCCGGCGGTGGGCTCTGGCCTGGGTGGCGCTGGCGGGTTGCGCGGTGGCCAGCGCCGCCGGGCTGCTGGCGATCTGGTCGCGGCAGACCGTCGCATCCGGTCATCCGGGTCCCGGCGTCGGGCTGATCGTGGCCTGGATTGCCATCATCTTGTTGACGTTCCACTGGGCGCGGGTGGTGTGGTCGCGCACCATCGTGCAGCTCGCCGCCGAGGAACAGCGCCGTCAGTCCGCGGCGCAGCGCCAGGCGCGGACGTTGCTGGAAACCCTCGATGACCCGCAGCCGCCCAAACCCAGGCCCAACGGCAAGGCAGGTTCGAACTAGCGTCTGCGAGTCAGCGCATCGGCTGCGGCGTCGGCCCACTGCCGCCACTGTTCAGCGTTGGCCTTGGCCTCTTCGGCTTCCTTGCTGCGACCCGCCGCTTCGGCCTTGTGAGCCTGACGTTCGTACTGCTCGGCGCGCTCGCGGAACTGGTCGGCACGGGCCTGAGCCTCCGGGTCGGGCCCAGACGGCTCGGCGGAGTCGCGCACCTTCTTCTCGACCGCACGCAAGCGCCGCTCGAGGTCAGCGGATTTCTCTCGAGGAACCTTGCCGATCGCGTCCCATTTGTCGCCGATCGTCCGCAACGCCGCTCTGGCCGCCTCGTGGTTGCTGGTATCGATTCTTTCCGCCTCGGACAGCAGTGCCTCTTTGGCGGTCGCGTTTGCGGTGAATTCGGCGTCCCGCTCGGCGGTCACGGCATTGCGGGCTTTGAAGAAGGTGTCCTGCGCTCCCTTGAAGCGGGCCCACAGTGCATCGTCGACGTCGCGGGCCGCGCGCCCGGCCGCCTTCCAATCGACGAGCAGTTTCCGGAATTCAGCGCTGGTGACGCCCCAATCCGTCGAGTCGACAAGCGCTTCGGCCTTGATGCAGAGCTTCTCCTTGGCCTCGCGGGCACCGGCCCGGTCACGGTCCAACTCTGCGAAATGCGATCCGCGCCGCCGATTGAACGTTTCCCGCGCCGCCGAATAGCGCTTCCACAGCGCGTCATCGGTCTTGCGGTCCAAACCGGTGATCGTCTTCCATTCGTCGAGAATCGTGCGCAGTCGGTCGCCCGCGACCTTCCACTGCGTCGAGGTGTTGGCCAACTCCTCGGCCTCGGCGGCCAAGGCATCCTTGCGCGCTGTCTGGGCCGCGCGCTCTTCGTCGCGACGAGAGCGGTCGGCCGCGGCTGCCTCGCTGGCGTGCTCAGCGATGCCGGTGAGACGGGTGGCCAGGGCGTCGAGATCGCCGAGTACGTTCGCGCCGGGCAACGTCTCGGCCAGCGCTGCGGCCGTGGCTTTGATCTTGCGTGCATCGCCGGTGCCGGCGGCCAGCCGCTCTTCGAGCAGCGTGATTTCCGTGCTCAAGTCATCGAATCGCCGCCCGAAGTGCGCGAATGCTGCTTCGGTGTCGCCGGCCTGCCAGGAACCGACGACTCGCTCGCCGGCCGCGCCGATCAGCCACACCGTTCCGTCATCGTCGACACGACCGAACTTGTGGGGGTCGCTGGTCGGCGCTGACACGACCGGGTGAGCAGGGGGACGTGGGGTCGGCTTGGGACCTGGCCGCGGTCCCGGCCGCGGGGTGGGCCGAGGTTCGTTCTGTGGCTCGTCAGGCGTCATGAGCTGCCATTACCTACCCTCCGTGCGGTTACTGACCGCACACCTGCCGCGCAAAGCGGCGCCGTCGACACGAGGTACTCACGTCTCGTACCCCACCCAGTATTGAAGCAGCTTGTTGCGCGAAGCGTCCTGAGTTGGCGGCGCAGTGCCTTGGGGTTAGCTGAAATTTGGCAGGCGGGGACGTCTAACCGACGACCGGAGGCCCGGCACGCTTAGGCTGGTCGGCAAAACCAGGGATGAATGGGCGGTGAACGATGTCGAAAGTGGACTTGGCGGCGCTGATCGCGCTGTGCGCCGCTCTGGCATCCGCGATCGGCGACGTGATTCGTCAGCGATCGGCTCAGGAAATCACTGACAAAGAGGTCGGCCACCTCGAGTTGTTCGGATTGTCGGTACGAGACCCGCGGTGGTGGCTGGGCGGCACGGGCGCCATCGCCAATTACAGCCTGCAGGCCGCCGCGCTCGCGCTGGGCTCAGTGATCCTGGTGACGGCGTTGCAGGTGACCTCGCTGCTGTTCGCTTTGCCGATTTATGCGCGCCTGGCCCACCACCGGGTGACCCGCTGGGAGTGGACGTGGGCGGTGTTGCTGGCCGGCTCGCTGGCGGTACTGGTGACAGTCGGCGACCCAGGCGCCGGGACCGCGCGCGGTCCGGTCGGCAGCTGGCTGGCGGTTGCCGCGGTGATGGGTCCGGTTCTGGTGTTGTGCGTACTGGGCGCGCGGATCTGGGCGAACAGCACGGCCGCGCCCATCCTGCTGGCAGTGGTGGCCGGGTCGTCGTTGGCGCTGTTCGCGGTGCTCACCAAAGGCGCCGTCGGGGCGGCGTCGGGTGGCTTCGGGGCATTTTTGCGCGCACCAGAATCCTATTGTCTGTTGCCGGCCGCGTTGGCGGGAATGATCTTCCAGCAGTCGGCATTTCGCGCCGGCGCGCTGACCGCGTCGCTGCCGACGGTGACGGTGGCAAAGCCGGTGGTGGCCTCGATGCTCGGTGTTCTGGTGCTCAACGAGACGTTGCATGCCAACGGCCCACGGGTGTTGACGCTGGTTGGTGCCGGGGTGCTGGTGGGCATCGCGACGGTCGCGCTGGCCCGCGGTGAGGCGGCGACGATGGCGGCGGGGACCGGGCGAGACGTTGTCGTAGCTGAGAAAGAGCCGTCGAATCGGTAGCTGCGACGCGCGGCGACGGGGATTTCACAGCGCGCGTCAGTACGGTGGCGTGGAAGAGTTGGTTTTCAGTCCGAGCGCCGACCAGTGAGGGGGTAGCGCGTGCCTAAAGCGGACATCGCAGCACTGCTGGCCCTGGCCGCCGCGCTGGCATCAGCGATCGGCAATGTGGAGCGTCAGCGCTCGGCGCACGAGGTCTCCGACAAGCCGGTGGGTTATCTCGCGCTGTTCCTCATGTGCTGGCGGAATCGGAGCTGGCGCGTCGGTGCGCTCGCGGCGATTGCCAACTATGTGTTGCAAGGCGCAGCACTGACCCTCGGATCGGTGATCCTGGTGACCGGGCTGCAGGTGACGGCGCTGTTGTTTGCGCTGCCGATCTACGCCCGGATGACCCGACAACCGGTGAGCCGGTGGGAATGGGTCTGGGCAGTGGTGTTGGCCGGGGCGTTAGCGGTCGTCGTGACAGTCGGTAATCCGGTCGCCGGCTATTCGCGGGCGTCGCTGCACACTTGGCTGATCGTTGCCGCGGTGATGGGTCCGGTGTTCGGTCTGTGCCTGTTGGCTGCGCGCAAGTGGCCGGACGGGGCGATCGGCGCCGTGTTGCTGGCAGCGGTGTCCGGTGCCTCGCTGGGCCTGTTCGCGGTGCTGGTCAAGGGAGCCACCGAAGCTGCCGAAGGCGGCATTGTGGCGCTGCTCACCGCACCGGAGCTGTATGCGTCCATTTTCGCTGCCGTCGCGGGGATGGTGTTCCAGCAGTCGGCATACCGCGGAGGTCCGCTGAACGCCTCTATGCCGACCATGACGGTCGCGAAGCCCGTGGTGGGCTCTTTGCTGGGCATCACGGTGCTCGGTGAGGCGCTGCAGCCCGGCGAAGAGCGAGCGTTCGTTCTCGTCATCGCGGTCATTCTGACTGTGATCGCGACTGCTGCCCTGGCACGTGGCGAGGCAGAGACCGTGCAGGAGTACGCCGACGACATCGCCACCGGACGACTGCTGGTGGTGTCGGACCGCTAACTTTGATGGCGTGCTTGGCGCCATCTCGATCATTCCGTCAGCTCCGGTGCTGGTTCCTGAGCTGGCCGGCGCGGCCGCTGAGGAGGTCGCGGAGTTGCGGGCGGCAATGGTCGACGCGGCCGCGGCGCTGCCGCCGCGTTGGATCGTCGTCGGCGTGGGCGCCGCAGACGGTGTCATCGGCCCGGAAAGCGTCGGGACATTCGCGGGATACGGCGCCGACGTGGTGGTGCGGTTGTCGCTCAAGCCGGCGGCCCGCCGATCGCGATGCCGTTGTGTGCGCTGATCGGGGGCTGGACGCGGGCGATGGCTCAGCCGGACGCTGTGGCGCAGGTCCGGGTCTACGCCGACAGCCACGACATGCCGGCCGCGGTCGAGCTCGGCAGGCGACTGCGCGCCGAGATCGACCGGTCGAGCGAGCCGATCGGGGTGCTGGTCGTCGCCGACGGGGCCAACACGCTGACCCCGGCCGCGCCCGGCGGTTACCGGCCCGCCGACATCGATGTGCAAGGCGACCTGGACGACGCGCTGGCCTGCGGCGATGCGGCCGCGCTGACTCGGCTGCCCGCGCAGGTCCGGGGCCGGGTGGCGTTCGGCGTGCTGGCCGGGCTGGCCGAACCGGTGCCCCGGTCGGCCAAGGAGCTCTACCGCGCGGCGCCGTACGGCGTCGGCTACTTCGCCGGCGTCTGGCAGCTGTGAGGCCGCTCGCGATCGTCGGGCCGACCGGCACCGGCAAATCGCACTGGCCCTTGACGTTGCGGAGCGGCTCGGCGGCGGAAGCGGAGATCGTCAACGCCGACGCGATGCAGCTCTACCGCGGCATGGACATCGGCACCGCGAAACTTCCCGTCACGCAGCGTCGCGGCATCCCGCACCACCAGCTCGACGTCCTCGACGTCACCGCGACCGCGACCGTGGCGCGCTACCAGCAGGCCGCCGCCGCCGACGTCGAGGCGATCGCCGCGCGCGGCGCGGTGCCGATCATCGTCGGCGGTTCGATGCTCTACATCCAGTCGCTGCTCGACGACTGGTCGTTCCCGGCGACCGATCCCGCGGTGCGGGCGCAATGGGAGCAGCGGCTCGCCGAGGTCGGCACCGGCGCCCTGCACGCCGAGCTCGGCCGATCGCGACCCGGCCGCCGCGGCGTCGATCCTGCCGACCGACGGCCGGCGCATCGTGCGGGCGCTGGAGGTGGTCGAACTGACCGGCCAGCCGTTCGCCGCGTCGGCACCCGCCATCGGCGCACCGCGCTGGGACACCGTGATCATCGGATTAGATTGGGAGACAGAGCTTCTCGACGAGCGGCTGGCCCGGCGTACCGAGGCGATGTTCGACGAAGGCCTCGTCGACGAGGTGCGCGGCGCTGCTCGACCGCGGTCTGCGCGACGGCGTCACCGCGTCCCGGGCGCTGGGCTACGCCCAGGTGATCGACGACCTCGATGCCGGCGGTGACGGCGATGCCGCCGCGCAGGAGCCGACGTTCATCGGCACCCGCCGCTACGTGCGCAGGCAGCGGTCGTGGTTTCGCCGCGACCACCGGATCCACTGGCTCGATGCCGCCGCCGACGGCAACGCCGACGCCGCGTTGCGGCCTGGCGGCACGTATCCTGAGCAGGTGATAGTTCGCCAAGGGCCATGGCACGCAGAACGACTTCGTGCTGCTGCCCGACCTGGATGCCGCGCTGGCGCTTGACGCCCGCCGCGGTGGCCGCGCTGTGCGACCGGCGCCGCGGCCTGGGCGCCGACGGCGTGCTGCGGGTGACCACCGCCGGAGCGGCGCTGGCGGCGGGGGTCTTCGACCGGATCCCCGAGGGCGTGAGCGCCGACGACTGGTACATGGACTACCGCAACGCCGACGGGTCGATCGCGCAGATGTGCGGCAACGGCGTGCGGGTATTCGCGCACTACCTGCGGGCCAGCGGCCTGGAGGCCCGCGACGAGTTCGTCGTCGGATCGCTGGCCGGGCCGCGTCCGGTCGTCCTGCATCACGTCGATGCGACCAACGCCGACGTCACGCGTCGACATGGGCAAGGCCAACCAGCTCGGGCCCGGGCCGGCCATCGTCGGCGGCCGGCGGTTCACCGGGCTGGCCGTCGACGTCGGCAATCCGCACCTGGCCTGTGTCGACTCCGCGCTGACCGTCGACGACACTGGCCGCGCTGGACGTCGCGGCGCCGGTGAGTTCGACCACGACCAGTTCCCCGACGGCGTCAACGTCGAGGTGCTCACCGCGCCGGTCGACGGCGTGGTGACCATGCGGGTGCACGAACGCGGCGTCGGGGAAACCCGTTCGTGCGGAACGGGAACGGTGGCCGCGGCCGTCGCCGCGCTGGCGCACGGCGGCGCGACCACCGGCACGCTGACGGTGCGCGTGCCCGGCGGCGAGGTCACCGTCACCGTCACCGACGCCACCAGCTATCTGCGCGGGCCGTCGGTGCTGGTGGCCCACGGCGAGCTCACCGACGCACTGGTGGCACGGAGGCGTGACGTTAAATCAGATGCGCGTCGCGCGCTTCGGCGTGCACCATCGGTAACTGCCTATGACATATCCCGAATTTCCTGAACCGCACGTCCACCAGCACCGGCGAACTCGCCCTCGACGACCGCGCCGCGCTGCGCCGCGTCGCCGGGCTGTCCACCGAACTCACCGACGTCTCCGAGGTCGAGTACCGCCAGCTGCGGCTGGAGCGGGTGGTGCTGGTCGGCGTGTGGACCGACGGCAGCGCCGCCGACGCCGACGCCAGCCTGGCCGAGTTGGCCGCGCTGGCCGAGACCGCGGGCTCGGAGGTGCTCGAAGGGATGATCCAGCGCCGCGACAAGCCCGACCCGTCGACCTACATCGGCTCGGGCAAGGCGGCCGGAACTGCGCGACGTGGTGGTGGCCACCGGCGCCGACACCGTCATCTGCGACGGTGAGCTGTCCCCGGCCCAGCTGAACGCACTGGAGAAGGCCGTCAAGGTCAAGGTCATCGACCGCACCGCGCTGATCCTGGACATCTTCGCCCAGCACGCCACCAGCCGGGAGGGCAAGGCGCAGGTGTCGCTGGCGCAGATGGAGTACATGCTGCCGCGGCTGCGCGGCTGGGGTGAGTCGATGTCGCGGCAGGGTGGCGGCGCCGGCGGCAGCGGCGGCGGCGTGGGCACCCGCGGCCCCGGTGAGACCAAGATCGAGACCGACCGGCGCCGGATCCGTGAGCGGATGTCCAAGCTGCGCCGCGAGATCAAGGACATGAAGAAGATCCGCGACACCCAGCGCAGCCGCCGGCGGCGCAGCGACAGCGCCGTCGATCGCGATCGTCGGCTACACCAACGCGGGCAAGTCCAGCCTGCTCAACGCGCTGACCGGCGCCGGGGTGCTGGTGGAGAACGCGCTGTTCGCCACCCTCGAACCCACCACGCGCCGTGGCGAATTCGACGACGGCCGGGCGTTCGTGCTCACCGACACCGTCGGCTTCGTCCGGCACCTGCCGACCCAGCTGGTGGAGGCGTTCCGCTCGACGCTGGAGGAGGTGCGTCGACGCCGATCTGCTGGTGCACGTCGTCGACGGCTCGGACGTCAACCCGCTGGCGCAGATCAGCGCGGTGCGCCAGGTGATCAACGAGGTCTTCGCCGACCACCACAGTGGCCCGGCGCCGGAGCTGTTGGTGGTCAACAAGATCGACGCCGCAAGCGATCTGGTGCTGGCCAAGCTGCGCCGCGCGCTGCCCGACGCGGTGTTCGTCTCGGCGCACACCGGCGACGGCGTCGACGCGCTGCGCCGGCGGATGGCCGAGCTCGTCGAGCCCACCGACACCGCGGTCGACGTGACGATCCCGTACGACCGCGGCGATCTGGTGTCCCGCGTGCACGCCGACGGGCGTGTTCAGGATGCCGAGCACACCAGCGACGGCACCCGGATCAAGGCGCGGGTGCCGGCGGCGTTGGCCGCGACCCTGCGTCAGTTTTCAACCAGCTGAAAAGCCCTCGCAGACAACAGCAAGCCCGCGTTCCGGGCTAGTCCACCAATTCGTAGACATCCTCGGCGGGGGCGGCCAGGAATTGTCGCGCCAGCGCAATGTTCAACTCGTCGAGGTGGGACTCGTCGGCCTGACCGCGTTCAGGCTTAGCGGTCAGCTCGAAGAATTCCTCGGTGATGAAGCCGCGGCGCATCAGCAGTGTTGCCGTGCGGCCATTGACCGTGGCCTGGAAAACAAAGCCTTGCAATATGCGTCCCCGGTCTGGTCGCACCAGGCCCGGGTCAACGCTGTAACGACCATCGGTCACCGCGCGAGTGACGGCCTCGATCCCGTCGCGGATCCCCGGTTCGTCGAACGCGGCGCGAACCACGATCGATCGACGCTGCGGTGGATGATTGGGGGACAGGGCGGCGAATGCCCGCTGCAGCATCTTCAGCGCGCTGGCTACACCGGCCCGGGAAAACGGCCCGGCATAACACAGCATGTCGGTGTAGGAGAACTCGAGCAGCTGCCCGAGCTCCTGCACCAGGATCGTCTCGTCCATCTCGCTGACTGTAGGCCCGCACGGGCACCCCGACCGACCAACCATCCGGTTGGTATATCTTGGGCGCAGAGTTCCCAACCCCGCCGGAGGTCATCTCATGGGTAGCGCCATCAAATACCAGCGCACACTGTTCGAGCCCGAGCACGACCTGTTTCGCGAGTCGTACCGGTCGTTCCTGGAACGCCATGTCGCTCCCTATCACGACGAATGGGAGAAGGCGAAGATCGTCGACCGAGGCGTGTGGCTGGAGGCCGGTAAGCAGGGCTTTCTGGGAATGTCGATTCCCGAGGAGTACGGCGGCGGCGGCAACTCCGACTTCCGTTACAACGCGATCATCACCGAGGAGACCACCTACGGCCGCTTCAGCGGCATCGGTTCGGGTCTGCACAACGACATCGTGGCGCCCTACCTGCTGAGACTGGCCACCGAGGAGCAGAAGCAGCGCTGGCTGCCGAAATTCTGCACCGGTGAGCTGATCACCGCGATCGCAATGACCGAGCCGGGCACCGGTAGCGACCTGCAGGGCATCAAGACCCGCGCGGTCAAGCAGGGCGACCATTACATCCTCAACGGCTCAAAGACGTTCATCACCAACGGCATCAACGCCGATCTGGTGATCGTGGTGGCGCAGACCGACCCGGACAAGGGTGCGCAAGGCTTTTCGCTGCTGGTCGTCGAGCGCGGCATGAAGGGCTTCGAGCGCGGCCGGCACCTGGACAAGATCGGCCTGGACGCTCAGGACACCGCCGAGCTGTCGTTCACCGACGTCGAGGTACCCGTCGAGAACCTGCTGGGCGACGAGGGCAAGGGCTTCATCTACCTGATGCAGAACCTGCCGCAGGAGCGGATCTCGATCGCCATCATGGCCGTCGCGGCCATGGAGGAGGTGCTGGAGCAGACCGTGCAATACACCAAGGAGCGCAAGGCCTTTGGCAAGCCGATCGGCAGTTTCCAGAACAGCCGATTTTTACTCGCCGAACTGGCCACCGAGGCCACCGTGGTGCGGATCATGGTCGACGAGTTCATCGCCCTGCACCTCGAGGAAAAACTCACCGTCGAGCAGGCGGCCATGGCCAAGTGGTATGCAACCGAAAAGCAGGTGCACCTGATCGACCGTTGCCTGCAACTGCACGGCGGCTACGGGTACATGCGCGAATACCCCGTTGCGCGTGCGTATCTCGATGCTCGGGTGCAGACCATCTACGGCGGTACCACCGAGATCATGAAGGAAATCATCGGCCGCAGCCTGGGTGTCTAAGCTTCGGGATTTCTTTGAACGCGAAATAGTTTCATTCGTCGGCATCGAAGCTCGGCCGTCCCGGCCCTGACATTTCGCGCGGTCAAATGAGCTTTCGAAAGTGGCCGTGAATTCGCCGACGCCTCGTTGGCGGCGCAGCAATCACGCCCCTGTTGCCTCGCGCCAGGTCAGAGGCTCGTAACCCCTTGCTTAGCGTCGATTCGTCGGCCAGCGCCGCCGTGGCGTGCACGATGATATCGGGGGACCGTAATCTAAATGCCGAACGAGCAGAAAGCGACACCAACCGGCCCTGCGGACGGCAATTCGGCATCGACGAGATGACCATTCCGTAGGGTCTTCCTATGACTTACCGCGCTTCGTCGCTTGCAGCAGAGTTGTGGCGGCACGCGGGGCGGTCGACACTGGGCCCAGGATTCGGACAGGGCGGCCGCGGAGAGGGCGGGATGACAAGGCAGCGAAGACGATCGGGCGTCCTCACGCGCTCGGCGCGTGGCCTGGTGGCGCTGACGGCGGGACTCATGTTCATCGCGCTGCAGACGCCCGTCGCAAACGCGTCCCCCATCGGCGATGCCGACAATGCGATCACCGCTGCCTGGAAAGAGGCCGGCGGCGACACTTCGGACTTGGGCGCCAAGCAGGGCGATTGCTACGTCGCCGGCCAGGGTTTCGCCCAGGACTTCGTGCACGGCAAGATGTTTTTCACGCCGGTGACCGGCCCCAGGTCGATGATGGGCGCCATCCTGGACAAGTACGAGGCGCTGGGTGGCCCCGCGGCATCTGACCTGGGTTTTCCGACCGCCAACGAGGTACGCGGCCTGGCCGGCCCCGACAGCCGGGTCAGCACTTTCTCGGCCAGCGACAAGCCGCTGATCTACTGGACCGCCGACCACGGCGCGTTCGTCGTCCGTGGCGCGATCAACGCCGCGTGGGACAAGCTGGGCAGTTCCGGCGGCGCGCTGGGCGTGCCGACCGGCGACGAGACCTACGACGGTGAGCTCGCGACGCAGGCCTTCAGCGGCGGCAAGCTGTCCTGGAACCGGCTGACCAAGGCTTTCACCACCGTCCCGCCTGATCTGGCCGGCCAACTCGCCGGGCTGCAGGTACCGGTCGACCCGACGGCAGAGATCAACATGGCCTGGCGGGCTGCCGGCGGCGCGTCCGGTCCGTTGGGTGCCCAACAGGGCGATCAGTATCCGATCGGCAGCGACGGGATGGCCCAGAACTTCGCCGGTGGCAAGATTTTCTTCAGCCCCGCCACCGGCGCCAATGCCGTCGAGACCGACATCTTGGCCAAGTACGAGGCGCTCGGGGGACCGGCCAACAGCGACCTCGGCTTCCCGATCTCCAACGAAGCCGACGGCGGTCTGAAAGCAGCCAGCAAGGTCAGCGCGTTCTCCGCCGATGACAAGCCGGTGATCTTCTGGACGTCCGATCACGGCGCTTACGTGGTACGAGGCGCAATCAAAGCCGCATGGGACAAACTCCTCGGGGCAACCGGCAAACTGGGTGCGCCGCTTGGCGATCAGGCGATCGCCAAGGATGTCGTCACACAGAAGTTCACCGGCGGTCAGATCGCCTGGAACAAGACGAAGAACACCTTCACCACACAGCCGGCGAACTTGGCGTCGGCGCTGTCCGGTCTTGAGATACCCGGCCAGAAGACGCCGTCGAGTTCGACGACGCCCAACGCTGCGAAGGGTTGGCTGGCGGGGCACTGGTGGTGGTTGCTGGCCGGTGCCGGAGCGCTGTTGCTGATCGTGTTTCTCGCGCTACTGGCGCGGGCGTGGGGTCGGCGTCGCGCTGCCAGAGCGACGCGGCAAAGCCGGCGCTCGACGACTCAGACGACTCCGGTTACGAGGCCACCACGGAGGCGGTTTCTCAGTGGTCGCCGGAGGCCGATTCCAATTTGGCGTCGTCGAGCTTGGCCGAGGAGTATCGGCCGCCGCGTCCGCGGACCGTGCGCCTGCCCAGTCAGCCCGCCAGCGCGTGGATGCCGCCGGACCACAAGAGTCTGGTCGACGAGCTGCTCGGGGACGAAACCGACACTCGCGAAGAGTTATCCGATTTCGGAGAATTCGACAGATGCCGACCTCGACAGACGCCGACCTCGACCACGATGCCGACGCTCGACCACGATGGCGACGAGCATTTCGAGGAGGATCCCGACGACGTCGACACGGATCCGACCGGGATTCCGATCGCCGGTGACGCTCCAGCCGGACGGCATGCGGCGACGGACGGCCACGACGACGACGACTCTCAGGTGACTGCAGCTGTACCCATACCGCGAATTGCGCCCGGACAGTTGGCGATTCATCTTCCGATGGACGACCCTTACCAGGTGCCGGACGGGTACCCCGTCAAGGCCAACGCCAGCTCCGGCCTCTATTACATGCCCGATAACGGCTTATATGAAGACACGCAGGCCGAAATCTGGTTCGCCACTGAGGAAATGGCAAAGCAAACGGATTCCACAAGGCCGGCTAGCCCGCTCGGCCGCTGCGACGTCAGATCTTGCGGATGACCGTGACGACCTTGCCGAGCACGGCGGCATCGTTGCCCGGGATGGGATCGAAGGCCGGGTTGTGTGGCATCAGCCAGACCTGGCCGCCAGTGCGCTTGAAGGTCTTGACGGTGGCTTCGCCGTCGATCATCGCTGCCACGATGTCGCCGTTGTCGGCCACGTTCTGCTGACGGACCACCACCCAGTCGCCGTCGCAGATCGCGGCATCGACCATCGATTCGCCGACCACCTTGAGCAGGAATAGCGCGCCCTCACCGACGAGTTCGCGAGGCAACGGAAAGACGTCTTCGACTGCTTCCTCGGCCAAGATCGGGCCACCGGCGGCAATGCGACCCAGAACCGGGACGTACGTCGGCTCCGGTAACGCGTCCGACCCGGCGACGTCGGTGATCACCGTCGGCTTCGACATGTCCTCAGCGGAACGGACATCGACTGCACGCGGACGGTTCGGGTCGCGGCGGAGGTAGCCCTTCTTCTCCAACGTGCGCAATTGGTGGGCAACTGAGGAGGTCGACGTCAAGCCGACGGCGTCCCCGATTTCCCGAATGCTCGGGGGATATCCGCGGGTGGTGACCGATGCGCGGATCACGTCCAAGATGGTGCGTTGGCGCGGTGTCAGTGTTGATTCTGCTGATCGCGGGACACGGTCAGACTCGACGTCCGGAGTATCGCTATCGCTCATACGGACGAATGTAGCGACATTTCGCGTGTATATCAAACATGTGTTCGAGGCATGTCGCGATTTTGACCTGATCGCGCCCAAAAAACCTGTCGGTGGCCGGCCTTATCGTCATCAGCGTGTGCAACAGTTCGATCACATGTTCGGTATTCGAACACACTATCGACTACTCTTCGAACAAGTGATCGACCACGAGCCGACTGGAGGAACGCACATGATGCACATTGAGACGATCTCGCCGAGAGCGCGGACCCGGGTTCGCCCGGTCCAGCTACGTCCGGCGGGCCGCAGTAGCCGCCCGGGTTCCAGAGGTCCTCAGCCCTCCAGGCCCGTCGCGGCCCCGCCGCGGTACCGCGGTACCGGCGTCTTGATCTCGAACGCCTCGCACCGGCCGCGCCCGATCACCCCGGTGACGACGGTGGCGCTCGCCATGGTCGCTGCGGGCATCACGGTGTGGCTGGGGTTCGTCGCTCACTTCGGCGGCATGCTGCACAGCGGACCCGAGAAAGCCGCGGTGCAAATGCCCGATCGGCTCGCCGTGGTCCGGGTAGAGCCGGGGGAGACTCTGCAGCGTTTGGCGGCCAGGGTGGCGCCGGATGCGCCGACGAGTCAGGTCACCGCCCGCATCCGCGAACTCAACGAGCTCAACTCGTCTGCCGTGACGGCTGGCCAGACGCTGATCGCGCCGGTGGGCTGAGCCGTTTACCAGCCGCGACACCCGGTGATGCTAGGCCCGCGCCCGAGGGCGCAGGTACGCTCGTGGTGGTTCGGGACACCCCGAAGTCAGCGCGGCGAAGGAGCGGCCATGCATTGTCCGTTCTGTCGACATCCGGATTCGCGAGTCGTTGACTCCCGTGAAGCCGATGAGGGACAGGCGATCCGGCGTCGCCGATCTTGCCCGGAGTGTGGCCGGCGATTCACGACCGTGGAAACCGCAGTGCTGGCAGTCGTCAAGCGCAGCGGTGTGACCGAACCGTTCAGCCGCGAGAAGGTGATGCGCGGGGTGCGGCGCGCGTGCCAGGGCCGGCAGGTCGACGACGATGCGCTGAACCTGCTGGCGCAACAAGTCGAAGACGCCGTACGAGCCGCCGGGTCGCCGGAAGTTCCCAGTAACGAAGTCGGCCTTGCGATCCTCGGGCCGCTGCGCGAACTCGATGAGGTGGCTTACCTGCGATTCGCCTCGGTGTACCGGTCTTTCGAGTCTGCAGAGGATTTCGAGCGCGAGATCAAGGCGCTGCGCGCCCACCCTACGGTGCCCGCGCCCGGTTGACCGACGTCGTAGTGTCGGACCATGCCGCAAGTCGTGCGAACCCAAGTATGTGTTGCCGGTGGCGGGCCCGCCGGCATAGTGCACGCCCTACTGCTGGCCCGCGCCGGGATCGAAGTGACGGTCTTGGAAAAGCACAATGACTTTTTGCGTGACTTCCGGGGTGACACCGTACATCCGAGCACGTTGCGCGTCTTGGACAGCTGGGGTTGATCGACGAGTTTCTGCGTCTCCCGCACACCAAAGTCAACCGGCTCGCCTTCGACACCGACGGGACGCTACGAACGTTCGGGAACTTCAGCGCACTCTCGCGACTCGGTTTCAAGCAGCCCTACATCGCGTTGATGCCGCAGTGGGATTTCCTCGACTTCCTCGCCGAAAAAGCCAGTGCCTACCCGGAATTCACGCTGATCCGGAATGCTGAGGTGACCGACTTGATCTTCGAGGGCGATCGCGTCGTCGGGGTGCGAACCCCGGACCTGGAGGTGCATTCCGATCTCGTGATCGGCGCAGATGGACGCAAATCCGCGGTGCGAGCCGCGGCGGGACTGCAGATCGGCGAGCTCGAATTCGCCGATAGACGTCTTGTGGTTCCGGCTGAACTGGCGTCCGGGCGATCCGCAAGAACTCGTCGGGGTGATCCGCAAGGGTCTGATGATGGCGATGATCTACCGGAGCGACTATTGGCAAATCGCGTATGTCATGCCCAAGGGCGAGAACCCGCGAGACGGCTCACTGGAGGCGTTCAAAAAGCGACTGGTTTCCGTACAGCCCAACTTGGCTGAGCATGTCAACGATCTACATTCGTGGGACGACACCAGCCAACTCGACGTGCGGGTTGATCGGCTCAAGACGTGGTGGCGCAAAGGCCTGCTGTGCATTGGCGATGCCGCCCACGCGATGTCGCCGGTCGGCGGGGTCGGCATCAACCTCGCGGTGGCGGATGCGGTGGCCGCGGCCAACATTCTCTGCGGCCCGTTGCGCGAAAACCGGCTGACCGAAGCTGATCTGGCCAAGGTGCAGCGTCGACGTGAGCTTCCGGCCAGAATCATCCAGGCCGGTCAAGTGTTCATCCAAAATAACGCGATCGAACCGAACTTGGCCGGCGACCTGTCGCCGGTTCGAATTCCCGAAGATCGTCGGACGTGGGCCGTTGCAGTTCATCCCGCCGATCATCGTCGGCCGGGGCTTCCGGCCCGAGCAGGTCCACACGCCGGACGTACACGCCGCCTGACGGGCGGCGTCGCCAGACTAGGCTGACCGGATGCCACCCGACCTGCACCCCAACCTCGAAGCGCTGGCGCCACTGATCGGTGTCTGGCAGGGGCGCGGATCCGGTGAATACCCGACGATCGAGCCGTTCGACTACTTCGAAGAAGTCACGTTTTCCCATGTGGGCAAACCCTTTTTGATCTACGGGCAAAAGACCAAGAGCGCGGTTGACGGGCTACCGCTCCATGCCGAGACGGGCTATCTTCGCGTGCCGCGATACAACGAGGTCGAATTCGTGCTGGCGCATCCGAGCGGTATCACCGAAATCGAGGTCGGCCGCTACATCGCCGACGGCACCACGATCGAGTTGGAGATGACGACGACTCATGTCGGTCTGACCCCGACCGCCAAGGAAGTGACGTCTCTGGGGCGGCGTTTCCGGCTCGACGGCGACGAGCTGGCCTACTCGCTGCAGATGGGTGCCGTCGGACAGCCTCTGCAGCATCACCTTTCAGCGACCCTGCATCGCGTGAGCTAAGGCAACCGCTGCACGCCGTCGTCGACGACGCGGCCGCCGACCCGCACCCAGCCCTGTGGGCTCCAGGTGGTGCTCGATCACCGATCCCTTGCCCTGCGTGATGTGCAGGTCGCGGCTGAGGTAGTCGGTGATGCGGACGGCGGCCGAACCTGTCGCTTCGTCTTCTGGCACACCGAGATTGGCAGCGAACATCCGGGAGCGCAGCGATCCGGCTGCCTCGTCGATCCATGTCCACAAGTAGTGCGCGACATCGTCGCAGTAGTCGGCCGGGTCGGCGGCGGCCAGCTCGTCGACGCTGTCCAGGTCGTGAATGGCGAACTCCGGCGACCACTCCGAGCGGGCGCTGACGGTGGTGACGATCGCCGTCGTAGTCCACCTGCACCACGCCGGCCGGCACCTGCAGCGTGTTGAATCGGTGTGCCGATGGATCGCAACCACCATGACGCCCCGACCGTCGGGTGACCGGCGAAAGGCAACTCGGTGACCGGGGTGTAGATGCGGGCGTTCGCGGTGGTCGCGCCGGCCGCGGGAAGATCGACGAAAATTGTTTCGCTGTAACCTAATTCGGTCGCGACGCGCTGATGTTGTTCGGCTCGACCGTAGCGGCGTCGACGACGCCGAGCGGATTGCCGAAGTTGCCGTCCGAGTCGGTGAATACCCGCAACACCGTCACGTCGACGCTCATGGGAGCGACTGTACGACGTCACCTCGACGCAGCGATCAGGTGGCGCTGCGCTCGTCGGCGCCCATCGCGTCGAGCACCGCGACCCTGGTGTCGATCGGGCCGGTGACGGTCTGTGCGCTGACCGCCGGTGCGCAGCAGTTCGCGCAGCGCGGTCTGGTCGTAGTCGGCGGGCTCGGTGGTGTCGATGAAGCGTTCGACGACCTCGACGAAACGGTCGGGGTCGTCATGGAACGGGAAATGGCCAGAGCGCTCGAAGATCTCGAGTTGGGAGCCCGGCATCGCCGCGTGGGCCATGTGGGCGTGGCTGACCGGGATCAACAACATCCTCGGTGCCCCAGATCATCTGCACGGGAACGGATTCGCGTCAAATAACATCGGTCCAGCATGGTGACCACTCTGGCCGCGCCAGTCCACCACCGCGCGCAGGGTCCGGGTGAACGCCGCCGACGCCGTCGGCTCGGGCAGATCCGCCAGGATCCGCAGCACATCGGGCAGGTCGCGGCCCAGCCGCGGTGGAGCCCAGCACCGTGCCGGCGATCGCGCCGAAAACCTGCAAAGCGGGCAACACCATCGGCAGTCGCAGCAGCGCCAGCGCCTCGCTGCCCATCGGCAGCGAGGCGAGCCGCAACAGCGAGGTTGACGTCCTTGGTGACGCCGCCCGCGCCGACCAGGATCAGCCGCTCGACCAGTTGCGGGAACTGGTAGGCGAATTGCATGGCCACGCCACCGCCGAGCGAGTGGCCGACGACGGTGACCCGTTCGATGTCCAGGACGCTGAGCAGGTCGCGCATGCCGTTGGCGTACGCCGCGATCGAATAGTCCGCCCGCGGCTTGTCCGACTGGCCGTGGCCCAGCAGATCGGGCGCGATGACGGTGAACCGTTGCGCGAGCTTGGCCTGCACGGTGCCCCACGTCGTCGAGTTGTCGCCGATGCCGTGGATCAGCAGGATCGCCGGGCCGGAGCCGGCGATCCGGAACGCGCGCCGGTAGCCGTGAATGGTCCGGAACTGCAGCTGTCGGCGTGACCTCGCGCACCGAGCGCAGATTGGGCTTTCGCTCCGTCATGCTCGCCAACTCGTCGCCAACCTCGCTGTCGGGCCCGGCGAGGGCGATGCGATGCCGTCGGGTCGTCGTCGTCGAACTTCTTCTCGGCCTGCTGAGCCAGGAAACGCTCGAACTCCGCGCCGAGTTCGTCGCCGCTTGGCAGATCTTCGTCGCGCGCCAGCAGAGACCGATTCTCCTGTGCAGCAACGAAGGCATCGTACTGGCGCTCCAGCGCGGTCACCACTTGAGCGACCTCCGGACTGGCCTCGACCTGCTCATCGATCTTGGTCGTGACGTCGGCGGCGGCCTCGGTCAGCGCATTCAGCGGCAACTGAAGCGAACCGGTCTTGGCGACCTGTTCCAGCAGCGCCTGCGCGGCCGCCGGATAGTCGGTCTGCGCCAGGTAGTGCGGGACGTGCACGGTGAACCCGACGACGTCGTGACCGTGCTGGGCCATCCGGTACTCCAGCAGGTTCGACACGCTGCCGGGCACCTGGACCTCACCGATCCACGGCGTGATGGTCGGCGATCAGCTCGCGGTTGTTGGCGTGCGCGGTCATGCGTGATCGGCCGGGTGTGCGGCACCGCCATCGGGATGGTGCCCAGGCCGATGGTCTGGCGGACGCCGAGTCGCTCGGCCAGCAGCCGGACCGCGGTGATGAATCGCTCCCACTTCAGGTCCGGCTCCATGCCCGCAAGCAGCAGAAACGGCGTCCCGATGCTGTCGTGCAGGGCGTAGAGGCTGAGCTCGGGATCGTCGTAATGCGTGAAGTGGTCGGTCTTGAACGTCATCAGCGGGCGGCGTGAGCGGTAGTCGAGCAGCTCGTCGATGGCGAACGACGCGACCAACTCGGTGTCCAGGGTGTCCTTCAGGTGTCGCGCGGCCAGCTTGATCGCATGGCCGGCGTCGGAAAAGCCTTCCAGGGCGTGAAGCAGCACCGGTCCGCGGCCGTCGGCAGACGACAGCTGGGGCGCCGGGAACTCCAGCTCGTACATGCCGGTCTGTTCGGGCTGGTAGCGCTTGTCCCGGTCGGGTCTGTCGGGCGTGCTCGTTGTAGCCCATCGCTGTGGCCTCCTCGCCACGGCGCGTATGTCGCACCGCGTCCACCAGTGTCCCCCAGATCGCCGGGCAGCTGATCGTTGACCCGCCTGCCCCTGCGCTGCAGAACGCGGCCAGGCCGGCGGCATTCCGGTGGCATACCCAGTTCGCGCCGCGCCGAAATGCCTCGCGCGCGATCCGCGTATCGGGCATGATCGAACGTCAATGCGCATCTCGGCGGCTGGCTGGTGGCTGGCCGCTGGTGCTGGCCGGCGTGCGGCACCAGGCCGCAGTCCGCACCGCGACCCCGGCCCACCGGTCGACCGACGGCCGTGAACCGGGCGATCGCGGCGGCCGGTCAGTGCCCGGATCCCCGGGTCGGCGCGGTGTTCCTCGGCGGCAACGATTGCACACGTGCTCCGGGGCGGTGCTGGATTCGGCGGGCGGCGACCTGATCCTCACGGCGGCGCACTGCCTGGCCGAGGGGTCGACGCCCTTCGTCCCCGGCTTCGCGACCAAGGCCGCGCCGCAGGATGTCTGGAAGGTCGATGCGTGTATCTGGACCCGCGCTGGTGGCCGACAGGATCCGATGGCCGACTTCGCGTCGCGCGAGTCAGCCGCGACGGCGGCGGATCGCTCGAGGCCAGGCCGGCGGCGGCTTGACGCTGGGCACGGCGCCGACGCCGGGCACCGCGGTGACCGTCAGCGGGTACGCTGGGCGTCGGTGGCGGGCCGGTCGGCTGCAGACCGCCACCGGCGACGACGCCGAGCGGCTATCCCGCGCTGCCGTGCGCGGGCCTGGTCGACGGCACCAGCGGCGCGCCCTGGATCAGCGGGTCGACGGTCACCGGCGTGGTCGGCGGCCTCGACGGCGGCGGCTGCGACGGAGAACCTGTCGTACTCGCCGCCGTTCGACGGCGACGTCACGCGCTGCTGGCCCGCGCCGAGGCGGGCGGCCCGGGTGACGGCGCCGCGGCGTTCGACGACCGAGTGCTGAGCCGTCGAGCGCCTTGAACTGGCTCAGCGCCCGCAGCTTGTTCATCACGTCCAGCGCAGCGACCTTGTAGGCCTCGGAGAACGTCGGGTAGTTGAACACGGCGTCGACCAGGTACTCGACCGTGCCGCCGCAGCCCATCACCGCCTGGCCGATGTGCACCATCTCGGTGGCGTTGGTGCCGAAGATGTGCACGCCGAGCAGCTTGAGGTCCTCGGTGGACACCAGCAGCTTCAGCATGCCGTAGGAGTCGCCGGCGATCTGCCCGCGGGCCAGCTCGCGGTAGCGCGACACGCCGACCTCGTAGGGGATCGAGTCCTTGGTCAGGTCGACCTCGGTGGCGCCGACATAGGACACCTCGGGGATCGAGTAGATGCCGATCGGCTGCAGCTCGGTCATGCCCGTGCACGGCTCGCCGAACGCGTGGTAGGCGGCCAGCCGGCCCTGGTCCATCGACGTGGCGGCCAGCGCGGGAAAACCGATCACGTCGCCGACGGCGTAGATGTGGTCGACCTTCGTCTGGAAGTTGTCGTCGACGAAGATCCGGCCGCGGTTGTCGGCCTCCAGGCCGGCGTTGGCCAGGTCGAGGTGCTCGGTCTGGCCTTGGCGGCCAGCGGAATACATCACCGTTTCGGCGGGGATCTGCTTGCCGCTGGCCAGCGTGGTGACGGTGCCCGATGCGCCGACGTCGACGGCGGTCACCTCTTCGCCGAACCGGAACGTGACCGCCAGGTCGCGCAGGTGGAACCGCAGCGCCTCGATGATCTCGGGATCGCAGAAGTCCAGCATGTAGTCGCGTTTCTCGACGACGGTGACCTTGGTGCCCAGCGCGGCGAACATCGACGCGTACTCGATGCCGATCACGCCGGCGCCGACGACCACCATCGACGTCGGGATGGACTTCAGGTCGAGGATGCCGTCGGAGTCCAGCACGCGGTGGTCGTCGAACTCGACCCCGTCGGGCCGAGCCGGCTTGGTGCCGGTGGCGATCACGATGTGGTCGCCGCGCACGGTGATGCGCTCGGCCGCTGTCCGGGTCCTCGACGAGCACCGTGTGCTCGTCGATGAAGCGGCGCATGGCCGATGAAGAGATCGACCCGGTTGCGCATCAGCTGGGAGCGCACGACGTCGATCTCCTTGCCGATCACGTGCTGGTGCGGGCCAGCAGGTCGGCGGGGGTGATCTTCTCCTTGACGCGGTAGCTGGCGCCGTACAGCTCGCGCTGGCTCATGCCGGTCAGGTAGACGACGGCCTCGCGCAAGGTCTTCGACGGGATGGTGCCGGTGTTGACGCAGACACCACCGAGCATCGGCCGCGTTCGATGACCGCTACCGATTTGCCCAGCTTGGCGGCCGCGATGGCGGCCTTCTGTCCGCCCGGACCTGAACCGATGACGACGAGGTCGTATTCCTGCATCGAACCCATGAGAAGACGCTACGCCGGTTGCGGCAAGCTGCATGCCGACGGCTAATGCACGTGAACAATGCGGTCGCAACGACGAGCGTTCGTCCACAGTCGCGAATTCGTCCACGGCACGCGGTCGGACCCTGCGCCGCTCGCGGGCCGACGGTGTCAGTCGCCACCGTCTCGCCATGACCAACGCATCGACCTGATTTCCATCTCAATCGGCCCGGCGCGCTGATCGCCGCCCTGCCCGCGGTGCTCGGCTTCGTGCCCGAGAAGTCGTTGGTGCTGGTGTCCATCGACGCGGCGAAATGGGAGCCGTGCTGCGCGTCGATCTGTCGGAGGACCTGATCGACGGCCTCGATCGACACTCGCCGAAGTGGCCGCGGCCGCCGTCCCGACGCGGCCATCGCGGTCATCGTCGACGCCGAGGGCGCCATCTGCCCGATGTGCAACGACGAGCACCGCGACTCGTGCCGCTGGCGACGCGCTGCGACGAGCAGGCATCGAACTGTGGGCCGTCACGTCGTCGACCGGGTGGCCGACGGAGGGCGGTGGCACTGCGTCGACGGCTGCGGCAGGCGGGGCCGTCGACGACCCGTCGGCGTCGCCGATGACAGTCGCCGCGTGCTGGACGGCCGCCGGCTCTACGCGCGCCGCGCTGACCTGCAGGACGTCATCGCGATCGACGATCCCGTCCGCGCGCGCCGCGCTGCACCGGTTGATCGGCCGAGCACGCCTCGATTCGCGACGGGACGACCGGAGCGACGCCGACGGGCGTCCGCGGCGACGTCGAGGCCGCAATGGCTGCGGCCGCGGCGTCGTCAACGGGCGACACTCTCCGACGCGGAGATGGCCAGCCTGGCATACGGGCTCACCGACTCGAGGTGCGGGACACGTTGTACGCGCTGGCGGTCGGGCAAAGCGCCGGTGCAGCCGAGTCGCTGTGGGTGCTGTTGTCGCGCAGTCTGCCCGCAGCCGTGGCGGGTCGAGGCGCTGGTGCAGCTGGCGTTCTCCGCCTATGCCCGCGGCGACGGGCCGCTGGCCGGGGTCGTCGCTGGAGGCCGCGCTGCGCAGCGACCCGAGCCATCGGATGGCTGGCATGCTCGACACGGCGCTGCAGTCGGGAATGCGGCCCGAGCAGATTCGGGAGCTCGCGTTCACCGGCTATCGGCTGGCCGAGCGACTCGGCGTGCGGCTACCGCCGCGGCAGGCGTTCGGACGACGGGCGGGCTGATTTTTTTTTTTTTTTTTTTTTTTTTTTTTTTTTTTTTTTTTTTTTTTTTTTTTTTTTTTTTTTTTTTTTTTTTTTTTTTTTTTTTTTTTTTTTTTTTTTTTTTTTTTTTTTTTTTTTTTTTTTTTTTTTTTTTTTTTTTTTTTTTTGTAGCCCTGGCGGTCGAACGAGGAGGTCGTAGCTCTCGGGGCTTGAGATGACCCACGCGGTGTCGATCGCATCTTCGAGGGTGAGCCCGTTGGCGATAGCCCTAGGGGGGATGTCTTCGAAAACCCGGGCGATGAGTTGGCGGCGGAGGAGCTGCAGTTCGTTCCAGTCTTCAGCGATCTCCGCGTCGACCGCGGCGGCATCGCGATAGAGGCTCCAGCCGGTTGCAGCGCGCCCAGCAATTTCCGCGACGAGGCTCCCGAGTTCTGTCAGTCGTTCTGCGAGGCAATTCCGACGAATCGTGGCCTGCGTCAGCCGGAGAAGCCGCGTCTCCCGCGAGCACGTTGTTCCATGTAACCGCGTAGCAGTGCGCGCTTGCTTCCCGACAAGATACAGCGTCTGCACGGACACTCCTGCGCTAGCGGCAAGACGATTAACCGTCGTTCCTGCGTAACCGCCGGCAGTGAATTCGACTTCAGCGGCCTCCAGGATTCAGGTTGCGGGTCTCTCGCCGCAGAGCGTCGCCCACTCTTTTCTGCCGTCTGAGGCTTGGACTGTTGCAACTGCGGGGCTCATGGACAAAGCTTACATCATGATCTAGAGTGACGTTCTAGTTCATTAGAATGACACTCAAAACCATGAGAGGACCCGCAATGAACAAGCACGAAACCTCGATCGACCGTGGCGCCGGCCCGGCGCTTCGCTTATCGCCGGCGTCGGCGCCGCGCCGCGTTGCACCCGCCGGTGACCGTCTATCCGATGCCGGCCGACATCATCAAAGACGAGGACGTTGCGGTGTAGATGCGCGACGGCGTGAAGCTGCGGCTGAACCTGTTCCGTCCCGGCGGGCGACGGACCGTTCCCGGTGATCCTGTCGGCCCACCCCTACGGCAAAGACGCGGTGCCGACGAGGAAGCGGGGCGGGTGGAAGCTGAACAAGCAGTTCCGGATCATGAACCAGCCCGAGCCATTGAGGATCTCCGACCAGACCAGCTGGGAGGCACCCGACCCGGTCTGGTGGGTGCAGCACGGCTACGCCGTGATCAACTTGGACACCCGCGGCGGCGGCCACTCCGAGGGCCGCGGGGACCTGCTGTCCGACCAGGAGGCCGACGACATCGCCAAGGTGATCGCCTGGGCGGCCGAGCAGCCGTGGTCAACGGAAGGATCGGGATGCTCGGGGTGTCCTATCTCGCGCTGTCCCAGTACAAGGTCGCCGCGCTCAACCCGCCAGCGTTGAAGGCGATCTGCCCGTGGGAAGGGTTCACCGACGCCTACCGCGACTTCTTCACCCCCGGCGGAGTCGTCGAGAACGGGTTCGCTCGGGTGTGGCTGTTCCTCACCAATCGGCTCGCGCGCCTGAACACGAATCTGGCCGCCGAGCGTCGCAAGCACCCGCTGCGCGATGACTGGTGGGACGCCCTGACCCCGGACCTGACGAAGATCCGGGTCCCGATGCTGGTGTGCACCAGCTTCTCCGACGCCAACCTGCACAGCGGCGGATCGATGCGCGCCTTCCAGCAGGTCGGCTCGAGCGAGCGCCACGCCTACGCCCACCGCGGCGCCCAAGTGGGCGACCTTCTACGGCGAGGACGCGCTCCAGCACCAGCTCGCGTTCTTCGATCGGCACCTGCGCGAACGGGACGTCCCCGCACTGCCGCCGATGCGGCTGGAGATCCGCGATCGGGCCGACCACGTCGTCGAGGTTCGAGACGAGCAGGAATGGCCCCTCGCCCGCACCGACTGGCGCCAGCTCTACCTGGGCGCCGGCGGCGCGCTGACGAGCAACCGCCAGCACCGACGACGGCCGCGTCAGCTTCGACCTGCGACGCAATGCCGCCGCGTTCGACTACCGGTTCGGCGAGGACACCGAGCTCAGCGGGCCGATGACCCTGCGGCTGCAGGTAGCGGTCACCGGCACGGATGATCCGCGGTTGTTCGTCGGCGTCGAGAAGTGGTCGCACGGCGCGCCCGTGCCGTTCAACGGCTCCTACGGCTACGGGCGCGACCGCGTCGCCCAAGGCCGCCTACGGCTCGCGCTGCGTGAACTCGACCCAGAGCGCAGCACCCCGCATCAGCCCGAACACACCTTCAGCACCCTGCAACCGGTCCGCTACGACGAACAGCTGGAGGTCGTGATCCCGCTCAGCTCCTCCGCAACGATGTTTCGCGCCGGTGACAGCCTGCGCCTCATGGTCGCCGGCCGATACCTGCAACCGCGCAACCCGCTCTTCGGCCACTTCCCGACGCACTACGAGCCCAGAGCGAAGGGGAAAGCCACCATCCACTGGACCCACCATCGACCATCGAGTCTGGAAATCCCCGTCATCCCGATACGCGGGGGAGATTTAGACCTTCTCGACCTTGACGGCGTGCGCCATGTCGTGCGGCAAGCTGACGTTCTCGTGGCCCGGGATCACGATCATCACGCTGCCGGCTGGTTCACCTGGACGGTGACCCGGGCGTTGGGCACCACGCCGGCGTCCTTCAGCCGGGCGATCAGGTCGATGTCGCCCTGGACGTGCTCGGTGAGCTGGCGGACCACACCGCCACGGGCAAACCCGCCGGCAGCTCGGTCAGCCGGACCAGGTTGCCGTCGTCGGCGCCGGAATCCGGACGCCGATGCCGAGGTCGAACAGCCCCGGAATCGGGTTGCCGAACGGGGACGTGGTCGGGTTGTCGAGCACCTTGACCAGGCGGCGCTCGACGTCCTCGCTCATCACGTGCTCCCAGCGGCAGGCCTCGGCGTGGACTTCTTCCCACGGCAGCCGATGACGTCGACCAGCAGCCGCTCGGCCAGCCGGTGCTTGCGCATCACGGCGACGGCCAGCGCGCGGCCCTTGTCGGTGAGCTCCAGGTGGCGGTCGCCGGCGACGTGCAGCAGCCCGTCGCGCTCCATGCGCGACACGGTCTGGCTGACGGTGGGCCCACTCTGCTCGAGCCGCTCGGCGATGCGGGCACGCAGCGGAGCCACGCCCTCTTCTTCGAGGTCGTAGATGGTCCGCAGATACATCTCGGTGGTATCGATCAGGTCGTTCATTCACGCACCCTCCATTGCAGCTGAGTCTACTTGGCCAGCTGCGTCGAATGGTTCGCTAACACTCCCGCGGCAGCAGTATGCCCGCCGCGGCGCGGCGGGCATACTGCTGCTCGAGTTTGGTGCGCGGCCTCAGCTCGCGTAGGAGCGCAGCCGGTCGGCGCGCTCGCCGTGGCGCAGCTTGGCCATCACCTCGCGCTCGATCTGGCGGACCCGCTCGCGCGACAGCCCGAACAGCTTGCCGATCTGGTCCAGTGTGCGGGGCTGGCCGTCGTCGAGGCCGAAGCGCAGCCGGATCACCTGCTGCTCGCGCTCGTCGAGCGTGGCCAGCACGCTGCGGATGTCGGTGTGCAGCAGCTCGGCGATCACCGCGTTCTCCGCGGACATGGCCTCGGCGTCCTCGATGAAGTCGCCGAGCGGGGCTTCCTCGTCGCTGCCGACCGGCATGTCCAGGCTCACCGGGTCGCGGCTGTGCTCGAGCAGGTCGTTGATCTTCTCGACCGGGATGCCGGATTCCTCGGCGAGCTCCTCGTCGGTGGCCTCGCGGCCCAGGTTCTGGTGCATCTCGCGCTTGATCCGGGCAGCTTGTTGACCTGCTCGACCAGGTGGACGGGCAGCCGGATGGTGCGGCTCTGGTCGGCCATGCCCGGGTGATGGCCTGACGGATCCACCACGTGGCGTACGTCGAGAACTTGAATCCCTTGGTGTAGTCGAACTTCTCCATCGCGCGGATCAGGCCGAGGTTGCCCTCCTGGATCAGGTCGAGCAGCGGCATGCCGCGGCCGGTGTAGCGCTTGGCCAGCGACACCACCAGCCGCAGGTTCGCCTCCAGCAGGTGGCCCCGGGCCGCCTCGCCGTCGCGGACGACGGCCGCAAGTCGCGTTTGCGGTTCTCGCCGAGGCGCTTCCGGGTCTCGAGCAGGTGCTGGGCGTAGAGCCCGGCCTCGATGCGCTTGGCCAGTTCGACCTCGTCGGCGGCGTTGAGCAGGGCGGTCTTGCCGATCCCGTTCAGATAGACGCGCACCAGGTCCGCGGCGGGGCTTTGAGCGTCCAGATCGCCGTCGATCCGGCTTGTGGTGGCATTTGCCATGGCGGCCTCCTGATCGGCTGTGAACTGTCATGAGCTATAACGACTGATCCGGCCTCAGAGTTCCCACGCGGCTGCGCGTTCTCACACCCTCTGACGTGCAGCGAATGTCCGACGAGCCCTGAGAATGTCCTGAGAACGCGCGCGGAAGCCGGCGTTATTCGGAACCGTCAGCGTGGCCCCGTGCTGCCATTCCGGTTGCGGGGCCGGACGACTGGCGACGCTTCCAGCGCCGGGCCGCTCGGCAGTCGGGAACAGCGGAGTGCGCGCTGGGTGCCGTCGAACCGCCGAGGTTCCTCGGCCCGCCGCGGCGGCCGGTCGTTGGCGATCAGCACCGCAATCCACGGCAGCGGGATCGAAGCGGCCAGGATCGCCAGCGAGATCAAGTCCGTTGTGCCAGATGCCGTAGGCAAAGGCGGCCAGGAGCAGCGCCGGAATCCGGAACGACATGATGGTCAGATACTTGCGCACCCGCTGCGCGGTGCTGCTCCTCGTAGGCGGGCGCGGCGGCGGTGATGAGGACCGGTCGACCATCGTCGTCGAAACCCAGCTCTTGGCTGTGTTTCATCCCTCCACTGTTCCACACACGATCGCCTCACGGCGGTTCGGTATCCGACGTGTCCGGGCACAATATGAGACATGGACACCCAGACGATCGAGCGCACCGACACCGACGAACGCGTCGACGACGGGACCGACAGCGACACCCCCAAGTTCTTCCACTACGTCAAGAAGGACAAGATCGCCGAGAGCGCCGTGATGGGCACCCACGTCGTCGCGCTGTGCGGCGAGGTGTTTCCGGTCACCAAGTCCGCCAAGCCGGGCTCGCCGGTGTGCCCGGACTGCAAGCGGATCTACGAGGCGCTCAAGAAGAGCTGACCCGGTCGGGTCCGCGGCGGCACGGTCGTGCGTCGTCGGATGCCGCGTGGCGCGCCTCGACCGACTCCTTGGCGCGCTCGACCAGCCACCAGTCGCAGCCGGTGGGCGTGGGTGGCGGGCGCCGGCCATTCCTCTTGGATGGCGGCGTTGAGCTCGGCGCCCATCATGATCGCGAAGCCGAGGAAGAACGCGAACAGCAGGAACGCGATCGGGGTGGCCAGCGCGCCATAGGTGTAGCCGGTGCCGGTGATCCATCTCAGGTAGATCCGCAGGCCCAGCGTGGCGATCAGGAACACCGACGCTGGCCAGCATGGCGCCGAAGATCAGCCGATGCGACGGCAGCGGGTCGGGCAGCGACACCCGGTACAGCACGATCACCGGTGACGATCAGCCCGACGAGCAACGCCGGGTAGTAGCCGTAGCGCCAGCACGTTGTGCCAGGCTGTCGGGAATGTGCTCGGCCAACTTGCGCGGCCCGACGCACCATCAGCGGGGCGGTCACGATGACGAACACCAGCATCACCACGTAGAGGCCCAATGCGTAGAGGCGCTGTCGCACCGGATGCCGCAGCGGGGTCTGGTCGTGCGCCTCGACCACCGAGTCGACGAAGGCCGAAATGGCCGACGATCCCGCCCACAGCGAGATCACGAAGCCCGAACGACACCACTTCGCCGCGAGCGCCTGCGATCGATGTCGCGAGATCGTCGGCTCGATGATCTCGTTGACGACGTTGTGCGAGAAGAAGCTTGTTCGACGTGCGAACCAGCTAGTCCTCGATCGACGGCCAAGGTGTCGGGGCCGAACAACGGCGCCACGTAGGCCAGGCTGCCCAGCATTCCCAGCAGCAGCGGCGGCAGAGACAACGCCACCAGAATGCGGCCTGGGCGGACTCGGAAAAGATCGAGTCGTCCCAGCTCTTCGACAGCGTGCGCTTGCTGATGCGCCAGATGTGATGCCGCGAAGGCTTTACTCGGGCTGGTCAGTCATGACCAGTCCAGCATTGCCGACGAACGCCGCTCCCGCCAGGACTGCTGGTGGCGAGTCGTGTGCTTAGGACTCGATCGGGGCGGCGCTGAGTTCCAGCACGGCGGCCAGCTCGATCAGCTTCGCCTCATGCTCGTTGGCGTGGTGTTGGCAGAACAGGAGTTCTGCTCCGGAGGGCAGCTTGGCGCGAACACGTGCAGCAGCGCTGCATCGATCGCAGCGATCAGCCCGGGTCAGTTCTGGACTGGTCAGCGTTGCATTCATGGCTACTCCGTTCTGCCTTCTCCACTGTCTCAGATGTTATCGCTTCTGGCCTTGTTCCCCGCCGGTTTACCGGTGTGTCGTGTCTCACCCCTCGCCGTTGTTTACGGCGCAGGGCAAAATGGCGATATGACTCAGCCGCCGGCGGTGCTGGTACACCTGTGTCCCACCGACGACTGGTCGGCCGCCCAGGGCGATGGCGAACTGCGACCGGAGTCCCTTGCCGAGCGTTGGCTTCATCCACCTGTCGACGCCGCAGCAAGTGCATCTGCCGGCCAACCGCCTGTACCGCGGTCGCGAGGACCTGGTTCTGCTGCATATCGACCCGACCCGTCTGGACTCACCCATTCGTTGGGAACTAGGGGTAGCAACGGATCCGGAGTCGATGATGTTCCCGCACCTGTACGGCCCCTTGCCCGTTGACAGCTGTGATCAACGTCACCAGCTACCGCCCAGACGCCGACGGCGCTTTCCCCGATGCTCGGCGAGTAGGCGTCGGCTTCGATTTCCACCAGCAGCTCCGGGTTAGATGAGCGCGGCCACCTCGACCATCGTGGCGGCCGGGCGGATCTGGTCGAAAACCTCGGCGTGCACGGCCGCGACTTCGCGCCAGCGCGAGATATCGGTTACGTAGATGCGGGTGCGGACCACGTCGCTCAGCGCAGCGCCCGCCTCGACCAGGGCGACCTCGATGCGGCGAACGCGTCTCGTGTCTGAGCGCCGATGCCGCCGAGGCGGCGGGTGCGGTCGTCCCGGACACGACGACGAGCGGGCCGACGCGCACGCGCGCGAGTAGCCGACGGTTGACTCGAATTCGGTTCCGGAGGAGACCAGGATGCGACTGGTTGACATGCGGTCAAGGACACGCAGAGCGTTCGGCGCATCCCAATTTCGCTTGGCGCGAACGGCGCTCGACCGCTACCCCTCTTGGAACGAATTGGGTGACAGGAAGAAGTTGTGGCCGGTGCTCGAGTCGCTGCATCGCATCGATGCGGCGTCGGCGGTGCAACTCAAGTTGCCCGACGACAATGTCTGCCCGTTGGCAAGAACCTGTGCGCCCGGTACATGCAATGTGTCGTTGTGGCAGTCGATTTGGACCGTGCCGCCCTGGGCCAGCGAGACGCGGTCGCCCCACGCGGAGTGCTGAGCGCATGGCGGAGGTGCGGTGGGTGGTGTGTAGGCCCGGTTGCTGATCTCGCAGGCGGCGCTCCCGCCGCCGAGGTCGCATGACACATTCCCCGCGGAGTTTTGGAATTGGTACGACTGCGCGGGTGCGGGTGTGGGTGATGGTGCGGGGTTCGGCGGTCCGCCGGCGTATGCCGTTGCCGGAAATCCGATCAAGGCGACGGCCGACACCATCGACACCGTCTGAATCGCGGTCAGCTTCATGGCAATGCTCGCATTCTGTTGGGAGATCTAACCTTTCGTAGGCATGGCTTGAATGCGCCGACAAGAACCGATGAGACGGGACGATTCTGCTGGTTTGACCGGACACCTCCGCCAGCCCCCGAGAAACATTGTCGGAGCGGACATTCGCCCCGACCTTGCGCGTCGAATTATTCGCCGGACCGCGCAGCAGCAGTCAATGAATGCAGGACATTGTCTCAACTTGGATAAAACAGCAGAATCTGAGCGCCACGGGCGTATCGTGTCGCCGCCAACAGCGGTGCCGGAGCGCGCTAGTCGAGTAGTCGCGCACTAGGGACTGATTTGCGCTGTACGTGGTGCCGCTTCGCGTCACGCTGTGGTTTTTGATGTCCGAGAGCTTTGTCTCGTCTCCGGCCACCAGGCGGTCAGTCTGCTCTCTTCGCCGTTTAGACGTCGTTTTTTGAATTTCTTCTGACTTGCTGACTAGTGCTTGCGAGTCACGCCCGCGTCCAGTCACGCTTCACCGAGAGAGGCGGATGCGCAAGTTGCCTCGGTGCCTCTAACTAGGGTTCACAACCATTTCGTAAGCCGCGAACTGCATTGCCACCCAAGTCATCTCGTCGTCGTCGCCTTCGGAAACGCCGCCGGCCCAATGGGGCGCGAATGTAGCGATCGACAGCGCGGGCCGTCTGCGGCCCGAAAGCAGCCAAGCGGCCTTTACCCCGTTGCCTCGGCGCACAGTCACGATCCCGCGCACCAGATCTAGGTCGGGCGACGTGAGGTAACAGGTGTGTGTCTGTCGGGGGTGACGCGTTCCCGACAGGTCTGTCATCTACGGGGTTATGCCGAACGCCAGGTCAGCGGCGGTCACGAAGTCGGTGTACGCGACAGTCAGATCGCCGACAGAGTTCGAAGCCGCTGGTTGTCAGCAGCTCCGCCGGGTCGAGGTTCAGGAGCGTCGGAGTCGCCGAACGTGTTTGAGGCACCAAGCGCGTCTTCGTACGAGATCAGCGGCGCGTTGAACGCGGTCAGCAACGCCTGCAGTCCGTGATCGAAGGCGACGCCCTCTTGGTCCCCGAAGCTGAAGAACCGGCGGTGTCGGTCGGGGACAGGCCGAGGTAGCCGTTCGTGTCGCCGAGGCCGAACAGTTGGTTGGCCCCGATGACTCCGACGAGTTGAGCAGATCGTGTGCCGCGACCGTCGGGTCGGTCGGCTGGTGACGACGCTGTAGAAATCGCTACTCGTACCCGCCCATCACCCAAGGTTCGGCGTGCGGCGCGAAAGCAGTCACACCCTCGAGGCTGAGCACGGTGTCGTTGAGCGACGTGTCGATGAGGGCGACCTCGTCGTGGTGTGCGTTGTGAGCCGCGGGGATGGCCAGGCCCAGGGCGCCGGCTGCCGCAAGTGCCACACCGGCGGCGATCAATTGTGGCTTCATCGTTTCCTCCCACCTGGACATCCAGGCACCCCTAGAGAGGAGCGTACGAAACAGCCAGCTGAATGTCCACACCCAATTCTCAGCAATTTCTATGCCGGTGTAAGCCGCATGGCGGCTGTTGCGGCGTCGTGGGTCGTGCGGTCCTGGCTTAGTCGAGGTAGTCGCGCAGCACCTGCGAACGGCTGGGGTGCCGCAGCTTCGACATCGTCTTCGACTCGATCTGGCGGATGCGCTCGCGGGTCACGCCGTACACCTGGCCGATCTCGTCGAGGGTGCGGGGCTGGCCGTCGGTGAGCCCGAAGCGCAGTCGTACGACGCCGGCTTCGCGCTCGGACAGCGTCTCCAGCACCGACTGCAGCTGATCCTGCAGCAGCGTGAACGACACCGCATCGACAGCCACCACCGCTTCGCAGTCCTCGATGAAGTCGCCGAGCTGGCTGTCGCCCTCGTCGCCGATGGTCTGGTCCAGCGAGATCGGCTCCCGGGCGTACTGCTGGATCTCCAGCACCTTCTCCGGGGTGATGTCCATTTCCTTGGCGAGCTCTTCGGGCGTGGGCTCGCGGCCCAGATCCTGCAGCAGCTCGCGCTGGATGCGGCCGAGCTTGTTGATCACCTCGACCATGTGCACCGGGATGCGGATGGTGCGGGCCTGGTCGGCCATGGCCCGGGTGATCGCCTGGCGGATCCACCACGTGGCGTAGGTGGAGAACTTGTAGCCCTTGGTGTAGTCGAACTTTTCGACCGCACGGATGAGGCCGAGGTTGCCCTCCTGGATCAGGTCGAGGAACGCCATGCCGCGGCCGGTGTAGCGCTTGGCCAGCGACACCACGAGTCGCAGGTTCGCCTCCAGCAGATGGTTCTTCGCGCGGTCGCCGTCGCGGCAGATCCACAGCATGTCGCGACGCTGAGCGGCCGGCAGCTTCTCGCCACGGCTCGGTCAGGTCGGTCATCAGCTGCGTGGCGTAGAGGCCGGCTTCGATGCGCTTGGCGAGCTCGACTTCTTCTTCGGCGTTGAGCAGCGCGACCTTGCCGATCTGCTTGAGGTACGCGCGAACCGAGTCCGCGGACGCCGTCAGCTCGGCGTCCTTGCGGGCCTGCCGCAGCGCCTCGGACTCGTCCTCGTCCCAGACGAAATCGCCTGAGGCCTTGTCCTTTTCGCTCGGCTCGACGATCTCTTCTTCGTCAGCGGGGCCCGGCTCGACGACGGCTTTGGCCGGCTTCTTCGCGGCGGCTTCGACGGTGTCGGACGGCTCCGCGCTGTCGTCGGCGATGCGCCCTCGGCCGGCTCCACCTCGAGTTCTTCGTCTTCGAGGTTCAGATCTTCGTCGGCGAGATCGATTTCGTCGCCGGGGCCGTCGTCGAGGTCTTGCTCGTCGGTCTCGAGATCGGTGGTCGTCGCCTCGGCGTCGTCGGCGCCCTTCGTGGTCGCCTTCTTCGGGCGGCCGCGGGCCGGTGCGGCCTTGGCTGCGGCGCTCTTGGTGGCGGTGCCGGTCTTGGTGGCGGTGGCGGCTTTGGCCGGCGCTTTGGCTGCCTTGGTGGCGGTGCCGTTGGTGGCCTTGGCCGGCGAACGCTTGGCGGGGGCTTTGGTGGCGGTGCGCTTCACCGGCTCATCGGTTGCCGGTCGTGCTTTGGTCGCTGCCACGTAAACCCCTTCGGTAGAACTTTCTTCCGGTGCCGCAGGCATGCTCAACCGGAAAGCGTCAGCTATGTCAGATGTCGGCGTCGATTATCAGGGTGGATATTCGCCGCTATCGGTCAGGCGGCTGCCGGTGACCATTGTAACGACAGTGGGGCATTACCCCCGCCAGTGAGCGCAAATCAGTGCGTCACGTCGCGCGTCGCCGCCATCGCCGCGCCGACGATTCCGGCGGTGTTCTGCAGGGCGGCGGCCACCACCGGGGTGCGGTTTTTCAGCAGCGGTATCCATTTGTCGGCTTTGCGGCTGATTCCGCCGCCGGCGATGAACAGGTCGGGGCACATCGCGTTTTCGATCGCGATCAGCACCTTCGTCACCTGCTTGGTCCACTTTTCGTAGCTCCAGCCCGCTTGTCGCGGACCGAGGACGCGGCGCGGTGTTCGGCTTCCTTGCCGCCCACCTCGAGGTGGCCGAACTCGGTGTTGGGCAGCAAAATCCCGTTGTGGATGACCGCCGACCCGATACCGGTGCCGAATGTCAGCAGCACGATGACGCCGGTGTTGTCCTTGCCCGCGCCGAACGTTCCTCGGCCAGCCCGCCGCGTCGGCGTCGTTGAGCACGGCGACCTCCTGGCCGTTCAGCCCGGCGCTGATGATGTCGCGTGCGTTGGTGCCGATCCACTTCTTGTCGACGTTGGCGGCCGTCCGCACGATGCCGTTGGTGACGACGCCGGGGTACGTCACGCCGAGCGGTCCGGTCCAGCCGAATTCGTTGACGACCGCGGCGATGGTCTTGGCGACTGCGTCGGGCGTGGCCGGCTGCGGTGTCAGCAGCTTGTAGCGGTCGCCGACGAGCTCCCCGGTGTCCAGGTCGACGATGCCGCCCTTGATGCCGCTTCCGCCGACGTCGACACCGAAACCGCGTCTGGCCGGCGTCACAGCCCCTTCGCTCGTCGGAGCGGCGTTGGGCGAGTCGGCAGTGGTCATCGAATCTCCTCGGCGGGACGTGGGCGTCGACAAAAACCCTAATGCGTAGCTGGGCGGTTGGTTGGCCGGTTACCCCGACGTTGCTGAACCCGGCGATACCTGTGATGCGATGGGTCCGTGAGCACACCTGAGAACCAGCCGGCACCGCTGCGGACGGTGGCCGAGACGCTGGCCGCCGAGGCGGCCGCGTTCGTGCGTCGACGCCGCAGCGAGGTATTCGGCGCCGACGCGGGCGCCGACGGCGATGACGCGGTGCGGGCCAAGACGACCCCGACTGACCCGGTGACCGTCGTCGACACCGAAACCGAGCGGCTGCTGCGTGATCGGTTGGCGCAACTGCGATCCGGCGACGCCATTCTCGGCGAGGAAATCGGCGGCCCGACCGACCCGGCGAGCCTCGCGCCCGGCGCCGTCACCTGGGTCCTGGACCCCATCGACGGCACGGTGAACTTCGTCTACGGGATCCCGTCGTACTCGGTGTCGGTGGCCGCGCAAATCGACGGCGTCTCGGTGGCCGGCGCGGTCGCCGATGTCGTCGGCGGACGGCTGTATTCCGCCGGCAACCGGACTGGGCGCGCACGTCACCGACGCCGAGGGCACTCGCCGCCTGCAGTGCAGCGTCGTCGACGATCTGTCGCGGGCCCTGGTGGGCACCGGGTTCGCCTACTCCGGGCGCGCGCCGCGCGGTCCAGGCACAGCTGGTGGCACAGATCCTGCCGGTGGTCCGGGATGTGCGCCGAATCGGTTCTGCGGCACTGGATTTGTGCATGGTCGCTGCCGGCCGGCTCGACGCCTACTACGAGCATGGTCTGCATGTGTGGGATTCCGCGGCGGGGGCGCTGATCGCCGCCGAGGCCGGCGCGCGGGTCGTCTTGCCGGAACCGGGCGACCCGGATCGCAACGCGGCACTGGTGGTCGCCGCGGCGCCCGGCGTGGCCGACCAGTTGCTTGCTGCATTGGGCCGATTCGACGGCCTGGCTCCGATTCCGGGCTGACCGCGCTCAGCAGCTCCCGGCGTGAATCTTGGCCAGCAGCGCGGGATCCGCCGGCTCGGTGTTGCCGGGGCGTAGGCCGGCGAGCACCGCGTGCGATGTCGTCGCTGTGCGCCAGCGCGCCGAACTCCGTGCCGATCGCCAGGTCGACGGAGTCGTCGGTGCGGTCATCGCGGTACAGCTCGGCACAGGGCGCGACTAGCCACACCGCGGCCGCGCCCGCCTGGCCGGCCTCGCCGAAGCGGATCTGCCCCTGGCAGTTGAGTCGCGTTTTCGCGTAGACGGGGTCGTTGGCCGCGGTCGGCTGCGCGAACCCCAGATCCCGCAGCGCGCCCGACACGTCGGCGGCCTGGCCGCCCCGACCGCTGGCGTTGAGGACTCGGACCTTGGCGTCCGCGAGCTTGGCCGGTGCGACGTTGATCATCGTGCTGCGCGACACCGGGCTGCCCAGGTGCGGCTGGGCCGGATCGGTCTGCTCGGGAGGTGGGTTGCACACCGTCGCCTCGTGCACTTCGGCCGGGCGGGTCAGTGCGATCGTCCACACCACGGCGCTGGCCACCAACAGCACCACCAGCAGGGCGATCGCGGGCCGGGCGTTGCGACGGCGGAATGGACGACCGTGCTTGTCGAACGCTGTACCTTCGGTGATTTGCGCGACCACGATGGGACTCTAAGGCACTCGGAGGGCCGATGTTTAGCGGGAGGTAGCGCCGTTAAACAGCACATGTGACGTAAATCACACTTGAACACCCTGCAATACGGGCACGAATCGTTTTGCGGATGCGTTCGACGCTGGTACAAAGCTTTGCTTGCAGGCTTATGAGGGGAAAGACGATGGCTACCGATTACGACGCCCCACGGCGTACCGAAACCGACGACGTTTCAGAGGACTCCCTAGAGGAGCTCAAGGCACGGCGAAACGAGGCGGCGTCGGCGGTTGTTGACGTCGACGAATCGGAGTCCGCTGAGTCGTTTGAGCTGCCCGGAGCAGACTTGTCCGGCGAAGAGTTGTCGGTGCGGGTCATCCCGAAGCAGGCTGACGAGTTCACCTGTTCGAGCTGCTTTCTGGTCCAACACCGCAGTCGGTTGGCCAGTGAAAAGGGCGGCGTGATGATCTGTACGGACTGCGCGGCCTGACATTGACGGTCGGGCAGTTGCCGACTAGCTGCGCAACGCCGACAACACCCGCTCGGGGTGGCGGGTACTCACCAGCCAGTAGGGAGTCGGGTCGTCCGCGTCGTCCAGCACCACCAGGACCATGGGGCCGACCCAGCCGCGGTGAACCACGAAGGCGGCCGGGTCGAATTGCCGTCCCAGCGCCGCGGACTTGGCCGAGCGGGGAATGTCGGCGGAGCGGGCGATGACCGAGACCGGCAGATGCGCCTCGCCGGCCCACAATTCGGTTCCGCCGTCGCCGGTGGTGACGCGGACCTCGATGCGGCCCAGCCACAGCAACGCCCCGGCGGCCACGACGAACAACGCCGCGAACGGTAGCCAGCGCGGCAGGCTCGGCACGCCCATGTTGACTTCGACCGCAATCAGCGCGGCCAGCGCGAAACCCAGTGGCCACCACCACCACGGCACCCACAAACGCTCGCTGTACCGCACGCTTTGCAACGTGACTGGCGTCCCTGACACCCGGTCAAGGGTAATCTGTGCCCCCGTGTCGACCAGTCTGGCGGTTGTTCGTCTCGACCCCGGGCTTCCGCTGCCCGCCCGGGCCCACCACGGTGATGCCGGCGTAGACCTCTACAGCGCCGAAGACGTCGAGCTTGCGCCCGGACACCGGGCGCTGGTGCGGACGGGAATCGCGGTGGCCATTCCGGTCGGGATGGTAGGTCTCGTGCACCCGCGGTCCGGTTTGGCTGCGCGGGTGGGACTTTCGATCGTCAACAGTCCCGGCACCATCGATGCGGGTTACCGTGGTGAGATCAAGGTCTCGTTGATCAATCTCGACCCAGCGGCGCCGATCGTGGTCAACCGTGGCGACCGAATCGCGCAGCTGCTGGTGCAGCGCGTCGAGCTGGTCGACCTGGTCGAGGTCGCGTCGTTCGATGAGGCCGGAATGGCCGATACCTCCCGTGGCGCCGGTGGCCACGGTTCCTCTGGCGGACATGCGAGTCTCTGATGGCATTTGGCAGGCGTAAACCCAAAGAGCAGCAGCCGATCGACGAGCCGGAAATGCTGGGCTCGCACCGGAGGCCGGAGGCGCCCACCGAGACCCCGGCCGCCGACGACGTGGACGGCCCGTTCGACATCGAGGACTTCGACGATTCGTCGGTTGCGACCGAGGGTCGCCTGGACCTTGGCTCGGTGCTGGTACCGCTGCCCGACGCGGCACAACTGCAAGTCGAGTTGACCGAGAACGGCGTCCCGAGCGCCGTGTGGGTGGTGACGGACAACGGTCGTTTCACCATCGCCGCGTATGCCGCGCCGAAAACCGGTGGGCTGTGGCGGGAAGTCGCCGCTGAGCTGGCCGATTCGCTGCGCAACGACGGGGCCTCGGTGACCATTCAGGACGGCCAGTGGGGCCGTGAGGTGGTCGGCACCGCGACCGGTGTGGTGCGGTTCATCGGAGTCGACGGCTACCGCTGGATGATTCGCTGCGTGGTGAACGGCTCAATCGAAAGCATCGACGCGCTGACTGAGCAAGCGCGAAATGCGTTGTTGGACACGGTAATTTGTCGTGGCGACACACCGCTGCCGGTGCGTACACCGCTGCCTGTGCAGCTGCCGGAGCCAATGGCATCGCAGCTGCGTGAGGCCGCGGCCGCTCAGGGAGCTGCCGGGCAACCTGTCGAGCCAACGGAGGCCGACGTCGTCAGCGAAGAGGAACCGTCCGCCCCCGAGCGTCGCAGTGCCTCCGGCTCGGCGATGCAACAGCTGCGCGGCACCGGCGGCTAGCCCGCCCGGCGATCGCAAGCGCGGCGGAGCCGGGCGCAGCGGGTCGCCGGTAGCTATATCGCCCGCAACGCCGCCAGACAGGCGGCGCCCAGCGCGGCCGGGTCGGCGCCGATCTGGTCCAGAGTCACGGTGCGCAGCGCTGCGTGCGGCGCCGCGGTGGCCCATTGCCGCCCCACGGCAATCGGATGGATCGGGTCGTCCTCGGCCGCCGCGACGCCCAGCGGCGCTGTCAGCCCCTGAAGTTCCGCGTGGGTCGGGGCGACGTAGCCGGCGGCCTCATCCATTGCGTCGGGCAGGTGCGGCCACTGACCGAGCCACGACCGGGCCAGCTCGTCGGCCAGCCACGGCGGGCTGGACGCGCGCATCTGTGCGGTAGTTGCCGCCAGGCCGTCATCGCGCAGCTGTCTGGCGGAGTGCTGCGCGGCGACCGCGGCGACCGCGCCGTCGGGTGCGCCAGTCCACGCCGGCAGCGCGGCCAACACCGCGATCGTGCGATCGGGATGCTGTAAGGCCCATGCGACGGCTACCGCGGCGCCGATCGACACACCACCGACCGCGATCGGTCCGCCGGCCGCGGCGTCGTCCAAGTCGTCCAGATAGCCGTCGATCAAGCGAGTCGGCTGGGGCCGCGGCGCCAGCAGTCGGGCACCGGCGTCGCGCAGCGCTACGCCGAACGCCCGGGACGCGTAGCTGTCGTCAGACCCTGTTCCCGGCAGCACGACGGCGGTCACCCCGCGCAGGTCGATAGTCACCCCTAGATATTGCCTGGGCACCACATGGCGTTTGGGGAACCATCGGGTCTACGGTGTCCGTTGTCGTGAGAGGATCGCGATTACCCGGTCCGGTGTGAAGCAAAGAAAACGCTCAGGAGAAGCCATGGCGGCGGAAGGTTATCTGCGCCGGCTGACTCGTCGGTTGACTGAGGACCCCGAGCAGCGTGACGCCGAGGAGTTGTGCGACGAGGCGGTGACGACCGGCGCGCAGCGGGCCATCGACTGCGAACGCGGCCAGGAAGTCACCGTGGTAGGAACGCTGCGCAGCGTTGAATGCAACGGCAAAGGCTGCGCCGACGGGGTTCGCGCGGAGTTGTTCGACGGCACCGACACCATCGAGCTCGTGTGGTTGGGGCAGCGCCGAATTCCAGGGATCGAGTCGGGCCGCACCCTGCGCGTGCAGGGTCGGCTCGGCAAGCTGGAGAACGGCAGCAAGGCGATCTACAACCCGCACTATGAGATTCAGCGGTGAGGCTCGCCAGGTGAATCGCGCGACAGACGCCGGCGACACGACTGATGCCGTCGGCGGTGAACTCGAGACTGCCGACCTCAACCGCACGCCGGCCGACCGGATGATGCAACAACTGGGCGGCGTTGCGGGAATTGTCTATTCGTCGTTGCCGGTGTTGGTCTTCGTCGGCACCTCGCGGTTGCTGGGCCTGGCCGCGGCATCCGGTGCCGCGATCGGCGTCGCCACGCTGATCCTGCTGTGGCGCCTGGTCCGCCGCGAGTCTGTGCAGCCGGCCGTGTCCGGCTTGATCGGCGTCGCGGTCTGCGTGGTGATTGCGTACCTGCTGGGGGAGTCGAAAGGCTATTTCCTGCTGGGCATTTGGACGTCACTGATCTATGCGGCGTTGTTCGCGGTCTCGATCGTGATCCGCCGGCCCGTCGTCGGCTACATCTGGAGCTGGCTGCACGGGCACGATCGCGGCTGGCGCAACGTGCGTCGCGCGGTGTACGCGTTCGACGTCGCCACGCTCACTTGGGTGGTGGTGTTCGCCGCCCGCTTCATCGTTCAGCGCGTGCTCTACGACACCAACCACACCGGCTGGCTGGTGGTGGCGCGCATCGGGATGGGCTGGCCGCTGGCCGCGGTGGCGGCGCTGGCGACCTTCCTGGCGATCCGGACGGCACAGCGCGCCCTGGACGCCTCGGGTGGGGAAGGCGTCATGGCAGCAGATGCTGACGCAGTTCCTCTTCCGCCTCGGTGACCGCGACGAACAACAGCTCGTCGCCGCCTTCCAGCGGCTCGTCGTCCTGCGGCAGGATCACCCGGGGTCCGCGCAGGATCGTCACCAGCGCAACGTCTCGTGGCAACTGCAGTTTGCGCACCGGCTTGCCGCCCCAGGGTGTGTTGTCCGGCAGGGTGATCTCGACCAGGTTGGCCTGACCTTTCCGGAATTCCATCAGCCGGACCAAATCCCCGACCGCAACGGCCTCCTCGATCAACGAACACAGCATCCGTGGAGTGGACACCGCCACGTCGACGCCCCAGGCCTCGGTGAACAGCCACTCGTTGCGGGGGTCGTTGACCCGGGCCACCACCCGGGGCACCGCGAACTCGGTTTTGGCCAGCAGGCTGAGCACCACGTTGGCCTTGTCATCGCCGGTCGCGGCCACCACGACGTCGAACTCGTGCAACTGGACCTGCTCCAGCACGCTCACCTCGCAGGCGTCACCCAGCCGCCAGTGCGCGGCCGGAATGGCGTCCTCCTCGATGTGTTCGGGCTTTCGCTCGATCAACGTCACATCGTGCTTGTTCTCGATCAGTTCGCGGGCCACCGATCGGCCGACCGCGCCGGCACCTGCGATAGCGACTCTCACGACTCGGCGTCCTCACTCGGCGGCAGCGCTGCAATGGCCAATGCCTCGGCCGCGTGCCCGGAGATAGCGGCGATGTAGACCTGATCGCCGGACTGAATGACGGTCTTCGATTCCGGGAGGATTCCGGTGCCGAAACGGATCAGGAACGCCACCCGGGCGCCGGTGGCGGCCTCCAGGTCGGTCGCCTTGCGGCCGACCCAGTCGTCGTGCAGCACCACCTCGAGGACGGCGACGGTCCCGCTCGGGTCGCGCCACCGCGCAGTCTCGCTTTCCCGGGTGAGTGCGTGCAGCAGTCGGTCTGTGGTCCACGGCACGGTGGCAATTGTGGGAATGCCGAGACGTTCGTAGACGTCGGCGCGCTTTGCGTCGTAAATCCGGGCGACCACCCGCCGCACCCCGAAGGTCTCGCGGGCCAGCCGGGCCGAAATGATGTTGGAGTTGTCTCCAGAGGACACCGCGGCGAACGCGTCGGCGCCCTCGATACCGGCTTTCAGGAGCACATCCCGGTCAAATCCGAGACCGAGCACGCGTTCGCCGGCGAACTCGGGGCTCAGCCGGCTGAACGCAGTGTTGTCGCTGTCGATCACCGCGACTTGGTGGCCGATCCGGGACAGGCCGTCGGCGACCGACGATCCGACCCGGCCGCAGCCCATCACAACGACTCGCACTAGAGGTCCTCTCGGCCCGGTCAGCCGTAGTGGCCAGCCGGTTTGGGAGACATTCTCGTCTAGGGCACCGTACCGGCAGGCAGGGTTGCGCTTACTCTTGGCACTCGTGTCCAAACTTTCGACTGCGGCGCGCCGACTCGTCTTGGGTCGGCCGTTTCGCAGCGACCGGCTGAGCCACACCCTGCTGCCCAAGCGGATCGCCTTGCCGGTGTTTGCCTCCGATGCGCTCTCGTCGGTGGCGTACGCGCCCGAAGAGGTCTTCCTGACGCTGTCGGTGGCCGGGCTCGCGGCGTACTCGCTGACACCGTGGATCGGCCTCGCGGTTGCCGCGGTAATGCTGCTCGTGGTGGCCAGCTACCGCCAGAATGTGCATGCCTATCCGTCCGGCGGCGGCGACTACGAGGTGGTCACCACCAATCTCGGGGCCAATGCCGGTCTTACGGTGGCCAGTGCGCTCATGGTGGATTACGTTCTGACCGTGGCTGTTTCGACGGCCTCGGCGATGTCGAACATCGGATCGGCCATCCCGTTCGTAGAACATCACAAGGTTCTCTTCTGCGTCGGTGCGATCCTGGTGGTGATGGCCCTGAACCTGCGTGGGGTGCGCGAATCCGGTTTCGCCTTCGCCGTTCCGACCTATGCCTTCATCGTCGGTGTCGGGATCATGTTGGCCTGGGGCCTGTTTCGGATTTATGCGTTGGGCGAGCCGATTCGGGCGGAGTCCGCAGGCTTCGTGATGCATGCCGAGCGGAGCTCGATCGCCGGCTTTGCGATGGTGTTCCTGTTGGCGCGGTCGTTCTCCTCGGGGTGCGCGGCGCTCACCGGTGTCGAGGCGATCAGCAACGGGGTGCCGGCCTTTCAGAAGCCCAAGTCACGCAACGCTGCAACGACGCTGCTGTTGCTCGGCACGATCGCCGTCGGCCTCTTCATGGGCATCATTCTGTTGGCTAAGGAGACCGGGGTTCAGGTCGTCGACAACCCTGCCGCGCAGCTCACTGGGATTCCCCACGATTATCAGCAGAAGACCCTGGTCACTCAGATCGCTCAGGCCGTCTTCGGCAGCTTCCAGATCGGGTTCCTGCTGATCGCCGTCGTCACCGCGCTCATTTTGGTGCTGGCCGCCAACACCGCGTTCAACGGATTTCCGGTCTTGGGTTCGGTGCTCGCACAAGACAGCTACCTGCCGCGCCAATTGCACACCCGCGGCGACCGGCTGGCGTTCTCCAACGGCATCGTGTTCCTTGCGGTGGCGGCTCTCGCGGCGATCATCGCGTTCAGGGCACAAGTCACCGCGCTGATCCAGCTCTACATCGTCGGGGTGTTCATTTCGTTCACCCTGAGCCAAATCGGCATGGTTCGGCACTGGACTCGGTTGCTGCGCAACGAAACCGACTCGGCGGTTCGGCGAACGATGATGCGATCGCGTGTCGTCAACACCATCGGGTTCGTGGCCACCGGCGCGGTGTTGTTCGTCGTCGCGGTCACCAAATTCCTGGCCGGCGCCTGGATCGCCGTGGTCGCCATGACATTGCTGTTCGTACTGATGAAAATGATTCGCAAGCACTACGACACAGTCAGCCGGGAAATCGAGCGGCACACCGACGACGACGATGTGGTATTGCCCAGTCGGAATCACGCGATCGTGTTGGTGTCGAAGCTTCACCTGCCGACGTTGCGTGCGTTGGCCTACGCGCGAGCGACGAGACCGGATGTGCTGGAGGCGATCACGGTGAGCGTCGACGACGGCGAAACCCGTAAGCTGGTCCATCGCTGGGAAGAGAGCAAACTCAACGTGCCGTTGAAGGTCATCGCTTCGCCGTACCGCGAAATCACCCGTCCGATATTGGATTACGTGAAGCGCGTCAGCAAGGAATCGCCGCGCACCGTGGTGACGGTATTCCTTCCGGAATACGTTGTCGGCCACTGGTGGGAGCACGTGCTACACAATCAGAGCGCGCTGCGGCTGAAAGGGCGCCTGCTGTTCATGCCCGGAGTGATGGTGACATCTGTTCCCTGGCAACTCAATTCGTCGGAGCGGATCAAGACGATGCAACCGCATGCGGCTCCCGGCGATGCGCGACGGGGGATATTCGATTGACCTCGGACACCACCGCAGAACCATCACCGACACTGGCGGAGCTGACGCTGACCGTCGGTCCGCCGGCGAACGGCGGCAGCTGCGTGGCGCGCCACGACGGCCGGGTGGTGTTCGTCCGCTACGCATTGCCCGGCGAGCGGGTACGGGTGCGCGTCAACGCTGACCGCGGTTCGTACTGGCATGCCGAGGCAGTCGAGGTGATCGAACCGTCCGCCGACCGGGTCGAATCGCTGTGCCCGATCGCGGGGGTCGACGGCGCCGGGTGCTGCGATCTCGCCTTCGTCGAGCCGGTCGCGGCGCGTGCTCTGAAAGCTGAAGTGGTGTCCAATCAGCTTGCACGCCTGGGTAATTACCAGTGGAACGGCGAAGCTCAGCAGCTGTCGCCCACCGGCTCTACCGGCTGGCGGACGCGGATTCGGCTCGACGTCGGGGCCGACGGTCGCCCGGGCTTTCACCGCTACCGCAGCGATGATCTGGTCACCGATTTGAACTGCGGCCAGCTGCCGGCGGGAATGACCGACGGGCTGACCGACACGGCGTGGCCGCCCGGCGCGCACCTGCATGTCGTCATCGACGATGACGGCCAACGGCACGTGGCCCGCACCGTGCGCCACGGTCGGCGCAATGCGACCGACGTGGTCGAGGGCAGTCATCAGGGCGTGCAGCGGGCCGGGCGGCACAGTTGGCAGATTCCGGTGACGGGCTTCTGGCAGGCGCACCGCGACGCGGCGCGGACCTACAGCGACGTGGTGGCCGAGTGGGCTCAACCCGATCCGGGCATGACCGCGTGGGATCTCTACGGGGGCGCAGGGCTTTTCGCCGCGGTGCTGGCCGACGCAGTGGGCGAGTCCGGGCAGGTGCTCACCGTCGACAGCGCGCGAGCCGCGTCGCGGGCAGCGCGCACGACGTTGGCCGATCTTCCGCAGGTGCGGGTGGTCAGCGATTCGGTCCGGCGGGCATTGACCGCGCAGCGTGGACGGGCAGATGTGGCCGTGCTGGACCCGCCGCGCGGCGGCGCCGGGCGCGAGGTGATTGATCTGCTGGCCGCGGCGGACGTCCCACGAATTGTTCATATCGGTTGCGAGGCAGCATCGTTCGCCCGCGATATCGGGCTGTATCGGAGTCACGGTTATGCGGTGCACAAGCTCTCGGTGTTCGACTCGTTCCCGCTGACCCATCACATCGAGTGCGTCGCTCTGTTGACCCGCTGACCGCTCAAGCGAGGACGAAGTAACGCAGCCACAGATAGAGTGCGCACAAGACGGTAGACATCAGGGTGATCACGATGCCCTTGCGGGTGAATTCCCAGAACGAGATGGAGTACCCGGAACGCAGCGCGATGCCGATCATCACAATGTTGGCGCTGGATCCGACGGCCGTGAGGTTGCCGCCCAAGTCGCCACCGAGCGCCAGCGACCACCACAGCACATTGTGATGTTCCTGGTGCGGCATGGAGGAGGCCAGGTGGGTGACGATCGGCGTCATGGTCGCCACGTACGGGACGTTGTCGATCAGGCCAGACGCCAGTGTCGACACGCCGAGAATTAACATCGTCGTGAAAAGCATGTTGCCCCCGGTGGCGCCAGCCGCCAACTCACCCAGGTGTTTGATGAAGCCGGTCTTGAGCAGTGCGCCCACCATGATGAACAGCCCGACGATGAACAGCAGGGTGTCCCACTCGACGCTGGCCAGATAGTCCGACTTGTCCATCTTGGACACCAGGATCAGGGCACCGGCACCCAGCAATGCCACCAGCGACGGCTGAATGTGGATCGAGGGGGACACGATGAACCCGATGAACACCACGCCCATAACCGCGCCGCACCTAACCAACAGCCGGGTGTCGCGCAGAAGATGGCGCTCTTCCATTGACATCACGTCAGCAACCCGTTCAGGGGAGACGGTGGAGAAACCACGAAACAGCAACGGCGAAACGGCAACGAAGACCAGCATGATGATGACGACGATCGGTGCCATGTTGAGCAGGAAGGCGTTGAACGACAGTCCCTTACGTGCGCCGATGATGATATTGGGCGGGTCGCCGACTAACGTTGCTGCGCCGCCGATGTTCGAGGCGAACACCTCGGCGATCAACATTGGTACCGGGTTGATCTCCAAGCGATCACACACCAGCAAGGTGACCGGTGCGATCAACAGCACCGAGACTACGTTCGGCAGCAGCGCTGACGCCGCCGCCATGACCAGGGTTAGCAGCATCATGATGCGCACCGGAGACCCATTGGCGCGCTTGGCGGCCCAAATCGCGGCGTATTCGAATATCCCGGTTTGGAGCAGGATGCTGACGATGATCATCATGCCCAGCATCAAAAAGATTACGTCCCAGTCAATTCCGGTTTCCTGGGAGTAATACACGTCGGGCGCATCGATGGCCGGCAAGACGATCATCAAGCCCGCACCGACCAGTGCGACCGTCGTCTTGTTGAAGCGTTCGCTGATGATGAACGCGTACGCGATGACAAACACCGCGACGGCGAAACACATCTGGATCGTTGATGCAGTCATCGTCGCCGCTCCATCAGATGCCCGGTCTCTGTTTCAACACCTCGGCTAGGAGGCGCGATGCGGTGATTACCCCGTGCAGTTTGCCATCTTTGACCACGGTCACCAACGGGCTGTGCGTGCGCGACATGATCGCCGCCACTTCGATGATGGTGTCATCGACGTCGACGACCGGTACCTGCTGCGCCTTTACAGGTAGCAGGTCGCGGATTGTCTTGCCGTTCAGCTTGTCCGCCGCGTGGTCTGCCATCGATTCGGTCAGCACCCGGGCCAGTCCGGGGTCATCTTGTACATAGGCGGGCACAAGAAAGCGAACCACCTGGGAGGCGGGTAACACCGCGTAGGGTTTGTCGGAACTTGCGGTGCTGACCACAAGTGCAGTCAGGCGATTTTCCGCGAGCAGTTGGACCGCATCGCGTGCGGGAGAGTCGATGTCGACGAACGGGAACTCGTCGACGATCTCTCCTGCGTGCACGCCGCTCACCCTATAGTAAGTCTCTCGGTGACCTTTGCTGCCCGCGTCGTTCGGTCGGCCGGAAACCGCAGGTGTCGCGCGAATTATCGATCGTCATCAGCGCGAGCGCCGTCAAATCTTTACGCGCTCTTAGCGGACCATGATCTCGAGCGGTTAGCTCAGGACGAAGTAGCGCAGCCACAGATACAGCGCGCACAGGATGGTCGACATTGCGGTCACCAGCACACCCTTGCGAGTGAATTGCCAGAAAGAGATCGGGTTACCCGACTTCAGCGCGATTCCGACCATGACAATGTTGGCGCTGGATCCCACAGCGGTGAGATTGCCACCGAGGTCGCCACCGAGAGCCAATGACCACCACATCGACGTCGTGGTGTGCCTGACCTGGAATGACTGACGCCAGATGGCTGACGATCGGCGTCATGGTGGCGACGTACGGGACGTTGTCGATGATGCCGGACAGCAACATCGAAACGCCGAGGATCAGCATCGTCGTCAACAGCACATTGCCGCCGGTGGCGTCCGCTGCCATTTGGCCGAGTGTTTTGATTACGCCGGTTTTGAACAGCGCGCCGACCATGATGAACAGGCCGACCATGAAAAGCAGCGTGTCCCATTCGACGTTCGCCAGGTAGTCCGACTGCTCCAACCCGGAGATGAGGATGAGGGTGCCGGCGCCCAGCAGCGCCACTAACGACGGCTGGAGGTGGATGGCTTCGGAGACGATGAAACCCGCGAGCACGAGGACCATGACGGCAACGCGATTTGATCAGCAGCGGGCGGTTCTGGAGGGCATCCCGCTCATCCACTGCCATGACGTCGGCGAGCCTTTCGAGGATCCACCGCTGACAGGCCGCGAAACATCAGCGGCATCATCGCCACGAAGACGAGCAGGATGATGATCACGATCGGCGCCATGTTGAACAGAAACGCGTTGAACGAGAGACCTTTCCGTGCGCCGATGATGATGTTGGGCGGGTCGCCGACCAGTGTTGCCGTGCCGCCGATGTTGGAGGCGAACACTTCGGCCATCAGCAGCGGTACCGGATTGATTGCCAACCGGTCGCAGACCAGCAGGGTGACCGGCGCGATGAGCAGCACCGAGACCACGTTAGGCAGCACCGCCGAGGCGAGTGCCATGACCAGCGTCAGCAGGATCATGATCCGTAGGGGGATCCGTTGGCGCGCTTCACGGCCCAGATTGCCGTGTATTCGAATATCCCCGGTCTGGCGTAAGACGCTGACGATGATCATCATGCCCAGCATCAAAAAGATGACGTCCCAGTCGATTCCGCTGGCTTGCGAGTAGAAAACGTCGCGGGACTCGATCACCGGCAGCAGGATCATCAGGCCCGCGCCGACCAGTGCGACGGTGGTGTTGTTGAAACGCTCGCTGATGATGGCTGCGTAAGCGGCGATGAACACCGCGATCGCGAAGTAGGTCATCGGCGCCGCCTTCGACGCCCGATCAATCTTCCATAATTTCGGCCTCGGTGCTCACGACCGGGAGCCCCTCCACGACGTCTTCGGCACGCGAAGAGCCTATAACACGCGATCTCACCGGCCGGTCCGTACACGTCGTCAACTGCCAGACGGTTTACCCCGCGCGTCGCGAGAAACTTCAGGCGCGCTTCGTGTGTGGGCGATCGATATCGCCACTCCCGCCAAAGGCTGGCTATTCTTTGAGCGCGGCAGCCAGCAACCGGGACGCGGTGATCACACCGTGCAACTTCCCGTCTTTGACGACGGCGACCAGCGGACTGCGCAGCCGCGCCATGACCTCGGCCACCTCGATGATGGTGTCGTCGGCCTCGGCCACCGGGATGTGCTGGCGTTGCTTGGGCAGCATGTCGCGAATGGTCTTGCCGCTCAGCTTCTCCGCCGCGTGATCGGCCATCGACTCGGTGACCACGCTGGCCAGCCCGGGGTCGTCCTGCACATAGCCGGGGACGATGAAGCGCACGACCTGGGAGGCAGGCAGCACCGCGAACGGTGTCTCCGACGTGTCGGTGACGACCACCAGCCCGTTCAGCCGGTGCTCAGCGAGCAGACGGACTGCGTCAAGCGCATTCGAGTCGATTTTTACTACCGGAAACTTCTCGTCGAGATCCTCTGCCCGCACACCGCCACAATACGTCTGCTGGGAGGAAACAGTTAATGGGACAGGCGTAAGGGCTTTCTCAGGTTGCGTTCGAAGTGGCCGAAAAAACTCGCAGCGTGGGCGGCGAAGCGGACTCAGGATTTGAGCGCCGCGGCCAGTAGCCGTGACGCGGTTATCACGCCGTGCAGTCGTCCGTTCTTGGTCACGGCGATCAGGGGGCATCGCTGCTGCGCCATCTCTGCGGCCACCTTGATCACGCCGTCGCGCGCATCAACGGAGGGGACTTTGCGCGGCTGCTTTGGCAGTACGTCGCCGCACCGTCTTACCCGCCAGATTCTCTCCCGCGTGGTCGGCCAGTGCGTCGCCCAGGACGCCGGCCAGCGTGATGTCGTCCTGCACGTAGCGCGGCAGGATCAGGTGCAGCACCTCGCGAGGCCAGCAACACCGCGTAAGGCTTCTGAGAAGCGTCCCTCACGATGACGCCCGGCAGACTGTGCTCGGCGATCATGCGGGCGGCAGTCGAGGGCGTCGGAATCCACGTCCACGATGGGAAACTGCTCGTCGAGGTCCTCTGCCCGCACTAGGCCACCATACGACCAAATCTCGCCGCTAGGCGAAGTAGCGCAGCCACAGATAGCCCAGGGACAGGACAAACGATATCGCGGTCACTGCCGCGCCTCGTTTGGTGAAGTCCCAGAACGAGACAGGATGGCCGGCGCGTTGCGCGATCCCGACCGCGACGATGTTCGCGCTGGCGCCGATCGGGGTGAGGTTGCCGCCGAGCACGGTGCCCAGCAGCAACGCCCACCACAGCACGCCCGAACCGGCGTGCCCGGGGATGGAGTCGGCGAATTGCGCGACGATCGGCGTCATCGCGGCCGCGTACGGAACGTTGTTGATGACGCTGCCGAGCGTGAAGGAGACGGTGAGGATCAGCAGCGTCGCCGTCCAGGCATCGCCGTGCGCGAAGTGGCTGGCGACCTTCGCCAGCTCCCCGATGACGCCGGTCCGCACCAGGGCCCCGACCATGACGAACAGCCCCGCGAAGAACAGCAACGTCTCCCATTCGACGCTGGCGAGGTAGAACTCACGTTCCAGGCCGGAGATCACGATCAGGATCCCGGCACCCGGCCATCGCCACCATGCGAGGGCTCCATGTGGATCTGGCGGTGCAACACGAATCCGGTGAACACCAGCGTCAGCACGATCCCGCACTGCCGGAGCAGCTTCGGATTGCGGATTGCTTCGCGTTCGTCCAGCGACATGACGTCGGCGATCCGCTCGCGGATCGGCGACCAAAGAAGCCTGGGTAGAGCCGAGGCAGTACCGGCGATCAGTGCGACGAGGACGAGCAGCACCGCCGGTCGCCATGTTGGCGCTGAACTCGATGAAGCTCAGGTGGGCGCCGGTGCCGATGATGATGCTGGTCGGGTCACCGACGAGCGTCGCCGCACCGGCGATGTTGGCGGCGATCGCTTCGATGACGAGAAACGGCGCGGGATTGACCGCGAGGCGGTCGCACACCAGCAGGGTGACCGGTGCGATCAGCAGGACCGTGGTGACGTTGTCCAGAACGGCCGTGCCGAGCGCGGTGACCAGGATCAGCAGGATCATGATCCGTAGCGGAGATCCCTTGGCGCGCTTGGCCGACCAGATCGCGACGTATTCGAACGCGCCGGTCTGGCGTACGACGCTGACGATGATCATCATGCCGAGCAGCAGGAACAGAACGTCCCAGTTGACGCCGGTGTCGCGCGAGTAGAAGACGTCGTCGGAGCTGATCAGCGGCAGGAAGAACATCAAGGTCGCGCCGGCCAACGCGACCTTGGTCTTGTTGAAGCGCTCGGTGGTGATCAGCACGTAGCAGACCAGGAACACGACCGACGCATAGATGGAGTGGAAGAGCGGCGCTGCTCATCGGCGGTCCTGCCGTCGGAGTGCTGTGCGTGGCTCGGCATGGGCGGAGTGGATGGCCCTCAAGATATGAGCACCGACGCCAATGGGCGTGACTTGCGTGATCACGCCGTTGAACCCTGACGTCCGCCCGCTAAGCGCGGTCGCGTCAACCGAGCAAGTCATGCCGCACTCCTGAATAGCCCGTAATCGCAGGGAGACCCGAGCAGCACGACAAAGAACGCCGACCAGGCTTCCCGGCACACCGGGAGGTTACGTTAGCAGGCTTATCTGTGTTGTTTCTGAGCGGGACGGGTGCGTGTCATGGTCGGTATCTGCGCTGGTCCGCGTGCCCAAGCAGGCGGCTCTGCGTACACTGGCGGAATGCTTGAACAGGTCCGTGGGCCCGCCGATCTGCAGCACCTCATCGCAGGCGGATCTGCGCGATCTGGCCGCCGAGATCCGCGACTTTCTGATCCACAAAGTCGCGGCGACGGGCGGCCACCTCGGTCCCAACCTCGGAGTCGTCGAGCTGACGCTGGCTTTGCATCGGGTGTTCGACTCACCCCACGACCCGATCATCTTCGACACCGGCCATCAGGCCTACGTGCACAAGATGCTGACCGGCCGCGCCGCGGACTTCGAAACATTGCGCAAAAAGGATGGGCTGTCCGGCTATCCGTCGCGTTCGGAGAGCGAGCACGACTGGGTCGAGTCGAGCCATGCGAGCGCTGCGCTGTCCTACGCCGACGGGCTGGCCAAGGCCTTCGAGCTGACCGGCCATCGCAACCGGCATGTGGTCGCGGTGGTCGGCGACGGCGCGCTCACCGGCGGCATGTGCTGGGAGGCGCTGAACAACATCGCGGCGGCGCAGCGGCCGGTGGTGATCGTCGTCAATGACAACGGGCGCAGCTACGCGCCGACGTTCGGCGGCCTGGCCAATCACCTCGCGATGCTTCGGCTGCAGCCCGGCTACGAGAGTCTGTTGGAGCGGGGTCGCAGCGCGGTGCGCGGCATGCCGGTCTTCGGCGATCTGGCCTACCAGTTCATGCACAGCGTGAAAGCTGGTGTGAAGGACGCACTTTCGCCGCAGCTGCTGTTCACCGATCTCGGTCTGAAGTACATGGGTCCGGTCGACGGTCATGACGAGCACGCGGTCGAGGCTGCGCTGCGCCGGGCCCGCGGATTCCACGGTCCGGTGGTGGTGCACGTCGTCACTCAGAAAGGCCGCGGCTACGGCCCGGCCGAGGACGATGAAGCCGACCAGATGCATTCCTGCGGGGTGATCGACCCGGTGACCGGGTTGGCCACCAAGATTCCCGGGCCGAGTTGGACGGCGACCTTCTCCGAGTCGCTGATCGAGCAAGCGGCCAAACGCCGCGACATAGTCGCGATCACCGCGGCGATGCCCGGGCCGACCGGGTTGACCGCGTTCGGAGAACGCTTCCCGGACAGGTTGTTTGACGTCGGTATCGCCGAGCAGCACGCGCTGACCTCGGCGGCCGGGTTGGCGATGGGCGGCATGCATCCCGTCGTCGCGATTTACGCGACGTTCCTCAACCGGGCGTTCGACCAGATCATGATGGACGTCGCGCTGCACAAGCTGCCCGTCACGATGGTGCTCGACCGGGCCGGGGTCACCGGCAACGACGGCGCCAGCCACAACGGCATGTGGGACATGTCGCTGTTGGGCATCGTGCCCGGCATCCGGGTGGCCGCACCGCGCGACGGGGCCCGCCTGCGTGAGGAACTCGGCGAGGCGCTGGCCGTCGATGACGGTCCGACGGTGGTCAGGTTCCCGAAAGGCGATGTCGGCGAGGATATTCCGGCGGTGCAGCAGCATGCTGATGTCGACGTGCTCGCGGTGCCGGCCGACGGCCTTGGCGCCGACGTGCTGCTGGTGGCGGTCGGGCGCGTTCGCGTCGATGGCGCTGGCGGTGGCCGACCGTCTGCGCGACCAGGGCATCGGGGTGACGGTGGTGGACCCGCGGTGGGTGCTGCCGGTGTCCGATGCGCTGGGGGAGTTGGCGATAGCGCACAAGGTCGTTGTCACGCTGGAAGACAACGGGGTGGCCGGTGGTGTCGGCTCGGCCGTGTCGGCCGCGCTGCGGGCTGCCGAGATCGACGTGCCGTGCCGCGATGTCGGTCTGCCGCAACAGTTCTTCGATCACGCGTCGCGTGGTGAGGTGCTGGCCGACGCCGGCCTGACCGACCAGCACGTGGCGCGTCGCATCACCGGATGGATCGCGGCGCTCTCTGGTCACGGTGTCGACGAATCCGGGGCCTCGATCACTGAGCAGCTGGACTAGCTGCGGGGCGCTGCAATTCGCTGCGCGACACGTAAAGCTCTGCCAAGACACGCCGGGCAGCGTCGCAATGGTTTAAGTCTCGGGTTCTCGGGCGGCGATTGCAACGCTTCGGCCAACACGGGTACGGTCAACTCGCGCTGCCAGTTGCGGGCCTGACCGGCGGCCAGGAACTCGTCGACCGCCGCGGCCACGTCGTCGGCGTGGCCTTCCCAGTCCCAGCACAGCCGCCGGATCAGTTCGGGCGTGACCAGATTCTCGGTCGGCACCGACACTCGCTCTGACAATTCCCGCAGCGCCGCACGGGCCGCGTCGAGTCGGACGGCGGCCTCCGGCCGTCGGCGGGCCCAGCGCGCCGGCGCGGGCGGGCCGTTGGGCGACTCGGCGTCCTCGGCGGGACCGGGGTTTTCGCGTGCGGCCTTGAGCGCCGCCAGCCAGGTGGACGCGCTGCGGCGTTGCCTTTTTCCGCCGAAGATCGGCAATGCGACCAAGTCGTCGAGGGTCTTCGGGTCGGCGGCTGCGGCATCGATGATCGCCGAGTCGGGCAGGATGCGACCCGGTGCGATGTCTCGCCGTTGCGCGATTTCGTCTCGCACCGTCCACAATTCGCGGACCGCAGCCAGGCCGCGTTCGATTGCGCACCTTGTGGATGCCGGACGTGCGGCGCCACCGATCCCGGCGGGTCGTCGGCGGGCCCTGACCAGCGCTGCTCCGAAGGTAGTCGAATTCCTCTGCCGCCCAAGCGGTTTTGTCCTGCTCTTCGAGCACAGCCGCGACAGCCTCGCGCAGGCCGATGAGCACCTCGACGTCGAGCGCCGCGTAGTTGAGCCACGCGGCCGGCAGCGGACGCCGAGACCAGTCCGCCGCGCCATGGCCTTTGGCCAACCCGACACCGAGCAGGCGTTGCGCCATCGCCGCCAAGTTGACCCGGTCGAAACCGGCCAGCCGCCCGGCCAATTCGGTGTCGTACAGCGCCGGTGGCTGCATGCCCACTTCGGCCAGGCATGGCAGATCCTGGTCGGCCGCGTGCAGAATCCACTCGTCGGACGCCATCACATCGGCGACGGGCCGCAGCACGGACAGCGAGTCGCCGCCGTGGCTGACCGGGTCGATCAGCACCGTGCCCGCCCCGGCCCGGCGGATCTGAATCAGATACGCGCGGTTGGAGTAGCGGAATCCGGAAGCCCGCTCGGCGTCCACCGCGAACGGGCCGTGGCCGCCGGCCAACAGCGTTGCGGCGGCTTTGATCTCGTCGGTACTGGTTGACAGGTCGGGCACGCCGTCGGCGGGATGCAACAGCGGCGTGACGTCGGGTTCCGCGGCATCGGGTGCGTCGGTAGTTGGTTCTGTCGGCTCGCCGGCCATGTCAAACGCGCGACCGGGTGCCCAAATCTGTCACCCCGACCGGCGGCAGCCCCGCGGCGTGCTCGAGTACCTCGCAGAACGCCTCGACATGGGTACCGATGTCGGTGGTGAGTGCGGTCCAGGACGCGCGTAGCTCCAACTGGTGAGCCCGCGGCGGTCCGGAGATGTCGCCGTAGCGCACCGAGGTGGTGGCAGTCACCGTGCCGCCGAGCGCGGTGACCTGTTCGGCGCGCGCGTCCAGTGCCTCGACCAGCCAGCTCCACGCGACCTCCGGCAACAGCGGGTCGACGGCTTCGCTGGAATCCAGGTCGGCCTGGATGTAGGCGACCAGGCGCATGGTGCCGTCCCACGCTTCGGCGCCCTCCGGGTCGTAGAGCAGGATCAACCGGCCGAACGCGTCACCGTCCGATCGCTCCGGGACGACATCGACTTCCGGCCGCTTCACTTCGGCGCCCAGCGCGTAGCTGTAGGGCGCGAGACGCTGGGGCGGGCGGATGGGGCCCAGTTCGATTTCGGGCCGGACGCTGGCTCCGCTCATCGCCTCCACGGCCTCGCGAAACGGGACCGGCTCGGCTGCTGTCATGGGCGCCGCACCTCCTCGCTTCGCACCGCCTCGCAGCGTTGCTGGCGGTTTACAGCGTTTGACGGTAGACCTATCCGTCGACACGCGGAGACAGGCGCGCCGTTTCGGTCGAAGGGGCGCGGTCGTGGCGGGCTGATGCGGCACCGTCATGGCGCCTCGTCGGCGGTGAAATGGGCCGGCCGCTTCTCGCGGTGGGCGGCCAGGCCTTCGCGCACGTCGGGTCCGCTGAAGCTCAGGAACTCCAGGCCAAGGGATGTTTCGAAGGCCGGCGCGGCCATCCGGTACCAGTGGTTGAGGCTGTGTTTGGTGAACCGGATCGCCGACTGGGCCCCTTGCGCCAACTCGTTCGCGATCCGGGTGGCGGTGTCGAGCACGTCGCCGTCGTCCACACACAGCGACACCAGCCCGATGCGTTCGGCTTCCTCGCCGGACAGCGGCGCGCAGGTGAGCAGGTAGTACTTGGCTTTGGCCATCCCGACCAGCAGCGGCCAGCAGATGGCGGCATGATCGCCGGCGGCAACGCCCAGCTTGGTGTGCCCATCGATGATCTTGGCGGTGCGCCCGGCCACCGAGACGTCGGCGAGCAAGGCCACGACCAGGCCCGCGCCCACCGCCGCACCATGAATCGCCGAGATCACCGGCTTGTCCAGGTTGACGATGTTGAGCACCAGGTCGCGGGCCTCGCGCATGATTCGCATCCGGTCGTCGAACTCACCCATCGTCTGGTCGATCAGGTCGAAGCTGCCTCCCGAGGAGAACGCTTTGCCTTCCCCGCGGACCAGCACCGCTCGCACGTCGGGGTCGCGGCCGATGGCGGGCCAGATGTCGGCGAGGTCGCGGTGCATCTGCGGTCCGACCGAGTTGAGCCCGGGTGAGTCGAGAACCACGTGCAGCACGCCGTGCTCGGCGCGTTCGACGCGCAGGCTGGGGAACTCGTCGTAGCTGACTGCTGGGTGACGAACTGGCATTCGGGCTCCTGACGACTGGCTCACAGGTATTACCGACGACGAGATTACGCACGGGCCGCAGCGCTGCCCGCCGCACCCGTCCATCGGCCCGTCGTGGCAGCATTGAGGCTGATGAGTGACCGCCGCACGCTTCCCGAGTCGCCGTATCTGGCCGCGGCCGCCGGCCGCAAACCCAACCGGGTGCCGGTGTGGTTCATGCGCCAGGCCGGCCGTTCGCTGCCGGAATACCGCGAGCTGCGCAAGCAGAACACCATGATGGAAGCCTGCTTCAACGCCGAACTGATCGCCGAGATCACGCTGCAGCCAATCCGCCGCCACGATGTCGACGCCGCAATCCTGTTCTCCGACATCGTGGTTCCGCTACGCGGGGCCGGTGTCGACGTGGAGATCGTCGCCGATGTCGGCCCGGTCATCGCGGCGCCGGTGCGCACCGCCGCCGACGTCGACGCCCTGGCGCCGCTCGATCCGAGTGGCGTCCAACCGGTTTCGGACGCGGTCTCGCTGCTGGTGGGCGAGCTTGGTCAGGTACCGCTGATCGGTTTCGCCGGCGCGCCGTTCACGCTGGCGTCCTACCTGGTCGAGGGCGGTCCGAGCCGCAATCACGCCAAAACCAAGGCGATGATGCTGTCCGAACCCGACTGCTGGCATGCGCTGATGGCGAAGCTCACCGACTTGACCATTGGATTCCTGCGGGTTCAACTCGACGCCGGGGTGGACGCGATTCAGGTGTTCGACTCGTGGGCCGGCGTCCTATCGCTGGCCGACTACCGCAGGCATGTGCTGCCGCACAGCTCGCGGGTATTCGCCGCACTCGCCGAACGCGGCGTTCCGATGACGCACTTCGGGGTGGGCACCGCCGAACTGCTGGGCGCCATGTCGGAGGCCGGCGCGACGGTCGTCGGGGTCGACTGGCGAACCTCGCTGGTCGATGCGGCGTCCCGGGTCGAGGGCGGTAAGTCGTTGCAGGGCAACCTCGATCCGGCGGTGCTGCTGGCCGGCTGGCCGACAGTCGAGCAGGTCGCGCGCGTCCGTGGTCGACGACGGGCGCCGCGCCGTGGACGCCGGCGCGGCCGGGCACATCTTCAACCTCGGCCACGGCGTGCTGCCGGAGACCGACCCTGCGATCCTCACCGACCTGGTAGCGCTGATCCACTCCTTATGACTTCCGCCAAGCGATATTGCGTTGTCGGCGGTGGGATTTCAGGCCTAACTGCCGCATACCGGCTCCGTCAGAGCGCCGGTGACCAGGCGAGCATCACACTCTTCGAGCCGTCGGACCGGCTCGGTGGTGTGCTGCGCACCGAGCGGGTCGGCGGAGTCGCCGTCGATGTCGGCGCTGAGGCGTTCGTGGTGCGCCGACCGGAAATGCCGGCGTTGCTGACCGAATTGGGCCTGGCCAACGAACAACTCGGCACCACCGGGGCACGCCCGCTGATCTACAGTCAGGCACGACTGCACCCACTGCCGACTGGAACGCTCAACGGCATCCCCTCGTCGGCGGAGTCGATGGCCGGCCTGGTCAACGACGCCACCCTGGCCCGTATCGCCGCGGAGCCCGATCAGCCGTTGAGCTGGCAGGCCGGGGCCGACCCGGCGGTCGCCGACCTGCTCGTCGATCGATTCGGCGAGCAGGTGGTGGCCCGGTCGGTGGATCCGATGCTCGGCGGGGTCTACGCGGGATCGTCGGCGACCATCGGCCTTCGCTCGGCTGCCCCGACGCTGGCCGCGGGTCTGGACGCCGGCGCCAGAAGCGTTACCGACGCGGTCCGTCAAGCCCTGAGCAGCATCACCGCCGGCCCGATCTTCGGTGCGGTGGGCGGGGGATACACCGTTTTGGTACAGGAATTGGTCCGTCGCAGCCGTTTCCGATGGGTGCAGGCCGCGGTCGACGGCGTCGAAGCCGCCGGGCAGGGCTGGACGCTGCGTGACTCCACCGGCGAACAGTGGAACGCCGACGCGGTGATCTTCGCCGTCCCGGCAACGCGGCTCGCCGGGCTGGTCGACAAGGTAGCCGCGCGCACTGCGGCCGCGGCCGGCCGGATCGACAGTGCCTCGTCGGCGGTGCTGGCGATGGCCGTGCCCCGTGGGCTCGGCTTCCCGCAGAACTCCGGCGTCCTGGTGGTCGGTGGAGAACGATTGCACGCCAAGGCGATTACGCTGTCGTCGCGGAAGTGGGGGCGGCGCACCGACGTGGAACTGTTGCGACTGTCGTTCGGCCGCTTCGGTGACGACCTGGCGACTCGCGCGACCGATGACGAGCTGCTGGCTTGGGGACTGGAAGACCTGGCCACCGTTTTCGACCTTGCCGTCGAACCGGTCGACGTCCACGTGCAGCGCTGGCCGGACGCGATGCCGCAATACGGGCCCGGGCACCGCGACCTGGTCGCCGAACTGAGGGCCGGTCTGCCGCCGACATGTCAGGTGGCGGGCAGTTACCTCGACGGGATCGGGGTACCGGCCTGTGTGGGTGCCGCCGGGCGGGCCGCCACTGCCGCCGTCAGGGCCGTCGAAACACCCGTGGCACGATAGTTCTCATGGCTCGCTTGGACTACGACGCTCTGAACTCGACCGTCCGTTACCTGATGTTCTCGGTGTTCTCGGTCCGCGCGGGTGAACTGGGCGATCATCGGGAGAACGTCGTCGACGAAACCGCGACATTCTTCAAGCAGCGCGAAGACCAGGGAGTCGTGGTCCGCGGTCTCTACGACGTCGCCGGCTTACGGGCCGATGCCGATTTCATGATCTGGACACATGCCGAGCACGTCGAGGCGTTGCAGGCCACCTACTCCGACTTCCGCCGCACCACCACGCTGGGCCGGGCGTCGACGCCGGTGTGGAGCAGCGTCGCCCTGCACCGACCGGCCGAGTTCAACAAAAGCCACATCCCGGCGTTCCTGGCCGGCGAGGAGCCGGGCAACTACATCTGCGTCTACCCGTTCGTGCGGTCCTACGAGTGGTACCTGCTGCCTGACGAGGAGCGGCGACGGATGCTCGCCGAGCACGGCATGGCGGCCCGCGAGTACAAGGACGTCCGCGCGAACACCGTGCCGGCGTTCGCGCTCGGCGACTATGAATGGCTGTTGGCGTTCGAGGCGCCGGAGCTGCACCGCATCGTCGACCTGATGCGGGAGCTGCGTGCCACCGACGCGCGTCGGCACACCCGCGAGGAGATTCCATTTTTCACCGGGCCGCGGGTGCCGGTCGAGCAACTGGTCAATTCGCTGCCTTGACTCGGCAGCAGAGGGGGAGACATGACCACGCAATTCGATCCCAACGATCCGACCCGCTTCGAAGAGATGTATCGCGACGAGCGGGTCACGCACGGCCTGCCGGCGCGCCACGCCGTGGGACATCGGCGGGCCGCAGCCGGTGGTACAGCAACTCGTCGCGCTCGGCGCGATCAAAGGCGAGGTCCTCGATCCGGGCACCGGGCCGGGGCATCACGCCATCTACTACGCGTCAAAGGGCTACTCGGCCACCGGGATTGACGGCTCGGAAAGTGCGGTGGAGCGGGCCCGCGAGAACGCCCGCAAGGCCGGGGTGTCGGTGAATTTCCAGCTGGCTGATGCGACGAAGCTCGACGGGCTGGACAACCATTTCGACACGGTCGTGGATTGCGCCTTCTACCACACGTTTTCGACCGAGCCGGAGCTACAGCGGTCCTACGCGCGGGCTCTGCACCGGGCCACCAAACCGGGGGCGCGGCTGTACATGTTCGAATTCGGCATCGGCAATATCAACGGGTTCTACATGCCGCGTTCGCTGTCCGAGGACGACTTCCGGGGGGTGCTGCCCGACGCGGGCTGGGAAATCACCTATTTGGGGCCAACGACCTACCAGATCAACATGAGCTCGGAGAATTTCGACCGGATGCTGCAGCGCACTCCCGAAATGGCCGAGCAGATGAAGGCGGTGGCCGAACGTTTCCGGACCATCGAGCCCTGGTTGACCGATGGTCGCGCGCACGCGCCGTTCTGGGAAGTTCACGCCTCCCGGGTGGATTAGGGCTCAGGATTAGGTCCGCGGGTGCACCACCGTGATCGTCATGTCGGCGCGGGTGGTGAAGCCGAGTCGGCGGTAAAGCGCAATGGCGCTGGTGTTCTCGTGCAGTACATGCAAGAAGGCGCGGTGGCCCTCGGCCCGGATCGCCGCTTCCACGGCAGTCATCAGCAACCGCGACAAACCCTGACCGCGGTGATCCGGGTGGGTGCACACCGCGCTGATCTCGATCCAGCCGGGCAGGTGTAGGCGACGCCCGGCCATTGCCACGAGCCGACCCGCGCGCCGCACTCCCAGATAGCCACCCAGTTCGACGGTCGACATCGCGAACGGGCCGGGACGAGTGAGCTCGGCCAGCGCCACCATCTCGGCGGCGTCTTGCTTGCTCAGCGCGACAAGGGGTTCCGCCGGCACTTCTGTTGTGAGTCCGTGTGCTGGCGCGATCATCTGCGCAACCGGCAGGACGGTGGCTACCACCCAGTCGGCCGGCACGCCGACCGCGCCGTGATCCTCGAGGGCAACCCGTCCTCCGGCGCCACACAGCGCGGCCAGATCCTGCCAGGCTTGCGGATCGTTGACGTCGTAGAGCGCGGCGAAGGGTGCGACTTCGACGCGATAGCGGCAGGCGCGCCCGGGATCATCGGGTGTGACCGCGAAGCGACGATGCGGTCCGATGAGGGCCTGCCAGACGGGGTCGTCGAGCAGGCCCGGTCGGCGTCAGCGGCGGGGGCATTCGGCATCCGCCGCATCCTCGCAGAGTGGGTCAGGCGGCGGGTATCCGGTGCCGTCGCTGATCTGGATCGCCGCGATGCGCCAGCGGTCAGGCGTGCGGCCTACTGGAACACGGTTTGGCCGAGGCCGTGAGGATCAGGAACCGGCCGGCGCCAGGCGCAGCGAAATCGAGTTGATGCAGTACCGCTGATCAGTCGGAGTCGGGTAGCCCTCGCCCTCGAAGACGTGGCCCAGGTGACTGTGGCAGTTCGCGCACAACACCTCGACGCGCGTGGCACCCAACGAGTGGTCGGGTCGCAGGATCACCGCGTCGGAATTCGCCGGATCGAAGAACGACGGCCAACCGCAATGGGATTCGAACTTCTCGGTGCTGCGGAACAGTTCGGCGCCGCAGGCCCGGCAGTTATAGACGCCTTCGGTCTTGGTGTCGGTGTACTCACCGACGAACGGGCGCTCGGTGCCGGCGCGGCGCAGCACGTCGAACTCCTGCGGGTTGAGTTTCTTGCGCCATTCGTCGTCGCTGAGTTGTCAGCTCGGCGAGTGAGCGGTCATGCATCCACGCTAGCGCGCGGTTGCTCGGCCGTCAGCCAGGCGGGGTCAATGCCCTCGTCGAGACGGTTCTCGGCTTTGGCGTCCCGGTAGCGGAAGTACAGCACGCAGAACGTCACGATCAGCAGCAGCGACCAGCCGTAGGTGATCTTGAGGTACTCCAGCGGCCGGCCGACGAACATCCAGTTGAACAGCAGCCAGCGGTCCATGGTCAGGAATCCGTAGATGCCCAGCCACGCCGGCCAGTTGCGGATCACCGAGTTACGCAGCACCACCGTCATCAAGAACGGGAACAACATCATCGAGTAGTAGCCCTGGGCCAATGCCAGCACCAGCCACGACCACAGCAGCAGCACGCCCGACGAGGTGGTGATCCAGAACAGCGGGTCGCGGGTGCGGTAGTAGCGATGCAGCAGCCACAGGCTTCCAATGGCCAACAGCGTGAACAGGATTCGCAAAAGATGAATCAGCCAGAACGGCAAACCGAAATAGACGCCGTTGCCTTCGATCGAGCTGTTGAAATAGTCGCGGACACCCAGCATGTAGGGCACGGTGCGGGTGATGAAGTCCCGGGATGAACGACCAGACGCCAGGCCGCCAGATTGAATACGGCCGGCACCACGAAGGCCGCAACGATAGTGCGCCATTGCCGGTTCAACAGCGGTAGCAGCAGCAGCGGGCCGAGCGCCGGCTTGACCACCAATGTCAGACCGATCGCAATGCCGGCCCACCATTGCCGGCTTGCCCGGCCGTCGAGCAGCCACCACAAAAACAGCACCTCGAAAAAGCAGGATCACACCATTGATATTGGTGAAAACCAATGTGTTGGTGACGGATTCGGTGCAGAACATCGCCAGCAGCAGCGCCGGCGCCGCCACCGAAGTCAGGCTGAATTTGAACATCTTGAGCAGCAGGTACGCGGCCAGGACGATGGCGGCGCTGTTGATCGCGACGAACAGGTACCGCGATTCCGCGAACGGCAGGTAGCCGAACGGCGCCATGATCAGCGTGCCGCCGGGCGGATACAGGTAGTGCGGGTCGACGTAGTCGAAGTGCTCGTTGTAGATGTCCCAGCCGTGCCGGAAGTTCAGCACCGCGCGGTATACCGGCTTGAAGTCGTCGGTGATGTTGCCGTTCGTGGTGACCACGATGGTGCGGTGGATGACCGCGAGGATGGCGACCGGCCACAGCACGGAGCGCAGTACGGTCGCGGTGCTCGGCGCCGCGGTGCGGGGAGCAAAGATGTCGTGAGCCAAGCCGCGGAGACCGCTGCGTGGGGAGTCGGCGCGCGTCACGAGCGGAACCCTATACGGGCCGACGAATCAGGCGGGGCAGTAGGTGTCGGTGGCCGGCAAGCGTGCCGCTGTCCAGGTAGCCGACCAGCGGCGGCACCGCGCACGGGGAGTAGACGCTGGCGCCGTGGCCGATGCCCTGCCACATCACCCGCTTGCTGGCGGCGGTGGCGTTGATGATGGTGGCGGCGGTGGCCGAGACACCCTCGGACCCGACGATCGGATCGTCCTGCACGCCCATCAGCATCACGTTGACCGTGAGCTTTTTCGGTGGCTGCGGGGGCGTCGTGCTCGGCCAGGCGACGCACTTGACCAGACTGAGCGCGCCGACGGTGCCGAACTGCGGGTAGAGCTTGCCCCAGGCAACCACCAGTTCCCGGATTCGGTCCGGTGTGGGCCGGTTGACCGCGTCGCTGCACGAGTTGACGAACTGCCCGTCGGTTCCCCTGGTGCTCTGCGCACGGTTGATCAGGTTGGCCAGCAGGTTGGTGTCTCCGGTGCGGGCGTTCGCCAGCGCGGTGGCCAGTTCGTTGGTGGTGCCGACCCGGTCGCCGGTCGGGAAGCCCAGCGCGGTACTGATGGCGCTGACGATGGAGGCCACCGAGGCACCCGCCGGCCCATGGCCGGTACGTGCATCGTCCAGTAGCGTGCTGACGGCGGCTTTCGGGTCAGGTCCCAGCGGACAGTTCACCGCGGCGCATTGACCCGCGAATGCGTCCAGCGCCGCCTGCTGGCCTTTGACTCGCTGTTCGGCGGCGGCTTCAGCGCCCACACCCAACGCCAGCGGGGAGTCGAGGATCAGCCGGGCGACCTTGTCGGGGTGCGCGCTGGCGTACGACAGCGCCACCTGGGCGCCGTTTCCGATACCGAGCAGCGCCAATGCCGGCACGTCCCAGATGCTGCGCAGCCGGTCGATGTCGGTCGCGGCATGGGTGTTGTCGTAGGCGGAGTCTCCGGGTGCGATGGTGTCGGTGCAGCTGGTGGTGGCGTTGTGCACGATGTCCGCGAGGTTGGCGACGGGGTCGTTGCCCGCTTCGAACTGCGCCTGGTCCTGGATCTCCTGGCGATCGAACTGCTCGAGGCAGTCGACCGGGCTCGAGCTGCCCATGCCGCGTCGGTCGACGGCGACGATGGGATGTTTGTTGAGCACGTCGGCGCCGGCGCGTGCCAGCCAGACCGGCAGCTGCAGCGACGACGGCAGGTCCGTGCCGGTGGTGAACACCAGGGGGCCGGCATCGTCCGGAGTCTTCTGCGATTTGGCGCGCACCACACCGATGCTCAGCGATCCGGCAGCCCCGTTCGCCGGGTCGAGGTCGGCGTCGTAGCTCGCGCAATCCAGCTTGACGCCGGCGGGTGCAGGGGCGCCGGCATCGCCGAATTCCTTCGATGTGCAGTCGTGCCAAGACAATTCGTTCTTCGGCTTGGCTATCGGCGGTGGCCCGCTGGGTGTCGTCGTCTTGGTTGCCTTGCCCTGCGGCCGGGCGCCGGAGTCGGTGGCGAAGCGCGGGTTGGCGGCCAGGCCGGGTGCACAGCCGGCCAGCAATGCGGTCACCACGATCAGCGACGTGGTGAATGCGGCGCGCCTGCTCATGCCGACCACAGTAGCGATTGGTTGATCGATCAGGGCCTATGGCCCTGACTACTTAGCGGGCCGGTTCCCGGCCTGCATCGTCGTCAGGCGTCGCCGCGCACGTAGCGCGTGTACAGGTAGCCGTCGTCGTCGGCCAGGATGTGCGCGCACCGCATGGCGGTCAGGACTTGCTCCGAGCCGGTGGCGATGCGCCCGGCGCTACCGCCGACGAGGGTCGGCGCGATCGTCAGGCACAGCTCGTCGAGCAGGCCGTGCTCGACGAACGAACTGAACAGCATCGGGCCGCCCTCGGTCAGGATCCGCGGCAGGCCGCGCCGGGCCAGCGCGCCCAGCACCGAGGCGGAGTCGACGCTGTCCGGGTCACCGATCGAGCAGTCGATGACGTCGGCGAGGCCGGCCAACGTGCGCCGGGTCTGATCGGCCGCTGCCGTGCAGGTGCAGACCAGCGGCGGCACCTCGGTACGGGTGAACACCGGCATATCTCGCTCCAGGCGACCGGATTTGGTAACGATCGCCAACTGGGGGACTTCGCTTTGCCCGCGGGTTTGTCGGCGTTGCCGCTGCGCGACGGTCGGTCGCGCGCCGGCGTAGCCCTCGGCACGCACAGTGCCCGCACCGACCAGGATCACGTCGGCCATCTCCCGCAGCGCGCCGAACACCGCTCGGTCGCCGGGGCCACCCAGCTGGCCAGACTTGCCGCCGAACGTGGCGCCGCCGTCGAGGCTGGCGATGAAGTTGGCGCGCAACCACACGCCGCCGGAGTCGGCATGGCCGGTGGGGTAGCCGTAGAGGTCGGAGAGATCACCGCCGTCGACGTCACGCGAGGAGCCGAGCAGTCGCATCTGCACGGCAGCGGAGCCGTCAGCTGAAAGGTCAGCCATGTGCATGATTGCAACACGTCGATAGGGTGCGTGCATGCACGGGGTTGCTCGGCTGGTCGACCGGCAGCCGACGGTGTCGCCCGAGCGGCTTGTCGCCCAGCTGACGCCGCCGCCGACATTCGCCGATGCCAGCTTCGCGAGCTATCACCCCGACCCGGCAGAGCCCTCACAATCTGCGGCCGTCGTGGCCTGCCAACGCTTCTGCCGACACGCTGTCGAACGCCGTAGCGGCCGCAAGAAGTTGTTCGGCCGACGCGAGGTGTTGCCGGGCGTCGGGCTGTATCTGGATGGCGGTTTCGGTGTCGGCAAGACGCATCTGCTCGCCTCCGCGTACCGTCAGCTGCCCGACGATGCCCTGCCCGCGAAAGCATTTGCGACGTTCATGGAGCTCACTCAGCTCGCCGGGGTGTTCGGTTTTATCGAATGCGTCGAGCTGCTCGGCAACTACACGCTGCTGTGCATCGACGAGTTCGAACTCGACGATCCGGGAAACACCACGCTGGTCTCACGGCTGCTCTCGCAGCTCGTCGAGCGCGGTGTGTCGGTGGCCGCCACCTCCAACACGCTGCCCGAGCAGCTCGGCGAGGGGCGTTTCGCGGCGCAGGATTTTCTACGCGAAATCAGCACGCTGGCACAGATTTTCGACGTGGTTCGAATCGAGGGGCCCGACTACCGGCACCGCGATTTGCCGCCTGCGCCCCGGCCGCCGTCCGACGACGAGGTCGCCGACCGCGCCGCGCGGGTGGCGGGTGCGACCCTCGACGACTTCGACGAGCTCTGCGCCCACCTGGCCACCATGCATCCCTCGCGATATCTGACACTGATCGAGGGTGTGTCGGTGGTCTGCCTGACCGGTGTGCACGCGATCGAGGATCAGAACGTCGCGTTGCGAATCGTGGCGATGACCGATCGGCTCTACGACGCCGGCATTCCGGTGCTGGCCTCCGGGGAAATGCTCGACCGCATCTTCAGCGTGGAGATGCTGTCCGGCGGCTTCCGCAAGAAATACTTGCGAGCCACCTCACGACTGCTCGCGCTGAGCGCCGCCGTCAACGCGTAATCGGTCTGACCATCACGTAGTCGCTTTCTAGATGACCGCCCAACCGGAAACTCCTGTTGCCGCTTACCGTGAAGCCACTCTTCTGGTAAAACCGTTGAGCGCGTTCGTTTTTCTGATTGACGCCGAGCCAGACGCAGCGATCACCCCAGTCTGCGGCCCCAATGAGCGCAGCGTCCATCAACGCAGCCGCCGCACCCGAGCCGTGATGCGCCGGCAGCACATACATCTTCGACAGCTCGGTCGCGGGCCGAATGTCGACGGCGCTCTGCACGTCAGGATCGTCGGGCACACCGCGAATCAGCATGGCGTAACCGATGATTCGGCCTTCGTCGCTGGTGGTGAAGATCAGCCGCTGCGGGTCGGCCAGATAGTCGGTGAAGCGCACGTCGGACAGGTGCGCGTCGATGTGCGCGGCAATGTCGCGCAGTGCCACCGACGGGGGACAGGCCAACGGGAAGGTACGCGCGGCAACCGCAGCCAACTCGACTGCGTCGACGGAATCCGCGGTGGCGATACGCGCTACAGGTTCCACTGCGCGAGGTGATAGCCCGTCTTCTTGTCCAGCAGAACAACAGTGGAGACCGGATCGCGGTAGGCCTCCCAGTACACACCGCCGCGGACGATCGATCCGGCCGGCGCGTTCGTCAGCGCCGCGTCCAGCGCGTCGGGCGCGTCGGAGGCGCGGGACTTGTAGGCGTCGCCGAACGGGGTGACTCCGTCGAAGGTGAAATCGGTGACCATCTGATACGGGTTGGGCACCCGAACCGCGTGGATCGCCACATCTGCGCGCACGACGGCGCTGTTCGGAAAACTCTTGACCGGAATGCCAACCCGGTTGTAGCCGAAGCCGGGCGGCGGGTCGACCGGCTGCACGCTGCTGACCGTGACGTCGGCGATCATCTTCCCGGTGTCGACTCGTAACGTGTCACCGAGATGGCCGATTGGAGCGTCTCCCGCCGACGCGCGGGGTACCGCGATGAACGTGGCCGCGATAACGGTGATCACGGCAACCAGGTAGCGGCGCATCTGTCCTCCTCAGCAACCATCGCATGATGGCACACCGCTGGGCTCACGTTGTCGGGTTGTGCAACCCTCAGCTTTTCTTGCCGGCGGCCTTGGCCTTCGCTACGGCGGCCAGATCGGCCTCGATACGGTCCTTGTCGACGCCGGCCTGATGCAGCGAACCGCTGCCGTCTTCGAGTTCGAGCAGGGCAAGCAAAACATGCTCGGTGCCAATGTAGTTGTGGCCCAGCCGAAGTGCCTCACGGAAGGTCAGCTCGAGGGCTTTGCGGGCCGTGCCGCTGAAGGGGATCAGCGCTGGCACCTTGTCGGCCGGCGACGGCAGCGTGATCGAGTCCCGCAGCGATTCGGGATCGATGCGTTGGGCTCGCAGCAGTTTGGTGACCAGTGCCTCCGGGTCGTTCAGCACTCCGAGAATCAGGTGGCCGGGCGTGATCTCGTTGTTGCCGGCCTCGCGCGCGGCGGTCTGGGCGGCGATCACCGAATTGCGGGCACGGGGCGTGAAGCGCTCGAAGCTGCCGCCTGCGTCGAGTGTGGTGGTCTCGGCGCGCAGTACGAAGCGCTTCTGGGCGGCCTGTTTGGTCACGCCCATGCTCTTGCCGATGTCGGTCCAGGAAGCGCCGGATCGACGCGCCTGGTCGACGAAATGGCCGATCAAGTGGTCGGCGACCTCGCCGAGATGTTCGGCGGTCAACACCGCGTCACTGAGTTGATCGAGCACATCCGAGTGCACGTTCTTGATGGTGTTGATCATCTCGTCGAGGCGAACGGGCTGGGCCATGTCGTCAACAGTAGGTTGACGACAGACGCGCGTCAACTTGTCGTTGACGCCTTCGGTTCAGCCTTTCGGGTAACCGCGTCGGACCGTGCGATCCAGGATGCCCAGCGATGCGCGTAGTGCGGTTTCCGAGATCACCGGGAAAATCCCGGCTTCGCGCCACTTTTCGTCGATCTGCGACCAGTCGTAGAACGACGTGACGACCGTGCCGTCGCCCTGTTCGTCGGGCTCGAGGCGGTAGCCGTAAACGTGACCGATCTGGGGCCGGATCTGGCCCAGCACGGTCCAGGCGATCAGCTGGTCCTGCTCGAATTCGTTGATGGTGACGGTGACGTCGTATTTGCCGAGATCCGGAAAGTCATTGAGGGCCTCGCGGTCCATGTGCACGACGAAGCTGTCACCGGCAGCGGCAACCGCGGCGCCTTCGGCGTCCTGCAGCATGCCTGATGAATCGATGGCGACGTGCCCCTGCGGGTCGCAGAGGACGGCGAAGATGTCGGCGGGCGGGGCGGTGATGGTGCGCTGGACTTCGATTCTTTCGGCCATTCTTGCGATCTTGTCAGCACCCCGCAGTCGATGTGGCGGTTCGGTGGGCGAGACAAAAGAGCCGAGGTGCGCGACGATGTTCCGATGAGGCGTTGGCTGCTGGTGGTGGTGGGAGCCGCCATGCTGTCGCTGTTCGCACTCGCACAAGAGAATCCCTCCGATGCTGACCCGGGTCTGGATGCGAGCTTTCTCGATGCGCTCACGAAAGCGGGCATCACGGTCAAGAGTGAGCCCGGCGCGGTCAAGGCCGCCAGAGCTGCCTGCGGAATGATGGACCAAGGTCGACCGGAGCTCGATGTTGTCAACCTCGTGACACGCCAGAATCCCGGTCTGGATACCACCAAGGCTGCGCAATTCACCGCGATCGCGGCGAGCGCCTACTGCCCGCAATTCCTGCAACGCGTAACGCAGCCGCCGGCACCGACCACTGCCCAACCGGCCGCGGGTTGAAGGACGCGTAAACCAGGCTGAGCCGCCGCGCGCCATCTGGGCGATGATTAGGGCATGAGACTTCTATTCATGACGCTTGGCATCGCCGCGGCGCTGTGTGTAGCGGTGCCGGCACACGCCGATCCGGGGGTCGACGCCAGCTTCGTCGACGCGTTGACCAAAGCCGGCATCAGCTTCAACGATCCCAACAATGCCGTCGAAGCGGGCCACACGACGTGCGACCTGATAGCGCAGGGGAAGCCGGGGCTACAGGTTGTTCAGCTCGTGCAGCAACAGAATTCGGGAATAAGTACGACCAGCGCCGCCAAGTTCACCGCGATCGCGGTGAGTGCCTACTGCCCCCAATACGTGCAGCAGGCCAATGCGGGCGCCGGCCCGTTCCAGTCGCGGGGTGACGGGGTGGCAGGATCGGGCGGTCAGCAGTAGGTCGCCGGCTGCCGGGGGTTCCGTTGTGAAGGTCGGTTTGGCGGCGCAGGCGCTGCCCATGCGTTTTTCGCCGATGGCTGTGACGCGAAGTAGCTACCTGTCGGCGGTGGCTGCCCGGGCGGATTCGTTCTGGCTGGCTGATCACTTGAATTCGTTGTTTCCGCGAGCAATGGCACAACCGAAATACATCGGCGCCGCACGACTGACGCCGAAAGTCGACGCGAACCTCGAGCCGTGGACGGTGCTGGGGCATCTGGCCGCTCGAAATCGGTTGGGCCGCATGCGCCTTGGAATCGGTGTCACCGACACCGCTCGCCGCAATCCCGCGGTCACCGCGCAGGCCGCGGCGACGTTGCACCTGCTCACCAAGGGTCGGGCCATTCTCGGCATCGGCACCGGCGAGCGCGAGGGCAACGAACCGTACGGCGTGGACTGGTCCCGACCGGTAGCGCGGTTCGAGGAAGCGATGGCCACCATCAGGGCGCTGTGGAACTCCGGTGGAGAACTCGTCACTCGCGATTCGCCGTTCTTCCCATTGCACAACGCGGTATTCGACCTATGGCCGTATCGCGGTAAATGGCCGGAGATTTGGATCGCGTCACACGGACCCAGGATGTTGCGGGCCACCGGCCGCTACGCCGACACCTGGTTTCCCGCGGCGGTGTTCTCGCCGGCGGATTACGCCCGCGGCTTGGAAGCCGTTCGAGTCGCGGCTTCGGATGCCGGACGCGATCCGTCGTCGATCGGTGCTGCGATCCTGTTCTTCACCGTGACCGGTCGCAGTCGTCACGAGATCGACGAGGCGCTCGAGTCGACCGCTATGAAGACGTTCGCGTTGAATGCGCCGGCGGAACTGTGGAAGCGCCACGGTGTCTCTCACCCGCTTGGCGACGATTTCACCGGTTCTCAGGACATCATCCCGCAGGTCTTCGACGAGGAGTCGGTGCTGAAGTACACCTCTGACGTCCCGCTGGCGCTGCTGAAAGACGCCTGCCTGCAAGGCACTCACGACGAGATCGTGGACCAGCTTGCGGACTGGCGTGATCACGGGCTGAGCTACCCGGTCTTGTTGAACTTGAGCACGTTACAGCCGAGTCTTCGCCGCGGCCTCGCCGCCGGTAACCCGTTCGCGAAGATCCTCCGCGGGGTTCGCAAGCTATGAAATAGCCTGCGCCGCTTCTAAACCCCGGCCCAGAACCAGTGCTGGCTGCCTTCGTCCCATCTCGGTTGCATGTGAGTCGCCCATGGCGGCGGGGGAGGCGGAGGCGGGACATCGACGGGTGCATACGGTGGCGCGTAAGCCGGCCGGACCACATACCAGTCGGGCAGTGCCGGTTGCGGGTGGCACTCACCGGTCCAGACGTTGCGCGACCACTGCGGATCGCACTGCGGCGAACTGCTCACGCAATGTGAAGTCACGCTCTGGTCGCAATGCGGCGAATTGGCTCCGGGCGCTGCGACGCTGACGGCCGATGTCGCGACCGCTCCCGCCGCGAGCGGAATGGACGCCGCCGCGATCGTGGCGGCCAAGTGGCGAAGAAACCTCGTCATAGCGGGCCTCCCTGTGGATCGCGGTGTGCGAGTTCCAGCGTGCTTCAGCTTAGGTGTTCAACACAAGCCGCAGACCACAATTGGCCGCCGCCGTGAAATGGGTCACCATCGCTGCGAATCGGGCACACGCTGGGGTAACCGACTGTTGGTAGACGATAACGGCCACTAATCAGACGGTGACCTCGACAGCAGCGAGGCTGACATGAGGCAGACCACCTTCCCCAGGCAACACATCGTCCGTTGGTCGCTCTTTGCGGCTGGGGCCGCACTGGCCGCGGCACTCGCGCTCCCGGCGCCCGCGGACGCCGCCACCATCGACTCCCGCTTCGACATCTGCGCGGCGTTGCGCGGCGGCACCAGTCTCGCCGCGATCGAAACCACCCTCGAAGCCAGCGGATACAACGCGACAAACGCCGGCGTCTTGACCGGCACCACGATCCGTCAGCACTGCCCCGACCAGACCGCCAACGCGGAGGCGCAGGCGCAGATCGCCGGCTGAAACGCTGGGAACTCGGCGGATCGTGAAACCACCCTTCACCACAGGATGACGGGTGTCCGCCGCAACCAGGTGTCGGTCGTCAGCTGCTCAAGCACGAACTGAGCGACGTCGGCGCGCGCTATCTTGCCGCCGTCGACGCCGGCAAGGTCGGTGGTTGCCCTGATCCGGCCACGCGCCGCGCCGTTGGTCAGCATGGCGGGGCGGATGACAACCCAGTCGAGCGAACTGGCGCGGATCGCGGCTTCTTGGCGGTCCTTGTCTTTGTAGGCGGGGCCGAGCAGCAACGGCTGAAATATGCGGTTGAAGACGAAGCCGCCGTGGTGGCGACTGTCGCCGACTCCGAGCGCGGAGATACATATGAGACGGCGGACGCCTGCGCGGGTCATCGCCGCGACGAGGGCGCGGGTCGCGACGGTCAGCAGGTCGACCTCGCGCAATCCCATACCGGTGCCCAGCGCGCTGACGACGGCATCGCAGCCGTTCAACGCGCGCGCGAGGGTCGCCTCGTCGCGGACATCGCCCTCGATCACCTCGGCTCCTGGCAGATTAGAGCTCGCTTTCGCACGAACCAGCGCCACTACGTAGTGACCGCTGGCCGTGGCTTCTTGGACGATTAGCTGACCGGTTGCGCCGGTTGCCCCCAAAATCAATATCTTCATGCATTTTCTCCTAGCGCTAGGCGATCTACGTTTTAAGCCTGGTCTAAGTTCCAGACCAGGTCTAATTTAGAGACCGTGTTGCTAAGCCGTAAGGAGGCAGTTATTAGTAACCAGGTGACGGCAGGGGAACCCGCATGGACTCCGTGAGCTCAGCGGTGAGCGCGATCGAGCGTTTCAGCCGATACCAATCCGAGGACGCCGAGTCGGTAGGACCCGTGTATTGCCCGGTGCGCGACGTGCTCGACAGCATCGGCGACAAGTGGAGCATCCTCATGATCATGACCCTGGCGGCGCGACCACAGCGCTTCAGCGAGCTTCACCGAGCTATTCGGGACATCTCCAAGCGGATGCTGACCCAGACGCTGCGCGATTTGGAGCGTGACGGACTGATCACCCGCCATGTCTTTGCGACCAAGCCGCCGAGCGTTGAATATCGCCTGTCCCCGCTGGGCCAATCGCTGCTGGAGCCGATGGCGAGCCTCATCGATTGGGCCGACACCCGCTATTCCGATATCCATGATGCGCGTGCCCGCTTCGACGGCGCACCGTGTGATGAGGCACGCTAAACGCGGTTAGCCTGGATTTTCGGCGCGCCGCTGCTGGGTGGGTGGGTGAAAGTCATTCACATGTCCAACGACAATCCACTCGTGCAGATCTGAGCCGGCACGTGGCTAAATCGGTCGGCGCACAACACCTTCCAACCGCATCGGCTCGGCGATGAAGTCGCAAAAACAAGCGCATCGCATTCTGATACCCCCGCGCGGTCGATACCGCAGCCGGCGGCGAACCTAAGGCTCAACTGGCTGTCCGACGCGGGTGTTGACGGTTCAGCGTGCCGCTCGGCGCGGGACCGCGGAGATCATTCGTTGCCAATTGGCTGCGATGTTGCACACGTCGCCGATTCGTGCGATCGCTGCCGCCTCACAGTGCCCGCAGTCGCATTCGGTTCGGTGCGTATGCAGTTCGTCGACTACTCGCCGCAAGATCGACTTCCCGTAGTGGCATCGCCATTGCAGGTGCCGGGTATCGCAGGTGCACCACACCGCGCTCGTCGCCCAACCATCGTCGGCGTAGTCGTGGCCGTCCGGACACGCAGTGGGTGGCACGACGACCCAGCCGCGCTCGGTGTGCACCAGGTCGCCGACGAAGTGGTTGGGGAAGTCGTCGCGACGCGGGCCACCCACGCTCGACGTTCTACCTCGGAGCTCCGACACAAACCTCGGCGACAGTACGCAGCCCTTTGCTGAGACGCGCCTAGGCCCATCCTGAGAAAATCCTCAAGAATTGGGACGATTCCCCGTGCGCGGAGCTGTCTGAGCGCGCAAAATGAATCCGCCGTCGGCAGGCGCCCGTCAAGCAGGAGAAGACCCAATGGTGAACGTTCATGGTGTGGCTCGGTTGGGCGTGCTGGCGGTGGGGTTGGGTATTGGGGCCGGATGGGCCCAGACGCCGGTCGCCTCGGCCGACTCATCCGGCGACTGGTTGTCGAGCATCGATAGTCTGCTGAGTGGGGCTTCCCCGCCTCGGCGACACCCATTGACTTGTTTATCTCGTTCGACGGCTACACCATCTACGACGGCGGTGGCAGCGCCACCGCCGACACCACTACCGGGGATTACAGCCTGGCGATCGCTTACGGCGACGACGCCGGCGCCCAGGCCAACGGCACCAGCGGCTTGGCCGTTGCCGACGGCAGCGGTGCTTCCGCCTTCTCCGCCGGGGGCACCGGCGATGTGGCCGAGGCTGTGGGCACCAACGCCGACTCCTGGGCCGGCGGATACGAGCAGGGCGTCACTGGCGCGAATTACGACACCGCCATCGACATCGGCAACAACGTCAACCCCGCTGTCTACTTCACCAACGTTGGCGCCTACGCCGGGAACTCCGACCTGGCCGGAGGCACCGACGGCGGGACCGGCGTCCACGACACCGCAATCGACATCGGCGACAACACCAACGGGGGTACCCAGGGCCTCAACGACGGCGCGTTCGCCGGCGCCGGCGCCCTGGCCGGGGGGAACGGGTCCGGGGACGGTAACAATGACACCGCCATCGACGTCGGCAACAACAGCGGCCAGTATTTCGGCGCTCGAGCCGTCGAGGGCGACGGCAATTACGCCAGCGACTCCGGCAGCAACACCGGTTTTATTCCTGCCGAGGCCTACGCGGGCAAGGGCGACGACAACACCGCCGTCGGCACCACCGACAACGCCGAAGCCAACGCGTACGGCGGCAACGACAACTACGTCTACGTCGACGGCCCCGCCAACAGCACCGCGCAGGCCTATGACGGCGATTCCAACATCGGCTACGTCTTGGATCCCTTCGGTACCGCGGGCTCGCCCGACAGCGCGATCGCCGGTGGTGGCTTTAGCAATGACCTGGCCGAAGTGCTGCTGACGCACGGCAACACCACCGCGGACTCCGCCAATTTGCTCTACGACATCGTCTCGCTGTTCGGTAACGCTTCCGGCTCGTTCTAAAGCCACCGTTCTGCTGGGGGTCCGCACCTCCGACGGAACCTCAGCGCCGCCTCGTCGACGTTGCTAACGTCGGTCAAAACCGACCCCAGCCCGAGGGAGAACGCGATGGCAGCCAAGGTCGGGATCAGCAAGGACAAAGCAGGGAAATTCCGTTTCCTCAAAGCCCCGAACGGCGAAATCATCGCCGCTAGTCAGAGGTACGAGTCAAAAGCCAACGCCGAGAAGGGCATTGAGGCGATCAAGACACACGCGGCTGGCGCCAACATTGAAGACCACTCGGGCTGACAGGTGTGACTAACCAGCCAACCCTGGTCGATCGCCAAGGCCGTCTACGCAGTCATGGGCTTCCGGCCCACAACTGCCCGTAGTTCTGGCGCGAACTCCTGTTCTAGGAGTTCGCTCGCTGCTGCCACCTCGTCGACTGAGCGTCACCGCTCATCGCGCAGTCCCACCCGTCTAGCTCGTCGGCTATGGCCAAGATCAGGGCCGCGACTTCTCGAGCTTGAGCCACGGTCATGCCGTCGGCGGCTACTACCCGGACAGTGGGCGGGTCCTTCGGGTCGCGCTTGCCGTCGTCGATAAATCCGTCAGCAAATTGCACCGCTGAGCCGAAAACGACGCAGTTTCTGCCGGCATGGCGCTCGGTCGTGCGGATTACGCGGTACTCGTTGGTCCCGGCCTCCCAACCGGTGTCGATCGCGCCGGCAGGTAGTGGGACGTCTGGTGTCGTGGTGGTTTGCGTCATTTGGGAGTCCTCCGGTGTTTGGCGTAACCCACCGGCCCTATGCGCGTTATTGCGCGGAGAGGATGAAAGCCCGGTCGAAACCGGGCCTCACCTGCACATCAAACGTGGTGCGCGATACTGGGATTGAACCAGTGACCTCTTCCGTGTCAGGGAAGCGCTCTCCCGCTGAGCTAATCGCGCCGGGGAAACAAATCTGGAGGTGGAGACGGGAATCGAACCCGTGTGCACGGCTTTGCAGGCCGTTGCCTCACCACTCGGCCACTCCACCGCTGGGATTGATGCCATTTGCACCTTCGAGCGGATGACGGGATTCGAACCCGCGACCCTCACCTTGGCAAGGTGATGCGCTACCAACTGCGCTACATCCGCACGCCACGGACGAGATCGTCGCCCGGTGCGAAGCACGACGATAGTCCACCTGAGTGTGACCGCACAAATTCCTCAGTAACAATGGGCGCGCCGCGAATTGACCGCAGGCAGCGCGTTCTGCGGAGATACCGTCTCGTGTTAATCTTCGACGTCGTTCGCCTGTCCGGCACGCGGTCTCGTAGCTCAGTGGAAGAGCGCCCGCCTCACACGCGGGAGGTCGCTGGTTCGAACCCAGCCGGGACCACCGCACAACTGTCCCAGGGCGCTTGTTCGCTCGGATTCGCTCAAACTCTGACCTCTGCTGGCGCAATCTGTTTCCGTTGACGCTCACAAGGGGATGCCTATAGGTGGGCAGCGCCGGCAATCGCGGCGATTTGAATGACCGAAGCTTAGGGTTGGCAAACATGGACTGCGACCGGATCGAACGAAGGTTCACCGCGCCTGCGCCGCCATTATTTGGTCTGTCAAATGAGTGACCAGGTCCGCGAACTGCGGGTAGCCCAAGACCACATCGAGCAGCTGGTTCAAGCCATCGTCGAGATCGGTTCGGTTCTCGACCTCCAGGGAACGTTGCAGCGAATCGTCAAAGCTGCAGTGGAACTGACTGGAGTTCGGTCCGGCGCGCTGGGCGTATCCGCCGCCGATGGAGGCTTCTCCTCTGTCGTCTCGCTGGGCATCGATGTTGATGACGCTCTGCGCTTCGCCGACCTGGCGGTAGGCGACGGGCTTCGGATCTACGACCTCGGCGCCGACCAGCCGGTACAGGCTGAGGCGGGCGCAGCCAAGCTAAGAACGGTGCTCGCGGTACCGATCAGAGTGCGCGCTGCTGAATTCGGCACCTTGTACCTGGCCGACGATCGGCCCGGTCGCATCTTCTCCGACTCGCAAAAACGAGCAGTGCGGGCCCTGGTGTCAGCCGCCGCCGTGGCCATCGACAACGCGCGGCTCTTCGAGCAGGAACGTGAGACCGCGAAATGGACGAGGGCCAGCCGGGAGATCACCTCAGCCCTGCTCTCCGGTGACCCACAGACCGGGCCACTGCAGCTCATCGTCAACCGGGCACTCGAACTGGCCGAAGCCGAGCAGGCGATTCTGTTGGTGCCGAGCGAGTCCGACGTTCCCGCCGCCGACATCGACACTCTTGTCGTCGCCGCCACGGCGGGCCGCTATGCCACCGAGGTGATCGGCCGACAGGTTCCGATGGATCGCTCAACCACCGGTGGTGTGATCCGGCGCGGCATCCCGATGATCACCGACTCTTTCCAATATCCGATCGAAGGCTTCACCGACGTGGGCGAACGATCAGCGATCGTGATCCCCTTGATTGCGGACGACACGGCACTCGGTGTCATCGCTGTGGCGCGCAATCCACAGCAACCCCCGTTCGGCACCGATTACCTGGACCTGGTCAGCGACTTCGCCAGGCATGCCGCGTTGGCCTTGGCGCTCGCGGCGGGTCGTGAGCATGCCCTCAACCGGCAACTCGCGCAAGCCGACACCGTCGATGATGCGCTCCAGGTCGCAGCTGAGGAATTGCGACGACTGTGGCGGGCCCGGCGGGTGCTCGTCGTCACTTTTCCCAACACTCGTCACGGCGCCGAAATACCCAGTGAAGGAATAGATGTGGTATCCGTCGGCGAGGCCACGCAGTGGACAGATCTGCCGGCGGATACCCAGCGGAGGCTGAGTTCACTCCGGGGTGGCGACCTGCTCAGGCCTTATATCTCGGAACCCGGGACGGCAGGCATTGCGCTTCAACATCCCGACGGTGTGCTCGTTGTCTGGATCGATCTCTCTGAGCAGCGCCCGTTCACCCTCGAAGATCAGACTTTGCTCACCATGCAAGCCGGCCGTCTCGGCCAGGCTCTGCACCGCGTCCATCAGGTCGACCAACAACGGGAAACGGCATTGGCGCTGCAACACGCCATCCTGGGACCGGCGCATCTCCCGCACGGATTCGCGGTGCGCTACCAGGCCGCAAGCCGGCCGCTGCAGGTAGGCGGCGACTGGTACGACGTCGTCGACCTAGACGACGGGCGTATCGGGTTGATCGTCGGCGACTGTGTGGGACACGGACTTAACGCGGCCACCGTCATGGGTCAGTTGCGCAGCGCGTGCCGGGCGCTGCTGCTCGAACGTCCGAGTCCCCGTCTCGCTTTGGCCGGTTTGGACCGCTTCGCCGCCCGCCTGCCGGGCGCGCAAGGCACCACCGCCGTATGCGCGGTACTCAATTCGGAGACGGGTGAACTCGTGTACTCCAGCGCCGGACATCCGCCACCCATCGTGATGCATGCGGATGGCACGACCCGGGTCATAGAGGATGGCCGCACCATTCCAGTGGGGGTGCGCCCGGACCGACTCCGCCCCGAAGCCCGAATCACGTTGCCGCCGCGCGCGGTCCTGCTGCTGTACACCGATGGTCTGGTCGAGCGTCGGCGTAGTTCGTTGGACGACGGCATCGCCAACGTATGCACGCTCCTGCACGAGGGTCGCGACGCCGAGTTGGAGCAGCTGTCGAACCGGATCATGCATCAGCTTGCACCGAGCGGCGGCTATCAGGATGACGTGGCGTTACTGCTCTACCGTCATCCCGCACCACTGCAGATCGACTTTCCAGCCGACGTCAATCGTCTTGCCGAAGTACGAACAACGTTGCGTCACTGGTTGATTCAGGCGGGAGTGAAGCCGGATCAGGTTTACGACGTGCTGACCGCCGCCGGGGAAGCCGTCAGCAACGCGATCGAGCATGGCCACCGGGACACGCCGCAGGGAACCATCAGTCTGCGCGCAACTGCGAGCGCCGAGCTGGTGCGACTGACCATCGCCGATTCGGGCTCGTGGAAGCGTCCCAGCCCGACCGCTCAACGCCATCGCGGACGAGGCATCAAACTCATGCAGGGTCTCATGCAAGACGTCACCATTGATCCCGAAACCGACGGAACCACAGTTCATTTGACGGCGAGGGTCGTCTAATGCCCACATCGCTGAACCTCGATACGGTGCGGCACACGGACGGACGACTCGTGCTGACCGCGACGGGTGAAATCGACCTGAGCAACGTCGAACCGTTCAGTCAGGCGCTCACCGACGCGGTTGCCAACGCCGACAGTAGCGCTGACGCGACCTTGGTCGTCGACCTCAGCGGCGTCGAGTACTTGGACAGCGCGGCCGTCAATGTGCTGTTTCGCCATGCCGAACAAATCCGCGTCATCGCCCATCCCCATCTGGCCCGGATCTTCGACGTCAGCGGCTTCAGTGAATTGGCCACCGTTGAGGCACCTTCACCCCAGGTGCAGGACTGACGAGTCCGGACATATTTCGCCGTGTTTAGACCCAGCGGATGGCGGTCAATCGGAAGGCGCGGGTACTCCACCGGCCGACTCTTAAAGCGTAGGGTTCGGGCCAATGCCCCGGCATCGTCAGCGAAAGGTAAAGGAGAGCAGTGGCAAAGCACGGAATTTTGGTTGGCGTCGCCGCCGCGGCCACCGTGGTGGCTGGGCTGGCCGGCTGTTCGAGCAATAAACCCAACAGCGGCGCAAGCAGTAGCGCGGCGGCGGCGGCCCCGGTCGGCAACAGAGTTGTCATCGACGGCTCGGCCCAAAACGTGACCGGTGCCATCAGCTGCACGCAGGTAAACGGCAACACCAGCATCGGTTTCGGCGATCCGACAACGGGTATCGGCGCGGTGGTGACCAACGCAGATCCACCCGTCGTTCAAGCAGTGGGGTTGGGCAACCTGACCGGCGTCACGCTGGGCTACTCGGCCGGTGCGGCCAATCAAGCCAGCGCACAGGCCACCAAGAGTGGCAACTCGTACACGATCAAAGGCACCGCGACGGGGGCCGACGCGGCCAACCCGCAGCAACCCGTCAGCAAGTCGTTCGAGATGGATGCGACTTGCCCCTAATTCGTCGTCGCGGTCGACGCAGCAAGCACGTCGTGGCTCTTCAAGCTCGGAAGGAACCGACAGGTATGTATGTGAAGCGCGTGGCAGGCGCAGCCTTCGCGGCAGCCCTCGGCATGTCAGGACTGACGGTCGGTACGGGGTTAGCCAGCGCCACCCCATTCAAGAGTGATCCGGCATGCATCCATTGCGGGCCGATCGCCGACGATCCGCCCGGTCCCGGGGGCCCGGGTGGCCCGGGCGGGCCGGGTCCCGGCGGGCCTGGTCCTGGTGCGCCGGGCGGTGCGGGCGGTGGTCACGCGCCGGCTGGACCTGGTGGTCCCGGCGGCGCTGGTCCTGGTGGGCCTGGCGGTGCGGGCGGTGGTCACGCGCCGGCTGGACCTGGTGGTCCCGGCGGCGCTGGTCCTGGTGGGCCTGGCGGTGCGGGCGGCGGTCATGCGCCGGCTGGTCCTGGTCCTGGTGGACCGGGTGGCCCAGCCGGACCTGGTGGACCGGGCGGGCCCGGTGGCGGTCATGGGCCGGGCGGTCCTGGTGGCCCCGGTGAGCCTGCTGGCCCGGGCGGTCCCGGTAGTCCTGGTGGCCCCGGTGGCGGTCACGGTCCTGGTGGGCCTGGTGGCCCAGGTCAGCCCGGTGGACCCGGCGGACCAGGTCAGCCCGGTGGTCCTGGTGGACCTGGTGGGCCTGGTGGCCCCGGTGGGCCTGGTGGCCCGGTGGACCTGGTGGCCCCGGTGGGCCTGGAGACCATGGACCCGGTGGGCCTGGAGATCATGGGCCTGGCGGTCCTGGTGGACCGCCACCGCCTCCATACGTGCAACACGGTTTCTACGACCGCGGCGGTCCGCAGTGGGGTGGCCCACGCGACGCACCGCACGGCTTCAGCGCGCCGGACCACGGTGCACCGCCTCCGCCGCCCCAACACGGTTTCGGGTGGAACGGTGGACCTCCTCCTGGAGCGCCGCCGCCCAACTGGGACGGACCACCGCCTCCTGGCGGCTGGAACGGGCCGCCGCCTCCCGGCGGGTGGAACCAGCGGTGGGATGGGCCGCCCCGCGACATAGGTTATGCACAGCGCGATTTCGGGGCGTTCAACTACAACGGTTTCAACGGCATACCGGTCTTCAATCCGCTGTTCGGCGGCTGGGGATTCTGGTTCTTCGGCAACTGGATACCGCTGTACTGACCTAGATCCGACTACTCAGGGCTGACCTCTCGTCTTCGACGCCATTGCCGCGAAGACGGGAGGTCAGTTGCTTCGTCGGAGTCCACGGTCCGGCGCCGCGCGGCCGCAAAAGAATGCATCCAGCGCGATTCCGTTGCAAGATGTCCGGCGTGGCTACGTACCAAGGCAGGGCGCTCGCAGACATCAATCTCAGTGGACGCGAGTTAGGCGAGGCGCTCGAGTTGTTCATCTCCCGACGCGATCCCAACCTGGAGAATGTCCAGATCAAGCGCGCGACCCCGACGGGTGACATCGAAACGCGGGTACAGCCCCACAAGCGGTGGTTTGAGGTCCTCTTCGAGGTCGACGACAACCCCGAAGAGGACGAAGACGAAGGCCTCGAGATCTTCGAGGCGCGAAAGAAAGCGGAAGCAAAAGCACGCGCCGCGGAAAAGGCCCGGGTGAAGGATTGGCGGCCGGGGACTCAGGGAGTTTTCCCGACCAGCGAGGTATGGCCGGAAGCCAATCAGTGACGCGAATCGGTCTTCATCGCCGATGATGTAGGGCGGTAGACCGAGAGGAGCGGACGTGGTGGCTGACGTGTCGGTGATCGATCGGGCTCGCGGGATGCGCGACCTGGTCCGTGTTGAGGCCGCCGAATCGGAACGTCTTCGGACACTGTCCCCGGCGATCGTCGACGAGATGTGGGCCAGCGGTCTGATGCCTGCGTTCAACCCCAAGGCGGCCGGGGGCGTCGAGCCGTCATTCCAGGAGATGATCGACACCTGGATCGAAATGGCTTGGCAGGACGGATCGTTCGGCTGGATCGGGATTGCCAACCTGCCGTCGACGTTCGCGGCCGCGACGTATCTTCCCGACGACGGCTTCGCCGAGGTCTTCACCGAGAACGACAACCGCATCACCATCGGCGGCCAGTACTTCCCGAATGGTCAGGGTTCGGCAGTCGACGGCGGCTACCGGTTGAGCGGCGCGTGGAGCTTCGGCTCCGGTACCGGGCACTCGGCGTACATCGGGGCCGGCTTCTTCCCGATGGACGACGGCGAGATGCGCTGGGTCAGCGAAGGCATCCCGGATATGCGAGTGGCATTCGTGCCCCGCGACGAGGTCACCTTTACCGATGGATGGCATGTCCAAGGGCTCAAGGGAACTGGCTCCTACGATTACACCGTCACCGACGTCTTCGTCCCGGAACGCCGAACCATCCCGCTGTTCATCCGCGAGCCTGCGCGGGGGAGTTCCGCGGCCGGCCGGATGGGCCTGATGCCGGTCACCGCCGCCGGTCACGCATCGTTTGCGCTCGGGGTCGCCAAGAGCATGCTCGACGACGTCGAAGAGTTGGCCGCCACCAAGGTGCGAATGAGCGACATGGCGACGCTGGCCACCCGGCAAACCTTCCAGAAGGGGCTCGCGCACCACGTTGCCGCGTGGCGCGCTGCGCGCCTGCTGGTGCTCGATGCGTTCGCCGCTGCCGAGGCTGCCGTCGAGGCCGGGCAGGACCTGACACCCCGGTTGCGCGCCGACATGCGAGTGGCGGCGGTGTACGCCACCGACACCGCGCGAGCGGTCGCGGAGTGGGCGCACTTGGCCGCCGGCACCACCGCGATACGCGAGGGCAGCCGACTCGAGCGAGCGTTCCGTGACATCTATACCGGCACCCAGCACGCGTTCATCAGTGAAAAGGTCGCGATGGACGTCGCTCAAATCTGGCTCGGCCTCATCGATGACCAGTTTGGACTCTGACTGCGCAGCAACGGAATTCGAGAGGACCAGCCGTGGTAAACGCTGATCGCGCCCGTTCCCGGACGTTCGTGGTGACAGGTGCCGCCTCCGGCATCGGTCTGGCCACCGCCGAGCGTCTACTGGCCGAAGGTGGCAGCGTGATCGGCGCCGACGTGGCGGCGCCGCCCGACCTCGGCCCTGACTTCCATTTCGTGACAGCCGATATCACCGACGAAGCCGCGATCGCCGCCGTATTGGCCGCCGTACCGGACCGGCTCGACGGCGTCGTCCACGCCGCGGGTGTCGCCGGCGGCGGGCCGGTTCATCTGCTGGATCGTGCGGAGTGGGAACGCGTGATCGCGATCAATCTCACCGGTACATTCCTCGTCGCGAAAGCGGCGTTGGCCCGCATGATCGACCAACCCCGCGTCGACGGTGAACGAGGCTCGATCGTGACGTTGGCCAGCGTGGAGGGCATCGAGGGAACCGCGGGCGGCAGCGTCTACAACGCCGCGAAGGGCGGGGTCGTCCTACTGACCAAGAACATCGCGCTCGACTATGGCCCCAGCGGCATCCGGGCCAACGCGATCTGCCCCGGGTTTATCGAAACACCGCTAACTGAAAGCGTTTTCGGCCTGCCGGGGATGGAGGGGCCCCGCGCCTCGATCACCGAAGAGCATGCTCTACAGCGGATGGGCAGGTCGGAGGAGATCGCCGCGATGGCGGCGTTTCTCGTCTCGACCGACGCGTCGTTTGTCAGCGGCCAGGCCATCGCCGTCGACGGCGGGTACACCGCCGGCCGCGATCATGGGGTCGTGCAGCTTTTCGGCCTTCCGACCTGACGCGTCGAAACGTCAGTCGGCGAGGGTGCAGGCGGACAGGGCAGCGTCCACGCTGGCGTCCACGGGCAATAACTCGCTGAGGCCGCAGGCGCGCACGATCCGCGCGACGACCTGCTGGTTGCTCACCAGTCGCATCTCGACCCCGTGCTCTCGCGCGCGCTCCGCCTCTTCAGCGAGGGCTGCGTATGCGCAGCAGCCCATGAAGTCAAGACCGCTGGTGTCGATCACGAGCGGACCGGGCGGGCCCGCTGCCGCGGAGGCCTCGCTCAGCAGGCGCCGCCAGGCCGCGTCGTTGGAAGCGTCTAGTTCGCCGCCGGCGCTGACGATCACGGCAGAGCCGCTGCGTTCGGTGGTCGCCCGCAGGGTGCTTCGTGCTTGCGCCAATTCAGAAATCAGACGGCTGCTCAGCATCAACGGGTGAAAGGATGGTTCGGCCATCAGGAAAGTGCTCATGGTGCTCCTGATCCATAGGCGCCGAGCGCCTCGCTATGGATGCCTGCCCTAGAAGCTTAAGACTGACGTCGGTTAGCAGATATAACGTTTATAACAGATCCGTATCGGCTGTGTCCATGTAAAAGCGGCTGAGAATTGCGTGAGGAATGTTGGAACAGTGCATCTTTCAGCGAATTTTGATCAACCGACCTGCGGATCAAACGGCAGCTGATCTGGTTGCCGAACGTCGGTGCGGTCGGCTCATGTGGCGTGAAATAAGCGCTCGGACATGCACTTTCGCTGCGGCCTCGCAGTTACGGGCCGCCGGCCCGCTGAGCCGACGCCGGGACGCCACGCGCCATTGACCGTTTTCGGCAAACTCGGACCCCTGGTGCGGGAAGTTCTGCGGGATTTTTGTCTGAATTTAGGAAAATAGGATGCATTCTTTGCTACAGCACCTCGGCGCTTATCGGACGCAGGTGGAAAAGCGCACGAACAAATCGTTGACGATGCTAACGGTGTTTACGCGCTCGAGGCGTCGGATTCGTCGGAATGTTCGGCTTCAAGATCGGCGATTGCGCGAGATGTCCGCTCCCGCAGCACTATTGCGGCGATCGCCCCGCAGACGACGGCGACGAGCAACGCGATCCACGAGAAGCGCGTCAGCCAGCGTTCAGCGGCCATCCCCGCGTAGTACACCAGCGCGGTAGTGCCACCTGCCCAACACACCGCACCCGAGACGTTTGCGAGCAGAAACCTGCCGTAGCGCATCTTCAACGCCCCCGCCAGCGGCCCGGCGAAAATCCGCAGCAGCGCGATGAACCGGCCGAAGAACACCGCCCGCGCACCCCAGCGCTCAAAGAGTCGCTCGGCATACAGCACATGCCCGGGACCGAAGTGATTCGGGAAGCGACGACCAAGGCGGTCGAACAGCGGCAAGCCCAGGCGCCGACCGATGGCGTAGCCGGTCGAGTCGCCGATCAACCGCCCCGAGCACCGCGGCCGCGCCCACACCGATCGGATTGACCGCCAACTCGTGCCGCGACGACAGCAGCGCGGCGCTGACCAGAACGATTTCGCCGGGCAGGGGGATACCCAGGCTCTCCACGCCGACGACGGCGCCGACCATGCCGTACACGGCCAGCGGAGGGATCGACTGCAGGAGGGCGTCCACCGTCATGGGTAAAGGATGCCCGACTGGTTCGCATACTCGAGGGGCGGATCGATAAGTCGTGTTTTCCCTGCCGCATCGCAGGTACCTTTTCGGGTGCAAGCCCGAAGCTGTAGAGACTGGGAGCCACATGACCACTGGCCGTTACGACGAGGGCATGGCCGTGCGTCGAGAAGTGCTCGGCGACAGCTACGTCGAGCAGGCGAGCGCCAAGACCAACGACTTCACCCGTGACTTCCAGCAGATCGTCACCGAATTCGCTTGGGGCACAGTCTGGACCCGTCCCGGGCTGGATCGACGCAGTCGCTCGATGATCACGCTGACCGCGCTCATCGCCCGCGGCCATCACGACGAGCTGGCGCTGCATCTTCGGGGCGCGCTGCGCAACGGTTTGACGCGAGAAGAGATCAAGGAAGTTCTGTTGCAGGCGGCGGTTTACTGTGGCGTGCCCGCCGCCAACGCCGCGTTTCGAGTCGCACAGCGCGTGCTGGATGAGGTTGAGCAACAACATGATTCGCTCTAGCATGTCGTCGTCGTGAATGCCGCGTCGGCAGTGGCCGTGGCGGCGGTCTTCGTCTGGCTGGGCATGGTGCTGGCCATCTCGTTTCTCGAAGCACCGCTGAAGTTTCGCGCGCCCAATGTCACGCTGCCGATCGGCCTGGGCATCGGCCGACTGGTGTTCCGTGCGCTCAATGCCGTCGAAGTCGTGCTCGCAATCGTCATCCTGGTGGCCTGCATCGTGAGCCCGCCGTCGGTGTGCGTAACGGTGGCGTTGGCGGTCGCGACCGTGGTCTTGGTCGTGCAGATCGGCGCGGTTCGGCCGCGGTTGACCCGCCGGTCCGACCAGGTATTGGCTGGACTCGATGCACCACGTTCCCGCGGGCATCTGGTCTACATCGGCCTCGAGGTGATCAAGTCGCTCGCATTGATCGCGGGTGGCGTTCTTCTACTATCGAACTGAGGAATTTCCGACAGTTGCGGGCCGACCGAAGGACTGATGATGGAATCCGTTTCACTGACCGACGTGGCCGCCGAACAGCTCGCTGCGGCGCGGCAGGCGCACAGTGGCCGCGCTTCGCACACATTGCACGGGGGGCACACCCACGAACTGCGGCAGACCGTGGTGGCCTTACTTGCCGGGCATGAACTCTCTGAACACGACAGTCCCGGACAGGCGTCGCTGCAGGTCTTGCAAGGACATGTGCACCTCACCGCCGGTGACGATAGCTGGGATGGCAAGACCGGCGACTACGTGGTCATCCCGCCGCAACGGCATTCCCTGCAGGCAGTCGACGATTCGGTGGTCATGCTGACCGTCTTCAAAAGCCTCCCTGCGGTTTAGCCGGATGCTGTCGACACCCTGGTCCCTGGCAATGGGTCTCCGCGTGCCCATCGTCAACGCCCCGATGGGCGGCGTTGCGGGCGGGAAGCTGGCTGCAGGGGTGAGCGCTGCCGGGGGACTCGGCATGGTGGGCATGGGGACGGCCGGGTCGACGTCGGCGCTGCATGCCGAGTTGCCCCATGTGGCGGGCACGTTCGGAATTGGCTTGGTGGACTGGGTGATGCGCAAGGAGGCGGGCCTGTTCGAAGCCGCGCTGGCCGCTCGGCCGAAGCTGATCTCGGTCAGCTTCGGAACAGACCTGTCCTGGGTCAGTCGTGTTCACGACGCCGGAATCGCCGCTGCCACACAGGTTTACAACGGCGATGAGGCACGCCGGGCGCAGGACGCCGGCATCGACCTGGTGGTGGCGCGCGGCTGTGAAGGCGGCGGCCACGGAGAGGCGACAATCGGCACGCTTCCGCTGCTCGACGTGGTGCTCGACGCCGTGTCGGTACCGGTGCTGGCGGCGGGGGGAATCGCGTCGCCGCGCAGCCTCGCCGCCGTGCTCGCTGCCGGGGCCAGCGGAGCGTGGCTGGGCACCTGCCTGTCGGCGTCGGTGGAGGCGTTGACCAGCGAGGCCGGGCGTAGGGCGCTGATCAAGGCCCGCGAAACCGACACCGCCAGCACCCGGGTTTACGACATCGTCCGTCATCTGCCGTGGGCGGAACGTTTCCCGTCACGCGTGCTGCGCAACGATTTCGTCGAACGCTGGACTGGACACGAAGACGCCTTGGCCGTAGACGCCGATGCGGAAGCCGAACTCGTCACCGCGATCGCCGCCGACGATCGCCGGATCGCCGCGGTCGACGCGGGCCAGGGCGTCGGGATGGTCACCGATGTCGCACCGGTGGGCGAGGTCATCGATCGCCTGTGCACGGGCGCCCACGAGCTACTCACGCGTTGGGGTCACCAGGTCAGCGGCGACTCATAAACCACTGAGACTCGGGACGGCGTTTCGTCGCAACTGTTTAAGTGTCGCGGCATCCTCGCTTGCGGAGCGCCGTGCGGACCCGCCGCACGATGTCTCCCGGTGAATCCTCGGCGATGGCTCGGATGACGATCCATCCCATCGCCTCCAGCTTGCGCATCCGCCAGTGATCCTTGGCGTATTGCTTGCGGTTCGTCCGGTGTTGGTCACCGTCGTATTCGACGGCCACTTTGTATGCTTCCCAGCCCATGTCGAGTATGGCGATCAAGTGCCGACGCTCATGGACGGGTATCTGGGTGGCCGGGCCGGGAAGCCCCGAATCGATCAACAACAGGCGCAGCCACGTCTCTTTCGGAGACGCTGCCCCGCCGTCGACAAGCGACAACGCGGCCCGTAGTTGTCGCAAACCGCGGGCACCCCGATGCGCTTTGGTCAGCAGACGCACATCCTCGATGGGAAACGGGTTGGCCCGCATGAGTGCGTCCAAGCGCGCTACCGCTCTGTTGCGCGGTGGCAGCCGGCCGAGATCGTATGCAGTGCGCGCCGGAGTGGTCGCAGGGATCCGCGCGACGCATGTGACCTCGTCACCGCGAATGAGGTGGTTACGCGTGATGATGCCTGCAGGTGGATGTGGATTGCGCCAAACCAGCTCGATCGGTACGTCGTCATCGATCCAGTCGGAGCCGTGCAGTGCTGCAGCAGCGAGCCCGGCGAGGATCCCGCGACGGCCCGACCATAGCCATGCCGCCTCAGACCTCTGTCGTAGCGAGGGAGTCAGGTACTCCGGTAGATAGACGTCGGGATAGATCGATCGGAATCGCGATCTGAGCTGATACGGAGTCAGCTGGCCGTGGCGGAGGGCTTCACTGCCGACGAATACATCACGCATACGAGATCGGAGTTGCGGCCGACGGCGACGGTTCCCGAGACGTAAACAACTGCGACTCGCGACGGCGTTTCGTCGCAACTGTTTAAGTGTCGCGAGTTACGTGTCGGCGAGCAGCGTTGGGCCTAAACCGCCCGCACGTAGCGCTTGTTCATCGCTTTCTGCAGCAGCGAGGTGAACGGCCCGCCGGCTTTGCTCCACCATGTCGCGGGGCGGGAGAAGGCGGACACCTCGGCGAACACCGCGGAGCTGACGGGGTCATGGCGCACCACGAACCGCTCCTCGCCGATCTCGGGATGGCCGGGCAGCGTGCCGTAGGCGAATCCGCGCACATGCGGCTCGTCGACGGTGTAGACGACCCGACACGGCGCTTTGAGGAAACCAATTTTCACCACGACCACAGTGCCGGCCGCGACGCTGTCGCTGGTGGCCTCTACGCGCAGTCCGGCGCCGCGCTGCATGCCCCAATGCATGACTGCGTCGGCGGCCTCTTCGAAGCGGAGCTGACCCATGCCGATATGGGCCGAATAGCCCATGTGCTTGTAGCCCGGGGGAAACGGTCCAGCGGTCGCGCCCACGTCCGGATAGGTGAATGGCAACTGCGCAATCGTTTGCAAATCCACCGACTCAGCTTGCCACGCGGACGTGGCCGGCTTTTTTCGGCAGGCGTACGGTCGGCGAGGTGACTACCCAAGCTCCCGCTCAGGCATCCGGAACATTCACTCTCGGCGGCGATCTCACGATCAACCGCCTCGGCTACGGCGCAATGCGTCTCACCGGCAAGGGCATTTGGGGCCCGCCTGCCGACCGGGACGAAGCGATTCGCGTGCTGCGGCGCGCGGCCGAACTCGGCGTCAACTTCATCGACACCGCCAACTCTTACGGCCCCTACTTCGCCGAGGAGATCATCCGAGAGGCGCTGCATCCCTACGACGGGCTGGTCATCGCCACCAAGGCGGGGCTGCTGCGCACCGGGCCCGACGTGTGGGTTCCGCTGGGCTTCCCGGCGTACCTGCGCCAGGAAGCCGAACTGAGCCTGCGCCGCCTGGGCGTCGACACCATCGACCTGTTCCAGCTGCACCGCATCGACGACAAATTCCCGCTGGCAGACCAGATCGGTGAGCTGGTCAAGCTGCAGCAGGAAGGCAAGATCCGTCATATCGGTCTGTCGGAGGTCAACGTCAAGCAGTTGCGCGCCGCGCAAAAGATCACGCCGATTGTCTCGGTGCAGAACCTCTACAACCTGACCAACCGCTCCGCCGAAGCGCTCCTGGACGAGGTCACCAAGCAGGGGATCGGTTTCATCCCGTGGTTCCCACTGGCCGCGGGCCCGCTCGCGGCTCCCGACGGTCCGCTGGCCAAGCTCGGCGAGGAGCACGGTCACGCAACGCCCTCTCAGCTGGCGCTGGCCTGGCTGCTGAAACGTTCACCGGTGGTGCTGCCGATTCCGGGGACGTCGAGTGTGGGACATCTGGAGGAGAACGTCGCCGCTGCCGAGATCGAGCTGAGCGACGACGAGTTCGAGAAGCTGAGCAAGCTCGGCAAGCAGAACGCCAAGTAGGGGAGCGCTTCCGCCGGGCAATACGGTGTTCGGGTGGCATCCAAAGACGCGTGGCATCCCGGCGGTGGATTCAACCCACCCGATCCCAGCGCCAAGGGCGGGCCCGATTACGGCAGGTTCATCGCCGGTGTGCGCGCGCTGCAGGACCATGCCCGCGCGGTTGACGCGCCGGATGCGGTGATCACCGAGGCCGCCGACCTGCTGGACAAGCTGTCCGGGCTGCTCACTCCGTTCGACACCGACGAATGGCAGTCGCCGTCGGGACGACGGATGGACCTGCCGGTCCGCGGCAACATATTGACCATCCCGATGTCGGCACACAAGACCGATGACGGCCGCATCGAGGGCTGGGCGCGGTTCGCCCGATTTCATCTGGGCCGCAACGGAGCCGTGCATGGCGGATCGATCGGCATGCTGTTCGACACGGTGCTGGGGCTGACGTCGTCGGTCCTCACCGGCGGGCCCCGGCAGCGCACCGCCTACCTGCACATCAACTACCGCCAGATCGTGCCGATCGAGAAGAAGCTGCAGATCGAGGCGGGAGTCGAGCGGATGGAAGGCCGCAAGATCTTCGTATCGGGGCGCCTTCGTGACGGCGACACCGTACTCACCGAGGCCGAGGCGTTGTTCGTTCTGCTCAAACCGGGCCAGCCCTAAGGCTGCAGCCCTTGGGCGATACTCGCACCGATAGCATGGTCGGGTCCGTTTGAACACCCGAAAGCCATGGAGACCGCGTCGATGACCGCCCTCGCACACCCCGCCCCAGCAGCCCCGATCCGGGTGGCCGCCGGGACGACCGCGGCGGCCGCGGTGCGTGAAGCCGGACTTCCGGGCCGCGGCGCCGCCGATGCGATCGTGGTGGTGCGTGACGCCGACGGCAAGCTGCGCGATCTGAGCTGGATTCCCGACGCTGACGCCGACGTCGTTCCGGTGGCGGCCGACACCGACGACGGGCGCAGTGTGATCCGGCATTCGGCCGCTCACGTGCTGGCTCAGGCCGTGCAGGACCTGTTCCCGCACGCCAAGCTTGGCATCGGCCCACCGATCACCGACGGCTTCTACTACGACTTCGACGTCGAGGCGCCGTTCACCCCCGAGGATCTGGACAAGCTGGAAAAGCGGATGCGCCAGATCGTGAAAGAGGGGCAGCTGTTCGACCGCCGGGTCTACGAGTCCAAGGATCAGGCCCGCGACGAGCTGGCCGGTGAGCCCTACAAGCTCGAGTTGGTGGACGACAAGTCCGGCGACCCCGATGTCATGGAGGTGGGTGGCGACGAACTCACCGCCTACGACAACCTGAATCCTCGTACCCGCGAACGGGTTTGGGGCGATTTGTGCCGCGGTCCGCACATACCCACCACCAAGCACATCCCCGCGTTCAAGCTCACCCGCAGCTCGGCCGCGTACTGGCGAGGGGACCAGAACAACGCCAGCCTGCAACGCATCTACGGCACCGCGTGGGAATCGCAGGAGGCGCTCGACCGCCACCTGGAATTGCTGGAAGAGGCCCAGCGTCGCGACCACCGCAAGCTGGGCGTCGAGCTGGACCTGTTCAGCTTTCCCGACGAGATCGGTTCAGGTCTGGCGGTTTTCCACCCCAAGGGCGGCATCATCCGCCGGGAGCTGGAGGAGTACTCGCGGCGCAAGCACGAGCAGGCGGGCTACGAGTTCGTCAACACGCCGCACATCACCAAAGAGCAGCTGTACGTAACATCGGGCCACCTCGAGTGGTACGCCGACGGCATGTATCCGCCGATGCATCTCGACGCGGAGTTCAACGAAGACGGCACGGTGCGCAAACCCGGCCAGGACTACTACCTCAAGCCGATGAACTGCCCGATGCACCACCTGATCTACCGGTCGCGGGGGCGGTCGTATCGCGAACTTCCGTTGCGGCTCTTCGAGTTCGGCAGCGTCTACCGCTACGAAAAGTCCGGTGTGGTCCACGGCCTGACCCGGGTGCGCGGCATGACCCAGGACGATGCGCACATCTACTGCACCCTCGAGCAGATGCGCGATGAGCTGACCTCGGTGCTGCGGTTCGTGCTCGACCTGCTGGCCGACTACGGGCTCAACGACTACTACCTGGAGCTGTCCACCAAGGACCCCGACAAATACGTCGGCTCCGACGAAGTGTGGGAAGAGGCCACCGAGATCTTGCGCGAGGTGGGCGAGGCCTCCGGACTGCAACTGGTGCCCGATCCGGGCGGCGCCGCGTTTTACGGGCCGAAGATCTCGGTTCAGGTCAAAGACGCGCTGGGCCGCAGCTGGCAGATGTCGACCCTGCAAGTCGACTTCAACATGCCGGATCGCTTCGAGCTGGAATACACCGCCGCCGACGGTTCGCGGCAGCGCCCGGTGCTGATCCACCGCGCGCTGTTCGGGTCGATCGAGCGGTTCTTCGGCATCCTCACCGAGCACTATGCCGGCGCGTTCCCGGCCTGGCTGGCGCCGATCCAGGTCGTCGGCATTCCCGTTGCCGACGGCCATGTGGCATATCTGGAAGACGTTGCCGCGCAGCTGAAATCGCATGGCATCCGAGTCGAGGTGGACGCCAGCGACGATCGGATGGCGAAGAAGATCGTGAACCACACCCACCAGAAGGTGCCGTTCATGCTGCTGGCCGGCGACCGCGACGTCGAGGCCGGGGCGGTCAGCTTCCGGTTTGGTGATCGCACGCAGATAAACGGGGTCCCTCGCGACGAGGCCGTAGCCGTCATCAAGCAGTGGATCGCCGACCGTGAAAACGACGTTCCCACTGCCGATTTGGTCAAGGTGAGTTCTCGTGGCTGACGACGACTCGAGCCTGACGGACCGAGGCGCCGGCGAGGCCGACCACCTGCAGCGGCTGTGGACGCCCTATCGGATGAGTTACCTGGCCGAGGGTCCGCTCAAGCAGGACAACGGCGCCAAGGACCAGCCTTTCACCGACATCCCACAACTGTCCGACGAGGACGGGCTGGTGGTGGCCCGCGGCGAGTTGGTCTACGCGGTGTTGAACCTCTATCCGTACAACCCCGGCCACTTGATGGTGGTGCCGTACCGCCGGCTTTCCGAACTCGAGGATCTGACCGTGCCGGAAAGCAGCGAGCTAATGGCGTTTATCCAGAAGGCGATTCGCGTCATCAAAAACGTCTCGCGGCCACACGGATTCAACGTCGGGGTCAACCTGGGTCACTCGGCCGGCGGCTCGCTGGCCGAGCACCTGCACGTGCACGTGGTGCCGCGATGGGGTGGCGACGCCAACTTCATCACAATCATCGGCGACTCCAAGGTGATCCCGCAACTGCTGCGCGACACCCGTCGTCTCTTGGCCACCGAGTGGGACAAACAGTCGTGAGCAAGCTGTTGTCCCGCGAGGGCGTAGCGCGAGTCACCACCCCGGTGGCGCGAGCGTTCCTGCGGGCGGGCTTCACCGCCGACGGGGTGACCATCGTCGCCACCGCGGCCGCGGTGCTGGCCGCACTGACGCTGTTTCCGACCGGCAAGTTGTTCGCCGGCACCTTGGTGATCACGTTCTTTGTCTTGTTCGACATGGTCGACGGGGCGATGGCGCGAGAAAGCACCGGCGGCACCAGGTTTGGCGCGGTGCTGGATGCCACCTGTGACCGGATCAGCGACGGCGCGGTGTTCTGCGGGTTGGCGTGGTGGGCCACATTCGGCCTGAACAGCCGGCCATTGGTTGTCGCGACGTTGATCTGCCTGGTGACCTCTCAAGTGATCTCGTACATCAAGGCCCGCGCCGAGGCCAGTGGGCTGCGCGGGGACGGCGGCTTCATCGAGCGGCCGGAGCGGCTGATCGTCGTGCTGGGCGGGGCGGGACTGTCGGACCTGCCGATATTTCCGTTGCCGTGGGCGTTGCCGGTGGCGATGTGGTTGCTGGCCGCGGCCAGCATGGTCACCTGCGCTCAGCGGTTGCACACCGTGCGGCACTCGGCCGGCGCGGGCACTCCGTTGCCGCCGCCGGACAATTCAGGAAAGACCAAGCCGTGATCGTCCCAGCTGGCCTGAAACTGCCTGGCCTGAAAGTTCCTGGTATGGGCGGTTTTTCACTCGGCAGTCGAATGACCGACTGGGGATACGCGGCCGGCTGGCTGACGGTGCGCACGATGCCGGAATTCGCCGCCCGGAATGTCTTCGACGCGGGAGCCTGGTATGCGTCGCGCGGCGGGGGACCGGACCAGCTTCGCAAGAACCTGGCCCGCGTCGTGGGAGTCGCGCCAGCGGACGTGCCCGACAGCCTGATGCGTGCATCGCTGGCGTCCTACGCCCGCTACTGGCGCGAGGCGTTTCGGTTGCCGGCGATGGATCTCAGCGCGCTCGGCCGGCGGCTCGCCGAAACGGTGACGGGTCAAGAACACATCGCTGCTGCGCTGGCCAACGGCCGCGGCGTGGTGGCGGCGTTGCCACACAGCGGGAACTGGGATATGGCCGGGGTGTGGATGGCCCAAACGCACGGCCGGTTCACCACGGTCGCCGAACGGCTCAAACCGGAGTCGCTGTATTTGCGCTTCGTCGAGTACCGGGAGAGCCTGGGCTTCGAGGTGATCCCGCTGTCCGGCGGCGAGCAGCCGCCGTTCCCGTTGCTCAGCGCGCGGCTGGCGGACAACAAGGTGGTCTGTCTGATGGCCGAGCGGGATCTCAGCCACAGCGGCGTTCAGGTCGACTTCTTCGGCGAGCCGACCAGAATGCCCGCGGGGCCGGCGAAGCTGGCGATCACCACCGGGGCTGCGCTGTTGCCGGTGCATTGCTGGTACGACGATGACTGCCGCGTCGACTTCTACCCGCCGCTGGACTGCACCAGCGGTGATGTCGGCGTTGTCACGCAGATGCTGGCCGATGCCTTCGCCCACAACATCGCCACACATCCCGCCGACTGGCACATGCTCCAGCCGCAATGGCTGGCGGATCTGTCCCAGGAACGCCAGGCCCGATTGGGGATCCGGCGGCCAGGAGCGGAGCGATCCGGGGATCAAGGGCCAGTCTGATGCGGATCGGGATGGTGTGCCCGTACTCGTTCGATGTGCCGGGCGGAGTCCAGTCGCACGTCCTGCAGCTAGCCGAGGTGCTGCGGGCCCGCGGTCAGGACGTCAGCGTGCTGGCGCCGTCGTCGCCCGACGTCAAATTGCCCGAGTTCGTCGTCTCAGCCGGCCGGGCGGTCCCGATTCCGTACAACGGTTCGGTTGCCCGCTTGCAGATCAGCCCCAGCGTGCATGGCAAGGTGAGGCGCTGGCTGACCGAGGGCGACTTCGACGTGCTGCATCTGCATGAGCCGAACGCGCCGAGCTTGTCGATGTGGGCGTTGCGGATCGCCGAGGGGCCTATCGTGGCCACCTTTCACGCCTCGACCACCAAATCGCTGACGCTGTCGGTCGTTCAGGGGCTGCTGCGGCCTATGCAGGAAAAGATCGTCGGCCGGATCGCGGTGTCCGATTTGGCCCGACGTTGGCAGATGGAGGCGCTGGGCTCGGACGCGGTCGAGATACCCAACGGCGTGGATGTGGCCGCGATCGCCGCGGCACCGTTGCTCGAGGGTTATCCACGGCCCGCCAAGACGGTGTTGTTCTTGGGCCGCTACGACGAACCCCGCAAGGGGATGGCGGTGCTGATTGAGGCTCTGCCCAAGCTGGTCGAGCGGTTTCCGGGACTGCAGCTACTGATCGTCGGCCGTGGCGACGAAGACGAATTACGTTCCAAGGTAGGCGGATTGGCCGGTCACTTGCGTTTCCTTGGCCTGGTCGACGATGCCGCCAAGGCGTCGGCACTACGTAGCGCCGACGTCTACTGCGCGCCGCATCTCGGCGGGGAGAGCTTCGGCATCGTGCTGGTCGAGGCCATGGCCGCCGGCACGCCGGTGGTGGCCAGTGATCTGCACGCGTTCCGGCGCGTGCTGCGCGACGGAGAGGCCGGCCGGCTGGTCGCCGTCGACGACAGCGCAGCGCTCGGCGAAGGTCTGATCGCGGTGCTGGAGGACGAGTCGCTGGCGCGGCGCTACGCCGCGGCCGGCGCTGAAGCGGTGCGCCGCTATGACTGGCCGGTGGTGGCCAACCAGATCATGCGGGTCTACGAGACGGTCGCCGTCAGCGGTAACAAGGTCGAGGTGGCGAGCTGATGTGGTGGACGATTGTGGTGGTCACGGCCGTGGTCGCGCTGCTGCTGGTGCTGCTCGGGTTCGGCGCCTGGGCATTCCGGACGGCCAATCGGCTGGACCGCCTGCACGTGCGTTACGACCTGTCCTGGCAGGCGCTCGACGCCGCCCTGGGCCGCCGCGCCGTGGTGGCCCGCACGGTGGCGGCGAACGCGCTCGGCGGCCTGCCGGACACCGAAGGCAAGGAACTGGTGGCCCGCGCCGACGCGGCAGAAGCCGCTCCACGTCAGGACCGTGAGCGGTGTGAGAACAAGTTGGCCGCTGCGCTGGCGACGGTCGATCCGGCGTCGGTGCCCGCGGGTGTGATCGCCGAACTGGCCGACGCCGAAGCTCGCGTGGTACTGGCCCGCCGATTTCACAACGATGCGGTGCGGGACACGCTCGCGCTGCGCGAACGGCGTCTGGTCCGGCTTTTCCGGTTGGCCGGAACAGCGAAGCTGCCAACCTATTTCGAGATCGTCGAGCGGTCGCAGGCGCTGCGCCGGGCCGATCACCATCCCGCCGACCGGCGAACGTCGGCGCGGGTGGTGCTGCTCGACGAGACCGGCGCAGTGTTGCTGCTGTGCGGATCCGACCCCGCCACGCCCGACCGGGCCGGGGGCCCGGCGCCGCGGTGGTGGTTCACCGTCGGCGGCCAGGTCGGTGACGGGGAGTCTCTGGGCCAGGCCGCCGCTCGTGAACTGGCCGAGGAGACGGGTCTGCGGGTCGACCCCGCCGACATGATTGGACCGGTCTGGCGACGCGACGCCGTGTTCGACTTCAACGGCGCCGAGATCGACAGCGAGGAATTCTTCTTCGTCTACCGCACCCGTCGCTTCGAGCCGTCCACCGTGGGGCGCACCGAGCTGGAGTGCCGCTACCTCCACGGCCATCGATGGTGCGGCCCTGCCGACATCGCCGAGCTGGCCGCCTCCGGCGAAACGGTGTATCCGCTTCAGCTCCGCGAACTACTCACCGAGGCAGCCGCACTGGCCAGCGCGCCGGGTCAACCACGACAGCTGCAGTCCATCCATTGAGAGCGAGGTCACACTCGCCGAGCCTTGTTTGATTAGACCTGTCTGTCTACCATTCGAGCTAGACAGACAGGTCTAATCAACTTCAAGGAGTCGTCATGAGCGAGAACACCACCCACCACGGGGATCGCACAGCGCTGGTAACCGGAGCCACGTCGGGCATCGGCCAAGCGGTCGCTTTCGCACTTGCTGAGCAAGGATTCGAGGTGATCGTGCACGGCCGCGACATCATCCGCGGCGCCGAGACCGTCAAAGCCATCGAGGACCGCGGCGGACGGGCCCGTTTCGTCGCCGCGGATCTGGCCGAGTCAGGCGCCGCAGCCGAGCTGGCCGCCGCGGCGGGCCCGGTCGATGTGCTGGTCAACAATGCGGGTTTTGCCTGGTTCGGCCCTTCCGACCAGCTGGACGAGGTCACCTTCGACCAGATGTTTGCCGCCAACGTCCGTAGCGCCTACCAGCTGGTCGCCGCCCTGGCGCCCGGCATGGCCCAACGGGGTCACGGCAGCATCGTCAGTGTCGACAGCATGGCCGGCCACGTCGGATTGTCGGGCTCGGCCGCCTATGGCGCGACGAAAGCGGCGTTGACGGTGATGAGCCGGTCATGGGCCGCCGAGTACAGCCCCGCTGGTGTGCGGGTCAACACCGTCGCCCCTGGACCGGTGTACACCAACGCCGCCGACGAGGAGTTCTTCAACGCGCTGGGCGCCACCACTTTGCTCAACCGGGTGGCCCAGCCGGAAGAAGTAGCGGACGTCATCGCATTCCTGGCATCCGACAAGGCGAGCTACATCACCGGGGCGATGATCCCCGTTGACGGCGGCCGCGCCGCGATCTGAGTCTTCGCAACTGGAAAGGAGCCGAACATGACTGACACATACGTACCCAGCCCTAGTGAGCGGGTGGCCGAACAAGTTGCCCTCTACGAAGCGAGCAACGGCGCCGACGGCGGCACGCTCGAAGACCGGCCAGTGGTCATTTTGACCACCACCGGCGCCCGCAGCGGCGCGATCCGTAAAAGCCCGGTGATGCGTATTCCCCACGGCGACAACTACATTGCGGTGGCATCCGCCGCCGGCGCAGCTACCGACCCGGCCTGGTACCGCAACCTGACCGCGCATCCCGACCTGTGGGTGCAGGACGGGGCGGTGAAAGGCCGATTTCGGGCCCGCGAGGTGTTCGGCGAAGAGAAGATCCAGGCGTGGGCCGTTGCCGAACAGTTCTGGCCGCATTTCCCCGAATACCGCGCGAAGGCCCGTGCCCGGGAGATTCCGGTCTTGGTTCTGGAGCGGGGGTCGATGAAGACGTAAGGAGTCTGCCCGCGAGCGGCTGCTGGCGGCCGCGATTGAACTGTTCTACGCCGAAGGGGTGCAGACGGTCGGCATCGATCGGGTCATCGAGCGCGCGGGGGTCGCCAAGGCTTCCCTGTACAACACCTTCGGTAGCAAGGAGAACCTGGTCCAGGCATACCTCGAGGACCGCCATCGGGCGACTCTGGACAGGCTGCAGGGCAGCATTGCACGTCACAGCGATCCCAGGCAGCGGCTGCTGGCGGTGTTCGACGCCCAAGCCGAAATATTCGCCGAACCGACTTTTCACGGGTGCGCTTTCATCTCGGCCAGTGCCGAAGCACCTGATGGTGGCCTCATCGAGCACGCGGCCGACGACTACCGCGCTGAAATCTTGACGCTGCTGACTGATCTCTCCCGCGACGCCGGCGCATCAGAACCCGCCGCGTTGGGGCGGCAGCTGCAATTGCTGTTCGACGGCGGCGGGCTCGCCGCGCAGATGGATCGTGATCCAGATGTCGCCGGCGCGGCGAAAGCCGCCGGGGCCCTGCTTCTCGACGCTGCCACCCGCTGACCGTCCCGCTGGACTGCCGGAGGGAAATTGGTTGGTGGTTGACCACTAGAATGGTGGCGATATCGAGGCAACGGGACACCAACGATAGAGGTAGCAGTGGAAAGCGCTAAGCCGAATGGCGCTAATGGCTCCGCGCGGACCGGAACCGCGCGGGTCAAGCGCGGCATGGCCGAGATGCTCAAGGGCGGCGTGATCATGGACGTCGTCACACCGGAGCAGGCCCGGATCGCCGAAGGCGCCGGTGCCGTCGCGGTGATGGCGCTGGAGCGGGTTCCCGCCGACATCCGCGCGCAAGGCGGGGTATCGCGGATGAGCGACCCCGACATGATCGAGGGCATCATCTCCGCGGTCACCATCCCGGTGATGGCCAAGGCCCGCATCGGCCACTTCGTCGAAGCCCAGATCCTGCAGAGCCTCGGTGTGGACTACGTCGACGAGTCCGAAGTGCTGACGCCGGCCGACTACACCCACCACATCGACAAGTGGAAGTTCACCGTGCCGTTCGTGTGCGGCGCGACGAATCTCGGCGAGGCGCTGCGGCGCATCAACGAGGGCGCGGCGATGATCCGCTCCAAAGGCGAGGCCGGCACCGGCGACGTGTCCAACGCCACCACCCACATGCGTGCCATCGGGGGGGAGATCCGGCGGCTCGGCTCCCTGTCCGAAGACGAACTGTTCGTGGCGGCAAAGGAATTGCAGGCCCCCTACGACCTCGTCGTCGAAGTCGCCCGCGCGGGCAAGCTGCCGGTCACGTTGTTCACCGCGGGTGGCATCGCCACTCCGGCCGACGCCGCGATGATGATGCAACTCGGCGCCGAGGGCGTCTTTGTCGGCTCGGGAATCTTCAAGTCCGGGGATCCGGCGCAGCGCGCCGCGGCGATCGTGAAAGCCACCACCTTCTACGACGACCCCGACGTTCTGGCCAAGGTGTCCCGGGGCCTCGGTGAGGCGATGGTCGGCATCAACGTCGAGCAAGTGCCTGAGCCACATCGCCTGGCCCAACGCGGCTGGTAAAAACAGTCTGTGTCGATCGAAAAGATCCTTGATCTCGAGCAGCTCGAGGTCAACATCTACCGGGGCAGCGTGTTCAGCCCCGAACAGGGAAATTTCCAGCGCACCTTCGGGGGGCAGGTGGCGGGCCAGTCGCTGGTGTCCGCGGTGCGCACGGTCGATCCGCATTTCCTGGTGCACTCGTTGCACGGATACTTCATCCGGCCCGGAGATTCGTCGGCGCCAACGATTTTCATCGTCGAGCGGTTGCGCGACGGTGGATCGTTCTGCACGCGGCGGGTGAACGCGATCCAGCATGGCCAAACGATCTTCTCCATGTCGGCGTCATTTCAGACCGATCAGGAGGGCGTCCACCATCAGGACGTGATGCCCTCGGCGCCGCCGCCGGACGATCTGCCCGGGCTCAAGTCGATGAAGGTGTTCGACGACGAGGGCTTCAAACAGTTCCAGGAATGGGATATCCGCATCGTCCCCCGCAATCAGGTCCACCGGTTGCCCGGCAAAGCCGCCCAGCAGCAGGTCTGGTTCAGGCACCGTGATCCGCTGCCCGACGATCCGGTGCTGCACATCTGCGCGCTGGCTTACATGAGTGACCTCACCCTGCTCGGCTCAGCGCAGGTCACCCATCTCGACGAGCGCGACCACCTGCAGGTGGCCTCGCTGGACCACGCGATGTGGTTCATGCGGGTGTTCCGTGCCGACGAATGGTTGCTCTACGACCAGTCCTCGCCGTCGGCGTGCGGCGGGCGCTCGCTGTGCCAGGGCAAGATCTTCAACCAGTACGGCGAGATGGTCGCGGCCGTCATGCAGGAGGGCCTAACCCGCTTCCCGAGCGATTACCGGCCGTCCGGCCGGTGAGTGACGCGCGGGTCGGCGTTCTGGCGTTGCAGGGCGACGTCCGCGAGCACCTGGCGGCGTTGCGCGATGCCGGAGCCGACGCGATCAGCGTGCGGCGGCGCGACGAACTCGAGGCGGTCGACGGGTCTGGTGATTCCCGGTGGCGAATCCACCACGATGAGTCATCTGCTGCGTGAGCTGGAACTGCTGGAACCGCTGCGCTCGAGGTTGGCCGACGGCCTGCCTGCCTACGGCGCCTGCGCGGGAATGATCTTGTTGGCCAGCGAGATTCGTGACGCCGGAACGGCGGGCCGTGAAGCAGTTCCGTTGTCGGCGGTCGATATCACGGTGCGGCGTAATGCGTTTGGACGTCAGGTCGACTCATTCGAGGGTGACATCGCGTTCGATGGCCTCGACGACCCGGTGCACGCGGTCTTCATCCGTGCCCCCTGGGTGGAGCGGGTCGGCGCCGGTGTGCAGGTGCTGGCGCGCGCGGCGGATCACCCGGTCGCGGTGCGCCAAGGCGCGGTGCTGGCGACGGCTTTCCACCCCGAGGTGACGAACGACCGGCGTATTCACCAGTTATTCGTCGACATCGTCAACGGTCGACGCTGACCGGCGCCGGCAGCGCCCATCGGAGGCCGCCGACCAGAACACGGCCGACACTGCGCACGACGGTCAGTTCGACGGGCGGGAAATACGGCAGCAGCAGCGGTATGCGAGCCCACAAGGGCAACATCGAGACCGCGGTCGCCGCCAGCACGCCGTACGGGGCCCGCGCCGCCAGCGACAGTGGCGGCGTCAGCAGCAGGAAGCGGGCCGCGTCGCGGGCCGGTGAGGTGCTGCGCAATTCCGGTCGGAAATCGTTGATCCGTTGAGTCAGTGCGTGTTCCGAGCGCGGTGGGTCGATCACGCCGAGCTTGGCAGCGATTTCGGCCATGTCGGCGACATACCCGTCGCGACCGGCCTGGTCCAGCGGGGCGGCGCCGTATAGCTGGTGGGCCCGCAGAAAGCTGTCGGCTTCGGCGATGTGCACCCATTCCAGTAGGTGTGGATCGGTGGCCGTGTAAGGACGGCCGTCGGCGGCGACGCCGTGCACCCGGCGATGGATGCCGCGGACGCGATCGACGGCGCGCTGAGCGTCGACCGCGGAACCAAACGTCGTCTCGGCCAGAAAGGTGCTGGTGCGCTGAAGCCGGCCCCACGGGTCGTCGCGGTAGTTGGAGTGCTCGGCGACGCCGGCCATGGCCAGCGGGTGCAATGACTGCAGCAGCAAGGCACGCAACCCGCCGACGAACATCGACGCGTCGCCGTGCACCCGGCGGATCGGGCGGTCGTCGGCAAACCAGCGCGGCCCCGGAGTGTGGTGGATGCGCTCACGCTCCGCCGGACCCTCGGGGCCGGCGATCATTTCGAACAAGCTGCTCCCCAATGCGTCCCGTACCGCCCGCAGGGGGCTTTGCGTCGTCACAGTTCCCACGTTACGCAGCGTTTGAACGGGCGCGCTGCGGTGTACAGGCTGAGCGTGAAACTTTCTGCCGGCGGAGCGGCGAACAGCGAATTCGACGACCCCGTTCGGAGCTGGCGAGAGATTCCGGGCTGGTTTCAGTGGCGTCGCCTTCAAGAAGAAGCCGCCGCGCAATTCCCGGACGCGAGCCGGTTCGGCGAGGTGGGCTGCTATCTGGGGCGCAGCATCTGCTCGCTGGGCGAGGTGGTGCGGCAAGCGGGACTGAGCACCAGGGTCGTCGGCGTCGACACCGCGCGGGGCAGTGGGCACGAAGGTCGTGGCGGTATCGACGCGCACACTGCCGCGGTGGACCACGGTGGCGGCACTTTCGCAGGGCTGTTGCACCGCAACATCATTGACTGCGGACTGGCTGACACGATTCAACTGGTGATCAGCGACTCGGTCGCCGCCGCCGCGTTGTTCGCCGACGAGTCGTTCGCCTGGGTACACATCGACGCCCGCCACGACTACGACAGCGTCGTCGCCGACATCCACGCGTGGGCACCCAAGATCGAGCCCGGCGGCTGGCTGTCCGGCGACGACTACCAGCCCGACTGGTGGCCCGGAGTGGTGCAGGCGGTGCGGGACACCCTGCCAGGCGCCGAGTCGTGGGGGTCGATGCAGTGGCGGTGGGTCAAACCGGATTGAGTGGGTAGTCCGGTAGTCGGATGTCTTCGGCGGCACTATTGCCGAACCGTCGACCGATCAGGCCCATAGCAGTGCGCACGGGTTGGCTGGCGATGACGCTTGCACCGGTGTGCAGCACGCGGATACCGGCACGGGTGCGAGGGTTTGCCCGCCGGAGCATCGCTGGGGAGACGTCTTGCGCGGCAACGGCATGCGGCCGCATGAACTGCTCGTAACGCCCTAGCGCGGTGTGCGGATCGTCGGTGCGCGACAACTCGCCCGCGAGCACGTAGGCCCCGACCAGAGCCAGGCTGCTCCCCCGCCGCCGACCGGGGACGGGCAATACGCGGCGTCACCCAGCAAGACGACCCGGCCTTTGCTCCATCGCGGCGCACGCACTTGCCCAAGAGCGTCGAAATACATTGGTGCGTGGTCGAGTTCGGCCAATATCCGCGGCGCGGCCCCGCCGGCGTCGGCGAAACTCTTGCGCAGAATGGCGACCTGATCGACCCGATCGAGATCTTCCAATCCTTTTACATCCGACATGAATGACAGCATGGCTCGCGTCGTGCCGAGGTTGTCGGGCCGCAGATGCATGGTGCGAGAACGGGTGGCATGCTGCCAGTTCCACCAGCGGTCGTCGGAATCGCGGCGAGGGATGGTCAGGTAGGCAACGTACATGCCCAAGTCCGTGACAGACATCGGCATTGCAAGGTTTCTGGTGCGCGATCGCAGCCCTTCGGCGATGACCAAGAGGTCGGCGTCCACCGACGTGCCGTCGTCGAGAACCACGCTGATGCGATCGCAATGTTCAGCGAGAGAGGCGATCTGAGTTTCGAAGCGGTATTCGGTGGTGTCGCGCGTGTGCTCGAGCAGAATGCGGGCCAGTTCTCCGCGCAGGATCTCCAGTTCGGCGGTCGGACCGCTGACGCCGGTGCCGTTCACCGGGAACGACGCTGCGGCGGATCCGTCGGCGTTGACGAACCGCATGCCGACCTCGGTGGTATTGGCCGCGCGGATGTCGTCCTCGATACCCATTCGACGGGCGACCTCACACGCGGCGCCGCGCACGTCGATGTTGTGTCCCTCGTCGCGGCGCTGCGGGAACCGCTCGACGACCGTGGTCTGCCAGCCACGCGCCGCGAGTTGATGCGCGAGCGCGGGTCCGGCGATACCTGCGCCAGAGATCAGCGCATGAGGTCGAATCATCCGCGGTGTATATCACCGATTAGTGCGTCTGAAACCCTGGAACGTTGACTAAGCTTCCCGACGTGCGACATGTAACCAGCCTCGCAGCGACTTTCGCGGCAGTGTGCATCGTGATTGCTCCAACCGCAGCAGCCAACCCCGCAGTGCCGCAAGGCAAGATCGACACCTTGCTGCTGTCCGACGACGACGTCAGCTCGATCGTCGGACTGCCCCTTCATCAGGTTGGCAAGATCTACCCGTCGCCCGGGACAGCCTCGCCGATCCCAGAGCGCAACGATTGCCGATCGTTCGTTGAGTTTGACGTCGACTCGTGGACCGGAGAACTTCACCGCTTTTCGGCAGGTCAACCAGCAGGACAACCCCGACGATCTTCAGTTCGCCGGACAGCAATTCGTTGCGTTGTACCCGAATGTCAACGTCGCGGCCGGCACGTTTCGACACGCATTCGCGTCATCCGATCTGTCGAGCCGCTGCAATGGTGTGACGTTGACGGATTCGAGCGCCTCGCAGTGGCGTCTCGACGGAATTTCCATCAGCGGAGATCGTGCTGGTTGGACGAACGCTCTGATACGAGACGGTCAGGACACCACTTGGCGCTGCACGAATGAGGTTCGACTGAAAGGCAACGTGATGTTCCAGGATGGGGAATGTCAGTTCGGCAACGGGCGCGCGTTGGTGGCTCAGATGGCCAACATGACCGCGAGCCGGATTCCGTCATGATGAGCGCTGATCGCGTAGATTTCCTCTCGATGAAACGCGTCCTCGCCGGTGTCGGCGGCGTCGGCCTCACCGCCATGCTGCTCCTGGGCTGCTCGCACTCCGGGTCCGGCCCGGCCGCAGCGCCGGTGCACCTTCCAGCGCCGACCAATGCGACGAAAGCCCAGACCTCCGACGCGCTCGCGCCCAGCGGTTCACCGTCTGCCAGCCCAAGCGCGAAACCGGTTCCGCCGCCGCTGGTCACCCCGGATCGCCTGCGCACTCTGCTGGTGCCACCCGACGTGTCGGGACCGATGGTCGGTTCACCGCTCGGCTTCGAGAAGCTGTTCAATCAGCCCGCGCCGGCAATCGACTTGGGCAACCGGTCGTCGTGCGCGGTGCTGTTCGGGCCGACGGTTCGCGACTACGGCCGAGAGTGGACGGCTTACAAAGGCGCGCAACAGAAGAACGCCGAAGACAACGCCGACCATGTGGTGGGGCAGGGCGCCGGGTCCTATGCGGACCCTGAGACCGCGCGTCAAGCATTCGCCGCCGCATTTCCGCCGGCACTGACCGACTGCAACTCGCTGGCCGTCAATAACCCTCGCGACAACAACCCGCAAATCACCTGGCGCTTCGATGTTTCCAGTATCGACGGCGCGAACGCGCGATGGACTCGCGTTCAGCTCAACGGTGGTCAACCGACCGATTGGAGTTGCGCGTACCAGGCCAGGCTGAAAAGCAATGTGGTGCTGTACGCGTCGGTGTGCGAGCGTGGCGACGGTGCGGCAGCGGCGGCGGCCACCGACCAGCTGACCGACCGGATGCTGATCTGGTTCCCCGATGCCTGATCGGGTGTGTCACCCAACCCGATCGAGGATGTGGCCGGTCAGCCGATTGACCGCTTGTGCGGGATTGCCGTTTTGTCCGACGCTGGCAATCGCCATCACGTTGGCCAAATGCCAGGCGACGAAGACAGTGTTGTACCCGGTGTATTGCCCGTAGGACTTGCTTGAGATCGTCCACAGCATGACGTCTTCCTTGAGTTGGAAGTCGTAGAGCTCAACCGCGATGCCAGAGTTTATGAGTGGCCCGCGCAACACCGCATGACTGCAGGTATTGAACAGGTTTGGGTTGAAAACGGCATTGAAGCGATCTCGCGCGCCGGCCGCATTGGCGAACGTGCCGACAGCTTCGCTGACGTACATGCGATCTTGGTCGGGCTGATACGTCCACGCTTGAGTACGGAACGCGGCGTAGTCCGAGTGCCACACTTCGTCGGTGTTGTTGTACAGCAGCGTCCGGCAGTCGTCTCGCTCATCGAGATGATCCTGCAGTCGTGGCCGCACGGCTGGCGGTCCGGCTCGTGTGACCGGCAGCCCAACATACTGGCTCACTTCGTCATCGGAGGGGATCAGCGAAACTATCCGTCCCGGCGGGATATTGGTGGCGCGGGCCGGCGGCGAAAGCGCGAACAGCGTCGCAACCGCTACGGCGCACATCGCAGCCGTTCGCGGTGCCGATGAGCGCCCTCTGTCGACCTTGCCTGAACCTATCCGCACCCGGCGATCATATCGAGCCCACGGTGGTGCGCAGGCGCTGATTTCGCGCGTCGATGTCCGACCGGGTCGCCGGGACCAGCACGTCGCCGCCGGGCCCGGCGGTGCCCTGTGCATAGGTGACGTGCGGAAGCTGTTCGCGCTCATACTGATTAAACGCTGCTGCGACGTCGTCAGGGTGATCGCTCAACGCCTCGGCCAGCAGCCAGGCGCCGGTCATGGCCAGGCTCGTTCCCCGGCCAGACAGTGGCGATGCGCAGTACGCCGAGTCGCCGACCAGCACCACCCGTCCGCGGTGCCAGCACGGCAGGTGGATCTGACTGACCGAGTCGAAGTAGAGCTCGCTGTCGTTGGTCGCCGCATCGAGCAGTTCGGGAATCTTCCATTCGGTATGGCCGTCGAAGGCGTTGCGCAGGAGCTGCTTCTGCGCGGTCAGATCGTGGTAGTCGTAGTCGATCCATGGTGATCGAAACATGAACACTGCCAATGCTTTATCGCGGTAGGTCGCGATACCTGCCATTCGGCCGGGGGCGTTGTACATCGGGTTGCGACGGTCGGACTGGGTGTAGCCGGGCAGTTCGGCCAGCGCCACATAGAAGCCGAGGTGCCGCAGGAACCGATCTTCGCGTCCGAACATGAGTCCCCGACTCGCCGAGTGCATGCCGTCGGCGCCGACGATCACGTCGTAGCGCTGCCGCTCACCGGAGGTGAAACGCACGTCGACACCGCGGCCGTCGTCGTGCAGATCGGCAATGGATTCGCCGAAGCGCAACGTGGTGGCCGGATTCAGTGCCGCGCGCAGCACGTCGGCGAGATCCTCGCGGGGGATCTCGGTGTCGTCGGGGCAGTCGTTGAACTCGGAGTCGGGCATCTCGGCGAGCAGCTCGCCGTCGCGATCGACGAACTGGATTCGTTCGCTCATGTCCACCCGGCGGGCGCGAATCGCATCGAGCACGCCCATCTTGCCGGCGACTTCGAGGGCGTCGCCTCGGATATCGATCGGAGATCCGTTGACCCGCAGATGATTCGCCCGCTCGATGATGGTGACGTCGTGGCCCTTGGCGTCGAGGGTGATGCCGGCGCTGAGTCCGGCCATGCCCGCTCCTGAAACCAGAATCCGCATGTGAGCTCCATTGTTCATAAGATACGATGTGTCCCTAACGGACGATAGCGTGATCGGATAGGGAACGCAATGTCTCTTAAGGATGGGACGCCGCCGCAGCGGCGACGTGGCGAGGCGCTCGAATCTGCGCTGCTGGACGCGGCGTGGGCGGAACTGGCCGACCGCGGCTACGACGAGCTCACCATCGACGCAGTGGCTACGCGTGCGCAGACCAGCCGGGCCGTGCTGTATCGCCGCTGGCCCGGCAAGCCGGAATTGGTGCTCGCAGCGCTGGTCCACCAGGCCAAGATCGACCCGGTGGCCATTCCCGACACCGGCAGCCTGCGTGGTGACGTTGTTGCCCTTCTCCACGAGGTCAACAAGGTGCGACCCCGATTGGTGACACAACTTCTCACCCGGTTAGGCGCGTTTTACACCGAAGCCGGCACGAGCCTCGCCGAGCTGAGTGCCTATGTCCAAGGTGGACGCGATGCCGTCCTCGACGAGGTGATCGGACGCGCGGTCGCGCGCGGTGAGATCCAGCCCGGGCAGGTCAGTGGCCGCGTCGCGCGGTTGCCCGTCGACCTGTTTCGCCACGAGCTCTTGATGACGTTGCGACCGGTGGCCGACGGGGTGATCGAGGAGATCGTCGACGATATTTTCTTGCCGCTGGTCAGGCTGGGTGCCGCAGCGATGTCGTGATCGAACCGCCACGTAGACTCGGCAGGCGAATTGTGAGCGACAGAAGAGGTATTAGCCGATGAGCGGCCATTCCAAGTGGGCCACCACCAAGCATCAAAAGGCCGTCAAAGACGCGCGCCGTGGCAAGGAGTTCGCCCGGCTGATCAAGAATATCGAGGTCGCCGCGCGCACCGGTGGCGGTGACCCCGGGGGCAACCCGACCCTGTATGACGCCATTCAGAAGGCCAAGAAGACGTCGGTGCCCAACGACAACATCGAACGGGCTCGCAAGCGTGGAGCCGGCGAGGAAGCCGGCGGTGCCGACTGGCAGACCATCATGTACGAGGGCTACGGCCCCAACGGCGTCGCGGTGCTGGTCGAGTGCCTGACCGATAACCGCAACCGTGCCGCGGGTGAGGTGCGGATCGCGATGACCCGCAATGGTGGCAGCATGGCCGACCCGGGATCGGTCTCTTACTTGTTCTCCCGCAAGGGCGTGGTGACGCTGGAAAAGAACAGCCTGAGCGAAGACGACGTCCTGGCCGCCGTCTTGGAGGCGGGTGCCGAGGATGTCAGCGATCTTGGCGAGAGCTTCGAAGTCATCTCCGAGCCAACCGATCTGGTCGCTGTGCGGAGCGCATTGCAGGACGCCGGCATCGACTACGACTCCGCGGAGGCGAGCTTCCAGCCGTCGGTCAGCGTCCCGGTCGACGTCGACGGAGCGCGCAAGGTGTTCAAATTGGTTGACGCGCTGGAGGACAGCGATGACGTGCAAAACGTCTACACCAATGTCGATCTCTCCGACGAGGTGCTTGCCGCGCTCGACGAGGACTAGTTAGTCGACGTTTTGCTCCGAGATCGACGTTAGCGAGACGGCTTCTCGCACTTTTCCGCGCTAACGTCGATCTCGGCGAGGGTGTGGACGGGCGTCGGCGCCTTCCCCGCAATGACGGGCACCATTTCGTCTGTGGGAGAAGTGTTCCGTGGAAGTGAAGCGTTGCGCGACGGCTGGTTGACCGAGCATCAACTGCGCCGGTGGTATCGCCCGATCTTCCGTGACATCTACGTGCCCAAGCAATCCGAGCTGTTGCTCGATGATCGCATTCAGGGAGCCTGGCTCTGGTCGCGAAAGAAGGCGGTGGTCGCCGGCGCTGCTGCTGCGGCACTGCACGGTGCATCGTGGGTAGACGCGGATACGCCAATTGAGCTCATCGGCAAGAGCGCGCGTGCGCAGCGCGGCCTCCTGGTCCGCGACGAAGCGCTCGAAGTCGGCGAGGTCACCCAGGTGCGGCGCTTGCCGGTGACGACGGTTGCCCGCACCGCGTTCGACATCGGCCGCCACCTGCGGCGAGGTCAAGCAGTGGCGCGACTGGATGCGCTGATGCGGGCGGAGCCGTTTTCTATCGACGACGTCGATGTGCTCGCGCAGCGACACCGGGGAGTGCGCGGCCTGCGAAGCCTCAGCGCCGCATTGCCTTTGGTAGACCGTGGTGCCGCGTCGCCGAAGGAAACCTGGCTGCGGTTGTTGCTGCTTGACGCGGGACTGCCTAAGCCCGGTTTGCAGATACCGCTGATCCGCGGACAGCGCTTGGTCGCAGTGTTCGACCTGGGTTGGGAGGATTTCAAGGTCGCCGCAGAGTACGACGGCGACTATCACCGCAGCGACCGTCGGCGATTCGTCAAGGACATCGACAAGATTGGTATCGCCGAAGATCAGGGCTGGACCGTCATCCGAGTGGTTTCCGAGCACCGATCCCGCGACATCGTCAGCCGGGTATATCGCGCCCTGGCTCGCCGTGGGTGGCATCCAGATCGACGCCAACGTGCTGCCCTCTCACAGTTTTGCACGCCAGCGTCGATTTCGGCGTAAGGACTAGTCGTAACCGTGGCGCATGTCTTCGACGATGCGCGGGTGCTCCAGTGTCGACGGCTCTAATGTTCGGCGTTGGACGTCGGATGCGAACACGGTCGCCGCGTCGAGCACCGACTGAGTGAGGTAGCGCAGCGGGGGCGCGTTGCGCGGCAGCGATGGCTGCGGCGCTTTGTCGCCCCGACGGGCCAGCGCGAAGCCCCAGTCGCCGAAAGTGGGGACGTAGACGTGGTACGGCGTGACCGGATAGCCGGCGGCCGCGATGGTGGAAATTGTTCGCCAGAAGGCTGTTTGGGTCGAGTACGGGCTGCCGGACTGCACCACCATCAACCCGCCGGGCGTGAGCACGCGCGACACCAGCGCGTAGAACTCAGTGGAATACAGCCGGCCGAGCACCGGTGTGTCGGGATCAGGCAGGTCGACGATGACGGCGTCGAAGGACGGCGCCTTCGCGGCACGCAGCCAGGTCATGGCATCGCCGGTCACAATGTGCACCCGGGGATTGTCCAGCGATCCGCCGTTCGCGGAATGCATTGTGGTGCGGGCTAACTCGATGACTACCGGGTCGAGTTCGACCTGCACGATGTTGTCGACGCCGGGGGAGCGCAGCAGTTCACGCGCCGCCAGGCCGTCGCCGCCGCCAAGCACCAGCACCGAGTGCGCTCCGGCGCCGAGCGCCGGATAGACCAGGCTTTCGGTGTAGCGATACTCGTCGCGGGTAGAGAATTGCAGACCACCATCGAGATAGAGGCGCATGTCGTTTCCGCGGCGGGTGACCACGATTTCCTGGTACGCCGACTGCCGGAAGGCGATGATCGGGTCGGCGTAAAGCCGCTGTCGGCTGGTGGTTTCGATGTTCTGGGCTTGAACCAACAAAGTGGCGAGCAGTGCCAGCGCCAGGCCCAGCGCAGCCAATGCAGTGAGCAGTTGCCGGACGGTCACCACGCGCCGGAGCAGAAAGATCGAAACGACAGCAGCGGCAAGCAGATTGATGATCCCGGTGGCTGCGGCACCGCGAATCATGCCTAAGTGGGGCAGCAGCAGGAACGGCCACGCCAGTCCACCGAGCAGCGCGCCCAGATAGTCGGCGGCGTTGAGGTTGGCCAGTGTCCGGCCGGTGTCGGTGGCGCCCGCAGTGCGGCCCTGCTGAAGCAGCGTCATCAACAGCGGCACCTCGGCGCCGACCAACGCGCCGATCAGTGCGGTGCCCAGCGCGAGCATCAGCAGGGATCCGCCGATGAACGAGAACATCACATACAGCGCGGCGGCGGACAACCCGCCAACAATGGCCAGCAGCGCTTCGACTGCGACGAAAGCGATTGCTGCCCAGCGTAGTAACGGCTTGACCAGAAGTGCGCCGGCGCCCAGTGCGGCGATGTAGCCGGCGACGATCAGGGAGGTGGCGACGATGCCGCCGCCGTTCAGGCCGGCCGACAGGGTCAGTAGGGCCAGCTCGTAGATGATGCCGCAGGCCGCACACGCGGCTACCGCAGCGAGCAGCACCGCACGCCAGCGCGTGGTGTGAACCGGCTCGTCGATCGGGGACTCAGGCTGCTGCTCAGTCGATGTCATGACAGCGCGGCAGCGGTCACTCCTCCCACGGCCAACAGCATCACGGCCGTGGCGAACGCCGCTGGATGCAACTCGGGCTCGTCGACGTGTTCATGGAAGTTGCCCGGTATCACGAAGTGCATGGCCAGAATCGCAATTCCCTGCAGGACAACGCCCATCAGCCCGTACACCGCCACGCCCACTAATCCCTGGCCCAGTTGGCTGTAGCTGTTCGTGATCGCACTGATGATGACCGCGGCCAGTGCGATGTAGTTCGCGCACGCAAGCATGACGGCGTTGGGGCGGCGGTCGATGAAGACCAGTCGCCGCAGTTTCCCGGGGGTCAACACGTCGACCACGATGAAGCCCAGGATCAGAACGGCGGTGCCGACCAGGAAGTACAAGATGGTCGCCAGTGCGCCTTTGAAAACCGGATTGAGGTCGATGGATCCCAACTCGACGGCCAGATACATGACTGTCTCCTTTTCTGTCATTTGGTTCCGCCCGGACCGCCTGTGCTGCCACCCGAGCCACGAGAGGGAGATCCGGGGTAGAACCCGGGACCGAGGAAGATGAATGCGCCGTGGCTGTAGCCGGCGGCCAGGTCTTCGACGCGGATGCTGCATGGATGCGTGCCGTCGGGTCCGACCGACACGATGGCGTCGTCGTAGCGCAGGTACTCGCTGCCGCCGTTGGAGGCACGGGCTGCCGGACTCTGGTAGCTGCTGAGGGAACTGGAAACCTGAGCGGGCGATCCCGTGCACAGATACCGCGTGCCGCCCGCGTCGCGGGCGTACTCGTGGTAGTGCGACGCGATATAAGAACGAATATCTTTGTGCTGCAGCGATATTCCAAGGATCAGGCTCAGTAGCGACGACGTGGCCAGTCCGAAAGCCATCACGAACAATGCTTTGCGGCTCATGGGAGCCACCGACTGCTGGTGTAGACGACGGTTCCGCCGGCCGCGGCCGGGTAGAGGTGCCAGGTCTGCCAACGCCACCCCGGGCCGTCGGGCTCGGCGGCAAGTGCGGTCAGCGCTGCATCGTCGCCCGGGAAACTGCCCCCGAGCCAGCCGTTCTCGGCTGCGCAACGCCGGCGCAGTTGGTCCGCGAGCTGACGGAATGCGGACTCATCGTGCAGGTCGATTCGAGATTCCAAGTGGTAGCCGGGTGCCGTCGTCTGGTCGGGGAGATCGCCGTCGAGATCGCACGAGACTTGTTCGGAGAAAACGATATTCGGATGCTCGATGGTGACGACATGCGATGCGCCCAAGACGCCCAACACGAGCGTCCCGCCGTCGGGATGATCCAGACGAGAGGTCGCCAAGGGGAGCGGAGCCGGTGTGTTGAGGGCAAGCCCGAGCTCGGAACCGCGGACGTCGACCGGGGTGACCGACAGGTGATGAAGGGGCACTTAGCGGGCCCCTAGTCCGATACCGGGGGCGGAGCCGGGTACACGGTGAGTTCGCCGGTCAGCACGGCCTTGCCGGTCGACACCTCCCACGGCATCTCCGGAGCCCAGCGTTCGAAGGACAGCAGCGCAGTCTCGTCGGCGTTGGCGTAGTCGACGAAGTCCATCTCGCCGCCGGCCGGCAGGCCCGTCGTGCCCTCGGTGGTGTAGCCGGCGTGCCCGCGCTCAGACTCGTCGTAGGTCACGCCGTCGACGACATGCTGTCCGCCCGGCTGCAACTGCAAGTCCTTGCGGGCCGTCCACATTGCCAGTTTCAGGCGCCCGTCGTCGTCTTCGACGCTGAACCAGATCGGCTCGGCGCCGCCTTCCAGTAGGTGTTCCCACCAGACGAATGGGCCCTCGCGATAGGTGACCGACCCCCGCACCACGTAGTCGACCCCGCCGTGGCTGACGATCGCTCCGGGACCGAGCTGACGGGGTCCGAATTGCGGTGCCGCCGCGGCGAAGGCAAGCGGGTCCTGGCGGCCGCTGTCGCGCGGGGTCTTGGGGCGGCGCAGTGCGACGACAAGGACGGCAATCGCCGCAATGAACAGCACCGCGGCGAGCACGAGCAGCACAGTCCCCATGGCAACCTTTCAGATGGCCGCATCGCGGTTGGTCAACAGTGCGGATGAAGCTAACAGCTTTTGCCGGCCGGGGACGTCAGACGACGTGTCTTGATCGAGTGCAGTATGCCAGATGAGGTCGTCGTGACCTCCGCTTCTGCGCCCCAGACGACAACCGCGGCCAGGATCTTTCGACCGGGCCGCGGTTGTCGTGTTCAGCGGACTATCAGGGCTCGTTGAGGCCGTTCGTACCGTAGGCGCCGTATGTGTTGCCGACACCGGGAAGGCCATAGCCGGCGTTGCCGCCGTTCCCGTTGCCGGTGGTGCTGCCGACACCGCCAGAGCCACCGGCGCCCGAGAGGCCGCCGCTGGTCAAGCCACTGCCGCCTTGACCGCCGTTGCCGCCATATGTCTCGCCGGAGGCGCGGCGGGCGTTCTCACCTGCTCGAACCAGTACTGATCGAGTCGTCAACGCCACGCAGCAGCGGGAAGCGTCGCAGAAGCTCGGAACCGCACTGAGCATCCACGTTGATCCGTGCTCAGGATCTTTTCGCGCGACTGCCAGGCGGCGCGGAGATCGACACGACGCCGGGATGCGGGGTCTCAGACGACCTTGAGGCCTTCGGGAATCTTGTTCGGATCGCGCCAAAAGGCGTCGTTGACGAATCGGTTGAACAGATCAGGCGGAAGCAACGTCGCCCGCGGCTCGGCTTTGACCGTGCCGCGGACAGTGTGCAATCCGGGAGTGCCGGCACGTTCGTCGAATTCAGTGACGTCGTAGTCGACGTGGTCGAAGTCGTGCTCGAAACCCGGTTCACCGAGAAACGAGTAAATGGCATGCAAGGTCTTGGCCGGGTCGGTGGTCAGAGTCTCGTACTGCACCAGCAACAACCGTTCCCGTTGCGCGCCGTAACACGCTTGTTTGAGCGAGTCGTACGGAGCGCCAACCATGCCATCCTGCCCAGCGACACCGTTGGCGCGGGTGTAGACCGTGCCGCCGGCGCTGTAGTTGAAAATCGACGACGGGCTGAACACGTTGCGCTGGACCAACCGCTCGATGCTGTCGATCACCCAGGGCAGATCACGCACGCACGCAATCACTTTCGCCTCGGGAAACAGCTGCACAATCGCCGGCATCCACGCGCACCAGGCGCGGCTGGTGTCGAAGATCACCTCGGCCGTGAAATCGGCATAGAAGTCGTCGAACAGCCCCCGCAGGATGCGCTGCCGCTTGGTGTCATCCAGAAACACCGAGTACTCGTTGCGTGCACTCATCTGGCCCAGCAGGGCGCCGAAGAGCCCGGCGAGCGGACCCGACATGCCGGCCTCGAAACGCGGGTTCTGTCGCAACAACGCGGAGAGCAATGTCGAGCCCGAACGCGGCAGACCCGAGATGAAATGCATTGCTGCCATGGCAGGCTCACGACCTAACGTCCCCAGAAAGGCTCCCGATATCGAGTCGTCATGTTAACCGACCGCGCCGTCGATTTTCGGCGTTATGACTTTCCGATTGGGTTGGACCGCTCAGGGCTCGGGCGTTAGCTCAGATTTTCTGAAAGCTTCTGGTCTGCAATGCTTTTTAACCGTGGGCGGACGATAAGGTTTCGACGGCAGCACTTGGATCGGCCGCTACCGCGACGCGGATATCGGTTAAACGCTTTGTGCGCGTTAGGGACTGCCGCAAACTTTGCGCGGAGTGACAGGATTCAGCCTGCGCTGCCGGGTTGGCCGTGTGCGCCGGGCTGGCCGGGAACTCCGCCAGGTCCCGGTGCGCCGCCGGCGCCACCTTCGCCGCCCTCACCGGACTGGCCGCCGTGACCGCCGGCGCCACCCATGCCGCCGTTGCCGCCGTGACCGCCGGCCCCGCCTTTGCCGCCCGCGCCACCGGAGCCGCCGTCACCGTCACCGCCGGGGGAGGTGGCGTAACCGCCGTTCCCGCCGATGGTCGGCGCGTGGCCTGCCACGCAATGGGCGCCGGTGACGGTGATCGCCGCAGCCAGTAACGCACCCGCAGCCGTGCTCACGCCGTGATTCCGTTTGCGGAAGTGTTGACGAGCCATCGGTCAGTCTCTCTGAACCCGTTGATTTCCCATGATTAGCGTGAAGCTAGTCGCTAGACGGCCGGCGATGGGCCAAATGTGCATTTCAGGGTCGTATGGGCCGCCGAGAAGTCGTGCATACGAGTTTTGCGCCACTACGTAAATCGGGAAAGCCCCTCTTTCTTGTTAGACAGATATTTAATAGTTAAGCGAGTCGGGGTATCTGTCTTCACGATCGCCAAATTGAGTCGCGCGAGAATTCTCGACGGCAACCAGAATATATCGGCTGGGAAATCCATTAGTTTGCGTAACAATGCTCACGTCTCGTTTGCGTCGGCCATCCGATCGGTTCTCCTACATCTCGACGGTGGCCGACACCGCAAACCCTGGATCGTCGAAAAGGTCGCCTTTTCCGGCGCGGGGGAGGGCGCGCGTCGATAATGATTGATCACCACATCGACCTACGAAGGAGCTGTCGGAGACGTGACCAATCCGCAAGCCGACGTTGTCTCGCGCCAGTACCAGCGATGGCGCTACCCGGAACCGATCAAGGATCTCGAGGTGTGGCAGAAGAACAACTGGGAATGGTTCGATCCCAGCCATGCGTACCGGGTGTTGTGGCCCGATCGCGAGTACCGCCACGATCTCGACATATTGATTGCCGGCTGCGGTACGAACCAGGCGGCGGTTTTCGCCTTCAACAATCCTGATGCGAAAGTCCTCGCCGTCGACGTCAGTCAGCCTTCGCTCGATCATCAGGAATATCTCAAGGACAAGCACGGCCTGTGGAACCTGGAGCTGCGGCTGTTGCCGATCGAAGAGTTGCCGACGCTGGAGCGCGACTTCGACCTGGTGGTGTCGACCGGCGTCCTGCACCACATGGCCGATCCGCTGACCGGTATGAAATCGGTAGCGGCCTGCCTACGGCCGGACGGCGTGGCCGGAATCATGTTGTACGCCAAGTACGGCCGTCTGGGCGTGGAGGTGCTGGAATCGGTCTTCCGCGACTTGAATCTGCGCCAAGACGACGCCTCGCTGCGAGTGGTCAGGGAGACGATCTCGCTGTTACCCGCCGATCACCCGGTCCGCAGCTATCTGAAAATCGAACGCAACTCACAGTTCGACGCTGTTCTGGTGGATACGTTCTTGCACGGCCGGGCACGGAACTACACCGTGAACGACTGTCTGGATCTCGTCGAGTCGGCGGGGCTGGCATTTCAGGGATGGCTTCACAAAGCGCCGTACTACCCGCACGATCTGGTCACGGCCTCTGCGGAGTTATATCCAGCCGTGGGAGCTCTGCCCGAAGCGCAACAGTGGGCACTGATGGAACGCATTCATAGCTCGAATGCCTGCCATTTCTTCATGGCCTGCCATCCTGATCGGCCGAAAAGCGCTTTCGCCGTTGACTTTTCGAAGATCGACTGCCTTGACTATGTCCCGGTGATGCGGATGCGTTGCGGCCTGTCCGGCAGTCAGATTTTTAGACCGGGCTGGCGGATGAATCTCAACGGAGCGCAGTTGCCCTTCGCCCAGCACGTTGACGGCAGTCGCACGATCCGGGACATCGCCGCGTGCGTGGCGCCGAACGATGGATCGCAACGGGGTGGCCTCGCCGACTTCGAGAAGTTCGGTCGCAAGCTGTTTCAGGCGCTCTGGCGTCTGGACTTTGTCGCGATGGCCTTGAACGGCGCCCAGGGTTAAATGACCTCAAGTCGGCTGCACAGCGTGATTCACGCTGTGCAGCCGACTCTTTCGGGTGACGTTGGACCGCCGGTTATGAGCATAACTTGGCAAGTTGGCCGAGTTCGTCGTTGAGATCCTTCCGCACGGGATCCTGGACACTGGCGGGCGCATCGATCAGGTAGTTCATGCCCAACTGTTGGATGGTGTTGGCCAGCGAATTGGCCGCGCTGACGATATCGGCTGGTGCCGCGGTATTTGCGGCGAGCCGGCGGCCCAAGTACGCGCCGCCTCCTATCAGGGCCAGACGTGCATTGGCGGCCACCGCAAGTTGGCTGTCCGGGTGGGGGCTTTGCAGGTGGGTGTTGATGACCACGGCTTTGCGGGCAGCGACGTAAGCGGAGCACACGTTCGCTTTCGCGTCGCCGCCCTGCTGGGCGATGGCCGGGGTGTGATTACGTGCCGGGCCGAAATACGCCAGCGCCGCGAGGGTCACCGCGATACCGGCGAGTGCCAATGCCGCATAGGTGAGCCATTGCGACACATTCGATCGTGGTGGGAATGGATCGGATTTTTCGCGGTGCGAAGGCTCGATGTGGCTTTCCGCGTCAGCGGACTTGGTGACAGGCTTGTCAGACATTCGAGGAGGATATCGCGGATCATCGATGCCGTTAATAACATCGCCCGAAATGATCTCGGCCGCAACCAGTCTGCCGCGGGCATCAAAACACGACTCGGCGGTGCAGGGTCGGCGATATCGAAACGACGATATTCCTAGAATGGTGGGCAACAAAGCCCATTTATTCGGTGTCGCCCTCTGCCGGTTCTAAGGTGCGCCATCGCCGCCGGAGGCGCGGTCGCCGCCGGCGCCGGCAGTGCCACCAGCATTGCCGACTGCTGCGCCGCCTGCTGCCCGCGCTGCCGGCGCCGCCGGGGGTACCCGCACCGTTGACCCCGCCGTTGCCGCCGCCCGAGCCGTCGGTGCCATTGCCGCCGTGCCGCCCGTGCCGCTCACGGCGATAGCCGATCCGCCAGTCCCGCCGTTGTCGCAGTGGGTCGTCTCGGGCTCGGTAAGAGGACCCGCCGCCCCGCGTGTCCTTCCGAACGCCGTCCGCGCCGGCCGCTAAAGTATCGAACAGCTGTTCGGCCAAGAAGGAGTCCGTGTGCGGGTGATGGGCGTCGATCCGGGGCTGACGCGTTGCGGGTTGTCGGTGGTGGAGATCGGCGGCGGTCGCAAGATCATCGCGCTGGACGTCGACGTAGTGCGGACGCCGGCGGACGAGCCGTTGCAGCGCCGTCTGCTGGCAATCAGCGATGCCGTCGACCACTGGATGGACACCCACCTGCCGGACGTGGTCGCCATCGAGCGGGTGTTCGCCAATCAGAACGCGAATACCGCGATGGGAACAGCGCAGGCCGGCGGCGTGATCGCGCTCGCGGCCGCCAAGCGCAACATCGACGTGCACTTCCACACCCCCAGTGAGGTCAAGGCCGCCGTGACGGGCAACGGCCGCGCCGATAAGGCTCAGGTAACCACCATGGTCACCAGAATCCTTGGGCTACAAGCCAAACCGACGCCCGCCGACGCCGCGGACGCGCTCGCGCTGGCCATCTGTCATTGCTGGCGGGCGCCGATGATCGCCCGGATGGCCGCCGCGGAGGCGATGGCGGCCGAGCAGCGTCGCAAATACAAGGCCAAGGTCAAGGCCGCCCGATGATCGCGTCGGTGCGCGGCGAGGTGCTCGACATCGCCCTCGATCACGTCGTCATCGAGGCGGCCGGCGTCGGCTACAAGCTAATGGCCGCTCCATCGACGCTCGCGACGCTGCGGCGGGGTAGCGAAGCCCGCTTGATCACCGCGATGATCGTCCGCGAAGACTCGATGACGCTCTACGGTTTTCCCGACGGGGATGCTCGCGATCTGTTCCTGACGCTGCTCGGCGTCTCCGGCATCGGCCCGAAGATCGCGCTGGCCACTCTTGCGGTGTACGACGCGACCTCGCTACGGCAGGCGCTCGCCGACGGCGACGTCACCGCGCTGACCCGGGTGCCCGGTATCGGCAAACGCGGCGCCGAGCGACTGGTGCTCGAATTGCGTGACAAGATCGGGCGGGTCGCGGCGGGTGGGTCGTCGGCGCCGTTCAACGGCCACAGTGTCCGCGGTCCTGTGGTGGAAGCCCTTGTCGGACTTGGCTTTGCCGCGAAGCAGGCCGAGGAGGCCACCGACAAGGTACTGGCGGCCGATGAGGAAGCCACCACGTCGACGGCACTGCGGTCGGCCTTGTCGCTGCTGGGGAAGACGAAGTGAATCACGACGACGACGAAGACGCCGAGGACCGCGAGGTCTCGGCTGCCCTGACCGTTGGTGAAGGTGACGTCGACGCCAGCCTGCGGCCGCGTTCGCTGGGGGAGTTCATCGGCCAGCCACGGGTTCGTGAACAGCTGCAGCTTGTTCTCGAGGGCGCCAAAAAGCGCGGCGGCACACCGGATCACATCCTGCTGTCGGGTCCGCCGGGGTTGGGCAAGACGTCGCTGGCGATGATCATCGCCGCCGAACTCGGGTCGGCGCTGAGGGTGACGTCGGGTCCGGCGCTGGAGCGCGCCGGGGACTTGGCGGCGATGCTGTCCAACCTCGTCGAGCATGACGTGTTGTTCATCGACGAGATTCACCGCATCGCCCGGCCCGCCGAGGAGATGTTGTATCTGGCGATGGAGGACTTCCGGGTCGATGTCGTCGTCGGCAAAGGCCCTGGGGCGACGTCGATTCCGTTGGAGGTGGCGCCGTTCACCTTGGTCGGCGCGACTACCCGATCTGGCGCGCTGACCGGTCCGCTGCGGGACCGGTTCGGGTTCACCGCGCACATGGACTTCTACGAGCCTGCCGAGTTGGAGCGGGTGCTGAGCCGGTCGGCGGGAATTCTCGGAATCGAACTCGGGGCCGAAGCTGGCGCCGAGATCGCGCGGCGAAGCCGGGGTACCCCGCGAATTGCCAACCGGCTGCTGCGCCGGGTCCGCGACTACGCCGAGGTCCGCGCCGACGGGGTGATCACCCGCGACGTGGCCAAATCCGCGCTGGCGGTCTACGACGTCGACGAGCTCGGTCTCGACCGATTGGACCGGGGAGTGCTGTCGGCGTTGACCCGCAGCTTCGGCGGCGGCCCGGTCGGGGTGTCGACCCTGGCGGTCGCCGTCGGCGAAGAGGCCACCACCGTGGAAGAGGTGTGCGAGCCTTTCCTGGTACGGGCAGGCATGATCGCCCGCACTCCGCGCGGCAGGGTGGCCACCCCGCAGGCGTGGACACACTTAGGGATGACACCACCCCCGCGGGCCAGCGGTTTAGGGCAGCCGGGACTGTTCGAGTAGTGGCGATCGCGAAGCCGGTCGACACCATAGATTAGGAGGACGCGATGATCACCGCCGCATTGGTTTTCGCAGGTCTGGCCGGGTTACTCCACGTCTACATCTTCACGATGGAGTCGCTGACGTGGACCAGCAAGCGCACCCGTGCCGCCTTCGGGACTACCGCCGAGGAAGCGGAAACCACCAAGCTGCTGGCCTTCAACCAGGGTTTCTACAACCTGTTCCTGGCGATTGTCACCGGCGTGGGTATCGGCGCAATCGAGTTGGGGCACAAGGGTATCGGCGCGGCCATGATCTTCGCGGGCGTCGGGTCGATGGCCGCCGCGGCGATCGTGCTGCTGGCGTCGGCGCCGGACAAGGCGCGTGCAGCGCTGACGCAGGGCACCTTCCCAGCTATCGCCGTTGTACTACTTGTCGCGGGACTCCACTAGCCCGGATCCTGAATAAACTCAGCAATTGCTGAGTTCGCTCACTCGCTTCATCATTGGTGGACCAGCCGTTAGATGGCTAGGCCGCATCGTTGCCCGGCGACATACGGGCCGGTCAGTTCTGAGGTGGATCTAAGGCACGGGGGCTAGCGTGACGCGCACGCTGACGGCTCGGGTCAGATCGCCGGCGTGGGGGCACTCAGCACGCGATCGACGGTCCGGTGTCCACTGTCTTGAGGAGAACTCGAAAAATGAATGACTCGCGATCAGGCTTCGGCAGCCTGCATATGCCCCGCAGTCGCGGTGCGGTAAGCGGATTGCTCCTACTCATCCTCGGTGCATGGGGTGCTTTGATCCCGTTCATCGGACCTTACTTTCATTTCGCGTACACACCCGGGGACGTCTGGGTATGGAGCACGACACGAGCCTGGCTTGAAGTTTTTCCGGGCGTTGTCACCGCTGTGGGTGGATTTTTGCTGCTGATCTCCGGAAATCGCGTGACTGCCATGTTCGGCGGCTGGCTCGCGGTGATTGCCGGAGCCTGGTTTGTCGTCGGCCGCACGCTGGCCTCGACACTGCGCCTCGGTGACATCGGCCATCCCTTGGCAACGACGGACGCCAAGCGCGCCCTCGTCGAGATCGCATCATTCTCCGGTCTGGGTGCGCTGATCGTCTTCGTCGGTGGAGCAGTCTTGGCGCGGGTCACGATCCGCACAGCCCGCGACGTCGAACTGGCCCAGCGGGCCGCCGAAGTGCCGGGGGCTGCGGACCCGGTCGGCTTCAACGCTTTCGCGGAGTCCGCCCACACCGAGGTGCTCGCTCCCACACCGCAGCGGCGGCACCGGCGGCAGAGCAAGGGCGGCTTGATCCGCCGCGCCGTCAGTCACTGACATCGCCAAACAAAAGCCTGGGTCGTGGATTAACAACATCCACGACCCAGGCTTCTATTTCGAGCCGGAAGTCAGAGCAATCCGAGCAGTTGCAGATCGGTGATGTATTTGACGATCACCGGCTGCGTGACATGCGGAATGTCTTTGTCCGGACCGATTTTCGCCTCTTGCACGGCGGCGCGGAACCGGTCCGTCGGAGCCATCGACCCGTTCAGCGGCGCCTGCGGCTTCTGATAGTTGTGCAACAGCGGTAGCAGGCTGTACTGACGCTGGCGCTCAGGCAGACCCCGCAGCGTCATCTCGAACCGTTGCAGCCAGGTGCTGTACTCGCCGACCCGCTGCACCGAATACCCGGCGTCGATCAGCCAGTCGACGTACTCATCGGTGCCGATGCCGTCGTCGTAAGGGTTCATCACGTGATATGTCTGGAACCCGTCGACCACTTGGGCACCCAGGCTCGAGACCGCTTCGGCGATGAATTCCACTGGCAGACCGTCATAGTGAGCGCGTTGCCGGTTGCCCTCGGCGTCGAGTTCGTAGAACGAGCCGGGCGCGATACCGGTGGCGACCAGGCTGAGCATCAGCCGGGTGAACATGTCCGGCAGGTTCAGCTGACCCGCGTAGGTGGTGTCGGCCAGGATCATGTCGCAGCGGAACACCGCGACCGGCAGACCGCACAGGTCGTTGGCTTCACGCAACAACACCTCGCCGGCCCACTTGCTGTTTCCGTAGCCGTTGGCGTAGCCGTCGTTGATCTGACGGGTGGCACTGATCTCCCGGACATCGGCGTCCTCGACGAATGTCCCGGGCTGAATCTGGTCGCCCACACCGATCGTCGAGACGTAGGTGAACGCCTTCAGCTTCGATGTCAGCGCGATCCGCAGCAGCTCCGCGGTGCCGACCGCGTTGGGGCCGAACAGCTCGCTGTAGGGCAGCACGTGGTTGACCAGAGCCGCCGGGTCGACGATCAGGTCGACGGTGTCGGCCAGTCGCTGCCACGTCGCCGCGTCCAGGCCGAGGTCGGCCTCGCCCTTGTCGCCGGCGATGACTTCGAGGTGATCGGCAGCCAGTTTGCGGTAGTGCGCCAACAGCTTTGGGTCGCCGCTGTCGAACGTGCGGTCCAGGCGCGCACGCGCTTCTCGTCGGTTTTGGCGCGACCAGCGCGATCACCTTGCCGTCGACCAGGTCCATCCGCTCCAGCCACTCCAGCGCAAGATAGCGGCCCAGGAAGCCGGTTGCGCCGGTGAGCAACACGGTTCGCACCTCGCTGCCGGCCTTCGGCAGGGTGGGCGCGGCGGCCAACGTGGCCTCGTCGATGAACTTGTCCAGCGTCAGGTCGGCTGCGTGCACCTCGGTGGCGTCGCGACCGTGCACCGAGGCGAAGCTGGGCCGCTTGCTGCCCTGTCGTTCGACTTCGATGTAGTTGGCGATGGCCTGTAGATCGTTGGCCGGGCTGACGATCACCCCGACCGGCACGTCCACGTCGAAGATTTCTCGCAGTAGGTTGCCGAATGTCAACGCGGACAACGAGTCTCCACCCAGATCGGTGAAGTGGGCGTCGGGCGTCAGATCGGACTTGGCCGCACCGAGCATCGCCGCGGCGGCCCGGCTGACGGTCTGCAACGCCGGCGCGTCCGCACCAGCGCGACGCAGGTCGGAGAGCTCATCGGCCTGGCCCTGAGCCAAGTCGGCGTAGAGCTGCTCCAACTGCTCGCCGTAGTGCTGCTTGAGCTTCGGCCACGCCAGCTTGCGGATCCCGGTCAGCAAGCCGTTCTCCAGGGTGAAAGGCGTTGTCTCGATGATGAAGTCACGCGGCACCTCGTAGGACTGCAGGTGCGCCTGACGGGCGACGGTCTGCAGTGACTCGGCGATCGCCGACTTCGACGCGTTCGCATCCGTCGGCACGACGACCGCCAGCAGGTAAGGCTGGGCGCTGTTGCCGTAGACGTAGATCTGGTGGACCAGCGGGCTGTTGCCGAATTCGGCTTCCAACTTGGCCAGGGTGACGAACTCGCCCTGCGCCAGCTTCAGCACGTTGTTGCGCCGGTCGACGTAGACGAGGTGGTCCGGGGAAGTCTCGGCGAAGACGTCACCGGTGCGGTAGTAGCCGTCTTCGTCGAACACACCGGCGGTGGTCTCGGCCCGCTTGTAGTAGCCGGGGAACATGTTCGGAGTCTTGAGCAGCAGCTCGCCCCGGGGGTGTGGCCGGTCGGTGGCGTAGTACCCAAGGTCGGGGACGTCGACCAGCTTGTAGTCGAGCACCGGTGGGCGCTGGATCTCGCCGTCGAGGAGGACCATGCCGGCCTCGGTGGAGCCATAGCCGTCCACCAGGTGGATCTCCAGCAGCGACTCGACCCAGGCGCGCAGCTCAGGCGAGGTCGGCGCGGAGCCGGTCATCGCGAAGATGAAACGCCCGCCGAGCAACTCTTGACGCAGCTCGGTCAGCACCTGCGACTCAGTGGTCTGCTGGTCGGCGCCTTCGGCGGTCCGTCGGCTGATCTCGCTCTGGTATTCGCTGTAGAGCATTTCCCAGATTCGCGGCACGAAGTTCAGCTCCGTAGGCCGGACCAGGCGCAGATCCTCGAGCAGCGTTGACAGGTCGCTCTTGGCGGCAAAGTAGGCGGTGCCACCGTTGCCGAGCGTGCCGTACAGCGTGCCGCGGCCCATGACGTGGCTCATCGGCATGAAGTTCAGGCTGATCGACGCGGCGCTCGGTCCGAACCAGTTCTTGGTCGACCGGTTCCACATCTTGGCGACGTTGCTCTGCGGGTACATCGCGCCCTTGGGGGCGCCGGTGCTGCCCGAGGTATAGATCAACAGTGCCAGCGGATCCTCATCAGCCCCCGCAGTAGCTTGCGCCGCAGGCAATTTCGTACCGCGCTCGAGCACCTCGTTGAGAGTTTCGATGGTCAGTTCAAGATCGGCCAATCGTTCGTGGGCACTCTGCAGTGCCTCGCGGTTGTCGTCGATTTCGCTGCGGTAGTCGAAGACGACCAGCCGGTCAGGCGTGTGGCCAGCCTCGGCGGCGGCCAGGATCACGTCGACGCCATCGGCCAGGTAGTCGATGCTTGCCGCGAACACGGTGGGCTCGGTCTCGATGACGATCGGCTGCAACTGCGCAATCGCGGCGCTGGTCTGTAACGGCACAGAGACGGCGTCGACGCGGCCCAGGGCGATGTCGATGGTGGTGTAATCGACGCCTGTGAAGCCAAGCACGCAGACGCGGTCACCCGCGGCGATCATGCCCTCAATCAGCGCGTGGGACAGGTTCTCGACGCGCTCCGACAACTCGGCGTAGGTGACGTGGGAGAACCACGGCAGCAGCTTGGCCGTAGTTCGACCGGTCTGCGGATCCTTCACCAGCTCAAACGCACGCTGAGCCAGAGCCGGCCGATCGGAGTAACCCTCCAACACGGCCTTGGTCACTGCGGTGAATCGCGTGGCGGCCGCCTCGATGGCCGCGGCCACGTCTGCATTCGGTCGCGCGGCCGCGAACTCGGGATCGTTGGCGGCCAACTCTGCTGCGCGACGTTCTTGGTCTTCGTGGATCTCAATCGACATAACAGAACCTCACAACTTGCGAACTAGGGAAATCTACCGGTGCGACGCTGCACCTGATGAGTACTACGTTAGCAAAGGTAACGATATTCCACCTGCACCCGATTTGACGACGATGTGTGACCAATGGCACGGATGCGCGAGGCATTTAATGCCCCGCGTTGAATTCAAGTGTTCGGGTACCCAACGTCGATGGGGAGCTCACAGGGGCGGGTCAAGATCCGTAATCGTTCGTATAGAAGCAACTCGGTGCCGTCACCGTACCGCTGGTCCTGCGCTCGGCCCAACCGCATCTCAGGGCGGGTGCCGGAGGCGATGGTATGACCCGCACAGACCGGCGAGGCAGGCCGCTCAAGGCCTTCCTACAGGCCGAGATAGCCGGCGCCGACGTCACCATCGAAGAGATGCGCAGGGCGTGTGGGCTGACGCGGGCGAGCTACTACGGAGAACCCAGCGGCAGCGGCCGCGGATTCGACGAAAGTTTCCCCAACTCGGAGGAACTGCGCCAGATCTCTGAGTATTACAAGTTGGGCGATAACGGCTGGGTCAGTCTCTTGGTTGAATTCGGTTGGCTGGAGCCAATACCCGGCACGTTGAGGATGCCGTACACGGCTGAAAGCCCCGACCAAGTGGTCGCGCCGTCGATCGCCTTGGTCACCCTGCGCGAGGCCGTCGCCCGCTACCAGAATGCCGCGGTCCTTATCGTGTCGTCCGACGCGGCGGAAGTCGCGCTCGTGCCGCTACACCAAGCGCTGCAGGAACACGCTGACAGCTATCTGGTGGTGTTCGGCACCACCCCGGCGACCGAAAAGTGAGTCGCTAGACCTCGGCGAGCAAGTTGGTCAGCACGTCGAGGCCTTCATTGAGCAGTTCGTCGCTGATCGTCAGCGGCGGCAGAAAACGCACGACGTTGCCGAACGTGCCGGCCGTCAACACGATGACGCCGGCGGCATGAGCGGCGGTGGCGAGCGCGTTGGTCAGCTTGGCATCGGGTTCGGCGTTGTCCGGGTTGACGAACTCCACGGCGATCATCGCGCCGCGGCCGCGCACGTCGCCGATGCGATCGTCGGAGGCCTGCAGTGCGTGCAGTCGGTCCTTCATGAGCCGTTCGATCTGACGGGCTCGTTCGATGAGCCCGTCGGCTTCGATGGTGTCGAGGGTGGCCAGTGCCGCCGCGCAGGCCAACGGGTTGCCGCCGTACGTGCCGCCGATGCCGCTGGGGTGCGGTGCGTCCATGATCTCGGCGCGACCGGTGACCGCGGACAGTGGCAGGCCGTCGGCGATGCCCTTGGCGATGCAGATCAGGTCGGGCTCGATGCCTTCGTGCTCGCAGGCGAACATGGCCCCGGTTCGGGCGATCCCGGTCTGCACTTCGTCGGCGATGAACACCACGTTGTTCTCCCGGCACCAGCGCAGCAGTGCAGGCAGGAATCCTTCGGCCGGAACGATGAAACCACCTTCGCCCTGGATGGGTTCGATGATGATCGCGGCCAGATTGTCGGCGCCCACTTGTTTGGACATGATGTCGATGGCGCGACGGGCGGCCAATTCGCCGTCGGTGGCCATTTCCTTGTCGATCAGCCCGTCGCGGTACGGGTAGGACAGCGGTGCACGGTAGATCTCCGGCGCGAACGGGCCGAACCCGCTCTTGTACGGCATGGATTTGGCGGTCAGCGCCATCGTCATGTTGGTGCGGCCGTGATAGGCGTGGTCGAAGGCGACGACCGCGGACTTCTTGGTGTAGGAGCGGGCGATCTTGACCGCGTTCTCCACCGCCTCCGAGCCTGAGTTGAACAACACCGATCGCTTTTCGCCCGAGCCCGGCGCGAGGCGGTTGAGTTGTTCGGCGACCGCCACGTATTCCTCATACGGCGTCACCATGAAGCAGGTGTGGGTGAAGTCGGCGACCTGGGCGCGCACCGCGTCGATCACACGCGGCGCGGAGCTGCCGATGGTGGTGACCGCGATGCCCGATCCCAGGTCGATCAGCCGATTGCCGTCGACGTCTTCGACGATTCCGCCCGCGGCGCGGGCGGCGAACACCGGCATGGTCATACCCACGCCGGCTGACACCGCCGCGGCGCGGCGTTTGGTCAGCTCGAGCGATACCGGACCGGGGATCTCGGTGACGAGGTGACGGCTCTGTTCGATGGCAGACACGCCGAAAGCGTAGCCCGGCGACGATGCGAGCCGCGAGTGCTCAATGAGAAGTCGGGCCATGAAACCCGGCCGCGCCGGGCGCGCGGTAGGAAGTCGAAATCAGCCTGCGGCCGTGTGGCCCAAGTCGCGGCAGACGTTGGTAGTGGGGTCCCAGTACTGTCCGGCCGGACAGTTGAGTGGCGTCGGGCCTTGGCCCAGCGGACGGCAGATGTTCGTTATCGCATCCCAGTACTCACCCGGCTGGCAGTTCGCGGGGGGATCGGCCCAGCTCGTGGCGGGGGCAACGAACGCTACGGCCGCCCCTGCAAGCACCAGTGCACTCGCCAACCGGCCAATAAGGTTTCTCATTTCGGACCTCCTCGATAGCCACAGTGAAGCACTGAAACCGACAGATTCATTCTTGCCACGTTCCGGCTCGGTCTAAACCTCAAAGACCGGGCCGTCGATCGAATCGACCGTAACAAAGGAGCTCACAGGTGCGCGACGAAGTCGGCCTGGCCGGCGAACGGGATAGCCGAGTGCGATCACTGCGGCCAGCGCCAACGGGTCTGCCGCTCCCAGAATGGCTTTCACTTCTGCCTCTTCGCGGATCGCGATCGTGGTGATGACGCCGCCCAGGCCCTCCTCGCGAGCGGCCAGCATGACGTTCCACGCGAACGGATAGATGGACGCCCCCGCGGCGAAGGTGTAGCGGTCCGCGTCACGATCGATCGCCGCCAACATCGACAGGTCCGCGAACAGCGCCAGCAATACCGGAGCCTCATCGAACTTCTCCGCGAAATCACCTGGCGCTGCGCTGTTTTCGGCAGCCAGCGCGCGAGCCTCCGCGGCACGGTCGTTAGTCGGTGACCACGGCCTCAAACCGGCGGCGGCCAGCGCCAGATAGTCCCGGGAACCCTTGAGGTAGCAATCGCGCAGCCTGCGACGATTGTCGGCGTCCTTGACCACCACCACCCGCCAGGCCTGGGCGTTGCTTCCGCTGGGCGCAAAGCGCGCGGTGTCGAGCACCCGAGCCAGCACGGCGTCATCGACCGCCTGGCCGGTGAATTCTCGAACGGCTCCGGTGGTGCGCAACGCTTCGGCCAGCTCCATTGCTCAATGATCAGGCATGGCGACGGCCTGATGGCACACTGGTGACCGTCAAACGACGTCGACGAAAGATCTTTGCCTTCATGAACCAAACGGTTGTCTTCCTACCGATGCTGCTCGTCTTGGGGGCATTCATGTTTTTCGCGTCGCGCCGCCAGAAGCGCGCGATGCAAGCCACCATCGACCTGCACGAGTCGCTGAGGATCGGCGACCGGGTGCAGACCACGTCCGGCCTGCACGGCACCATCAAGCGCATCACCGACGACAACGTGGACCTCGAGATCGCCCCCGGCGTAGTGACCACCTGGGTCAAGCTCGCCGTGGGGAGTCGCATCGAGCCGGAGATCCTGGACACTGAAGCCGGCGAGCTCGGCGATCTGGCGGACGAGCCGGGCCACCTGCCCAACGACTGAGGTCGCAGTTCCGCCACGTACGCTTTTCCGTGCAGTCGAACCGAGCGGGGCGCGAGAGGCGAACGGCGGGGTGACGACCTGCACAAAAGCGCATCGCGCATAAGCGGAGGAGACTCAACACGTGGCATCGCCATCGGCGCCGGTGCACCCTGGCCGCTATCTGGCGGTATTCCTGGTCCTGCTGATCGGTGTCTACCTGTTGGTGTTCTTCACCGGCAACAAGCGGGCCGACCCGAAGCTCGGCATCGACCTGCAGGGTGGCACTCGAGTCACGTTGACTGCACGGACACCGGACGGGTCGCGGCCGAGCAGAGACGCGCTGTCGCAGGCGCAGTCGATCATCAGCGCCCGGGTCAACGGCTTGGGTGTGTCGGGGTCTGAGGTCATCGTCGACGGCGACAACTTGGTGATCACCGTGCCGGGAACCGACGGCAGCGAAGCGCGAAACCTCGGCCAGACCGCGCGGCTGTACATCCGCCCGGTGATCAACGCCCTGCCAGTCGACAGTGCCGGCATGCAGAGTGGTCCGCGTTCACCTGGCCCGCGAGGACCGCAGGGTCGACCAAGCGGGCCCGGCGGCCCCGCGCCTGGTGGGCAACCGGGCGCGCCGGCGCCTGGCGTAGCGCCCGGTGCACCTGCGCCGGGAGCGTCCGGCCTGATTCCGGGCGGCGTCCCGGCCCCTGGCGGCGATCAGGCCGTCCAGCCCGGCCTGCCCGGTGACCAAGACGCTGTTGCCCGGTGGTCCGGGCGTCCCGCCGCAGCCGCGGCCCTACCCGCTGGACGCGCCGACCAAGCCCACCCCGGCGCCGTCGTCTCCGGCTCCGGCATCTCCGTCGCCCGCACCGGCACCGGGGTCGCCGACGGCGGACCAGCCCGCCGCCCCGGAGCTTCCTCCGATTCAGCCGGGCCCGCCGGATCCGCGCAAAGCCCTCGCCGAGCGCATCGCCAAAGAACGGGAATGGCGGCAGAGCACCAACAAGGGCGTGCAGTTCCTCGCGCTGCAATATGAGGCCACCCGCTGCTTCCAGGAAGACATCCTGGCCGGCAACGACGATCCCGATCTGCCGCTGGTGACCTGCGACAAGCAGCACAAGCAGGCCTACCTGTTGGCGCCGTCCATCATCAGTGGTGACCAGATCGAGAACGCCAGCTCGGGCATGGATCAGCACAGCGGCGGTTACATCGTCGACGTGCAGTTCAGAAGTGGGGCGTCCAACACCTGGGCGGACTTCACCGCCGCGCACATCGGCACGCAGACCGCGTTCACGCTGGACTCCCAGGTAGTCAGCGCGCCGCAGATCCGCGAAGCCATTCCGGGCGGCCGCACCCAGATCACCGGCGGCGACCCGCCGTTCACGGCGAGCTCGGCCAAGGAGCTCGCCAATGTTCTGAAATACGGATCGCTACCGCTGTCGTTCGAGTCCTCGGAAGCCCAAACCGTCTCCGCAACACTGGGATTGACGTCGCTGCGGGCCGGCCTGATCGCCGGCGGCATCGGATTGGTTCTGGTTCTGCTGTATTCGTTGCTCTACTACCGGGCGTTGGGTGTGCTGACGGCAGTGTCGTTGGCGGCCTCTGGCGCAATGGTTTTCGCGATCCTGGTGTTGCTCGGCCGGTATATCGACTACACCCTGGACCTGGCGGGCATCGCGGGTCTGATCATCGGTATCGGCACCACGGCCGACTCTTTCGTGGTCTTCTTCGAGCGCATCAAAGACGAGATACGCGATGGCAAACGGTTCCGGTCGGCTATTCCCCGGGGCTGGGCGCGGGCCCGCAGGACCATCCTGTCGGGTAACGCGGTCACCTTCCTGGCCGCCGCCGTGCTGTACGTCCTGGCGATCGGTCAGGTCAAGGGCTTCGCGTTCACGCTGGGCCTCACCACGGCCCTCGACACCGTGGTGGTGTTCCTGGTGACGTGGCCGCTGGTCTACCTGGCCGGCAAGTCGAAGAGGCTGGCGAAGCCGGCGTACAACGGCCTGGGGGCGGTCCAGCAGGTCGCGCGCGAACGAAGCGCCGCCCGGACCGGGGCCTACGCGACGGGACGGGGGTAGCGAGATGGCGTCAAACGCAGACACAACCGGGACCGACGACACGACTGCCGTCGAGATCGACAAGGGCACCGCACGGGAGGTCCGCGCGAGCGGCGACGAGTCCGGCACCCTGCCGCACCACAGCTTCTTTTCCCGCCTCTACAGCGGTACCGGTGCTTTCGAGGTCATCGGGCGACGTCGGCTGTGGTACACGGTCAGCGGGGTCATCGTCGCGATCGCGGTTCTCAGCATCCTGGTGCGCGGGTTCACCTTCGGCATCGACTTCAACGGCGGCACGACGATGTCGATGCCCGTCGTCGGCGACAAAGGCCATGCCACCGTGAGCCAGGTCGAGAAGGTCTTCCGGGAGGCACTCGGCCATGATCCCGAAACCGTGGTGATCGTCGGCAGCGGTTCGTCGGCGACCGTGCAGATTCGCACGGAGACGTTGCCCAACGACAAGACCGAGAAGCTACGCGACGCGCTGTTCGAGAAGTATCAGCCCAAGGGTCCCGACGGGCAACCCAGCAAGAAGGCCATCTCCGACTCGGCGGTGTCTTCGACGTGGGGCGGACAGATCACCAAGAAGGCAGTCATCGCCTTAGTGGTGTTCCTGGTACTGGTCAGCCTGTACATCACGGTCCGCTATGAGCGCTATATGGCGATCTCTGCGCTGACCACGATGGTCTTCGACCTGACCGTCACTGCCGGCATCTACTCGCTCGTCGGCTTTGAAGTCACCCCGGCCACCGTCATCGGCCTGCTGACGATCCTGGGTTTTTCGCTCTACGACACGGTGATCGTGTTCGACAAGGTCGAAGAGAACACCCACGCCTTCCAGCACACGACTCGGCGAACTTTCGCCGAAGAGGCCAACCTCGCGATCAATCAGACGTTCATGCGATCGATCAACACCAGCCTGATGTCGACGCTGCCGGTGCTGGCGCTGATGGTGGTGGCGGTCTGGTTGCTGGGTGTGGGCACGCTGAAGGACCTGGCCCTGGTGCAGCTGGTCGGCATCATCGTCGGTACCTACTCGTCGATCTTCTTCGCGACGCCATTGCTGGTCACGTTGCGCGAGCGCACCGAGTTGGTGCAGACCCACACCCGCCGGGTTCTGCGGCGCCGCGGGCCGGATAGCGCGAAGGCCTCAGACAAGTCAGGCAAGAAGCAGGAGCCGGCTCAGGGGGGCAGCGAGTCGGATGGCCCGGATGTCGGGGAGTCCACTGAGTCCTCGGCGTCGGCGCGCGCGTCGTTCGCCGAGACCGGTACGCCCGCACCCAGCAAGCCGGCCCCCGGCGCTCGGCCGGCCCGGAACTCCGCCGGCCGCCACGCGCGTCCGACCGGCAAGCAGAACAAACGCTAGCCCGATGATTGCCTGGCGTCGGCGTCTGGCCGCCGGTGGTCTGGGGGTCATGCTCGCGGCGGCGGTGCCGGGCGCGTTGACGGGGTGCTCCGGAAGCGCGGCGGGGCAGGTCGATTATGTCGTCGACGGCGCCCTGGACTCCTACAACACCAACACGATCAGCGGTGCGGCCTCGGCCGGGGCGCAGGCCTTCGCCCGCACGCTCACCGGATTCGGCTACCACGGCCCCGACGGTCAGGTCGTCGCCGATCACGACTTCGGCTCGATCTCGATGGTCGGCGGATCGCCGCTGGTCCTGGACTACCAGATCGCCGACAACGCGGTCTACTCCGACGGCAAGCCGGTCACCTGCGACGACCTGGTGCTGGCGTGGGCTGCTCAGTCGGGCCGGTTTCCCGGATTCGATGCCGCGAGCCAGGCGGGCTACGTCGACGTCACCTCGATCGACTGCCAACCGGGGCAGAAGAAAGCCCGGGTGTCGTTCGCCCCTGACCGCAACATCGTCGACTACAACCAGCTGTTCACCGCCACCGCGATCCTGCCGTCGCATGTGATCGCCGAGGAACTCGGTGGCCCAGACGCAAGCGTCACGTCGGCGCTTTTAGGCAACAACGCGCCCGTCATCGCGCGCATCGCCCAGACGTGGAACACCACCTGGAACCTCAAGCCGGGCACCGATTCCGGCGTCGTCGCCAAACACTTCCCGTCGTCCGGGCCGTACAAGATCGAATCGGTACTTGATGGTGGCGCAGTGGTTCTCGTCGCCAACGACAAATGGTGGGGAACCAAGCCGATGACCAAGCGGGTCACCGTGTGGCCGCAGAAAGCCGACATCCAGGACCGGGTCAACGACAGGAGCGCCGACGTTGTCGATGTGGCCGCCGGATCCTCGGGTGCACTGGCGACTCCCGACAACTACCGCCGCACCGACGCGGCGTCCGGCGGCATCGAGCAACTGATCTTCGCCCCGGGTGGGCCGCTCGCCGACATCGCGGCCCGCCGCGCCGTCGCGTCATGCACCCCGCGCGACGTGATTGCGCGCGACGCGCAGTCGCCGATTACCAACGCACGGCTGCACACCACCGTCGACGACGCCATCGGCCAGGCCGAAAACATCCCCGAGGCAGCGCGATTCATCAAAGCGGACCCGGTTGCGGCCCGCACGGAGCTGAAGAACAAGCCGCTGCCGGTTCGGATGGGCTACCGGGGCCCCAACGCCCGACTGGCCGCCATCGTCGGCGCGATCGCCAAAGCCTGCGGCCCGGCCGGAATCACGGTCTCCGACGTCACGTCCGACTCGCTCGGTCCGCAGGCGCTTAAAGACGGAAAGATCGACGTGCTGCTGGCCAGCACCGGCGGCGCCGCCGGCAGCGGTTCGACCGGCTCGTCGGCCATGGACGCGTACGACCTGCACACTGGTAACGGGAACAACGCCTCGGGCTACACCAACGGCCAAATCGACGGGATCATCGGCTCGCTGGCGGTGTCGGCCGACCCGGCCGACCTGGTCCGGCTGCTGGCCGAGAGCGCACCGGTGCTGTGGGCCGGCATGCCGACGTTGCCGCTCTATCGTCAGCAGCGGACCTTGCTGGCGTCGAAGAAGATGTACGCCGTCGGGACCAACCCGAGCCGCTGGGGCGCCGGCTGGAACATGGACCGATGGGTGCTGCTGCGGTGACGGCAGCCGAATTGGTCGAAGCGCTGACCCGGCAAGTCGCCGACTTCCCTTCGCCGGGAATCCAGTTCAAGGACCTCACCCCGGTGTTCGCCGATGCCCGCGGGCTGGCCGCGGTGACCGACGAACTCGCCGACGTCGCGTCCGGTGCCGACCTGATAGCCGGCATCGACGCGCGTGGATTCCTGCTCGGCGGTGCCGTAGCCGCCCGGCTCGGAACCGGCGTCCTGGCCATCCGCAAGGGTGGCAAGCTACCGCCGCCGGTACGCACGGAGCATTATCAACTCGAGTACGGCACCGCGAGCCTGGAGCTTCCTGCCGACGGGATCGAATTGGCCGGGCGCAGCGTTGTCATCGTGGACGACGTGCTGGCCACTGGCGGCACGCTGGTGGCGGCCCATCGGCTGCTCGAGCAGGCCGGCGCGCAGGTGGCGTCCGCGGGCGTGGTGATCGAACTCGCTGGACTCGGGGGCCGCGACCGGATCGCCCCGCTGCGGGTGCACAGCGTCAGCGTTTTCTAGCGCGGCGGCAATGCCGCCGGACATCGGGCGTCGGACGTTACTCTGGAGATTCGGAGGTGAGAGACGTGGCGGACGACACGGGTACGGCGATACAGCCGCCTACCGAGCCGCTGCAGCTCGCCGACATCCAGCCGCCGGCGGAGCCAGGGATCGGCCTCAAGGCACCCACTAGCGCGTCGCGCCGGGTCCGCGCCCGGCTGGCGCGACGGATGACCGCGCAGCGCAGCGCGATCAGCCCGGTGCTCGAACCACTGGTTGCGGTCCATCGGGAGGTCTACCCGAAGGCCGACCTGTCGTTGTTGCAGCGGGCGTATGAGGTGGCCGAGCACCGGCACGCCAGCCAGCTGCGGCATTCGGGCGACCCGTACATCACCCACCCACTGGCGGTGGCCAACATCCTCGCGGAGTTGGGCATGGACACCACCACGCTGGTAGCCGCGCTACTGCACGACACCGTCGAAGACACCGGTTACAGCCTGGAGGCGTTGTCCGCGGACTTCGGCGACGAGGTCGGCCATCTCGTCGACGGGGTGACCAAGCTGGACCGGGTGGTGCTGGGCAGCGCCGCCGAGGGCGAGACGATCCGCAAGATGATCACCGCAATGGCACGCGATCCGCGGGTGCTGGTGATCAAGGTGGCCGATCGGCTGCACAACATGCGGACCATGCGCTTCCTGCCCCCGGAGAAGCAGGCCCGCAAGGCCCGCGAAACGCTGGAAGTCATTGCTCCGCTTGCACATCGGCTGGGTATGGCCACGGTCAAGTGGGAGTTGGAGGATCTGTCCTTCGCGATCCTGCATCCCAAGAAGTACGAGGAGATCGTGCGACTGGTCGCAGGCCGGGCGCCGTCGCGCGACACCTATCTGGCCAAGGTCCGGGCCGAGATCATCGCCACGCTCAACGGGTCGAAGATCAGCGCGGTGGTCGAGGGACGGCCCAAGCACTACTGGTCGATCTACCAGAAGATGATCGTCAAGGGCCGCGACTTCGACGACATCCACGACCTGGTCGGCGTCCGGATCCTGTGCGACGAGATTCGGGACTGCTATGCCGCTGTCGGCGTGGTCCATTCGCTGTGGCAACCGATGGCGGGCCGGTTCAAGGACTACATCGCCCAACCCCGCTACAGCGTGTACCAGTCGTTGCACACGACCGTTGTCGGCCCGGAGGGCAAGCCGCTGGAGATCCAGATCCGTACCCGCGACATGCACCGCACCGCGGAGTACGGTATCGCCGCGCATTGGCGTTACAAAGAAACCAAGGGCCGCAACGGGGTTCCGCACTTGCAGGCCTCTGCCGAGATCGACGACATGGCCTGGATGCGTCAACTGCTCGACTGGCAGCGGGAGGCCGCCGACCCAGGTGAGTTCCTGGAATCCCTGCGTTACGACCTTGCGGTGCAAGAGATCTTCGTGTTCACGCCGAAGGGTGACGTGATCACGCTGCCCACCGGGTCCACTCCGGTGGACTTCGCCTACGCCGTGCACACCGAGGTGGGTCACCGCTGTATCGGTGCCCGCGTCAACGGACGACTGGTCGCCCTGGAGCGCCAGCTGGAAAACGGGGAAGTCGTCGAGGTTTTCACCTCGAAAGCGGCGACCGCCGGCCCGTCGCGCGATTGGCAGCAGTTCGTCGTCTCGCCGCGAGCCAAGACCAAGATCCGGCAGTGGTTCGCCAAGGAGCGCCGTGAAGAGGCACTCGAAACCGGCAAAGAGGCAATAACCCGCGAAGTGCGCCGCGGTGGACTTCCTTTGCAGCGCTTGGTCAGTGGCGGCTCGATGGGTGCAGTGGCCAATGAACTGCACTACGCCGACGTGTCGGCGCTCTACACCGCGGTGGGCGAGGGCCACATCTCGGCCAAACACGTGGTGCAACGGCTGCTCGTCGAACTCGGCGGGATCGACCAGGCCGAAGAGGATCTGGCCGAGCGCTCCACCCTCACGACCGTCCCGCGCCGCCCGCGTAGCGACGACGTTGGAGTGTCGGTGCCGGGCGCTCCGGGTGTGTTGAGCAAGTTGGCCAAGTGCTGCACGCCGGTACCCGGCGATCAGATCCTCGGGTTCGTCACCCGCGGTGGGGGAGTCAGCGTGCACCGCACCGACTGCACCAATGCGACGTCGTTGCAACAGCAGTCCGAGCGCATCATCGAGGTGCACTGGTCGCCGTCAGCGTCGTCGGTGTTCCTGGTGGCCATTCAGGTCGAAGCGCTCGACCGGCACCGGCTGCTCTCGGATGTCACCCGGGTGCTGGCCGACGAGCGGGTGAACATCCTGTCGGCCTCGGTCACCACCTCCGCGGGCGACCGAGTCGCAATCAGCCGCTTCACCTTTGAAATGGGCGACCCCAAACACCTGGGTCACTTGCTCGACGTGGTTCGCAACGTCGAAGGCGTCTATGACGTCTACCGGGTGACGTCAGCGGCCTGACGGGTGACGGCAGCCGGACAGCGGGCGCTGGTCATGGGGGCCAGTGGCAACGTGGGCGCGTGTGTGACCCGTCATCTGGTGGCCGAGGGCGCCGACGTCCGGGTGTTGCTGCGAAAGACCAGCTCCACCAAGGGAATCGATGGCCTGGAGGTCGAGCGCCAGTACGGCGATCTATTCGACGGCGCCGCTGTCGCCGCCGCGATGGCGGACCGCGATGTGGTGTACTACTGCGTCGTCGACACCAGGGCGGAGTTGCGAGATCCCGCACCGCTGTTCAAGACCAACGTCGAAGCGCTCGGTCGTGTTCTCGACGTGGCGGTGCGCGCCAACCTGCAGCGTTTCGTCTTCTTGAGCACCATCGGCACCATAGCTGTCGGCAGAAACGGTGAAACCGTCGACGAGGACACCCCGTTCAACTGGGCCGATCAGGCCGGCGGTTACATCGAATCGCGGCGAGCCGCCGAGCAACTCGTGCTGTCCTACGTCGCCGACCACGCGCTGCCTGCGGTGGTGACCAATGTGTCGAACCCGTACGGGCCGCCCGATTGGCAACCGCGCCAAGGGATGTTCGTCAAGATGGCAGCGCAGGGCAAGATGCCGTTCTACGTACGTGGCGTCGGCTCGGAGGTGGTCGGTATCGACGATGTTGCCGACGCGCTGTTGCTGGCCGCGCAAAAAGGACGGATCGGCCAGCGCTACATCATCTCTGAGCGCTACATGAGTCAACGTGAACTGGTGACCATCGCCGCACAGGCCGTCGGTGTCCGGTCGCCCCGGTTGGGACTACCGATGGCGGTGCTGTCCGGACTCGGCTGGGTGAACGACGCGTTGGGGGCGCTGTTGCGCCGAGACTTCCCGATGAGCAGGCAAAGCGCGCGACTGGTGGAGCTGACCTCGCCGGCCAGTCACGCCAAAGCGACTCGTGAACTCGGCTGGTGCCCAACGCCTACCGAGGACTCCATCCGGCGGGCGGCCCAGGCCTACGTGCAGAGGTCAGTCCCGGCGCGCTGAGATGATGGAGACCTCGTCGGCGGGCGTACCGTCGTCTTTACCGCCGATAACACCGCCGGCTGCGATTTTGTCGATGACAGCCAACCCGGCCGGGGTGATCGTGCCGAAGATGGTGTAGTTCGGCGGCAGCAGCGAGTCTCGGTACACCATGAAGAACTGGCTGCCGTTGGTGCCGGGTCCGGCGTTGGCCATTGCCAGTGTGCCCCTTGGATATACAACGGGTATCTGAAGCGCCGGTTCACCTGGCGGGTACTGAATGGTCGGAAATTCGTTGGCGAACTGGTAGCCCGGGCCGCCGGTCCCGTCGCCCTTGGGATCGCCGCACTGCAGCACCGACAGCGCGCGCGCCGTGGTCAGCCGATGGCATTCGGTGTTGTCGAAATACGCCTGCTGTGCCAGCGTGACGAAACTCGCTACAGTGCACGGCGATTCGTTGTTGGCAAGCTGCAAACCGATCCTGCCGCGGTCGGTGACGATGGTCAGCCCGATCTGCGCCGGATCCGTCGATGCCTTGCCGGTGGGTGGCGGGGCGGCCTGTTTGCCGGCCGGTGCGGTGGTTCGCGGGTATTGGCAATTCGCTCCCACGGCGGGCCCCGGGAAGAAGGGCGGCAGCTTTGGGCCGGTCACCGGCGGCACGGGCGGCAAGGTGGAGGTGGCGATAGCCGCAGCGCTCGGTGACGATGTAGCTGCCGGCTGGTCGGACTTGTGGTGGGTGCACGATGCCACCGTCATGCCGACGGCAAGGATCCCGATTGCGGCGGTGATTCGTGTGAGTCTCAACGTCATTGGTCCAGCTGCACTGACTTCAAGGTGACTTCGGTCGCGGGCGGACCGTCCTCGCCGCCACCGGCGATGCCACCCTTGGCGATCTTGTCCAGGGTCGCTAGCCCGTCCTGCTGGATCTTGCCGAAAACGGTGTAGGCGGGCGGCAAGGGCGTGTCCTTGTACACCAGGAAGAACTGGCTGCCGTTGGTGTTCGGTCCGCTGTTGGCCATCGCCAGCGTGCCGCGCGGGTAGATCACCGGCTCGTGGGCCGCCGGGTCGTCTGGCTTGTATTGGTCGACCGGATATTCGTCGGCGAACTTGTAGCCCGGTCCGCCGGTGCCATCGGCGCTGGGGTCGCCGCATTGCAAGATCGACAGCGTGAGGCGGTGGCATTTGGTGCCGTCGAAGAATTTCTGCGACGCGAGACTCGCGAAACTATTTACGGTGCAGGGTGATTCGTTGTTCGCGAGCAACAGTCCGATGTGCCCTTGATTGCTGACCATGCTAACGCTGATCTGCGCCGGATCGGTGGGCACCTTGCCGGTCCGGGGCGGCTTCGCCTGTTTGGCCGCCTGCTCGGCCGGCGGGTACTGGCAGTCGGCGCCGAGGCTGTCGTTCGGCTTGAAAGCCGGCAATGGCGCGCCCGCGGCGCTCGGAGTGGAGCTGCTCGAGGTATCGGAGCCGGCCGACGTCTTCTTGTCGTCGTGGTTGGTCAGGAGCACGGTCGCCACGATCGCGGCCACCACGACCACTGCCGCGACGGATCCGCCGACGAGGGCCAGGGTTCGACGACGACGCGCCTGCTGGGCGCGGCGTTCGAGCTGCCGCTCCAATTTGCGCTTGGCTGACGCACGTCGCTGTTCGTTGCTAGGCACCGCCTGTCCCTTCATGATCGCGGGATGGGTCGGAGACGAGTGTGCCAGTTCACCCCCGATAAGGGTGGCGCGACCCGTCCGCGATCGTTTGGATGGGAAACTGGACATCGTGTTGATCACCGGATTTCCCGCCGGCCTGCTGCAGTGCAACTGCTACGTGCTGGCACCGCACCCCGGAGCCGACGCCATCGTCGTCGACCCTGGCCAGCGCGCGATGGGCCAGCTGCGTCGCATTCTGGACAAGAATCGTCTGACGCCGGCGGCAGTGCTGCTCACCCACGGCCACATCGACCACATCTGGTCTGCTCAGAAGGTGTCCGACACGTTCGGCTGCCCGACGTACATCCATCCCGAGGACCGGTTCATGCTGACCGATCCGATCAAGGACTTCGGGCCGAAACTGGGGCAACTGCTGCTGGCCGCGATCTTTCGGGAGCCCAAGCAGGTCGTCGAGTTGGACCGCGACGGCGACAAAATCGATCTGGCCGGCATCAGTGTCACCGTCGACCACACGCCCGGTCACACCCGCGGATCGGTGATCTTCCGGGCACGCGGCGCGAAGGATGGCAAGGATGTGGTGTTCACCGGCGACACGCTGTTTCAGCGATCAGTGGGACGCACCGACCTCTTCGGCGGCAGCGGCCGCGATCTGCTGCGCTCGATCGTCAACAAGCTTCTGGTTCTCGACGACAACACGGTGGTGTTACCCGGGCACGGCAACTCCACCACCATCGGTGACGAGCGACGGTTCAACCCGTTCATCGAGGGGCTGAGCCCGTGAGCGAGTTTTCATCGTTCTCGGCGCCCAAAGGCGTGCCTGATTACTATCCGCCGGATTCGGCTCGGTTTGTCGAGGTCCGCGCGGCGCTGCTGGACGCCGCCCGCCGGGCCGGGTATAGCGATATCGAGTTGCCGATCTTCGAAGACACCGCGCTGTTCGCCCGCGGGGTGGGGGAGTCCACCGACGTGGTGTCGAAGGAGATGTACACCTTCGCCGACCGCGGGGACCGCTCGGTGACGCTGCGGCCGGAAGGCACCGCCGGGGTGGTGCGCGCGGTGATCGAGCATGGTTTGGATCGCGGCGCGCTGCCGGTCAAGCTGTGTTATTCGGGCCCGTTCTTCCGCTACGAACGCCCACAGGCCGGCCGCTACCGCCAGTTGCAGCAGGTCGGTGTCGAGGCCATCGGCGTCGACGATCCAGCCCTGGATGCCGAGGTGATCGCCATTGCCGACGCGGGTTTCCGTTCGCTCGGTCTCGAGGGGTTCCGCCTGGAAATCACTTCACTGGGTGACGACACCTGCCGGCCGCAATACCGAGAATTGTTGCAGGACTTCTTGTTTAACCTCGATCTTGATGAGGAAACGCGTAAGCGCGCCGAGATCAATCCGTTGCGGGTGCTCGACGACAAGCGTCCCGAGGTCAAGGCGATGACAGCCGATGCCCCGGTGATGCTCGACCATCTGTCCGATGAGGCCAAGCAGCACTTCAAGACCGTGCTGGCTCACCTCGACGGCCTGGGCGTGCCGTATGTCATCAACCCGCGAATGGTTCGCGGGCTCGATTACTACACCAAGACCACCTTCGAGTTCGTGCACGACGGGTTAGGCGCCCAGTCGGGCATCGGCGGCGGTGGCCGCTACGACGGGCTGATGCGACAACTCGGCGGACAGGACCTGTCCGGCATAGGGTTTGGGCTCGGCGTCGACCGGACGCTGCTGGCGCTGCGCGCCGAAGGCAAAGACATCGGTCCGAACGCGCGCTGCGAGGTGTTCGGCGCGCCGTTGGGCGAGCAGGCCAAACTACGACTGGCAGTGCTGGGCGGCCAACTGCGTGCGGCCGGTGTGCGTGTCGATCAGGCGTATGGCGCTCGCGGGCTCAAGAGCGCGTTGCGCGCGGCCGACCGGTCCGGTGCGCGCGTGGCACTGGTGGCCGGCGACCGCGACATCGAGGCTGGAACGATCGGTGTCAAAGATCTGACGACGGGTGAGCAGGTCGATGTGGCGACAGATTCCGTTGTCGACGAGGTACTTTCGCGTCTGAGTTCTTAATGCCTGTCACACGCTGCGCCGAGATCGACGCCAGCGTGGAAATTCGCGAGACAGCAGCACGCTGGCGTAGATGTGGGTGCTACTCACGGCCCTGCGTTTTCCGTGATCGGCGTCACGCGCGACCGTGCTTGACCTGATTGAACGGCACCCCGCGATCCGCGGCCAGCTCTCGCGGAAACCCCAGGATTCGTTCGCCAATCACGTTGCGCGCCATCTCCGTTGTACCGCCGCCGAGATGGGCGGTCTGCCGGGACAGATAGCGTTCGCCGACGAACATCAACTCGGCGGGTCCGTCAATCACGCCCGCGCTACCGGCGATCGCCAGCGCGGTATCGATCTCGAGCGAAACTTCCTCGGCCTGGAAAAGCCGGATCAGCGAACCGCCCGTCGGTGGGAGGGATCCATCCAGCACGCCCCGAAAGACGTGGTCGATCAGCTGCTGCCACACCGCGCGATGCGTCAAGGCCCGGCCGGCCAACCCGCGGACACGCTCGTTGTCGGCCAGCCCGGCCGCGCGAACCATCGCGTGATAGTCGGGCGCCTGCTCCTGGTTGTTCTCGGCGCCGCTGCCGCTGGCGAATTCCGAGCCGCCGCCGACGGCGCGTCGCTCGTGATACAGCTGGCGGGAGGCGACCTCCCAGCCCTTGTCCACTTCGCCGACCACGTCGTCGTCGCTGAGTTCCAGGTCGTCGAAGAATTCCTCGCAGAACTCGGTCGACCCGTTGACCTGTTTGATCCGGCGCAACGTGATGCCCGGGCTGTCCAGGCGGGCCAGGAACATCGTCAGCCCTTCGTGTTTGGGCACGTCCCAGTTGGTTCTGGCCAGCAACAGCCCGTAATCGGCGGCGAAGGCGCCCGTACTCCACGTCTTGGCGCCGTTGACGACCCACTTGTCGCCACGCCGCTCGGCGCGGGTGATCACCCCGGCCAGGTCCGAGCCGCCACTTGGCTCCGACAGCAATTGGACGAGCACCTCGTCGCCGCGCAGCGCCGCCGAAATGTGTTGTCGCTTCTGTTCTTCGCTGCCGATGTCGAGGATCGTCGGGCAGCAGATGGTAAATGTCGGGGTGTTCAGGATCAGCGGCAGCTCGTAGCTGGCGCTTTCGTCGTCGAAAGCTCTCTGATACGCGATGTCCAGGCCAAGCCCGCCGTACTCGGTGGGAAAGCAGATCCCGGCGAAGCCGCCGTCGTAGAGACGTCGCTGTAACTGGCGGACGTGCTGCCAGGAGTCCATTTCACCGCGGTCGGCGTACGGCGGGTTGCTCGGGTCGGCGATGCGCGGCATGTTGTCGGAAAGCCACGCGCGAGCCCGCGCGGCGAACTCCGCTACCGATTCCGTCATATGGCGCCTTCCGAGAGTTCCATTAACGCAAACCGGTAATCACATTACCAGCAGGTGAGAAGGACGCTGCGGTCGCTGGAAGGATCGCGGTCAGATCTTCAAATACCCTTTGTCGGCCGGAATTTGAGCGGCGGTGATCAGTGATGAGGCGTCGCTCGCCAGCCACACCACGATGTCGGAGACGCGGTCCGGGGCGGCCAGTGAGTCGGTCGGGAGCGCGCCCGGAGAGAAGCTGTGAATGTAGCCCGGGTGGTCGGCGAACACCTGGTACATCGAGACGTCGTTGCCCATCGGGGTATCGGTGCCGTACGGGTGCACGGAGTTGACCCGGATGCCGAACTCACCTAGCTCGACGGCCAGGGAGTTGGTCAGGCCGACCACTCCGAATTTGGTCGCACAGTAGTGACCACAGCCGGGAACGGCCTTGATGCCCGCCGCCGAGCTGATGGCGACGATCGACCCGCCGTTACCTGCCTGGATCATGGCCGGCACCACTGCCTTGATCGTGTTCCACAGCCCGGTCAGGTTGATGTCGAGGGTGTCCTGCCACTGCTCGGCCGAAATCTCCCAGAGCCGGCCCCAGTTCAGCACGCCGGCGTTGGCGACGACGATGTCCAGACGGCCGAATTGTTCGATGGCATCCCCGACGACCCGCTGCTGGCCGGCCGCGTCGCGCACGTCGACCTCCGAAGCCAGAATCTTGCGTCCCTCACCCTCGACGAGGTTCACGGTTTCGGCGAGGTCTTCCGGCTGCGCCGGGGGATAGCCGTTGTGCGCGCTCACCGGCGCGCACGCGTCGATTGCGATGATGTCGGCGCCGGCCCTGGCCAGCCTGACGCAGTGCGAGCGACCCTGGCCGCGGGCAGCACCGGTTACGTAGGCGACTTTGCCGGCCAGTGGGAGATCGGTGACGGTCATCGCCCAAGGGTAGAAAAAGTTCAGCCGCCGCGAGGCCGAGTGAGCGTGAACTGTTCGACCACGCTGATCGCCCCGTAAGGGCCATTGACCGCATAGTGGGTTGCTTTGATCGACGTGTTGCCGCCTGGCGAGCCGGGGTCGACGTCGAAAGCGACGAAGCCGTGAGGGTTCTGGCTGTCCCGAAATGCCGACCACGGCGCTTCCTCGACGACGTAAATCGGTACTTTGCGTCCGATCGTGTCCTGGGAGTCGCCGAGACCGGTGATCACCCGGCATCTGGGCTGCGGGAAGAACAATCCGTTCGACGGCGTGGATGTCCCGCCGCCTCCGATGACCAGGTGCACGGTTCCTTTGGTGGTGTCGATCACGTCGCCGTGGTCCTGAACCGGAATCGGCGTTCTGGTCTCGGTGTCCTGCGCTCCGCGCAGGGGGTGGGAGCGTTCGTAGTGGTGTTCGTGGCCGCACACCACCAGGTCGACTTGGTAGCGGTCGAACAATGGCAGCCAGTCCTGGCGGATACCCAGATCGGCGCCGTTGGTGTGATCGGCCGTGGACACCGCGGTCTGGTGCATGCAGACGATCACCCAGTCGACGCGCTTGTCGGCGCGAGCGCTTGCCAATTCTGATTCCAGCCAACGTTTTTGCGCGCCACCGGAATAACCGCGGACGTAGAAATTGCCGCCGTCTTGAAAACAGATGTCGTCGTTGTTGAGGCTGATGACCCGCACCGAGCCGGCGGTGAATGAGTACCACAGGCCTCGCAACTCGCGGTCAGATCCGGTGTCGGGCAGGGCGAAGTAAGTCTGGTACGCGGCGAAACCGGTTGGGCCGTTGCCCAATTCATTCTCATGGTTGCCCGCGGCCGGCATCCACGGTCGATAGCGCGCGGAGCGGGTGTTGTTCTCGAACCAGTCCGACCAGGTGCGAATGCGGTCATGAGCCAGGTTCGCGTAGCACAGGTCGCCGTTGACCAAGTTGAACAGCGGACTGATGCGTTCGATCGCGGTGGTGATATCCCCGGCCGCCGGCGACCCCAAGTTGTCGCTGCGATAGCTGTTTTCCTTCAGCCGGCCAAGCGTCGGCGTCGCCTGATCGCCAAAGCTGGTGAAGCGCAACGGACTCCGACCTGACGGCGCGGTGCGCACGGTACCCAGCTCGGGCTCGGTGCCGTCGTGCATCGCGGCGTACACGTAGTCGGTATCGGGCGCGAGGTTGTCGAGCTTCGCGTGGTGGACCCGGACCTCGGTCTTGGATTTCGCGTCGCGGTAGGTCCGGGTCTCGGCGGGCACGGTGCGGCCGAGGCTGGCCGTCGACGTGCCCGCCATGACGCGCGGATTGCTCACCGGATCAGTGGTGTGCCATGACACGACGACTTCAGTGGAGGCGTCTTGGCCGAATTGCAGATGCAGGCCGCCAACCGGTTGGGCTCCGCTCCGGCCGGGCTGGCTCCACAGATCGGGCCCGCGCCGGGATGGCCCGAAGAGCGCGACAGCGCCGGCGCCCAAGCCCGCGCCGATGATCGTCGTCGTCGCGCCAGTCGCCAGTAGCGTTCGCCGGCTGATGCCTGACCCCGACCTGGCGTCCTCAACCGGTTGCGGCTCTTCGACCATGCCTCTTTCATACCTCCCGCGGCGGCGAGGGCCGTCGAACGCTAACCGGCGAAGACGTAGACCCAGGCCCGCGGCCCTGATCGCAGCGGGACCGAGATCCGGCGGTAATCGTCGACCTCGTAATCGTCGGCCGCCGCCAATTCTGCGTCGGTGATGGTGAAGACCGTCCCGTCGACGTGCGCGTCCAACTGGCTGGTGGGACGCAGGATCGGGTGCCGGTCGCTGCCACTGGTGGCAATGACGTGGGGGTCTGTGATCGTGACGTACTGCAGCTCATAACCCACGATCGCATCGAGGTAGCCGCCCAGTTCCCTGCCGAATGTGGCAAGTTGGACGTCGCGTTGTCGAAGCGTCCCGTAGGAGAACAGCAGTTCGCTCATCGACGGTGCATAACATCCCCGCCCTCCGTCCGCCACCTCAGCGGCGCTCGGTGGCGCCTGGAAAACGTGCACAAATAGATCTTGTTAAGTTTTGTCTCAGCTTTGTGATGAGTCCGAGATTCCGATCATGATCTGCTTCAGCGCGGCCAATAACATCGCTATCAGTGCGAAATCATCAACAATCCGGACAATGGCCGACGGGTCTTTTACCGAAGCGCCGTGACGCGGGCGCCCGAGAGGCTTGCGTGGACTGCGCCGCCGCCCCGGCCGGTGACGTGATCCGGACCGGTGGGCAGGCCCGCTCTGCCATCTCGCCGGGCCGCGTGCCCCGGCTGCTGGTGATGGATCGGCGCAGGGCGCGCGGTCCAATTGCTCTGACATCAAGGCATTTACGGCAAGCACGAAGCTGACTGCGGATTGCTGGACCGCCGCGGTGCGCTTTGCTCGCCGGCCTCCGCATTGGCGACCATGGCGGCCGTCGTGCACCCGCGGCCGGTTTGCGCGGGCGGTGCCGTTGCCTCACGTCTCATAGCTACCTTGCGTTGGCCCCGTTTCACGCGCTCGCGGCCTCCGTGTGGGCTTCATCTAGGGGCGGTTTAAAAAATTGTCGTCGGCGCATATCTCTTTGGTTTTTCTCAGCACAGGATGCGCCGCTGTGATTTAAGATTGCGAAACTGTCAGACCTCTAACGTGCCTTCTTCGCGATTGGTTAATTGCCTTAACTTATCCGGTGGCCGGCGAGGGGTCTGACTCCCGTCTGAAGGAGGATCGGTGTCGTTTGTAACTGCGCAACCGGAGGATCTGGCCGGAGCTGCGGGCAGTCTGTCCGGTATCGGCGACGCGATGGCAGCAAGAAACGCCGCAGCGGCGACGCCAACTACCGGTCTGGCTCCCGCTGCTTCGGATATTGTTTCGGCGATGACGGCGGCGCAGTTCGGTCAGCACGGTGCCGCGTATCAGCAGATTGCCGCCCAAGCGGCGGCTGTTCACGAACAAGTAGTAGGCGCGTTGCGTTCCGGGGCGGGTGCATACGCGCTGACCGAGGCGGCGAATGCAGCTGCTGCCGGCTAAGGGGGGCCTGGGTCGATGAGTTTCATGATGTTTCCGCCGGAGGTGAACTCCAGCCTGATGTACAGCGGCGCGGGCTCCGGGCCGCTGATGGCGGCCGCGTCGGCGTGGAGCGAGCTGGCTGCCGATCTCGAATCAACCGCAGCCTCGTATCAGGCGGTGCTCGCGCAGCTGACCGGATCGACGTGGTTGGGTCCGACGTCGGCGCGGATGGCCGCGGCGACGGCTCCATACGTCGACTGGCTGGCGACTACCGCGGGCCAAGCCGCGCAGACCTCAGCTCAGGCTTCGTTTGCCGCCGCGGCGTACGAGGGCGCGTACGCGTCGACGGTTCCGCCGGCGGTGATCGCGGCCAACCGTGCATTGTTGGCGGTGTTGGTCGCCACTAACTTCCTGGGTCAGAACACGCCGGCGATCGCGGCCACCGAGGCGCAGTACATGGAGATGTGGTTACAGGATGGCGTGACGATGGACGGCTATGCGGCCGCCTCCCAGCAGGCCGTCGTGCTGCCCCAGCAGACCCCGGCGCCCTCTACCAGCGACGGCGGTCTGTCCGCCGATCTGGCCTCGGCGGTGCAGTCCATCGAGAATTCCGTCACCACCACCTTGAACCAGCTGAGCACGGCTCTGCAGGGGCTGCTGAGCGGAAACACCACCGCGGGCACCTCGGCCAACAGCCTGTCGACGGCGTTTTCGTCGGCAGTGACCAACGTGACTGGCGCGACTACGACTGCTCAATCCGCCGCCGCGACCTCAGGTGCCAGCACGGCAACTGCCACCGCCGCCGATGCGGCGACTACAGCGACCGGCTCGATCTTTCCTGTGCAGGCCGCCTACTACGCGACCATGCTGGCGAGCATGCCCGCCAAGATGCTGATCAGCCTGAGCAACTCGATGGGCGCCAGCCAGGCGATGCAGGCGGGCCAACAGGCGATGCTCGCCGACGTCCAGTCCCTCGTCGACGGCAAGCTAAAAGCCTTGCTGGGCAGCATTTCCGGCCAGATGCGGGGATTCGGGTCGCAGATCACCGCTCAGCTGGCCGGCGCGGGGCGCATGGGCGGCTTGTCGATACCGAATGGCTGGGCGCAGGCCGCTCCGGAGATGGTTCGCGCCGCACCCGTGCTGCCGCTCAACAGCATCGCGCCGACGCAAATTGCCACGCCGCTGCCCAACAGCCCCTACACGCAAGCCCTCATGGGGGCTATGAACGGACGCGGCATGGGCACGCAGGCCGCCAAGACGGCGTCGGTGAAAGTTGAGACTCGCACGCCGGCAGGCGGATGAGAACCGGGGGGATGCCTTTGCTGCAGGACGCATTATCCCAAGACATGACAGTGAGATAAGGAGAAAGATATGCCTACACGTTTTATGACTGACCCGCACGAGATGCGGTCGATGGCTGGACGTTTCGACGTGCACGCGCAGACGGTTGAGGACGAGGCCCGTAAGATGTGGTCCTCGAGCCAGAACATCGCCGGGGCCAGCTGGAGCGGTAGCGCTCAGGCCACCTCGTACGACACGATGGGTCAGATGAACACCGCGTTCCGCAACATCGTCAACATGCTGCACGGTGTTCGGGACGGTCTGATCCGCGACGCGAACAACTACGAGGCCCAAGAGCAGGGCTCGCAGCAGATCCTGTCCAGCTAGTCCACCACCGAAACTACTTAGGAGAACTGCAATGTCGATCAGCTACCAGTTCGGTGACGTGGATGCCCACGGCGCCTTGATTCGTTCGCAGGCCGCTTCCTTGGAGGCCGAGCACCAGAGCATCGTGCGCGATGTGCTGGCTGCCGGTGACTTCTGGGGTGGCTCGGGTTCGGTGGCTTGCCAGGAGTTCATCACCCAGTTGGGTCGCAACTTCCAGACGATCTACGAGCAGGCCAACTCTCACGGCCAGAAGGTGCAGACCGCCGGCAACAACATGGCCAGCACCGACTCCGCCGTCGGGGGAAGCTGGGCCTGACGCTTACCCCTTCAGGGGTCGAAAACACACCGGACATCACGATGCCCGGTGTGTTTTCTTTTGACGGCATGTTCGTCGCATCGAGTTACTCAAACCTGTCGCGGTAGGCCGTATTCATGAGCTTCTCGGTCGACGTCAGCCCGCCGCCGGATGGTCGATTTATTCGCCCTGTTCTGCAGCGCCGTCGGCTGGGTAAGCGCCGGGATGCCGCCTACTCGGCGACCGCTGCGCAACCACCCAGGACGGTCGTCGATGCGAAGTTGGCTGCGTTGGCGAGATGGTTGTCGGTCGGCGTGTAGGTCGGCAGTGCGGTGACAAATGCGCGACGGTACTGCGCCGCAAGGTTGGCCAAGTCCTGCCAGATGGCGTTATCGCTCTGCCGGCCAAGCTGTTCCAGTTTGCCGGCGTACGAGTTCATCACCGGCCCAACCGCGTAGTTGACCGCCTTCTGCTCTTTGTTCCAGTAGATCGACGGGACATTGGGATCCATTTGCTGCCACTGCGCAGTCTGCTGGCCGAACTGATCCAGCGCCGATTTCCATGCCGGGCAGACATTGTTGTCCGAAGTCAGGAAAGGCTGTGGGCTGGCGAGATTTCCTACCGGGGCGATGTCGGACGGTGGGGCCGAGGGTGACACCAGCGGGCCTCGGGCGGCGGCCGAACCATCGCTGATGGCGGCACAGATCGACCCCAGTGCAGAGGAGGCGCTGTTCGCGGCACCGGCCAGATTATTGTCCGCCGGCGTGTATTTCGGGATCCGCTCCGAGTAGGCCCGTGCGTACGCGATGAACTGCTGATAGAGCTCGCGCATGACGCGGTGCGGGGTGAGCTTGACCAGGCCGACCGCTTGCGCCGCCGCGCTGCGCATCGACTGTCCGGCAGCGATGAACTGCGCACGCTGCTTCGGGTTCCAGGCCGATGCCGGCACGGACCGGTCGCGTTCGTTCCACAGGCCCTGGCCGCCGTTCGCTAACTCGTTGTTGATCGACGACCAGGCAACGCAGCTTGGGTCGTCGGTGATCACTGCTACCGGCCCGGTGTCCTTCGCGCTGGCTACCGCCGCGGTCTCCTGGCCCGGCCCATTGTCGGACCCGCCTTTCGGCCCGGAACCCCCGTCCCCGAATAGCAATACGGCCGCGACGATTGTTGCCAATACGGCAACCGCGGCCACCCCACCCATGGCCCATTTAAGATTTTTATTGTCTTTTGGGCCGTCAGCATCAGACGTCACGATGGACCAGCTTAAATGACAACCCCGTTACCGCAGGTGTTTTGGCCGCGGGCAAGGTGACGAACGCAGCCTTTCTCAGGCCGTTAACAGGGTTGACATTTTATCGAACAAGAGTTCGAATGGACTGATGCGATGGGACGACCAGAACGTCCGGGTGGACGACGGCGCCCTGCCCGGACTGGAGCGCATCGGCTTCGTCCGGAGCGTGCGCACGCCGCAGTTCGATGGCATCACGTTTCACGAGGTGTTGTGCAAGTCGGCGCTCAATAAGGTTCCCAACGCGGCCGCGCTTCCGTTCCAGTACACCGTCAACGGCTACCGAGGTTGCTCGCATGCCTGCCGGTACTGCTTCGCCCGGCCAACGCATGAGTATCTGGAATTCAACTGCGGCAACGATTTCGACACCCAGGTTGTCGTCAAGACCAACGTTGCCGATGTACTGCGCCGCGAGCTGAGCCGACGGTCCTGGTGTCGTGACACGGTCGCGCTCGGCACCAACACCGACCCCTACCAACGCGCCGAGGGCCGCTACGCGTTGATGCCGGGCATCATCAGTGCGCTCACGGATTCCGGCACGCCGCTGTCGATTCTCACCAAAGGCACGCTGCTGCGACGGGATCTACCACTGATCGCCGACGCCGCAACACAGGTGCGGGTTGGCGTCTCGGTGTCCCTTGCCGTCGGCGATCCTGACCTGCACAAGCAAGTGGAACCGGGCACGCCCAGCCCGCAGGCGCGACTCGGGTTGATCGCTGCGATTCGCGAAGCCGGCTTGGACTGTCACGTGATGGTGGCGCCGGTGCTGCCCTATCTGACGGATTCGGTCGAACACCTCGACGGTCTGCTGCGACAGATCGCGGCCGCGGGGGCCAACGGTGTCAGTGTGTTCGGTCTGCATTTGCGGGGATCGACCCGTGGCTGGTTCATGTCGTGGTTGTCGCAGACCCATCCGCAACTGGTCGGCGGATACCGCGAGTTGTACCGGCGCGGAGCGTATTTGCCGCCGTGGTACCGCGACGAGCTGCGGGCGCGGGCGGCGCCGTTGATCGCCAGACACGGATTGGGTGACGAGTCGCGTCGGTTCGCGACAGAGACGCCCCGGCACCTCGCCGAAACTGTTCAGCCGACGCTGTTCTGACTCAGTTCAGGTCGGGCGCGTGGTAGGTGTCGCATTGGTTCGGGTCCCCGGTCTGGTAGCCAACGGTGAACCAGTGTTGGCGCTGCTCAGAGGAGCCGTGGGTCCACGTCTCGGGGTTGACCCGGCCGGTGGCGGACTTCTGGATGCGGTCGTCGCCGACCGATGACGCGGCCGAAAGCGCGTCGGCAATGTCCTTGTCGCTCAGCGGTTCCAGGAACGGAACGCCGGTGCTCTCCTGCTTGGTCGTGGAGGCGTAGTGGGCCCACACTCCGGCGTAGCAGTCAGCCTGCAACTCGGTGCGCACGCCGTTGCCGTTGGCGCCCTGCGCGCCCTGCTGGGCGCGGCCGAGCGAACCCTGCAGATCCTGCACGTGGTGCCCGAACTCGTGGGCGACCACGTATTCCTGTGCCAATGGTCCACCGCTTGAACCGAATTGGGTACGCAGCACGTCGAAAAAGCCGGTATCGAAGTAGGCGGTCTGATCCACCGGGCAGTAGAACGGGCCCACCTCGGTGGTGGCGGCGCCGCAGCCGGTGTTGACCTGACCGGTGAACAACCGAACCCGGGGGCGGGTGTAGCCGCGCAGCAGCTGCTTCCACACCGCATCGACGGAGTTGCCGGTGGCGATCACCCGGCACTGCGCGTATTGGTTGGCGTCGGCTCCGGTTTTGCACTTGCTCAGGTCGAACCCGGGCGCCACGTCCTGGCTGGCGCTCGGCGCGGGCAGCTGGGTGGCCACTTTGCCGGGGTCGACCCCGAGCAGCAGCGCGACCACGAGGAACAGCAACCCGCCGAGTCCGCCGCCGATGGCGATTCCCCGCCCTCCACCGCCTCCAGATGACGCCGTCGTGCTGGTGTCGATCTGCATACCCTCGTTGAAGGTCATCGCACTCTCCGTCGCGGTTTATGGGGTACTGCTAGCCCGGCGACATCAGCTTCGCACACTACGATTCTGGCGTGCCTGCGGTTGCCGAAGTTCCCGCCGTCGCGCACACGGCGCTCGGCGATCTTCGAGGGGGTGCTGAAGGCGGCGTCGCGGTGTGGCGGGGGGTGCCTTACGCACAGCCACCCGTTGGCGAGCGTCGATTTGCGGCGCCGGCTGCGCTTGCGCCCTGGACCGGTGTGCGCGACGCACTCGAGCACGGACCGCTACCGCCGCAAAGCCGATCGATGGTTGCCGGGGACCGTAACGACCCGAACGTTCGCGACGAAGCCTGTCTGACGGTGACGGTGTGGTCGCCCGACGTATCCGCCTCGCTACCGGTAATGGTCTGGGTCCCTGGCGGGGCCTTCCTCACCGGTGCGGGACAACTACAGCTCTACAACGGGTCTCGACTGGCCGCCAACGGTGATGTCGTGGTCGTCAATGTCACCTACCGGGTTGGGGTTTTCGGTGGCTTCGAGCTCGGCGATCTCGGCGAGGGGTTCGACGACAATCTCGGTCTGCGTGACCAGATCGCCGCGTTGGCCTGGGTGCGCGACAACATCTCGGCATTTGGCGGCGATCCCTCCCGGGTGACGGTGTTCGGCGAATCCGCAGGTGCCACTTCGGTATTGGCGTTGCTGGCCAGCCCGGCCACCAACGGCCTGTTTTCCCAGGCGATCGCCCAGAGTCCTGCTCTGCCGCTGATCGCCGACCGTGAAACTCGCGCGAAGCAGGCGCAGCGATTTCTCAGCCAGCTCGGGGTGACGGCAGGGCAGTTGAAAGGCTTGCCGCAGCGCGAATTACGCCGTGCCGCAGGGCAATTACAGCTCGCGAGCGTGGAGTCGTCGCCGTATCTCGCGCACGGATTGACGTACGGAGTTGACCTGTTGCCGCGGCACCCGATCGAGGCTGCGCGGGCAGGCGCCATCGCCCGCATCCCGCTGATCGTCGGCACCAATCGGCGGGAGGCGTCGCTGTTCGCCCGCGACAAGACGCCGATGCTGCCGACGACACCGGAGATCGTCGATCGCTTTTTCAGTCAGCTTGCACCGGATGTCCGGGCTCAAGTCATGGCGGCTTACCCGGACTATCCGCGCCGCCGCACTCTCGAGACCATCGGTGCCGACGCGATGTTCGTGGCGCCGACGTGGGCGTTCGCCGACGCCTACAGCGCACACGCGCCGACGTACATGTACCGGTTCGACCACACGCCCGCGACGCTGCGGCTGACGGGTCTGGGTGCCGTGCACGGAAGCGAGATCGTGCACATCCTGCACACCTACGGCTCGCACCTGGGACGACGGCTGCACCCGCTGGGCACGTGGTGGACGCCTGCCGCCGGGCGCCGACTGCAGCGAACCTGGCTGGAGTTCGCCTGCGCGGCGGGCCAAGGGAACCGGCATTGGTCGAACGAATGGCCGGAATATGAAGCCGGGCGACGCACAACCAGCATTTTCCGGTCTGTCACCAAGGTCGTGTTCGACGATCCGGACGGTCTCCGACGATCCGCCTGGTCCGAGGTCTTCTGAGAAAAACACTCAGACTTCCTCAGCGGAAACTGCACCAGCGTCCACGCCAATCAGCAACCGGCGGGGGATGGGACAAATACGGCTACACCGGGTTGAGCCAACCTGAAGGAATGATAAATTCTTGCTGCCAAACTCTCAGTACCGTTGTTCGCGTTGCAGATTGGAGCCCTGATGTTCGGCGCACCACGAGGTGGGTTTTTATTGGCCGCGGCGTTGGGCGCTCTCGCGACGGCGGTCATGACGGCAACGGCCACCGCACCGGTTGTGCACGCCGACGACCCTCTCACCGACCTGATCGTTGCGGTGCAGGGCGATTTCTCGCTCGCTCAGGAGGCATTCACTCTGGCCAACGCGGATTTCGCTGATGCTGACGTGGCCGACGGTCTGGCTTCGTTCTACAGCGGCGCCGACGACATCCTGCTCTCAGTGCCGAACAACCTGGTGCAGGGGTCGGTGGCCGGGCTGACTGGCGAGCCGGTGGACTCCGCGCTGAGTTGGACGATCCCCGCTCCGGCGGATTTCAACGATGCGGTCATCGTCGCCCCCACGCTCGCGTTGATTGGGGAGGCCGACATTCACTCGGCACTGACGGACCTGGCAGCTGGGGACATCGCGGGCGCTCTGGACTCCTACCTGACCGGATACGAGTACCTCGACGTCGTGGTTCCCGAGTTGTTCGTCGTCGGCACGGCCGCCGGATTCGGGCTCTAGCTACTATCCTGGGCCGTCGCTGGCCGCCGCGAGAAGCGGCACCAGGATGTCGCTGATCGGCGTCGCGATTCGGTGCGCGCGAGCTTTGCGGATGATCACGCCGTTGCGGATGTCCCACTCCTGCGCGCGGCCGGCTTCGCGGTCGGCCAGCATCGACGTGCCCATGTCGGTGGGCGCCTGCCGGAACATCTCCGCCGTGCCCGCCGCGACGTCGTCGGCCAGCTGTGCGCCCTCGGCGTGGGCGACGTCGATGCATTCCGCGGCGTAGCGCTGAGCCAGGTCGGCGAGGTCGTCGCGGCGGAACATGCCGGACCGCCGGCCGGTCAGTACCATCAGGCCGGCGACCGCGTTGACCAGTAGCTTGCGCCAAGCCGCCGTGATGAAATCGGGGTCGCAGTCGGCAGTGCCGCCCGCAGCCCGCCACAGGTCGGCGAACCTGGTCGCCGCGGGCCCGCTCGGCAGCGTGAGCCGGGCATCGGTGCGTAGTCGCACCCAGCCGTCCGGCTGAGTTTCGGCCGAAAACCAGACAATGCCGGGGACGATGGCCGACGACGCGCAGAGCGGCTGTACCTGCTCGACCTGTTCGACGCCGTTCTGCAGGACGACGACGATCGTGTGCTCGTCGCACAGTCGGGCCAGCCAGGGCGCTGCGTCGGCGTTCTGGGTGGCCTTTACCGCGAGCAGGACCACGTCGACCGTGGTTGTGATGTCGGTGGGATCGGTGTGCACCGGGCCGGGCACGGTGATCGAATCGGCGCCGTCGGGCCGCAGTTCGATATGGGATCGCGGCGTCCGGCCGCAGACCAGAACGTGGTGACCGGCGGCGGACAAGTACGCGGCGACCGTCGTGCCGACGGCGCCCGGACCGACAACTGCAATATCCATGACGAGCACTGAAATTACCGCCTCTAGACTGGGCTGTCGTTCCCACCATTGACGAGGAGTATTTGTGCTGCGCAGTCATGCCGCCGGTTCATTGCGCGCCGCCGACGCCGGGCAACAGGTGACGCTGGCCGGCTGGGTCGCGCGTCGGCGCGACCACGGTGGGGTGATCTTCATCGATCTGCGGGATGCCACCGGCGTATCCCAGGTGGTGTTTCGCGCCGCCGACGTGTTGGCGCAGGCTCACCGGCTGCGTGCCGAATTCTGTGTGGCCGTCGAGGGCGTCGTCGAGATCCGCCCGGAGGGCAACGCCAACGCCGAGATTGCCACCGGCGAGATCGAAGTCAATGCGACGTCGCTGACGGTGTTGGGGGAGTGCGCTCCGCTTCCGTTCCAGCTGGACGAGCCCGCCGGAGAGGAAGTCCGGTTGCGTTACCGCTACCTTGATCTGCGTCGAGAGGCGCCGGGTAACGCAATTCGGTTGCGCTCCAAGGTAAATGCCGCAGCGCGCAGTGTTCTGGCCGCACGGGACTTCGTCGAGATCGAAACGCCGACTCTCACCCGCTCGACGCCGGAAGGTGCGCGCGACTTCCTCGTGCCGGCCCGGCTGCAACCCGGCTCGTTCTATGCGTTGCCGCAGAGTCCGCAGCTGTTCAAGCAACTGCTGATGGTGGCCGGCATGGAGCGGTACTACCAGATCGCCCGCTGCTACCGCGATGAGGATTTCCGCGCCGACCGTCAACCCGAATTCACCCAGCTCGACATGGAGATGAGCTTCGTCGAGGCCGATGACGTTGTCGCCACGGCCGAACAGGTACTCAAGGCGGTGTGGGCGCTGATCGGCTACGACCTGCCCACTCCGGTACCGCGGATCAGTTACGCCGAGGCGATGACACGGTTCGGCACAGACCGACCCGACCTGCGGTTCGGAGTCGAACTGGTCGAATGCACAGAGTTCTTCTCCGACACAACTTTTCGGGTGTTCCAGGCGCCCTATGTCGGGGCGGTCGTGATGTCCGGAGGGGCGTCGCAGCCACGTCGGACCCTGGACAGCTGGCAAGAGTTCGCGAAGCAGCGCGGTCATAAGGGTCTGGCGTACGTGTTGGTCGGCGACGACGGCATGCTGGGTGGGCCGGTCGCCAAAAACCTGTCCGACGCCGAACGCGAGGGTCTGGCCGCGCATGTCGGCGCGCAACCCGGCGATTGCATTTTCTTCTCGGCCGGACCGCCCAAGGCGTCCCGCGCCCTGTTGGGCGCGGCGCGCGTGGAGATAGCGCATCGGCTCGACCTGATCGACCCGGACGCTTGGGCGTTCACCTGGGTCGTCGATTTCCCGTTGTTCGAACCGGCCGACGAGGCCACCGCCGCCGGCGATGTCGCGCTGGGCAGCGGCGCATGGACCGCGGTGCACCACGCGTTCACCTCACCCAAGCGCGAGTCCGAGGCCACCTTCGACAGCGATCCGGGCAATGCGCTCGCGGACGCCTACGACATTGTCTGCAACGGCAACGAGATCGGCGGCGGATCGATTCGCATCCACCGCCGCGATGTTCAGGAACGCGTGTTCGCGATGATGGGTATCGGCGCTGCCGAGGCACAGGAGAAGTTCGGATTCCTGTTGGACGCGTTCACCTTTGGCGCACCGCCGCACGGCGGGATTGCGTTCGGCTGGGACCGGATCGTGCAGCTGCTTTCCGCTGTGGATTCGATCCGGGACGTGATCGCCTTCCCGAAGTCAGGCGGCGGCGTCGACCCGCTGACCGATGCACCGGCGCCGATCACCGCTCAGCAGCGCAAGGAATCGGGCATTGACGCGAAGCCTGAGGCCAAGCAGGCACCCAAGGCTCCGGCCGCCGGCACGGAATAGTCACCGTCCGCGGCCAGGTTGTCCAAGCATGTCCCAAAAGTTGCCCGACACCGAGTCGATCAAGAAGCTCAACCAGACCATCGCCGATGAGTTCCGGGCCAACGGTGGCAAGGTGGGCGGCCAGTTCAAAGATGCCGACCTGCTGCTGCTGACCACCACGGGCGCCAAGTCGGGCCGGCCGCGGCTGTCGCCGCTGGCCTACTTCCGCGTTGACGGCAGGTTATTGATCATCGGATCGTTCGCCGGCGCAGACGTGAACCCGGGCTGGGTGCACAACCTGCGGGCGAACCCGTCGGCGCATATCGAAGTCGGCAGCGACTCCTCGGACGTGACTGCCCAGGAACTCTCGGCGGCCGAACGCGACGAGTTGTTCGCGAAAATCACCGCCGTCTCACCGGGCTTCGCCAAGTATCAGGCGAAGACGTCGCGGGTCATCCCGGTCTTCGAACTGCGGCCGACCAGTTAGCCCGACCGGATAGTCACCCGTAGACCGACCCCTCGAAGCACGCGGTTACGGGGCTATCACGGCACTAATCACGGGGCGGTCACGTCGCCCACGAATGACCTAGTGCGGGACCAGCGACAACAGCGTCTGCAACGTGCCCCGCACCGGGTGCAAGAAAATGTTGACGATCTGGATTGGGAACAGCTGGCCATTGCCGCCGCACTTGGGCCACGCGCCAGATCCCTGGGTGGCCAGAACACGATTGGCCACCGCGATCTGCTGCTCGCGCGACGCCGTGGCGGGGTCGCCGACCCCGCCGTTAGCGGCCCAGGTAGACGGCTTGAACTGCAGTCCGCCATAGAAACCGTTGCCGGTGTTCGCGTGCCAGTTGCCACCCGATTCACACTGCGCGACGGCGTCCCAGTTCATTCCGTCCGCGTAGGCCACGCCGGTGGTCGGATTGACCAGCAGTGTCATGCCCAGGACGACCAACGTGGCTATCACCAGGTGCTTGCACATCGTGCTCAATAGCCCACCTAAATGACTCATTTAACAGGTCTAACAAACAGGCGTGAAAGGAGTCAATGAGTGGGGCTTTAGTAATCAATGAGATTAAAGTTTAATAACGAGTTTCCTGTTGCTGAAGTTAATTAGAGTCGATTAGTGGGCTTATTGATGCAGTCTATAACTAGAGTGTTATATGAGTAGCAAGTTATCTTGTCGTGATGGAGTACATTAGAGTGACCTATGATGCTGTTGTTACTAAAGTGACAGAAGGTGCAACGGCGAAGGTCAGCCAGACTTGCCGAGAAACTCCTGGACCAGGCGTTTTGGCGCCTGTTTAAGCCACGCCTCGACGATCAGCTCCCGCAGCCCCCGCTCATCGATCTTCGAGAGCCGGACCAGGACGGCCGGATAGCCGTCGAAGTGCGGGGTGGTGAAGTACACGGCCGGTTCGTCGGCGATCAGTGCGAGCTTGACGCCCTCGTCGGCCACCCGGACCCCGAGAATGTCGCCCTGAGGCGGCTCGATTCCCCGTGCGGTCAGAGCTTGATGGTCAGGGGCGCGCAGCGGGCGTTCCCAGGCGATCAGCTTCTTGCCGACCCGCCATTCGCGCGGCGACCGCTCCTCGGTGAGTGGTAGCTCTCCGACGACGCTGGCGACGTCGTCCCAGGTGGCCATGACTTATTGTGCTCCTGCGACCCGCGCCAAGGGGCGGATCAGGCTGCGCCGCTGCGCATAACCCCGGGCCTCACTACTGTTACACCGTGACGTCGCCGAGCCGTGCCAGCGATTCAGGGCAGTCACCGGATCGGCATCCGACGGGGCCGGGCGCCCGTTATCGGATCACCCACCGCACCGAATATCGGTACTCGGACGTGGTGACCAGTTCCTACGGTCGCGGCTTTCTCACCCCGCGAGACCTGTTGCGGCAACGCTGCCTGTTCCACGAGTTGCGGATCTCCCCGACACCCTCGGACAGCTCGACGAGCCCGGACACCTACGGAAACGTCAGCTCGTATTTCCATGTCACCGAGCCGCATCAGACGCTGACGGTCACCAGTGAATCCATCGTCGAGGTGTATCCCTCACCGCCGGAGCGCTGGGGCGGTGGGCCGGCGCTGGAGCCGTGGGAGCTCGCCCGCCCGGTGGGCGTGCGGGGTGCGCTGGCCAGCGAGTTCGCCCTCGACCTGAACCCGCCCGAGATCACCGACGAGGTCCGCGAATACGCGGCGCCCAGCTTCGAGGCACAACGACCGCTGGGCGACGTGCTGCGCGACCTCACCTCGCGCATTTACGCCGACTTCACCTACCGCACGGGTTCGACCACGGTATCGACGGGCGTCAATGAGGTTCTCAAGGCGCGCGAGGGGGTATGTCAGGATTTCGCGCGGCTGGCGATCGCCTGTCTGCGTGCCAATGGGTTGGCAGCCAGCTATGTGTCCGGTTACCTGGCCACCAACCCGCCTCCGGGGAAGGACCGCATGATCGGCATCGACGCGACACACGCCTGGGCGGCGGTGTGGACGCCGCAGCCGCCCGGCCAATTCGAATGGCTGGGACTGGATCCCACCAACAATCAGATGGTCGACGAGCGGTACGTCATCGTCGGGCGAGGTCGTGACTACGCCGACGTGCCCCCGTTGCGGGGCATCATCTATACCAATTCCGAGAACAGCGTGATCGACGTCGCGGTCGACGTCGCGCCCTACGAAGGTGACGAGTTGTATGCGTGATTTCCACTGTCCCAACTGCGGTCAGCGGCTGACCTTCGAGAACTCGGCATGTTTGGCATGCGGCAGCGCGCTGGGGTTTTCGCTCGAAGAGATGGCGCTGCTGGTGATCACCACCGGTGACGATGCCGGCCGTGCGGGTTTCGTCAGCGCCAGTGAGTACGAGTTGTGCGCCAATCGCCATCTGGCCGAATGCAATTGGCTCGTCCCGATTCGCACGCCGACCTGGTTGTGCAGCTCGTGCGTGCTGACCAGCGAACGGCCGAACGACGCGGACGCCGCCGGCTTGGCGGAATTCGCCCGCGCCGAAGCGGCCAAGCGCAGGCTGGTCGCCGAGCTGCACGAGCTGAAGCTGCCGATCGTCGGGCGTGATGAAGATCCTGACTACGGTCTCGCGTTCCGGCTGTTGTCCAGCGCTCATGAGACGGTGATGACCGGACATGAAAACGGCGTCATCACACTCGATTTGGCCGAGGGCGACGATGTGCATCGCGAGCAACTGCGGGTCGAGATGGACGAGCCCTACCGCACCCTGCTCGGGCACTTCCGGCACGAAGTCGGACACTACTACTACTACCGGCTGATCACGCCGTCCGCGGACTTCGTCGCCCGGTTCAAGGAGCTCTTCGGTGACGCGAACGCCGACTACCAGGCGGCGCTGGACCGGCACTACAGCGAGGGAGCGCCGGAGGGTTGGGACAAGACCTTCGTGTCGTCCTACGCGACCATGCACCCGGCCGAAGACTGGGCCGAGACGTTCGCGCATTACCTGCACATCCGCGACACCCTGGACACCGCGGCGTGGTCGGGTTTCGCGCCGGCAACGGCCACCTTCGATCGACCGGTGCTGGGCCCCAGCGCGTTCATGACCATCATCGACATGTGGTTGCCGGTGTCCTGGTCACTGAACATGGTGAACCGGTCGATGGGTCACGACGACCTGTACCCGTTCGTGCTGCCGGTGGCCGTGCTGGAGAAGATGAAATTCATCCACAACGTCATCGACGAGGTGACCGCGATATCGGGGAAGCGCGACCCGATCAGCGCGTGAGCCCGGCGGCGATCACGGCACCGTCCGCCGCTCTTCACCACCCCACAGCGGCTGCGTACCGCCCGGCAGTGCCAGTTGCGTCGCGGTGATCACCTCGGCCAACTCGCGCACGGCGGAATGCACGGTGGTGAGTAACTTGGTCAGCCTTTCGCGGCGCCCGTCCGCGGACACCGCTTCGAGCTCGGCGGGATGCGAGCGCCGCAACAGGGTGCTGATCTCGGCGACCATCCGCTGCGGGCGTGAGGACCCCGACGAACCGGGCAGTTCGCCCAGATCGGCTCGCAGCCTTTCCAGCTGATACACCAGCGACCGCGGGTTGGTTGCGTCGAAGAGCATCAGCTCCGCCAAAGCCGCCACGCTGACCTGGCCAACCGTGCGGCGACGGTAGATCACCGCGGATTCCGTTGCGATCATGGTTGATTCGATGACGGTCCGCTCCGCGGCCGGGGCCAGCACGGTGGTCAGCGTGGCGTTCAGCAGCGCGGTGAGGCCCAGCGCGCGTTCGATGCGCTTGCCGATGTCCATCATGGTCCAGCCGACGTCCTGCACCATCGACTCGGCGGCCACACCGGCCAGGGTCAGCATGCCGACCAGGGTCTGCGACTGCGCTGTCTCGAGCACCGCGTGGCCCTCGGCCAGCGAGTCCGGTGGTTCAGCATTGTGTGCCAGGGCGCGCTCGACGCCGGCCAGCACCGCCCAGGTGTCGGTGGACAACTGATCGCGCACTGCTCGGGCGGCCAGCGCCAGCCGGTCTACCGACTGCACGAGAGAGCCGGGCCGGTCGCGGTCCATGGTGAGCGACCACAGCGTCGACGGTGCGATCGCGATCGTTTCGGCTTGGTCTTCCGGTCCGGGGTCGGTCCCGGTGATCCGGGCGAGCGCGGCCATCAGAACCGGCACGCACTGGCTTTCCGAAATCTCCTGGCGGTGGCGGAATTCGTAGTAGCGCCGGCGAGCAGCGATCAGCAACCGGGCCATGTTCTCGGAGCGCTCGCCGTAGCGCCCCATCCAGAACAGGTCGGACAGCACGCGCGGCGAGCTGACCCCCAACGTGCCCGCGCCCGCCTTTGCGGGAGTTTCCGGGGCCGGCACGGTGACCGCTTCGGTTATCGACCTGTCCGTGGGCTGAACCCAGACATCCTTCGCAGCAACGGTTTTCAACGTATACGCGGCCGGCCCCTGGGTCAGCACGTAGCCCAGGCCGCCCAGCATCGGCGCGTATCCGCCACGTTGAGCCACGGTGAACAGGCGCAAACCCACTCCGCCTGCCGAGAGTTCGCCGGCGTAGCTGGTCGGGGCCGAGGAAAACTGCGGCAGTTCCTGGCCGACCCATTGCCACGGCATCGCGGTGATTGCGGCGGCCAGTTCGGCCAGCCGCTCGGACGAAAGCGTCGGGCCGACAAGTGTTTGTCCGCCGATGGTGGGCCTGATCAACAAGGTGGACAGGTTGGCCAGAAGATGCGAGCGTTCGCTGTCGATGCCGCCCCAATAACTCGGCGCGCTGGACAGCAGTGGTGATTCGCCGAGCAGGCGGGTGGCTAACTGGGGTAGGAATCGCTGCAGCCCAGCGCTTTCCAGGATTCCGCTGCCGACGGTGTTCACCACGGTCACGGTGCCGCGATGCTGCGCCTCGACCAGGCCCGCCACCCCCAGCCGCGAGTCGGCACGCAGATCGAGCGGGTCGGTGTAGGTGGCATCGACGCGCCGGAAGACCACGTCGACGCGTTTGAGGGTGCCCAGTGAACGCATCCACAATTTGCCGTCGCGAACCACCAGGTCTGCGCTCTCCACCAGTGGGAAGCCCAGCAATGTGGCCAGATATGCCTGATCGAAGGATGTTTCGGAGTAAATACCGGGGCTGAGGACGACCACCACTGGGTCTTGCACGCCGTCGGGCGCCGCATCGATCAGTGCCAGCCGCAACGCCTGGGCGAACGGTGTCGTGGGCCGCGGTCCCACCTTCTCGTAGAGGTCGGGTAGCGCTTGTGCGAGCACCCGTCGGTCGGCGAGCGCATACCCCGCGCCGGAGGGGGCTTGGGTCCAGTCGGCGTTCACCTGGAAGCTGCCGTCGGAGAGTCGGCTGACGTCGCAGGCGTGCATGAAGAGCTGATGGTGCCCGGGCACTTCGATCCCGTTGGCGGCGCGCACATAGCCGGGATGGGCGAACAGCAACTCCGGTGGCAGTACGCCTTCGGTGAGCGAGCGTCGGCTGCCGTACAAGTCGGCCAGCACGGCGTTGAGAACCCGGGAGCGTTGCACCAACCCGGTCTCGAGTACGTCCCAATCAGGAGCCGACACCACCAGCGGTAGCGGGTCGAGACGCCATGGCCGCGGCTCACCATGACCGCCGGTCGATGGATCCGCTTGGCGGGATCGACGACGGTGTAGCTGATGTCGTCGTTGTTCACCAGTTGGCGCACCGCGGAGCCGAGCCGACTCATGCCGGCTCGTCCGCGGTCACCCACCGCGTCGGCTAGGTCGGCCCATGCCGGTCGCACCCGGCCGGTTTCGTCGAGGAACTCGTCGTAGCCGATCACCGGCCCTTGAAGCGAGGGCGGGCGCAGGTCGAACAGCGTTTCCTGGGCACGTGCGGTGCGATACCCGGCCAGGAGCCGGTCGACGTCGGTGCGGTCGTGAAAGGCTGCCGGGTCGCTTGGGTGTACTGCCATATCTACCAAAGCCATTACCGCAGGACGGTACGCACGCGCCGCAGATCGAGGATGCCCGGCGCGCCGACGTCGGTGGAAATTCGCGCCTGCATCTCTCGAATGTCGGAGAGCGTCGAGTTTGCCTGGGGTGAACCCGGTGGCCTCGAAACGCCGCGCGCGCCGTGACTCGGCCTCCACAGCGTTGACGGGAGGTACGTCGTACGCGCGTCCGCCGGGGTGGGCGATGTGGTACGTGCAGCCGCCACGCGACGTCGAGGAGGTGAGGTCGATCAGCTCGAATTGCAGCGGACCGTCGACGGTGATGCTCGGGTGCAGCGCGCTGGGCGGCTGCCAGGCCCGAAAGCGCACACCTCCGACGTGCACGTCGGGGTTGTCGGTGGCCAGCAGTGGAACGGGATAACCGTTGCAGGTCACCAGATAGCGGTGCCGATCGGCGCCGATGATGCGCACCTGAATGCGTTCGACCGATGAGTCGACGTAGCGGGCGGTGCCGGCCGCGGTGGCTTCTTCGCCGAGAGTGTTCCACGGCTCGATCGCGCCGCGCAGCTCGATCTCGACGCCGTCGAACACCGCGGTGCCGATACGCGGAAAGCGGAATTCCGTGAACGGATCCAGCCAACTGGTGTCGAAGGCGATGCCGTGCGCGCGCAGGTCCGCGGCGACGTCGGCGATGTCGTGGATCAGGAAATGCGGCAACAGGTATCGCCCGTGAAGGTTCGCGCCGTGCCGGATCAGCGGAGCCCGCAGCGGTTCGTCCCAGAACCAGGCCACCAGCGACCGCACCAGCAGCGACTGCACCATCGCCATCCGAAGGTGCGGTGGCATCTCGAAACCACGCAACTCCAGCAGCCCCAGCCTGCCGCGCATGCTGTACGGGTTGTAGAGCTTGTCGATGCAGAACTCGGCGCGATGGGTGTTGCCGGTGATGTCGGTGAGCAGATGCCGCAGCGCCCTGTCGATGATCCATGGTCTGGGCGTGCCGGCCCCGGAAGACGAAGCAAGCCGGTCGATTTCAGCGAACGCGATCTCCAGCTCGTAGAGCGCCTCGGCGCGGCCCTCGTCGACCCGCGGCGCCTGCGAGGTGGTGCCGACGAACCGTCCCGCGAACAGGTAGGACAGCGAAGGGTGGCGCTGCCAGTAGGTCAGCAGCGACACCAACAGGTCCGGGCGGCGCAGCAGCGGGGAGTTTTTCGGGGTGACGCCGCCCAGGGTGATGTGATTACCGCCGCCGGTGCCGCCGTGGCTGCCGTCGACTGCGAATGACTCGGTGGAAAGGCGAGCCAGGCGGGCTTGCTCGTAAAGGGTTTCCAGTTGTCTGGTCTGCTCGGCGAAACTGGCGGTGGGTGCGACGTTGACCTCGATCACACCCGGGTCGGGGGTGATCGTTGTCGAGGTCAGCCGCGGGTCCGCCGGTGGTTCATAGCCCTCGATCACGACCGGGGAGCCGATCTTCTTGGCTGCGGCGTGTATTCGGGCGATCAGATCGACGAAGTGATCCAGCGCCCCGGTGGGCGGCAGGAAGACATAGAGCAGGCCATCGCGCGCCTCGACGACCATTGCGGTGGTCGGCGCGCTCTCGTCGTCATCGACGAGTGCTTCGACGGCCGACGGATGCAGTTCGTCGCCGACAGTGGTCGGATCGGTGTCGAACGACGCCCGCGGCGGCTTCCAGCTGATCGCGTTGAGCGGCAGCCGCAATCCTGCCGGCGAATCGCCGTCGACCAGCACGATCCGGCCGCGGCGCAGCCGCCAGTTGGTGCTCGCCCAGCCCACTTCATCGTCGCGGCGGTGCAGCGGAAGCACGAATGCGGTTGGTGTAGAGGTGGATTCGTCGAGCCGCGCCAAAAGCTCGGCTCGTGCCTCGGCGGTGTCACGACCGGCTTCGGGGTCGAGGTCGGCGCCGGGCTCGACCGCGTCGCCCTGCGGTAGACGGGCTTTGGCCGCCAGCTTCGACAGTGGATCCTCGTAGGCCGGGCGCACCTGAGAGGCCGGCAGGCCGAGGTCCGTCGGCGAAGGCCGTCAGCAGGTTCCTGGCCGTCGTGCTGTCCGCCGCCGGGCCGGCCGGTGACTCACCCCAGGGGTCGGCCAGCAGCGTCTCGTCGGGCCACAGCGGCTGGCCGTCGGTACGCCAGTACAGCCCGATCTGCCAGCGCGGCAACGGTTCACCGGGATACCAGCGACCCTGGCCGCGATGCACCAGACCCTGCGGCGCCCATTGCGCTTTCAGTCGGGCGGCCAAGTCGGAGGCGAGCTGGCGCTTGTGTGGGCCGTCGGCGGCGGTGGTCCACTCGTCGTCGACCTGGTTGTCGACCGAGACGAAGGTGGGCTCGCCGCCGACGGTGAGCCGGACGTCGCCGGCTTCGAGCCGCTCGTCGACGCCGCGGGCGACCTCCTGGATGGTCTGCCCAGGCCTCGTCGGTGTAGGGGAGCGTGACACGCGGGTCCTCGTGGATGCGGGTGACGGTGTTGGAGAATTCCAACGTCGACTCGCACGGCTCGACGCCGCCGGTGATCGGGGCCGCGCTGGCCGGGCTCGGCGTGGCGGCCAGCGGGATATGGCCCTCCCCGGCGAACAGACCCGACGTCGGGTCCAGCCCGATCCAGCCCGCGCCGGGGATGAAGACCTCGGCCCACGCGTGAAGATCGGTGAAGTCGGCGGCCGGGCCCGACGGCCCGTCGAGTGCCTTGACGTCGGAGGTCAGCTGGACCAGGTATCCGGACACGAATCGGGCGGCCAGACCCAGCTGACGCGGCGACCGAGACCAGCAGCCAGGCGAAGTCGCGGCACGACCCCACCTTGGTACTCAGCGTCAAATCCGGCGTCTGCACACCGTGTTCCATGCGCAGGCTGTAACGCAGGTCGGCATTGATTCGTCGGTTGAGCGCGACCAGGAAGTTGATCGTTCGGGTGCCCTCCGGCACCGCGAACGCGCGAGCCCATGCCTGCGCCAGCTCACCGGGGCCCGATCCCGGGCCGTCCTCGTCAACCGGTTGCAGGTAGGGCTTGAGCTCGTCGGCCAACGGCTCGGGATAGCTGAAGCCGGCCGCCGGCCAGGTCTCGGCCCAGTCCTCGATGAAGAAGTCGAAGGGGTTGATCACCTTGAGGTCGGCGATGAGCCCGACGGTGATGGTCAGCCGGCTGGTCGGATTCGGGAAGGTCAGCCGGTAGACGAAGTTGCCAACCGCGTCCTGCTGCCAGTTGACGAAGTGGTCGGCCGGCTCGACCCGCAGCGAATAGGCCTCGATGGCCGTCCGCGAATGGGGTGCCGGGCGCAGCCGAACGACGTGCGGGAACACCCGGACCGGCCGATCAAAGGTGTAGCTGGTGCGGTGCTCCAGCGCCACTTTGATGGTCATAACCCGAATCTCATCACACTGGCCACCAGGTTGCAGCCCAGCAACTCCGTATCTCGGTGTGGTTTCAGCGGAGTGGCGTAACCGGGATTGGCCGTCGACGCTTCCTAGGATCGCTCGGGTGAATGATCGTTATGGCTCCGATGTTCTGGCGCGCGACCCGCACAACTCGCGTAAACCCCGGTCTGCGGAATTGCCAATAGAACTCGGCATGGTCGTCGAGGATGCGCAGACCGGCTATGTGGGTGCGATCGTGAGCGTCGAGTACGGCCGGATGCAGCTCGAGGACCGGCGTGGCCGCCGCAAGGCGTTCCCGGTGGGCCCGGGATATCTCGTCGACGGCAAACCCGTGATTCTGATCGCACCTCGGGGTCCAGCGCCCAAGGCGGCGGGACGGACGGCGTCGGGATCGGTGGCGGTGGCCGGTGCGCGCGCCCGGGTGGCCAGGACCGGCCGGATCTATGTCGAGGGCCGCCATGACGCCGAACTCGTCGAGCAGGTGTGGGGCGACGATCTGCGCATCGAGGGTGTGGTGGTCGAATACCTCGGCGGCGTCGATGATCTCGTCGGCATCGTCGAGCAGTTCCGGCCCGGTCCACAGCGACGCCTGGGCGTGCTTGTCGACCACCTGGTGGCCGGATCGAAGGAATCACGGCTGGCCGAAGCCGTCCAGCGCAGCCGGGCCGGCGCGCACACGCTGGTCGTCGGTCATCCGTTCGTCGACATCTGGCAGGCCGTCAAGCCGGGTCGGCTCGGATTGTCGGAATGGCCGGTCATCCCGCGCGGAACGGACTGGAAGCATGGCATCTGCCAGGCCCTCGGCTGGCCGGACAATGACCAGGCCGACATAGCCACCGCATGGCGCCGCATCCGTGGGCGGGTCCGGGACTGGACCGACCTCGACGCGGCGCTGATCGGCCGGGTGGAAGAGCTGATCGACTTCGTCACTCAGCCCTAGCGCCCGTCGGGGTGCCTACGGAGTAGGTGGAGCGACCTGACCGCCGGAAAGCCGACGGTAGGTGTACACCTGGATCAGCAACGCCAGCGGGCCGGCCACGATGATGCCGATGCCGCAGAACGCCAGGCCCACCACGACCAGCAGAGCCTGCACCACGAACGACAGCAGCGTTTCGCCGATGTGCGACCGGATCGTGCTGACGCTGGCTTTCAGCGCGTCGATCGGCGCCAGCGCGCGATCCGTCGCGAACGCGATCGTGAAAAGCGTGAAAAAGGTGAAGACGAAGATCAACACCAGCGACAGCAGCGCGAACAGGAAGCCGGGCACCAGTGACAGCGCGTTGAGCACCCCTGAGATCACGGCGAGCAGAGCGCCGGCCAGGATCACGTTGCCGAAGTTGCGCGGCTTGAAGAACGAGCCGATCGTCACCGGCCTGCCGTCGGCGATGTCGAGCAATCCCGACCAAATCGCCGCCTGGACGAAGATGCCGAAGACAAAGGTGACTATCTGCAGAACGAACAGTCCGCCGGCGTCGAGACTTCCGGTGAACGATGCCCCGACGTCGCCGTCGACATTGGTGTTGGCCGAGGCGCCGCCCAGTACCACAAACACCAGCGCCTGCACGACGGCGAAGAGCACGAAGTACACGAACGCCGCCAACACCAGCGGACCAATGTTCTTGCTGAACTTATTCCACGCCCAGTTGAACGCGTCTCCGATGTTGAACAGCGAACCCGGCCCGGACGGGTAGCCCGGACCACCCGGGTAACCGGGCGGCGGACCGTAGCCGGGCGGCGGCGGGTAGCCGGGTGGCGGTCCGTAACCCTGGTGCGGCGGTGGACCGTAGCCGGGAGGAGGTGGTGGGGGCGCGCCATACCCCGGAGGTGGTCCGTAGCCGGGCTGCGGCTGACCTGGCGGTGGTCCATAGCCGGGCGGCGGTGGTCCGGGGGGCGGCCCGTAGCCGGGGGGTGGCGGGGGGTAGTCGCCCGGGTTGGGGTTACCCCCGTACGGCTCGTTCGGGTTGCCAGGGTGCTCCGGAGGGTGGCTCATGGCCGCTCCTGCCTCGTCGTCGGGGAGTTGTCCAAGGCGTACGCCTTCGAGAACTTAGCAAGTATTCGGCGGCGCCGCTGAGACCTCGCACTGGGCGCTCACGTGTCGTGCTCACGTGGTATGCCTGACTCGTGCCCGACGGTCTGTTCGACGTCCCCGACGAGACCAGTCTTGGCGATCCTGCGCCGGGCGGGGCGGCCGGCGCGCCGCTGGCCGTGCGGATGCGCCCGTCCAGCCTCGACGAGGTCGTCGGGCAGGATCATCTGCTGCAACCCGGCTCTCCGCTGCGACGGCTGGTCGAAGGCTCGGGGATGGCGTCGGCCATCCTCTACGGCCCGCCCGGCAGCGGGAAAACGACACTGGCGTCGCTGGTGTCGCAGGCCACCGGTCGCCGGTTCGAGGCGCTGTCGGCTCTGTCGGCCGGGGTCAAAGAAGTGCGCGCAGTGATAGATACCGCGCGCCGCGCCGCTGCTCACGGCGAACAGACCGTGTTGTTCATCGACGAGGTGCACCGGTTCTCCAAAACCCAGCAGGACGCGCTGCTGGCCGCCGTCGAGAACCGGGTCGTGCTGCTGGTGGCGGCGACGACCGAGAATCCGTCGTTTTCCGTTGTGGCACCGCTGTTGTCGCGATCGCTGATCCTGCAACTGCACCCGTTGACCTCCGACGACGTCCGCGCGGTGGTGCAGCGCGCCATCGACGATCCGCGCGGCCTGGACGGCCGGGTTCAGGTGACTTCCGAAGCCGTCGACCTGTTGGTCCGGCTGGCGGCGGGGGATGCCCGGCGGGCGCTGACCGCGTTGGAGGTGGCGGCCGAAGCGGGGGAGCAGGTCACGGTCGAGACCATCGAGCAGTCGCTGGACAAGGCCGCGGTCCGCTACGACCGCGACGGCGACCAGCACTACGACGTGATCAGCGCCTTCATCAAGTCGGTGCGAGGATCTGACGTCGACGCTGCGCTGCACTACCTGGCCCGAATGATGGTGGCGGGTGAGGATCCGCGATTCATCGCGCGCCGGCTGATGATCCTGGCCAGCGAGGACATCGGGATGGCTGACCCTCTGGCGCTGCAGACCGCGGTCGCCGCGGCGCAGACCGTTGCGCTGATCGGGATGCCGGAGGCCAAGCTCACCTTGGCGCACGCCACCATCTACCTGGCCACGGCGCCGAAGTCGAATGCCGTCACCACCGCAATCGGTGCGGCGATGCAGGACATCAGCGCCGGCAAGGCCGGCTTGGTGCCGCCGCATCTGCGCGACGGGCACTATTCGGGCGCCGCGGCGCTGGGCAATGCGCAGGGCTACAAGTATGCGCACGATGACCCGGATGGCGTTGTGCCGCAGCAGTATCCACCGGACGAGATCGTCGGCGTCGACTACTACCGGCCGACCGGCCGAGGCGCGGAACGGGAGATCAGCGGTCGGCTGGACAAGCTGCGCGCGATCATCCGGCGCAAGCGCGGCTAAAGCCGTCGCCATCGCCGAAACTGAAAGCTCTGCGACGTGCGTCGGCGAGTCTTCGCAACGGTTTACGTGTCGAGGCCCGCGCCGAGCGCGGCTAAAGGCCCGGCAAGCGGTTGACGAACGGGATGCCGCCGGCGCACTGATCGACGATGTTCGGCGGGTTGGCCGGCGGCGGGGGCGGAGGGATCGCGCACCGGTGAGGATGCGATCGCGTAGCTCGCGCGGCGCGTTCTCGCCCCGTTCCGGCGATATCGACGCCGTCGTTCGGGGCCATGACGTGACCTTAGGGGTGTTGGGTATCTCGCACTTGAAATCTAATATATCAGATGCTAGACATCAATTATGAGTTCACGACAGATGGCACTCGTCGCTTTCATGCAAGCCGGCAGCACCTCGGTGTACGCGGGCTCGTGGCGCCACCCCGCCACCGAGCACGGTTACCTTGACGCCTCGTACTACGCCAAGATCGGCAGGCAACTCGAAGAAGGTTGTTTCGACCTGATGTTCTTCGACGATCGGCTCGCCATGCCCGGCATCTACGGCGGCTCGGTCGCCGATGCCGTCAAATACGGCGCGCGGCCGGTGAAGCTGGACCTGTCCATCGTGTTGGGTGTGCTCGCGCAGGCGACGTCGCACATCGGCCTGGGCGCCACCGGCTCGACCACCTACTACACGCCGTTCCACATCGCGCGCACCTTCGCCACGCTCGATCACCTGTCCGGCGGCCGGGCGGCGTGGAACATCGTCACCTCGGTCAACGACAGCGAGGCCCAGAACTTCGGACTGGAAATGCATTTGGGCCACGACGCCCGCTATGACCGTGCCGAGGAGTTCCTCGAAGCCACCGTCGGATTGTGGGACACCTGGGAGGACGACGCGATCCTGCACGACCGGGTCAACGGCATCTACGCCGACCCGGACAAGGTGCACGAGTTGCACCACAACGGCGAGTTCTTCTCTGTGCGCGGGCCGCTCACCGTGCCGCGTACCCCGCAGGGACGACCAGTGCTCATCCAGGCCGGGTCATCGGGCCGTGGTCGCGAATTCGCTTCGCGCTGGGCCGATTTGATCTTCACCGGCGACCCGGGAATCGAGGTGGCCCGTAACCACTACGCCGATCAGAAGGAGCGCATCGGCGCCGCGGGCCGCGACCCGGAGTCGGTCAAACTCTGCCCGATGGCATACGCCGTGGTCGGCGAGAGTGAAGATCACGCCAAGGAACGCGAACAGGTCTTCCTCAACGACCTGGTACATCCGATGGCCTCGCTGACCCTATTGTCGGAGCTGATGAACTACGACTTCTCCAAACACGAACTCGACGATCCGATCACCGACGACCTCATCGAATCGGCGTCGGGAATCCGCGGTCTAGTGCAGAACCTGCGCGCCCACATCGGCGACAAGATCACCCTGCGTGACCTGGCCGGTCACCGGGCGACCCTGCTGCAGGGGCCGCGGTTCGTCGGCACCGGAAAGCAGGTCGCCGATCAAATGGAGGAGTGGTTCCATGGTGGTGCCTGTGATGGATTCGTCCTGGCCGCAACGCATTTGCCCGGTGCATTCGAAGACGTCGTTCGGATGGTGATCCCGGAACTACAGCATCGCGGGCTGTTCCGCGACTCCTACAGCGGGTCGACGTTGCGCGATCATCTCGGGTTGCAGCGGCCGGCCGGCGTGCCCGTCAACGCATGATGCTCGAAGGCATCCGGGTTCTCGACGCCGCGACGCTGGCCGCCGCGCCCCTGGCCGCTACCTACCTGGGTGAGTTCGGCGCCGACGTCATCAAGATCGAGCAACCCGACGGTGGTGACCCGATCCGCACCTGGGGCAATCAGGTCGACGGCGTCGGACTGATGTGGAAGTCGTTGGGGCGCAACAAGCGTTCCATCACGCTGAACCTGCGCGTCGCCGAAGGCCAGGCGCTGCTGCGGCAACTGGTCGAACACGCCGACGTGGTGATCGTCAACACCAGGCCGGCGACACTGCGCAAGTGGGGCCTGGACTATCCGGCGCTGAAGGCCGTCAACGACAAGATCGTCATGCTGCACATCACCGGCTACGGGCTGACCGGGCCGAAAAGCGAACGGCCCGGCTTCGGCACGCTCGGCGAGGCGATGAGCGGGTTCGCCAACATCACGGGTGAGGCCGGCGGGCCGCCGACGCTGCCGCCCTTCATGCTGGCTGACGGGGTGGCGTCGCTGAATGCGGCGTACGCGGTGATGATGGCGCTGTATCACCGTGACGTGCACGGCGCGTCGGGCCAGTTGATCGACATCAACTTGGTCGACCCGCTGGCGCGACTGCTGGAGCAGACATTGCTCGGCTACGACCAGCTCGGGCTGGTGCCGACCAGGGCCGGCAACCGCTGGGACATTTCGGCGCCGCGCAACACCTATCGCACCGCCGACGACAAGTGGCTGGCGATGTCGGGCAGTTCACCGACCTTGGCGCTGAGGGTGTTTCGCGCGATCGGACGCGGTGACCTGGTCGACGACGTCGACTTCTCCATCCGCAGGGACGACTGGCGCGGGCCCGCGAGGTGGATCAGGTGGTCGCCGACTGGGTGGCCACCAAGACGCTGGACGAGGCGATGGCGATTTTCGACGCCGCCGAGGTGGCCGCCGCGCCGGTGTACGACATCACCGACCTGGTTGCCGACGAGCAGCTCGCGCACCGTGAAGTCTTCGTCAAGGTCGCCGACGACGAACTGGGTGCGATGACCGTGCAGGCGCCGGTGCCGCGCTTCTCCGGCGCGACCGGTCGGGTGGGCCACCTGGGCCCGCGGATCGGTGAACACAACACCGAGGTGTACGGGGAGCTGCTCGGGCTGGCCCGTGACGACCTCGACGACTTGCACGCCCGCGGCGTGCTGTGAGGGGACAGCTCTGATGACGTCACTACTGCGGCGCTCCGAACTCGCCGTGCCGGCCGCCAACGACCACATGTTCGCCAAGGCCGCGGCATCGGAAGCCGACCTGGTGTTCCTGGACCTCGAGGACGCCACCGCGCCCGCGCACAAGGAAGCGGCCCGCGGCAAGGCGATCAAGGGGCTCAACGAACTCGACTGGGGCCACACCGTGCGGGCGATTCGCATCAACGGCCTGGACACCCAGTGGTGCCACGGCGACATCGTCGAGGTCGTCACCGGTGCCCGGGAAAACCTCGACACCATCATTATCCCGAAAGCGCTTCGGGCACGCGATGTTTGGTGGGTCGACGTCCTGCTCACCCAGTTGGAGGCCAAGCTGGGCCTGTCGCGGCAGATCCGCCTCGAGGTGCTCATCGAAGAGGTCGAGGGGCTGGCCAACGCCGAAGAGATCGCTGTCGCGAGCCCGCGGCTGGACGCGTTGATCTTCGGTGTCGGCGACTTCTCGCTGTCCCAGGGAGCGCGGGTGGACACCAACTTCGACCCGCTCGGCGAATATCCCGGTGACATCTGGGCCTATGCCCGCAACAAGGTGATCGTCGCCGCGCGTATCGCGGGCATCGATGCGATCGACGCGCCCTACCCGGACTACGGCAACCTGGCGGGCTACGAGCGTGACGCGCGACGGGCCGGGCTGATGGGCTACACCGGCAAATGGGCCATCCACCCGAGTCAGATCGAGGTTGCGAACCGTGTCTACGCGCCCACCGACGAGGAGATCGCGTTGGCCGAACGCAACGTCGCCGCGTACCGCGAGGGCGAGCAAAAGGGCCTCGGAGCAGTCGGCGTGAACGGTGTGCTGGTCGACGCGGCCCACGTCAAGATGGCTGAGGCCACACTGCAGCGTGCCGCGCTGATCGGCAAGACTCGCTAGCGCTACGTACCCTGGTCGGCGTGAACACCGATGTGCTGGATATCGACACCGCGCGTCGTCGTGTCGTCGATTTGACCGCCGAAGTGCGCGCTTTCTGCTTTCCGCTGGGCGACGGGCTGTGCAACATCTTCGTCCCGCATGCAACAGCCGGGGTGGCGATCATCGAGACCGGCGCCGGTTCCGATGACGACCTCGTCGACACGCTGGAACGGTTGCTGCCGCGCGATGACCGCTACCGGCATGCGCACGGATCATTCGGCCACGGCGCCGATCACGTGATGCCAGGGATCGTCGCGCCGTCGATCACCGTGCCGGTCCAGGCGGGGGAGCCACTGCTGGGTACCTGGCAAAGCGTCGTGCTGGTCGACCTCAACCGCGACAATCCGCGGCGTTCGGTGCGATTGAGCTTCATTCACGGCTGAGTCGCGGCGGCGGTTGTCGCGTGTTCGGACGCCGGAGCCGGACCGGTACTGTAATGCGGTCGAAATAGGCTGGTTAAGAGGAAGCGGAGAAGTGCAGACACACGAGATCAGGAAGAGGTTCCTCGATCATTTCGTGAACGCGGGCCACACCGAGGTGCCGAGTGCCTCGGTGATTCTCGACGACCCCAACCTGCTGTTCGTCAACGCCGGCATGGTGCAGTTCGTCCCGTTTTTCCTCGGCCAGCGCACGCCGCCGTATCCGACGGCGACCAGCATCCAGAAATGCATCCGCACACCCGATATCGACGAGGTCGGGATCACCACCCGGCACAACACCTTCTTCCAGATGGCCGGCAACTTTTCGTTCGGCGACTACTTCAAACGCGAGGCCATCGAGCTGGCCTGGACCCTGCTGACGAACACGGTCGAGGACGGCGGCTACGGCTTCAACCCTGAGAAGCTCTGGGCCACAGTCTATTTCGATGATGACGAAGCAATCGAGCTGTGGCGCGAGATCGCGGACCTGCCAATCGAGCGCATCCAGCGGCGGGGCATGGCCGACAACTATTGGTCGATGGGCATCCCCGGACCGTGTGGCCCGTCGTCGGAGATCTACTACGACCGCGGACCGGAATTCGGCATCGACGGCGGCCCAGAAGCCAACGAGGATCGCTACATCGAGATCTGGAATCTCGTGTTCATGCAGAACGAGCGTGGCGACGGCACCAGCAAGGACGACTTCGAGATCCTGGGTCCGTTGCCGCGCAAGAACATCGACACCGGCATGGGCGTCGAGCGCGTCGCGTTCCTGCTGCAGGGCGTGGCGAACGTCTACGAAACCGACCTGCTGCGTCCGGTCATCGACGTGGTGGCCGGCCGCGCACCCCGCGGATACGACGCCGGCAACCACGACGACGACGTGCGCTACCGCATCATCGCCGACCACAGCCGCACCGCGGCCATCCTGATCGGCGACGGCGTCAGCCCCGGCAACGACGGCCGCGGCTACGTGCTGCGCCGGCTGCTCCGCCGGGTGATCCGTTCGGCCAGGCTGCTCGACATCGACGGCCCGATCGTCGGCGAACTGATGGCCACCGTTCGCGACGCGATGGGCCCGTCCTACCCCGAGTTGGTCGCCGACTTCGACCGGATCAACCGCATCGCGGTCGCCGAGGAGACCGCGTTCAACCGGACACTGCAATCGGGTTCGCGACTGTTCGAGGAAGAAGCGCGCGCCACCAAGTCGTCCGGCCATGGCCAGCTGACAGGCGGACGTGCCTTCGCGCTGCACGACACCTACGGGTTCCCGATCGAGCTCACCCTGGAGATGGCCGCCGAGGCGGGTCTGACGGTCGACGAACTCGGGTTCCGGGAGCTGATGGCCGAGCAGCGCCGACGCGCGAAGGCCGACGCCGCGGCGCGCAAGCACGCGCACGCCGACCTGACCGCGTACCGCGAGCTGGTTGACGCCGGGCCGACCGAATTCACCGGCTTCGACGAATTGACTTCGCAGGCAAGAATTCTGGGCATCTTCGTCGACGGCAAACGGGTGCCCGTGGTGACGCACGGCACGGAAGAGTCCACGGGCGTCGATCGCGTCGAGCTGGTGCTGGACCGCACACCGCTGTACGCCGAGTCGGGCGGTCAGGTCGCCGACGCCGGCACGATCAGCGGCACCGGCTCCAGCGAGAGCGCCAAAGCCGCCGTCACCGACGTGCAGAAGATCGCCAAAACCCTATGGGTGCACCGCGTCAACGTGGAATCGGGGGAGTTCGTCGAGGGCGACACCGTGGTCGCGGCCGTGGATCCCGGGTGGCGCAAGGGCGCTACCCAGGGCCACTCCGGCACCCACATGGTGCACGCCGCCCTGCGACAAGTTGTGGGTCCCAACGCCGTTCAGGCCGGCTCGCTGAACCGGCCGGGCTATCTGCGGTTCGACTTCAACAGCCAGGGCGCGCTCAGCGGCGACCAGCTCAGCCAAGTCGAGGAAGTGACCAACGAGGCCGTGCAGGCCGACTACGAGGTGCACACCTTCCTGGAGAAGCTGGAGAAGGCCAAAGCGATGGGCGCGATGGCCATGTTCGGCGAGGCCTACCCGGACGAGGTTCGGGTGGTGGAGATCGGTGGGCCGTTCTCACTGGAGCTGTGCGGTGGAACCCACGTACACAACTCGGCGCAGATTGGGCCGGTGACCATCCTCGGCGAATCCTCGGTGGGCTCCGGCGTGCGCCGGGTCGAGGCCTACGTCGGACTCGAGTCGTTCAAGCATCTGGCCAAGGAACGTGCCCTGATGGCCGGGCTGGCCTCGTCGCTCAAGGTGCCCTCCGATGAGGTACCGGCCCGGGTGGCGAATCTCGTGGAGCGGTTGAAGGCCGCCGAAAAGGAAATAGATCGCAACCGGCTGGCGAATGCACGGGCAGCTGCGGCAAACGCCGCCGCCGGAGCGCAGCACATCGGTAACGTCCGGCTGGTGGCGCAGCGAATGTCGGCCGGCATGACGGCCGCCGATCTGCGCTCCCTGGCCGGCGACATCCGCGGCAAGCTCGGCACCGACCCAGCGGTGGTCGCCCTGATCGCCGAAGGGGACGGCGGCAGCGTTCCCTACGCAGTCGCGGCCAATCCCGCCGCCCAGGATCTCGGCCTTCGCGCCAACGACTTGATCAAGCCGCTGGCCGCAGCGGTCGACGGTCGCGGCGGTGGCAAGGCGGACCTCGCGCAGGGGTCAGGGAAGAATTCGTCGGGCATTGACGCGGCGCTCGACGCTTTGACGGCCGAGATCACCAGGGCCGGCTGAGTGGAGTCGCCGCATCGACTGCCGGACCGGCCCGGCGGGGACGATCCCGGACCTGGACGGCGGCTCGGCATCGACGTGGGAAGCGTCCGCATCGGCGTGGCGACCAGCGATCCGGACGGGATTCTTGCCACGCCGGTCGAGACGGTTCGCCGCGACCGATCCGCGAAGCACCTCCGCCGGCTGGTCGAGCTGGTCGCCGAGTTGCAGGCTGTCGAGGTGATCGTCGGGTTGCCGAGAACCCTGGCCAACCGCACCGGCCCGTCGGCCCTCGACGCGATCGAGCTGGCTGACGTGCTGGCCGGCCGGATTGCGCCGATCCCGGTGCGGATGGCCGACGAGCGATTGACGACGGTGAGTGCGCAGCGCTCGCTGCGGCAGGCCGGGGTGCGGGCCAAGGGTCAGCGTAGGGTCATCGACCAGGCGGCCGCGGTGGCCATCCTGCAGGGCTGGCTCGACGAGCGCCGTGCCATGCTGCCCGGGGAGGTCAACGGTGTCTGACAGCCGGGAGCGCGCTCGGCCCCGTCGCGATCGCCAGGCCGGCGCAGCCGGACGCAGCGGGTCGCGAGCAGGCCCGCTGGCTGTCGGTGCGTCGCGTCGCGGGCGTTCGCGCGCCGATCGGGTGCGCGCCGAGCGCGAACGTCGTCGACGGCACACCACGCGCGGAATCTTGGTGAGCCTGACCATCGGCGTGATCATCGCGGCGGTGTTCGTCGGCTCCCGGCTGTGGCACGGCGGCGGCTCGCTGAACGACTTCGCCGGTGACGGAAAACAGGATCTGGTGATCGAGGTGCACGCCGGGGATTCGACCACGGCGATCGGCGAGACGCTGCACAAGCAGGACGTGGTCAAGACGGTCAAGGCATTCCTCGGGGCTGCGGAAAGCAACCAAGCAATCACGGCGATCCAGCCCGGTTACTACCGGCTGCGCACCGAGCTCCCGGCCACCTCGGCGGTCAAGCGGCTCGTCGATCCGGGCAGCCGGGTGGGCAAGCTGGTGATCCCCGAGGGTCAGCAACTCGACGACACGTCCGACGTCAAGACCAACGACACCACGCCCGGCATCTTCACGATGATCGCCAAGGCCACCTGCGTCGAGCTGGACGGAAGCAAGCACTGCGTGTCGGACGCGGATCTGCGCGCAGCGGCCGAAAGGACCGCGCTGCCTTCGCTTTCGGTGCCGGCATGGGCGGTGCCGTCGGTGACGGCGATGGGCAGCGACCACCATCGCATCGAAGGCCTGATCGCGCCGGGAACCTGGAACGTCAATCCGTCGGCGTCTCCGGAGGAGATCTTGTCGACGCTGATCAGCTCGAGCGCGGAGCTGTACATGAAGTCGGGATTGCAGGACACCGCCACCGCGATGAACATGTCGCCGTACAACGTGCTGGTGGTCGCGTCGCTGGTGCAGCGCGAGGCCAAACCACAGGACTTCGGGAAGGTGGCGCGGGTCATCTACAACCGGCTCGCCGAGCACCGCAAGCTGGAATTCGACTCGACGGTGAACTATCCGCTGGACCGGCGGGAGGTAGCCACCACCGACGGCGACCGCGCCCAGAGCACGCCATGGAACACTTACGTCGCCGACGGGCTGCCCGCGACGCCGATCTGTTCGCCCGGCACCGACGCACTCAAAGCGGCCGAGCATCCCGAGGACGGCGACTGGCTGTACTTCGTCACCATCGATACGCAGGGCACGACGTTGTTCACCCGCGACTATCAACAGCATCTGGCCAACATCGAGTTGGCCAAGCGCAACGGTGTCCTCGACAGTGCCCGCTAGTCGGGCGCCCAAAAAAGCAGCAGTTCTCGGCTCGCCGATCGCCCACTCGCGTTCTCCGCAGCTGCATCTGGCCGCATACCGAGCGCTGGGCCTGGATGGCTGGACCTATGAGCGCATTGAATGTGACGCCGACGAATTACCCGGCGTGGTCAACGGATTGGGGCCCGACTGGGTCGGCGTCTCGGTGACGATGCCGGGCAAGTTCGCTGCGCTGCGATTCGCCGACGAGCGCACCGAGCGGGCCGAACTGGTCGGGTCGGCCAACACCCTGCTGCGGATACCCCACGGTTGGCGGGCTGACAACACCGACGTCGACGGCGTCATGGGTGCTCTCGGTCCAGTGAGCGGCGCTGCGGTGGTCGCCGGCTCGGGTGGCACCGCTCCGGCGGCGATCGTGGCGTTGGCCGAACTCGGCGTCACCGAGATCACCGTGGTGGCACGCAATCCCGACAAGGCGGCCGGTCTGGTCGAGCTGGCTCGTCGAGTCGGCGCCGCGGCCCGGTACTGCGACCTGAATGGCGGTTCGGTCGGCGACGCGGTGGCTGCCGCCCAGGTGTTGGTCAGCACGCTGCCCGCCGAGGTCGCGGCGCGTCATGCCGACGACTTCGCCGCAGCGCCGGTACTGCTGGACGCGATCTACAACCCGTGGCCGACACCGCTGGCTGCAGCGGTGAGCGCGGCGGGAGGCAGGGTGATCGGCGGCCTGCAGATGCTGCTGCACCAGGCGTTCGCGCAAGTCGAACAATTCACAGGCCTACCCGCTCCGCGAGCGGCGATGGAGGCCGCCCTGGATTAGCGTGCCGCGCATGCTGATTGAGGTCGTGCTGCTGTGGATGTCGGCGCTGACGGGTTACGACATCACGCAGCGGCGGCTGCCTAACTGGCTGACACTCCCGGGGTTCGCGGTGATCGTGCTGGTCGCGGTTGGTGTTGGGCATGGTCGGGCGGCATTAGCCGGTGCGGCGGCTTTGGCGGTCATCTATCTGTTGGTGCATCTGCATACCCCCGCGGCGATGGGGGCCGGGGACATCAAGCTCGCACTCGGCCTGGGCGCGCTGACCGGGTGTTTCGGTGTCGGCGTGTGGATGGTGGCTGCTCTTGTGGCGCCTTTGCTGACTGTGGTGATCGGGATCGCGGCGCGCATCGGCTGGTCGGTGAAGGCGGTGCCGCACGGGCCGTCGATGTGTCTGGCGAGTGCTGTCGCCGTGGTGCTCGCGTGACGGTCGGGTCCTCTTACCGAGCGTGAACCCAGTGCGATTTTTCGACGGGCGATGTCAAGCAGTGGTCGCACGCTCGGTGGCCACAACCGACATCGAACGGCCAATTGGCAGTGTCTGGCAGTGCCGGTGGTGGAGTCGGCAGTAGGTCCGACCAGACAATTTAGGTATGACAACCACAACGATTGCACGACCCACTGATTCATCCCGCCGGCGACCTCTTCGCGCCGATCTCATCTTCTGGACCGCCGCGGGCGCCGTTGTCGCCGCCCTCAGTCGGCCGCTGTCGGAGGAGTGGGGAGTGCCGCGTGCGGTACTTCTGGACGTCGGACTCGTGTTCGCCATCTTCGGGCCCCTCATGCTGCTGGGCCTGAACCGGATGCGCCCCACGCGTGGCCTGATCGCCGGTTTCGTGGTGACCAACCTCGTGTTGACGCCGCTCGCGTGGGCGGCAGCGGTATTCGGCTGGCTACCGCTGAGCACCGCCGGCAACTGGGCGCTGGCAGACGCCGGGGTGATCATGCTCGTGCTCGGCGCCTGGCAGTTCAACGCGCTTCGGCGGCGTTAAGCCGCCACGGGCTTGCGGCCCTTGATCGCGCTGCGCAATCCGTACCGCTTGCCGTTGACTTCGCTCGGCTTCTGTTCGGGAAATTTCTGTTCGGAATGGGTCTCGGGCGCATCGTCGGTGGTGCCGGGCAACCAACTGTCGGGGACAGCGAGTTTCAGGATGGTCCAGAAGGATTGCCAATACTGGCGCAGCAGCGGGCCGGTCGTGTAGGGCAGGTCGTATTTTTCGCAGAGGGCGCGCACGCGGACGCCGATCTCGGCGTACCTGTTGCTCGGTAGGTCGGGGAACATGTGGTGTTCGATTTGATAGCAGAGGTTCCCGCTCATGAACGCCATGATCGGGCCGGCGTTGAAGTTCGCCGAGCCCAGCATCTGGCGCAGGTACCACTCGCCCCGGGTCTCTTCTTCGAAGGCTTCCTTGGTGAATTTCTCGGCGCCGTCGGGGAAGTGCCCGCAGAAAATCACCATGTAGGTCCAGTAATTCCGGATCAGGTTGGCGATGGCATTCGCTTTGAGCGTGTGCTTCCAGTTGGTGCCGGCCAGGGCCGGGTAGATGATGTAGTCCTTGCCCGCCTGTTTGCCCATCTTCTTTCCCATGATGCGTAGATCTTTTCGCGCCTCGGCCCACGTCTTTTCTTTCTTGCGAATTTTCGCAGTCTCGACGTGGTGCAGTGCGACGCCCCATTGGAAGAATGTCCCCAACAGCAGGTTGTAGACCGGGTTCCCGATCATCCACGGCGCCCACCGGTGGTCGCGGGTGACCCGCATGATTCCGTAACCGACGTCGGCGTCCAGACCCACGACATTGGTGTACTTGTGGTGCACGAAGTTGTGCGAATGTTTCCACTGCGATGAGGGGCAGGTCGTGTCCCATTCCCACTCGGTGGAGTGGATTTCGGGATCATTCATCCAGTCCCATTGACCGTGAATGATGTTGTGGCCCAACTCCATGTTCTCGATGATCTTTGAGCTTGCCAGTGAGGTGATACCTGCCAGGCGAGCGATTCTGCTGCTGCTCGCGAATAAGGCGAGGCGTCCGAATACCGCTAACCCGCGCTGCAACTGGATCGCGCGACGGATGTACTGCGCGTCGCGTTCACCGCGCGATTCCTCGATGTCGGCACGGATAGCGTCCAGCTCCGCCGCCAGGTCCTCGACGTCCTGCGGAGTCAGATGGGCGTATGCCTTGATGTCAGTGATAGCCATGAAATCGGTTTCCTCTCAAACCTTGATGGTGCAGTTGCCGGATGCGGTCGAAATGCATGTCTGTATGCGGTCGCCGGCGCCGTGTTCTTGACCCGAGCGAACATCACGAACGTGGCCGTCTTCCAGCGGCAGTACGCAGGTCTGGCAAATTCCCATTCGGCAGCCGAATGGCATTTGGATGCCTTGCTGCTCTCCCGCCTCCAGAATGGTTGTCGCGCCGTCGATCTCGATTTCTTTATCGGAGATCGCAAACGTGACCGTGCCGCCTTCGCCGCCTTTGTCGGTGGCCGCGATGTTGAATCGCTCCATGTGCAGCGAGTCTTCGATGTCGTTGTCCTGCCATACCTTCTCGACGGCGTCGAGCATGGCCGCGGGCCCGCACGCCCACGCCGAACGGTCGCGCCAATCGGCGACGATGTCATCCATTTCGCCGAAGTCGACCTTGCCGTCGGTCTCGGTCAGTTGAAGATGCAGGCGATAGCCGTTCTGCTCCTGCTCGATCTGGCGCAACTCGTCGTGAAAAATCACCGCGTCCTGCGACCCGGCCGAGTGCACGTGAACGATGTCGGGGGACTGACCACGCGCCCGCAACGATCGCAGCATCGCCATCACCGGTGTGATGCCACTGCCGGCCGTGATGAACAGGATCGTTTCCGGGGGTGGGTTCGGCAGTGCGAAGTCGCCTTTGGCCGATTGCAGGCGGATGATGGTGCCCGGTTCGACGCCGTTGACCAGGTGGGCGGACAAGAAGCCCTCTGGGGTGGCTTTCACGGTGATCGAGATGTTCTCGTCGCCACGTTCGGGCACCGACGTCAACGAATACGACCGCCAGTGCCATTTGCCATCGACGCGCAGGCCGATGCCGACGTATTGACCTGGGCTGTAGTCGCCGGAAAAGCCCCAACCCGGCCGGATGACGACGGTCGCCGTGTCGTCGGTCTCGGGTTTGACCGCCACGATCTCGCCGCGCAGTTCGCGTGCCGACCACAGCGGGTTGAGCAAAGACAAATAGTCGTCGGGCAGGAGCGGTGTGGTCGCTCGGGCGGCCAAGCCGCGAATCATGTTCACCCACGAACCCGACGTTGACTCCACGTTTTTGGCCGGGGATCGGGCCCAGCGCACTGCAGTTCTCAATGGGGTGGTCACGGACTACCTTTCACGGGCGGACAGTGTGTGAGCGTGGTCACGCGAGCCGGATACCCCACTGGCGGCTGAGTAAACACTTGTACCGGTTTTCACGCTTTTTGTCTCTCGAGGCCTGTGGATGCGTCTGGCCAGCGCTGCGGCGCTCGGACTGGCGTGACTGAAAATTCGTGCACACATGACCGGCGGGATCTCGTTACGATCTTTTTCAATCGAGTTCGCCCCCGTTCGAGGAGGTTTGTTGTGGTGTTTTCGATGGAGCCGGCAGCGGTCGGGACTTCGGCGGCGATGGAGGCTGGGTTGGCGGCGGAGTCGGCGGGTGTGGCTACCGGGGTTGCGGGGGTGTTGGTGCCGCCGCCGATGGCGGCGGATGCGGATTCGGTGAAGTTTTCGGCGTTGGTGGCTGCGGCGGGTGCTGAGCATGTGGCGATGGGTGTGCAGCATTCGACGCAGCGTGGGTTGTATTCGGGGGCGCAGTCGTTGGCGATGTTGGATGCGGTGGCCACTGAGGCGATGCGCGCGGCGGCCGCCAGTATCTAGTTATGGGTGTGCATCCGTGGCCGGGTATTGATCCGGCTAGTGCGTATATGACGATGACGGGTGGGGCGTGGGCTGCGCCGATGCATGCTGCGGGTGCGGCGTTGACGGCGTTGGGTGCTCAGGTGCAGTCGACGGTGGCTACCTCGGCGGTCAATGATGTGATTGTCGGGGAGAGTTGGTCGGGGTTGGGCCGGGTGTCGGCGGCGGCGTCGGTGAGCACGTTGAATACCGATCAGAGCACCTACAGCTTGCTGTCAGAGCTTAAGGCGCAGTTGCTGAATGCGGCGGGGGAGTTGCACACCACGACGGTGCCGCAGATGGTGACCCATGTGCAGGCCAACGCCAACCGTGGCGAATGGGGGATCGATAACGCGATCAACCCGTCGGTGTTGGGGGCGTTGACGGGCCGGTTGATCGAGCTCGACGGCGAGTATTTCGGGTTCATGTGGCCCAACAACGCCTCGGCCGGTTTGCGGTATGGGGCGGGGTTGGATGCGTTGGGGGCGGCGTTGTCGGGGCTCTCAGCGTTGCCGTCTGTTGCGGGTGGGTCGGTGGCGGCTCCGGCGATGGCGGCTGCGGATGTGGGGGCTAATGCCGGGATGTCGATGATGTCGGCAGTGATGAGTGCGACCGAGCAGGCTGCGACGGCGGCGATGTCACCGGCCGTCTCGGGGGCGTCGCAGGCGGGTTCGCTGGTGGGTCAGTCGTCGTTGTCGGCGCCCAATACCAGCTCCAGCACGTCGGGGATTTCGCCGCTGGCCAATGTGTCGTCGCAGGCCCCGGTGTCGCCGGCGTTGGCGCAGTCGCAGCCGCCGGTGATGGGCATGTTCGCCCCGCCCGCGGCGGCGGCGTTGACCCCGTCGGCACCGGCGATGCCATCGAGTCCGCCGGTGCAGGCGATGACGCCGTCGGCTGCACCCGGGGTGACCAGTTTCGCCAAACCCGCTGAACCGTTTAACCCGCCCCCGCCGCCGGCGGGTGGTAAAGCGGTCGGCCTCAAACCCGGCATGCTGAATGCGTCGGCGCTACGCGGACCGGTCGGCTCGGCACCGGCGAGCACCGCACTACTGACCCAACCTTTGACCAGCGCCTCCAGTCTGGCGACCCGACCGCTGGCCTATGTGACGCCCGACCCGACGCGACCGATTTCATCGCCCCCGCCGCCGCATCCGCCGTTGCAAGACTCCGGCTCCGTTCCGACGCTCAACCCACCACCTCAGCCTCAACAATCCCCGCCGCAGCACACGGCACCACCCCAGCAGCCGTCGACCGGCGAGGGGCCGCCGCCGGGTCCCTCGACCGGCAGCGGTGGTCCGCAGGGCTCCGGCGGCCCCGGAACGCAGATGCCCGGTTCCGGACAAGGGGGAGCGCCTCCGGCGCCTCTTCCCGCGACGCCCCTCGACACCCGACCGCCACCTATCCCGCCTCCGCCGTCGCCGGGCGAGCCGCCACTTCGGCCCCCAACACCACCCTCGTGGGCGTCACCACCAGTACCGCAATCGGTGCAGGCAGCTCAGCAGCAATTAGCCGAGCTGGAAAAGATCATTCAGCATCACAATAACTATCCGCCCAATACCTCGGACCCAGGCGCGGTGGGGGCCTACAACGCCGAAGCCGACACCTTGAACGCGTGGGCGGCGCAACTCGAGGGCCGACTCGATTCCTCGCAAGTGCAGTACACGCCCACAACGACGGCCAATAAGGCCCAGATCCCGTCGTGGACCCAACCAGCGCCGCAACAGCCGCATACACCTGGCCCAAATCTCAATCAACAGGCGGCGCAGATAGGTAAAGACATCGATGCGGAGAATGTACCTAAGGGCTCGAGACTTAATACCTTGATCGATAGGCTTAGCCAACTGCACATTGCCAATCAGCAGCAGGCTGCGGAGGCGGCACAAACCGCGGCGGAGGCCTTATGGGGAGGAACTTCGGGTATTGTTAATGGACCGAACGGGTCGTTACTAGTGCTTCCTCGTATCATTACGGTTCGAGAAGCTATAATGGTAGCCTCGGACGGCACAATATCTGTATTTCGGGGCGACCTAATCCCGTTCTTACCGAGATAGTGGAGTGGGCGATGGATTCAACTTCATTCTCCGCAGTTGTCGACTTCGAGGTTTACCTCCTTATGACGATGAAGCCAAGACTGTCCCTATCAGATACCAGCGGTTTGTTAGATAGCAAGCTCGCTATGGTAGGGCTGTCTATGGATGGCGCAAAGCGTATTCGTGATCGAATCGCAGGAGCCCTTAGCGTAGAGAGCTCGCGATTCCGAGACATGAAGACGCTATTGGGGGTTGGCGATGAGGGTGCCGCCACATTTCTTAAATACAGCAGTGTGTTATGGCCCGGGTTCGAATTCAGAGCCCAAGCCGGCATAGACGAATGCCTAGAATCGGCCGGTTATGTGCATGTGCAACGTACAGTTCTCGATGTCGAATCACCGACCCAGTTGCCTGCATGGAGCGCCGACATCGCCGAATTCGACAAGCTGTTCGGACCTACTGTTTACCGCGGTGGAAGACCGTTGTTCGATGATATTCTTCCTGCGTGTGACGATTACGAGTTTGAATGGAGGGGGGACCGCTATGGTGCGGTATTCCTCTGGGGGCTTTTCTTACTTGCGGCTCGATATTGGGAATGAGTTCGCCGAATATCGCCGGTAGCGCTGGCCCGATCGCGGTCAAACGTCTGGTTGATCATCGCAACCGACGATTAATACCCACTTTTGCTGCACGACACAACTCTGTTTCCCTGACCGGATTGTCAACGACATGAACCTTGAAGAATTCCTTCGAGCTGCGGGCGATCACGGCCCCTGCGTGGGTCTACTCCTGACGCCCGCTCCCTCGACGCCACCTGACGGCGTCGAGTTCCGCTCCGTAGACGCACTGCATATCGGGACGCTGGACGGCCTATTCGACGCATTCGCCGAAGCGTGGGACTTTCCAGATAGTTTCGTAATATCTCGCAACCGAGACGCTTTCAACGATTGGATGCGCGATTTCGACAATCTGACTAATCCGTCGCTTAGCGATCCACATGCCAGGGCCTACCTAACCGAATTACGCAATGCGCATTTATTTCTGACAGGCCAGGACGAAACATTTTCATGGTTTGCGAATGCAATGTCGCTGTACCGGCGGTATTACCGCGACGGCGCCGAACCGCCAGCGGCTTTTGGCCTTTTGCTGTCGGCCCCACCCAATCGACTGGTCGAAGTCCAAAATCGCTGGTTGCAGGCAGGAGCACAGGTCACGACCGTTGCGGTATTCGACCCCGACATGAGTAAGATCCCGTTGACGGTGTCAGTTGGGCTGCCCGCCTCAGACAGCGCTGAGAAATACCGAAGCCTCATTTCGCGATTCATCGACGGCCAGATTTCGGCCGCCACGTTTCAGGATACCTATATTCAGGCGTTCAAGACGTCCGAAGACAGGCTTGGGCAAGATGAATTCGATATTCTGCAATACTTATTCACAAGTGCCGACGGGTACGTGGCGGATCCCGAGTCACGGCGCCAAATTCTGGCTGAAACTCCCCAATTGCGTAAATACGGGCAGGGATTGGACGACGACGAGCTCCGCGCAGACGCGCGTGACGCATATCGGAAGCTCTTCGGAGAGTGATCAACGACTGGCTGGGGTATCGCAGACCGCGCAGGCCCTGACGGTTTTTCCTTGTCGCGGCCCGTCATGGGAAGATGGGACTCGTGTTGCGATGGACCACTGCTGGTGAATCCCACGGCCGAGCACTGGTGGCCGTGGTCGAAGGCATGGTCGCCGGGCTGACGATCACCTCCGACGACATTGCCGACCAGCTGGCCCGCCGCCGCCTGGGCTATGGCCGCGGCGCCCGGATGAAATTCGAGCGCGACCAGGTGACCGTGCTGGCCGGCGTTCGGCATGGCGTCACGCTGGGCGGGCCGATCGCCATCGAAGTCGGCAACACCGAGTGGCCGAAGTGGGAGACCGTGATGTCCCCCGACCCGGTCGACGCGGCAGAACTCGAAGTCGCACGCAACGCCCCCTTGACTCGGCCGCGGCCCGGCCACGCCGACTACGCGGGCATGCTCAAATACGAATTCGACGACGCCCGACCGGTTCTCGAACGGGCCAGCGCCCGCGAGACCGCCGCCCGGGTCGCGGCCGGTACCGTCGCCCGCCACTTCCTCCGCCAGGCCCTCGGCGTCGAGGTGCTGTCGCATGTCATCTCGATCGGCGACTCCACGCCCTACGACGGTCCGCCGCCGCAGCCCAGTGACCTGGCGGCGATCGATGACAGCGGAGTCCGGGCCTTCGACAAGGCCGCCGAGGCGTCGATGATCGCCGAGATCGAGGCCGCCAAGAAAGACGGCGACACCCTTGGCGGCGTGGTGGAAGCCGTCGTGACCGGGTTGCCCATCGGGCTGGGATCGTTCATCAGCGGCGACAATCGGCTGGACAGCCAGCTTGCCGCCGCCGTCATGGGCATTCAGGCGATCAAGGGCGTCGAGATCGGTGACGGGTTTGCCACCGCCCGCCGGCGCGGCAGTCGCGCCCACGACGAGATGTACCCAGGGCCCGACGGTGTGGTCCGCTCGACCAACCGGGCGGGCGGCCTGGAAGGCGGTATGACCAACGGCGAGGCGCTGCGCGTGCGCGCCGCGATGAAACCGATTTCGACGGTGCCGCGTGCGCTGGCCACCGTCGACATGGCAACCGGCGACGAGGCCGTCGCGATCAACCAGCGTTCAGACGTCTGCGCGGTGCCGGCCGCCGGCGTCGTGGTCGAGACGATGGTGGCGCTGGTCCTGGCCCGCGCCGCGCTGGAGAAGTTCGGCGGCGACTCGCTCACCGAGACCCGCCGCAACATCGAGTCCTACCGACGTTCGGTCGCCGAGCGGGAACCGGTGACCGACGTGCGGGCGTCCGGGTAACGCACATGGCGCCGAAAGCCGTATTGGTGGGACTGCCGGGATCCGGTAAGTCCACCATTGGCCGACGGCTGGCCAAGGCCCTCAACGTCGCCATGCTCGACACCGACGCGGCGATCGAGGAGCAGACCGGCCGCCGTATCGCCGACATCTTCGCCACCGACGGCGAGGCGGAGTTCCGCCGGATCGAGGAAGAGGTGATCCGCGCGGCGCTGGCCTCACACGACGGCGTCCTGTCGCTGGGCGGCGGCGCCGTCACCACCGAGGGTGTGCGCGCCGCGCTGGCCGGCCACGCCGTCGTGTACCTGGAAATCAATGCAGCCGAAGGGATTCGGCGCACGGGCGGTAACACCGTGCGGCCGCTGCTGGCCGGACCTGATCGCGCTGAGAAGTTTCGCGCGCTGATGACCGAGCGTGTGCCGCTCTATCGAAAGGTCGCCACGATCCGGGTGAACACCAACCGTCGTAACCCCGGCGCCGTCGTGCGCCACATCGTGTGCCGCCTGAACGACCCGAAACTGGGTCACCGCCGTCGGCCGCCGTGGCGGCGTTCGTCGGTGCCCGCGACGCTCAACGTGCCCGAGACCCGGACGGGGCCGCCGCCGACACCCGCGACCCCGGCTGCACTTGGCGGCGGCTCGTCGCGCCGAGGCGGACAAATGACGGAGTCGCGCGAACCGGTCACCGTGCAGGTGGCCGTCGACCCGCCCTACCCGGTCGTCATCGGCACCGGCCTGCTCGGGGAACTCGGCGAACTGCTCGCCGGCCGGCACCGCGTCGCGATTCTGCACCAGCCGGTCCTGACGCCGACCGCCGAGGCGATTCGAAACCACCTGGCCGACAAGGGTATTGACGCACATCAGATTGAAATCCCGGACGCCGAAGCGGGCAAGGACCTGCCCGTCGTCGGTTACATCTGGGAAGTGCTGGGCCGCATCGGCATTGACCGCAAGGACGCGTTGGTCAGCCTGGGCGGCGGCGCCGCCACCGATGTCGCGGGTTTCGCTGCGGCGACCTGGTTGCGCGGGGTGTCGATCGTGCACGTGCCGACCACTCTGCTGGCGATGGTCGACGCGGCGGTCGGCGGCAAGACCGGCATCAACACCGACGCCGGCAAAAACCTGGTGGGCGCATTCCATCAACCAACCGCCGTGCTGGTCGACCTGGCAACGCTGCAGACCCTGCCGCACAACGAAATCGCGGCCGGCATGGCCGAGGTCGTCAAAGCCGGATTCATCGCCGACCCGGTGATCCTGGACCTGATCGAAGCCGACCCGCGGGCCGCGCTGGATCCGTCGGGGGAGGTGCTGCCGGAGCTGATCCGGCGCGCGATCGTTGTCAAGGCCGAAGTGGTTGCGGCCGACGAGAAGGAATCGGCGCTGCGCGAAATCCTGAACTACGGCCACACTTTGGGCCACGCGATCGAGCGGCGGGAGCGCTACCAGTGGCGTCACGGCGCCGCAGTCTCGGTGGGAATGGTGTTCGCCGCCGAACTGGGCCGGCTGGCCGGGCGTCTGGACGACGCGACCGCGCAGCGCCACCGCGACATCCTGACCTCACTGGGATTGCCGACCAGCTACGACACCGACGCGCTGCCGCAACTGCTGGAGTCGATGGCCGGCGACAAGAAGACCCGGGCCGGGGTACTGCGGTTCGTGGTGCTCGACGGGCTGGCCAAGCCCGGCCGGTTGGAGGGACCGGACCCGGCGCTGCTGGCGGCCGCCTACGCGGAGGTGGGCAGGCGATGAGCGTCCCGCCGGCGACGATCAACGTGATCAACGGCCCGAATCTCGGCCGGCTGGGCCGCCGCGAACCGGACGTCTACGGCGACACCACGCATGATGACCTGGTCGCGCTGGTCGAACGCGAAGCTGCCGAGCTCGGGTTGAAAGTCGTTGTGCGGCAAAGTGACAGCGAAGCCGAGCTGCTGGAGTGGATCCACCAGGCCGCTGACGCCAAGGAGCCGGTGATCCTCAATGCCGGCGGGCTGACCCACACGTCGATCGCGTTGCGCGACGCCTGCGCCGAGCTGAGCGCACCTTTGATCGAGGTGCACATCTCCAATGTCTATGCCCGCGAGGAGTTTCGGCACCACTCGTATCTGAGCCCGGTCGCCAGTGGAGTCATCGTGGGTTGCGGGGTGCAGGGGTACCTGCTGGCACTGCGGTATCTGGCCAGCCTCGACGTCTAGTCGGTCGTCGGCTTCTCGATGTGCTCGGTGGCCGGCTCGGCATGCCCATGGGCCGGAAGCGTCTCGGTCTTCTCCGCGCTGGGCGGAGGCCACGCAATCTTTTTGGTCTCTTCCTCGCTGGGCGCTTTCGGAGCCTCGGTCGTCTGGGCGGCTTCCTCGCTGTAGGCCGTCGGCGCCTCGTGCTCGCGCTCTGCCGTCGCGACGCTGCTGGTCTGCTCTTCCGGCCATTCGGTGACGGCGCCTTCGTCAGCGGCCTGCTCCGAACGGACGGCGGCGAACACGTCGGTGTCGGCGCGTTCTTCCTCGCCACGGGGCGCGCCGCTCTGGGGCTTGTAGGCGCCGGCGCGGTCGATCCGCCAGCGACCGATAGCGACGCCGCTGATCGCCCCCAGGAACACCACCAAGGCGGTGAAGGCCGCGAAGGTGGTGAGCTCGTTGATCAGCCCACCGACATACAGCGCCTTGTAGAAGACCGCGATCAGCCAGGTCACCGCTCCGCTGAGCAGCCCGGCGACCAGACCGGCCAGCAGCCATGTCATGGCCAGGTCACCGCGGCGGTCCGGATCGGGGTTGCTGGCGGCGTCCTCGCGGCCGTCGATGAGACCCCACGCGACCACGCCCACGATGAAGAGAAGGAGCAGCACGATGCTGATCAGGGCAGCCTGCGTCTGCCACACGCTGATCAGCGTCCCCTGGAACAGCCGAACGACGACCATCGCGGCGCCGAACACCAGGCCACGCAGCATCCAGTTAGTCATGGGGCCACAGCGTAGCGAGTAGCGTCAGCCGCCGTGACACATTCCCAGCGGCGAGCCGCTCTCGGAGCTCGACTGCGCGCGGCGGAATTGGACGCGATGCTGGTCACAGACCTGATCAACGTCCGCTATCTGTCCGGATTCACCGGGTCGAATGCGGCGTTGCTGGTGTTCGCCGACGGCCGGGAAGCTGTCTTGGCCACCGACGGGCGCTACCGCACCCAGGCCGCGCAGCAGGCGCCCGACCTGGAAGTGGCGATCGAGCGGGCCTGCGGGCGGTATCTGGCCGGACGCGCGGCGGCGGGCAAGGCGCAGCGGCTCGGCTTTGAGAGTCACGTCGTCACCGTGGACGGTTACGACGCGCTTGCTGCCGGGCTTTCCGAGGCCGGGGGCACCGAGCTGGTCCGCGCCTCGCAGACCGTGGAGGCGCTGCGCGAAATCAAGGACGCCGGCGAGGTGGCTCTGCTGCGGTTGGCCTGCGAGGCCGCCGACGCGGCCCTGGCCGATCTGATCGAGCGCGGCGGGCTGCGGCCCGGTCGCACCGAACGCGAGGTGGGGCGCGAGCTCGAGGCACTGATGCTCGAGCACGGGGCCGACGGTGTCTCGTTCGAGACAATCGTGGCCTGCGGGGCGAATTCGGCGATCCCGCATCACCGGCCGACCGATGCGGTACTGGCCACCGGCGACTTCGTCAAGATCGACTTCGGCGCTCTGGTCGGCGGCTATCACTCCGACATGACCCGCACCTTCGTACTGGGTAGCGCCGCCGAATGGCAGCTGGAGATTTACGAGCTTGTCAGCACCGCACAGCGAGCGGGACGGGTGGCGCTGGAAGCCGGCGCCGACCTGGCCGGCGTCGACGCCGCAGCACGCGAGGTGATCGTCGACGCGGGACACGGCGGGCACTTCGGCCACGGCCTCGGCCACGGCGTGGGCCTGCAGATCCATGAAGCGCCGGGGATCAACGCCACGGCCGCCGGTACATTGCTGGCGGGGTCCGCGGTGACGGTGGAGCCCGGCGTCTATCTGCCCGACCGGGGCGGTGTCCGCATCGAGGACACGCTGGTGGTGGCGGGCGAAACCCCAGGAAGCGCACCGGAATTGCTGACCCGGTTCCCGAAGGAACTGGCGATTCTCGGCTAGTGCTGCCAGTCGCGCGGTGAGTCAGCCGTCCGCACCACGGGCCGTTCTCCGTGCTGCGGACGGCTGGATAGGCCGGCGTACGACCGGGCCAGGCCCCAAAAGTCGCCAGCCGGCGCCCTGACGCGTACTAACAGCGTGCGAAGCCGCGGGTAAGCTCTCCGAGGCGCCCATCAAACCGGTTCCCGAAGGAACTGGCCATCGTGTAGGAGATTCACCGACCGTGCCAAGCACCGCCGATTTCAAAAATGGACTTGTACTGGTGATCGACGGCCAGCTGTGGCAGATCACCGACTTCCAGCACGTCAAGCCCGGCAAGGGCCCGGCGTTCGTGCGCACCAAGCTGAAGAACGTGCTGTCAGGCAAGGTCGTCGACAAGACCTACAACGCCGGCGTGAAGGTCGAGACCGCGACGGTCGACCGCCGCGACACCACCTTCCTTTACCGCGACGGCACCGACTTCGTGTTCATGGACAGCCAGGACTACGAGCAGCACCCATTGCCGGAGACGCTGGTCGGCGACAACTCTCGGTTCCTTCTGGAGGGCTTGCCGGTGCAGGTGGCGTTCCACGACGGCGCGCCGCTGTACATCGAGCTTCCGGTGACCGTCGAACTCGTCGTCACCCACACCGAGCCGGGCCTTCAGGGTGACCGGTCCAGCGCGGGCACCAAGCCGGCCACCGTGGAGACCGGCGCCGAGCTTCAGGTGCCGCTGTTCATCAACACCGGCGACAAGCTCAAGGTTGACTCCCGCGACGGCAGCTACCTGGGACGTGTCAACGCGTGAGCCGGCCCGCTCGTCCTGTTAAAGGACGGCACCAGGCACGCAAGCGTGCCGTCGACTTGTTGTTCGAAGCCGAGGCCCGCGGATTGACCCCGGCCGAGGCGGCCGATGCCCGCACCGCGCTGGCGGAGTCCAATGATGATGTGGCGTCGCCGCATCCGTACACCGTGGCCGTGGCTCACGGCGTCACCGAGCACGCGGCCCACGTCGACGACCTGATCGCATCGCACCTTCAAGGCTGGACACTGGACCGGCTGCCGGCGGTGGACCGCGCCATCCTGCGGGTCGCGGTGTACGAGCTGCTGCACGCCGACGACGTGCCGGCGCCGGTCGCCGTCGACGAGGCGGTGGAGCTGGCCAAGGAGCTGTCCACCGACGACTCGCCGGGCTTCGTCAACGGCGTGCTGGGCCAAGTCATGCTGGTGACCCCACAGATCCGGGCAGCGGCTCAAGCGGTTCGCGACGCCGGCGAGTCATGACCCGGCTGGAGCTGCGCGCCCTTATCGCGAGCATCCTGGCCGCGACGGTCGTCCTGGGGGCCGTGCTGTGCGCGGCCTACGGTCAGGCCGCAATCGCGGCGGCACTGGCGATCTATGCGCTCGGTGTCGGCGCGTGGCTGTACCACTCCGTCGAGCGTCTGATCCTGGCCCGCCGCATCGACACGGTTCGTGCGGCCGCCACCCCGTTCCGCCCGTTGCTGCCGGTGATGGCGGCGATCATGGCCCTGACCCAAGCCGTTGTGCGATCGCTGTCCGACGCCACCGAGGTCGCGCCGCCGCGGCGCTGGATTCCGATCACCCGCGGCCGAAAAGCCGACGACGACTTCGAGGCCTGAACCAGCCCGTTGTGACAGGTGTGGCAATCCGCGTACAGCTGACCAAACGGCCGCATCTTGGTTGACGGAGGGACACACTGGCGAGATGGACCGAGACGGCAGACGCCCGAGACGGCTGTGTGTTTCCGCGCTCGCGGCGGTGGCGAACCCGTCGTACTCGCGCATTGACACCTGGAATCTGCTCGATGACGCGTGCCACCAATTGGCCGTCGTCGACCGCGCCGGGATGGACACCGCGCACGAAGCCGCCCGGGTGCGGCGTCTGCTGAACCGGCTCAGCGCCTACGAGCGCTACTGGATCTACCCGGGCCCGGAGAACCTCGCGACCTACTGCGGATATCTGGACCAACTCGCCACGGTGAGCCTGGCCGAACAGGTATCGCTGGCCGTACGACTGCTCTCCGAATACGGCGACCGCGCAGCGCTGTTCGACACCTCGGCGTCGCTGGCCGACCAGGAACTGGTGTCCCGCGCCAAGGAGCAACAGTTCTACACGGTGCTGCTCGCCGACGACGCCCCGATCAACGCCCCCGAAGGCTTGGCGGAAAGCCTGCGGGCGATCCGCGACGTCGGCGACGACGTGCAGTTCGAACTTCTGGTGGTCTCCAGCGTCGAGGACGCCATCACCGCGGTCGCTCTCAACGGGGAAATCCAGGCCGCGATCATCCGGCATGACATTCCGTTGCGCTCACACGACCGGGTGCCACTGATGACCACACTGCTCGGCCCGAACGACGACGTGGTGGCCACCGACCGCACCCACGACTGGGTGGAGTGCGGTGAATGGATCCGCGAACTGCGGCCGCACATCGACCTCTATCTGCTCACCGACGAGTCCATCGCGGCCGAGCCCGAGGACCAGTCCGATGTCTACAACCGCACCTTCTACCGGCTCAACGACGTCACCGATCTGCACAGCACTGTGCTAGCCGGCATTCGAAACCGTTACGCCACACCATTTTTCGATGCATTGCGGGCCTACGCCGCCCGGCCCGCCGGCCAGTTCCACGCCCTGCCCGTCGCCCGGGGCGCCAGCATCTTCAACTCCAAGACGCTGCGGGACATGGGGGAGTTCTACGGCCGCAACATCTTCATGGCCGAGACCTCGACGACGTCGGGCGGCCTCGACTCACTGCTGGACCCGCACGGCAACATCAAAAAGGCGATGGACAAGGCCGCGCACACCTGGAATTCCGACCACACCTACTTCGTCACCAACGGAACGTCGACGGCGAACAAGATCGTCGTACAGTCGCTGACCCGGCCGGGCGACATCGTGCTGATCGACCGCAACTGCCACAAGTCGCACCACTACGGTCTGGTGCTGGCCGGGGCCTACCCGCTGTACCTGGATGCCTATGAGCTGCAACCGTTTGCGATCTACGGCGCGGTGTCTTTGCACACCATCAAGAAGGCGCTGCTGGATCTCGAGGCCGCCGGGCAGTTGAGCAAAGTGCGGATGCTGCTGCTCACCAACTGCACATTCGACGGCGTCGTCTACAACCCCCGACGGGTGATGGAAGAGGTGCTGGCGATCAAGCCGGACATCTGCTTCCTGTGGGACGAGGCGTGGTATGCGTTCGCCACCGCGGTGCCGTGGGCCCGGCAACGCACCGCGATGATATCCGCTGAGCGACTCGAGTCGATGCTGTCGTCACCGGCCTACGCCCAGGAGTACCTGCGGTGGCGGGAGACGATGCGCGACATCCCTCGCAGCGAGTGGGGTGAGCATCGGTTGCTTCCCGACCCCAGCAAGGCGAGGGTGCGGGTCTACGCGACGCACTCGACCCACAAGTCGCTGTCCGCGCTGCGGCAGGCGTCGATGATCCACATCCGCGACCAGGACTTCAACTCGCAGTCCCGGGACGCGTTCGGTGAGGCGTTCTTGACGCACACGTCGACCTCGCCCAACCAGCAACTGCTCGCCTCGCTGGATCTCGCCCGCCGCCAGGTCGACATCGAAGGCTTCCAGATGGTGCGCTACGTCTACGACATGGCGCTGGTCTTCCGTCACCGTGTCCGCAAGGATCGGCTGATCAGCAAGTGGTTCCGCATTCTTGACGAATCCGATTTGGTGCCAGACGAATTCAGGTTGTCGGCGGTCAGCTCCTACCGGCAGGTGCGCCAGGGCGCACTGGCGGACTGGAACGAGGCGTGGCGATCGGACCAGTTCGTGCTCGACCCGACGCGGGTCACCCTGTATCTGGGGCAGACCGGCATGAACGGATACGACTTCCGCGAGAAGGTCTTGATGGAGCGGTTCGGCATCCAGATCAACAAGACGTCGATCAACAGCGTGCTGCTGATCTTCACCATCGGCGTGACGTGGTCGAGCGTGCACTACCTGCTCGACGTGTTGCGCCGGGTGGCCACCGATTTCGACCACACCGAAGCCGCGGCCAGCCGCGACGACCGTGCCCTGCACCGGCGTCGGGTGGAGGAAATCACCGAGGATCTGCCGGCGCTGCCGGACTTCAGCGAATTCGACAACACGTTCAAGCCCGACGAGGCCAGCGGATTCGGTGACATGCGGTCGGCGTTCTATGCGGGCTACGAGGACAGCGACCGCGAGCACGTCATGATCGGGGAGGCAGGCCGCCGGCTCGCCGACGGAAAGTCCTTGGTGTCAACCGGATTCGTGGTGCCATATCCGCCGGGCTTTCCGGTGCTGGTGCCCGGCCAGGTGATCTCCAAGCAGATTCTCTATTTCCTCGCCCAGCTCGACATCAAGGAGATACACGGATACAACCCCGATCTGGGGTTGTCGGTGTTCACCGAGGATGCACTCAAACGCATCAACGCGGCGCGGTGTGCAGACGTCGTGATTGGGTAGTTTTTGCGCACATCGAACGTGAAACTGTTGCGAAAAATCGGGGGGGATTTCTCGCAACCGTTTCACGCTGGGCGCGGCACGGGAAGCGCTCAGCGTGGGTCAAAGCAGGCGCCGCGAGGTGCGCGCCGCGCCCATAGCGCATTAGGTAACCGAATCGGGTAGTCGTCGCTAGGCTTACCGCCCATGGCGTCTTCGGCAAGCGTGACCAACTCCAGGCTGTCGGTGAATGATTGGGTGCAAGAGGGCTTTCGGGTGCTGGCCGAAGACGGCGTCAGATCCCTGACGCTGGGCCATCTATGCGGCCGCCTGGGCGTCACCAAAGGCAGTTTCTACTGGCATTTCAGCGACATGACGGCTTACCGCGCCGCGCTGATCGACACCTGGGCCGTCGTCCGCGACGAGGACCGGTCGTTCGACGAACTGGCGAGTATGCCTCCGCGGGAGAGGTTGTCGCGGATGATGACCACGCTGGTGGGTCCGCGACATTGGATGCTGGAGCGCGCCATGCGGGAATGGGCGCGATCCGAGCCGTCGGTGGCCGCGGCGGTGCGGGCGTCCGATCACAGCGTGATCGCCTCAGTCCGGCAGGCGTTCCTCGAGTCCGGTTTTGACCGCGAGGAGGCCGAGATGCGCGCCACTGCGACATTCGCCGCGGGCATCGGCTTCCTGCATCTGTCTGGCTCGCGGCCGAATCCGATGGCCGCAGGGCGGCGTGAGCGATTTCTGGAAGTGATGCTGCGGCACTGACATCCGACCCGCCATACCATACCAAAAGGTATGGTAGCGTCCTCGGCATGACGCCACCGCCGACGTCGCATCAGGTCAGTGCCGATTTCGTCGCGCGCCTGGCCGATCGCGCGGGGGAGGCGGAGAAGTTACGCCGGCTGCCGCAGGCCACCGTCGATGACTACCGGGATTCCGGCCTCGCCCGGTTACTCCTGCCGAAGCGGTACGGCGGCAGCCAGGCGGAGTTTCCGGAAATCCTCGAGACGGTGCGCGTGATGGCGCATGGCTGCACGTCGAGTGCGTGGACGCTCGGCTTCTACACATTGCACAACTGGATGCTGGCGCTGTTCGGCGAGCAGGCCCAGAACGAGGTGTTCGACGCCGGCCCCGTGCTGTGTCCGGCTCCGCTGGCGCCGACAGGTCGCGCCATCCCAGAGGATGGTGGCGTCCGACTGACCGGGCGATGGTCGTGGGCGACCGGGATCATGGACGCCGACTGGGTGATGGTTGGCGCCATCTGCGGACCCGGCGACGCGCCGTATCCGGCGCTGGTGTTGCTGCCGGTCACCGACGTCACAGTCGAAGACGTGTGGCACACCGCCGGCATGTGCGCCACCGGATCCAACGACGTCATCGTCGACGACGTCTGGGTGCCCGAGCACCGGTTGGTCGCGGTGACCGACATCTATGGCGGGACGGCGCCGGGGGCGAAATTGCACGACGCGGCGGTCTACCGGTGGCCGATGGTACCGGCGCTGGCGTTGACCGCCGCGATGCCCGCGCTGGGGTCCGCGGAGTTGGTCGCCGATCTTTTCGCCCGCCGAATCAGTGAACGGTTGATGGCGTATTCCGGTGCGGCACAGAAGGATCAACCGGCCGCGCAAATGCGTCTCGGCGGCGCTCGGGCCCGATTGCGCGCCATGCGCGCGCTGACGGATTCGGCCGCCGAGGACATCCAGACCCGGGTCGGCAGCGGGGAACACATCGGCCGCCGGGTGCGGGCCGGCGTGCGGGTGGCGGCGGCGCACATCGTGCATGAATCGCGTTCGGTGATCGCCGATCTGCTCGAGGCGTCCGGTGCCAGCGCGCAATTCCTGGACCACCCGCTGCAACGGGCCAAGCGAGACGTCGACGTGATCTCCGGGCACGTGGTGTTCGACTACGACGGCAGCCGGGAATTGGCCGGTGCCTTGGAAATCGGCGCAAAAGTCTCGCCGTTCGCGATGGTCTAGCTAGCGCAGCGCTTGGCCGTACAGCAGGCTGTCGCACGGTTCGGGTCCGAGGTTGGGGTAGATCGTATGACGGGCCAGCCGTCCTTCTCGGATGAACGCGGCTCGCTCCAGCAGTTGTACCGAACGCTCGTTGTCGACATGGCAGGTAGCCCAGACCCGGTACACGTCGGGATCGGCGCGCAAGGTGGTCATCAGCATGTCGAGCGCTTCGGACATCAAACCCTTGCCCCACCAACGCCGCCCGAGGGAGTAGCCGATTTCTGCGGCGTACGGCATCGGACGCGCGCAACTGAGCATCCCGACGATCTCGTCGCTGTGCTGCAGCACCATCACCCAGGTCCGTACATGCGCGTCGACGTTCATCCGTTCGGCAATCACCCGCCGCGTGGCGACCACGTCGGGATGCGGTGTCCACAATAGGTATTTGGTGACCTGCGGATCGCGGGCAATCCGTTGATACAGCGGCCCGGCGTCGTCAATGACCGGCAGGCGTAGCAGGAGTCGCGGTCCCTCGATGCGCTCAGGAATGAACTGAACCACTACATCTCCAGCGCTCGATAGGTGCGGTGGACGAATTTGGGTTGCACCGCTTGGAGTTTCGCGCGCGAAGTGTTGCCCGCCACCGCAGCGGCTGCGTCGGCCGACAATGCCGGCATGTTCTGGATCAGGTACAACAGAATCAGGTCGGCGACCGGATCGGCCTGCCACCACGTCCCGTATGCGCCCGGCCAACTGAACGTTCCGAGGCCACCCGGCCCGAACAGTGGCGCCGACTTCGACGGGTCGGTCACGACCGACAGGTTGAGCCCGAATCCGCGTCCGATCCAGAACGGCGATCCGAGGAAGTTGTGACGCTTGTGCTCGGCGGTGAGCCGGTCGGCGCGCATCAGCCGTGCCGATTCCGCGGACAGTACCTGGACACCGTTCGATGTGCCGCCACCCAAAAGCATTTCGATGAATCGCAGATAGTCGTCCGCTGTGGACCACAATCCGCCGCCGGCGTTGCTGAACGCCGGCGGCGTGATGTGCGGCGGGCCCATGACGTCGTGCTGGAGTTGGTCTTTGCCGTCGAGCCGATACATGGTCGCAGCGCGGCGACGGCCGTCGTGGGTGACGTGGAATCCGGTGTCAACCATCCCCAGCGGCTGCAGGATTCGTTCGTCGAGCACCTGATGGAATGGCTTGCCCTCGATGCGTGAGACCAGCACGCCGACCACGTCGGTGGAATGGCCATAGGTCAATCGCTCACCCGGTTGATGCACCAGTGGCAATTCCGCCAGCGCGGCCAGCCACGCGTCGGGGCCGCTACCGAATGGCAGCCTGACGTAGGACCGCGCGATCGGCCCGCCGACCGAGAATCCGTAACCCAGACCGCTGGTGTGGGTGAGCAGATCCTCGACCAGAATGGCCCGTGCGACCGGATGGCTGCAATCCAGCGGTCCGGTTGGGTCGTCGAGCACACGCACGTCGGCGAATTCCGGCAACCAGCGCACGATCGGGTCACGCAGTGCGAGCTTGCCCTCGTCGACAAGGGTCATTGCTGCGGCTACGGTGACCGGTTTGGTCATTGAGGCGATACGGAACAGCGTGTCGCGCTGCATCGGCAGCCGGGCATCGACATCGCGGTAGCCGACCTCGTTGACCTGCAGCACTTTTCCGTGCTGCCAGACCATCGTCACCGCACCGGCCAGCAGGCCGGTGTCGCAGGCTTCGCGGATGGAGGCCTGATTGCCATCGAGGTTCACCGATTCAGGCTAATGGGCGGGTGCAATTGAGATTTCCCGGACGTTGATGTTCCGCCAGATCGCCACGCCGTCGACGATCTCGGGTGCTGTCCCGAAGAGGTCGGTGAAGAAGGCGATCATCGGCTGCCAATGCCGCGCCGGTCCGACGATGACGTGGCGGACGTCGGCAGTTTTGAGGTCGGTGGCGATCTGCGCGCGAATGTCGCCGCGCGCCACCAGCCAGGCGCCGCGTTGTTGTATCACAAACATGGTGAAAGTGAGCTGCGATTGCGGCGGCCCGGAATAGGTTCCGCCGTTGGGTTGCGGCAGGTATGAGTAGGCCTCCGGCATCCGGAGACCGTAGCCGGCCTCAGCGGCCCACACCATCGGAGCGGCCTCGCCGCCGTTGACGAAATACGGTGCGACGAGCACTGTTTCGTCGGGTGCGATGTGGTGGCTCGCCCAGTCACGGAAGAAGGCCGGCGTGGTGAACGGCGCCCGGGGCAGCGGAGCGGGGAGCAGCAGCACCAGTGACATGCCCACGGCCACCAGCCATGTCGCTGCCGGTCGTGGTGCCAGGCGGGTCGCTCGCGCGACAACGATCGCCACCATGACTGCCACCGCCAGCCAGACGAAGACCGTAAAGCGGCCCGGCAGAACATGCTTGAGCAGTGGCAGCTTCCCCAGTGCCAGCCACGGAAGCGGGATGCGCAGCGCCTCTTTGCCGATGTGCAGCCACGGTCCCAGCGACAGGACGAGGATCGCCGCCCCCGTGACGCTGGCGACCCGGATCCGCAGATCGCTCCAGAGCCGAACGGTCGCAACGACGAGCAGGATGAGCAGCAGTAGGCCGAGATACGCCGTCGCCTCGTGATAGAGCCCGCTGAACTCGTGCGATGCCCGCGTCGCCGCGGACGGCGCGATGAGCTGATAGGGCGTCGGGAGGATGAGGTTCAGCAGGTCAGTCGAGAAGGTGGCCGGGTCTTGAACCTGTGCGCTGATCCGTTGCGGTCCAAAGAACTGCACGGCCAACGGCCACGCCGCGAGCAGCAGGAACGTCATCGCGGCGACGGCGAGCGCGGGCACTAGCCGGCGGACGTGCCCGTCGCGGTAGACGACCGCGAGAACGCTGACCAAGACACCGGCAGCGATGACGCTGGTGGCGAGGAGCTCCTCACTGATCAGCAGTTGAGCGACGCCGAGGACTCCGAGGGCCACCCCCGATTGCCACGGCGGTCGACGGCGCGTCACGAGCAGGTCGTCGATCGCGAGGAGGAGCAGTGGCGGGATCCAGGCCGTGGCCAGGTTCAGATGCAGGGCCGCATGGGAAATGACGTAGGGCGAGAAGGCGTAGAGCGCGCCACCGACGAACGCTCCGAGCCCGTCGCCGACCCAGCGGCGGATCGCCAGCCATGCGGTGAATCCGCTGAGCGCTATGCCAAGCACCACAAGGACGTTGAATCCGAAGATCGGTCCGCCGAGCTTTGCCGGGAGCCAGCCGAGAATCCCCAGCAGGGGCATCGACGGGCTCCACATCAAATTCACGCCCGAGGGCGCGCCGATCTGGGTCGTGAAGAATGGGTTGAGACCATGCGCGAGCGCGTGCGGCGTCCAGCCGAGATACCAGATGGCCTGTTCCTGGTCGCAGCAGCTGCCGGCCCAGCCGGACGTCGGGTCGTGCCAAGCGCCGATCGTGACCGCGACGGCTCCGAGCAGGTAGGTGACGAACACCGCGAACCCAAGCACCTAGTGAGCTTGCTCTTCCTGCACCCGTGCAAACGGACGAAGCTGACGGCGAGTCTGGTGATCCGGCGTCCCAGTTTCGCCGTCGGCGTGGACGCCACGCGTGTAGTCGCCCTGCCACGGCACTTTCTCGCCCGCGGCGGCGTCTGTCGCTGCCTGGACCTGTCCCATCTCTCGACGAGATTGCAGGAAGAACTCATGCTTGCGACGCAGATCGTCGTCAGACTCGATCGGCCTGAACTCGGGAGCGAACTCTTCCAGCTCGCCGCGGCGCTGCGGGACAATCATGCAGATCGGCTCGTCGATCTCGAACCGGACCGGCATCAAGGAGCGGGTGAACTTCCAGTTAATGCTGAAACCCGAGCTGGCCCAATCGGTTTCGACCAGGCCCTCAAGTGGTGAGATGGCATCCTTGGGATGATTCGCCGGCCCGCGCACCAGCAGGTCGTAGCCGGGCGGAGTGCGAAACAGGATCGGCAGGTGCCACGTCAGGATGCCGTAACCGAAATTGCTCACGGGCAGGAATTGTCCGGGCCCGCGCCGATCGGGCGCGACCATTAGTGTCGAGCGGTCGTTGCCGCCCATCCATGTCGCGGAGAACGCAGACGGGTTGCGTAGCTCCCAACCGCCCTGATTGGCGATAAGCATCGGCAGACAGCGGTTCGCCCAGCCTCGGCGCATCTCTGACATCCACGGACGGTTGATCGCTGCCGGGCTGAACTGCGGTGCGTCCTCACCCGTGATGAACCCGATCAGGGGTCGGGTCGACTCGTTCGGTTGGTCGCTCATCCGATCCTCGGTTGGCTGGGGTTGTCCGTAGCAACGCGGATGACGTTACTTCAGGGACCCTTGGCCGTGCCGGTCAGAACTCCCGCCGGTCGTTTCGGCCAACCGGGCCCGCAAATGCTAGGCTGCCCGGCAGTCGACATCCTTTAACGATCCGTCCAGAGAGGCGGAGAAGGAGGTCAAGATCTAGCATGGGTGCCTCGGGTGACGTCGCTTCGGGCGGCGGATCGAGGGAACTGATGTCGGCGGCCGACGTAGGTCGCACCATTTCTCGCATCGCGCATCAGATCATCGAAAAAACTGCCCTTGACGGTGCGGACGCACCTCGGGTGGTGCTGTTGGGAATCCCGACCCGCGGTGTGACTTTGGCCGACCGGCTCGCGGTCAACATCGCCGAGTTCTCCGGCGCCGAGGTTCCGCACGGTGCATTGGACATCACGTTGTACCGCGACGACTTGATGACCAAGCCACCGCGCCCGCTGGAGAACACCTCGATACCGGCCGGCGGCATCGACGACGCGCTGGTGATCCTGGTCGACGACGTGCTGTATTCGGGTCGCTCGGTGCGCTCCGCGCTGGACGCACTGCGCGACGTCGGACGCCCGCGGGTGGTGCAGTTGGCGGTGCTGGTCGACCGCGGCCACCGCGAACTCCCGCTGCGCGCTGACTACGTCGGCAAGAACGTGCCGACGTCGCGGACCGAGAACGTGCACGTGCTGCTAGCCGAGCAAGACGGTCGCGACGCCGTCGTCATCTCCCGTGAGAACGCCTCATGACCCGGCACCTGCTGGCCGCCGGCGATCTGTCCCGCGACGAGGCCACTGCGATCCTCGACGACGCCGACCGCTTCGCGCAGGCACTGGTCGGCCGCGAGGTCCGCAAGCTGCCGACGCTGCGGGGCCGCACGATCATCACGATGTTCTACGAGAACTCCACCCGCACCCGGGTGTCGTTCGAGGTCGCGGGCAAGTGGATGAGCGCCGACGTGATCAACGTCAGCGCCGCGGGATCGTCGGTGGGCAAAGGTGAATCGCTGCGCGACACCGCGCTCACGCTGCGGGCCGCCGGTGCCGACGCGCTGATCATCCGCCATCCGGCTTCCGGTGCGGCGCAACAGCTTGCGCACTGGACCTCCACTGCGGACGACACCGGTCCTGCGGTGATCAACGCCGGCGACGGTACCCACGAACACCCGACCCAGGCCCTGCTGGACGCGTTGACCATTCGGCAGCGACTCGGCGGCGTCGAGGGACGCCGAGTCGTCATCGTCGGCGACATCCTGCACAGCCGGGTCGCCCGATCCAACGTCATGCTGCTGGCCACCCTCGGCGCCGAGGTGGTGCTGGTGGCGCCGCCGACGCTGCTACCGGTCGGGGTAGCGGACTGGCCGGTCACGGTATCCCACGACCTGGACGCCGAACTGCCGGCCGCCGACGCGGTGCTGATGCTGCGGGTCCAGGCCGAGCGGATGAACGGCGGCTTCTTTCCCTCCGCGCGTGAGTATTCGGTGCGCTACGGACTCTCCGACCGCCGCCAGGCGATGCTTCCCGGGCATGCGATCGTGCTGCACCCGGGGCCGATGCTGCGTGGGATGGAAATATCGTCGTCGGTGGCAGATTCAACGCAATCGGCTGTGCTGCAACAGGTTTCCAACGGTGTTCACGTCCGGATGGCGGTGTTGTTCCATCTGTTGGTGGGTACCGAGTCGGCCGCAGGGCTCGCCGGCAAAGGAGTGATGGCATGAGCGTGTTGCTGCGTGGGGTGCGGCTCTACGGCGAAGGGGACCCGGTCGACGTCCTGGTCGACGGCGGGCAGATCGCCGACATCGGTCCGGGGCTCTCGATTCCCGTCGATGCCGATGTCATCGACGCCACCGGGCAGGTGCTGCTGCCAGGGTTCGTCGACCTGCACACCCACTTGCGCGAGCCCGGCCGCGAATACGCCGAGAACATCGAAACCGGCTCGGCCGCAGCCGCACTCGGTGGCTTCACCGCGGTGTTCGCGATGGCCAACACCACCCCGGTCGCCGACAGCCCGGTGGTCACCGACCACGTCTGGCACCGCGGGCAGCAGGTCGGCCTGGTCGACGTCCATCCCGTCGGCGCGGTCACGGTCGGGTTGGCCGGAAAAGATCTCACCGAGATGGGCATGATGGCCGCTGGTGCCGCCCAGGTGCGGATGTTCTCAGACGACGGCAAATGCGTGGACGACCCGCTGATCATGCGCCGTGCACTGGAATATGCCACCGGCCTGGGTGTGCTGATCGCTCAACACGCCGAGGAACCTCGGCTGACCGTCGGCGCAGTCGCGCACGAGGGACCGACCGCCGCCCGACTGGGATTGTCCGGTTGGCCGAGGGCCGCCGAAGAGTCGATCGTGGCCCGCGACGCCCTGTTGGCCCGCGACGCCGGCGCCCGGGTGCACATCTGCCACGCCTCCACCGCGGGCACCGTCGAGATCGTCAAATGGGCAAAATCGCAAGGGATCTCGATCACCGCCGAGGTGACGCCGCACCACCTGCTACTCGACGACAGCCGACTGGTCAGCTACGACGGCGTGAACCGGGTCAACCCGCCGCTGCGCGAGGCTTCTGACGCGGTCGCGCTGCGCCAGGCGTTGGTCGACGGCGTGATCGATTGCGTGGCCACCGATCACGCGCCGCACGCCGAGCACGAGAAGTGCGTGGAGTTCGCCGCCGCGCTGCCTGGGATGCTCGGTCTGCAGACCGCGTTGTCGGCGGTGGCCCAGGCGATGGTCGTTCCCGGCCTGCTGACATGGCGTGACGTCGCGCGGGTGATGAGCGAGAACCCAGCTCGCATCGCCGGCCTGCCGGACCAGGGCCGGCCCTTGGAAATCGGAGAGCCGGCCAACCTGACCGTCGTTGACCCGGACGCCAGCTGGACGGTCGTCGGCACCGATTTCGCCAGCCGCTCGGCCAATACTCCTTACGAGACGATGACGTTGCCCGCCACCGTGACGGCGACTCTGCTGCGCGGCAAGATCACTGCGCGCGACGGAAAGAGCCCGGCATGAACTCGGGAACGCTGGTCGCGTCGCTGATCATGGCCGGACTGCTGGCCCTGCTGATCGCGTTCATCATCCAGCTGATGCTGCGCGGTTGGCGCAAACGCGCAGAGCGCCAAGCAGAATTGATCGGCACGCTGCCCGAGCTCCCCAGCCAGGTCGGTACCGCGGTGATCACCACCACCGGCGTCTACGTGGGCTGCACCATGGCCCCGGCCTGGAGCCAGCGGATCACCGTCGGCGACCTGGGCTTCCGCAGCAAGGCAGTGCTGACGCGTCACCCCGAGGGCATCTTGGTGCAGCGCACTGGCGCACAACCGATCTGGATCCCGACCGAGTCGATCTCCGGCATCCGGACCGAGCACGTGATCGCCGGAAAGGTCGCCGCTCGCGACGGAATCCTGGCGATCAGGTGGCGGGTGCCGTCAGGGGTCAAGATCGACACCGGGTTTCGCGCCGACAACCGCGACGAGTACAAGGGGTGGCTACAGAGCTGGCCGGAAGGAGTCGCGCTGTGAAGGCGATGCTGGTTCTCGACGACGGCCGGACTTTCACCGGGGCCGCGTTCGGCGCGATCGGTCAAACACTGGGCGAGGCAGTCTTTTCCACCGGCATGTCCGGCTATCAGGAGACGTTGACCGACCCCAGCTATCACCAGCAGATCGTGGTGGCGACCGCGCCGCAGATCGGCAACACCGGTTGGAACGGCGAGGACAGCGAAAGCCGTGGGGACAAGATCTGGGTCGCCGGCTACGCGGTGCGCGACCCCTCGCCGCGCGTATCGAACTGGCGCGCTACCGGAACGCTGGAAGCCGAGCTGATCCGCCAGCAGATCGTCGGGATCGCCGGCATCGACACCCGTGCGGTGGTCCGTCATCTGCGCAGCCGGGGCTCGATGAAGGCGGGGGTGTTCTCCGGCGAATCGCTCGCCTCGCCCGAAGAGTTGACCGAGCGGGTCCGTGGCCAGCAGGCGATGCTGGGTGCCGACCTGGCCGGCCAGGTCAGCACCCCGGATGCCTATGTGGTGGAACCCGAAGGGCCGCAACGGTTCACCGTGGCCGCGATCGACCTCGGCATCAAGACCAACACGCCGCGCAACTTCGCCCGCCGCGGAGTGCGCACCCGCGTGCTGCCGTCGTCGGCGACCTTCGAGCAGATCGCCGAGCTCAAACCCGATGGGGTGTTCCTGTCCAACGGCCCCGGCGATCCGGCCACCGCCGACCACATCGTCGAGGTGACCCGCGAGGTGCTCGGTGCCGGAATCCCATTGTTCGGCATCTGTTTCGGCAACCAGATTCTGGGGCGCGCGTTGGGCCTGTCGACCTACAAGATGGTCTTCGGCCACCGGGGCATCAACATCCCGGTGATGGACCACGCGACCGGCCGGGTCGCCGTCACCGCCCAGAACCACGGGTTCGCGCTCGAAGGTGAGGCGGGGCAGCGGTTCGACACACCGTTCGGTGCGGCGGTGGTCAGCCACACCTGCGCCAACGACGGTGTCGTCGAGGGTGTGAAACTCGCTGATGGGCGCGCGTTTTCGGTGCAGTACCACCCGGAGGCCGCGGCCGGACCGCACGATGCGGAGTACTTGTTCGACCAATTCGTCGACCTGATGACAGGGGAGAACGGGTAATGCCTCGGCGGACTGATCTCAAGCATGTCCTGGTGATCGGCTCTGGGCCGATCGTGATCGGCCAGGCGTGCGAATTCGACTATTCCGGAACCCAGGCGTGTCGGGTGCTGCGCGCCGAGGGTCTCGAGGTGAGCCTGGTCAACTCCAACCCGGCGACGATCATGACCGACCCGGAATACGCCGACCACACCTACGTCGAACCCATCACGGCTGCCTTCGTGGAGAAGGTGATCGTCCAGCAGGCCGAGCGGGGCCACAAGATCGATGCCCTGCTGGCCACCCTGGGTGGTCAGACCGCGCTCAACACCGCGGTCGCCCTCTACGAGAACGGCGCACTGGAGCGCCACGGCGTCGAGCTGATCGGCGCGGACTTCAACGCGATCCAGCGCGGCGAGGACCGGCAGATGTTCAAGGACATCGTCGCCAAGGTGGGCGGCGAATCGGCCCGCAGCCGAGTCTGTTTCACCATGGACGAGGTGCGCGAGACCGTCGGCGAACTCGGCCTGCCAGTCGTGGTCCGGCCGTCGTTCACCATGGGCGGGCTGGGTTCGGGCCTGGCGCACACCGCCGAGGAAGTCGATCGGATGGCCGGCGCCGGCCTGGCCGCATCGCCCAGCGCCAACGTGCTGATCGAGGAATCGATCTACGGCTGGAAGGAATTCGAGCTCGAGCTGATGCGCGACAGCAAGGACAACGTCGTCGTCGTGTGCTCGATCGAGAACGTCGACCCGATGGGTGTGCACACCGGCGACTCGGTGACGGTGGCGCCGGCGATGACGCTCACCGATCGCGAGTACCAGCGGATGCGGGACTTGGGCATCGACATCTTGCGCGAGGTCGGTGTTGACACCGGCGGCTGCAACATCCAGTTCGCGGTCGACCCGCACGACGGGCGGCTGGTCGTCATCGAGATGAATCCCCGGGTGTCGCGGTCAAGTGCGTTGGCCTCCAAGGCCACCGGCTTCCCGATCGCGAAGATCGCCGCCAAGCTAGCCGTCGGTTACACCCTCGACGAGATCATCAACGACATCACCAAGGAGACCCCGGCCTGCTTCGAGCCGACGCTGGACTATGTCGTCGTCAAGGCTCCGCGATTCGCGTTCGAAAAATTCCCCGGTGCCGACCCGACGCTGACCACCACGATGAAATCCGTCGGCGAGGCGATGTCATTGGGCCGCAACTTCATCGAGGCGCTCGGCAAGGTGATGCGGTCGCTGGAGACCAAGCGCACCGGCTTCTGGACCGGGCCGGACACCGAAGGGACCGCACAAGACGCCCTGGAGCGGTTGCGGACACCGACCGACGGGCGACTTTACGACGTCGAGCTGGCGCTGCGGCTGGGCGCACCGGTGGACCGGGTGGCCGAAGCGTCCGGGATCGACCCGTGGTTCGTCGCGCAGATCGCGGAGCTGCTGACCTTGCGGCATGAGGTGAGCGAGGCACCCGTACTCGACGGCGACCTGCTGCGTAGGTGTAAGCACAACGGCTTGTCGGATCGCCAGGTCGCGTCGTTGCGACCGGAATTGGCCGGCGAGGACGGCGTGCGGTCGCTGCGCCGGCGGCTCGGTATCCACCCGGTGTACAAGACGGTGGACACCTGCGCCGCGGAGTTCGAGGCCAAGACGCCGTATCACTACAGCAGCTACGAGCTCGACCCATCCGCCGAAACCGAGGTGGCCCCGCAGACCGAGAAGCCCAAGGTGCTGATCCTCGGCTCGGGACCGAACCGGATCGGCCAGGGCATCGAATTCGACTACAGCTGTGTGCACGCCGCAACGACCTTGTCGGAGGCCGGTTTCGAGACCGTGATGGTCAACTGCAACCCGGAGACGGTCTCCACCGACTACGACACCGCCGACCGGCTCTATTTCGAGCCGTTGACGTTCGAGGATGTCCTGGAGGTATTTCACGCCGAGCAACTGTCGGGCGCCGGCGGTCCGGGCGTAGTGGGCGTGATCGTGCAACTGGGCGGCCAGACCCCGCTCGGGCTGGCGCAGCGGCTCGCCGACGCAGGTGTCCCGATCGTCGGCACCCCGCCCGAGGCCATCGATCTGGCCGAGGATCGCGGCGCGTTCGGTGACCTGCTGTCGGCGGCCGGCCTGCCGGCTCCCCGCTATGGCATGGCGACCACGTTCGCGCAGGCCCGGCGGATCGCCGCCGACATCGGTTATCCGGTGCTGGTCCGGCCGTCGTACGTGCTGGGTGGGCGGGGCATGGAGATCGTTTACGACGACGACACTCTGCAGGGCTACATCGCTCGCGCCACCGAGCTTTCGCCCGAGCACCCGGTACTGGTGGACCGCTTCCTCGAGGATGCCATCGAGATCGACGTCGACGCGCTCTGCGACGGCGACGAGGTCTACATCGGCGGCATCATGGAGCACATCGAGGAAGCCGGCATTCACTCCGGTGACTCGGCGTGCGCACTGCCTCCGGTCACCCTGGGCCGCAGCGACATTGAGAAGGTGCGCAACGCGACCGAGGCGATCGCGCACGGCATCGGCGTCGTGGGCCTGCTCAACGTGCAGTACGCGCTGAAGGACGATGTGCTCTACGTGCTGGAGGCAAACCCGCGGGCCAGCCGAACCGTGCCGTTCGTCTCCAAGGCCACCGCGATACCACTGGCCAAGGCCTGTGCACGGGTCATGCTGGGCGCCAAGATCTCCCAACTACGCGAAGAAGGCCTGCTGGCGGCTGTCGGTGACGGCGGCAACGCGGCACCGGACGCCCCGATCGCCGTCAAGGAAGCCGTGCTGCCGTTCCACCGGTTCCGCCGCGCGGACGGTTCGGGTGTCGACTCGTTGCTCGGTCCGGAGATGAAATCGACCGGCGAGGTGATGGGCATCGACCGCGACTTCGGCAGCGCATTCGCCAAAAGCCAGACCGCGGCCTACGGGTCATTGCCGGTTTCGGGGACGATCTTCGTCTCGGTTGCCAACCGGGACAAACGCTCGCTGGTGTTTCCGGTGAAGCGACTGGCCGATCTGGGCTTCCGGGTACTGGCCACCGAGGGCACCGCGGAGATGCTGCGCCGCAACGGCATTCCGTGCGACGAGGTGCGCAAGCATTTCGAAGAGGCCCAGCCCGGCCGGCCGGCGATGTCGGCCGTCGACGCCATCCGGGCGGGCGACGTCGACATGGTGTTCAACACGCCCTACGGAAACTCGGGCCCACGCATCGATGGCTACGAGATCCGCTCGGCCGCAGTCTTAGTCAACATTCCGTGCGTCACGACCGTTCAGGGGGTGTCGGCGGCTGTGCAGGGTATCGAGGCCGCGATCCGTGGTGACATCGGTGTGCGCTCCCTGCAGGAACTGCACAGCGCGCTACACAACGGCGGCCGGTAGCCATGCCCGGGTTCGGTGCCCGGCTGGCCGACGCGATGTCCAGTCGCGGGCCGCTGTGTCTGGGCATCGACCCGCACCCTGAGCTGCTGCGGGCGTGGGGGCTCCCGGTCAACCCCGCTGGCCTGGCGGCGTTCTGCGACATCTGCGTCGCGGCTTACGCCGACTTCGCCATCGTCAAACCTCAGGTCGCGTTCTTCGAGGCCTACGGCGCCGCAGGGTATGCGGTGTTGGAGCACACCATGGCCGCCCTGCGCGACGCCGGCGTGCTGGTGCTGGCCGACGCCAAGCGCGGCGATATCGGATCGACGATGGCCGCCTACGCGGCGGCCTGGACCGGTGACTCGCCGCTGGCCGCCGACGCCGTGACGGCGTCGCCGTACCTGGGTTTCGGCTCGCTGCAGCCGCTGCTGGACAGTGCCGCCGCACATGGTTGCGGGGTGTTCGTGCTGGCCGCGACGTCCAACCCGGAGGGTGCGAGCGTGCAGCGCGCCCAGACCGAGGGCCGTCCGGTGGCGCAGCTGATCGTCGACCAGGCCGCGGCGGCCAACCGGGCGCTGGACCCCGGCACCGTCGGCGTCGTCGTCGGCGCCACGTTGACCGAGGTGCCCGACGTCAGCGGGCTGGGCGGGCCGGTGTTGGTCCCCGGGGTCGGTTTCCAGGGTGGGCGGCCTGAGGCCCTCAGCGGCCTGGGTGGGGCCGTTTCCGGGCAATTGCTGCCCGCGGTGTCCCGCGACGTGCTGCGGGCCGGACCGGACGTGGCAGCGGTGCGTGCGGCCGGTGAGCGGATGCGCGATGCGGTCGCTTACCTGGCCGGCTGAGCGCCCGCGGCAGACCTACGACACGGCGTCGTTCACTTTTTCGCCGGATGCGCTGTTCGCGGCGACACGCGCGACACGCCGCGATTTTCGTAATCTGGCTAGATTCGCGTTTTTGACCAGTGTCGAGTCGATCGGAGAGCGGCTTTTCCGGCGACTGGCCGATTGTGCCGCAGACGGTAAAAGTCCAGGTAGAGACGATTTTGACGCAGCAAAGGCGACCGCTCCGCGGGGATGTTTCTAGTGGTTGACGGTCGCGGTCCCGACCGTCCAGAACCGGCGCTATCCGACGCCATAAGCTGCGTCTTTGTAGCTTCAAGCAGGGGGGCGGGTTAGATTTCGTCTGAAGGCGTGGGTACGGTCGTCACCGCTGGCTGGACTACCTAGCCGAGACAAACAAGGATCGAAATCTGTTGCTGATCGATACGGAGGAATCGTGGCCCTTCCCCAGTTGACCGACGAGCAGCGCGCGGCAGCGTTGGAGAAGGCTGCCGCCGCACGCCGAGCGCGAGCCGAGCTCAAAGACCGGCTGAAGCGTGGCGGCACCAATCTCAAGCAGGTGCTGAAGGATGCCGAGTCCAATGAGGTCTTGGGCAAGATGAAGGTTTCCGCGTTGCTGGAGGCGTTGCCGAAGGTGGGCAAGGTCAAGGCGCAGGAGATCATGACTGAGCTGGAGATCGCCCCGACGCGCCGTCTGCGCGGCCTCGGCGACCGTCAGCGCAAGGCTCTGCTGGAAAAGTTCGACTTCACCGCCTGAGTCCGGCGACGATGCAGGCCGAAGGGCCTGAGGGAGAGCCGGGCAACCGCCCGGGCATCTTCCAGGAAAGTCGTTGAGCACCGACGGGGGACCGGACGGCATGGCACGCGTGCTTGTGCTGTCCGGTCCGTCCGCGGTGGGTAAATCAACAGTTGTCCGCTGCCTACGTGAGCGGATTCCAGATCTGCATTTCAGTGTGTCTGCGACCACCCGGGCGCCCCGCCCCGGCGAGGTCGACGGGGTCGATTATCACTTCGTGTCGCCGGATCACTTTCAGCAATTGATCGATGACGGTTCGCTACTGGAATGGGCGGAAATCCACGGTGGCCTGCACCGCTCGGGTACCGTCGCCGGCCCGGTCCGGGACGCCGTCAGCGCCGGACATCCGGTTCTCATCGAGGTCGACCTGGCTGGCGCCCATGCGGTCAAGCGGGCTATGCCGGAGGTGACCACAGTGTTTCTGGCCCCGCCGAGCTGGGCGGCGTTGGAGGCCCGGCTGGTCGGTCGGGGGACCGAGACGCCGGAGGTTATCGAGCGCCGATTGGCCACCGCACGCATCGAATTGGCGGCCCAAGACGACTTCGATGAGGTCGTGGTCAATCGCCAATTGGAAACCGCATGCTCAGAATTGGTATCATTGCTGGTCGGCACTTCGCCGGAGACGGCGTGACCGTCCAACCAGACTCGATTTCCGTTTAGTCGCACGTCGCTATAGGCCGCCAGGAGAATATTTACGTGAGTAATTCGCAGACCGACACCTCGTTAGCCGCCGTCCCTGACCAGTTCGACCCGTCCGCGGGTGGCATCGGTGCATACGACACGCCGCTGGGTATCACCAACCCGCCCATCGACGAGCTGCTCGCGCGGGTGTCCAGCAAGTACGCCCTGGTGATCTACGCCGCCAAGCGCGCCCGCCAGATCAACGACTACTACAACCAGTTGGGCGAGGGCATCCTCGAGTACGTCGGGCCGCTGGTTGAGCCGGGCCTCCAGGAGAAGCCGCTGTCGATCGCGATGCGCGAGATCCACGGCGACCTGCTCGAGCACACCGAAGGCGAATAACGGAGTCGAGGCGGGCCACGGATGAGCCTCTCGGGTGAGAAGCGGGCGGACCGCAAGCGGATCGTCGTCGGCGTCGCTGGAGGCATCGCCGCTTACAAAGCCGCCACCGTGGTCCGTCAGCTCACCGAGGCCGGCCATCAGGTCCGTGTCATCCCCACCGAGTCCGCGCTGCGGTTCGTCGGGGCCGCCACCTTCGAGGCGCTATCCGGCGAGCCCGTGCAGACCGGGGTGTTCGAGGACGTGCCGCGGGTGCCACACGTCGCCATCGGCCAGGGCGCCGACTTGGTGGTCGTGGCGCCAGCCACCGCCGACCTGCTCGCGCGTGCCACCCACGGCCGCGCCGACGACCTGCTGACCGCGACGCTGTTGACCGCGCGATGTCCGGTGCTGTTCGCTCCGGCCATGCACACCGAGATGTGGCAGCATCCCGCCACCATCGACAATGTCGCCACGCTGCGCCGCCGCGGCGCCGTGGTGCTCGAACCGGCGTCCGGACGACTGACCGGGGAGGACAGCGGCGCGGGCCGGCTGCCCGAGGCCGAGGAAATCGTCACCTTCGCCCAGCTGCTGCTGGAACGGCACGACGCGATGCCCTACGACCTGGCCGGCGTCAGATTGCTGGTGACCGCCGGCGGTACTCGTGAGCCGATCGACCCGGTTCGCTTCATCGGCAACCGCAGTTCCGGCAAGCAGGGCTACGCGCTGGCGCGGGTGGCTGCCCAGCGTGGAGCCGAAGTCACCCTGATCGCCGGGCACACCGCCGGGTTGATCGACCCGGCCGGCGTCGAGGTCGTCCACATCAGCACGCGCCCAGCAGCTTCGCGACGCGGTGTCCAAGCACGCGCCCGACGTCCACGTGCTGGCGATGGCGGCGGCCGTCGCCGACTTCCGGCCGGCGAACGTTGCGACCGCCAAGATCAAAAAGGGGGCCTCTGACGACTCGGCGCCGCAAATCGACCTGATCCGCAACGACGACGTGCTGGCTGCGGCCGTTCAGGCCCGCACCGCCGGGCAGCTGCCGAACATGCGGGCCATCGTCGGCTTCGCCGCCGAGACCGGCGACGCCAACGGTGACGTGCTGTTTCATGCGCGGGCCAAGTTGCGGCGCAAGGGATGCGACCTGCTGGTGGTCAACGCCGTCGGCGACGGCAAGGCGTTCGAGGTGGACCACAACGACGGCTGGCTGCTGGCGGCCGACGGCACCGAGTCGGCGTTGCAGCCCGGCTCGAAGACTTTGATGGCCAGCCGTATCGTGGACGCGATCGTCACGTTCATTGCAGCGCGGTACTGGGGAAGCCACCTAGCGTCCAGAACTCCGCTGGACCGGTCGGTAACATGTACCAGCCTGGCGATATAATTTGCCTAACTAACGTTTTTTCATGTGTCTTGAAGGGGAGAGAGTGTGAGCGAAAACGGTCGGTTGTTCACCAGCGAATCGGTGACCGAGGGGCATCCAGACAAGATCTGTGACGCGATCAGCGACTCGGTGCTCGACTCACTGCTGGCCGTCGACCCGCGCTCGCGTGTCGCCGTCGAGACGCCGTGACCACCGGTCAGGTGCACGTCATCGGCGAGGTCACCACGACGGCCAAGGAAGCGTTCGCCGACATCACCAACACCGTGCGCGAGCGCATCCTCGACATCGGCTACGACCACTCCGACAAGGGCTTCGACGGGGAGACCTGCGGCGTCAACATCGGCATCGGCCGTCAGTCGCCCGACATCGCCCAGGGTGTGGACACCGCGCACGAGACCCGCGTCGAGGGTGCTGCGGACCCGCTGGACTCGCAGGGCGCCGGCGACCAGGGCCTGATGTTCGGCTACGCGATCAGCGACACCCCGGAGCTGATGCCGCTGCCGATCGCGCTGGCGCACCGGCTGGCACGGCGGCTGACCGAGGTCCGCAAGAACGGCACGCTGCCCTACCTGCGCCCGGACGGCAAGACCCAGGTCACCATCGAGTACGAGGACAACGTCCCGATCCGGCTGGACACCGTCGTGGTCTCCACCCAGCACGCCGACGGCATCGACCTGGTGAAGACGCTGGACCCCGACATCCGCAAGCACGTGCTCGAGACCGTCCTCGAAGAGCTGGCGCACGAGACGCTGGACTCCTCGTCGACCCGAGTACTGGTCAACCCGACCGGAAAATTCGTCGTCGGCGGACCGATGGGTGACGCCGGCTTGACCGGCCGCAAGATCATCGTCGACACCTACGGCGGCTGGGCCCGCCACGGCGGCGGCGCGTTCTCCGGCAAGGACCCGTCAAAGGTGGACCGGTCGGCGGCGTACGCGATGCGCTGGGTGGCCAAGAACATCGTCGCCGCCGGTCTGGCGGAGCGGGTCGAGGTGCAGGTGGCCTACGCCATCGGCAAGGCGGCCCCGGTCGGTCTGTTCATCGAGACGTTCGGCACCGCCACCGTCGACCCGGTCAAGATCGAGAAGATCGTGCCCGAGGTGTTCGACCTGCGGCCCGGCGCGATCGTCCGCGACCTGGACCTGCTGCGTCCGATCTACGCGCCGACCGCCGCGTACGGCCATTTCGGCCGCACCGACATCGACCTGCCGTGGGAGCGACTGGACAAGGTCGAGGACCTGCAGCGCGCCGTCTAGTTCAGGCCCAACAATCGCAGAGCCCCCGCTGTGCGCGGGGGACTGCCGGCGCTGGTGTCACGCGATAAATTGACACCTATGTCAGTCGCGCGCCCACTCGGCACCTTGGCGGATGTGCAGGCGGCTCGGCGGACGTTACACGCGAAATTTGAGCCTTCCGTGCTTCTCTACGCGGTGTGGGGAGCCGTCTTCGCCCTGTTCTACGGGTCGAAAACGTTGCGGTTGACACTGGTCGCCGCGATCATCCTGCCGACGGCATCGCTGGCGGCGACCTGGTGGCAAGCCAGGCGGATGACGCGTATCTACCCGCGGCGAATTCGGCTCTTCGCGCGCCGCGTTTTCCTTCTGACGAGCCTCCTCGGCCTCCTGAGCCTGGTCATCGTGGTGGCGATCGTCGGCCTGGCGGTCGCAGCGTCGTTGCACTGGTGGACGTGGGCGGCTGCGGGTGCGCGCCGCGGCACCCCGCTGTCCTACCTGCTGCCGTTCGTCGTTTTCATGGCGCCGGTGATCGCGGCCGCGTCGCTACCCTGGCTCATCGATCCGTATGGCGTCGATGCGCGAACAATGCGGAAAACGCCCGATCAACCGGCGGTGAGAGACCCGGCGATCGAGCCCCGGCAGCAGACCATCGTGTGTGCGATGCTTGCCGGCGTCGACTCGATCGACGCCAAATTCTTCGCCAAGATATTGCGGGTCGGCGACGACGAACTCCGCCGGCGAACAGCGGAACTTGTTGCCAGACAATACGTTGACATACACGTCGATTACGGCCGTTGGTGGTTCGGCCTCACCGCGTTAGGCCGCAGTGCCTACCGTCGTCATTTGCGGGCGCTGGTGTCAGCCGAGCCTCAAACGCGGCTGACCACATTCTCTAGCCGGTGAACCGGTAGTCGTCGAGGTCGAATCGCCTACTGCGCCAATAGACCTCGAATGTGGTGGCAGGTCGCAGCGCCACGTCGCCATTCTTGTCGAAGTAATAGCTGTTGGCCCCCCGGCAGCTGTCCTGCCAGAACACTTGACGGTGCCGTCGGCTCAACTGCTCGGCGAAGTAGCGGGCGTTGGCTTCCTCGCTGACCTCGACGCGGCTGGCGCCGCGCTGCTGAGCTCTTTTCATACAGCGCACCATGTGATGTGTCTGCGCCTCGATCAACGCAAAGTACGACGAGCCGACGTAGCCGTAAGGGCCCATCGTGGAAAAGAAATTGGGAAAGCCGGGGATCGCCGTTCCCTCGTAGGCCTGCGCCCGGTTCTCCTCCCAGAACTCTTTCAGCGACCGGCCGCCGCTGCCGGTGACCGCGAAAGTCGGAGTGCTGTCGGCGTCGAACACGTGAAAACCGGTGGCCAGCACCAGCACATCGATCTCGTGGCTGGTGCCGTCGGTGGTGGCCACCGCTGACGGCGTGATCTTGTCGATCGGCTGCGGTCACCAGGTGCACGTTGTCGCGGTTGTACGTCGACAGGTAGCTGTTGTGGAAGCCGGGACGTTTGCAGCCGATCGCGTAACTCGGGGTGAGTTGTTTGCGGACCGCGGGATCGCGCACCTTCCGGCGCAGATAGGCGCGGCCGAGCGACTCCATCCAGCTGGCCAGCGGGTACACCGTGAAGTACTGAGCGGGCAGCGGGAAGGTCACCTCGACATAGCTCTGGGTGATCAGCCGCTGCAAGGTCTTGGCGCCGGGCAGGCGCAGCGCCCAGTGCGCCGGCGTGGGCAACGGCACGTCGAACTTCGGGAAACACCAGATCGGTGTGCGCTGAAAGACGGTGAGCTCTTTGACGATTGGCGCGATCTGTGGGACCAATTGGACCGCCGACGCGCCGGTGCCGATCACGGCGACGCGTTTGCCGGTCAGGTCCAGGCTGTGGTCCCAGCGGGCGGTGTGCACGGCCACGCCGTCGAAGGAGTCGACGCCGTCGATGTCGGGCGGCTTGGGCACGGTGAGCACCCCGCTGCCGTTGTAGATGAATCGCGCCGTGATCTCGCCACCGGGATCGAGTCGCACCCGCCACAGCGACCGCTCGTCGTCGAACTCGGCGCCGAGAACTCTGGTGTTGAACCGGATTTTCGGCCGGATCCCGTATTTGTCGGTGCAGTGTTCGGCGTACGCCTTCAGTTCGCCGCCGCGCGCGTACGTGCGTGACCAGTCCGGACGCTGCTCGAACGAGAACTGGTAGGACGCCGACGGAATGTCCACGGCGATACCGGGATAGGTGTTCCAGTACCAGGTGCCGCCGACCTCGTCGCCGGCTTCGACGATCAGGTAGTCGCTGAAGCCTTCTTGGTCGAGCTTGATCCCCGCGCCGATGCCGGAGAATCCCGCGCCGACGATCAAGCAGTGGTAATCGGGTCGATCAGCATTCACCGGTACCTCCTCGACGAGCTACTACAACCGGTTAGTCGATACCGACGGTACCGCCTATCTAGTGCAGTGCCGCCTTCAGGGCGGTCAGACCGCGGTTGGTCGCCTCCGCCGCGGCCGGGATGATCAGCGCGAAGCTGACATAGCCGTGCACCAGGTTGCCCTCGTTGCTCAGCTCGGCGGGTACCCCGGCCGCATTCAGCAGCTCCGCGTACACCGCGGCGTCGTCGCGCAGCGGATCGTGTTCTGCGCTGCCGATGAAGGCGGGGGCCAGCCCGGAGAAGTCGGACGCGTTGCACGGCGCCAGGGTGGCCGGCAGCGTCTTCGGGTCGCTGATGTCCAACCCCGGGGCGTACCAGGTGCAGGAATGCGTCGATGACGTCGCGGTTCAGGATCGGCGCGTCGGCGTTCTCGGTGAACGACGGCAGCGACAGGTCGGCGGTGATGGACGGATACCAGAGCAGTTGGAACGCCAGCGCGGGTCCGCCCTCGTCGCGCGCCCGCTGGGCGATCACTGCGGCAAAGTTGCCGCCGGCCGAGTCGCCGGCGACGGCGATCCGGGCGGGGTCGCCACCCAATTCGGCTGGCGTGCTCAGCGGTCCACTGCAGGGCGGCCCAGGAGTCGTCCAGCCCGGCGGGAAAGGGTGTTCGGGGGCCAGCCGGTAGTCGACGGACACCACGATGGCGTCGGCGCCGACGGCGTGTGCACGCGCGACCGGGTCGTGGGTGTCCAGATCGCCGAGCGCGAAGCCCCCGCCGTGGTAGAAGACGACGATCGGCAGGTTGCCGGGCTCGGACATGCGGCCAGTAGATGCGGACCGGGACGTCGGTGACGTCGCCGTGCCCGATGGTGCGGTTTTCGATGCGCAGATCCGGCAGCATCTCCGGCGGCGCTTTCAGTAGGCGCAGCCGCTCGCGGGCGGCCTCGACGCCATCGGACGCCTTGAAGGTCAGCGGGAACGCGTCGACCAGGGCCTTCAGCGTCGGGTCGATCTGCGGTCGGGCGGTGGTCGGCTCCGTCATGGATCTACCGTACGTGCAGCGCCTCGCGCAGCGCGGTCAACCCGCGATCCATTGCTTCGGTCGCGGCCGGGACCACCCCGGCGTAGCCGAGGTAGCCGTGCACCATCGACGCGGCGTTGTGCACCTCGACCGGAACGCCTGCCGCGGCGAGCAACTCGCCGTAGCGGGCCCCGTCGTCGCGCAGCGGATCGTGGCCGGCGACGGCGATGTAGGCCGGCGGGCAGGTCGGCCAGATTCGGCAGCCCGGCCCGGGGCCATGCCGACCGGCGGGTTGAACAGGTCGATCTCGCCGGCGTAGTAGCGGCTGAACGCCGCGACGGCTGCGCTGTCCAGCACCGGGGCGCCGGCGTTCTCGCTGAACGAGGGCAGCGACGAATCCCACAGCGTGGCCGGATACCACAACAGCTGGAACGAGATCGGTGGGGCGCCCTGGTCAGCTTCGTCCCGCGAACGCTGCGCGATGACGGCCGAGATGTTGCCGCCCGCGGAATCTCCGGCCACCGCAAGCCGACTCGCGTCGGCGCCGATCTCGCTGCCGTGCCGGGCGACCCATTGCGTTGCGGCCCAGGCGTCGTCGATCGCGGCGGGGTAGGGGTGCTCCGGCGCCAGCCGGTAGTCGACCGACACCACCACGGCCGAGGCGCCGACGGCGTGCTGACGGGCTGTGCCGTCGTGGGTGTCGAGGTCGCCGACGACGAAGCCGCCACCGTGGAAGAACATCACCACCGGCGGCGCGGTGTCATCGGTTGGCGGCCAGTAGATCCGGAGGTTGATCGGCCCGGCCGGCCCGTCGATGGCGCGGTCCTCCACCCGGAGTTCGGGATGGAAGCTGCGGCGCGGCAGATCGCGCAGGGCGCGGCGGGCCGCGTCGACACCGTCGTCGGCGGATAACCGGAACGGAACGGCGTCCAGTACCTTCTGCAGGATGGGATCGATGGCGGATCCGGCGTCGGAGCTGGGCATGCAGACACCGTACGCACCGCGGGTCATGCTCGGCGCCTGGGTGGCCGGCGGTTGGGCCGGCATCGCTTACGGCGTGTTCCTGACCATCGTGGCGCTTCGTTCCCCGCCGGGTGCGGAACTGACCGGGGTGTGGGGAGCGCAACCGGTATTCAAGGCAGCGATGGCGCTGTTGCTGGCGCTCGCGGCGGCCGCGCATCCGATTGTCCGGGAACGGCGCTGGCTGATGCTGGCGTTGCTGTTCTCGGCTGCCGGCGACGTGCTGTTGGCCGTTACGTGGTGGGCGCCGTCGTTTGTGTTCGGGTTGGGTGCATTTCTGTTGGCGCACTTGTGTTTTCTGGGCGCACTGGTGCCGCTGGTGCGGCGGTCCGATCGGTCGCGCACGCGCTGGATAGCCGTCGCCTTGGTGTGGGCGGCGTGCGTGGGCCTGCTGACGTGGTTCTGGCCGCAGTTGGGCCATGACGGTATGACGATCCCGGTCACCGTCTACATGCTGGTGCTGGTCGCGATGGTGTCGGCCGCGCTGCTGGCGCAACTGCCGACGCTGTGGACGGCGGTCGGCGCGGTGTGCTTCGCCTGGTCGGACTCGATGATCGGGATCAGCCGGTTCGTGCTGGGCACCGAGGCACTGGCGGTGCCGATCTGGTGGACCTATGCGGCCGCGCAGGTGCTGATCACCGCGGGCTTCTTCTTCGGCCGGGTGTCCGCGGCCTCTGCTACACGTGGCGAGTGACCACCCGGACCCGGCAGGCTGCCGCATTCGAGCCGATTGCTCGGGTGTTGCCGATGTTGTCGGTGCCGCACCTGGACCGCGAATTCGACTATCTGGTGTCGGAGGAGCAATCCGACGATGCCCAACCCGGTGTGCGGGTGCGGTTGCGCTTCCACGGCCGACTGGTCGACGGGTTCATCCTGGAACGCCGCACCGAGACCGATCACGTCGGCAAGCTGGCCTGGCTGGACCGCGTGGTGTCGCCCGAGGCGGTGCTCACCCCGGAGATCCGCCGACTGGTCGACGCCGTCGCGGCCCGCTACGCCGGCACCCGTGCCGACGTGCTGCGGCTTGCGGTGCCGCCGCGGCACGCCAAGGTGGAGCGCGAAAACCGAACGCCGTCAGAGCATCTCACGGTCGACGATGTCGATCGGACCGGGTGGGAGGTCTACAGCAGCGGTGGGCAGTTTCTGACGGCGCTGGCCGAGACGCGCGCCGCGCGCGCGGTGTGGCAGGCGCTACCCGGTGAGCTGTGGGCCGACCGGTTCGCCGAGGCCGCTGCGCAGACCGTGCAGACCGGCCGCGCGGTCTTGGCGATCGTCCCGGACCAACGCGACGTCGACGCGATGTGGCGGGCGGCGACGGGGTTGATCGACGCGGGCGCCGTGGTCGCGTTGTCGGCGGGCCTGGGCCCGTCTGCGCGTTACCGGCGCTGGCTGGCCGCGCGGCGCGGTAGTGCGCGGCTGGTGATCGGCACTCGCAGCGCAGTATTCGCGCCGGTGAGCGATCTCGGGCTGGTGATGGTGTGGGACGACGGCGACGACACGCTGGCCGAACCGCGGGCCCCCTACCCGCATGCCCGCGAGGTGGCGATGCTGCGCGCACACCAGATGCGTTGCGCCGCAGTGATCGGGGGGTACGCCCGCACCGCGGAGGCGCAGGCGCTGGTGCGCAGCGGGTGGGCGCACGACGTGGTCGCGGCGCGGCCGGTGCTGCGCGCCCGGACCCCGCGGGTGGTGGCCCTCGACGACGGCGGGTACGCCGACGAGCGCGACCCGGCGGCACGCACCGCACGGCTGCCGTCGGTGGCGCTGCGCGCCGCCCGCACGGCGCTGCAGGCTGAGACACCGGTGCTGGTGCAGGTGCCGCGGCGCGGCTACGTCCCGTCGCTGGCGTGTGCGCGCTGCCGGGCGATCGCGCGCTGCCGGCATTGCACGGGCCCGCTGTCCCTGGAGGATCGGGGTGGGACGGCGCCGGCATGCCGTTGGTGCGGCCGGGTTGACGAGGCATTGCGTTGCAGCACATGCGGATCGGACGCGGTGCGCGCGGTCGTGGTGGGCGCCCGGCGCACGGCCGAAGAGCTGGGTCGCGCGTTCGCGGGCACAACGGTTATCACCTCCGTGGGCGAGACGGTGGTGTCCGAGGTCGACGCCCGACCGGCGTTGGTGGTGGCCACACCGGGCGCCGAACCGCGTGCCGTCGGCGGATACGGCGCAGCGCTGCTGCTGGACAGCTGGGCGCTGCTGGGTCGTCAGGATCTGCGCGCCGCCGAGGACACGCTGCGACGCTGGATGGCCGCCGCGGCGTTGGTCCGATCTCGGGACGACAGCGGGGTGGTGGTCGTCGTCGCCGAGGCATCCATTCCCACAGTGCAAACGCTGATCCGCTGGGATCCCGTCGGCCACGCCGACGCCGAATTGGCGGCCCGCGCCGAGGTCGCGTTGCCGCCATGTGTGCACATGGCCGCCCTCGACGGCGCCGCAGCCGCAGTGAGCGGGTTGCTGGCGGAACTGCGCCTGCCGGACACCGCCGAGCTGCTCGGTCCGGTGCCGCTGCCGCCGGGTGCGCGTCGACCACCCGGCGTCGCCGCCGACGAGCCGGTCAGCCGAATGCTGGTGCGGGTGAACCGCGAGCAGGGTCTGGCGCTGGCAGGGGAGTTGCGGCGCGGCGTCGCCGTGGTCAGCGCCCGTCAAACCAGCGAGCCGGTCCGCGTGCAGATCGACCCACTGCAGATCGGCTAGACACTGTTTCGCAGCTCGGCTGTGCAGCGTGTGTCGACGCGCGAAACCCGGGGGTTCCGTGCGACGATGCGAGTACTGGCCGAGCGCCAATGACGCCAACCGGTCCTTCTTTCCCCATGTCGAGGGAGGTCAGATATGGCAACGATCGTGGACACCGCACGAATCGGGCGCTGCCTGGTTTTCGTGCGGGAGCACCTCAAGCAGGCCCGCGCCGCCGGCGACGAGATCCGGGCCATGCAATGGCACGCGGTCATGGACCAGTACATAGACGCGTGGCCGCGGTCGGCGTGATCATCGATCCTGTCCACTGCACCGAGATCGGCTGTGCCTGTCCCGGCCTGCGGTGGTGGACCGGATGGATCGGGCCCCGTGAAATCCATATCGTGCCCATCGACGATCTTCAGCCACATCGCGTCGAGGAATGCTCGTGCGATCCACAGATCACGCTGCATGTGGCAGGCGACGGATTCGCGTCGTGGCGGGTGACCCATGACAGCTTCGATCGCCGTGAACTCAGTGAGCAAGCGGGTTGATCACGCGTGCCGGGTGGCCTCCTGGGCGAGCTGCACGCGCGAGGTGAGCCCGAGCTTGGTGTAGACGTGGGTGAGGTGGGTCTGCACGGTGCGGGGTGAGATGAAAAGCCTCGCGGCGATGTCTTTATTAGCGAGACCTTCGCTGACCAGACTCACGACGTCGAGCTCGGTCGGAGTCAGTGAGCCCCAACCGCTGATCGGCCGCTTGCGTTCGCCGCGGCCGCGTCGTGCGTAGGCGATCGCTTCCTTGGTCGACAGGGCGGCCCCTTCGGCCCAGTCGGATTGAAAGTCATTGTCGGTCAGTTTATTTCGGAGCTTCCATACCGATGCTTGGTAGCCTGTATCCCACACCTTGAAACGGGGCGTGCCCAGTAGCTGCCGACTGCTTTCCGCCGCACCGAAGAGTCGTGCGGATTCTTGGTGACTACCCATATCGCACGCGATCGCGGCGAGGCACTCCAAGATGTCGGGAACGCCGAGCTGCGTATCAAAGTCATCGGTGCACGCCAGCGCATCGTGCGCATCGCGCTCGGCCTGATCCGGCTCGTCTTGCGCGAACGCCACCTGCGCGCGGGCCACCAACGCCCACAACGAGTACCACCCCGCCGCGGTCGCCACCGCCTCATCGGCCGCATACCGTGCCGCAACAAGGTCTCCGTCGGCCAGTGCCGCCTGCGCGCTGAAAGACCGCGACAGCGCCGCCATTCCGGGCGGGGCACCTGTTGCGTGCAGGCGGGCCGCGTCGGCGGCGTTTCGCGCGGCCTTGGCGTTCCCAGCCGCCAGTTCCGCCATACCCATTGCCGTGCTGGCGAGTCCGGCGTTGAGGCTGCCGAGTTTGTCGTCGCCGCCCCCCAAAACCTCGCTCGCCGCCGCTCTTGCCGCGTCGGCGTCACCCTGCCACGCGAGTGCTACGCCCTCGAAGGCCAGCGAGTACTTCTGAAAGTTCGCCTGGTGACCCGCTTCGGCTGCGGCGCCGGCAGTGCGGAAATGTTCGACCGCGCCGGCGCAATCGCCCAGCGCCAGCTGTGCGAGTCCGAGATACCAGCGGCACCGAACATATCCGGCGCGGTAACCGATCTCCTCGGCAAGCTCGCACCCCTCTTGTGCCGCTGCACGTTTCGTGATCACGTCGCCGGTGAACGATGCGACCAGCGTCTCGATGCTAAGGATGTGACTGAGCCTCAACCGGTCGCCGAGCTTGCGGGCGAGGCCGATCGCTTCGGCACGGCACGCCGCGGCCTCCGCGGAGCCGAAGCCGATCAGTCCGCGGGCGGCCAGTGCGCGCATCAGCAGCCCCGGGTCATCGAGCTGGCGCGCAATGGTGAGCGCCTCATCTGCCTGGCCTGGAAGATTGTCGTACCAGCCGATATTCGCGGCCAGCAAGACCCGGTCGGCCAGCGCCCGGGCACGGACTGCCGGAACGATGTCGACGTGGTGCGCGTCGGCCTCGTCGAGGACCGCGTCGAGCCATGCAACGCCTTCCGCGGGCCGCGGCTGCCACAATGGCGACAAGGACGATGCCAACGCCAACGCGCGGTCCGCGTCGCCGGTTTCGCGGCTCCAGGCGAATGCTGCGCGCAGATTGTCGATCTCGGTTGCCGTGCGCTCGACACGCTGCCCGTAGTCGCTGGCTGAGGGCCCGTCGAGCAGCGCAGCCATCGCCGTGTAATGGTCGCGGTGGCGCGCGCGCAGGTCGCCGGCTTCACCGGACTCGCTGAGCTTTTCGGCCGCGTACTGACGCACCGTTTCCAGCAGCCGGTAGCGGGTGCGCCCCTGGGTTTCGTCGGCGACGACCAACGATTTGTCCACGAGCAGAGTGAGCAGGTCCATCACGTGGTATCGCGACATCCCACTGTCGCCCGCCACGGCTTGGGCTGCCTCGAGGTCGAATCCGCCGAAAAACACCGCCAGCCGGCGAAACAGCATTCCTTCGGGTTCGCTGAGCAGTGCGTGTGACCAATCCACCGAAGCGCGCAGGGTCTGCTGGCGCCGTACTGCGGTGCGCGCCCCGCCGGTCAATAACCGGAAGCGGTCGTGCAGGGTATCCAGAATTTCAGTCAGCGACAGGGCGCGAACCCGCGCGGCGGCGAGTTCGATGGCGAGCGGCAAGCCGTCTAGTCGCCTGCAGATTTCGGCAACGGCCGCAATGTTGTCGTCGGTGACGGAGAATTCGTGCCTGGCGTGGCGAGCCCGATCGCTGAACAATTCGATGGCTTCGTCGCTCAGCGACAGTGACGGTAGTCGCCAACTCACTTCACCTGCCACCCCGATCGGTTCCCGGCTCGTGGCCAAGAAGGTCAACCCCGGACAGCCAGCCAGGAGTGTCGCCGTCAATGCCGCGCTGGCATCGAGCAGATGCTCACAGTTGTCCAGGACCACCAGTATCTGCCGGTCGGCGATAAACCGGGTCAGGATGTCCATGGTTGAGCGCCCGGGCTGCTCGGGTAGCCCGAATGCGCGGGCTGCTGTGGTCGGTACCAGATCGGCGTCGGTGATCGGTGCCAGGTCCACGCACCAAACCCCACCGCTGAACTCGTGTGCGAGCTGACCCGCCATCTGCACGGCCAGCCGGGTCTTCCCGGCGCCGCCCGCGCCCGTCAACGTCACCAGCCGGTTCTCACTCACCAGCGCCCGCAGTTGGGTCAGCTCCGCTTGGCGCCCAACAAAATTCGTGAGTTGCATCGGAAGATGCCGGGATACAGTGGATTTTGCGGCGCGCAGCGGCGGAAACTCGTTGACCAGGTCCGGATGGCACAGCTGCACGACCCGCTCCGGGCGGGGGAGATCACGCAATGGGTGGGTGCCCAAGTCGCTACACCAGGCGTCGGGGGGAGGCGGTCGGCAACCAAATCTTCGGTGACACCAGACAGCAGGGTCTGGCCGCCGTGGCCGAGGTCGCGTAGTCGCGCGGTGCGGTTGATGGTGGGGCCGGCATAGTTGCCCTCGTCGCGCAACTGGACCTCGCCGGTATGTACGCCGATCCGCAACCGGATCGGGGCCAACGGTGCGCGCTGGATTTCCAGCGCCGCCGCCACGGCGTCCGACGCGCGGGCAAACGCGGCGACAAAGCTGTCGCCTTCGCCCTGTTCGACAGGGCGTACGCCGTCATGTTCGGCGATGATCGCCGACACCTCCTTATTCATCCGAGCGAGCGTCGCGGTCATTTGGTCGGGTTGGGTCTGCCAGAGCCGGGTGGAGCCCTCTACGTCGGCCAGCAGCAGCGTCACAGTGCCGGTCGGCAACAGCCCGCTCACGTCTAGCTCGCTCCAGTCCATCAGGGGCGTATCGGCGCATGGATCGATCTCGCTCATGCTAGCCAGCATGCGGTCACCCCGGACCCAAAACATCGGCGAAACCGCGTAGATCGCGAATCGATGTTTTCAGTTGTGGCGGGCCGCTTCTTGAGCGAGCTGCACGCGGGAGGTCAGGCCGAGCTTGGTGTAGACGTGGGTGAGGTGGGTCTGCACGGTACGGGGTGAGACGAAAAGCCTTGTGGCGATGTCATTGTTGGCGAGTCCTTCGCTGACAAGTCGTACGACGTCGAGCTCGGTGGGCGTGAGCGAGCCCCAGCCGCTGGTGGGCCGTTTGCGTTGGCCGCGGCCGCGCTGCGCGTAGGCGATCGCCTCGTCGATCGGATAAGCGCTGCGCCCTCGGCCCATGCGGCGTCAAAGTCGTTGTCGCCCATGGCGTCTCGCAGCGCCGCTGCCGAGGCTTGGTAGTCGGCGTCATAGATCTTGAAGCGGACCGCGCCGATGCGTTGCCGAATGCTGTCTGCCGCGGCGAAGAGGCGGGCGGCTTCGCGGTGACTGTCGTTCTGGCCGGCCAAAGCGGCGAGGCATTCGAGGATGTCCGGGATCAGCAGGTGCGCCTTGAGTTCGGCGGCGCACGTCAGCGCGTCCTGGGCGTCGCGTTCGGCCTGCTCCGGCTCACCCGCCGCGATCGCCACCCGAGCGCGCGTCGTGAGCGCCCACATCTGCCACCAGCCGGTCGTTGTCGACGCGGCCTCGTTGGCCCAGCGGCGCGCGGCAGGGAGATCCCCGTCTGCGAGCGCGGCGTCGGCATTCCAGAGGCGCCCAAATAGCGCGGTGCTCCCACTAACGACAGTCATCTGCTGGTTGGTCGCCTCGCGCGCCTCGTGCGCCGCTGCAAGATCCCGGGCGGCCAGGGCCGCGAACCCCACCGCTACGTGCCCGAATACCGCGTACCTCTCGGAAAGCTTGGCGCCGCGCTCAAGGGTCGCCTCGGCCGCCGCTCGGGCCGCGGCCGACGCACCCTGGTGCGCCAGTGCCATGCTATGGCCGACGAGGCTGGTCACCCGCGAGATCTCGTCGTGACCCGCATCGGCCTCGGCGGCCAGCTCGCCGAACTGTGTGACGGCTCCGGCTAAATCGCCGCTCATCATCTGCGCCGAACTGAGGCAAAAGCGGCACTGGCGCGAGTTGAGCGTGTCACCGATCGCGTCGGCGAGGTCGCGTCCTTCCTCTCCGGCCGCGCGCACCGCGCGTGGGTCACCCGCGTTGTGGGCGCCCATCGCCTGCATTGTGAGGATCTGGCTGAGCCGCCAACGATCGTCAAAAGCACGGGCCAGGCCGATCGCCTCGGCGAAGCATTCCCGGGCCAACTCGACGTTATAGCTCTGGTCGGCGATGAAGCCACAGGCGGTCAGCGTCCGGGCCAGCAGGGCCGGGTCATCGAGTTCGCGGGCGATCGCCAGGGCCTGCTGAGCCTGATCGAGGCTGTCGGCGGCGTCCACCCGGATGGCGAGCAGGGCTAGGTCGGCAAGCGCCCGCGCCCGCATCGCGGGCGCCACCCCGGGGTCCTGGCGTCGCAGGTCGGCCAGGACGGCGTTGAACCAGGTGCGCCCTTCGCGGATGCGGCCCCGCGCCGAGCCACAGCGGCTGCAGCGACGACGCCAACGCCAACGCCAGCTCGATAGTCGGAGTTTTCCCGGCTCCACCCGAACGCGGCGCGCAGGTTGTCGATCTCGAGGTCGGCTTGCTCGATGCGCTGCTCATAATCACCGCCTGCCGGGGCGTCGAGCAGGGCCGCGAGCGCCGTGTAGTGGTCGCGGTGGCGTGCGCGCACAGCGTCGGCCTCGCCGGACTCGCCGAGTTTTTCCAGTGCGTATTGGCGCACGGTCTCCAAAAGCCGGTAACGGGTTCGGCCCCGGCTGTCGTCGGCGACTACGAGCGACTTGTCGACCAGCAGGCTGAGCTGATCGAGCACTTGGTAGCGCTCTACGTCACCACCGCCGGCGACGGCTTGGGCGGCGTCGAAGTCGAAGCCGCCGAGGAATGCGGCCAGCCGGCGAAACAGCACCCGTTCGGGTTCGGTGAGCAGGGCGTGTGACCAGTCCACTGAGGCGCGCAGGGTCTGCTGGCGGCGCACCGCGGTGCGCGCACCGCCGGTCAACAACCGGAACCGGTCATGCAGGCTGTCGAGGATCTCCGCCGGAGATAAGGCGCGGACCCGTGCGGCGGCCAGCTCGATCGCCAGCGGCAACCCGTCGAGGCGCGCGCAGATTTCGGCCACGACCGCGGCATTGTCATCGGTGACGACGAATTCCGGCCGAGCGCGGCGAGCCCGATCGGTGAACAGATCGACGGCCTCGTCGGCCAGCGACATCGATGGCACCCGCCAGCTCACTTCGCCGGGCACACCGATCGGCTCACGGCTGGTGGTTAACAGCGTCAATCCCGCCGCAGCACCGAGCAGCGCATTGACCAGTGCCGCGCTGGCATCCAGTAGGTGTTCGCAGTTGTCCAGCACCACCAGCATCTGCCGATCGGCGAGGAAACGGGTCAGGGTGTCCATGGTGGAACGGCCGGGTTGGTCGGGCAGCCCCAGCGTGCGGGCTACCGTGACTGGCACCAACTCGGGGTCGGTGATCGGCGCCAAATCCACACACCACACCCCGTCGCTGAATTCGCCGGACAGCTGGGACGCAATCTGGATGGCCAGCCGGGTTTTGCCCGCTCCGCCGGCACCGGTCAACGTCACCAACCGGTTTTTGCTCAATAGCTCGTGTATCTGAGTCAGCTCTGCTTCACGGCCAACGAAACTCGTCAATGCGTCGGGAGATGCTGTACTGCAACGTGTTTCAACGTCCGCAATGGCGGAAATTCGTTGACACAGATCCGGATGGCACAGTTGGACAACCCGTTCGGGGCGCGGAACACCGCGCAACTCATGAGCGCCCAGATCGGTCAACCACGCGTCAGGTCGGGAGCATGTCGACGACCAATGCCTCGGTCGTGCCCGACAACAGGATCTGACCGCCATGCCCGAGATCGCGCAGCCGCGCCGTTCGGTTGATCGTGGGGCCGATGTAGTTGCCTTCATCGCGCAGCTGCACCTCACCGGTATGCACACCGATGCGCAATCGGATCGGCGCCAGCGGGGCACGCTGCAGTTCCAGCGCGCAGGACACCGCCTCACTGGCCCGCGCGAATGCAACGACGAAGCTGTCGCCCTCACCTTGTTCCACCGGCCGCATCCCACCGTGAGCGGCGATCAGATCCGTTCGCGCATCATCCAGCCGCGCGAACGCAGCCGTCATCTCGTCGGGTTGGGTTTCCCACAGCTGCGTGGAGCCCTCGACGTCGGCCAGCAGCAGCGTCACCGTGCCCGTCGGTAAAAGGGCGCTCACGTCCAGCTCGTTCCAGTCCATCGGGGGCGTGTCGGCGCGTGGATCGATCTTGCTCATGCTAGCCAGCATGCGGCCGCCACGGACCGCAAAACATCGGCGAAACCGCGTAGATGGCGCCGATCGCGCACCGATTGTGGCGCGCCCCTTCCTGCGCGAGCTGTACGCGTGAGGTCAGGCCGAGCCTGGCGTAGACGTGGGTGAGGTGTGTTTGCACGGTACGGGGTGAGACGAAAAGCCTTGCGGCGATGTCGTTGTTGGCCAGCCCCTCGCTGACCCGAGCGTACGACGTTGCGCTCGGCCTACGCGGAGTCAAAGTCGCTGTCGCTCTTGGCGTCTTGCAAAGCTGCCGCCGATGCCTGGCATTGTCTTCTATGGCTCGATGGTTCGTTTTCAAGGGTGAGGGAGACACGATGGCGAGAGATGTCAAAATTCCACCTGCCAAAGTGGCCCGTATCGTCGAGCGTTTTCGCCACCATCTCTATCGACTTCATCAACGGTCGACCCTCGCGCCGGCCGCGATGTTCGAGATGATTACCGGGGCATGGGTAGCGCAGGCCATCCAAGTGGCCGCCGAACTGGGCATCGCCGACGTCGTCGCGGACGATCCGCTGTCCCTGGATGATTTGGCAGACCGCGTCGGTGCGGACCCCGATGCCCTCAGGCGACTGATGCGAGCGTTGATCAGCCATGGCATATTCTGCCAGCGCCGCGACGGCCGCTACGAGCTGACCGCTCTCGCTGAAACCCTGTGCTCGGACGCACCATTCTCGATGCGCGCGTATGCGCGCTTAATCGGTTCGCCGCAGCACCGGGAACATTGGAGTCTGCTGGTTGAGTCGGTCAAGTCCGGCAAGGCGATCCTTCCGCAGCTGCGCGGTAAGGACGCATTCGACTTTCTCAGGGATGAACCCGAGTTTTCGAAGCTCTTCAACGACGCGATGACCGGCGCCGATGCCTTGCCGGCGATCGCTATCGTTGCCGGTTACAGCTTCGGTCCCTACCGCACGATCGTCGATGTAGGCGGCGGGCGCGGGGGGCTGCTGTCCACCATCTTGGCCGAAACACCGAACGCACGGGGCGTGCTCTACGACCTGCCTGAAGTCGTCGCGGGGGCGCCCGCGCTGCTGCGGCAGCGGGGAGTCGAAGACCGGGTCCGCATCGAGGGTGGGTCGTTCTTTGACAACGTTCCGTCCGGCGGTGACGCCTATGTCCTCAAAACCGTCATCCACGACTGGCCCGATCGGCAGGCCGTGGCGATCCTCCGTAACGTTCGCGCAGCCGCCGGCGCCGATGCGACGGTGCTGCTGGTGGAGGCGGTGCTCCCCGAGCATGACCGCGACTTCGCGGGTAAGTGGGTGGACCTGGAGATGCTGGTGGAAGCAAATGGCCGCGAACGCGACGCCGCGGAATACCGAGACCTGCTCAGACAAGCCGGATTTCGGATGACCCGGGTGGTGCAAACCGCCGCACCGTACAGCGTCATCGAAGCAACACCTGCTTGAGGACACGAACTAACCTCGAGTCGCCAGGTTCATTGGCGGCAAATCATGTACCGCACGCAGGTCTCGGCAGCGATCTACGACAGCTTCAACTCCATGACGCCTTGTCATGGGAGGCTCCCGCGGTTCGATGGATGTGGCACATCAATCCGCCGTCATGTGGCGGTGGCGTTTGGTTAGATTGGCGCAACAACGGCCGGACCCGAAGGGGGTCGTTTGCTGCAGGGAATCGCTCGGCTCGCCATCGCTGCACCGCGGCGCGTCATCGCCGGCGCGTTGCTCGTCATGGTCGGAACCGCGATCTTCGGCATCCCGGTCACCAACAGTCTGTCGGCCGGCGGCGTGCTTGACCCGACGTCGGAGTCGTCACAGGCCGCGAAGCTACTGTCGGACAAGTTCGGTCAGGGCGACATGACGATGATCATCAGCGTCACATCGGACGGCGGCGTGCGAGAGCCCCGCGGCCCGCGCGGTCGGCACCGAGATCGTTCAGCGGCTGCAGACCTCCGCGCACGTCGGCCAGGTGACGTCCGCGTGGACCACCCCATCGGCAGCGTCGCTAATCAGCAAAGACCACCGGACCGGGCTGATCGTTGCCGGCATTTCCGGCGGCGACAACGAGGCGCAGAAGTACGCCAAACAACTGGCCGACCAGCTCGTCCATGACCGCGACGGCGTCACCGTGCGCGCCGGCGGCGAGGCGACCATCTACTGGCAGGTCGAAGCCCAGACGAAAAAGGACTTGCTTCTCATGGAGTCGATCGCGATGCCGTTGAGCTTCGTGGTGCTGGTCTGGGTGTTCGGCGGTCTGGTCGCGGCCGCGGTGCCGATGGCAGTCGGCGGTTTCGCGATCCTCGGGTCCATGGCCGTGCTGCACGCGGTCTCGCTGTTCACCAATGTATCGATCTTCGCGCTGAACCTGAGCGTCGCGCTGGGGCTGGCGCTGGCGATTGACTACACACTGCTGATCCTCAGCCGCTACCGAGACGAGCTCGCAGCGGGCGCCACCGGGGATGCGGCGTTGATCCGCACCATGGTGACGGCGGGCCGCACGGTGTTGTTCTCGGCGATGACGGTGGCGTCGTCGATGGTCACGATGTTGCTGTTCCCGCAGTACTTTCTGAAGTCGTTCGCGTACGCGGGGGTGGCTGTGGTCGCGTTCGCGGCATGCGCGGCAATCGTGGTGACGCCCGCTGCGATCGTGCTGCTCGGCGGCCGTCTTGATTCGCTGGACGTGCGCAGGCTCCTGCGCCGGATGCTGGGTCGCCCGGACCCGCAGCCCAAGCCGGTCGAGCGGACGTTTTGGTATCGCTGGACGACGTTTGTGATGCGCCACGCGGTGCCGATCGGCGCCGCGATCATCGCCGTGCTGCTCGTGCTCGGAGCGCCGTTTCTCGGCGTGAGGTGGGGCTTTCCCGACGACCGGATACTGCCCACCTCGGTGTCCGCCCGCCAGGTCGGCGATGAGCTGCGCAACGACTTCGCCGGCGACGCCGTCGACCAACATCACCGTGGTGGTGCCGGACGCGGACGGGGTAGGCTTGCCGACCTCAGCCGCTATTCCGCGGCGCTGTCGCGGGTGCCTGCCGTGACGTCGGCGTGCTCACCCGGCGGCACCTTCGTCGACGGTAGCCTTGTCGGGCCGCCGTCAGCGCCGACCGGCATCAAGGACGGCAGCGCCTTCTTGACGGTCAGCAGCTACCGCGCCGCTGTTCTCGGACGCGTCGGCGAGCCAGCTGCAACCGGCTGCATGCCGTCGCCACCCCGGCTGGCAAGACCGTGCTGCTGGGGGGTGCCGCACAGAGCAATCGGCGACAGCGTGCACGCCATCACGAGTCGTCTGGCCGCTCGTGCTCGGGATCATCGCCGGGATCACCTTGGTGCTGATGTTCTTGCTGACAGGAAGCGTGGTACTGCCGGCCAAGGCCGTGTTGCTCAACATCTTGTCGCTGACGGCCGCATTCGGTGCGATGGTATGGGTCTTTCAGGAGGGGCATCTCGGCGCGCTGGGCTCATCGGTGACAGGCACGCTGGAGGTGAATCTGCCGGTGTTGTTGTTCTGCATCGCCTTTGGGCTGTCGATGGACTACGAGGTGTTCCTGATCTCCCGGATCCGTGAATACTGGCTGGAATCCGATCGCACACCGGCCGCCAACAACGAGAGCGTCGCGCTCGGCGTGGCCCACACCGGGCGGGTGATCACCGCCGCCGCATTGTTCATGTCGATATCGTTCGCGCGCGTTGATGGCCGCGCAGGTGTCGTTCATGCGGATGCTCGGTCTCGGGCTGACGGTGGCGGTGCTGGTCGACGCCACGCTGGTGCGAATGCTGCTGGTGCCGGCGTTCATGCATGTGCTCGGCCGGGTCAACTGGTGGGCGCCCAAACCGTTGGTCCGCCTGCAT
>CAVVNB010000017.1:0-18257 GCA_963749375.1 uncultured Actinomycetota bacterium
TCGGGCTTGCCGTTGAACCGCTCACGCAGCACCGGATTCGGGTGGCCACCCCGACCGGGCAGGTGTCCAGATGGCACACCCGCATCATCACGCAACCCGACACCACCAAAGGTGCGGTGGCGAAACCGAATTCCTCGGCGCCCAGCAGCGCCGCAACCATCACGTCGCGACCGGTCTTGAGCTGGCCGTCGACCTGGACCACGATCCGATCCCGTAATCCGTTGAGCAGCAAGGTCTGCTGCGTTTCGGCCAGCCCCAGCTCCCACGGCGCGCCGGCATGCTTCAGCGACGTCAGCGGGGTGGCGCCGGTACCACCATCGTGGCCGGAGATCAGCACCACGTCGGCGTGCGCCTTGGAGACTCCAGCCGCAACCGTCCCCACCCCGTTCTCCGACACCAGCTTCACGTGTATCCGGGCCGACGGGTTGGCGTTCTTCAAATCGTGGATCAGCTGCGCCAGATCCTCGATCGAGTAGATGTCGTGGTGCGGCGGCGGCGAGATCAAGCCCACGCCCGGGGTGGAGTGCCGCACCTCGGCGATCCACGGGTAGACCTTGCCGGCCGGGAGTTGACCGCCCTCACCGGGTTTGGCGCCCTGGGCCATCTTGATCTGGATGTCGGAGCAGTTACTCAGGTAGTGGGAGGTGACACCGAAGCGCGCCGAGGCGACCTGCTTGATCGCGCTGCGGCGCCAGTCGCCGTTGGCGTCGCGGTCGAAGCGGGCGACGTTCTCGCCGCCTTCGCCGCAGTTCGACCGGCCGCCGAGCCGGTTCATCGCGATCGCCAGCGTCTCATGTGCCTCGGCAGAGATCGAGCCGTAGCTCATCGCACCGTCGAGAAGCGCTTGACGATTTCGCTGGCCGGCTCGACCTCGTCGAGCGGGATCGCCGCGCGGACCCCGTCGCTGAATTTCAGCAGCCCGCGCAGCGACGCCATCCGCTCGCTCTGGTCGTCGACCAGCCGGCTGTACTCCTTGAAGATCCGGTACTGCCCGGTGCGGGTGGAGTGCTGCAGCTTGAACACGGTGTCGGGGTTGAACAGGTGGTATTCGCCTTCACGACGCCACTGGTATTCCCCGCCCACCTCCAGTTCGCGGTGCGCACGTTCGTCCGGCCGGTCCAGGAACGCCAGCGCATGCCGGGTCGCGACGTCGGCGGCGATGTCGGCGAGGTTGATCCCGCCGGTGGGACAGGTCAACCCGGTGAAGTATTCGCGGAGGATCTCCTCGTCGACGCCGACGGCCTGGAACAGCTGGGCGCCGGTGTAGGAGGCGAGCGTCGAGATGCCCATCTTGGACATCACTTTGAGCACGCCCTTGCCGGCTGCCTTGATGTAGTTCTTCAACGCGGTCTCCCGGTCGAGTCCCTCGAGGCCGCCGCGATCCAGCATGACCTCGATGGACTCGAACGCCATGTACGGGTTGACCGCCGCCGCACCGAAGCCGATCAGCGCGGCCATGTGGTGCACCTCGCGGGCGTCGCCGGTCTCGATCACGAGGCCGACCTTGGTGCGGCTGCGTTCGCGGACCAGGTGGTGGTGCACGGCCGCGATGGCCAGCAGCGACGGGATCGGCGCCAGCTTCTCGTCGGACTCCCGGTCGGAAAGGATGATGATCCGCGCGCCGTCGGCGATCGCCGCCGAGGTCTGTGCGCGCACCTCGTCGAGTGCGGCCTTGAGCCCGGCGCCATTCTCGGCGACCGGAAAGAGACAGCGAATCACCTTGGATCGCAGGCCATGCCGACGCCCATTGACCTCGACGTCGGGGTCCAGGTTGATCAGCTTGGCCAGTTCGTGGTTACGCAGAATCGGCGATGGCAGGTTGATTTGGCGACAGGAGTCCGCGTTCGGGTTGAGCAGGTCGCCCTCTGGCCCCACGGTGCCCTGCAGACTGGTCACCACCTCTTCGCGGATCGCGTCCAGCGGCGGGTTAGTGACCTGTGCGAACAACTGCTGGAAGTAATCGAACAGCATCCGCGGGCGTTGCGAGAGCACCGCGACCGGGGTGTCGGTGCCCATCGAGCCGAGCGGCTCGGCACCGGTCCGCGCCATCGGAGCGACCAGCAGGTTGAGCTCTTCGTATGTGTAACCGAACACCAACTGGCGCAACACAACCCGGTGGTGCGGCATCCGGACGTAGTCGCCCTGCGGCAGCTCGCCCAGCGGGATCAGGCCCTTGTCGAGCCAGTCCTGGTACGGCTGCTCGGCGGCCAGCTCGGCCTTGATCTCCTCGTCGGCGACGATCCGGCCCTGGGTGGTGTCGACCAGGAACATCCGGCCCGGCTGCAGCCGCATCCGGCGCACCACCTTCGACGGGTCCAGGTCCAGCACGCCGGCCTCGGAGGCCATCACGACCAGCCCATCGTCGGTCACCCAGATGCGTGACGGGCGCAGACCGTTGCGGTCCAGCACGGCGCCCACGATGGTGCCGTCGGTGAACGTCATCGAGGCCGGGCCGTCCCACGGCTCCATCAACGATGCGTGGTACTCGTAAAACGCGCGCCGGGCCGGGTCCATCGACGGGTGCCGCTCCCAAGCCTCCGGGATCATCATCAGCACGGCGTGAGCCAGGCTGCGCCCGCCCAAGTGCAGCAGCTCGAGCGCTTCGTCGAAGCGTGCGGTGTCCGAAGCTCCCGGCGTGCAGATCGGGAACAGCTTGTGGACGTCGTCGCGGGATCCGAAAACGTCGGTGTCGATCAGCGCCTCGCGGGCGCGCATCCAGTTCTCGTTGCCGGTGACGGTGTTGATCTCGCCATTGTGTGCGATGCGGCGGAATGGATGCGCCAGCGGCCACGACGGGAAGGTGTTCGTGGAGAACCGCGAGTGCACGATGCCCAACGCGCTGGTCAGCCGCTGGTCCTGCAGGTCCAGATAGAACGCCTTGAGCTGCGGCGTGGTCAGCATGCCCTTGTAGACCATGGTCCGGCCGGAAAGGCTTGGGAAGTAGACGGTTTCACGGCCGGGACCGTCCTGGCCCGGGCCCTTTGTGCCGAGTTCGTGCTCGGCACGCTTGCGGATCACGTAGGCGCGGCGCTCCAACTGCATGCCGTCGGCACCGGCGATGAATAGCTGGCGGAAGGTAGGCATCGCGTCGCGGGACAGTGCACCCAGCGACGAGTCGTCGGTGGGTACCTCGCGCCAGCCCAGTACCTGCAGGCCCTCGGCTTCGACGATCTTCTCGACCGCAGCGCAGGCGGCGACCGCTTCTTTCGACGACTGCGGCAAGAACGCGATGCCGGTGGCGTAGCTGCCCGCCTCGGGCAGGTCGAAGTCGACAACGTCGCGCAGGAACGCATCGGGAACCTGGATCAGGATGCCGGCGCCATCACCGCTGTGCGGCTCGGCGCCCTGGGCGCCGCGGTGCTCGAGGTTCACCAGCGCGGTGATTGCCTTATCCACGATGTCGCGGCTGCGGCGGCCGTGCATGTCGACGACCATGGCCACCCCGCACGAGTCATGCTCGAATGCGGGGTTGTAGAGCCCTCTAGACCGCGAGCGGTTGGGCGCCATTCCCACCTGACCCTTCACCAATACTTTCTGTCGCAGCATTCACCGATCGCTCCGTTGGCGGCCGCGCCCAAGGGCTGCGGGCTAGGCCCCTTCGGTCCTGTCGATGTGCTGCTCGCCTGATACCACGATCCGGTTGGGGAGGATCCGTACGGCGCTGAACGGTGGCCCTGTTCCCGGTTTTCGACAAGTCGTAAAACGATATGACAAAACCAGCCTGACATGCCAACTTGGGCCATCCTAACCTGTCGGCGGCCGGTGCTGTCGCGATGTGTTGTCATCCACGCCGCTGCTGACCCGGTCCGGTTGTACCGCAAAGCATTTGGAGGCGATGGCGCCCGATTCGACGAGTTGGGCGCGGTTCCGGTTATCGCCTGTGTCGTGCCGACAATTTGCTGTGATCGCGGTCCAACGAAGTCGTGGAAACCCGGCGCACCTCGCAATCGACGCGCGCAACGGGTGACGCAGGTCACCAAAAGGCGTGGCAGCGCGGCTCTAAAGGCTCGTCGAACGCCTGACACCGCGGATCCGGGTCCACCGAACCGGGCGTAGGAGGACCCCTCGCGAAAGTTGCCCGATATTTTTTCGACGACGGCCCGGCCGGACGCCTCTGACCTGCGGGATCGGCAATCGTGGCGCTAGGCCGGCCGCGGCGGCTCTACGATGAAATCCATGAGCTTGGCCGCCCACCGCATGGGCATCTGACGTGTGCCGTTCTACGAGCTCATGAACGAGCCTGACGACTTCCTGCGCGACCGGCAGCGACCCGCACCGCAGGGCGGGCCTGCCGGACCACCGCCACGCCCGCAGACCGCCGAGCCCCTCCCGCCCCCGCCGCAGCCGCAGCCGCCCGCTCCCCCACGCCCGGCCGAGCGGCCGTCGTGGAACGACCGCGACTTCGCGCCGCAGCGTCCCGCTCCCCCACGCCCGGCCGGCCCGTCGGAGCGGCCGTCGTGGGGCGACCTCGACTTCGCACCACGGGGTGAGCCGGAACATCGCCAGCCCGGCCCCAGATACGGCTGGCGCCGCATCGTCTACCAGGCCACCTTTCGGTCTGGTGAACCTCGGCCCGTCGGCTGGTGAAAAGCAGGACGCCGCGCACGAAGCCGCCATCGGGTCGACACTGCGGGGCAATTACAAAGTCGGGGTGCTGGGCAAGGGTGGCGTGGGAAAAACCACCGTCGCCGCCAGCGTGGGCTCGATCTTCGCCGAGCTTCGCCGCCAGGACCGCGTCGTGGCGATCGACGCCGACACTGCGTTCGGCCGGCTCGGCAGCAGAATCGACCCGCGGACCAACGGCTCGTACTGGGAGATCGCCGCCGACAAAGACCTTCGGTCCTTCGCCGATGTGAGCACCCGCGTCGGCAGCAATTCAGCGGGCCTGTACGTGCTGGCCGGGGAGCCGACGGCCGGGCCGCGGCGGGTGCTCGATCCCGCGCTGTACCGCGAGGCCACCTCGCGGCTCGACCGCCATTTCACCATCGCGATCATCGACTGCGGCTCCACCATGGACGCTCCGGTGACCCAGGAGGCGCTGAGCGACCTGGACGCGCTGATCGTGGTGTCGTCGCCGTGGGCGGATGGCGCCGGGGCCGCAGCGCAGACGATGGAGTGGCTGACGGCGCACGGCCGCAGCGGCCTGCTGAACCGCACCGTCGTGGTGCTCAACGACTCCGACGGTCATTCGGACAAGCGCCACCGATCGGTACTGGCGAACCAGTTTGTCGAGCGCGGCCAGAAGGTGGTGCAGGTGCCCTTCGACCCGCACCTGCGGCCCGGCGGCGTCATCGACGTGAAAAGCGAGCTGGCTCGTACGACGCGGAGCAGATTCCTGGAGATCTCCGCGACGGTCGCCGGGTTCTTCGCCGCGCGGCCGGAAAGCCCGCGGGAACAGCGCTAAGCACGCGCTGACGGGTCCGCCGTGGCCTCGATCTTGGTCACCAGATGATCGCCGATCGTCAGCACGATGACGGCGAACAGCCGTCGCTCGGCGAACGCCAGCAACACGGGCTGGCCGGGCGGACCGCTGACCACCGTCGCGCCGGGCCCCAGGTAGCGCAGCAGGTTGACGGCGACGTCGTGGGGGCCGTGGTTGACCTGCGGTGGCGGAGCGGGATCGGCAAGTACGGTGCCGACTCCCCACACCGTCGGGTCGAGCACCGCGGCCAGTGCCTGCAGATCGCCATTGGCGCATGCGGTGATGAACTGCTCGGTGACGAGCTGGTGTTCGGTCGTCGACACCTCGCCCGGCTTCGGTTGTGCGAGAGCGAATTTCGTCCGCGCGCGTCTTGCGAGCTGCCGGCAGGTGCCCACCGGGCGGCCGACCGTCTCGGCGATGGCGTCGAAGGGAACGCCGAACACGTCGTGCAACACGAACGAGACCCGCTCGGCGGGGCTCAGTCGGCGCAGCACCTCCCATAGCGCCGTACGAACCTCGTCGTCCAGGGTCACCCGGTCGGCCGGATCGAGGCGAACGGATTGGTTGACGGCAGCCACCTCTGAACCGATGTCTTCGGGCCGCTCGTGACGTGAGCGCGCCGAACGCACCTGATCGAGGCAGAGCCGGCCCGCAACCACGGTCAGCCAGGCGCGGACGTCGTCGATCGCGGTGATATCGGCGCGCGACAGCCGCAGAAATGCCTCCTGCGCAACGTCTTCGGCCTCACCCACGTCGCCCAGCATCTGGTACGCCAAATTGACCAGGTACGGGCGATGCTGCCGCCAGGCCTGGGTGACCTGGTCTCGTCGGACTGCGGTTGGCTCATGTGTTCACGACGATCTTCGTGGGCGAAAAGTTACAAGGTGCTTTACAACGTGCTGAAGTAACTTTCCCATCTCCCGGTCCGTCCTTGAAGAAAAGAACGCTGACCAGGAGGCCCCATGACCATCGTTGTAACCGGAGCGACCGGCAATGTCGGCCGCCCGCTGGTGTCACTGCTCGCCGCCGCAGGTGCGCGGGTGCGGGCTGTTACCCGCGCCCCGAGGTCCGTCGGGTTTCCCGACGGCGTCGAGGCGGTGAGTTCAACCATCGATGCCCTGCCCGGGGCGTCGGCGGTGTTCCTCAATTCGCGGGCCCTCGGCGATCACCTCGCCGACGTCGTCGCCGTGGCGCGGCACAGCGGGGTGAGGAAGCTGGTGGCGCTGTCGGCGATCAACGCCGACGACGACTTCTCGCGGCAGCCGTCGCGGGTGCGCGGCGACCGCAATAGGGAAGTCGAGCAATTGGCTGTCGACTCTGGCCTGGACTGGGTGAGTCTGCGGCCCGCGGTCTTTGCGACCAACTTCGCCGGCATGTGGTCCGCGCAGATTCAAGCCGGCGACGTCGTCGGTGGGCCCTATGCCCGTGCGTCCAGCGCTCCGATCGTCGAGGCCGATATCGCCGCGGTGGCCGCGCATGCGATGTTGACCGATGAGCTTGTCGGCCAGCGGATCCCGTTGACCGGGCCGCAGGCGTTCACCAACGCCGAGCTGGTCGACGTCATCGGTACCGTTCTCGGTCGTCCGCTGCGCTACCTCGAGGCGCCGCCCGATGCGGTGCGACAGCGCTTCATTGCTATCGGCCTGGGTGCGGAGTTCGCCGACGCGTACACCTCGATGCTGGCCGACGCCGTCGACAAGCCGGCGCTGGTTACCCGCGAAATCGAAAAGATCACCGGTCAGCCGGCGACCCCGTTCGCCCGGTGGGTTTCCGATCACCGCCACCTGTTCACGAAATAGCAAAGGAGCCACGCCATGTCTGATCCACGTCCACCGCGTTACCTCAAGCCGATGAACAAGGTGATGATCGCGGTGCAGAAACTCGGCGTGCCAACTGGGCCCGCCCTGGTGCTGACGGTGCCGGGCCGTAAGTCGGGTAAGTCGCGCAGCACGCCGATGACGCCGTTCCACGTCGACGGTGGTCTCTATGTCGTGGCGGGCTATCCCGGTGCGGATTGGGCCGCCAACGCCCGGGCGGCCGGCACCGGCACGCTCAGCAGAGGCCGGCGGCGGCGGCAGGTCCGGATCGTGGAACTGACTGCGGCACAAGCTCGCCCGATACTTCGGGCTTTCCCGGTCGAGGTCCCGGTCGGCGTCGCCTTCGCCAAGGGCTCGGGAATGGTCGTCGACGGCACACCCGACGAGTTCGAAGCACTGGCCGGCCGCATCGCGGTCTTCCGATTCGACCCAGTCACCCCTGGTTAGCGAAGTCGCTCAAAGCTGCAGCGGCACAGGCTTTTCCGCGCATGCGCCGATGAACGCGGCGACCTGACCTAGCACATTTTAGTGTCGTCCGCCGGTCTGGCGATCGTGGCGCTGTTCGCCGTCACCTGGATAAGTGCGGTCATCTACTCGAGGGCGGCTACCAGCCGATCGAACGAGCTGAATAAGCGAAATGGCCGGCCAACGCTGTGCGCTAGCTGTGGTGTTTCACGACGTTGGTGCCTCGATCCGTCGCGGCGCGGGCCGGTAAGCAGATACGTCTTGCACCGCTGCTGGGTGCGCCCACGAGTCGGGTCAGAACATGTTGGTCAAATACAGTTGCAGGGACTCGAATAGGCTCTCGAACAGTCCACTGCTGCCGATCCCGTTATCGAGTGCACCAATAAGCGCGTCGAAGCTGTTGATGTTGTCGGAGATGTCGATATTTGTGAGGTCGCCGTCGATCGACGTGGTCGCGTCAGCGATTTGCGTCGGTGTCAAACCTAAATATTCCGCGTGCGTGGTGAACAGGTTGTACAGCGCATCCAGCTGACCTCCGGCTGTGAAGTCCTGTTGGTAGTCGGCGACCCCGTCGCCATCGAGCGTGTAGATCGTCGCCGGGTACAGATCATCGGGCGTCACGTTAGTGTTCGCCTCAATTCCGCCCGGGAGGGAGGGGTCGCCGATGAACACGAAGTGCAGATCGGCGCTGGGGATGCCGTCTGCTGCGAGTTGGGTCATGGCGATCGACTCGGCGGTGGCGCTTTGGGAGTATCCGAAGATCGTCAGCGGGTCCTCGGCGGTGAAAGCGCCTGGGTTCGCGTTGAATTCGTTCTCCACGGCGAGGGTGACGTCGTCGGCGTCGGTGAGATTGCTTTGCTGGATCAGTTCGGGCGTCGTCAGTACCTGCAGCGGCGCGGCACACGGGTCGGTCCCGACCATGTCGCAGACCGTCGAGGAGGTCGCCCCATCGTCGAAACCCAGCGGGTGCAGATACAGATTCTCGGCGGCCTGCGCGAATGAGGTCGACGGGGTCGACTCGAGGGTTCCGCCGAGGATGATCGCCGTATCGCTGCCAGATAGCGGGTCGTCCGCGTCGCCGAACGCGAACGCCGCCGTCAGCATCGACGTCAGCACGAACACCCCGCCGCCGGTGCCCGCCAGCAACCCGAACCGCCGCCAACGAAACGCGTGACCACTCATTGCGACCCCTTTCAATCCCACTCGAACGGATTCTTCCGAAAATATACAAATCTGGCAGAACGTATCATTTCCGTGCTGTGGTCGGCCAGAGTTTGGTCAACGAATGCGCCGCCATGGGGGGCGAGCACCTGAGGACGACTAGTCTTCAGCACAATCAACGAAGTAGAGAACTGCTACCACAACAGCAGCTAGGCCACGTGAAGGCAGGGCAAAGATTTGCCAACATCGCCACGGCGCCGGGGCCGACCGGCGGGCGGCGGCAACACCGCTCAGCAGACCCGCGAAATCCTCCTAGACGCCGCCGAGCGATCTTTCCGGGTCCGCGGCCATCGCGCGTCGACCATGGAAACCATCGCAAAAGACGCCGGCTATTCAAGGGCTGCGCTTTACCGCCAATTCCCCAACCGCGAAAGTCTCGACGACGCGCTCATTCAACGAACAACACAACGGCACATGCTTCGTCTGCTAGAGCGCCATGAGAGCGCTGGCCCCGTCGACATGATCGTGGACACTCTAGTGATCGTCGCCACTGAACTCGCCCACGACCCGCTACTCAAGACCATCTCCGAGGCGGCTGATGAAGGCACCGTCGCCCAAATGCTGGCCAACAGCACCACCGTAACGCGGCTGGCCGAACCGCGGATAGAAGCCATGCTCCGCGAGGACGCCGGGCAGCATTTCCGGCGCGGCATCCACCCCCAAGACCTGACCCAGTTCCTCATTGCAACCGCCCTGAGTCTGCTGCTCGGCATCATTCCCGATAGCGAAAACGCCGACGTCGCACGAGATTACATTGAGGTCTTCGTCCTTCCCGCCATCATCAGAGACCCACCCCAGCCGCGTGCGGTGTTCCCCCGGACTTTACAGATAAGCGGTTAGAGGTGTTGTGGGACAACGGGATAGATACTGATTTCTCGTGTCAAGCGACGATGAGGGCCACGCAATGGGGTTCGAAGCACTGGCGGGCCGCATCGCGGTCTTCCGGTTCGACCCGGTCACCCCTGGCTAGCGAAGTCGCTCAAAGCTGAAGCGGCACATGCTTTTCCGCGCATGCGTCGGTGACCGCGGCGACGATGTCCTGGGTGCGCAGCGTCTCCAGGTCTTCGACCGTCACTGAGCCCCTGTCGGTGCGGTTCTGGGCGGCCACCCGGGAGTCCCGTAACCGTTCGGCGCGCTCGACGATATTGCGGGCGAAGCGTCCGTTCTGCATGACGTCGATGCCGTGCTGCCGTCCGGCGCCAGGTAGGCCCGCAACGTCTTGCAGGCCATGTTCAGCGCTTCGCGCGCGGCGGGTTCGATCACAGTCGCGCGCGGTTCGCCGTAGCGGATCGCGATCTCGACCAGCTCGTCGGGAGCGTAGGACGCGAACCGCAACTTGCGGTTGAACCGGCCCGCCAAACCCGGGTTGACGGTGAGGAATTCGTCGACTTCCTTCTCGTATCCGGCCCCGATGAAACAGAAGTCGAACCGGTGCACCTCCAGTGCCACCAGCAGCTGGTTGACCGCCTCCATGCCGATCATGTCCGGCCGCCCGTCATGATGCCGCTCAACCAACGAGTAGAATCATGACAGTATCTAGACCCCTCCGAACAGCGTCAATTCATTGTCTGCAGGCTTGAGCATCGCAGTCTGTCAAGGGCCAGCCTTCCACCCGCTGGCTGGTGGAGCGCTCAGCAGCTGGAACCACGCGAAGTGGTAGTTCGCGTGGACCTGATTCTTCGTGGCGATACCTTCGGTCGCGGCCAGCAGCAGACAATTCAGCAGCAGCCCCGCGTCAATGTCGGGATATTGCGCCAATAGCTGGTATCGCGACGTGTCCAGGTAGACCCGCAAAATGTCGATCTCGGCTTCGACGATGCCGGTGCCGGCGGCACCCGCTTTGGCCAACGTGTTGACCAGCCGCGGCAGGCCGTCGCGCCAATGCGTCGCTTCGCCGAGCACCCAGCCCAGGTCGTCGACCACCGGCAGCTCGCGCGGCTGCGACGAAGTGTCGGTGACGTCGTAATCGGTTGCCCAACCCAGTGGGTCGCCGGGGGCGTACTTCGCAGTCAACGTCGTCTGGCCGAACAACGCAGCCGCGGTACCCGCGCGCCGGGCCGGCTCCAGCAACCTGACCTCGGCAGGCAACGTGATTCCCGGCGGTATCCAGCCGTGGGCAAGATCGGTCACCAACAGTGTGGTGCCGTCTTCACGGGTGCCGATGGCCCAGCGCAACCCGGGTTCTTGCCGCGCCACGAACTTGAGCAGCCGTTCCAGCCGTTCGCGCTCCGATTCGACGGGCTCGACCACCGCCAGATGCCGCGTGGCCTCGGTGTCGTCGATCCCCGGATCCGCATGACTGGCGGCAGGTATCGGGCTCGGGGGTTCAACGGCTGGCGGCTCAACGGCCAGTGGTTGAACGGCGGGTGGCTCGGAAAGGTTGGCGATAGGTTGCTGCCGGGGCGGCGGCTCGACCGGGGCCTCTGTGAACGGCGTGATCTCCTGCAGCAACGACGCGAGCTCCTCGAGGACCTCGGTGTCGTCGGATTCGAACGCGTGTTTCGGCTGTGACTCCTCCGGTTCGGCGATCTCCGGCTCCGCGGTTTCAAGCTTCATGGTTTCAAGCTCGAACGTCTCCGGTGCCGCGGTTTCAAGCTCCACGGTTTCGAGCTCCACGGGTAGGTCCCAGTCCTCCAGCGGTTCAGGTTCCCAGCTGTTCGGCAGCTCAACAGAAGGCGGCGGCTGGAAGTCCTGCTCCGGCGGCGCCGGCGGGGGTGCGTCGGCGGGCGGCGTCGGCTCCGGTCGCGGCGGTGCGAGTTTGAATCGCGTTGTCTTCTCGGTGTCGACGGCACCATTCACGGGCCGGTATTCCGCCGGCAATTTCGACTTCATGTTGTGAAGGTGACGAACTGTCGACTCGACTCGTCTCGCCGCGAACGCGCGTGCATCGTTGATGACCCGGGCTTCTTCTGCCTGTCGGGTGGGATCGATCAATCCCGCGCAACGAATGCTCTTGAGTTCTTCGTTCGCGGAATTGACTATCCGCTGCAAGTCGGCCTTCAGGTATTTGACAAGCGGAGCGGTCTCGGCGGTAACGCTCGACAACTCGGCAGGCCACAGCCCGCCGGTCACCCACGGAGTGCAGTCAATCGGAGACCGGAAGGCCGGGATCTTCAGCGATTCTTGGGCAGCTCTCCGGAGGCGCTGACGCGCCGTATTCCGACCGAAGATTGCCACCGGCCAAGCCTACCGTCATCCTCACTACCTCTCCTGCGCTGCAGTTGGTGAATAACGGCGGGTGAATTGTGCGAATAACGGCATCTGGGTAGCGTGAGCGTGTGGCTGAATCGGGGCTGCAGCAGCAGTTGAATGAAGTGCGTGCATTGCTGGGCCGGGCGCGAGAGTTGTTCGGCGCCAATCCTGTCGAGCCGCCCACCGATATCGCCCCGGATCGCGACGCCGTCAAGACCTGGATTCGCTAGTTATTCAGTCGATGTCGGCACGCCGGGGTAGTTCGTGCGCGACGAGCCTTTCGATCGCGATCTCGAGATCGTCGGTGGTGGGAACCTCGGCTGACGGGGTGTAGCCGGCCGCCACGATCTCGCCGCGGACTTCCATCACCGCCTTGAGGTAGGAGACGTCTGCGGTAAGCAGGATGCCCTGCGTCAGGCTTTCCGCGTCGGTGTTCATCGCGGCATCGGTCAGCGTGACACTGTGCATGTATCCACCGCGGCATGAGCGGACCAGGATGTGGCCGCTCGGATGGACGGTGTCGAACGCGGGATCAGCCTCTGTCATCGACCGTCGTCGGAGATACGTTCGATTTTCTGGGCTGCCTCTGCCTCGTGCTGTTCCCACATGCCGGCCGATTTTGTCAGGTTGTCGGCGATGTCCGCGTGATTGTCAGCTTGTTGCTCGTAGCAGAGTCGCCGTTGCTCGAGCAGCTCCCGTCCGGCCTCCCGCAGTTCGCCGAAGATCGGGCCCAGCGAATCCAGGCTCTGCTGAATTGCCTCGTGCGACGACGGCAGTGTTCGCAGATATTCGGACGTCTCTTGGTGGTGGCCGGCGGCTTCACGCAAGTGCGCGGGCACCACGTGGATTCGGTCTGCCATCCGCTGTCTCCTTCTGCCATGCCGGCGCGAGCCGGACTACTTCTACGCGGTCTCGGTTCTCTGGGCGATCGCCGGCCTGGTGGGCGCCGGTGGGTCGGTTCTGTCCGGTTCACGTGCGCTGACCGGCACCGGAGGGTGCTCCCAGCCTAGGAAGCCAGGGCCGTTCACGGTGGAGATGTGCTGGATCTGGCCATTCACCAGCGCCCGGCTATCGCCCAATGCGAGCGCGTGACGGTCGGTGAACATGCCGATGTCCCCGGGCGCGAGCCGCGATGGGTCCACCGGATCGCTGACCGCGGTACCCGGCGGCGGGATCGTCATGCCCTCCTGCCGGAACGCGTCCGCGATGGGAGTCCCGCTCGCCGCGGCCTCGATCGCGGCGGCCAGTTGTGGGCTGGCCGCGGTGAGCGTCTCGCCGTTGGGCAGCGTCGCGGTCGTCGGCCCGGTGGCGGGCTCGGGGTGCTCATGGCCGGCCCGTTCGTCCTCGTCCTCGTCGGACACCAGCCGGTCCTCGGGCTCGTCGGACTTCAATCGCGCGTCGTCGAGATCCTTCGGCGACAGTTGCTCGTCGCCACTCGGCAGGGGTCCGGGCAGCGCCAATCCCCCCGGCATCCCCCACCCCGCACCGCCCGGCTGGCCGCCCCCGCCGAATGAGGGAATACTGGACGTCCCCCCGGCAGTCGGCGCCGGCATCTCCTCGGGCGACGGGCCGAAGTCGTCCTCGGGTAGCGCGTCAAGATTCGGATCGAGGTCGGATTCCGTTGTAGCCGGCTGGCTTTGGACGGCGTGCGGCGCCGATGCAGCGGGCTCAGGTCCGACCGGCCGGCGTTGGTCGTCGGTGGCATCGGCGTCGGGCTGGGTCGAGTTGTACAGCGACGTCCACGCGGCCATCAGCGCCGAGTTCGAGGTGTCGTCGAGGCTTGCGCCGGCCACCACGGCGCGGATGTCTCGCAGCTTGCCGATCAGGTACCGCTGGAAGTCACGAGCTCCGGCCGGTGTGTCCAGATCCGACCGCGTTGCCACGGCGCCCTCAATGTCGCGCTGCAGTCTGTTGAGAGCTTGCGTACCGGCGGTGGTCTTCTGGTGTGCGTTGAGAACTGCTGTCACTACTTGCAGGTCGACCTGCGCAGTTGTCGAGTTCTGATGTGCCAAAGCAACTTCTGCGTTCCTGATCGCGTCCGCCGCATCGCCCTCCTGATGTTCGGGGGCGGGCGCGTCGTCAGGCGTTGTCATCGCTGTCCGGCCCGAACATGGTGGCGACAGTAGCCATGGGACCCCCGGTCGACAATTCACTCGTGTGCACAACCCGATGGCGCCGGGACGCTAACCGGCCGACCCGGTGTAGTGCTCACGCAACGTTTCCAGGACGGCCTTCTTGGCGTCGCCGAGCTGGCGAGCGGTCGACACCACCGCCGAGATTTCACGCTGCTTGGCGACCAGAAACTTCTGGAACTCACGCGCACCCATCGCGGTATCGAGCCCGAAAGCGGCCTGATTCGCCACCGCTCCGTCGATCTCGGCCGCGATTCCATCCAGGCGACGCACCGCTTCGACCGTTGCCGCATGCGCTTCGGCAAGCGCATCAGCCAGGGCAAGGTCGGCGTCGGCGATCGCGGCATGCCGGGTCGACAGGGCGGCCTGCCGCTCCCCGAGCGCAACGATCGAGCGTCCGGCCTGCTCTGGCATCCCTTGTCCGTGCTCGCCCACCATCGCCGCTACCCCGTTGGGCGCCGGATCTGCACGCCGGTGCCGAGCGGACTGATCCGCACCGAGGCGCCGGAGTGAGGTGCTTCGACAACCAGGTTGTTACCGATGGCCAGTTGCACGTGTCCCGCGGCGGGGAAGACCAGGTCGCCCGGACGAACGTGTGCGCGCGGGATGGGGATTCCGTCGAAAATCTGCTGATATGTGGTGCGGTCCAAGTGAATTCCTGCCCGCGCGTAGGACCACTGGGTCAACCCCGAGCAATCGAACTGGTCCGGGCCGGTCGCGCCCCACACGTAGGGCCGGCCAAGCCGCGACAGCGCCGCCCGCACCGCGATTCCCGCGCGGCTGTTCGGCGGCGGCAGCCGCAACCCCGCCGGGTAGGCGCCGTGGTGCAGCGTCCGATAGCGCACCGCGCGCCATCTCGACCGATGACGGCGGGATTTGCGACGGGCCGTCAGCACATGCGCCTGCTGTGCCCGCAATCGTGCCACCCGCCGGCGGATCGCTTCGCGCTGAGCGATCGGGTTGTCCGGCACCGCCGTATCGGCGCGGGCCTCGTCGAGAACCCCCTTGGTCAACCCCTGAGCGTTGGCGTAGTCGCGGTGGGCTTCCCCGACGGTGGCGGCCACCGCGGCGTCGGCCGTCGCCGCCGCCCGCAGATCGTCACGGCTACGGTTCACCGCTGACTGATAAAGACCTTGTCCTGCAGTGGTATTCAGCGCCGCAGCGCGTTCCAACAGCCCGTCGTACGGCGCCAATCGAGCGTCCATCGCCACTTGCCGCGTGCTGCCTGCGAACAGCTCATGGGCACGGCTCAAGACCGCCAGCTCGTTTCCGCTCACTGTTGCTCCCCCTCGCCGATCGCAGCGTCAACCTCGATCTCGTCGGCCAGATCGGCGAATACCCGGACCCTCGGGAGCGCTCCCGGCGGGATGACTCCCCTATTGCGGATGTCCCACATTTCGGCGGCCGTGACGCCGATCAGTGCGGCGATCACCGGCTCGGGCAGCGACGACTCCGCGCAGGCCCGGTCGAAACGCGCACTGAGGCTCATCGGCATGCGCTCGATGAGCGCTCCCCGAGTTGCTTCCAATGCCTGCAGATGTCGCATGAGCCGTCCTGCCGATTCGGCGTCGGCGTTCACCGCTACCCGCCAGGAGTTGGCGGCCAGCATCTCCGCCTTCACACACTGTCCGATCACAGACAGAATATACGTCTCATATTCGTTTGATGTGCTCGCGGGCAACCGGTCGATCACCGAGTTGATCGCGTCGAGGTGCGCTTCGGCGTATCCCTCGAGCACTTCGGTGTCGGTGTGCCGATCCACCACTATCGGCCCGGTGGTGCGCGCGGGCGCCGGTTCGGGCGGCGTCGCCGCGGTCAGGCGCTCGAGTTCAGCGGCGGGATCAGCGGCCACCACGAGCCGCGAATAGGTGCCCGGCGGTAGGCCAAGTCCGTTCTCTACCTTCTGAACTGTGCCTTTGTGCGGCTTGCGGGCGCCGCGTTCAAGGTAGCTCAGGCCCATGATGCTGACGCCGGTCACCGATGCGAAGTCGGCCAGCGACCAGTCGCGCGCCTCCCGCAGTTCCCGGATCGTCGCCCCTGCCGATTCGCGGCTCACCGTGGGGCTCCGGCCATATTCGGATACTACACAGCCGTATGCGTTCTCCAGGTGGTATATGTTTTTGTATCTCTTCTCTTGCCAATCTCACATGTGTCTGTATACGCTTCTGCATACGTTTTGATGCGAAGGAGGCGGACAGATGGGGCATCCATGCTCGGTCAACCCGGAGATGTGGTTCGGCTACGCCGATGACGACGGCGGCGACGGTGCCGCCAAGGCGCGCGCGTATGAACAGTCGGCCACCGAGGCCCGGCTGCAGTGCCTGCGGCGGTGCCCGTTGGCGCAGCAGCGGCTGTGTGCGAAGTATGCGGTGGAAAACCGTGAGGAATACGGAGTCTGGGCCGGCATCAAGCTGCCCGGCGGCCAGTACCGCAAGCGCGAGCAGCTGGCGCAAGCGCATGCCACGCTGCGACGGATCGCAGCGGGGGAGATCAGCCCCCGCCAGCTGGCCGACAATGCCGCCTTGTTGACGCGGCGCGAAGGAGACACCGCGCCGAGTGCCACCGCCACCGTGTTTCATCTGCCCATTCGCCAGGTCGGGCCGCGTTCGGCGGCCTGATCCGTCGCCGTTGCAGCGGCGGGATTGAATCCGTCGGCAGGGGGTAATAAAAGGTCAACCGACCCGGAGCTCCTGCGCTGGGTGGAAACGCTCTGATCAGTTCTCCCGGCCGGCCAGTTCGGCGACGAACCGGTCGATGAAGGCGTCGGCCGGGCCCGTACTCGCCTGCCGGATAACGAATTTCGTCAAGCCGGCATCGAGATAGGCGTCGAGTTGGCGGTGCAGCTGATCCCAATCGGCGGCCACCAATTCGGCCGGATCGACGTCCGGCCGGCGCCGACGGACCGCTGCGGCCAGCTCCGCCGGCAATTCGCCGTCGGCGACCGCCAGCGAGATGCCGAAGTGATCGGGTTCGATCCGCCGGCCGGCCTCCGCGGCCGCCCGCTCGATGGCCTCGAGGCCGGCCCGCGCCTCGTCGGGAGTCAGAAAGCTGCCCAGCCATCCGTCGGCCAGCGTGCCGATTCGCCGGAACGCCGCCGGTGCCGACCCGCCCAGCCAGATGTCCAGCGGGGGATTGGGCCGCGGTGCGACGGCGGCGGCTGTCACCGTGAAGTACCGGCCGCTGTAGCTGGCCGGCTCGTCGGACAGTACTGCACGCAGGATCAGTAGCGACTCGTCGAACACCGCCGCGCGCTCGCCATCGGGAACCGTGAACACTTCGCGCTCAGCGGGAATGGCCGAGCGGAGACCGAAGACCGGTAGGACCCGCTTGGGGGCGACGGCGGCCAGCGAGGCCAGTTGCTTGGCCACCAACACCGGATGGCGCCCCGGCAGGACAGCCACCGACGTCCCGACTTTCAAATGCTGAGTGCGGGCCAACGCGTATGCCATGCCGACGACGGGATCGACGGCGGGGGAGTAGACGAGTTCGGAGAACCACAGCGAGTCCACCCCGCTGCTCTCCAGATGATCGACGATCGGCGCGAGCTGATCGGCAGGTGTGTTGAGGCCGAGGCCGATCCCGAAGCGAACCTTCACCCGCGTCTCCCTCCGTGTTGTCGTGCCTATCGCAACACGGCGGCGCCGCAGGTTGTGCCCGCGGGCGGGCTCACCGACGATTTGTACCGTGCGCCGCTAGCAAGCATCGACCGGGCCCCGGCGCCTCCGAGTCCGCAGACCTCCAAGTCGCAGAACAGAGGCTGAGGCGTCGCGGGGCCGCACGCAACGAAACCGGCAGCCAATGCGTTCGAACTCAACTCAATAACTCAACTCAATATTGTGGGCGAAGGGGGATGTGTCTGGGCAAACGCCGAGATCTGGCACCGAAAGGATTCTCGACTGACCTGCTGCGGGAGCGGGCCGCGGCATTACCTGTCCGCCGCATGAGAGTGCTCGGTGTTTCGGAATTACGGACACTTGAGCGAAACTCCGTGAAACATGGAAGCCGCCG
>CAVVNB010000018.1:0-163806 GCA_963749375.1 uncultured Actinomycetota bacterium
AATTTTTTGCGATGCCCGGGCAGGAAGCTGGTCAAAAACACATCGGAGCGGCGGGCCAGCTCGTAGAGCACCTCTTTGCCCTCGGCCACCGACATGTCCAGACCGACGCTGCGCTTGCATCGGTTCGCGTGCTCGATGTTCGGGTTGGGGTCGCCCTCGACTCGCAGCAGGCCGGTCTGCCGCAGCCCGCGCTGCGGGTCGCCGGTCACCGCGTGCTCGACCTTGATCACGTCGGCACCCCACTCGGCGAGCACCGCGCCCGCGGACGGGACGAAGCCGTACATCGCGACCTCGAGGACGCGGATGCCCTCCAGCGGCCGCGTCACGCGACACCGGGAACTGGGACGGCAATGGTCTTGCGCTCCAGGAATTCCTCGAGCCCTGCCACGCCCATCTCGCGGCCGACGCCCGATTGCTTGAAGCCACCGAACGGGGCGTCGGCGCTGAAATAGTTGCCGCCGTTGACCGAAAACGATCCGGCGCGGATCCGGCGCGCGACCGCGAGCGCCCGATCCTGATCGGCGCTGAACACCGCGCCTGCCAGGCCGTAGATGGAGTTGTTGGCGATGCGCACGGCGTCGTCGTCATCGTCGAAGGCGATGACAGCCAGTACCGGACCGAAGATCTCCTGCTGGGCGATCTCGCTGTCGGGGTCGACGTCGGTCAGCAGCGTGGGTGCATAGAAGTAGCCCGGGTCGAGTCGCTCGCCACCGGTGACCAGCGTCGCGCCATCGGCGACGGCCCGCTGCACCATGGCGTCGACCTTGTCGCGCTGGCGCTCGTTGATCAGCGGCCCCATGTAGGTCTTCGGATCGGCCGGGTCACCGTGGCGCACCTTGGCGAAGTTCTGCGCGACCAGTTCGACGATCTCGTCATGGTGCTTTCTCGGCACCAGCAGTCGCGAGGTCAGCGCGCAGCCCTGGCCGGCGTGGGTGACCATCGAGAAGGCCGCGAACACGCTGGCGCCGGCGAAGTCGGCGTCGTCGAGCAGGATCGCTGCCGACTTCCCGCCGAGTTCGAGGAAGACGCGCTTGACGGTCCCGCTGGCCGCGGCCATGATTCGGCGCCCGACAGGAGTCGAACCGGTGAACGTGATCACGTCGACGTCGGGGCTGGTCGTCAACGCCTCTCCGACGGCGGCATCCGACGAGCTGAGGACGTTGACCACGCCGGGCGGGATGTCGGTGTGGTTGGCGATCAACTCACCCAGCGCCAACGTCACCAACGGGGTGTCCGGGGCGCCCTTGAGAATGACGGTGCATCCGGCCGCCAGCGCCGGCGGCAGCTTCGCCAGTGCCAACTGGTTCGGATAGTTGTAGGCGATGATGGCGCCCACCACGCCGGCGCCTTCCTTCTCTACCCAGCGCTTGTGCCGCATCCCGCGCGACTCGATTTCACCGAGATCCTCGGTCATCGAATAGTTGCGCAGTACGTCGGCGTAGTAGCGAACGATCTTGATCGGCTCGTCCAGCTGTGCGCCCTGGGTGAGCGCGCGCGTCGCGCCGACCTCCGCGATCGTCAGCTCGCGCAGTTCTTCTGCGTGATCGAGCAGCGCCTGGTGCAGTTGGTCGAGGCAGCGGGCCCGGAACTCTGCATCGGTCGACCAGGTGGTGGTGTCGAAGGCTCGACGCGCGGCCGAGATGGCCCGCTGCGCCTCCTCGACGCCGGCGTCGGGAGCGTGACCGATGACTTCGCCGGTGGCGGGGTTGACGGAGGAGAAGACGCGGCTTGTCGTGACGAGTTCGCCGTCGATCAGCAGCCGGCGATCGGCGTGTGGATCAGAGCCGTTGCCCGTCGATGGGCGGATGCCCACAGTGCCGGCGGCGTCCGTCAACGGCATTAATTCTCCTCGTTACGTGGATAATTCCATTCTCATCCCGGGCGAATCTTACATTCCGACTACGAGAATTCAACCAAACGGCAGAAACGAGACTGCCGTACTCGTAGGCGCTATGCGCACTCGGGGATTGTGGCGTCGTCGCAGGCTAAGGCCGGTTTCTGAGTCATCTTGCGAGCGGCGACAACGCGAGAGTAAGGTTCTCGTATTCGGAAGGGAGATTCTTTGTGTGCGACACGGTCCCTGCCCCGGTGACCCCATGAGAACGGCAGCTGTCACCGGCGGCGGCTCCGGAATCGGCCTCGCCGTCGTGGAGCGACTCCGCAAGGACGGCTTCCGGGTCGCGACCATCGACCTCAAACCGTCCGACACTGAGTTGGCGTTCACCGCTGACGTCACTGACCGCGGTCAGATCGACGCTGCCCTGGCAGGCATCCGCGAGGAGGCTGGGCCGGTCACCGTGCTGGTCAACGCGGCCGGGCTGGACGGGTTCAAGCGCTTCGCCCACATCGAGTTCGCCGACTGGCAGCGCCTGATCGACGTCAACCTCAACGGGGTCTTCCACATGATCCAGGCCGTGCTGCCCGACATGCTGGACGCCAAGTGGGGCCGCATCGTCAACATCTCTTCGTCCAGCACGCACTCCGGCGCTCCCTTCATGTCGCACTATGTCGCCGCCAAATCCGCCGTCAACGGGCTGACCAAGTCGTTGGCCCTGGAGTACGGGCCCAACGGCATCACGGTCAACGCGGTACCTCCAGGCTTCATCGACACCCCGATGCTGCGCAGTGCCGAACAGCGCGGCAACCTCGGCGACATCGAAAAGACCATCGCCGCAACGCCTGTGCGTCGGATCGGCAGGCCCGAAGACATCGCTGCGGCCTGCGCCTTCTTGGTGTCCGAGGAGGCCGGCTACATCACCGGCCAGATCCTGGGCGTCAACGGCGGCCGAAACACCTAGCTGCGAACTAGATTTCGACCAGAGAAGCAAGAGGAGAAGTTGTGGGAGAAGCGCAGGGCCGGGTAGCCGGGAAGGTCGCGTTCGTGACGGGCGCAGCGCGCGGCCAGGGCCGCTGTCACGCGGTGCGACTGGCCGAGGAGGGCGCCGACATCATCGCGGTTGACGTGTGCCGCGACATCGACACCATCGGCTATCCGATGGCCACCCCGGAAGACCTCGACGAGACCGCGCGACTGATCGAGAAGACCAATCAGCGAGTGGTGATCGCACAAGCCGACGTTCGCGACGCCGCGGCGCTGCAAACCGCCCTGGAGAGCGGTCTTTCCGAGTTCGGCAAGCTGGACATCGTGGTGACTGCGGCCGGGGTCGCCGGTATGAAAGGCCAGCCACCGCTGCAGGCCTGGTCCGACGTGATCAACACCAACCTGATCGGAACGATCAACACGATTCAGGTTGCGCTGCCGCACCTCAACGAGGGCGCGTCGATCATCGCCACCGGGTCGACGGCAGCACTGATGGACACCTCCAAGAAGGACAACCCCGGCAAGGACCCCGGCGGCATGGCCTACGTGCACTCTAAGCGCGCACTGTCGAGCTATGTCCACGACCTCGCAACTGAGCTCTCGGCATTCGGCATCCGCGCCAACGTCGTGCACCCGACGAACACGAATACTTCAATGCTGCAAAGCGAACCGATGTACCGTTCGTTCCGGCCCGATCTCGAGAACCCGACTCGCGCTGATGCCGAACCGGTTTTCGGCGTGCAGCAGGCGATGAAGATTCCTTTCGTCGAACCGGAGGACATCAGCAATGCGGTGCTGTGGCTGGCCTCCGATGAGGCCAGGTATGTGACAGGTCTGCAGCTGCGCGTCGATGCCGGCGGCTACCTCAAGTGGTACGACTACCGCACGTAAGGGAAATCGATGAAAGTTCGGGTTGATTCAGACCGCTGCCAGGGGCACACGCTGTGCTCGATGATCGCGCCGGATTCCTTCGAGCTCGACGACATCGAAGGTCATGCGTCCGCGGTGTCGGAAGACGTGCCGGCGGATCAGGAAGACGCGGTTCGCGAAGCGGCGCATTCCTGCCCGGAACAAGCCATCCTCATCACGGAGACCTCATGAGCGTTGACGACGACATCGACCGCAAGAAGAATCGGTACCACTTCGACCGGCACACTCCGGAATACCGGGGCCAGTTCGAGAAGATCACCGAAGAGATCCACGACAAGTGTCCGGTCGCGTGGACCGACACCTACGACGGCCACTGGGTCGCCGGCGGCAGCAGTGCGGTCTTCGAACTCGCTCGCTGCCCAGTCGTCTCCAACGACCACGACATCAACGGTGAACGCAAAGGCTACCAAGGTATTTCGATTCCCAAGGCCAAGCGTGCGAGTGGTGTGCGCGGCGGAATCCTGGAGATGGACGAGCCTGAGCACCGCATCTACCGCACCGTGCTGAACCCCTACCTCTCGCCGGCGGCGGTCAAGCGCTGGGTGCCGTTCATCGACGAGGTGACCCGCGCCTGCCTCGACGAGAAGATCGAAGAAGGCCGCATCGACTTCGTCGATGACCTCGCCAACATCGTGCCCGCCGTCCTGACGCTGGCGATGCTGGGCATCCCGCTGAAGAACTGGGCGATCTACAGCGAACCGGTCCACGCGTCGGTGTACACCCCGGAGCACTCTCCCGACATCGACAAGATCGTCGCGATGCATCGGCAGATGGGCCTCGATCTGCTGACCAACATGGTCGAGATCAAGGAGAACCCGCGGCCGGGAATCGTCAACGGGCTCTTGCAATTACGCATCGATGGCGAACCTGCCCCCGACTTGGAGATCATGGGCAACCTCGGGCTGGTGATCGGTGGCGGGTTCGACACCACCACCGCGTTGACGGCGCATTCGATGGAGTGGCTGTCGCAGCATCCCGACCAGCGCGAACGTCTCAGTCGCGAGCGGGACACCATGCTCGACTCCGCCACCGAGGAGTTCCTGCGTTACTACACACCGGCCCCCGGTGACGGCCGCACCTTCTCCGACGACGTCGAACTCGAAGGTACCCAGTTCAAAGAAGGCGAACGCCTGTGGATCTCCTGGGCGATGGCCAACCGCGACCCGTCGGTGTTCGACGAGCCGAACAAGATCGTCATGGACCGTAAAGGTAATCGGCACTTCAGCTTTGGGCTCGGCGTACACCGCTGCATCGGCTCCAACGTGGCACGCACCGTGTTCAAGTCGATGCTGACCGCGGTCCTCGACCGGATGCCGGACTATGTGTGCGATCCCGAAGGCACCGTGCACTACGAGACCATCGGTGTCATCCAGGGCATGCGGAACCTGCCGGCTACCTTCACCCCTGGCAAGCGGCTGGGCGCGGGGCTGGACGAGACGCTGGAGAAGCTTCAGCGGATCTGCGACGAGCAGGAACTGGCCCTGCCCATCACAGAACGCAAGGAAACTGCAGTCATCGACTGAACAGTTCGCCCGTGGCACTGAACTCGCCAATACCGAGCAGGGCCGCTGCCGAGCGGCATATATTCAGCCGATCCGGGTCTCGAGGAGACGGGCGGAAAGGACAGGACGTGAAGTCGTTGACGCTGAGCATTTCGTTGATGGCGGCCGCGGTGTCGCTGGCTCCGGCAGCCCACGCCGGGATGCCGTACGGCAACTATCAGGTGAATACGCCGCGCGACCCGGGCCACTCCTGGCTATGGGACATCCGGCCGTGCGAGCCAGGTCATCCCGCTGACTGCCTCCAGATGCAGGCGCAGCCCAGGCCCAATGGCCAAGCGACGCCGTGGTTCGGCGTTGCACATCTGGCGAACGGCACGTACACCATGAGCGTCGATGTGCCCGACGGCGTGCGCTGCACGGTCTACTTCCTGCCCTCACACGACGTGTACACCTGGGACGCGGTGACTCTGACCGGTTCGGTGCATTCGACCTTCGATGCCGGCTGCGGTGAGGCGCCGGGCGGCTCCGCCGACTGGCCATTCAGTCTCGTAATGTTCTGACGCCGGCGGTCGGCAGGCGAGAGCCTTCAGCGGGTGGGCAGTCCCAATACTCGCTGCGCGATGATGTTGCGCTGGATCTCCGACGTTCCGCCGGCGATGGTGCCCGAGAAGCTGCGAGCGTAGCGCTCGAACCAGCTACCGAAGTAGTGGTCGAGATTCATCGACTCGTACGGTCCGGTCAGCGCCGGGTGCAGCAGCCCATCGGATCCCGCTGCGGACAAGGCGTTTTCGCAGGCCTGCCGCTCGGCTTCGGAACCGAGCAGCTTGAGCACCGACAGCGCGGGCACGTCTTCTTCACCGCGCGCGGCCCGGGCCAGTGCCACCGAACCGAGCAGGCGCAGCGCCTGCCGGTCCATGACGGCGGTGGCGTACTGGTCGCGTTCGAGAGCATTCGCCGGATGGAAGTCGGTGATGACGTTGTCGAGCCGGTCAGCGAACCCGAGCCACATCATCGTGCGCTCGTGGCCCAGTGAGCCGTTGGCCACACCCCAGCCCTGATTGAGCGGCCCGACCAGGTTCTCCGCCGGCACCTTCACGTCCTCGAAAAACACCTCGTTGAAGTCCAAGTTGTCTTGGCCGCAGATATCCGCGAACGGCCGCCGGGTCACGCCGGGCGTGTCGGTGGGGATCACCAGCGCGCTGATCCCCTTGTGCTTCGGCGCATCTGGATCGGTGCGTACGAATGTCAGCAACACGTCGGCGTCGTGGGCCCCCGACGTCCACACCTTCTGGCCGTTGACCACGAAGTGATCGCCGTCGCGCACCGCTTTGGTCCGCAGTGACGCCAGGTCCGACCCGGCGCTGGGCTCGCTCATACCCAGCGATGCGGTGATCTCGGCGCGCAGGATCGGCACCGCCCAGCGTTGCTTCTGGTCGTCGCTCCCGAATGAAATCAGCGACGCAGCAATGATGTTCACGCCTTGGGGGTTGAAGCTGTGGTAGATCCGTCGCTTGCACAGCTCTTCCAGGTACACGTACTGCTGCAAGACGGTGGCGTTGCGGCCACCGAATTCCGGCGGCTGAGTGGGCAACAGCCACCCGTTGTCGAACAGCAGCCGCTGCCATCGACGGGCCCAAGCCGGCATGTGCGACACCGACTTCGGGCGTTCCAGCGCCTCCGCTGCGGCCGCGGGTACGTGTTCGTCCAGGAACGCGACGAACTCCGCACGGAACGCTTCGACGTCCGGATCAAAGGTGAGCTGCACGGTACTCCTCGGTAACCTTCGCGCGGTGCTCGGCGGTCCCGCCGAGCATGAGCTCGCCGGCCTTGGCCCGCTTTAATGCGAACTGCAGATCGTTCTCCCAGGTGAAACCCATCGCGCCGAACAGCTGCAAGCCATGACGAAACACCAGCGACTGACATTCGCCCGCACCGGCTTTCGCCATCGCCGCGGCCAGCCGACGGCGTGGGTCATTGCCGGAAATGGTCAGCGCCGAGTAGTAGGCGAGCGCCCGCGCGCGCTCGATCGCGACGTGCATGTCGGCCGCCTTGTGCTGGACCGCCTGGAACGATCCGATCGGCACCCCGAACTGGTGACGGCTACGCACATGGTCGAGGACCAGGTCCAGAATGCGTTGGCAGGCACCGACCATCGTCATCGCCATTCCCATCAAGGCGACGTGATGCGCCGCCTCGGTGTCGACGCGCACCCGCGCCGAATCGGGCACCCGCAGTCCGGTGAAGGTCAGGTCGGCGACATGCAGCACCGGGTCGAGCACGGCGCTGCGGCGCCGGGACAGCTGCTCTCCCGCGTCGTCGGCGTTGACGACGAACACCGCGGCATCGGTGACCACGGCCAGCCAATCCGCCCGGTCACCATCCAGCACATGCCGCGCGGTGCCGTGCAGCACCCACTCCTCGCCGTCGCGGTGCACGGTGACCCCGCTGTAGACGGCGGTTCCGGATACCCGCGGATCGAAGCGGTGCCCGACCAGCGGCGCGAACTGGGTCATGGTCGCCAGAAACGGCGTGGGGTCGGTGGCACGTCCGAGTTCCTCGAGGACGATGGCCAGTTCGACGGCGTTCTCCGGGTCGCTCATCTCGGTCCAGCCGTGCTCGACGTAGGCCTTCCAGACCGGGGCCGGGTCGACGCCGTCCTCGGCAACCCCTCTGACCAGCGCCGGAGGGCACTGTTTGCCGACGGCATCACGGACGGTTTCCTGCCAGAGCCGCTGATCAGCGTCGAATTCCAGCAGCATCCCGGCCAACTCCTTAGATCGTCAACGTGCTGTGAGAATACTATTCTCTTAATAGCACAGTGACAATCTCGCCGGAATGGAATCCAATCGGCGTGAGGTAGGCGGCGATCATGGACATCGGCTTTATCGGGTTGGGCCACATGGGCTTTCCGATGGCAAGGCGCCTGCTCGACGCCGGCCACGACATCGTCGCCTTCGACACCCGCGGTGAAGCCGTCGATCGACTGGTCGCACTCGGGGCGCGGCCGGCCTCGTCCCCCACCGAGGTCGCCGACGTCGCCGAAACCGTCATGGCCAGCCTGCCCTCCCCACAGGTGGCGCTCGACGTGGCCACCCGCATCGACGGCGATCGAGTCCGCCGCTACGTCGACCTCTCGACGATCGGCAGTTCCACCGCAGTGCGCATCCACGGTCTGCTCGCCGCACGTAACACCGTCGCGATGGACAGCCCGGTCAGCGGCGGTGTCGGCGGGGCCGAAGCAGGAACGCTTGCACTGATGGTGTCCGGACCCCGCTCCGAGTTCGAGACACTGCGGCCGGTGCTGGAAACGTTGGGCCGGCCGATGCACGTCGGCGATAAGCCCGGTTCGGCCCAGACGATGAAGCTGATGAACAACATCCTGGCAGCCACCGTTCTGGTCGCGACAGCGGAAGTCGTTGTGATGGGCACTAAGTCGGGCCTCGATCCGGGTGTGATGATTGATGTCCTCAACGCCGGCTCGGGCGCGACGAGCGCAAGCCGCGACAAGTTCCCGCGGGCGATACTTCCGCGCACGTTCGACTACGGCTTCGCCACCGGGCTGATGGTCAAGGATGTCCGGCTCTATCTCGAGGAGGCGAACGAGCTCGGGGTGCCCGTCGAGATTGCCGAGGCCGTCGCACGACTCTGGGAAACCACCCTGACCGACGAGGGCGCCGACTCCGATTTCACCTCCGCGATCAAACCGATCGAGCGGGCCGCCGGCGTTACTGTCGGCCGCTCCGAAATGGGAGAATGATATTATCGCTAGCGAAGAACAGCAATTACATCGCGTAGCGTCCGATTATGGCCACTATCAGGCGCAATGAATAATCGAAATGCTTACGGGAAACCCGTTGATTAGCGGTGAACGGTGATGTTAGTTTGGCTATCAGACTGCTCATGCGCTCGAAGCAGTCAGCCTATTCGCGAAGGGTGGTTTAGGTGATCGAGCACCCGGACGGGACGCGCACGCCGCTGATCGACGCCAGCGTGCACATCTTCTTCTCGTCCAACAAAGAACTGCGCTCGGTACTGCGCGAGCCGTTCAAGAGTCGCGGCTTCCCCGACTACGAGATGGACTGGTACGGCGCTCCGGGCGGCGAGTACGCACCCAAAACCCGTGGACCGGAACGCCAGTACCCGGGTTCGGATCCGGAATTCGTTGGCAACGAGCTTTTTTCGAACCGCGGCGTCGACATCGCAGTTCTGCACCCTATGGCGCGTGGCATCATGCCGGATCGCCACCTGGGCACCGCCCTGCACGCCGCGCACAACGAGATGATGGTGTCGAAGTGGTTGGAGCACAGCCAGTTCGGTGACCGGTTCCGCGGCACCATCCGGGTCAACCCCGACGACGTCGCGGGGGCTTTGAAAGAGATCGAGAAATGGCGCACGCACCCTCGCGTCGTCCAGATCGGCGTCCCACTGCAGTCCCGGGAGGTCTACGGCAAGCCGCAGTTCTGGCCACTCTGGGAAGCGGCGGTCGATGCGGGCTTACCGGTGGCCGCGCACATCGAGGTCGGCTCGGGCATCGCCAATCCGCCCACCCCGAACGGCAACACCCGCGTCTACGAGCACTACGTCAGCTTCATGGCGCTGAACTACCTGTACCACCAGATGAACATGATCGCCGAGGGCGTCTTCGAACGCTTCCCCGGCCTGAAGTTCGTCTGGGGCGACGGCGCCGCGGATTTCATCACGCCTTTCATGTGGCGGATGGACACCTTCGGCCGGCCGCACCTCGAGCAGACGCCGTGGGCACCCCGGATCCCCAGCGAATACCTGCCCGGACACATCTACTTCGTCCAGGGCAGCCTCGACGGACCCGGCGACACCGACTTCGCCGGCGAGTGGTTCGGCTTCACCGGCAAGGACGACATGGTGATGTTCGGCTCGAGCTACCCACACTGGCAGTGCGGTGACATCACCAAACTGCCCAAGGCGCTGTCGCACGAGCAACGGGAGAAGCTGTGCTGGCGCAACGCGGCCAACCTGTACGGGATCGACGTTTCGGCCGCTCTCGCGACCGGCTAGTCGCAGAATAGAAGCTACCAAGGGAGAGCGAGGAGATCGAGATGACGCTGACCCATTCTCAAGAGCGTGTTCCGGCCGCGGAGCGCATCGCAGTCCGGTGCGTCGACTCGGACGTCCACCCGACGCCCAGGCGCGGCGAACTCGTCGAGTACATCCCCGAGCCGTGGCGCAGCAAGTACTTTCTGAGTCGCGATGTCGGCGACCAGATCTACTACGACGCTCCCGACTACGCGCACGCTTACGCGATGCGCACCGACGCATTCCCGCCGGACGGCGAGTTCGCCGGCAGCGATCCGGACATGGCGTTCCGGCAGCTGATCATGGAAGCGGGTTCCGACATCGGCATTCTGGAGCCCGCTGCCTACCCGGCCCGCCTCCCTGAAGCGGAGCACGCGATGGCGAGCGCGTTGAACGACTGGCAGGCCCATCACTGGCTGGACAGCCACAACAACTGGCACGAGCGGTGGCGCGGTTCGATTTGTGCCGCCATCCAGGAGCCCGAAGAATCGGCTCGGGAGATCGAGAAGTGGGCCGGGCATCCTTTCATGGCGCAGATCCTGATCAAGGCCGAGCCGCGACCGCCCTGGGGCAATCCGAAATACGACCCGATCTGGGCCACAGCCACCAAGCACGACATGCCGGTGAGCTGCCATCTGTCGCGTAGTCATTTCGACGAGCTTCCGGCCCCGCCGGTGGGGTACCCCAGCTACAACCACGACTTCATGGTGACCTACTCGCTGCTGGCGGCGAACCAGGTGATGAGCCTGGTGTTCGACGGCGTCTTCGACCGGTTCCCGACGCTGCGGATCGTGTTCGTGGAGCACGCCTTCACCTGGATACTGCCGCTAATGTGGCGGATGGACGCGATCTACGAGGCACGTAAGTCGTGGCTGGACATCAAGCGCAAGCCGTCGGAGTACGTCAAGGATCACATCAAGTTCACCACCCAGCCGCTGGATTACCCGGAAGACAAGACCGAGCTGACTCGCGCCCTGGAGTGGATGGAGTGCGAGAAAATCCTGCTGTTCTCCTCCGACTACCCGCACTGGACTTTCGACGACCCGCGCTGGTTGGTCAAGCATCTGCCCAAGCACGCCCGGGACGCTGTGATGTACAAGAACGGCATTGCGACGTACCACCTTCCGGAGACGGTTCCCGTCCTCGAGGGTCAAGTCCGGGTGCTCTGAGTTGCCTGCCGAGAAAACAGGGCCGGAAACCACCCGGCCCGAGCCGCGTCTCGCCCAGGGCCGTGAGCACGTTGTCGCCACCGTCGACGAGATCCCGTCGGGCAAGCACAAACTCGTTCCGATCGGCCGGCATGGGGTAGGTGTCTACAACGTCAACGGCACCTTCTACGCGATTGCGAATTACTGCCCGCACCAAGGCGGCCCGCTGTGCTCGGGACGCGCGCGGGGGCGCACCATCGTGGACGAGACCGCGCCCGGTGATGCGGTCATGGTGCGCGACAAGGAATACATCTACTGCCCCTGGCACCAATGGGGTTTCGAGCTGGCAACCGGCACGACCACGGTCAAGCCGGAGTGGAGCATTCGCACCTACCCGGTTCGAATCGTCGGTAACGACGTCCTAGTACAGGCCTGACCAAACAGGAGAATCTGTGTCCTCTATCGAGGTGAACGGTGGCAACGTCGTCTACGAAATCCTCGGCGAGTCAGGCGATCTGATCGCGCTGACGCCGGGCGGCCGGTTCAGCAAGGAGATCCCCGGCCTGCGCCCGCTGGCCGAGGCGCTGGCTGCGGGCGGCTACCGGGTGCTGCTCTGGGACCGGCCCAACTGCGGCGCCTCCGACGTCCAGTTCTACGGGCAGAGTGAATCGCACATGCGCGCCGAGACCTTGCACGAACTGGTAACCGGCCTGGGCTTCGACCGTTGCATTCTCGCCGGCGGCTCAGGTGGCGCAAGGGATTCCATGTTGACCACGATGCTCTACCCCGAGATGGTCGAAAAGCTCGTGGTGTGGAACATCGTCGGTGGCATCTACGGCAGCTTCGTGCTCGGCTCGTACTACATCGTTCCCAGCATTCTCGCGGTGCGCGGCACCGGAATGGACGGCGTAGTCAAGGTCCCGGAATGGCGCGAGCGCATCGAGGAAAACCCGGCGAACGAAAAACGCTTCCTTGACTTCGACTCCGACGAGTTTCTCAAGCTCATGCTGCGCTGGCTCAACGCCTTCGTGTCCAAACCCGGACAGACGATTCCGGGCGTCGACGACGAAATGTTCGATCGAATCAAGATCCCCACCTTGATCATTCGTGGCGGCGAGAACGACATGGATCACCCGAAACGGACGTCCCTGGAAGTCAGCTGTCTGATCAAGGGCTCCAAGCTGATCGACCCGCCGTGGCCGGAGGACGCCTGGGAGCGCGCGTCCGAGGCGCGTGCGCAGGGCAAAGTGAAGCACTTCAACATGTTTGACACCTGGGTGCAAGCGGCCCCGCCGATCCTGAAGTTCCTGGGATCCTGATGCGGCTACACCGTGCGAATGCGGACCTCGCAGTTCAGCGACGCCTCCAGCGCCGTATGGACCCGGCTTTCCGGGATGCGCTCGAGGTCGGCTTCCCGCAGCGTCACGTCGACGATGTCGAAACCATCATCGCCGGGCGTCCGGACAATGTCGCCGGTGAGGCCGAATCCGGCCAGCACACCGTACGCATCGTCATCGGTTCCCCGGCTGACAAAGGTGATCACCCCTGGAATCGGCTCGGTCGCAAAGGCTTTGCTGCACAGTCCAATCGCCGTCTCTTTGGCGGAGTCGGCATCGTCGCAGCTGATCAACAACTCCACCTCGCGACGACCGGCTGGCATGGCGCCCAGATCTTTCATGATGACATCACCACCCACGCGACCGGCACGTTCGAGGAGCGCCGCCATGCCCTCGGTTAGTTGCGCAGGCGCCAGCGCATTGTCGGGATCGACATTGATGCGCACGACGGCGGTTCGCATGTCCGCAAGCCTAACTCTGATGCCGGGAGCCAACTGATGGAGACCAGCGCAGCACCGGCCATCACCCTCGGCTGGTCGCCTGGCTTGACGCCGCGCCTGCTCGGCGGTCGGGACCGCGAAGACCTCGCCGCATTTCAGGCGCTGGGCGGCTACCAGCCACTTGCCGGACCGGACGAGCTGCTCAACGAAGTCGAGTCCAGTGGACTCCTCGGTCGCGGCGGGGCCGGCTTCCCGTTCGCGGTGAAGGCGCTTGCGGTCCGCGACAATGCACGTGCCGCCGGGGGCGCCGTGGTAGTCGCCAATGGCGAAGAGGGAGAGCCGGCTTCGATCAAGGACCGGTGGCTGCTGCGCCACCGTCCGCATCTGATCCTCGATGGTTTGCGGCTTGCGGCGCTGATGGTGGCCGCGCACCGCGCGTACGTCTATGTGTCCGACGCGGATTCGGCGCGTAGCGTCGACGCCGCGTTGGCCGAGCTGGGGCCGGATGTACTCGGCGGCATCACGGTCGAGGTGCACACGGTCGAGCCGGGCTACGTCGCCGGGGAGGAAACGGCCGCCGTCCGCGCACTCAACGGTGGGCCGGTCAAGCCGACGGACAAGCCGCCGCGGCCATTTCAGGAAGGCGTCGGCGGACTGCCCACACTCGTGAGCAATGTCGAGACACTGGCCAGCCTGCCGTTCGTGCAGCGGCACGGGGCCGCCGAATTCCGTTCGCTGGGCACGCCATCGTCACCGGGCAGCTTCCTGGTGACGGTGACCGGCGCCGGCCAGGCGCCGGGGCTCTACGAGGTGCCGCACGGTCTGGCTTTCACTGAACTTCTTGCTCTGCATGGCGTTTCACCCGATCGCGTGCGAGGAGTGTTGATGGGCGGCTATTTCGCCGGCCTGCTCGACCGCGCCGTGCTCGACGCAACGCTCGACCACGAATCGTTGCGTAGCCTCGGCAGCGGCCTGGGCAATGGCGCGATCACCGTGATCACCGATGACTGCCCGCTCGCCGTTGCGGCGTCGGTACTGGCCTACTTCGACCGCGAGAACGCGGGGCAGTGCGGCTCCTGTTTCAACGGGACTGCGGCGATGGCCGCTGTTGCCGGGGCGCTGCGCGACGGCGTCGCCACCGACGAGGACGTGGCCCGGTTGCGTCGGTGGTCGGTCGTGCTTCGCGGACGCGGCGCGTGCGCAACTCTGGACGCCGCGACCAACATCGCCGCGAGTCTGCTGGCGACGTTCCCCGACCTCGTTGCGGCCCACCTCGACAATGGTTGTCCGACATGCCAACTGGGCGCCTTCATAGCCGACCGCCCCTACCAGGTGGAGGTGCTGTGAAAATACGTCTGGACCGCACGATCTGCGACGGCTTCGGGCTGTGCGCCAAGCACGCGCCGGAGTACTTCTCGCTCGACGACTGGGGATACGCGTCGCTGGAAGGCAATGGCGAGGTCGCCGACGGCGATCGCGATCCCGTGCTGCGGGCGCTGCTGGATTGCCCGGTGCACGCGATCACAGAGTGGGGCGAGCACCGAGACACCGAGCCTCACGGCCGGTCGGTCGGTGCGGACGATGCGGCCGAGAGCCTGAAAACCGAAGCGAACGAAGCGGAGTGGGGGTTCACCCGTTGACCGGGCGCCCACTTCCGTTGATCACCGATGACAATGAGTTCTTCTGGAGATCGGGTGCCGACGGCAAGCTGCGGCTGCAGGAGTGCACCGATTGCAGCGCGCTCATCCACCCGCCCGCGCCGATCTGCCGGTACTGCCGCTCACACAACCTCGGTGTGCGGGCGGTGTCGGGTCGCGCGACGCTGGCCGGCTTCACCATCAACGAACGATTCAGCCTGCCCGGCCTTCCCGCGCCGTATGTCGTCGCGCAAGTCGCCATCGCCGAGGACCCCCGAGTTCGGCTGACCACCAACATCATCGACTGCGACCCCGGGCAACTGGAATTGGGCCGGCAGGTCGAGGTCATCTTCGAGCAGCATGACGACGTCTGGCTGCCGCTGTTCCGTCTTGTCGAAGATGCCGAACTTGGCGAGCTGCCGATCGACGAGATCGAGCCAGAGCGCTTCGGTGAGCATGTCCGGCCCATGCTCACCGCGGAGAAATTCGAAGACAAGGTGGCGCTGACCGGAATCGGCATGTCAGAGATCGGCCGCCGGTTGATGGTGCCGCCGCTGTCGCTGACCGTCGCGGCCTGCGAAGCGGCGATCGCCGACGCCGGCCTGACCATCGACGACATCGACGGTCTCTCAACGTATCCCGGTGGCGGCAACCTCGGCGGCTTCGGCGAGGGCGGGGTCACCGCGTTGGAGGCCGCGATGGGCATCCGCCCCACGTGGCACAACGGTGGCATCGAGACGTTCGGGCCCGGCGGCTCGGTGATCGCCGCGATGCTCGCCGTCGCCGGCGGGCTGGCCCGGCACGTGCTGTGCTTCCGGACACTGTGGGAAGCCACTTTCAACGAGCAGATGAAGCAGGGCAAGATCGTCCCGTCGGGCGGTCGCCGAGCCGATTGGCTGCTGCCGTTCGGCGCCACCTCGGCGGCACACACGTTGGCGCAGAACGCGCAACGTCACTTCCACCGCTACGGCACGACCAAGGAGACGCTGGGCTGGATCGCGTTGAACCAGCGGTCCAACGCCGAGCTCAACCCGACGGCGGTCTACCGGACGCCGATGACGATGGACGACTACCTCAACGCCCGGCCGATCACCTCGCCGTTCGGGCTCTACGACTGCGACGTGCCCTGCGACGGCGCGATCGCGGTGATCGTGTCCGCCGTCGACGCCGCCCAGGACACCGCCAAACCACCGGTCTACGTAGACGCCGTAGGCACCCAGATCATCGAGCGAATCGACTGGGACCAAAGCACATTGACCCACGAGCCGCAGGTGCTGGGGCAGGCCGCACACCTGTGGTCGCGCACCTCGCTGAAGCCGCAGGACGTCGACGTCGCCGAGCTGTATGACGGGTTCACGATGAACTGCCTGTCCTGGATCGAAGCACTGGGATTCTGCGGCATCGGCGAGGCACGCGACTTCCTGGACGGCGGCAAGAACATCGCCCGCGACGGGCAGCTCCCGTTGAACACCCACGGCGGTCAGTTGTCGCACGGCCGAACTCACGGCATGGGTCTGATGCACGAAGCGATCATCCAGTTACGCGGCGAGGCCGGCGAACGTCAAGTTGCCGACGCCCGCGTCGGTGTGGTCAGCAGCGGCGGCCTGACGCCGAGCGGAGTGCTGCTGCTGCGGGCTGATCGGTGAGCACCCCCTCCGTTCAACCGCGGCTTGTCATCGTCGACGGCGTCCCGATGTCCGCGTTGGTCGCCGAGGCGCCGAGCCCACGGGCGGTCATCGTCGCCATTCACGGCGGAGGCACCACCGCACTGTATTTCGATTGCCCCGGCCATCCTGAGTTGTCGTTGCTACGCGCGGGCGCGCAGCACGGGTACACGGTGGTGGCCATCGACCGTCCCGGCTACGGCAGCTCCGCCGCCTACCCTGACGCGGTGGCCGAACCCGCGCAACGGGTTCGGTTGGCCTATGGCGTTGTCGATCGCGTGTTGGGCGAAAGACCCCGCGGGGCCGGCCTTTTCCTGATGGGGCATTCGGGTGGATGCGAGCTCGCAATACGGATGGCCGCCGATGAGCAGCGCACCGATCTGATCGGTATGGAGCTGGCCGGCACCGGTCGGCATTACCACCCCGCGGCACGGGAGATCCTGAAAACCGCCACCCGGGAACACCGTCCGAGCGGACTGCGTGAACTTTTGTGGCATCCGACCGAGTTGTACCCACCTGAAGTACTCAGTGGTGCAACGGTTTATCCGGGCGCTCCCCCGTACGAGGATCAGATGGTGTCGAACTGGTCGCGTCAGGATTTCCCGGCGCTCGCGCCCGGCGTCCGGATTCCCGTGCAGTTCAGCGTCGCCGAGCACGAGAAAGTGTGGCAAGCCGATCCGCGGGCCCAGATCGAAATCGCATCGATGTTCTCGAATGCACCCCGATTTCAGGTCAGTGAGCAACCCGGGGCCGGGCACAACATCAGCCTCGGGCACACGGCCGTCACCTACCACTCAACGGTCTTTTCGTTCGCCGACGAATGCGTCAGCGCGTTGGAGACACGCTGATGGACGTAGGGTTTATCGGCCTGGGCAGCCAGGGCGGACCGATGGCCGGACGAATCATCGAAGCCGGTTTCCCGACGACACTGTGGGCACGCCGACCAACCTCTCTCGAACCGTTCGCCGATACCGCCGCCACAGTTGCCGGATCACCGGCGGAACTCGCTGCCGCGAGCGACCTCGTGTGCCTGTGCGTGGTCGGTGATGCCGACGTCGTAGAGGTGGCCACCGGCGAGAGCGGAGTGCTGGCCGGTCTCAAACCGGGTGGCGTGATTGCCATCCACAGCACGGTGCACCCCAAGACCTGCCACGAGCTGGCAGAAAGGGCTGCCGCACAGGGCGTCTCGGTGATCGACGCGCCGGTGAGCGGCGGCGCACCGGCGGTCGCCGAGGGCCGGCTCCTGGTCATGGTCGGCGGTGACGAGGACGTCGTCGAACGATGCCGCCCGGTATTCGCAAGCTACGCCGACCCGATCGTGCACCTGGGTGCGCTGGGCTCCGGACAGACGACCAAGCTGCTGAACAACCTGCTCTTCACCGCCAACCTGGGCACGGCGGCCACCACGCTGGCGCTAGGGGAGTCCCTCGGCGTCTCATCCGAACGGCTCACCGAGGTGATCTCGCGTGGCAGCGGAAACAGCTTCGCGCTCAACGCGCTTGGCGGTGACACCGCCGGGCTCGCTCGGCTTGCCGGCATGGCCGGCGCCCTGCTACGCAAGGACGTCCGCTTGCTCGCCGACGTCGCCGGGTCGGAGACCGTCGACGGTGGGGCCGTACTGGACGCCGCGGACGCGACGCTGTCCCTCATGGAACATCCACGGTGAGAATCGGATTCATCGGCGCGGGACGGATGGGTCGGCCGATGGTGAGCCGCCTCGTCGAGGCCGGTCACCACGTCAGGGCACTGGGCCGATCCGACGAGAAGCGCTCGGCAATCACCGAGTTGGGCGCTCACGCGGTCGGCGAGATCGGTTCGGTGTGGGCCAACGCCGAGGCGGTGGTGCTCTGCCTGTTCACCGATGAGCAGGTCCGAGAAGTCTGCCTGGCCGGCAATCTGGTCGCGGCGATGCCGCCCGACTCCACCCTGGTGCTGCACACCACCGGAAGCCCGCGCACCGCCGAGGCCGTCGCCGAGCGCGCCGCGCCGCATCGCGTCGAGGTGGTGGACGCGCCCGTCAGCGGTGGCCCCCACAACGCCGCCGCGGGTGCGCTGACGCTGTTCGTCGGCGGCGCCGACGACGCGGTGGCCGCGGTGCGTCCGATGTTGAGTTGCTACGGGGACCCGATCCTGCATGTCGGTCCGCTCGGGGCGGGCCAGAAGATGAAGCTGGTCAACAACGCATTGTTCGCGGCGCATATCGGGCTGCTGTCCGCTGGCGTCGAGTTGGCCGCGCGGCTCGGCGTGGCAGAGTCCGCGCTGCTCGCCGCTCTGCCGCACGGCAGCGCGGCGAGCCGGGTGTTGGACATCGTCGCCGCCGGCGGATCGGTCGCGTCATTCATCGAAACCGCAGGCGAATTCGTCGGCAAGGACGTCGCGGTGATCCGGCAGATCGCCACTGAACTCGGCAGCGGCCTCGGAGCGCTCGACCATGTGATCGAAACCGTAATTCCATTGCACGGATAGGGCCTTTTCGGCACGCGACGAACCATCTACCGTTAGCGTTACAGTCGAGCATTCCGTCGTAACGGTACTAGCCGCTCACCCAGGCGCTTAGGAGGGTGCAATGACCAAGCCCAAGGTCGTCTTTCATCCGTTCTCCGAAGAATTTTTCGCGAACCCGTTCGACATCTATCGCCGAATGCGCGAGGACGCGCCGCTCTACTACGACGAGAAAGAGGACTTCTACGCGCTGACCCGACACGTTGACGTGGCCGCGGCGCTGAAGGATCACGAGACCTACTCGTCGAGCCGTGGCTGCGACCTGGCAATGGTGCGCAAAGGCCTCTCCGAGAACATGAGATCCATCATCTTCATGGATCCGCCGGACCACCGGCACATGCGCAGCCTGCTCAACAAAGCCTTCACCCCGCGGGCCGTTCAGTCCCAGACCGAGACAGTCCACGAGGTGATCGACAAGTATCTGGGCGCGGTAGACCCCGACAATTTCGACGTTGTGCAGGATTTCTCCGGCCCGTTCCCCGTCGAGGTCATCACCCGGATGGCCGGTGTGCCCGAGGAATACCGCCAGCAGGTGCGGCACTGGATCGACACCAGCCTGTCCCGTGAACCGGGACAGATCGAACTCGGTGAAGCCGGCATGCAGGCCAACATCGACACCGCGATGTACTACTTCAGCCTGGTGCAGGAGCGGCGGCAAAACCCGCAGGACGACATGATCAGCAAGCTGATCGCCGCCGAGGTACCTGGTGACGACGGTCAAACTCGCCAGCTTGACGATATTGAAATCTGCAGTTTCGCCACGCTTTTGGGCGGCGCCGGCGCCGAGACTGTGACCAAGTTGATCGGTAGCGCGACCGTGCTCTTCGCGCGTAACCCCGAACAGTGGGAGAAGCTGCAGGCAGACCGCAGCAAGCTCGGTGGCGCGGTGGAAGAACTGCTCCGGTACGAGGGTCCGGTGCAGTACAACGTCCGCTGGACGCTGAAGGAGGCGCACACCAGCGGCGGCACGATTCCGCCCGGTAAGCCGGTTTTCGTGATGAACGCCGCGGCGAACCGGGATCCCGATGCCTTCACCGACGCCGACACTTTCGACATCGACCGCGACCACACCGAGTCGCAGCACCTCGGCCTGGGGTATGGCATCCACAGTTGTCTCGGCGCGGCACTGGCCCGGATGGAGAGCCGGGTCGCGCTGGAGAAGCTACTCGATTTCATGCCCCGCTACGAGGTTGATTGGGACGGCTGTAAACGCGTCACCATGCAGAACGTCGCGGGCTGGCTGAACGTCCCGGTGAAGGTATTGCGATAGAGGTGGACTGAGTGACCAAGAAGATCGAGGTCGACTGGGGGCTGTGCGAAAGCAACGGGGTTTGCATGGGCGTCATCCCCGAGGTGTTTCGGCTCGAGGACGACGACACGCTGACGGTGCTGCAGGACGAAGTCACCCCCGAGAACGAAGAGCAGGTGCTCGAGGCGGTTCGCCAATGCCCGCGGCAAGCCATCTCGATCAGCGAATAGCACTCGCCCTTGCCATCCGATCAATGTCGGATGTCATCTCGCAGGACATCGGTGACAGTTCTGCATCAAGACACCGGTGACGGTTCGGACGGTCTTGGTGGTGACACTTCTGCCCCCAAGCTCCGGTGGTGGCTGTTACCGAACCTATCGATCCTCGCGTTCGCCTCGCGATCTCGCAGTGCCCTGCTGACGCACCTCGCGGGGCGGTCTCGACGTTCTGCGCCGAGCACGGCATCTCCCGCAAGTCGTTCTACGAGTTGCGCAAACGCGCTAAGACCGACGGGCCAGCTGCGGTGCTCGAACCCAAGACCCGACGACCGAAGTCGAGCCCGTCGAAGGTGAGCGATGAGGTCAAGGACCAGGCCGTGTCAGTACGGGCGGCCCTGGAGGCCTCCGGTCTGGACCATGGGCCGATCAGCGTGCACGACAAGATGCACGCGATGGGCCTGGAACACGTTCCTTCCACGGCGTCGCTGGCACGCATCTTCCGCGAGGCTGGCGTGGCTCGTCTTGAGCCCAAGAAGAAGCCCCGCTCGGCCTGGCGGCGGTTCGTCTACCCGGCGCCCAATGGGTGCTGGCAACTCGACGCGACCGAGTACGTGCTCAGCGGCGGACGCACGTGCGTGATCTTCCAGCTCATCGACGACCACTCCCGCTATGCGGTCGCCTCCCACGTCGCATTCGGTGAGACCGCTAAGGACGCAATCATCCTGGTGGACAAAGCCATTGACGCCCACGGCGTACCCCAACGACTCCTGTCCGACAATGGGATCGCACTGAACCCTTCGCGGCGCGGATACATCGGCCAACTCGTCAGTCACGTCGCCGCCCTAGGGGTAGAAGCGATCACCGGCAAGCCCTACAAGCCGACCACTCAGGGCAAGAACGAACGCTTCCACCAGACGCTGTTCGGCTACCTGGACAAGCAGCCACTAGCCGACACGCTGGCCGAACTCCAAGCCCAGGTTGACGCGTTCGACCACATCTACAACACCCAGCGTCCCCACCAGGGGCTCCCTGGCCGCGTCACACCGCTAACCGCGTGGGAAGCCACACCGAAAGCCGACGCGCCGCGCCCCAAACCAGTTCGGCCACTGTTCGACCGGCCCGCCCCACGCCCGCGGCCCACGCCACCCCTGCCATTGGACCCACCCGCCGGCACCCGCGTGAGAACGGTGAGCACCGCGGGCACCATCGGACTGGACTCGATCACCTACATGGTCGACGTGCATCGCGCCTTCGAACACGTCCTGGTCATCAGCGACGGCGACACGATCATCGTGACCGACACCCACGGCGAGGTCCTCGCCGAGCACACCCGACCCGCACCCGGCATCAAATACGTCGGCAACGGCAGGCCCCGCGGCCAACGCCCCAACCCCGAGAAACCGTCACCAAAGTCCTGACACACCAACCGTCACCGATGTCCTGATGCAGAACTGTCACTCATGTCCTGAGACATCACACCGATCAATGTCGGACACCTGTGCCAGGATCGAATGTATGTTCGAGTCGACGATGAGGCAGCTCTACGCGGCGGCGCGCGCCGAGAACCGGGCGGCAGGTGAGCGGCTGGCGGTGATCGGTGAGCTGGACCTGTTGTGGTTGCGGCATTTTGGCGAGCGCGAGACGTGGGGCACCGACACCCACGATGCGATCACCGACGAGATAGCCGCGGCGCTGGGCATTACGCGCGGTTTGGCCGACAGTTACGTCGACTACGCGCGGGCGATGCGGTTGCGGCTGCCGCGGGTCGGCGCGCTGCTGCTGGCCGGCGACATCGATTACCGATCCTTTCAGACGATCGTGTACCGCACCGATTTGATCACCGATCCCGCGGTGCTGGCCGCCGTGGACGCCGAGTTGGCACTCAAAGTCGCCCGATGGACGTGCATCACCCAGGGTCGGCTGGGCGGACGTGTCGACCGCATCGTGGCCCGCGCCGATCAGGATGCGGTGCGAAAGCGCAGGGAGCGCCGCGGCGAGCGGGAAGTGTCGTTCTGGGGCGACGCCGACGGGCTCACCGAAGTATTCGGGCGGCTGCTCACCACCGACGCCCGCGCCGTCGAGGCCCGCCTGGACGCATTGGCCGCCACCGTGTGCGACGACGACCCGCGCACCCGTAACCAACGCCGCGCCGACGCCCTGGGCGCCATGGCTTTCGGTGCCGACCGGCTGGATTGTCGCTGCGGACAACCGAATTGCCCGGCAGCGAGCGCGCCGGCGCCGAGCCCGGTTGTGATCCACGTGATCGCCGATGAGGCGACGCTTGACGGCGCCGGGCACACGCCGGGTTCGATGCTCGGCAACGATGCGCTACTCCCCGCCGAGCTGGTCGCGGATTTGGCGCGATCAGCCAAGCTGCGGCCACTGATCCACCCGGCCGATTCGCCACCGGAATCCGGGTACAAACCATCGCGGGCGCTGGCGGACTTCGTCCGCTGCCGCGACCTGACCTGCCGTTTCCCCGGCTGCGATCAGCCCGCGACGCGCTGCGACGTCGACCACACGATGCCCTACGCCGATGGCGGCCCCACGCATGCATCCAACCTCAAAGCCCTGTGCCGCCGCCATCACCTGCTCAAGACGTTCTGGGGCTGGCACGACCAACAACTCCCCGACGGCACAGTCATCTGGACCTCACCGTCGCAGCAGACCTACGTCACCACGCCCGGCAGCGCGCTACTGTTCCCGGCACTCTGCGCACCGACCGGCGCGCTCGACCCGATACCCGGCCCACCGCGCAGTGCCGACCGAACCGCAATGATGCCGAGGCGCCGGCGCACCCGCGCCCAAAACCGGGCCCACCACATCGCCACCGAACGACGACGCAACCACCAAGCGCGCCAAACGGTCTCATCGGGACTCGCACCACCCAGCGGAGACGACGAGCCACCGCCGTTCTGACGGCCGTCCAGAAATCGAGTAGTCAGCTACTCACAGCTTCCCGACCCGCCCGCGAAACACTGAAACACCAGGACGGCAGCGGGAAGGACAAACAATGGCCCGATTCGGTGTGGGCATCATGGACTTCAATCTCGTCTCGCGCCCGACGCCCGAGAGTCTGACGCGAGCCACTTACCTGAATGCGCTTGCCAACCGCGTCGACTCGCTGTGGATTCCGGACCACCTCAACGGGTTGTTCCCGCGCTCGTTGTGGAAGCAGAGCTATTGCGGTGCAACGAAACTGGTGCCAACCCTCGATGCGTACATGGAGCCATGGACGATGCTCGGGCACCTCGCCGCGCGCAATCGAGCGGGTCGCATGTCTCTCGGTACAAGTGTGACCGACACCGGTCGGCGCAACCCCGCCGTCACCGCTCAGGCCGCGGCGACGCTGCACCTACTCACCCGTGGCCGGGCAATTCTGGGCATCGGGCCGGGCGAACGCGAAGGCAATGAGCCCTACGGCGTTGATTGGTCCAAACCGGTTGCGCGATTTGAAGAGGCGTTGGCCACTATTCGCGCGCTGTGGGGTTCGGGAGGCCAGCTCGTCAACCGAGAATCGCCCTACTTTCCGCTGCGAAATGCGCTATTTGACCTACCGCCGTATCGCGGTAAGTGGCCCGAGATCTGGATCGGAGCCCACGGCCCACGCATGCTGCGTGCGACGGGACGCTACGGCGATGGCTATTTCCCCGGCTTCCCGCACCGGCCCCAGGACTACACGCAACGGCTGGACATCGTTCGATCAGCCGCCTCCGACGCCGGGCGCGACCCGATGTCTGTTACGCCCGCGGTGTGGTTGCCGGTGATCACCGCTCGAACCAGTGACGACGTCGATGAAGCGCTCGAGTCCGAAATCCTCAAGTTCTGGGGGTTGGCGGCCGCCGATGACGATTACCGACGTCATGGTGCTCAGCACCCGTTGGGGGCCGGATTCTCGGGGGCGCAAGATCTACTGCCGTTCAACATGAACGAGCAGACGGCCTTGTCTCATGTGGCTCAGGTCCCGCCGGCGCTGCTAAGGGAGACGACGCTGGCAGGGACACCTAAAGAGGTCCTCGAGCAGGCCGCGCAGTGGCGCGACTGCGGAGTCCGCTACATGGTTTTGACCAACGGCGGGCCCCTCCAGCGGAGCCTGCGAAAGGGGCTGCTGTCGATGCAACCGTTCAACAAAATCATCCGTGGGCTGAAGAAACTCTAGCCGTCGCCGATGTTCGCGGGCCGGCGTTAAGAATCCATGAAGCGGTCGCAACTACTTTTCGGATCAGAAAAGTGGAAAGGAACCCGCCATGAAGAAGACAATCGCTGGAGCCCTGCTCGCCGGCAGCCTCGCTGTCATCGGAGCGGGACTGGCTACCGGTACCGCACAGGCCGACCCGTTTTCTCCGCAGGCTCACACCTGGTGCCCCGGACAGGGTTTGCCATACCGTGGCGTCGAATGGAACATGGGAGTGTGCCACACCTGGTACATCGTTCCGATGGGCCAGGGCAACGTGCGCTTCGCGGGAACTACCGACGGAAGCTTCGTGCTGGCCGACGTTTCGGCTCCGGTCTTCAACCCTCCGCCACCGCCGCCGCCGTCACCGCAGCCGCCACACCCGTTCTGCACTCCTCGCGGCGGCCTGTTCATCGTCGGGCCGATCTGCGACGAGATCGGCGTGCACTAGGCGTAAGCGGTTGCGGCTCAGGAAAACCCAGAGATGATAACCGCGTTGCAATCGGCCGCGGCCTGACGCAGCTTGACCGCTGCCTGGTAGGCGTCGGACTCGTACCACGCTCGAGCGGCATCCACCGATTCGAATTCCAGCACGACGGTCTGATTGCCGTGCCAAGTGCCTTCGATGCGTCTCGGCCTTGGTGTCGACCGCGAGGATGTTGACTCCACCCATCGCCGCGCCGGCCGCCCGGCCATAGGCCTTCATGCCTTCCGGATCCTTGATGGCCTCGGTGAGAATGACATATCCCTTTGGCATGATCGGATGAGACTCCTTACGCGTGAGTATTTGACTATTTCTCGGCGATGGCTTGTTCGGGGCAACATTGGATGGCCTCCTGGGCGGCCGCCTCCAAGTCGCTCGGCACCTCAGAGTCGACCGCGACCGCATACCCGTCATCGGTCAGGCTGAACACGTCCGGGCAGAGCGTGAGGCACATCCCGTGGCCGCGACAGCGCTGGTCGTCTACCCAGACCTTCATGCCGGCGTGAACTCGAGGTGCAGCTCGGTGAGGCCGCGCAGGATGTAGGTCGGAACAAATTGGTAGCGGCGGTCATTCGCCGGGCCATGATGCTGCTCACTGATCCGGATGTCGGAGGTCCGGTCGAGCAGTCGTTCCAGCGCCACTCGCGTTTCGGCGCGCGCCAGCGGCGCACCGGGGCAACTGTGGATTCCGCGGCCGAACGAGATGTGTTGGCGGGCGTTCTTTCTGGCGGGGTCGAACGTAGTGGGGTCGTCGAATCGGCGCGGATCGCGGTTCGCGGCGGCCTGCACCACCATCACGGTGGTGCCCGCGGGCAGGTCGACCCCGCCGACGTTGACCGGCCGCCGGTTCAACCGGAAGTCTCCCTTGACCGGGCTCTCGAGGCGCAGCGACTCCTCGATGAAGTTCGGCACCAGACTGCGGTCCTTGCGCAACTGCGCCTGAATGTCCGGCCGCTCCCCCAACGTCTGCAGCGACGCGCCGAGCAGCCGCACGGTGGTTTCTTGACCCGCCGAAAAGACGTTGGCCGCAACACGAGCCACGTCTCCGACCTCGGGCGTCGAACCGTCGGGGTACGTCGCGGTGGCGAGCCCGGTCAACACGTCGTCGCGGGGATTGGCGCGGCGGTCGTCGACGTAGTCGGAGAACAAGCCGTACAGGAATTCCAGCGGGCTGTGCGCCAGCGATTCCTTGCCGGTGCCGCCGACGCCGCCACCCGAGTGCTGGCGGATGCCTTGGACGAACTTGTCGCGGTCCTCGAGCGGCACGCCCAGCAGGTCGGCGATCACCAGCAACGTGAACGGGCTGGCGAAGCCCTTGATGAACTCTCCGTGCCCGGGTGCCAGGAAGTCGTCGAGCGCCTGGTCGGCCAGCGCCCACATGGCGTCCTCGTTCTCCTTGAGGCGCTTGGGGGTGATCAACCGCATCAGCAGCGAGCGGTGGTTGGTGTGCGTCGGAGGGTCGAGCGTGGGCAACTGGTCGCTGAACGGCAGCTCGTCGCGGTGCTGCACGATCAGGTCGGTGATGTCACCGTCGCCCCGGCCTTCGAGGCTCACCGGGAAGCCGGGGAACGGTCCGGTCACCGCGTTGCACGACGACCACGTCTCGGCGTCGTTGAGGACGGCGCAGGCTTCCTCCCAGCCGGTGACCATCGTGACGTCGTGATGCGTCTCCTTGGTCACCGGGCACTTCTGCCGTAGCGACTCGTAGTACGGGTAGGGGTCCGCGACGAGTTCCGTGCCGCGGAAAAAGTCCAGCTCGGTGAAGTCGTTCACCATTTCGCACCGTTCCAATCTCGACAGTGAGAATGTGCCTCTCAGAGATGGATATTAGATTTCCACAGAGCATGCCGCGGCGTCAACGCGGTGCGCAATCGCGGGTCAGCTGGCGGGCACGAGATCGGCCTCAACCGAAGGGCCGGACATCACCCGGCTGCGAAACGTCTCGATCGGCGCGACCGACGCCGGGCAGATCCCGGCCGCCGCGAGCGCCTGCCCTTTGAACGCCAGAGCTGCCGCGCTGAGCCGGTGCTCGACCAAGCCGACGCTGTCGTCGAGTTCGGCCGGCCAGGTCTGGCCCCAGAGCGTGACCTCGGTGGCGCCCTGATCGAGTGCCTGCAGGACGCCCTGCCGAACCCGCGAGTCGCAGCCGAACAAGTCGGCCGCGGCGGCCAGGGTTTGCGGCGGCGGCCGGTTGCCGGCCGTCGTCAGCGCGTATTCCAGATCGAGGATCTGGACGCCGAGAATTTGAAGGGGTCGCTCGTCGGGATGATCGGCGACCAAGACGGTCACGTCCCACCCGGCCATCGCCCGGTCGAACAACCAACCGCCGGCAAAGCGCACTACGTCGGCGACGTCGGCGGCGACCACGTCGAGCCGGTATCTCACGCCGGGCTCGGCGGTGCCAGGTCCCGGGCCAACGACTCCGAGTACTCCTTGAAGACCTCGGTCAGTGGTATCGAAGGGTTGATCAACCATGTGGTCTCCATTCCGGTGATGAAGGCAAGGATTTGCGTTGCCTTGACGGTGACGTCGATGTCCAGGCGAAATTCGCCGGTATCCTGACCACGCCGGATGAGCGCGGCGATGATGTCGTTTGCGGCCTGGTAGCGGGCAGTGAGGCGGTCGTGCAGCGGAGCGTCCGGGTCGACGTTCTCCGCCAGCAGCACGCTGTAGGTGCCGATCAATTCGGGCGAGCGGTAGTACCGGTCAGCGACCGCGGCGACTTCCGAGATCAGGTCCCCGGCACGGTCGGCGTGCGAGTCGTCGTCGGCATCACGGATGTCCAGCACCGCGTGCAGCAATTGTTCTTTGGACTCGAAGTGGTGCAGGAGGCCGGCCGGGCTGACGCCGGCTTCGCCGGCGATCTGGGCCAGCGTCGTACTGCGCCAGCCGTTGCGGGTCAGCAATCGCTGCGCCACCGCCAGGATTCGCTGTTTGCGATCTTCACCCTTGGCCCGCAGTGACTCGTACGGCCGTGTCTCAGGCACCGGACTCCTTCGTCCAACCAACCAACTGAACACACAGTAGGTTGGTTGCACGCATGTGACAAGGGTCTCAGCCGATCAAATTTCAGGACGCTCCTACGGCACGATGTCGACCACGAAGGGGGCGACGAGAGCTTGGGCCAACAGGTTGTCGCCGAAGGCGCCAGCGAGGTCGAAAAAGCCAACGCTGTTGTCGATTCCCTCGAAACCGGCCAGGGCGGTGCTGCCGGCGCCAAACACCAAGGCGGTGTCGAAACTGGTCGGAGACAAGTATCCCGGTATCAACGCAGCGTCGAAGCCTGCCTTGGCGACGCTGTCGGCCCCATCGGCAACGGCGACGTCGAAATTGCCGATTTCGGCTTCGGCGAAGCTGTTGGTGCCGTCGGCGAATGCGAAATCGAACAAACCGTTCTGGGCGGAGGCGAAGCTGTTGTTGCCGATGGCGATCGCAATGTCCCCCGGGCCCGCCTGGGCAATCGCGGTGTTGTCGAGGTAGGGGAACAACAGCGTTCCGCCGATTGAGATCTGCATATCCAAAGCCTCGGCCGGATCTGCCGCCGGGGCGGATAAGCCGCCCAGCAGTTGATCGATGGACGACAACCAGTCAGTAGACGAGTCGCCCGAGGCGTCCCCCGGGGTGGAGACCAGCGCCAATCCAATTCCTAACCCACCGACCAGCAAGCCCAGCCGACCGAGACCACGAGTGCGCAACATGGCTGCCTCTCTTCTCAACCCCCTCTGCACATCTTTTTAGTGAACCGGGCCAGGCACAGCAGTAGCCCGCTACTGCATCTGCACCGCGCGTGTATTCGGCTCGCGTGACCGGGTCAGGGTCACAAACCGAGCGACTTGGCGATGATCACTTTCATCACTTCGCTGGTGCCGGCGTAGATGCGCGCCACCCGCGCATCCGTGTACAGCCGGGCGATCGGATACTCCATCATGTAGCCGTAGCCGCCGAAGAGTTGCAGGCAGCGGTCGATGACGCGTTGCTGCATCTCGGTGCAGAACAGCTTCACGCGCGCGGCGTCGGGGGCCGACAACTCCCCCTCGACGTGCAGCGCGACCGCCCGGTCCAGCATCGCCTGGCCGGCCTCTACCTCGGTCGAGCACGCGGCCAGCTCGAATTTGGTGTTCTGAAACGAGGCGACCGGTTGGCCAAAAGCCTTGCGGTTCTTGGTGTAATCGATCGCAGCGGCGATCGCCGAGCGCGCTTGCGCCACTGATCCGACTGCCACGGTCAGTCGTTCCTGCGGCAGGTTGTGGCCGAGGTAGCCGAATGCCTCACCCTCTTCGCCGAGAATGTTCTCGACGGGGACGCGGACGTCGACGAACGACAATTCGGCGGTGTCCTGGACCTTGCAGCCCATCTTCTCCAGTTCGCGACCGCGGGTGAAACCCTCCATGCCGTCCTCGACGACGAGCAGCGTCAGGCCCTTGCGCCGATTGTCGGGATCGGTGAAGGTGCGGGCCACCACGATCACGAGGTCCGCTTGCATGCCGCCGGTGATAAATGTCTTGGCGCCGTTGACGATCCAGTGGTCACCGTCCCGCACGGCGGTGGTACGCATACCGGCGAGGTCCGACCCGGTGCCCGGCTCGGTCATCGCCACGGCGGTGAGCAGCGTCCCGTCGGCAAGGCCGGGGAACCAGCGCTTGTGTTGTTCTTCGTTCGCGTAGTGCAGGAAGTACGGCAGGATCACCTCGAGTTGGGTGCGGACCGTGGACAGCGTCACCAGCGCCTTGGCCGCCTCTTCCTGCAGCACCACGTTGTAGCGGTAGTCGGGCTGGCCACCACCGCCGTACTCCTCGGGAATCGCCATCCCGAGCATCCCGAGCGCACCCATCTGCTTGAACACGCCGCGCGGCATCCGCCCGCCCTTCTCCCATTCCGGGTAGGCGGGCACCACCTCCTTCTCGATGAAGTCGCGGGCCAGCCCGCGAAACGCTTCGTGATCTTCGGTGAACAGGTCTCTACGCATGAATATCCCTGTCAGGCAACAAGTTCGACGATAGTGGCGTTCGCGGTGCCGCCGCCCTCGCACATGGTCTGCAGCCCGTAGCGAATGCCGTTGTCGCGCATGTGATGTGCCATGCGGGTCATCAGGACCGCGCCGGAGGCGCCCAGCGGATGACCGAGGGCGATGGCGCCGCCGAGAGGGTTCAGCAGGTCCGGGTCGGCACCGGTTTCGGCGAGCCAGGCCAATGGAACCGGGGCGAAGGCCTCGTTGACCTCGAACACGCCGACGTCGGACATCGAGACGCCGGCTTTGGCCAGCACCTTCTCGGTGGCCGGGATCGGTCCGGTGAGCATGAGCACCGGGTCGGCGCCGGTCACCGCGCCGGCTTTGTAGCGCACCAGCGGCGTGAGGCCGAGCTCGACCGCGATGTCGGAGGTTGTCACGAGCAAAGCCGCTGCGCCGTCGGAGATTTGGGACGAGTTGCCGGCATGGATCACACCGGCCTCGTCGAACGCGGGCTTCAGCCCGGCCAGCTTCTCCACCGATGTGCCGCGCCGAATCCCCTCGTCCGCCGTCACCGCGTTCTGCTCGGGAAACACCGGCACGATCTGATCGGTGAAGGCGCCATTGTCCTGCGCGGCCGCGGCGCGTTCGTGGGACAGCGCGGAGTACTCGTCGAGCCGAGTGCGGGAGAATCCCCACTTCTTGGCGATCATCTCCGCCGAGAGACCTTGGTTGAAAGAAAAATTGTCATAGCGGGCAAGCACTTTGGGGCCATATGGCTGACCGCTGGCCCGGGCGGAGCCCAGCGGCACCCGGCTCATCACCTCGACTCCACCGGCCACCACCACGTCCTGCTGTCCGGACATCACCGCCTGCGCCGCGAAGTCGAGCGCCTGCTGGCTGGAACCGCAGGCCCGGTTGATCGTCGTGCCGGGAATGTGTTCGGGCCAGCCCGCGGCCAGCACCGCGTACCGGCCAATGTTGCTGGACTGGTCGCCGACCTGCGACACGCATCCCCACACCACGTCGTCGATGACGTTCGGGTCGATGCCGGTGCGCTCGACGAGTTCGTTGAGTACCACTGCCGACAGGTCGGCGGCGTGCATGGCCGACAGGCCACCGTTGCGCTTGCCGACGGGCGTCCGCACCGCTTCGACGATGACTGTTTCACGCATTGTTCTGCTCCGCTCTCTTGACCGCCCACTGCCCCGTGAACGACGGGTCGCGCTTCGCGGCGAATGCGGCATACGCCTCCGCCGAATCCACTGTGGCGAAATTACCGACCTGCGCCCGGGCCTCGTTGGCCAGGGCGTCACGCATGGTCCGATCGGCGCCCTCGTTCAACAATGCCTTGCTGTGCGCCAACGCAATCGGCGGCCCGGCGGCCAGTCGGTCGGCGATATCGGTGACGAAGGCGTCGATCTCATCGGCCGGCACCGTCCACGTGACCAGACCCAGCGCCTGGGCTTCGGCGGCCCCGATGGTCTCCGCCAGTAGCACCAGTCGCTTGGCTTGCTGCAAGCCAACGATTTTCGGCAACAGCCACGAACCGCCGAGATCCACCGACAACCCGCGCTTGGAAAAGATCTGCGAGAAGGTCGATTCCGGGGTCGCCGCCACCAAGTCGCACCCCAGCGCCAGGTTCCAGCCCGCACCGACCGCGACACCGTCGACCTTCGCGATCGTCGGCTTCGACAACTCGTGCAGTGCCAACGCGACATCGGTCAGGCGTTGCAACTTGTGCACGGGATGGCTGTCATCTGGCGTCGAGATGTCGGCGCCGGAGCAGAAGGCGCCTTGGGCTCCGGTGAGCACCACCGCACGCACGTGTGAGTCCTTACCTGCGTCAATGAGCGCCTGAGCCAAGGCGACCCACAGTTCTCGGTTGATGGCGTTCTTGCGGCGCGGCCGGTTGAGGGTCAGCGTCCGCACGCCGTCCCGGTCGCTGCACAGCAGCACGGACTCGTCACTCACGAGTACGCCGCTCCGACCGCGCCCTGTGCTCGCAGTCCATCGATCTCGTCGGCGCCGAAGCCGAGGTCGGCCAGCACCGCATCGGTGTGCTGCCCGAGGCCCGGCACCGCACCCATCGGAGCCTGGTAGCCGGCGATGACCGGGGGCGGCAGCAATGCCTGAATCGGGCCGGCCGGTGTTTCGACCTGCCGCCAGCGGTCACGCGCCTTCAATTGGGGGTGGACCAGAACCTCGCTGGGCAGGTTGTACCGGGAATTCCCGATCCCCGCGGCGTCCGCTGTTTTCTGCACGTGGTCCAGGTCGTGCTGTGCGCACCAGCCACCGATCGCCTCGTCCAAGATGTCGCGATGAGCGCAGCGACCGGAGTTGTGCGCCAGCCGCGGGTCGTCGGCAAGATCATCTCGCTGGATGATCTGCCGTGAAAGCCGTTGCCATTCAGCATCGTTTGTGGTGCCCAGCACAACTGTTTGATCGTCGGCGGTGCGGTACGAGCCGTAGGGCGCCACCGCGGGCGAACTCATGCCCAACGGCTGTTGGTCGATCCCGGAATACCGGGTGTAGGTGAGCGGATACCCCATCAGCTCGGTCATGGTGTCGAGCAGGCTGAGCCCGATCGTGTTGCCGTGGCCACCGGGCGTCGACTGCGCGTCGCGTGAATACAGCAGCGCCAGAATCGATAATGCCGAATACAGCCCGGTGCTGATGTCTGCCACCGGCGGGCCGGGCTTGGCCGGCGCACCCGCACTACCGGTGATCGCGCAGGCCCCGGACTCCGCCTGGACCAGCAAGTCGTAGGCCCGTTTGTGAGACAACGGCCCGCCGGGCCCGTAGCCATCGATTTCGACCGCGATCACGTTTGGATGGCGCTGCTCGAGATCGGCGGCCGCGATCCCGAGGCGGGCCACCGCGCCGGGCGCGAGATTAGACACCAGCACATCGGCACGATCGAGCAGTCGGTGCAGGATGTCCAGCCCCGCTTCGCTTTTCAGGTCGAGTGTGAGCGACTCTTTGCCTCGGTTGGCCCAGACGAAATGCGCGGCAAGCCCGTTGACGACTTCGTCGTAGTGACGGGCGAAATCGCCCCCCTTGGGATTCTCGACCTTGATGACCCGCGCACCGAAGTCGGCCAGCACCCGGGTACACATCGGCGCCGAGACCGCCTGCTCCAGGGCCACGACGGTGATGCCCGCCAGCGGCCCTCGGCGCTCCGGCATCACATCACCATGCCGCCGTCCACCGGCAGCACCTGTCCGGTGATGTAGGAGGCGGCGTCGGAGGCGAAAAAGACGAATGCGCCGGCGACCTCTTCCGGTTCGGCCCAGCGCTTCAACGGAATACGGTTCATCATGTTGGCCGCGAACTTCTCGTTGGTGCGGATGGTCTCGGTCATCCTGGTGGCCGCAAGTGGCGCAAGCGCATTGACCATGATGTTGTTCCGCGCCTGCTCACGCGCCAGCGACTTGGTGAACCCGATGATGCTGGCCTTGGCGGCCGAGTAGTTCACCTGACCCAGCGTTCCGGTGATCCCGGCAGACGAGACCACGTTGATGATGCGGCCGGTCCCGTCGGTGGGAAGGGATTTCAGCGCCGCTTGGGCGCAGTGCACGGCCCCCATCAGGTGGATGTCGAGCACCTTGTAAAAGCTTTCGTCGGTGAGGTCGGTGAACATCCCCGGCGCGGTCACCCCGGCGTTGTTGATCAGGATGTTCAGCGCTCCGCCGGAGAGCGCGGCGGCCTGTGCCACTGCGGCTTCGGCGGCCGAGCGGTCACGCACGTCGAGTGCAACGCTCTCCGCCTTGCCGCCGGCGGCGCAAATGCGTTGAGCGACAGCCGAAGCGGCGTCGGCATCAACATCACTGACCAAGACCGCGGCACCAGCGGAAGCCAATGCTTGAGCGACAGCAGCCCCGATCCCGGTACCCGAACCGGTGATCAGCGCCGAGCGGCCGGTGAGGTCGAACAGGGACGTCATCAGTAGCTCCTCGGCATTCCCAGCACGTGCTCGCCAAGGAAGTTGAGAATCATCTCCTGACTGACCGGCGCGATCTTCATCAGACGTGACTCGCGGAAGTAGCGCGACACGTGGTACTCCTCCGAGTAGCCCATGCCGCCGTGCAATTGCAGCGCCCTATCGGCCGCCGCGAACCCGGCGTCCGCGCAGAGATATTTCGCGGTATTCGCTTCGCGGCCACAAGATTTCCCGTTGTCGTAGAGCCAGGTGGCCTTGCGCAGCACCAACTCCGCGGCGTCCAGGCGCGCCAGCGAGTCGGCCAGCGGAAACTGAAGACCCTGGTTCATGCCGATCGGGCGGTTGAACACGACGCGTTCGTTGCCGTACTTGACAGCCTTCTCCAGCGCGACGCGCCCGATGCCGAGCGCCTCGGCCGCGATCAGCATCCGCTCCGGGTTGAGACCGTCGAGGATGTACTTGAAGCCCTGCCCCTCCTCGCCGACCCGGTCCTCGACCGGGACGATCAGATCGTCGATGAAGACCTCGTTGGAGCTGACGGCGTTACGGCCCATCTTCTTGATCGGCCGGATGTCGACATGGTCGCGATCGAGGTCGGTGAGGAACAGCGTCATGCCGTCGGTCTTCTTGGTGACCTCGTCGAACGGTGTGGTGCGCGTCAGCAGCAGGATTTTTTCGGACTCCAGCGCCTTGGAAATCCAGACCTTGCGCCCATTGATCCGGTAGGTGTCGCCTTCGCGCTTGGCGAATGTCGTGATGCGCGACGTGTCCAGGCCTGCACCGGGTTCGGTGACGCCGAAGCAGACGTGCAGATCGCCGTTGACGATTCGCGGAAGGGTCCTGGCCTTCAGCTCGTCGGAGCCGTGCTTGACGACGGGCTGCATGCCGAAGATCGTCAGGTGGATTGCGCTGGCGCCGTTCATGGCCGCACCCGAGCGCGACACCTCCTCGAGCAGGAGCGTGGCCTCGGTGATGCCGAGCCCGTGGCCCCCGTACTCCTCGGGGATCGTCATGCCGAGCCAGCCGCCCGTGGCGATCGCGTCGTAGAACTCCTGGGGAAACTCGTGCGCCAGGTCTTTTTCCATCCAGTACTGGTCGTCGAACTTCGACGCCAGCTCGGCGACCGACTTGCGGATCAGCTGCTGGTCATCGGTCAGCTCGAAGCTCATCCCATCGCCGGCCACTGCGAAATCTCCTTTGATCAGTTCAGCACCGGCAGAGGACGACCGGTCGCGTGTTAGTCCGTATTGCCGGTCAGTTCCTTGGCGCTGGCGGCGAAGTCCATGAACGACGCGCCCGCCCTCAAGTCCTTGTGTTTGCTGAGTGCTTGGATCGAAACATCGTGCCCCTCAGCGGCTTTGCGCAATGAACCCACCGAGGCCTGGGCTTCAGTGATGTGGCTGAACGGGTCGAAGGAGTACCAGCGCATCGCGTTCTGGTACGACATCTTCTTGATCTCGTCGTCCGGCACGCTGTTCTCGGACAGCACTTCCCATAACTCTTCGGGGGCGCCGGGCCACATCGAGTCGCTGTGCGGGTAGTCAGCCTCCCAGCAGATGTTGTCGATGCCGATCATGTTGCGCAGCTTGACACCAACCTTGTCGCTGATGAAGCACGTCAAGAAGTGCTCACGGAAAACGTCGCTGGGCAGCTTGCCCTTGAAGTCCTGGTGCGTCCACGTCGAGTGCATCTCGTAAGTCCGGTCGGCCCGCTCGAGGAAGTAGGGAATCCAACCGGTGCCGCCTTCTGACAGCGCGATTTTCAGGTCCGGGTAGTCCTTGATCGGCTGAGACCACAACAGGTCCGCGGCGGCCTGCACGATGTTCATCGGCTGCAGCGTGATCATCACGTCCATCGGCGCGTCGGGGGCGGTGATAGCCAGCCGGCCCGAGGATCCGATGTGCACGTTCATCACGGTGTTGGTCTCGACCAACGCTTCCCACAACGGCTTCCAGTGCTCGTTGTGAAAACTGGGATACCCCATTGCGGCCGGGTTTTCGGTGAAGGTCAGTGCATGCACGCCCTTCTTGGAAACCCGCCGCACCTCTTTGGCGCACTCCTCGGCGTCCCAGATCACCGGGATCGCCATCGGGATGAAGCGGGCCGGGTAGGCGCCACACCACTCCTCGATGTGCCAGTCGTTATAGGCCTGCACCAGCGCTATCGAGAAGTCCCGGTCCTCGGTGGCGAACAGGCGCCCGGCGAAGCCCGGAAAGGACGGGAAGCAGATCGACGCCAGGATTCCCCCGGCGTTCATGTCCTTGACCCGCTCGTCGACGTTGTAGCAGCCGGGGCGTATTTCATCGAGGCCCTGTGGCTCGATTCCGTACTCCTCTTTCGGACGACCAGCCACCGCATTGAGCGCGACGTTGGGGATGACGGTGTCGCGAAACTGCCAGCAGTCCGAGCCGTCTTCGTTGTGCACCAGGCGCGGGGCATCGTCGGCGTACTTCTTCGGCAGGTGATTCTTGAACATGTCGGGTGGCTCGACGGTGTGGTCGTCGACGCTGATCAAAATCATGTCGTCTTTGTTCACTGCCCGGTCCTCTCCATCGGGGGCGCTCGGGGCCCACCTGGTCATTGGCTCGCGGCTATCTCGTGATTGTGGCGAACCGGTGGACGGCCCGTCGGCGAATCGCTTTCGCCGCTGACTTCTCCCGTGTAATGAAAACTAGCTTCTCTAATCGCGAGAATCAACATGCCAAGACTACCTCCGGCACGGTAAGGGTCGGGTTCACGCATGCAGACAGGCTGCGCGAGCAGGTCGGGTCAGTGCAGGTGGGGCTCGAATATTGACCAATCCGCGAGTTCATGGAAACCTATTGATCAAATATGAGAATATGATTCTCTTACTGGAGGAGTGCAGATGCGCGTGTCCCCGCTGCCGGCGGATCAGTGGGACGACGCTGCCCGGCACGCGCTGTCGGTGATGCTCCCCGAGGAACGACAAAACCCTGAGAGTGCCGGCACGTTGCTGTCGACGTTTGTTCGTCACCCGAAACTGACTCGCGCCTATCTCAAGTTCAGCACCTACCTGCTCTACGGATCGACACTGTCGCCGCGGATTCGTGAGCTGGTGATCCTGCGTGTGGCACATCGTCGCGACTGCGCCTACGAGTGGGCGCACCACGTCGACATGGGCAAAGGGGTCGGGCTGACCGACGCCGACATCGAGGCCGCGAAGACCGGCCAGTCGCCGGACGCGTTCGACAGTGCGTTGCTGCGTGCTGTCGACGAACTCGACGAGAAGAGCAAGATTTCGGATGAGACCTGGGTGGCCCTCGGCTCACGACTCGACGAACAACAGCGGATGGATTTGGTCTTCACCATCGGCAACTACATCGCACTGGCAATGGCACTGAACACTTTTGGCGTCGAGGTCGAAGACGACTTTGACGGCGGAACACAAGAGAGGTAAGACGTTGGCACACTTCCCCAAGCCCGACGCTGGTAGTTGGACGGAGAACTATCCCGAACTGGGTACCGCGCCGGTGGATTACACCGACTCGATCGATCCGGCGTTCTTCGAAGCCGAGCGAGACGCCGTCTTCAAGCGCACCTGGCTGAACGTCGGTCGAGTCGAGCGCCTTCCGCGCACCGGCAGCTACTTCACCAAGGAGCTGCCGTCGGCGGGCAAGGGCATGTCCGTCATCATCGTCAAGACCAAGGACGGTGCGGTCAAGGCCTACCACAACGTGTGCCGGCACCGCGGAAACAAGCTGGTGTGGAACGACTTTCCCAACGTAGAGACCTCAGGGACCTGCCGGCAGTTCACCTGCAAGTATCACGCCTGGCGCTACGACCTCGACGGCAAGCTGACCTTCATCCAGCAGGAAGAGGAGTTCTTCGACGTCGACAAGAGCGACTACGGTCTGGTCGGCGTGCGCTGCGAGGTGTGGGAAGGCTTCATCTTCATCAACCTCGACCAGCACGCCAAGCCGCTGACCGACTACCTGGGATCGTTGGCCAAGGGCATCGAGGGCTACCCCTTCCACGAGATGACCGAGACCTACTCCTATCGGGCCGAGGTCGGCAGCAACTGGAAGCTATTCATGGACGCGTTCGCCGAGTTCTACCACGCGCCGATCCTGCACCAGGGCCAGTACACCAAGGAAGAAGCCGCCAAGATCCAGAAGTACGGCTTCGAGGCGCTGTACTACGAGATGGCCAGCCCGCACGCCATGATCTCCACCTGGGGCGGCCAGTCGCCGCCCGTGGACATGAGCATGGTCAAGCCGATGGACCAGGTGCTGCGCAGTGGTTTGTTCGGTCCTTGGGACAAGCCTGAGGTGATGGCGAACCTCACTGAGCTGCCGGAGGGCGTCAACCCGAAGAAGGTTCGGCAATGGGGTATCGATGAGTGGCATTTCTATCCGAACATGATGCTGTTGATCTGGGAGCCCGGCTGGTTCCTGACCTACCACTACTGGCCGACCGCGGTCGACAAGCACATCTTCGAGTCCACGCTGTACTTCGTCCCGCCGAAAAACGCACGGGAGCGGCTGGCCCAGGAGTTGGCCGCCGTGACGTTCAAGGAGTACGCGCTGCAGGACGCCAACACCCTGGAGGCAACGCAGACCATGATCGGCACCAAGGTGGTCAACGACTTCCCGCTATGCGACCAGGAGATCATGCTGCGCCACCTGCACAAGGTGACCAACGACTACGTGAAGGAGTACGCCAGCAATGGCCATCACTGAAACGCTGCCTGCCGAATTCGTCGTTCTGGAGCCATATCTCGACTGGGATCTGGCCACCGAGCCCGAGCGTTACGCCAAGCGGCTGGCCACCTCGATGGCCGAGATGCAAGCGTTCTACGACGTGGCATTTCCCAAGCTGAACGATGTCATCGACTATTGCGACAAGTTCCCTATCGACGACCTGCCCGAGGACGCACGTACCCTGATGCATCTGATGCAATCGCTGATCATGATCTCGTTCCCGATCGAGGCGTGGAAGCAGCCACGGGTGCCCGACAGCGGGGCGGCCTGGGTGGAGCTGATCCGCGAGCCGGTGATCTAGCCGGTGCTCACGCTCAAGGCTGCCGGGCTGCTCGACATCGATGTCGGCGAGATCGTCTCGCCCGGCATCCTGCGCATCGAAGGCGACCGGATCGTCGGTGTCGGCGGCAAACCCGAAGGTGAAATTATCGACCTCGGGGACTCGATCCTGCTGCCCGGACTGATGGACATGGAGGTCAACCTGCTGATGGGTGGGCGCGGGGAAACGCCCGGGTTATCCCAGGTGCAGGACGATCCCCCGACGCGCGTGCTGCGTGCGGTTGGCAATGCCCGCCGCACGTTGCGGGCGGGATTCACCACCGTGCGCAACCTGGGCCTCTTCGTCAAGACCGGCGGTTACCTGCTCGACGTCGCGCTGGGCAGGGCCATCGACGCGGGCTGGATCGACGGACCGCGAATCGTCCCGGCCGGCCACGCGATCACGCCAACCGGCGGGCACTTGGACCCGACGATGTTCGCTGCGTTCATGCCGGGAGCACTCGAGCTCACGGTCGAAGAGGGCATCGCCAACGGGGTCGACGAGGTCCGCAAGGCGGTGCGTTATCAGATCAAGCATGGCGCCCAATTGATCAAGGTATGCGTCTCGGGTGGCGTGATGTCGTTGACCGGTGAGGCAGGGGCGCAACACTATTCAGATGAAGAATTGCGTGCGATCGTCGACGAGGCGCATCGGCGTGGGCTGCGCGTCGCGGCACACACGCACGGCGCCGAAGCGGTGAAGCACGCCGTCGCAGCGGGAATCGACTGCATCGAGCATGGATTTCTGATGGATGACGAGGCCATCCAGATGCTGGTCGACAATGACCGGTTCCTGGTCACGACCCGCAGGCTGGCCCAGGCGATGGACGTATCTCATGCTCCGAAAGCATTGCAGGACAAAGCGGCCGAGATGTTCCCCAAGGCGGAAACCTCGATCAAGGCCGCCTACGAAGCTGGGGTGAAGATCGCGGTCGGCACCGATGCCCCGGCCATCCCCCACGGCAAGAACGCCGATGAGCTCGTCACACTGGTCGAGTGGGGCATGCCACCGCTTGCGGTGTTGCGGGCCGCCACGATAATCGCGGCCGAGTTGATCAATGTCACCAACCGAGGCCGCCTGGCCGAGGGTCAGCTTGCCGACATCATAGCTGTGCCGGGAGATCCCTTGTCCGACATCCGCGTAACCCAGAAAGTGGGCTTTGTGATGAAAGGCGGCAAAGTTTATGTCGGAGCGAATTGAGGACCTCGTAGAGATCCAGCAATTGCTGGCTCGCTACGCGGTGACCATCACGCAGGAAGACATCGACGGCCTGGTCGCGGTGTTCACCCCGGACGGCACGTACAGCGCGTTCGGCGAAACCTATTCACTGGACCGGTTTCCCGTTCTGGTGGACGCCGCCCCCAAGGGCCTGTTCATGACCGCGACCCCGGTGATCGACTTGAACGGCGACACCGCGACCGGAACCCAACCGTTGTGCTTCATCGACAACGCCACGCACGACATGCGGATCGGCTACTACAAAGACAACTATGTGCGGACTGACGACGGGTGGCGGCTGAAAACCCGTGCCATGACGTTCATCCGGCGCAGCGGCGTACACGACTCCGGCCGTCCGCATGCGATCGGGCGCCCAGCCTGCATGAAGGTCGAGCAGTTCCGGGCGGATCTTCGGGCCTGGCTCGACGAGCACGACCTCTCGCCGGGGCCGGATCATTCGCTGGAAGGCCATATGCGGCAGATGGCCCGCGTCAGCCGGGCTCTCTACGACGCCGATTGGATGCGCTACGGCTGGCCGGTCGAAGTGGGCGGGTTGGGCGGTCCCGCGATACTCCGCGCGGTTGTCGGCGAAGAAGTAGTAGGCCGCCGTCTCGCCGAACCGGGTCCTTATTCGATGCTCGAAGTGCTCACTCCGACCATGATCGACTACGCGCCGGCCGGACTTGCCGCGGAGATGGTGCCGCGGTTACTCAGGGGCGAAGAGCAATGGTGCCAAGGATTTTCCGAGCCCGGTTCCGGTAGCGACCTGGCCTCGCTGACCACCCGCGCGGTGCGGGACGGGGACAACTGGGTCATCAACGGCCAGAAGGTCTGGACGAGCTTCGCGCAATTCTCCACCCGCTGCATCCTGCTCACCCGGACCGCACCCGGCCATGAAGGCATCACCGCGTTCTTCGTCGACCTGGACACGCCAGGCATCACCGTTCGGCCGCTGCGCACGATGCACGGGGTCGACGAGTTCTGCGAGGTCTACTACGACGATGTGGTGGTGCCTGCCGAACGCATGCTCGGCGAGCCCGGCGACGGCTGGCGCCTGGCGATGGACCTGCTGCCCTACGAGCGCTCCACCTGCTTTTGGCAGCGCATCGCCTACCTCTACTCACGCTTCGACGAGCTGATCGCCGAAGCGCGTGACCCCGACGAATACGAGCTCGGCGCAGCGTATCTCGCGCTCCACACGTTGCGCTGCCGATCTCGGGCCACCCAGCACCGGCTGGCCGAAGGCGAACCGCTGGGCCCACAGACATCGATCGACAAGGTGCTGCTGGCAGGCGCCGAGCAACGACTCTACGACACTGTGCGCGATCTGCTGCCTGGCGTATTGGAACTCGACGACACACCTTGGCGGTCCGAATTCCTCTATTCCCGAGCGTCGACCATCTACGGCGGTACCGCCGAGATCCAGCGCAACATCATCGCGCGCCGGCTGCTGGATCTGGGCAAGGAGTGAGCGTGGACGCCGAATCTTTGCAGCTGTTGGAAGACGGCCTGCGCAAGACGATGGCCACGGCCTCGGGCCCACAACTCGACGCCGCGTTGGCCGAGCTGGGCTGGCTCGAGATGCTCGACGAAATGCCAGAAATTGCAATCCCTTTGGTGTTCCGGCTGCTCGGCGAAACCGGCGCGCACGCTCCGGTCCTCAACGACGTCCTGCTGCGCGCGGCGGGCCGAGAGGGCGGCGGCACGGTGCCGATGCGGTACACGGGCGACTCCTGGGTCGTCTGGGCGCGGAGCGGCGAGCCGGGCTCGGTGCTCGGCGACGATCTACCGATACACCCGGTGCCCGAGGGTGATTCAGCCCCGGTCGGCTCGGGACGTCACGCGCTCGGCTGGTGGCTGGTCGGCGCCGGCCGTGCGATGCTGGCGCTGGCTCGCCAGCATGCGCTGGACAGGACTCAGTTCGGCCGGCCCGTCGCGTCGTTTCAGGCGATCCGGCATCGGCTGGCCGAGACGCTGGTCGCCCTCGAGGGCGCGGAGGCCACCCTGGTGGCCGCCGCGGTTGCACCCGACGATCTGAGTTTTCTGCTTGCCAAGGCCGCCGCGGGCCAGGCGGCGTTGACCGCCGCGCGTCACTGCCAGCAGGTGCTCGGCGGTATCGGGTTCACCGCCGAGCATGCATTGCAGCGACACGTCAAACGCGCGCTGGTCCTGGACGGTCTGCTCGGTAGTTCGCGCGAGCTGACCCGCGAAGCCGGAGCGGTGCTGCACGCCAAGGGTTTTGCGCCGCGCCTGGTTCAGCTCTAGTTCCGCGGCAGGCCAAGGATCCGCTGGGCGATGATGTTTCGCTGTATCTCCGACGTTCCACCGGCGATGGTCGCCGCGAAGGTGCGCAGGTAGCGGTCGAACCAGCTGCCGAAGTGTGAATCCAAGTTCAGCGGGGCGTACGGACCCGTGAGGGCCGGGTGGATGAGCCCGTCGACTCGACCGGCGCCCAACACCTGCTCGGTTGCGGCCTGGACGGCTTCGGAACCAAGGAGCTTGAGCACCGACTGGCCCGCCACATCCTCCTCACCCCGGGCGGCCCGCGCCAGTGTCACCGAGCCGAGCAGCCGCAGGGCCTCGTGGTCCATCACCAGGGTGGCGTAGCGATCGCGTTCGAGTTCCCCGGCCGGCTCGAAATCGGCTGTCAATTCTTGTAATTGGTTGGCATATCCCATCCAGAGCATGTTGCGCTCATGCCCGAGCGACCCGTTGGCGACTCGCCAACCCTCGTTCAGCGGCCCGACCAAGTTCTCGATCGGAACGCGTACATCGGTGAAGAACACCTCGTTGAAATCTTCGTCGTCGCGACCCGCGGCCGATGCGAACGGACGGCGCGCCAGACCCGGACTGTCAGTGGGGATCAGCAGCACGCTGATGCCCTTGTGCTTCGGCGCCGCGGGATCGGTCCGCACAAAGGTCAGCAACACGTCGGCGTCATGAGCACCCGACGTCCACACCTTCTGCCCGTTGACCACGAAATGGTCGCCGTCGCGGACCGCGGCGGTGCGCAGCGAGGCGAGATCTGAGCCGGCACCGGGCTCGCTCATCCCCAGGGACGCGGTGCTCTCGGCCCGCAGGATCGGCACCGCCCACCGATGCTTCTGCTCCGACGTCCCGAACGACAGCAGCGACGCGGCGATGATGCCGACGCCCTGCGGATTGAAGCTCTGGTAGATGCGGCGCCGCGACAACTCCTCGGCGTGGACGTACTGCTGCAGCACGGTGGCATTGCGGCCGCCGAACTCGGGCGGGTTGCCGGGCAACAGCCAGCCGTGATCGAACAGCAGCCGCTGCCATCGACGAGCCCACGGAGGAATATCGGACGACGACCGCGAACGTGCCACCGCATCGGCTTCGGCCGGCACGTGCTCGTCGAGAAATGCCACGAAATCGGCGCGGAATGCTTCGACGTCCGCATCGAAGGTCAGTTGCATGGGCGCTCCGTAATTCGCATTCCGCTTCCCAGCAGAGCGGTGAGAGAATACTATTCTCGCCAATAGAAAGTTACAATCTCAGACACGTCGTCCCGCGAGGGGGAGAGCACACCAATGACACGGCGTTCTCCGGTACAGTCCAATCATGTTCTCCCCTCGCGGCAATCATCTGAGCCGCCCGTGAGCAGCCCCAGCGAGGAGCCGGCCTGGAAGCAGCGTGCCGTCGAGCGGTCGATCAAGACGGCGAAGTTGCGGGCCGCGCAGCGCGTCCAACGCTTCCTGGACGCGGCGCAGGCCATCATCATCGAAAAGGGCAGCACGGACTTTACCGTCCAAGAGGTCGTCGACCGCTCCCGGCAGTCGCTGCGAAGCTTCTACCTGCAGTTCGACGGCAAACACGAACTACTGCTGGCGCTCTTCGAAGACGCCCTCAGCCGGTCGTCGGATCAAATCCGCGCCGCCACCGCGAACCACGACGCCCCGATCGAGCGACTGAAAGTCGCCGTCGAGCTGCTGTTCGAGGCTTCGCGCCCAGACCCGACGGCCAAGCGGCCGCTGTTCACTGACTTTGCTCCACGGCTGCTTGTTTCGCATCCCGACGAGGTCAAAATCGCCCACGCGCCACTGGTGACTTTGCTGACCGAGCTGATGGAAGCCGCCAGCGAGGCTGGGGAACTGCGTTCGGGCATCAATCCGAAGCGAATCGCCGCGATGACCATGCAGACCGTCATGTTCGTCGCTCAATCCAGTGGCGGATCCGACGACGCCACCATGCACCCCATCACCGCCGACGAGGTCTGGGACTTCTGCTCGCGGGGTTTCGTCGGCGAATAGCCGCCTGAGAATCAGCTTACCGGTCAGCGAGAATTTAACTTACACTGACCGCGTGCTCGATCTCTGGACCGACCTGCTCGGCTGCTTGGATCTGCACCGCGCGAGCAATCCCTCCGGTGCCGACGACGTGGTCGAGTTCGAGGGCGTCAGTCAGCAATTGGACTACCACCGGGTGTTCGGTGGGCAGTTGCTCGGGCAATTCATCCGGGCCGCCGCACTGGCCTGCCCCGGAAAGTCGGTCAAATCGCTGCACGCGGTGTTCGCCCGGGAAGGGCGGGCCGCTGAGGCGGTCCGCTATCAGTCGACCCGCCAGCACGAGGGCCGATCGTTTGCCTCGCTGACCATCACCGCCCACCAGCCCCATGCCGTGCTGGCCAGCAGTGCGGTGTCCATGCACGCAGTGGAGGACGGCCCGGAAAATCAAGAGTACGAACCGGTTTCGGCGCTGTTGGACGACAGACATCGGGTCGAACTCGACCTGATCCCGTGGGAAACCCGATGCGCCGACGATCTCGGCGCGGCGACCACTGGGCCGCCGCGATTCGAAGTGTGGATGCGGACACCGCCCGTCGACGGCGAACTCGCGCCGGCCCTGACCGCATACGCCACCGACCTCACCCTCATCGGAACGGCGCTGCGCCCGTTCGAGGGGTTCAGTCACCGCGGCAACGGAACGCAATTCACCTCCGCCGTCACCTCGCACACCGTGTGGTTTCACCGGTCGTTCCAGACCGACCGATGGCTGTTGTTGCGCCAGCACAGTCCCGTGCTGGCGCATGGCCGCTGCTTCGGCCGCGGCGACGTCTTGACCGAGGACGGTTCGCTGGTCGCGTCGTACGCGCAGGAGGCGCTGCTGCGCTTTCGCAACGACGGCGAACTGGCCGGCGCATGAGGCAAAAGTGTTCGCATATCGCACCTAACAGCCGTTCCGGAGAAGCTAATTCTCGCTATCAAAGAATGGTAGGTAGCGAAAACGGATTCCACGTTGACACCCGCCACCGCCTGATGACAGAGTTGCCGCAGATTCTGAGCGCCATCCCCTGTGTGCGCGCGGCGAGAGGCGAGACCCTGTGACAGTGACTGCACCCGACGGCGTCTATTACGACCCGTACGACGTGGAGATCAATGCCGACCCCTACCGCGCCTTCCGGGCGATCCGCGAAGAGGCGCCGCTGTACTACAACGAGCAGCACGACTTCTATGCGCTGAGCCGATTCGCCGACGTCGACGATGCGCTCGTCGATCACGCGACGTTCAGCTCGGCCCGCGGCGCCATCATCGAGCTGATCAAGGCCAACATCGACATTCCGCCGGGCGTGATCATCTTCGAGGACCCGCCGATCCATGACGTGCACCGGAAGCTGCTGGCCCGCATGTTCACCCCGCGCAAGATCAACGACCTCGAACCGAAGATCCGCGAATTCTGTGCGCACAGTTTGGATCCACTGGCCGGCGGCGACAGCTTTGACTTCGTCGGCGACCTCGGCGCGCAGATGCCGATGCGGGTGATCGGCATGCTGCTCGGCGTTCCCGAGGAGTACCAGGAAGCCGCGCGCGATCGGACGAACCACCAAATGCGCACCGAGGCAGGCAAACCCATGGATGCCTCCGCCGCGATGGACACCGGCGAGTTCTTTGCCGAGTTCATCGACTGGCGCGCCAAGCATCCCTCCGATGACATCATGACCGATCTGCTCAACGTCGAGTTCGTCGACGAGAAGGGCGTCACGCGGCGGTTGACCCGCGAGGAACTGCTCACCTATATCAGCGTGGTGTCCGGCGCCGGTAACGAGACGACTACCCGGCTGATCGGCTGGGCCGGAAAGGTATTGGCAGAATACCCCGATCAGCGAAGGGAGCTGGCCGAAAACCCGGCCCTGGTCCCCGCGGCCATCGAGGAACTGCTGCGCTTCGAGCCACCGGCACCGCACGTGGCGCGCTACGTGACCCGAGACATCACCTACTACGGGCAGACGGTGCCCGAGGGCAGCGCGATGATGATGCTCATCGGCGCGGCCAACCGCGACCACCGCCAATTCCCACCGGACGGCGATGTTTTCGACATTCACCGCGAGTCCCGCCAGCACCTGTCCTTCAGCGTCGGCACCCACTACTGCCTGGGCTCGGCGCTCGCCCGGCTGGAGGGGCGGATCGCGCTCGAGGAGATTTTGAAGCGGTTCCCCGAATGGCAGGTCGACCTCAGTCGTGCCGCATTGTCTCCGACATCCACCGTGCGTGGGTGGGACACGATGCCCGCGGTCATCGGTTGAGCAATCACAACTAAGGAAACGAGGTAACGATGACGGGTCGAGTCGAAGGCAAGGTCGCGTTCATCACCGGCGCGGCGCGCGGTCAGGGCCGTGCGCACGCGGTGCGATTGGCCCAGGAGGGTGCCGACATCATCGCGGTCGACATCTGCAAGAAGATCGACACCGTGGATCTGATCGCCGCCTCCACGCCGGAGGATCTGGCCGAGACCGCGGATCTGGTGAAGGGACTCAACCGTCGGATCTACACCGCCGAGGTCGACGTCCGTGACTACGACGCCCTCAAGAAAGCCGTGGACACCGGCGTCGAGCAACTCGGCAAGCTCGACATCATCGTCGCCAACGCGGGCATCGGCAACGGCGGACAGACGCTGGACAAGACCAGCGAAGCCGACTGGACCGCGATGATCGACATCAACCTGAGCGGCGTGTGGAAGGCCGTGAAAGCCGGTGTGCCGCATATCCTCGCGGGCGGCAACGGTGGCTCGATCATCCTCACCAGCTCGGTCGGCGGACTCAAGGCCTACCCGCACTGCGGTCACTACGTCGCCGCCAAGCACGGTGTGGTCGGGCTGATGCGCACCTTCGCCGTCGAACTCGGCGCGCAGAACATCCGCGTCAACTCGGTGCACCCGACCAACGTCAACACCCCGCTGTTCATGAACGACGGCACGATGAGGCTGTTCCGCCCCGACTTGGAGAATCCGGGGCCCGATGACATGAAGGTGGTCGGCCAGCTGATGCACACCCTGCCGATCGGCTGGGTCGAACCCGAGGACATCGCCAACGCGGTGCTATTCCTGGCGTCCGACGAGGCCCGTTACGTCACCGGTGTGACGCTGCCCATCGACGGCGGCAGCTGCCTGAAATAGGCTTACGCCGTGACACTTTCGGAGTTATCCATCCCCGGTGGATGGGATGAGATCACTCCGTCTTGGCTGACGGAAGCCATCAGGGGTAATCATCCCGATGCGGTGGTCAGCGATGTCGAGGTAGTGCTGCGCGACGACGGCACCAACCGGCGGGCGCGGTTGAGGCTGAGCTACTCCGAGGGAACCGGGCCGGCCACGGTTTTCGCCAAAGCGGTAGACCCTGCGCATGCCGAGCTCGTCGCGCTGACCAGCGGGCTGTATCACGAGCCTCGGTTGTTCAGTTCGGGAGTCGTTCTGCCGCTTGATCATCCGACCGTCTACACGGCAATCATCGACGAAGAGCACTCCGACTTCTTGATGATCATGGAGGACGTGGTCGCCCGCGGCGCGGATCCGCGCGATTCGACGCGGCCGCTGACAATCGACCAGGCGGCCAGTGGCGTTCGGGGGCTGGCGAAATTGCACGGCGCATTCTGGGGCGAGCGGACCACGCGCAACCCGGCGCTCAATTGGCTCGAGCCGTTCGTCGCGTTCGCGGGTCTGGAGTACGCGCCGCTGGAGATCGCGCATGAACGAATGGGCGATTCGGTGCCCGCCGAGATTCCGGCGCTGACGGGTAGAGAGCTGTTCGTCGACATCTGGGCCCGCTACATCGGCACGTTGACCGAGGCGCCGCAGACGCTGCTGCACGGCGATCCGCACATCGGCAATACCTACGTGCTGCCGGACGACACCGTCGGATTCCTCGACTGGCAGATGGCGCGACGGGGCAACTTCTCACTCGACCTCGGCTATTTTCTGCAGGGCGCACTGACGATCGAAGACCGCCGTCGAGGCGAGCGTGATCTCGTCGACGAGTATCGAAGCGCGCTGCCGCTGCCGGCCGACGAAAAGCCCAGCGCCGAGGACGTGTGGCTGCGCTACCGCGCATCGGTGGCACACGGCCTGGCGATCTGGATCGCCACGCTCAGCGGCGGCGACGCGTGGCAGGGCGCCGACATCTGCCTGGCCCTGGCGCAGCGTTACGCGGAGGCGTTCGTTGACCTCGACACCCGCGCCGCGCTGGACGCGATCACCCGCTGACCGGGGCCGTCGCCGCCCTCGCGAGCCCATCGGCTACCGTCGCGCCATGAGCGGATTTGAAGGGAAGAGCGCCGTCATCACCGGTGGCGCGAGCGGCATCGGTCTCGCGACTGCAACTGAGTTGGCAAGGCGCGGAGCACGTCTCGTGCTCGCGGATGTCGACCAGCCCGGGCTGGAGCAGGCCGTCACGCATCTGCAGCACCAAGGTTTCGACGCACACGCGGTGATGTGCGACGTCCGGTCTCTCGAGGAGATGACCCACCTGGCCGACGAGGCGTTTCGCCTCCTCGGCCAGGTCGACGTGGTGTTCAGCAATGCCGGGATCGTGGTCGCGGGTCCGATCGCGCAGATGACCCACGAGGACTGGCGCTGGGTGATCGACATCGATCTGTGGGGCTCTATCCACGCCGTCGAGGCGTTCCTGCCCCGACTGCTCGAGCAGGGGCCCGGCGGCCACCTTGCCTTCACCGCATCCTTCGCCGGCCTGATGCCCAATGTCGGCCTCGGTGCCTACAGCGTCGCGAAGTATGGCGTCGTGGGCCTCGCCGAGAACCTGGCCCGCGAGGTCAAAGATAACGGCATCGGAGTGTCGGTGCTGTGCCCGATGGTCGTCGAAACCAAGCTGCTGTCGAACTCGGAACGGATCATGGGCGCCGACTACGGGCTGGCGTCGGCCGGCGCGTCGGGGCAACCGGACACGTTGGACGTCGACGAGGTCGCCCGTCTGACCGTCGACGCGATTGCGGCCAACCGCCTTTACGTATTGCCGCATTCGGCGGCCCGCCGATCGATTCGCCGCCGCTTCGACCGCATTGACCAGACGTTCGACGAGCAGGCGTCTGACGGCTGGAGTCACTGACCAACGAGGCCGAGGTTCGAGTTGACCCTCACGAGACACTTCGGCCACTGAGTAGGCGGACCCGCTTTTTTCGATTTCGCACCACGGGTGATATCACCGTGGGCTGATATCGCATACGCCCACGATTTCGAAAAGGAATGAACGACCGGCCAGCGTGGATGGGGCCACTCATCGGGCCCGTCACCGGGTGGTGGCTTTTCGCGCGACACCGGGCGCCCGTCCGATCACGCCTCGGGCTTCCAGTTCGGCGATTTCATCTGCGCTGAGCCCGATTTCGGTCAGCAACTCGTCATTGTGCTGGCCCAGCAGCGGCGCCGGGTGTAGATGGAACCGATCAGGTCCGGCCGAAAACCGGACCGGCACCGTGCTGTGCGGCGCGGCATCGTTGACCGGGTGGCCGACGCTTTCGAAGAAGCCGCGGAACTGCAACTGCGGGATTTCGGTCTGGCGGTGCGGTTGCATCACCTTGGCGACCGGAACACCGGCATCCCATAAGACCCGGACGATCTCATCGCTGCCTTTGGTCTCACACCACGCGGCCAGGTGTTCGTCGATGAGGTCGTGTAATTCTCGGCGGCCGTCCATCGTTGACAGCTTGGGATCCAGCGCCCACTTCGGGGAACCCAGCGCGTCGCAGAGCCCGGCCCATTGCCGGTCATCGGCGACCGCGAGGGCGACCCAGCTGTCGGGGCGGCCGAATTCATCGATATCGGCTGAGCGGTAGACATTTTGGGGCGCAGCCGCCGGTCCGCGGTTGCCCGCGCGTTGCAGTAGGGCCCCGTAGGCCGAGTATTCGATGACCTGTTCGGCGGCGATGTTGATTGCCGCGTCGATCATCGCGGCCTCGATCATGACGCCCCGGCCGGTGCTGCGGCGGAACTCGAGGGCGAGCAGCAGCGCGTTGGCGGCGTGGATGCCGGCGTTCGGGTCGCCGATCGAGTACGGCTCGTAAGGGCTGCGGTCCGGATAACCGGTCAGCCAGCTCACCCCGGACGCGGCCTCGATGACGTAGGCGAACGCCGGGTTGTCCCGCCACGGTCCGTCCAGACCGAACCCGGGCATCCGCAGCAGGATCGCATCCGACCGAATCGCCTGTACCGCTTCGAAGTCCAGGCCGATCTGGTCGAGCACCCGGGGGGTGAAATTCTCGACGATCACGTCTGACGTTACGATCAAGCGGCGCAACAGGTCCCGACCCGCCGAGGTCTGCAGGTCGAGTGTCAATCCCTTCTTGTTGGTGTTCAGCGCCGAGAAGATCGGCGATTTTTCCCACCACTGGTCCTCGGTGACCGGGATGCCGGCGATCAGGCGGGTGCCGTCCGGTTTACCGGTGGACTCGATGTGGATCACGTCGGCCCCGAGCATCGCCAGGAAGTGCGTGCAGCTCGGCCCGGCCCAGAAGGTGGTCAGGTCCAGCACGCGTAAACCGTCGAACGGCAACCGCTCCGGGGCTTTGGCGCGGCGAAGGGCGTTGCCGAACGGGTCGCCGGGACTGCCGGTAGTGGGCGGTGTGCTCGCCGAGTCGCGGCGCCGGTTGCGGCGCGACGAGGGTCGCGGGCCGCATCCGGTAAGGGGGCCCGGGCTGGCTGAACCCGTCGCGCGGGTTGGCGACGAACGTACCTCGGTGCGCAAACTGCTCGAACTCGGTGATGTTGGCGCCGTTGGCCAGCGGCGCGTTGGGGATCCGGAAGGCGGTGGCGAGGTCGCGGATGTCATCGACGTCCTGGGATTCGAACCAGGCGTAGATCTCGGCGGCCTTTTCGTTGGCCATCTCGGTGATCGACAGCGGCGAGTCCTCATCGATCCAGTCTTGCCGGCCGACCATCGCGCACAGATCGAACCATTGCTGCGCCGTCCCGCACCCGACGTCGACCAAACCATCTTTGGCGCGGGCGATTCCGGGGATAGTGAGCTTGCGGGCATCCCGCCACGGCCGCCCCAGCATCTGGAAGTACGTGACCGGGTAATAGGTGAGACCCAGGATGTGAGCCTCGAGCATCGACAGGTCCAGGAGCTCGCCGGCGCCCGTCGTCAGCTGGCGCAGCCGCGACGTCAGCGTCGCAACGCTGGCATAGGCGCCGGCAAGGTAGTCACCGACTTGCCCGCCGACGAATACCGGTGCGCGATCGGCAGATCCGCGGCCCAGCCCGACGATGCCACCAGACCAGGCTTGCAGGGTGAACTCGGTCGCCGGGCGATCACGCCAGGGGCCTTCCAACCCGAACGGGGTGATGGACGTGACGACCAGATGTGGATGCGACTCCCGCAGCGCCGCCGGCGTGAATGACTCGGCCACCGTGGATCCGCGCGACCACACCACCGCGTCCGCAGCGGCCAACAGATCGTTGACGAGCTCGGCGTCGGCTCTGGGTCGGCCACCACGCTGTGCTTGGACCCGGCCAGGTATCCGAACAGGGCTCCGTCGCTGCCGTTCTCGATACGAGTGCCAGACGCCGACCATCGGCGCAGCGGATCACCCTGCGGCGCCTCGATTTTGATCACCCGCGCGCCGCCATCGGCCAGCAGCTTGGTGCAGTAGGCGCCGGCGATGCCGGTGGATAATTCGACGACGGTATAGCCATTCAGGGGGCCAGTATCCGGCGCCACGGCCTACTCCTTCTTCGCTCGGCCGGATTTGCTCAGGCGCCGACCGCGATATTGGCCGAGGGACTCGACGTGAGGACCTCAGGGCCGTCGGGAGTGATCAACACCGCCTCTCGCCCGAACACCGCACCCACCCCGGACTCCCAGACGTAGCCGGTGACCGCCAGCACCATTCCGGCCTCCAGTTGCTCCTCGGCGGCGGTCGCCGGCAGGTGCTGAGACACCACCGGCGGGTCGAAACCCAGGCCCAGGCCGCGCGCAATCGGCATCGGCGGCAGCGCCTCGCCGGCGGCCTGATAGGCAGCAAGCAGATCGATGGCCGGGGCACCCGGGCGACATGCCTCATATAGCCTGTCCCACAGCGCATCCCAGCGTCGGTAAAGATCAGGCGATCCGTCGACCTCGCCGACCGGCCAGGTGCGGCCCACCTCGCCGGTGTAACCGCCGTCGAGAACTCCCGACGAAAATGCCACCAGGTCGCCGTCTCGAACCAAGCCGTCCACGCTAGCCCGGCGCCACGGGTGGTCACGCGCGGTCACCCAGGCGGCGTCCTGCGTGGACGGGGTGCTGACCCCGCCGGCAGCCATCGCCTCCAACAGCACACCGGCCAAGGCTTTCTCACTGATTCCCGGCCGTAATTCGGCTACCGCCGCGGCGAGTCCGAGTTCGGCGACCCGAATGGCCTCCCGCAGTGCGACGACTTCTTCGGGTGTCTTGATCCGACGCGCCGCGCGCATCGCCAGCTCACCGTCGACCAGCTCCGCGTTTGGGAACGCGTTCGGGAGCAGTTGCGCGAATCCCGGCGAAAGCGCGTCGGTACCAACTCGTTTCGCGGCAGCCGCGCCGTCGATGCGCTGCAAATTGGCGATGGTGTTCATCGGGTTCCAGGCGATGCCGTACAGGTTCTCGTGCGGGATGTCGTCGGGCACGCCCTCGTCCCAGGTGCTCAGCAGGTGGATCGCTCCGGTCTCCCGAAGCACGACACAGGTGGGCCCGAACGGGCGAGTTCCGGCAACCCACAGCTGTGGTGTGCCGGACACGTAGCGGACGTTCGCCTGCCGCCCCAGCACCAGCACGTCGAGGTCGTGCTTTTCCATCTGCGCCAGCGCTCGTTCCCGGCGACCGACGCGCAGTGCCCGTTCGTCGGGGAGAACTTCGGTGCCCATCAGCGATCTCCGTACGGGGCATAGGGATAGTCGGTCAACCGGATGTGCCCTTCCTCGGTGATGACGATGACCTCTTCGCTGCGATAGCCGCCGGTGCCCTCTTCCCACACCACCGGTTCGAGGACCATCACCATGCCTGGCTCGAGGATGAAGTTCTCGTCGAACTCGTCGCCGAGATCGGTTCCGATCATTGGTGTTTCGGCGGCATTGACGCCGATGCTGTGCCCCAGGTAGAAGTGCGGCAACCACGGCCGGGTGCCGCCGTTGGCTTTCGTCGCCGTCCTGCCCAAGTCCGCGACGGTGGCACCGGCGCGCACCACGCCGAGCACGGCGTCCATGATCTCCTGCCACTTGTAGTACTGCGCATTCTGGCGAGGCTGTCGGGTCCTGACCGACCACCCAGGTGCGGCCGAAGTCGGAGCAATAACCCTGGTAGGTGATACTGACGTCGGTCCAGAGCACGTCACCGGCGGCCAGTTCTCGCTCAGTTGTCAACAGCGGCAACGCCAAATCGCCGTGGCTGGTCCATACCCCGTCCGCTTTGAACTTGGGCATCACCTGCCAGATCGGCTCCAGCATGCTGGCCATCGCGCCGAGTTCGAACGTTCGGCGGGTGAACTGCGCAGACAGGTCGATCTGCCGGATTCCCGGCGCGAGCGCCGCTTGCACGTCGACCATGGCCGAGTCGGTGATCTTCACCGCGGTTCGGATGCAGGCGATCTCGTCGGGGGTTTTGATGAGTTTGGCGGCGCCGACGACCGCAGCGGCGTCGGTCGGGCGGGCCGGACCGGAACAGCTGCGACTGCGCGCGCCGCATGGCCCCGGTGAGCTCGTCAACCGCGATGACGGCCGCAGCCGGGACGAGCTCCTGGATCACCCGCGCGAAATGCCTCCACGCCCTCGTCGAATTCGAGATACACCGGGCCGTGCAGATGATCGGCCGGCAGACCGGACTCCGACGAGGCACCCTCGCGGAACGGCAGGAACAGGTGTGGGTGCGGGTCGTCGGCGAGCACCACCGCGACCGGTCGCTCGACGTATGACAGCCCGGCGTCGCCCAGCGGCCAGCTGACTCCCGGTCGCGTACACCACGCTGTTGTTTCCCAACAGGATCAGCGCATCCACGCCGCGATCGGCCATCGCCGAACGCAGTCGTGCGCCGGACTCGCGACGCATCCGCTCGATATCCGGCGTATCCGGAATATCAAGCAGGGAGGTCAGGGCCGGCAGAAACGAAGTGGGTGAAGTCATCGAGCGGCCTACAACCCCAGGAACTTCGTGATGTTGCCGCTGACGATCTTGACCGCATCGGCCGGCCCGACCGCATCGACGACCGAGGCCAACGACTTCTCCGAATAGCCGAAAGTACTTTCGTTGTGCGGATAGTCGCTGGACCACATCACCTTGTCAACACCGATCTGGTCGATCAACTGCAGCCCCAGCGGGTCGACCATGAACGACGCGCTCATGTGGGTGTCCCAGTAGTAGCGCACGTCGTGTTCCAGCGGCCGGTTGAACATGTGCTGGTAGGACGCGACCAGATGCTCGGCGTCCTGCAAAGCCCATGGCACCCAGGCGATTCCACCTTCGAACCAGCCGATCCGGAGGCTGGGGTGGTCGTCGAGGATCCCGGTGAACAGGTACTTGGCGAACTGCTCGCGGAACCCGTCGATGTTGATCATCATGCCGACGACGACGCTGTTGTACTGACACGGCGTCTTCGGTGGCGTCTCGCCGATGTGGTGGGTGATCGGAAGCTCGGCGGCTTCGATCTCGTCCCAGACCGGCTTCATGCTGTCGCTGCCGTAGTCGATGACGTTGCCGTCGTCGTCTTTGCCCGGGTTGAGCGGCAGCAGGAAGGTCTTCAGCCCCAACGACTTCAGTTCGGCCAACGTCTCTTTGGCGCCCTTGGGGTCCCACCAGTTGATCAGCCCCGCGCCGTAGAAGTGGCCGCCTGACTGCTCCTGCAGTTCGGCGATGTACTCGTTGTAGATGCGGAAGGCCAGCTCCCGCAGTTGCTTGTCGGGGTAGTGGAACAGCGCCAGGATGGCGTTAGGGAACGCGAGCTCCTTTTCGACGCCATCCTCACGCAGTTCCTGGATCCGGGCCGCGATGTTGGTGCTCGCCGCACCGGGCAGGTCGTCGTACTGCATCAGCACGGCGCTGAAGTCGCCCGGCAGGAATGACTGTCCTTTGCGGCCGACCTGGTAGGCGCCGTCCTCGTACCAGATCCGCGGCGCCTTCTCTTTGAGTTCGTCCGGGAAGCGGTTGAAGAAGATGTCGTCGGCGATCGAGATGTGGTTGTCCGCCGAGAACACGACGGTGCCTTCGGGCAGTCCGGTGTTTATGCCGTCAGCCTGACCGTGGCGATCCTTGGGCGCGCCGAAGCCCCCGGGCGGGTAGAGCGAAACGGTGCTTGTTTGAGGCGACATCAGTGGCCCTCCAATCGGATCCATGTGTAATCGAGACTAGTGATCCCGGGTCGGCTGGCGAGGCTATTCACCAGGTCACCGGTAGTTCGTAGACGCCGTAGGCGAGCCGGTCGTGCTTGAGCGGGACTTCCTCGATCGGCACGGCGAGTTCCAGAGTGGGAACGCGGCGGAGCAGCGTGTGGAATACGATCTGCAGTTCGGCGCGGGCAAGCTGCTGGCCGACGCACTGATGCCGGCCGTAGCCGAACGCGACGTGCTGGCCCGCACCCGACCGGTGCAGGTACAGCCGATCGGGCTCGCTGAATTCCTTCGGGTCCCAGTTCGCCGGCGCGTTGTCGATGATGATGCCTTCGCCGGCACGGATGACCTCGCCCGCGATGTCGATGTCCTCGGCGGCGACGCGGCGTTGGCCGTTCTGGATGATCGACAGGTAGCGCAGCAGTTCTTCGACCGCGTTGGCAACGACATTCGGGTCGTCAGTGTCGCGCAGCACCGCCGCCTGGTCGGGATACGCCAGCAGGGCCAGCACTCCGAGGCCGATCATGTTGGCCGTGGTTTCGTGTCCGGCGATCAGCAGCCCGGTACCGAGCTGCGCGGCCTCCTTGACGCTCAGCTCCCCGGCCTTGACCCGCTCGGCCAAGTCCGACACCGCATCTTCGGCAGGGTTTTCCATCTTGGCCTCGACCAGCTGCGCAAGGTATTTGTGCAGGCTCATCGCGCCCTTCATGGTGTCCTCCGCGGCGGCGTACCGCGCGAGACCGACATTGGCGTGATGCTGGAACATCTCGGCGTCTTCGTACGGCACGCCCAGCAGCTGGCTGATCACCAGCGAGGGCACCGGAAGCGCCAGCGCGCTGACGATTTCACCGGGCTTCGGGCCGGCCAGCATCGCGTCGATAGCGTCATCGGTGATCTGCTGGATCGCCGGCCGCAGACCTTCAACTCGCTTGAACGTGAACGGTTTTGACAGCATCCGACGAAACCGGGTGTGCTCCTCGGCGTCCGCGGTGAAGACCGATCGGGGCCGCTTGTGCACCGTGGACAGCATGCCCTCGTTCCAGTGCGGGAAGCCGGCACGTCGGTCGTCGACGCTGACCCGGGAGTCGGCGAACAACGTGCGCGCCTCTTCGTAACCGGTGATGAGCCACGGCGTGCTGCCGTCCCAGATCCTGACCCTGGACAGCGGCCGCGCCTCGGCCAGCTGCATCACTTCCGGTGGCGGGGCGAACGGGCAGCCGCCGGCGCGCTCCATCGGATAGTCGGGGGCATCAGAGATCGCCTCAGCTGTGGTGCCGGCGAACGTGTCGGACACTTCTCACTCCTCGATGTGGATGGCCAGGGCGGGGCAGCCCGCCTCGGCCTTGCGGGCGTTGTCGGTCTGCTCGGCGGGCGGGTTCGCATCGAGCACGAGAACAACGCCGTCGTCGTCGCGCTGATCGAAGATCTCGGGTGCATGCATCACGCAGTTGCCTGACGATGCGCATTTGTCTTGGTCCACAGAAACTTTCATCGTCAACCCTTCACTCGTGCGGGGTGACGGGCGCCAGCCAGAGCCCGACCACCGCGTCGATGAGGCGCGTCCCGGCGGTCTTCCAGGATGTCCACGGCGCGGATGCGCCTGCGGCCAAAGCCCGTTCACGATCGGCGCAGGTGTGCACCAGTAGGTTGCGTGCCATCAGGTTGCGTTCCACCCGGACGTCGATCGGGAGTTCGGGCAGACACCGGTTGATCCCGTCGATCACCTGAACCAGCGATTGCGATGTGAGCGCGTCTTTGACGACGATGTTGTAGTACGCGGGATCGGTCATCACCTGTGCGGCGAACCGCGCATACCAGCTGGGATTGCCCAAGGCCGCCAGATGATCGGTCAGTGGACGGACCAAGCAGGCGACCCAGCTTCGGGTGTCCTCGGATTCAAGCGTCCGCGCGACCATGTCTTCCCGCAGGCGCTCGATGGGCTCCCGGTGTCGCTGCTCGATGGCCCGCACCAGGTCGGTCTTGGTGCCGAAGTGATAGCCGACCGCGGCATTGTTGCCCTGGCCGGCAGCCTCGCTGACCTGCCGATTGGACACGGCGAAAACGCCGTGTTCGGCGAACAACCGCTCGGCGGCGGTCAGGATCGCCTCTTGAGTGGTGCTGGCCCGATCGCTGCGCGCGGCCCTCGCGGTGGTCACTCGCCCAGTCAACGCGTTGGCCTAGCTTAAGTCAAGCGATTGATTTAATTCTTTTCTTTGCTAGGCCGGCGGAGGACTTTGCCGGCGGCCGTTCCGCCGTCGACACGCATCACGGTGCCTGTCACATACCGCGACCGGTCGCCGGCGAGATACAGCGCGGCTTCGGCCACGTCTTCGGGCGTGCCTTCGCGTTGCAGGGGGCGGTCGGCGCGCATCTGCGCGCGGAGCTTTTGCTCGAAGCGTTCGAGTTCTTCACGCGTCTTGCCCGAGGTCGAAGACGCCAGAATCGGCGTGGGTATGTTGCCCGGCGCAATGGCGTTGACCCGCACGTCGAAGTGCGCCAACTCAATTGCGGACGACTGGGTGAACATGATGATTGCCGCCTTTGAGGCGCGATACGTCATCACCCCGCCGCCAGCCTGAATACCGCCGATCGAAGACAAGTTGATGATCGACCCTCCACCGCTCTTGGCCATCTGACGCGCCGCGTCGCGGGTACCGGCCATCACTCCCAGCACGTTGACCGACATCACCCGATGGAAATCCGCGAGGTCGTCCTCGAGGAAGCTGCGGTGCATCTTGCTGGAGATACCCGCGTTGTTCACCATCACATCCAGACCGCCGAAGGTCTCGACGGCGCTCGCCACCAGGGCGCCGACCTGATCGGGGTCGGAGACGTCGGCCAACCGAAAGGTGACTTCGCCGCCCAATCTCGCGGCGAGGGCCTCACCCCGCCCGCGCTCGACGTCGGCGATCACCACCTGCGCGCCCTCCGCCAAGAACCTCTCGACGATCCCCGCACCGATACCCGAGGCGCCACCGGTGACGATCGCGACCTTGCCGAGCAGTTCATTGACCATGCACTGAAGTTAATAGATGCGGCGTCGCTTAAGTCAAGCGATTGATTTACCACGTCCACAGCCGACACCCATCCGCCGATGCTACGTTCGGCTTGGTGAGCCGGTTTGTTTACTTCGAATCCTCACAGCGTTGGCCAAGAGCAGCAACGCTTCCCTATCGGGACCGTGGTGGGGCCCGTCCTGGCCAAGTGGCGCCGTGCAAACAGTCATCAGCCCGAACGTTCAAAGGAACTGATTTGAGATTCAACCGATTGGGCGCCGCGGTGGGCCTTTTGGCCGCCGGCGCGCTCGTGCTGTCCGCATGTGGAAACAACAACAACGCGAACGAGGGCGGTGGGGCGACCTCCGGAGCGGCGTCTTCGTCGAATGTGCACTGCGGCGGAAAGCAGACGCTGAAGGCCAGTGGGTCGACCGCGCAGGCGAATGCCATGGCTCGTTTTGTCAACGCCTTCGAGCAGACTTGCTCGGGTCAGACCTTGAACTACACCGCCAACGGTTCGGGCGCCGGGATCAACGAGTTCGTCGGCAATCAAACCGATTTCGGTGGTTCAGACGTGGCCTTGAGCGACGACGAGCACAACAAAGCACAGCAGCGCTGCGGTTCGCCGGCGTGGGATCTGCCAACGGTGTTCGGGCCGATCGCGGTCACCTACAACATCGACGGTGTGACCTCGCTGAACCTGGACGGGCCGACCACGGCGAAAATCTTCAACGGGACAATCAAGACGTGGAACGACCCGGCGATCACGGCTCTCAACGCCGGCACCGCGTTGCCCGACCTGCCGATCCACGTGGTGTTCCGCAGTGACCAGTCGGGCACCACGGACAACTTCCAGCAGTACCTCGACGGCGCATCCAGCGGAGCCTGGGGCAAGGGCCACGGAAAGTCGTTCAACGGCGGTGTCGGTGAAGGCGCCAAGGGCAACGACGGCACCTCGGCAGCCATCAAGAACACGCCGGGTTCGATCACCTACAACGAATGGTCGTTCGCCCAAGCGCAGAAGCTGAATGAGGCCAAGATCGTCACCTCGGCCGGGCCCGACCCGGTAGCGATCAGTTCCGACTCGGTCGGCAAGACCATCGCCGGGGCGAAGATCAAGGGCCAGGGCAATGACCTGGTCCTCGACACGCTGTCGTTCTACAAGCCAACGCAACAGGGCGCGTACCCGATCGTGCTGGCGACATACGAAATTGTCTGCTCGAAGTATGCGGACGCACCTATCGGTACAGCCGTCAAGGCGTTCCTGCAGGCCACCATCGGAGCTGGCCAGAATGGGTTGGCGGACAACGGATACATCCCGATCCCGGACGCCTTCAAGTCGAGGTTGTCGACCGCGGTCAACGCCATCGCCTGACCAAGTCCATGTCGACCGCGACAGTGCCCGCGCTGCGGGCCAGCGACGAAACTGAGGCGCGGGTTGGCGACCGACTGTTCAAGTCGGTCGCCGCCCTCGCCGCCTCGACGATCACGATCGTCATCGGCCTGATCGCGATATTCCTTCTGGTCCAAGCCATCCCGGCGCTGCGCGCCAACCACGCGAACTTCTTTACCAGCGCGCAATTCAAGACCACCGACGGCACCGACCTGGCGTTCGGTATCCGCGATCTCTTCATGGTGACGCTGCTCAGTTCGCTGTGGGCGATGGCGCTGGCGGTACCGATCGCAATCGGGATCGCGGTGTTCCTGACTCAATATGCGCCGGCGAGGTTGGCGCGCCCATTCGGTGCGATCGTCGATCTGCTGGCCGCGGTGCCGTCGATCGTCTTCGGGCTCTGGGGAATCTTCGTGCTAGCACCACAAATCGAGCCCATCGAATCCCTGCTCAACCACAAGCTGGGCTGGCTGTTTCTGTTCAAAGCCGGCGACGTCTCGCTGGCCGGCGGCGGCAACATCTTCACCGCCGGTGTCGTGCTCGCAGTGATGGTGCTGCCCATCATCACCTCGGTATCGCGAGAAGTGTTCCGGCAGACCCCGAGCAGTCACACCGAAGCCGCGCAGGCGCTCGGCGCGACGAAATGGGAGGTGGTGCGAATGACCGTGCTGCCGTACGGCCGCAGCGGCGCCGTAGCCGCGTCGATGCTGGGTCTGGGCCGCGCCCTGGGTGAGACGGTCGCTGTGCTGATCATTCTGCGCGCGTCCGCCTCCGTCGGCCACTGGTCACTGTTCGACGGCGGTTACACGTTCGCGTCTAAAATTGCCTCGGCAGCAAGTGAATTCAGCTCGCCGTTGCCGACGGGGGCTTACATCTCGGCTGGATTCGTCCTGTTCGTCCTCACCTTCATCGTCAATGCCATCGCTCGTGCGATCGTCGGGCGGGCGGTCAAGGCATGAGTGCCCCTACTCTCGAGCTGCCGGTCAAGGCCTCGGCTGTTCAGCCGATCAGTGTCTGGCGCAGGATCAAGAACAACATCGCCACAACGCTTTTCGTTCTCTCGTTCGCGGTGGCGCTGGTGCCGCTGGTCTGGGTGCTGTGGATTGTCATCGAGCGCGGCTCCTATGCCATCGTGCAGCCCGGCTGGTGGAGCCACTCGCTGCGTGGCGTGCTGCCGGAGCATTTCGCGGGCGGGGTCTATCACGCGCTGTACGGCACCGTGGTGCAGGCCGCCGTCGCGGCGGCCATCGCTGTTCCATTGGGTTTCATGACCGCGGTCTATTTGGCGGAGTACCGCTCCGGCCGGCTGGCAAGATTCACCACCTTCATGGTCGACGTGCTCGCCGGCCTGCCCTCGATCGTGGCGGCGCTGTTCGTTTTCAGCCTGTGGATCGCCACCATGGGATTCCAGCAGAGCGCGTTCGCGGTGTCACTCGCGTTGGTCTTGCTGATGCTGCCGGTGGTGGTGCGATCCACCGAGGAGATGCTCAGACTGGTGCCGCAAGATCTGCGAGAGGCCAGCTACGCCTTGGGGATTCCCCAATGGAAGACGATCATGCGGATTGTCGTCCCGATCGCGATGCCGGGCATCATCACCGGTGTCCTGCTGTCGATCGCGCGGGTGATGGGCGAGACCGCGCCGGTGCTGGTGTTGGTCGGCTACAGCCGATCGATCAACTTCGACATCTTCAGCGGTAACATGGCCTCGCTGCCGTTGCTGATCTACTCCGAACTCAACAACCCCGAACATGCCGGCTTCCTGAGGGTCTGGGGCGCGGCGCTGACGCTGATCATCGTGGTGGCAGTGGTGTATCTGATGGCGGCACTGGCCAACCGGCTGATCGCATTGCGCCGCCGCTGAGCCGAGTCTGGTCTATCCCGAACATCCGGCGACGCGGAGCTCGGCCACCCGGTCGTTGCCTCGGTCGGCAACGTAAACGTTGTTGTCCTTGTCCAGCGCCAGCTGCAGCGGAGTGTTGAGACCGTTGAGCGGCAACGGAGTTGGAGCATTCGAGTTGGGCGCCAGTTTGAGCACCTGATTGCCGTCGTGCTCGCTGATGTAGACGTCGCCGGCAGCGTCCACGACGACACCCCACGGCACGCTGATACCGGTGAACGGCAGCACCGTCTGCTCTCCTGACCCGGCGGCCAGTCGCACCACGCGGTTGTTGTCGGAGTCGGTGACATACACGTTGCCGGCACCGTCGACGGCCACCCCGTCGGGGTTGTTGAGACCGGTGAACGGCAGCACCGTCGGGGTGTTGGTGCCGGCCGGTAATTTCACCACGCGGTTGTTACCCCGGTCCGCGACGTAGACACTGCCCGCACCGTCGACCACGACACCTTCGGGGTAGCTGAGGCCGGTAAATGGCAGCTGCGTCTGGTTATTCGAGCCTGCGGCCATCATGACGACCCGGTGGTTGAAATCGGTGACGTAGACCGCGCCCGCTGAATCGACGGCCACCGCCTGCGGCTGATACAGACCGGTGAACGGCAGCACGGTCGGGGTGTTCGAACCCGGAGCCAATTTCACCACCCGCCCGTACATGCCCTGGTTGGTGACGTAGACGGCGCCGGCGGAATCCACCGCCACCCCGCCTGGCGAGAGCCGGAAGTTGAGCCCGTTGAACGGCAGCGTGTTCTGTCCGCAGGCCTCGCCCGTCGATCCGCCGTGCGGTCGCACCACATAGCCGAACACGGCGACCAGCAGAATCGCGACGGCACCGAGGATCATCCAGAGCTTGCGTCGGTCGCGCCGCTGCGGCGAGTGGGAAACGAAGTCCGGGTGACCCGGACCCGACGGTGTTCCGTTGGACTGGGGGTGATAACTCCAGCCGCTACCGCCACCCGGGGCCGCTGCTCGGCTGCGGACTTCAGCGCCCGCATGAGCCGGACGAATCATGGTGTGCGCGTTGGCCGCATCCTCGGTGTGCTGCAGGATACTCTCGGCCTGGTGCTGCTCGGGTGCGGTCAGCGCGTGGAGCGCGGCGTTGGCCAGCTCGCCGGCACTACGGTAGCGGGCCTCGGGATTCTTGGCCATGCCCTTGGCGACGACCTGGTCCAGCGCGGCCGGCACCCGACCTGGGCACAACTGGCTGGGACGCGGGGCGGGCTCCATCAAATGCGCATGGACCAACCGCTCGATGCTGTCGGCGCGGTATGGCGGTGTGCCGGTGAGACATTCGCCTAGCACGCAGGCCAGCGAATAGATGTCGGATCGATAGGTGACCTCGTTGTCGCTGAATCGCTCCGGGGCCATGTACTTGTACGTCCCCAACGCCATGCCGGCCTGAGTCAGCCCGGGATCTGTTCCGGCGCGGGCGATTCCGAAATCCACCAGGTAAGCGAAGTCGTCACCGGTGATCAAGATGTTCTCCGGCTTCACATCGCGGTGCGTGACGCCGCTGGCGTGCGCGGCGTCCAGTGCGGCGGCAACCTGCCGCACGATCGCGACCGCGCGGGGTGGGCTCATCGGCCCGGTCCGCTTCAGCACGGCAGCCAGGTTGGCGCCGTCGATCAGCCGCATGTCGAGATACAACTGGTCGTTGATCTCGCCGTAGTCGTGAATGGGCACGACGTGCGGCTCGGTCAATCTGCCGGCGGCCCCGGCCTCGCGTTGCATCCGGGTCCGAAACATCGGGTCGTCGGAGAACTCCGGCGATATCAGCTTGAGCGCGACGATGCGGCCCTTGCGGGTGTCCTCGGCTTCGTAGACTTCGCCCATGCCGCCGCGCCCCAACAGCCGCGTCAGCCGATAGGGCCCGAACCAGGACCCGACGCGTGAACCCGGTTGACTGTTGCTCATCACGAGATCTCGTTCACGGCCGCTGACAGTTTCGACTGAAACGAGCTCGGCATCGGGATGTAGCCGTATTGATCCAAGCCGTCCTGCCCGGCCCCAATTGTGGCCTGCATGAATGCTTTTACTGCAGCGCCGGTCGACGAGTCGGGATACTTCGAGCAGACGATCTCGTAGGTGGCGAGCACAATCGGATAGGCACCGGGCTGCGACGGCTTGTAGAACGACGACGTGTCGACCACGAGATCGTTGCTCTGTCCGACGAATTTGGCTCCGGCGATGGTTTTGGCGACCGAGTCGGTTGTGATCGTCACCGGATCCGGGCCGGCCGACGTCACGATCTGAGCCATGCTCAGCTGGTGGCCAACCGCAAACGACCATTCGTTGTAGCTGATCGACCCGTTGGTCGAGCGCAGCGCCGCCGAGGTGCCCTCGTTACCCGTCGCGCCCTGGCCGACTCCGCCGTCGAACGTCTCATCGGTGCCCTTACCCCAGGCTCCGTCGGAGGCGGCGTCGAGATACTTCTGGAAGTTGTAGGTCGTCCCGGACTTGTCGTCGCGGAAGACCACGTTGATCGGCGTTGCCGGCAGATTGGCGGTGGCGTTGAGCGCCTTGATCGCCGGATCGTTCCACACGGTGATGGCGCCGTTGAAAATCTTGGCGATGGTGGGGCCGTCGAGGTTCAACGCGCTGACACCGTCGAGGTTGTAGGTGACCGCGATCGGGCCGAACACCGCGGGCAGGTCCCAGGCGGGCGAGCCGCAACGCTGCCGCGCCCGGTCGGGTTCGCCCTTCGCGGGATCGAGCGGCTTGTCGGAGCCGCCAAGGTCGGTTTCGCTGTTGACGAACTGCTGCACGCCGGCACCCGAACCGTTGGCGTTGTAGTCCAAGCGTGAAGCCCGGGCAGGCGCGGATGTAGGCGTAGACGAACTGCTCGATCGCGTTGGTTTGCGCCGTCGAGCCGCTGGCCTGGAGTTTCTTCTTGCCGCCGCAGTTGACCGGGACCGATGATGACCCCGACCCGGATGTCGAGGTGCTGTTGCTGCTGCCGCACGCGGAGAGCGCCAAGACGCCGACAACCAGCAGACTCAGCGCCGCGGTACGCCGGGCGATCTTCACAGAACTCCTCTCGGCGAGGCTACTCACAGTTAACAGCAAACCGCGCCGAGCTTAATAAAAGATTAACGCCAGCTTGGTGCCGGCTTTGCAAGCGCCCGATCAGCCCTGGATATCGGCCAGAAAGTCCAGCAGGAGAGCGTTCACATCGGCCGGTTGTTCCAGCTGCGGGCAGTGGCCTGCCGCGTCGATGACGGCCGATCGGCCGTGCGGGAGCTGGTCGGCGATCTCCTTGGCCCAGCCGGTCGGCAGCAATTTGTCACCGGCGCCCTCGACCACCAGCGCCGGGACCGCGACACGTTGGTAGGCCCGGGTGCTCGACGGCGCGGGCGGTGGCGGCGCACCCGGTCGACGGAAGCGGGCCGCGGCCAGTGTCTCCCACGCGCCGGGAGCGATGCTGGATTCGTAGCGACGCCGAACGTAGTCCTCGTCGGCCGGATATTTCGGGTCGTGGAACAGCGCCTCGACGATCAGCCGCATGGCCGGCAGGCTGGCGTCGTAGTCGTAAAGCGCTTGCATGTGCTGGTTGCGTTGGATGTCGCCGCCGCCGCAGATCGCCACCAGGCTGCGCATTGGCAGCACCGGCGACTCGGAGGTGGCGTCGACGAGTAGGTTGATCGCACCCATCGAGTTGCCGACGAAGTGCGCCGAGCCGACACCGAGCTCGTCGCAGAATCGGGCGATGTGCCGGATCCGCATCGCGCGGCCGTCGTTGAAGTCGATGACCTTGGCCGACTGTCCGAAGCCCAGCATGTCCGGCGCCAAGACACGATATCGCTCAGCTAGCGCCGGTATTGTTGCTTCCCAACCGATTTCGGCGCTGACCCCAAACTCGCCACCGTGTAGCAGGATCACCGGGTCGCCGTGGCCCGCCTCCAGGTAATGGGTGGCCAGTCCGTCGATCACCGTTGCCCTGCTGTGGATCTCCATCGAAGCTCCTACTTGATCGCGATGGGGTTCACCGGAGAGCCCACCGCGCCGGTGAATCTCAGGGGCGGCGCAATGAGCTGAAACTCGTATACTCCGTCGGCGGCGCAATCCGCCGCCAATGCGTTGAGATCCCAGTACTCCCCGAGCATCAGCCCCATGTCCCGCAGGCACAGCATGTGCATCGGCAGCAGCGTCCCCTGCACGCCGGATATCGGATCTTCGACCATGAGATTGTCGGCGGCAACTGCGGCGATGTCATGGTCGTGCAGCCAGGATGCGCACTGCCAATCCAATCCCGAGCCAGGCTCGCTACCGTTGCCGGTCTCGGAAAACCTTGCCCACCAACCTGTTCTGACCAGAACGATGTCGCCGCGGCTGATCGTCACGCCTTGTGCCCGTGCTACGTCGTCCAGTTCGGCCGCGGTGACCGGATTGCCGAGTTCGAGAAACGTCTGCACTCCGCGATGGCGCACCACATCGAGCAGGACGCCCCGCGAGGTGATGCCCTTGCTGTCGACCTTGTCGATGCCGCAGTACGGCGCGCCGAAACTGGTCACCGAGTCGGCCGGGAAGCCGTTGTAGAGCTTCTCCTCGTAGTAGACGTGGGCGAGCGCGTCCCACTGGGTGGCGCACTGCAACGGCATGATGATCATGTCGTCGTTGAAGCGGAAGAGGTCGCCCTGGAAGTACTTTCCCATTTCTTGCGCTCCGGGATTGGCAGCCCAGTCCGGACCGAATTTGGGTAGCGAGTGTGCGTCGCCGCCGTCCACCGTCATCACGTGGATCGGGTTGTGCCGGAACTTGAATGAACCCTGCGGGCCGGTCGACCCGAAGTCGACGCCCAGCGGGAATACCTTGCCGTGCTTGACCAGGCCAGCCGCTTCGGCGACCTTGTCTGGGGTGATGAAGTTCAGCGTTCCGAGTTCGTCGGTGTCGCCCCACCGACCCCAGTTGGACACTTCGCCGGCGACCCGGCGGAAGTCGGTCAGGCTGGCCACAATGCTTGCCCTTCGTCGAGTTCGCGGGCAGCCGCAGCACCGATATTGCCACCGTCGACCCAGAGTACTTGCCCCGAAATATAGCTGGCAGCTTGGCTATTCAGGAACATCAACGCGGCGGCCTGCTCCCCGGGATCGGAGACCCGGCCCAAGGGTTTGGGGATGTCGTCGAGAAAGTCCTGGCCGTAGGCGACGCGCAGTTGATCGAGAATCGGAGTCTCGGTGACGCCCGGTCCGGTGCAGTTGATCCGAATACCGCGCGCACCAAGTGCTGTGGTCTTGCTCATGGTGTAAAGAATGATCGCTTCTTTGGACAACCGGTAGCCGCCGTCGGCCAGTGCATCGAGATTGCGCTCGCACCAGCCGATTCCGTCGGCCATCGTGGCGGTGTGCAACAGCCCGCCGGTGACCTGTTGATTGTTCCGATAACTCCTGGCCGCCAGCGACGAGACGCTCACGATCGACGATCCGGCGGGCATCTTGTCCACCACCGCCTCGGTCAGATGCCGTAGGCCGAGGAAGTTGATCGTGACAACCAGCAGGGGATCGCCGATCCCGGACGATACCCCCGCGACGTTGAACAGCGCATCGACACGGCCGCCTACCGATGCCACCGCACGGTCGATGGAGGCCGGACCGGTTAGATCGACGGTGTAGAACTCCGCGACCTCACCGCTTGGCTGTTGCTTGTCCAGTCCGATGACGTGCGCGCCCACCTCGGTGAGCTGCCGCACCAGATGCGCCCCGATGCCCGACGCACAGCCAGTGACAACCGCACGCCGTCCGTCGTATCGCCACAGTTCGGAGATCTGCCCCAACGGTTACTTCTTCGACTCGTCTTTGAGCCGCTGAGCGGCCTGCACGCGACCCTCGTTGATTTCGGCCATCGCCTCGGGAATCTCACTCGCGGTGAACTTTCCGCCACGGCCGGTGGGCAGGCCACCGAACGAGTAGCTCTCGTCGAACTTGGGCGCGGTCGGCTCGGGACGGCGCGCCTCGACCTTTTCGATGACCGGCTCCAGACGCTTGGCCTTCTCGGCCACCGCTTTCTGGTCGCGCTCGATGAACTCGGGCAGCACCTCTTTCCCCATCAACTCGATGGACTCCATGGTGCCCTCGTGGCTGCGCGGGTTGAGCAGCAAGATGATCTCGTCGACACCGCTCTCCTCGTACCCGCGGAGGAACTCGCGGACGGTGGACGGTGAGCCGATCGCGCCACGGCCCGGCCCGTAGGCCAGCGTCGGATCCTTCTCGCACTCCTCGAGATAACGCTTCCAGACGCCAGTGCGGCCGGGGGTGTGCACGCCGGTCATGTAGTAGTGCATGATCCCGAACGAGAAGAAGCCGCCGCCCATGCCGAGACGCTGCACGGCCTGATCGTCGGTCTTGGCGACCATCATCGACAGGTCGCCACCGATCGCGAGGATGTTCGGGTTGATCGCGGGAGTGACCGGAACGCCGCTCTCTTCGAGTTCCTTGTAGTAGCCGTTCACCCGCTCGGTCAGCGGACCCGGTCCGGTGTAGGCGAAACTCAGTGCGCCGAGACACTTCTGAGCGGCCATCTGCACCGACGCCGGCCGGGTGCAGGCGACCCACACTGGCGGGTGCGGCTTCTGCAACGGCTTGGGGACGACATTGCGGGCCGGCATCTCGATGTGCTCACCCTTGAATCCGGTGAAGGGTTCCTCGGTCATGCAGCGGATCGACACCTCGAGCGCCTCTTCCCACTGCGCGCGCTTGTCGGCAGGGTCGATGTTGAAGCCGCCGAGCTCTCCGATGGAGGAGGATTCACCGGTACCGAATTCCACTCGTCCGTCGGAGATCAGGTCAAGGGTGGCGATTCGCTCCGCGACGCGGGCCGGGTGGTTGACCGCCGGCGGCAGATGCATGATGCCGAATCCCAGCCGGATGTCCTTGGTTCGCTGGCTGGCTCCAGCCAGAAACATCTCCGGCGCGGTGGAGTGACAGTATTCCTCCAGGAAGTGGTGCTCGGTGAGCCAGCAGCGTGGAAAACCCGGCCTTGTCGGCCGCCTCGACCTCGTCGAGGCAATCCTTGAGGAGGACGTGCTCGTCGTCGTCCGACCACGGGCGGGGCAGGGCAAATTCGTAAAACAGTGAGATCTTCAACTGGTACCTCCCGGAACAATTGATCGTGTCGAGCTTTGGCTGACAAGGTGTTTGGCTGCCACGAAGCCGAAAGTCATGGCGGGCCCGATGGTGGCGCCGGCGCCGGCATAGCTTCGCCCCATGACCGCGGCCGAGGCGTTACCCACGGCATAGAGTCCGCCGACCACGGTGTCGTCGGCGCGCAGGACCCGCGCGTACTCGTCGGTGCGCAGACCGCCCTGAGGTGCCCAGGTCGCCGAGAACCATCCGGAATGCGTAGTAGGGCGGCTCACCCAGCGGATGCAGATTGGGGTTGGGCAGGGTGGGGTCTCCGTAGTAGTTGTCGTAAACGCTGTCGCCTCGGTTGAAATCGTCGTCATGGCCCCGGTGCGCCAGCTCGTTGAACCGAGTTGCAGTGCTGTGCAATTGATCGGCCGGCACGCCGATCTTGGCCGCGAGTTCGTCCCAGGTCCGGGCCGCCTTGACGACGCCGGATTCCAGCCAGGCCTTGGGGATCTTCCGGCCGGTCGGGACCGGCGCAAACGGGATCTTCGGTATCGGCAGGTGGCCGGCGACCACGTAGCGCAGGAACGACCGGTGGTCGGTGATCAGCCAGCACGGTATGTGGGTGACGCCCGATTCTTGTCCCTCGATCATCGCGTGACCGAAGTCCATGTACGGGGCCGCCTCGTTGATGAATCGCTTGCCCGCGCCGTTGACGATGAACTGCGACGGCATCATCCGCTCGTTGAGCATGAATTGCATTCGGCCATCGGGCCATTGGATGGCAGGAAACCACCACGCCTCGTCGAGCATGTCGGCGGCAGCGCCGACCTGCTGGCCGGCCCGGATACCGTCGCCGGTCGCCGCGGGATTACCGAAGCTCCAGTCCTGGTCCACCGTCGGTTGATGCTCTTTGCGCCAAGCCATGTCGTGGTCGAAGCCGCCGGTGGCGACGATCACGCCGCGGTTGGCGCCGATCCGGCGCGGCGTGTCACCTTTCACGACGAGGGCGCCGATCACCGATCCGTCGTCGTCGGTGAGTAGTTGAGTCATCGGCGCGTCCAGCCACAGCGGGATGCCCCGGTCTTTCAACGCCAGCCGCAGTCGCGCCGCCAATGATTGGCCGATCGCGGCCATCCGGTCGCCGAATACGCGGGCCCGGACCATCCGCCAGACCAGCTTCACCAGGACGCCCTTGCCCACCCAGGATTGCCGGACCTGATAGAACGAGCGAAGTTCTTTGGGGCCCAGCCAGATTCCACGCGGTGCCAGCGCCAGCGGCGTCAAGAGATTCCGCTCCTCGTCGGCCAGCACGCGCAGATCGATCGGGGGGACGTTGATGGTGCTGCCGAGTTCGGAGCCGCCGGGCAGTTCCGGGTAGTAATCGGCGTACCCGGGCTTCCAGACGAATTCCAGCCATGGGCTGAGCTTTTCGAGGAAGTCCATCATTTCCGGCGCCGAGTCGACGTATTGCCGGATCCGCGCATCGCTGACCAGTCCGTCGGTGATGCGCCGGAGGTAATCAACGACCTCGTCGGGCGGGGGTGTGTAGCCGGCGCGGCGCTGCGCCGGTGCACCGGGCACCCAGATGCCACCACCGGACAATGCGGTGGAACCGCCGAATTGGGCCGACTTTTCGACGATCAGCGTGGTCAGCCCGGAGGCCTCCGCGGCCAGCGCCGCCGTCATGCCTCCACCACCGGAGCCGATGACCAGCACATCGACCACATCGTCGAACGTGTCGGAAGTCGTCATGCCGCGATCACCGCCGTTCTGACCGCAAAGCCTGCGATCAACTCGGGAACCGGCCGGTAGTAGCGGACACCGGTCTCATACCGCCCCGCGGCCGCCAACGCCGCGAAAGCCGCGACCCAGGTGCGGATTTCGTGCGCGGAGTTGCCGCCCTCGCCGGCGATGAACGCATTCGACCACTTATCCAGGTCGTCGAGTTTCCCGTTGTCGATGATCTCCAGAAATTTCCGGTCGAACTCGGGATTCAGCGGTTGCAGTGGGCTGTCGCCGGCGGCGAAGCTCTGGGCCGCTTCCATCACCGCTGTCTGGCGTGCCGCGCGCTGCTCGGGAGTCATCGGCTCGACCGTGCACGATGCGCTCGACGACCTGCGGTATGGCGGTCGCCAGGGTGGGGACCGGTGGATCATGCGACAGCCCACCGGACCCGATCACCAAGACTCGCTTGTCCAGCGTGGCCAGGTAACTGCCTACCGCCGTGCCGAGTGTGCGGCAGCGATGTAGCGGACCCAGTGGCGTGGCGACCGAGTTGATGAAGATCGGTATCACCGGGCGGGCCGTTGCGCTGCCGAACAGTTTCTCCAGCGGTTGCACGGTGCCATGATCGACATCCATGCTCGCCGAGATGGCGACGTCGACGCCGGCGGACAGCACTGCTTTTGCGCAGGCGACCGCCGCGGCTTCGGGCACGTCGAGCGGCCCTTTGTGGGTGCCGTAGTCGCCGACGCCTTGGGCGTCGGTGCCGATGCAGAACGGCGGCATCGTCCGGTAGAAGAAGCCGTTGTAGTGGTCGGGGGCAAAGATGACGACGATCTCCGGGTTGAAGTCTGCGACGAAATCCCTTGCCTGCGTGAGGGCGCCGTCGATGTCGTCAAGGAGGTCCTGCGACGGCCCGGGCAGATTGAGCAGTGGGCTGTGGGACATGCAGCACAGGGCTATGGGCACTTTGAAAATCACCGCCTCCCGGTGTCAAGGTGAGGACGTCGAAAAGCGAAGCACTCGACTCGGGAGCGAGTTGAGCGATGCAGGCAGCCGCGATGCATCGATCGGGCGAAGGAACAGCACGGATTCTTGGTGCCCGTCGAACCAGGCTTTCAGCTGGCCCGTCCGGTCGCCGACCACTGTCACGTCGGGATCGTCGTCGCCGTCCCAGTGCAGTTGGGTCAATGGTCGGGCCGCGACGAGCGTCGCGCCCAACGCCTGCCAATCCGCAAATGCTTTGGCGCCGAGAATTTCCCGCGGGTTGTTGTTCCAGCACAGGACGGCGAACCCGCCGCCGAGTACGTCGTCGAGCAGGATGTTTTGCTGCTCGCGGGTGTCGACGCGGGGTTGCACGAACAGCGTTCCGACCGGAGAGTCGGCCCGTCGCGGCTCGGGGTGCACGACGGCACCCTGCTCGTACCGCGGCATCGGCTTGAACCGCATCTCGAGCACATATCGCTTGAGCGAGGGCACAATTGACGCCGACCGGACCAACAGGTCTCGAGCTGCGGCAACGCGGCGGTTGGTCGGCGAGATGACGCGGCCCACCATCGTCGACAGGTCGATCATGGCCCGGGCGTGCTTGCGGCGTTCGACGTCGTAGGTGTCGAGCAAGGGGTCCTCGGCGTAACCGTTGACCACGGCGGCGAGCTTCCAGCCCAGGTTGGTCGCATCGCGGATGCCGCTGTTGTAGCCCTGCCCCTGCCATACCGGCATCAGGTGCGCGGCGTCGCCGGCCAGCAGCAAGCGCCCCTTGCGGAATGCGCCGGCGATCCGGGAGTGATGGGTGTAGAGCCGGTGCCGAATCACGTCGACCCGGTCGGGGTGCGGCACCATCGACGCCAGCATCCGGGTGAGGAAGGCCGGGTCCTCGGCCTGCTCGTCGGTCTCGTCGGCGTGAATCATGAACTCGAACCGGCGGATTCCGTGCGCGATCGAGATCGAGGCGTAAGGGCGGGCCGGGTCGGCGCCGACCTCGCTGTTCGGGATGCCCGAGCGGATCGTTGGCGATGTCGACCACCAGCCAGCGGGTCGGCGAGGTGGTGCCATCGAACGACACCCCCATCAGACGGCGGGTGACGCTCCGGCCGCCGTCGCAGCCGACGACATACTGGGCCCGGACGCTTTTGCTTCCGCCCTCGCCGTCGAGTTCGACAGTGACCGCGCCGGTCGCCTCGACGTAGGACGCCATCGCCCGTCCCCACTGAACTTCGACGTGCTCGAATCTGTCCAGGCCGCGCAGCAATTCGGCATCGACCAGCGGCTGGACGAAGCCGTTGCGTTTCGGCCAGCCGAAACGTGCGTCGGGAGGCGCCATTTCGGCGAGTATCCGGCGCTTGGCGTCGACGAATCGCAGAATCTGGTTGGGCACGGTGTGCGGCAGAACATGGTCGACCAGGCCGATCGCCTGGAAGGTGCGCAGCGACTCGTCATCGAGCCCGACCCCGCGGGGATAGTCGATCAGCGTGTCGCGCTCTTCGACCACCAGAGTGCTGACACCTTGCAGGCCAAGGATATTGGCCAGTGTCAGACCGACCGGTCCCGCGCCGACGACGACAACGTCGACGTCCACCTCTTGGTCCCCCTCCACCGTCAACGCCCCAGCAGGAAGTCGATGTGCAGGCGGTCGAATGTCTTGGTGTCCTCGTACTGCGGCCAGTGGCCACAGCCGGACATCACCTCGAAGCGGGCACCCGGAATCATGGACGCGATGCGACGGCCTTCGGTCACGTCGGCGGTCGGGTCGTCGCTGGTCCACAGCACCAGGGTGGGAGCGGTAATCGATCCATAATCCTTGGCGCCCAGCAGATTACGGGCGCGGATCTCGGGATCCTGCAAGGCCATGATGTCGCGCATCGCATCGACGAAGCCCGGCTGGCGATACACCCGTTGACGACTCGCGACGAGGTCGTCGTAGTCCTTGGACTTGTCGGCCATCAGCCATTTGATCCGCGCCTGCACGGTTTCCCAGGTCGGATTCTCGGCGGCCGCCATCGACAGCGTGATGATCCGCTTCATCACCTCGGGGTCGGCTTGCGAGCCGCCGGCGGTGTTGAGCACCAACCGGTCGACCTTGTCGGGATGGTCGGCGGCGGCGCGGGAAACGACCCAGCCGCCGAGCGATTCACCGGACAGGTGGGCGCGGTGAACGCCGATCGCGTCCATGAAGGCCAGCAGGTGGTCGACGTAGTGCCGAATCTCCAAGGGGTGACCGGGCTTATCGGTGTAGCCATGGCCCAGCATGTCGATCGACCAGGTCGAGAAGTGCTCGGCGTGCGCCTCGATGTTGCGGACGTATGCCTCGGCGTGGCCACCGGACCCGTGCAGCAGGATCAGCGGCGGCTTGCTCTCGTCGCCGGCGTGCAGGTAGCGGGTTCGCACACCGCCGGCATCCAGGTAGCCCTGCGCAAACGGGACGCCCTGCAGGTCACTCCACACGCTCTCGTGCTCGGCCACCGGGTCCTCTCTTGCCGTCCTGGCGGAAATTCGATTCTCGTTTCCCGTCAACGGTGTGTGCTAAAATCGCACACTAATGTGCACTATGTATAGAGCATCACTCTCTGCGGAGTGTCTGTCAAGCAAGATCGCGAGCCCGCTGACATGCGCGAGGTCCCGACAACCACTGCGCCCGGCTCGCAAACGCTGGCCCGGGGACTCACTGCTTTGCAGCTGGTGGCCGATGCTCCCGCGGGCCTGACCGTGCAGCAGGTCGCCGACGGCATCGGCGTGCACCGGACGATCGCCTACCGGCTGCTCGCCACGCTGGCCCAATTCCGCTTCGTCGCCAAGGGCGAGGACGGCCGCTACCGCCCGGCTGCCGGCTTGGCGCAGCTCGGTGCGTCGTTCGACCGCAACGTGCGGCAGCTCAGTGTGCCGATCCTGCGCGCCCTGGCCGACGATCTCGGCACAACGGTGTCGCTGCTGGTCGCCGAGGGCGACCAGCAGGTCGCCATCGCGGTGATCGTTCCGACCCAGGTCCCCTATCAGTTGGCGTTTCACGAGGGCAGCCGTTACCCGCTCGATCGGGGTGCCGCAGGCATCGCGCTGCTGGCGAGCCTGCCGCCGCGCCCGGACGAACGCGATCTGGTGGCGAGCGCCCGCGAGCAGGGCTGGGTGATCACCCACGGCGAAATCGAGCCGAACACATACGGTTTGGCGGTGCCGGTGCATCGCGACGTCGCCGTCACCGCCGGCGTGCATCAACCTGATCTCGCACCGCGAGGACGTGGTGATGCGCGGCAAGGACGCAGTTGTCAAGGCAGCCAAGGAATTATCGGAGATCCTCGGCTGACCGGCGGGAAGGAACTGCAAGCGCATGCCGTCTTGGGACCATGAAGTCGACGTCGTCGTGCTCGGCAGCGGCGGAGCCGCGCTTGCGGCCGCACTGACCGCAGCCGCCAACGGCGCCTCGGTCGCGGTCTACGAGAAGGCCGCGACTGTCGGCGGCACCACTGCGGTTTCGGGTGGCGTGGTGTGGATCCCCGCGCACAACCGCTCCCCCGACGGTGAACTGTCGGTCGACGACGCGCTGAGCTACCTGCACGCACAGTCGCTCGGATCGATGGACGACGCACTGGTCGAGACCTTCGTGCGGACCGGCCCCGCGATGCTCGACTTCATCGAGGCCCACAGCAGCCTGCGCTTCGAAATCGCCACCGGCTTCCCGGATTACAAGCCGGAGCTGCCCGGCGGCCAGCCCGGCGGCGGCCGCTCCTTGAGCGCGGCCCCGTTCGATCTGAATCAACTCGGCGAGTGGAGCGACCGGATCACCGCGTTCCCGCAGGACTGGTCGAACGTCGGGTTCGACGCCGAGACCCGGGCCCGCCTGTACGCGGGCAGCGACCCGAACGCCGACCTGTGCGTGGCCGGGACAGCGCTGATCGCCGGACTGCTCAAGGGGTTGCTCGATGCCGGCGTCACCCCGCAGACCAATGCCCGCGCCGCGGAACTGATCGCCGACGACGGCCGGATCGTCGGGGTTCGGATCGACTCCGATGGTCGGCAGTTGGCCGTGCACGCGCGGCTCGGGGTGATCCTGGGCACCGGCGGCTTCGAGTGGGATCCGGCTCTGGTCAACGCTTTTCTGCGCGGACCGATGCACGGCGCCGTCTCACCGCCGAACAACACCGGCGACGGGCTGCGCATGGTGATGGCCCACGGCGCCGACCTGGCCAACATGGGCGAGGCATGGTGGGTGCCGATCGTCCAGATTCCGGGCGACACCATCGACGGGCATCAACGCAGCCGCAGTGTGCGGCTGGAACGCACCCGGCCGCGCAGCATCATCGTCAACCGGCTCGGCCGGCGATTCGTCAACGAGGCATGCGACTACAACTCGATGGCCGGCGCCTTCCACTACCTCGACCCGCGCGAGGGCTACGTCAACGACCCGGCCTGGATGGTGTTCGATTCCCAGCACCTCAAGCGCTACGGGTTCCTGGGCATCGACCCCGACGGTCCAGTCCCGGACTGGTTCTGCGAATCGGCGGACCTCACCGAGCTGGCCGCCAAAACCGGGATCGCCCTCGACGGGCTCAACCGCACCATCGGGGCCTGGAATCACAACGTCGGCGAGGGTGCCGATCCCGACTTCGGCCGCGGCTCAAGCGCTTACGACGGCTACTGGGGTGACGAACACGCGACGACGCTGGCCGGCAAGACGCTCGGCGCCGATAGACACCGCGCCGTTCTACGCGGTCCCGGTGTCGGTGGGCGCGATGGGCACCAAGGGCGGACCGCGCACCGACCGCGACGGACGCGTCCTGCACGTCAGCGGCGAGCCGATCCCGGGCCTGTTCGCCGCCGGCAACGCGATGGGCGGCGTGACTGGACGCGCCTACGGCGGAGCCGGCGGAACCATCGGCCCGGCAATGGTTTTCGGGTATCGTGCGGGCCACGCCGCCGCGGTAGGCAAGTCAGTCGACTAGCGGTCCGGCGTCAGCGTTCGGCGAGCGCTTTCGCCAGGTCGATTGTGCCGGTGCTGATCGCGGCGACCACGCCGCCGTCGACCAGCAGATCGGTACCGGTGACGAACGACGCCGACGGACCTGAGTAGGAACTCGGTGGCGGCCGCGATGTCCTCGGGTGTGCCGAGTCGCCGTAGTCCGGAGTTGTCCACCATCGCCCTCATCAGCGCGCCCGATTCGCTGTCGAGTTCCAGCCGCCCCATCGCCGTCGAGATGACGCCCGGGCTGATGGAGTTGATCCGGGCGCCGCGTTCACCCCAGGCTCCGGCCGCGGCTGCTACCCGAATCTGGTTGGCCCGCTTGGCAAGTGGGTAGGCCGCCTGGCTGCTGGTGATGTTCGAGCAGGCATCGAGGCTGAGCAATTCTTCGGCAGGTGCGGTTGCGAGCTGGCGCTCGACTTCCGGGTCTAACGCGGGCATCATGTGGCCGGCCATGCTGGCTATGACGACGCCGGCGCCGCCTGGCTCGATCACCTTGCCGAATTCGTCGATGCTCAATGCGACGCCTAGCAGGTCCACGGCCAGCACCGCCTCGGCGGAGGCCTGCACTGGTGAGAGCCCGGCGGTGTGCACCACCGCGGTGACCCGTCCGGCTGCCTGGGCCGCCTCGGCGACCGCGGCCACCGAACTGCGGGAAGTGACGTCGACCTCGCGGGTCAGCACTTGATGCCCGTCCTCGGTCAGCGCACCCGCCGTCGATTCCAGGCCCGCGGCGTTGATATCGGCCAACACGATGGTCCGGCCCGCGCCGCAGCGACGGGCAACCGAGACTCCCATGCCACCAACACCGATGATGACCAAAACTTCGTTGTTCACGATTTGACTCTAATTCGCCAAACAGGGACCCGGGGCTCCTGCGGCAATATGAGAATATTATTCTCTCTATTCGAGAGTATGAATTGCAAGAAGGGGAACAGCGATGGAGATCAGCGGGAGTTCGGCGGTTGTCGTCGGCGGCGCGGGCGGCCTGGGTGAGGCCACCGTTCGCCGGCTGCATGCCGCGGGGGCCAAGGTCGTGATCGCCGATCTGGCCGACGAAAAGGGCACGGCGCTGGCCAAGGAACTCGACGCCCGCTACGTCCGCACCGACGCGACGAACACCGAAGACGTGAACGCGGCTTTGGCGGAAGCGGAATCGCTTGCGCCGTTGCGTATCTCGGTGGACGCGCACGGCGGGCCCGCCAGTGGCGGACGGCTGGTCGGCAAGGACGGCTCACCGCTGGACCTGGACGGCTTCAAGACGACAATCGACGTGTACTTGACTGGGGTCTTCAACGTGCTGCGGTTGGCCGCTGCGGCCATCGCGCGACAGGAGCCCGTCGACGAGGGCGCCCGTGGCGTCATCATCAACACCGCATCGATCGCGGCCTACGAAGGCCAGATCGGTCAGTTGCCGTACGCCGCCGCCAAAGGCGGCGTCGTCGGCATGACGCTGGTCGCCGCCCGCGACCTTTCCCCGCTCGGCATTCGCGTCGTCACCATCGCGCCCGGCACGTTCCTGACGCCAGCGTATGGCAAAGCGGGCGACCAACTCGAGGCGTACTGGGGGCCGCAGGTTCCCTTCCCCAAGCGGATGGGCCGCTCTCCCGAATACGGTGCCTTCGTGCAGAGCATCGTCGAAAACGATTATCTCAACGGCGAAGTCATCCGGTTGGACGGCGCGTTGCGCTTCCCGCCGAAATGACGAAAAAGCTGCGGTAACACCCCGCCGACGTGCGCTAATAGCCGGATAGCTGATTCGCACAGTCGGAGGGGATGGTCTCGATGAAGTTCACGCTTATTTCTGATGTCTGCGGCGTTCTCGCCGAGGCGGCAGCAGCGGTTGTGTTCATGGGCGTCGCCGCTACTGCGTTTGCCCTTCCGGCAAGCGCGGACCCCGCAGATCCCGATCCGTACAACCCGGGGGATTGCATGGCAAACGCGAACGCGATCTGCAATCTCGGCCCCTACGGCCCGAATAGTCCGTCGAATCCGAATAGCCCGGCTGACCCGCTCAATCCGATGAACCCGATGAATCCGGCCAACCCGGACCACATCTGACGCTGCGCGGCATTCGAGCGTGAAACCAGCAGCACGCTCGTTGCCGAACATGAGCCCAGCTTCACGCTCGCGGCCGAGCGGCTTAAAGCGTCAGTTCTTGCCGGCGTTGAACTTGGCGACGATCTGCCGGAAGTCCTCGGTCTGCATGGACTGGTTCTCCGCGGACAGCGCGTAGTCGATGGAGGCCAATACCGCACGCTCGAGATGCAGGTTGAGGACGCGCTTGGTGCTCTCGACCGCCTGCTGCGGCAACTCCAAGATCTTCTTCGCCGCCTTGGTCGCCGCCTCGAGCGGATCGGCCACCGCGTGGTTGGCCAGGCCGAGTTCGACCGCCCGCTGCGGCGGTGATCCGGGCGCCGGTGAGCGCGTACTCCTTGGCCAGCAGCAAGCTGATGTGCAGCGGCCAGGTCAGCGGTCCACCGTCGGCGGCGACCAGGCCGACCTGCACGTGCGGGTCGGCCAGATACGCGTCTTCGGCGATGTAGACGATGTCGCTCAACGCGACCAGGCTGCAGCCCAGCCCCACCGCAGGCCCGTTGACCGCGGCCACCACCGGCACCCGGCAGCGAGCCATGCCCAGCACGATCTCGCGCCCGTCCGTGATCGTCTTGGCCCGCAGGGCCGCGTCATTGGCCAGCTCTTCGAGATAGCCGAAGTCGCCGCCGGCCGAAAAGGCCCGTCCGGCACCGGTTATCACGGCGACTCGGGCACTGAGGTCATCGCTCATCCGCTGCCACAACTTGGCCAGCCCGTGGTGCAGGTCGTCGTTGACCGAGTTCAGCGACTCCGGCCGGTTCAGCGTGATGATCCGCAGCGGACCGTCGGCTTGAACGTCGATTTCGGTTGGCATGTCGTACATGTCAGGCTCCTTCTTTGGTCGTGACCCGCTTCACCCGGGCTTCGCCCGCGTTCGCGATCACTCCTACTTCAATGGTCGTGACCCGCTTCACCCGGGCTTCGCCCGCGTTCGCGATCACTCCTACAATCCCAAGATTCGTGACGCGATGATGTTCTTCTGGATCTGCGATGTGCCGCCCATGACGCTCTGGGCGCGGCTGTAGAGGTACGCCCCGAGCAGGTTGGGGTCGTCGATGCCGCCCACCGCCAGGGCGGCGTGGCCGACGGACTGTTCGACCCAGGTCATCAACAGCTTGTCCAGCGATCCGTCGGACGTGTGGGTGACGCCGTCGAGCTGCTCGGACAGCCGCCGTCGAACGTGATGGGTCAGCATCTCGGTTTGTACTGCAGCCCAGGCGAGTTCCTCGTTCGCCGAGCCGTCGGCTCGTGCGGCCAGTTGGCGGACGAGCTTGCCGTAGCGCGCCGCGTAGCCCAGCGTCGACGGCTCCCGCTCGTGGCCGACGACCGTCATCGCAAGCGGCCATCCCTCGCCGGGCTCGCCCACCATGTTCTCGACCGGCACGATCGCGCCGTCGAACAACACCTGACCGAATTCGGTGGTGACGCCGTTGATCATCTGCAGCGGACGCTGTTGCACCCCAGGCTGTTTCATCGGGATGATGAACGCCGAGATGCCACGGTGCCGCTTGGCTTGGGGGTCGGTACGCGCCAAGAGCAGACACCAGTCGGCGACGTCGGAGTAGCTGGTCCAGATTTTGTGGCCGTTGATGACGTAGTTGTCGCCCTCACGGGAGGCGGTGGTCGTCAGCGAGGCGAGATCGGAGCCGGAACCCGGTTCGCTGAAGCCCTGACACCACCGTTCGCTGCCGTTGATCATGCCCGGCAGGAAGCGAGTGCACAGTTCCTTGCTGCCGTGCCGGCTCAGACCCGCCACCAGATAACCGAGGCTCGGCCGCGGCGGGGCCTCGGCACGCGCCAGTTCTTCGTCGAGGATGACGTCGTACACCGGTGGCAGTTCTTGACCGCCGTATTCGCGCGGCCAGGACAACCCGAAGAAGCCGCCCTCGTAGAGCGCGCTGTGCCATTCGCCCTGACGGGCCCAATACTCGTCGCCCGAGCTGGGAAACTCTTTGGCGTGCAGGGAGAGCCACGATCGCAGTCGGTCCCGGAAGGCGGCTTCATCAGTCGAGTCACGGAAGTCCAACGCTGATCTCCTCCAGCTTGACGGGCCACAGTTGAGTCGACGTGAGCGCGCGGCGCAAGAAGACGTGCGCCAGACACTCCCAGGTGTTGCCGATGCCGCCGTGTACTTGAATTGCGGTCTCGCACACGGTCCGCGCGGCGCGCGCGCAGTAGACCTTGGCGAACCGGCCGGCCCGGATCGCCTCGGCCGGGTCCAGTTCGTCGACCGCCCAGGCGGCGTGCCGCAGGATGCTGACCGATCCTTCGATCAGGGCCAGGCTCTCGGCCAGCAGGTGGGCGACGGCCTGGTACGAGCCGATCGACTTTCCGTACTGCTCACGAATTTTTGCGTAGTCGACGGCCAGGGTGTGCGCACCACGCGCCGTTCCGACCAGGTCGGCCGATGTGGCGGCCAGCGCGAGCGCCAGCCATCGCTGAGCGGCATAGGAGTCCACATCGCCTAGCGGAGTGCTTGTTTCGCCGAGGTCGGCCGTGGCCCGCGTGAGGTCGACGGCGTCACGGGGCGCGCCGACGTCGGCGGCGGACACCGTCGTGCCGTCCAGCGTCAGCGCACGTCGGTAGCCTCGCGTATCGATCGCGCGACCGTCGACTGCGATCGTCGACCCGGAGCCGTCCTCGCCGACCCGGCGAGCGAGATCGTCGGCCAGCACCGGACCCAGGAAGGGGGCGTCCACCAATCCGCGGCCGAATTCCTCTGCGACGATTGCCACTTCAACTGCCGACGCTTCGTCGGAGCGCAGCGATCGCCAGCCGGCCTGCTGAATCTGCTTGTCGAGCCGAGCGATTCGATCACTCTCACCGAGATCCTGCACAGAGCCCGGGCCGAGATCGTCGGCGAGTTTCGCGGCCGCATCACGCAGTTGTTGTTGCTCAGCTGTCAGACGTACATCCATAGCGCTCCTTGAGAACTCGGCGCAGCACCTTTCCAGAAGGCAGCCGAGGTATTTCGGGCACGAACACAACACGACTCACACGTTTGTAGGACGCCAGGCGCTCGCCGACCCGAGCCGTCAGTTCAGCGGCGTCGACCGGCCCACGCCTCGCGACGGCGGCGACGACCAACTCCCCGTCGGCACCATCGGGAACGCCGAACACCGCGCAGTCCTCGACGGCCGGGTGCTCGTGCAGGACAGTCTCGATTTCGGCCGGCGCGACCTGAAACCCGCGGACCTTGATCATCTCCTTGGATCGGTCGGTGATCCGCAGCCAGCCGTCGGCATCCAGATAGCCGAGGTCGCCGGTTCGATACCACCCGTCGCACAGAACATCTCGCGTTGCCTCGGATGGCAGGTAACCGGCCATCAGCGACTCGGCCCGCGCCTGGATCTCACCGATCTCACCCGGGCCCAGCGGCTCACCGGTCTGCGACGACGTCACTCGCACCTGCACACCCGGCACCGATCGGCCGACAGAATCGAGCCGCGCGCCGTCAAGCGGGTTGCAGGCGATCACCGGCAACTCCGTGGTGCCGTACGCGGGAACCCACCCGACGCCGGTGCGTCGGGTGACGGTCTCGGCGACGCCGACACTGACCGGCGTCGCGCCCCACATGATGAACCGCAACGAGGAGAGATCGTAAAACTCGAGCTTCGGATGCGAGGCGATAGCCAAAGCGATTGGCGCGACTGCCATTTCGACGGTGATCCGGTCATCTTGGATGTGCTGCAGCATGCGGTCGATGTCGAATCGGCGGTGCAGGCGCATCCACACACCGGTCTGCAGTGCCGTCATGATGTTCAACAGACCGAGGATGTGCGACGGCGGCGTGGCGATCTGAATGCGGTCACCGGCGGTCAAGCCCATCGCGTCGCGCCAGTGCCCCACCGCGACACACAACGAATGATGGCTGTGCCGAACGGCTTTCGGTAGGCCTGTGGTACCCGAGCTGAATGCCAACACCGCATCGGCGTCAGGCGACGGCGGGGGACCCGGCTGCGGTGTGCCCTCGAGGATGGGGTCGTCCAGGTGCAGCATCGGCATCAGATCCGACAGCACGTCGTGGTCGCCGACGGCGTGCGACGGGTTCGTCAAGGCCAGGGCATGCATGACTTCGCGGCGCTTCCACGCGGGGCTGATCAACACCACGACGGCAGCCAGCCGCCAAATGGCGTGCAGCGCGACGACGAACTCGGGACGGTTGGACGACATCAACGCGACGCGGTCGCCGGCCGTCACTCCCCGCTCGCGCAAGGTGGTGGCGAGCCCGTCCGCCAAAGCCTCGAGTTGCGGCAAGGTGTACTGCCGCTCCTCGAAGACCAGCGCGGTCGGGGACATTGAGAAGATCCTATCGTTTTGAGAGAATAGTATTCTCTCAAGCGAAGAACGCAAAGTGTGGAAGGGGCGGGGATGGCGGAACGCCACGTGTTCCAGCGGGCCAGGGTGACTCGGATCATCAAGGAGACCGCCGACAGCCGCACCTACGTGCTTGCCCCCGAAGAGCAGCCGTTTTCCTACCGGGCAGGGCAGTTCTGCACCTTCAAGGTGACCGTCGACGGCGAGGACCTGTACCGGTCGTATTCGATGTCGAGCGCACCGGAGACCGACACCGAACTGATGACAACGGTCAAGCGCGTCAACGGCGGCAGGGTGTCGAACTGGATCATCGACAACGTAGTCGAGGGCGACGAACTCACCATGACCAAGGCTGCGGGCACCTTCGTGCTGGGTTCGGCATCGGGCCCGCTGCTGGCCTTCGCCGGCGGTAGCGGTGTCACGCCGATCCTGTCGCTGGCCAAGAGCGCGTTGGCGGGCACGGATCGCGCGGTGCGACTGCTGTGCGCCGATCGCGACCGGGGTTCCGCGATTTTCGACGCGGTGCTCGGCGACCTGATCGAGCGTTATCCCGGCCGGCTCTCTGTGCAACGCCACCTCGACGACGAGCACGGTCTGCTGGATTCGTCGGGCGTGCAGACGTTCGTCGGAGCGGACAGCAACGCCGACTGCTACGTCTGCGGGCCGGAGGGTTTCATGGCTGTAGTGCGCTCGGCTCTGCCGGATACCGCCCACGTTCTTGTGGAGGATTTCGATGCGTCGCCGCCGGTCAAAGCGCCGGCACCGGAGGTGTCCGAAGCGGCCGGCGATGTGGGCTCGGGCGGCACGGTGACCATCCGGCTGGACCGCAAGAAGGCGTCGGTGCCGCGGGTGCCCGGGGAGACGCTGCTGGAGAGCGCGCGACGGGCCGGCCTGTCACCGCCGTTCAGCTGCGAGGCCGGCAACTGTGGGACTTGCATGGCCAAGCTGATCGAGGGGGAGGCCACCATGCGCACCAACGACGTGCTCGAGGAAGATGAGATCGCCGACGGCTACATCCTGACCTGCCAGGCCGTGCCCGACACCACATCGATCACGGTGCTGTACGAGTAAGACTGCGCGGCAACACTTTCCGTGGGCCGGGAATGGAACACCCTGTTCTGGGGCTGAACACCAGGACTGCACCGGAAAGGACCTTCCGCCATGACCGATCTTCCTGCCTTCGCCGACATCGCATCAGCCGACCAGGGCCTCGTCGTCTTCACCACGCTACGGCCCGACGGCAGCGCACAGTCGTCCGTCGTCAACGCCGGAGTACTCCCCCATCCGCTGTCAGACGAGCCGATCGTCGGGCTGGTAGCGGTCGGCGGCGCGCGCAAACTCGACCACCTACGCGCCGATCCCCGGACCACCGTCACCGCCCGCGCCGGGTGGCAGTGGGCCACCGTCGAAGGGACCGTGCAACTGATCGGACCCGACGACCCGCACCCAGACGTGGACGACGAGCGGCTGCGGGTGATTCTTCGCGAGATCTTCACCGCGGCCGGCGGAACCCATGACGACTGGGACACCTACGACCGGGTGATGCGCGAGGAACGGCGCACCGCGGTGCTGATCTCACCGACCCGCGTGTACACCAACCCGTCGCGCGGTTAGCCCAGCCCGGCCAGCGCGGGTGCGATCTGCTCGAGCTGATCGATGCCGGCGCGGAAGTCGCCGCCGAGCGGCGGCAGGATCGCGACGTGGTCGGCGCCGGCGAGCAGATGTTCATGTGCGCTGTCCCGGATGGCCGCCGGATCAGGGTCAACGGACAACCCGACGACCAGCAGCTTGTCGCGCCCCAGCGTGCTCCTGGCTTGGGCAGTGGACTCGGGCGCCTGCGCGACCGGGAATGCCCCATCGGCGATGTCGCCGGCCAGGGCAAGCATTTTCGGGCCGTTCGCCGCGACGATCCTCGGGTAGGCGGCATCAGGGGCCGGCGGCCACGTCGGCTCATCCATCCGCTGTACGTAGTCGCGCATTGTGACCAGCGGACGGCCGAATTCCTGCCCCACGCTGGCAGCCTGCTCGGGATAGCCGACGCCGAGACCGCATACGAGTCGGCCTGGGTAGGCGTCGGCGAGCTGAGCCGCCGCGGCATGCATTGTCTGCGCCGGCCTGGCCCAGATGTTGGCGATGCAGGTTCCGAACACCATCCGCTCCGTCTCGGCGAGCAGCATCCCGAGTTGCACGAACGCGTCCTTGCCGATCACCTCGTTGGTCCAGACCGTCCGATAGCCGGCGTGGTCGAGGCGCCGCACGGCATCGCGTTGCAGATCGGCATTGAGAGCGACCGTCAACGACCCGGGGAGGCAGACTCCGACCGGCCCCAATGCCGCTCGGGCCGATTCGACGACATCCGCCATCAGTGCTGTACCCGGGTGAAGTAATGGCCTTCTTCAAGATCGGCGAGCAGTCCGTTGTGTTCTGGCTGCCAGTCCACGATCTTCTGGGTCAGCTCGCTCGACGTGGCGTTGTCCAACGCGGCGAAGCCGGCCATAAAACCGAAGTGGCCGGGGGCCTCGTCGGCGGTGATGCTCGCGGGCGGCAGATCCAGCTGGCGGGCGACGACCTCGGCAATCTCGCGGAACGGCACGCCCTCGTCGGCGATCCCATGCAACCGCGTGCCCGCGGCCGCGGATTCCAGCGCCAGCCGGTATAGCCGTGCGGCGTCGAGCGTATGCAGCGCTGGCCACCGGTTGCCGCCGTCGCCGATGTAGGCCGACACACCGGCCTTGCGGGCACACTCGATGATGTGACTGGTGAAGCCGTGGTGATCCAGGTGGCTGTGCACCAGCGGCGCGAGCCGAATGACCGACGATCGAACACCTCGCTCCGCCAACGCAATTGCGTAGTTCTCCGAGTCGACCCGCGGTCCGGCAGGCAACGTGTCTTCCTCGGTGGCGAGGCGGCCCTCGACGAACGCCACCATCAGTGTTCCCGATGTGCCGACGAACGGCTTGCCTGAGCCCACGAGGGCGTCACCCATCGCCTGCACCGCACGCAGGTCTGTTTCGATCGAGCCGAGATAGTCGCTGAAGTCGTGGTTGAAGGCCAGGTGGATGACGCCGTCCGAGGCGGCGGCCGCCGCGTGTAGACCCTCGATGTCGTCGAGGTCGCCGCGGCGCACGTCGGCACCCATGGCTGCCAGAGCGTCGGCCCCTCGGTCGGAGCGGGCCAAGCCGACGACCTGATGTCCGGCCTGGAGCAACTCGGGTACCACTGCCGACCCGATGTGGCCCGTCGCACCGGTGACAAAAACTCGCATGATGAACTCCCTGTGATGACGATGAAGTGTTAATCCCACCGTGCAGTTCGGCAGCGAGAACGTCCAAGGCTCGTTTCGAATAGCTCAATACCGATCAGGCATCACTGCAGTTGAGCATCGTTTCTAACACTTTTCGCCGGTCGAGCTCCATTACCATCCGGGTATGGAGGACAGTTCAGCCGATCTCGACTTGCGGCTGGTGCGCTACTTCGTGGTGGTGGCCGATCACCGGCACTTCGGCCGCGCCGCCACTGCCCTGCGGGTGGCGCAGCCGTCTCTGAGCCGACAGATCCGTCGGCTCGAACAGCAGCTGGGCGCGCGGCTGTTGGATCGCACCCCGCAAGGCACCCGACTCACCGAGGCCGGCGAGGTCTTCCTGCCGTCCGCAAAAGCGCTGCTGCGCGCTGCGGCACGGACCGCCGCGCAGACTCGGGCCGCAGCCCAACCCAGCCGGATCACCATCGGCTATACGACCGGGCTCATCATCACGCCGGCGGTGCGCGAAATGCGGCGACAGCAGCCGGACGCCGACGTACGCGCCGTGCACCTGGACTGGAACGTGGCGCGCGAGTCGCTGCTCGACCACCGGGTGGACGCGGTCGTGACCCGGCTGCCGTTCCCGACCGACCAGCTGCACGTCACGATCCTGTACGACGAGCCCCGGGTGGTGGTGGTGCCACGGGATCACCGGCTGGCCGGCAAGGAGTCGATCACCATCGACGACATCGCCGACGAACCGATGCCACGGATTCGCAACTCGGACCCGGCGTGGAGCGCGTTCTGGCGGATCGATCCCCGCCCGGACGGGCGGCGAGCCCCCGACGGCCCGTTCATCGAAGCCCTCGAGGACAAGTTCGAAGTGATCGCGGCCGGGCAAGCGGTGGCGATCGTGGCCGGCGGCTCGCAGATCGGCGCCCTACGCCCGGACCTGACCACGATCCCGCTCGAAGGCGTCGAACCGAGTCACGTGGTGATGGCGTGCCGCTCCGACGACCGCAACCGACTGGTCGCGGCCTTCCGCAAGGTCGCCGCGCAGCAGCTCACCGCGCCGTAGTCAGCGAAGTTGCGCGCCCAACTCCGAAATCACTTCGCGGGTACGCCGTTTCGAGGCAATCAGCTCGTCGCGGTTGTCGCCGATCGGCAGCAGCCGCACCGATAGGTCGGTCACCCCGGCATCGGCGAACCGTCGCATCCGCGCCAGGATGGCTTCTTCGTCACCGGCCGCGCAGATGTCACCGACATCGCGGGCATCGCCGTAGTCCAGCAGCCGCTGATAGTTCGGTGACACCTCGGCTTCGCCCAGGATCCGGTTGGCCCGTTCCTTGGCCGCATCGACTTCGCCGGCCGCACACAGACATACCGGGATTCCGGCGACGATGCGCGGTGCCGGGCGGCCGGCGTTGTCGGCGGCCTTGGTGATCCGCGGAACCACATGCTCGGCGACGGATCGTTCGTCGGCCATCCACAACACGGTGCCGTCGGCGTGTTCGCCGGCCAGCGCGAGCATCACCGGGCCGAGCGCCGCGACGAGCACCGGCAGCGGCGCCACCGGGGCGAGGTCATTCGGGTTGTGCACGGTGAAGTGCTCGTTCTCGACGTCGATCGGACCGGGCCCGGCGAAGGCGGCGTGCAGCACCTCGAGGTAATCGCGTGTGTAGGCGGCGGGCTTCTCGTAGGGCAGGCCCAGCATGTCCTGAATGATCCAGTGGTGTGACGGCCCGACCCCCAGCGCCAACCGGCCTCCGGTGGCGGCGTGCGTCGACAAAGCCTGACGGGCCAATGCAATCGGATGCTGCGCTTGTAGTGGTACGACCGCGGTGCCGAGTTCGATGCGGGTGGTGCGGGTGCCCATCAGCGCGACGGCCAGCAGCGCGTCGAAGTCGTTGGGCACCTGAGGGATCCAGGCGGTGTCCATGCCTGCGCCTTCAGCCCATTCGATATCGGCGAGCATCTTGCTGACCTTGCGCGCAGAATCGCCCCGCTCGGCGCCGATCATTACTCCGAGACGCACGGCTCCTCCAAAGTGTCGTTATCTCTCGACGATAACGTACTTGCCAAAAAAGAGAATGCCAATACCGCGCGGCTGACCAGCAGAGATGTATCAGACTCGGCAGAGAATTTCGCCGTGCGGGATCCCGATCCAGCCGTCGGGCGCGGCTGCCCATTGCCGCCACGCCGCGGCGATGTCGCCCAGTTCCGCCCGGCTTGCCATTCCCGAGTCGACCAGTTGGCGCGCCAGGGCGGACTCGACGATCCGGTCGGCCCACATGCCACCCCACCAGTCACGGGTCTCGGGCGTGGCGAAGCACCACAGGTCACCGGTCGGCGTGATGCGTTCGAATCCGGCGCGCTGCGCCCACGACAACAATCGCCGGCCCGCGTCGGGCTCACCGCCGTTGGCCCGCGCCGCCGCGGAGTAGAGGGTCATCCAGTGATCCAGTGCCGGAAGCTGCGGGTACCAGGTGAATCCCGCGTAGTCGGCATCGCGGGCAGCCACCACACCGCCCGGCTTGCACACGCGACGCATCTCGCGCAGCGCTTGCACCGGGTCGGCGACGTGCTGCAGCACCTGATGGGCGTGGACGACATCGAAGCTGTCATCGGGAAAGACCAGAGCGTGCACGTCCGACGTGACGAACTCGATGTTCGACTGGCCTCGTGTCCGCGCTTCGGCTCGAGCCAAATCCAGTGCATCATTCGTCATTTCGACCGCGGTAACCCGTCCGGGCTCGATCCGCGCGGCAAGGTCGACGGTGATGGTTCCGGGGCCGCAGCCCACGTCGAGCACCGACATCCCCGGCTGCAGGTATGGCAGGAGATAGCCCGCCGAGTTTTCCGCAGTGCGAACCCGATGGCCGCGCAGCACCGACTCGTGGTGCCCGTGGGTATAAACGGCCTGATATTCACCGGTCATGACGCGACCTCCCTTGAATCTCGTTCGAGTCCAAGGATACCGCCGCGTATTCCATAATACGAAATAGCTATCTCATATAATGGGACGCTAATTGACTGGCACATTGAGGACGGGACGCTGAACGCCGGCGCCGGAGCCGTCGAAGTGCCACCACTCACCGGAATAGACCGACAATCCGCCGGTGCTCATTGCGTCCCGCAGCCTGGCCCGGTTCGCCTGCTGAGCGGCGCTGACCCCGTCGGTAGCGAAAGCCGTTGCATGCGGGGAGAAGTCGTCGAAGTCGGTACCCATGTCGACCAGGCATCGGGGGCATTGCTGAGACAGGTCGGCCAGGGTCACGTCCACTGATCGTCCCGACTCGTGGCTCTTCGCGTAATTGCCGGGCTTGGCCACCCAGGCCGGATTCGGAACGATGTCGAACATCTTGACTTGAACGTCGTGCGGTCGATAGCAGTCCCAGAAGACGAGAACGTTGCCCTGCGACGCCAGCACCTTGGCGGCGGAGGCCAACCCGGGCGCCAGGGATTCGTGCACCAGGCAGCGAGCCCCGGCCGGATACAGCTGAGTGTGGGTGAAGTTGTTCGGTGTCGCATAGCGCAGGTCGATCAGCGCGTTGGGGACGACGGAGCGGACGTCGACGAACCCTGCCGCCCGCGCCTCGGGGCTCAACGGGGGCACGTCGGCGTTGGCAACCACAACAGAGCTCACGGCGCAGAGCAGGACTATGACGAGAACCCGAAGCGCGGTCATGGATTCAGTATGCGGCGGTGGTGGTCAGCTCCAGTCGATTGCCGCGGCGCGCTGCTGGACACCCTCGAGGCGAGCAGCCGCTTGGGCGGCGACGGCACGCTGCTCGTGTTCCATTGTGCCGGATAATGTTTCGGCTTCCGCGACGATCTGCTTGAGCAGATCCCGATGATCTTCGATCATCGTGATGGTCGCATTGCGGATCGCCACCACCGCAGAACCGCGCGCCTCCGTCGGGGAAAAGCCGCAGGTGAGCAGTGGCGGCAGAATTTGCCGCTCGATGTCGGTCATGTCGCGGGACAAGTGGACGTTGAAGGTCGCCAGGAACGGATCCCGTTCGTCGAATTCCACACTGCATATCTTGAGCTGTTCCATGGCTGTTCCTTCTGCCGGCGAGGGCGACCCGCGCCCGCGTCACCGCGAATTACATGTCTGTAGTTTACCGATGTTTTCGGGTGCACGGAAAAGCCGGACTTATGCTGGCAAGGATTTTGTCGGACGCGTCAAAGGAGACCGTCATGACCATCGGTACCGCCGCCGTGAGACTTGCTGATGCTGACCTGCCGACGCTGGATTACAGCGCCGACGAGAACCCGGCGCAGGTCTATCCACGCCTTCGCGCGGCGCAAGAACAGGCACCCATCGCGATCGGCCCCTTCGGGCCCGAAGTTCTCTCCTACCCGATGGTCCGAGCGGTGCTGCGGGACAAGCGGTTCCAGGTGCCGCAGGGCATCGTGCTGCAGGCACAGGGCGTCACCTCCGGCCCGCTGTGGGACAAGGTGATCACCAGCATTTTGTGCCTGGAGGGCGACGAGCATCAGCGGCTGAGGAGCTTGTGCTCCAGGGCGTTCACGCCGCGAACGGTGGCGCGCCTGCACGACACAATGGTCAGCGTGCTGGGCGATCTCGTCGATGGGGTCGTCGGGCGAGGCTCTTGCGATGTCGTGGAGGACATCGCGCGCCCTTACCCCGTCCCGATCATCGCTGCGCTGCTCGGCGCGCCGCGCGAGGACTGGCAGCGATTCGCCTCGTGGGCCGACGTGATCTTCCAGGCGTTCAGCTTCACCGCCGACATCCGTGCGCTGGAAGAGAGCGTGATGCAGGCGTGGGGCGAACTCGACGACTACGTCGACGACATGGTCGCCCAACGCCGGCACAGCCTGTCGGACGATCTGATCTCCGACCTGATTCGCGCCGAGGACGACGGCGATCGAATCGACGCCACGGAACTGCAGATGCTCGCGGGCGGCCTGCTGTTGGCGGGCACCGACACCACCCGCAACCAGGTCGCCGCATCCGTGCAGGTCCTCTGCGAGCACCCCGATCAGTGGGAGTTGCTCCGCGACAATCCCGAACTGGCCATGCCGGCGGTGGAGGAGACCATGCGCCACTCCCCGATCGCGGGCGGCGCGCTGCGCGTCGTCGCCGACGATGTCGAGCTGGACGGCTACATCTTTCCCGCCGGCTCGATGGTGCTGGTGAATACGTTTGCAGCCAATCGCGATCCGAGCGTCTACGACGACCCAGACCGTGTTGACATCACCCGCGAGGGAGCGCCGGCGATCCTGACCTTCGGCGGCGGCGTGCACTACTGCCTGGGCGCCAACCTGGCCCGGCGGGAGATCGCCGAAGCGCTGAATGTTCTGACCAGGCGCATGAGCAACCCTCGAATCACCGGGCCGGTGCCCTGGAAACCGATCGTGAGTCTGAGCGGGCCGAAGAGTCTGCCCATCGAATTCGACTAGCCTGAGCCGGAGTTCTGGCCTGCACCAATATATTTCGACCGATCACCGTGGCAACGTTGGGGCGACGAGCGAGGGTAGGTCTATGACGACTAACGAAGACTCGAAGGATGTGGAGCCAGAGGTCGAACCCGAAGAACCAAGGCCATCAGGCGAAGAACGCAGACCCAAACGCCGCGGCGTGATGCAATCCCTCACCGCGCTGTGTGTCCGCTATGTCGAACGCCTGATGCCGGACCCGTATCTGTTCGCCGTCATCCTCACCCTCATCGTCGCCGCGCTGGTCGCGCATGTTAGTGAACGGGCGCCTCGCCCGGCGGCATGCTCAAGGCGTGGTACGGCGGCGTGTGGGGATCGCAGAACATCTTCACGTTCGCCTTCCAGATGGTCCTGATCCTCGTGACCGGCTACACGCTCGCCGAAGCGCCGGTTCTGAAGCGGGGCATCGTCTACATCGCCGGCAAGCCGAGGAACCAGGTCCAGGGAGCCCTCCTCTGTTTCGGCGTGAGCGCTGTCCTCTCCCTGCTGAACTGGGGACTCGGGCTGGTGGCCGGTGCCCTGGTCGCCCGGCAGGTCGCGAAGCGCTTTACCGACGCGCATTTCGGCTACCTCATCGCGGCGGCATTCATGGGCTTCATCGTCTGGACGCAAGGACTTTCGTCGTCGATCGCGCTGGCGAACACGGACAACGGCAGCCCAATCAACGTGATCCACAAAATGACTGGCATCACGGTGCCGCTGAAGCTGACGATCTTCCAGCCCTACAGCTGGCTGTCGGTGATCGTCGTGCTGGCGCTGCTCGCGATCGCGATCTGGCGCATGGAGCCGGCGCAGAGCCTCGCGCCCGATCCCGCGGTGTTCGAAGACGAGGACCGGACCGCAGTTGAGGCCGACGGCGCGAAGACGTTTGCCGAATGGCTGGAAAACCTGTGGATCCTGAATGTCCTCGTGTTCGCCGCGGGCATCGCCTACTTCTGCATCAGCGATTTCGCACTGAACATCTCATCGATGATCATGTTGTTCACGATCACCAGTGCGTTGCTGCACCGCACGCCGATCCGGTTCATCCGGGCATTCACCGGCGCGGCGAAGGTGTCCGGTCCGCTGCTGCTGCAGTATCCGCTGTACGGCGGCCTGGTCGGTCTGCTGGGTTATCTGCCCTCGCACGCAGCCGACTGGGGCCAAGCCGCTGCAGACGCTGCTGGCCCAGACGGTCGTGAGCGGCGCGACCCAGTACACGCTGCCGTTCCTGACCTTCATCGGCTCATTGGTCATCAGCCTGTTCGTGCCGTCCGGCGGCGGGCACTGGGCCGTGCAGGGCCCGATCGCGGTCGACTCGGCGGTGGCGATCGGTCAGCGCTCGCCGGCCTATCTCGGGTTGATCTCGATGGCGGTCGCCGTCGGCGAGGGAGTCGCGAACATGATCCAGCCGTTCTGGCTGCTGCCCCTGCTTGCGATCGCGAAACTCAATGTCCGTCAGGTGATGGGCTTTACGATCGTCGCATTCGTGATCGGGTTGCTCGTGTTGGGTACCACTGCACTGATCGCGCCCTACGTGATCTGACGCCAGCAATCTGGTGGCCAGGGCCGGGATCGAACCGGCGACCTTCCGCTTTTCAGGCGGAGTTGCGGCCTACATCAATGTTTTTCAGCTGTTCAGAATGGATTAGAGACAGCGAACTGGACGCGTCAGAGCACCCGGTCCGTAGGTTTGGCCCCATCTTGGCCCCATTGGTCAGCAGCCCGCTCCTGGACGAAGCGATCCGTGGCGACGGTTACGTCCGCCGCTTCACCTTTCCCCTGACAAACCAACGCCCACCATCAGAACAGGCTTGGCAATATTTCGAACAAGAAGTTGGCGCCTTGGGCGGACGAGTCGAGCGAGTCACCGAAGATGGCGGCAAGGTCGAAACTACCGGGGTCAGTAAAGCTCGAGCCCGCGAGCGCGTAGCTCTCAGTGCCCGCGACCACGGCGATGTCGTTGTTGCCGAGAAGGGAGCCATAGCCGACGGCTCCGGCAATGTCGTAGTTGCCGAAGACGGACGCTAAGTCCCCATTGCCTACTCCGGCTGTGGAGGTACTCCAATTGCCGTTGTCAAAGGCTTGGTCGAACCAACCTTCGGTCGCAAAAGCCACGCTGTGGGTGCCGTTTGCCGAGGCCAAGTCGATGCTGCCGGTGGTGTCCAAGTAGCCACCGGCAGAGGCGATGCTGCTAGCGCCGTTGGCGAAGGCCGCGTCGAGGTTGCCGATGCCGGCCTGGGCCGAGCTCTCGTCACCGTAAGCGGAGGCTAAGTCGAGGTAGCCGCCGGTGGCAGTGGCGTTGCTGGCCGCCCCGTCGGCGATCGCGATGTTCCCGAAGGTCGAAGTAGCCGTCGCAGTGCCTTCATGGAATAAGGTAATCCCGTCGATCGACACGGCGAAATTATTCGGATCGAAATCGACCACGTCGGCCGACGCTAACGCCGGCGTCCAGGCCATCGCAGCAACCGCAGCCCCAACGCCTAGCCCCGCCGCCATCACGCCGAGCCGGAAAATCCCGCGGGCGTTCACCATAGTTTCCCCCTTGTCAAGCGAAATGCTCCTGTGAATATCTTAGCCTGATCTAAGCGTTCTATTACCTGCAACCGCCGCACTCCCGTTCGCAAATTATTCCCAAACGTATCCATTAGCGTTGCGAATGTTCCCAGAAGCGTTCCCAAACCCAATGACAACGGCCTCCGAAGCGTTCTCCCGGGGGCCGTTCCTACTAGTAACGGGGACAGGATTCGAACCTGCGACCTCTAGGTTATGAGCTACGTGCTGTGGGTTTTTCCATGTCCGCTTGATCTCAAAAGCGCAGCTCAACACGGGTTAGATATCTCACGTGTGCCGAGCGATCGCAATGATTTGAGCCGGTTTCACTGCGTTTCGTTCCCACGTCGGTTCCCAAATTCGGGGACCAGAGGTCTGCCCAGGAGAGCCCGGCCCGTGGTGGTTTCGCTCGGGATCATCTCCAAACCGAGGTTGCATCGTCAGGACCGAGATGCGCGTTCCAGACGACGAACGATGCTCCGTATCAGTGCATCTCGTTCGTCGCGAGTCCATTATCGAATCTCAGGCGTCGCGAGCCCACACGTACGCAGATCTTTTCGATGATGAGCTCGACAACATCGTCGCCGCACTCCACTCCCTCGCGACCTAAGTCAGAGCACCTGAGGAGGCGCGCCAGTGACGGCGCCTCGTTTTGGCCCCATATTGGCCCCATTGCCGAGTCCGATTTGAAGGTGCGCAGTTCGACGACTATGCAAAAACGGCTATTGAACTGCATCGACCTTGGTGGCCAGGGCCGGGATCGAACCGGCGACCTTCCGCTTTTCAGGCGGACGCTCGTACCAACTGAGCTACCTGGCCGGAAGGCACCGGGTCCAACTGAAGTGCCTCACCACAAATATGGCGACCCTGACGGGACTCGAACCCGCGACCTCCGCCGTGACAGGGCGGCGCGCTAACCAACTGCGCCACAGGGCCTTGCTGTTACCACCTGCGCCACGTCGCCGCGTCGCACGTACCCCCAACGGGATTCGAACCCGTGCTACCGCCGTGAAAGGGCGGCGTCCTAGGCCACTAGACGATGGGGGCCAGAACCGAATCTCTTCGGGGGTACTCGCAACGTGCTTCGTTGGAGCCACGCTAGCTTAGGGCACCGGGGGCCGAATCCTCAAACGAGCACCCAGTATCCTGATGCGTCGCCGCCCCTATAGCTCAGTTGGTAGAGCTACGGACTTTTAATCCGCAGGTCCTAGGTTCGAGTCCTAGTGGGGGCACCACGAATGACGCATCTCTGTCGGTCCAACATCGCAGGTACAACACACCGCGCCGACTGACCGACCATTGCCGCGGGTGTCGTGGCCGGCCGCGCTAGCGGCCTCCAGGCCGACTTGCTCAACATGTGTGTTATAGACCCGCCGGTTCGGGTAACCCGTGATGCGAGAGGCTGTCCGCATCGGGCGCCGCGAAGACAGGAGCTGTAATGATCGGATCAATAATCCTCGCCCTCATCGTTGGCGCGGGCATCGGTTTGGTAGCGCGTCTTGTCATGCCGGGTAGGCAAGATATCGGCATGCTGCCGACGGTTCTCATCGGCGCCCTAGGCAGCGTGATCGGCTCAGCGGTGGCTAGCCAATTCGGTTACCACAATGCCAATGGTGGCGTCGCCTGGATTCCATTGTTCGTCGGAGTCGTCGCTGCCGTCGTGCTCATCGCGATCTACGAATCCGTGACGGGTCGACGTGGCGGCACTTTGATGGGTCGGCGTGGCGGGACTTTGATGGGTCGGCGTAGCGGTTTGATGGGCCGGCGCACCAGGTTTTTCGGATAGCCGGGTGAACTCGCGCGGAGCAGCATCGGGAGAGGCTTGGACGCCGCGCCCGGGGAGAGTCAGGGCGCGGCGCTTTCAATATCTGAAAATGCCCTGGGGGCGAAAGATAGCCCAGTGGGGCACCAGAAGCTAGCGCGTGACTGCGCGTGCGACGGCTTGGATCGCCCGGAGTCGCCCATCGGTGAGCGCTTCGGTGAGGTTCTGGGCTTTTTCGGCGAAGTCGGGAACGAAAGCGTGCAATCCGAGCGGGTTCGGCGGCAGCCCCAAGAACATCTGCATCGTCGAAGCCGCCTGGTCGGTGAGGTCGTTCCAGTGCTCGACCTCGAACCCCGCGGACTCGACGACAGCGCGCAGTTCGGTGGCAGTGGCCAGATGCGTGAGTTCAGGGCGGTCGGCCCAGGGCAGCGGATAATCAGGATCGCCGCGGTCGCCAGAGACGATGTCCCACATGGCGAGGCGGCCCCCGTCCGCCAGTACCCGGCGCGCCTCTCGGTAGAGACGGGGTTTGTCGGCCACGTTCATTTGGACGTGTTGACTGAACGCGACCTGGAAGGTGGCGTCGGCGAACGGCAGATCCGTCACGTCTGCTCGACGGACCGATATACGATCGTCAAGCGCGACAAGTTGATTCAGCCACCGAGCCGTCTCGCAGTACTCCTCGGTTAAATCAACGGCGCTGACCCGGCACTCACATTGTTCGGCAATGTAGCGGGAGGTACCGCCGATGCCACTGCCCGCGTCGAGTATCTGGTGCGCACTGGCAATCTCGACAAGATCCACCAGTTGGCTGGTGGCAATGCGCCCCATCGTGTGGAAGTCCTCCAGCAGCCCAAGGTCGGCAGCCTGAAGCTGGTCGAGATCCTTTCCGGCAGCGGCAAGGGCCTGTTCGATATTGCGGCGCGATAGCCCAGTCGAGTACTGGACCTGGATGTCGGTCATGACGTTCCTTTCGAAAGCTGAGAATCGTGCTGTGCTAGTTCAACCGGAAGCCGCACATCAAGCAGTCGCAGTAGCGCAGCAAGTTTCGCGTCAAGCTGCGACCCGACCTGGGTGATCCGCGAGTCGCCGAAGCTGGCGAATTTGCTCGATGGTTGGTCGATGCTGAAGTGGACACGACCGGCGGCGTCTTCATAGATCTCGGTGCGCAGTGGCGCGTACAGCATCACGCCCGGGTGGTGGCGGAACATCGTTTCCACGATGACGTTGTTTCCCATCATGTAGGTGATCGCCCGATTCTGGTGGCCGACCAATCGCATCATCGGCGTCGGGTCGAACGTCCAGAAATTGACGAACGAATGCGGCGCCCGTTGCGCGGTGTAGCGCTGCACGCGCGCCAGGTCGCCCGACTCGATGACAGCGGTGAGCTCGGCGAAATCGATGGTGGGCACCAGAGATTCGTAGCGCCGCCGCAGATCATCGAACGTGTCGTCGGTGTCGACGTCGAACCGGTTCACCAGGTGCGGAATGGTTTTGGTCATAGCGTGCTCCCAACTGGTTCGGCGATCGGCGCGGTCGCCAGCAGCTTCCGCAACGACAGGAGGTGCAAAGCAGATGCCAGCGGCACCACGGTGGCAGGGATCAGAGCCAGTGGAAGTAGCGAAATCGCCTCGGTGGACGGTGATACGAGCAGCAAACGGACGACTGCGGGCGCTGCGGCGAAGCCGATACCAATGGCGACGAGGAGATCGACGAGGCCCAAGACGTTGAACCACACCGCGCGGCGATCGACGATGCCGCGCCGCAGGTTGCGCGCGACGAACACGGCCTCGAACCCGATTGCCATATCGCCCAGTCCGGCCGGTAGCGCAAACACGGCGGGCAGCTTTCCCAACGCCATCACAATCAGGAAGGTCACGCCGACCACCCGAAAGATCTGGGGCACCGTCAATCGCCACAGCCCATCGGGCCGGGCCAAAATGCCCGACACCATGGGGATCCGACTCAACAGCAGCGCCGCTGCGAGAGCACCCATCAATGCGACAGGCAGCCACGGCACCGGCCTCGTCGGCTCGAACCGATAGACATCCGCCCTGGCAAGCAACAGGCTCACCAATACCCAAGCACTCCAGACGATTACGAATCCACCAGCTAGCCGCATCGCGCTGCCGCGGCCGGAGCCGGTGGCAAGGGCGCCGCGGAACAGCATCGCGCAAATAGTCGCGGTGGTGCCGATCAAACCCGCTAACACCATCGCCCACACATACGTCGGCAATGTGCCCATGAACATCTCCCTTCGATTGACTGAATAGAAACATCGAGTATGTTTCCGAACATCGTGTTCAATACAAGGGGCGTACCGATAATTCCGTCAACAACCAATGGAGGCGAGATGTCCGATTCCGAACACAGCGGACGAATTGTCCTGAAACCCGGGGGTTCTGGAGCAGCGGCCCCCGACCGACGAGTCCGGCGCACGCGCAAACTGCTGCACGACGCCTTCATCTCGCTCACCATCGAGAAGGGCTACGAAAAGACCACCATCCAGGACATCCTCGATCGCGCCGACGTCGGTCGGTCTACCTTCTACGCGCACTACCGCGACAAGGCGGCGCTGCTAGAAGCGAGCTTCGACGGCATGGACGAACAACTCCAGCGCCAACTCGCCGACGTGCCGGCCACCGGCTCAATCGACGTTGCCCTGCCCGCGGCACTGCTCTTCGAACACGCACACCAAAATCAGCGTGTCTATCGCGCCCTGTGTGGCCACCAGGGCGGAGCGCTGGTCCAGCGCCACCTGCGAGCCCTGATCGGTGACCTGCTGCGCAAACACCTCCGGCCAGGCGGGGGCGGCACCGACGTGCCCGTGGACATCGCCGCCGAGTTTTATACCTCGGCCGCGCTGGGACTGCTGGTGTGGTGGATCGCCCACGACTTCTGCAACGGACCGGCATGGCTGACCGCAACCTATCGAACGCTCGCGCAACCAAGTCCGGTCAACTGACCGTTGAGCGATACCGATCGGTGTACTAACGTCCGAGGGACACCAGGCATCGGAGACAGCCATGACGAACAGCGACGACAAGACGTTGCGAAAGTTTCGCAGAGAGCGAGCCGTCGGACGCTTGCTCAATCCGGCAGTCGCGGGGCTGAGCAAAATCGGGCTGCGCACCGCGATGGCGACCGAACTGGAGACCGTCGGCCGCAAGAGCGGCCAGCTGCGCCGCGTTCCCGTTTCGGCGCAATTCGATCAAAACGGGGCATGGATCATCTCTCAGCACGGCACCCGCTCCGGGTGGGGTACGAAACATCGTCGACAACCCCAATGTTCGGGTACGACAAGGGAATCAGTGGCGGGTCGGCGTAGCGAAATTCAGACCCGACGACGACGTCACGGCGCGCGGCCGCAAGTTCGGTCTGGTGGGGTCCAAGGTCGCCAAGGTGTTGGAAACGACTCCGGTGTCGGTCAGGATCGACTTCACCGACTGAGTTTTGACCTCTGGTCAGCCTCGCACGGCATTGAGATACGTGATGTCACCGAAGGCCTGGGCGAGCTCGTCATCGGAATAGGTGAAGCCGTTGGCCGCGTGCATCTCGGCCACCGTGCGATTCGACACCTGCCAGCCCCGCTTGGTCAGGTCTTCGATGATGTGGCTTCGCTCGTAGTGGTACATCAAGTCGTTGAGGTCGACCTCGAAGCCGAGCTCGCGCATTCGGTCGTGGTGGTCACGCCAGCGTGGGTCATTGAAAATCGTTGTGTCAGGCACGAATTCAGAAGCAACCTGACTATTCGTGGCGCTCAGCGCGGTGATGTTGCCGAACAGCGCGTCCTGCGCCTCGGGTGGCAGGTAGACGACGAGCCCTTCGGCGCTCCACGCCGACGGTGCCTGCGGATCGAAGCCGGCAGCCTGCAGCGCCGCGGGCCAGTCGTCGCGCAGGTCCACCGCGACGGTCCGGCGCTCAACCGTCGGCGCGGCGCCGAGGCGGCGAAGTGTCGAGGTCTTGAAGTCGATCACTTCAGGCAGATCGACCTCGTAGAGCACGGTGCCTTGGGGCCACGGCAAACGGTAGGCCCGCGCATCCAGACCAGCAGCGAGGATGACCGCCTGCCGGATGCCGCTGCGTGTCGCGTCGACAAAAAACCGGTCGTAGAAACGGGTCCGAACCGCCATCCCGCGGCCCATCCGGGCCGGGTCGAATCCGGCATAGTCGCTGACGGGGATCTCGCCGTTGACCAGTCGGGTGTAGACGTCGATACCGACCGCGCGCACCAATGGAGCGGCGAACGGGTCGTCGATCAGGCCGGCGTCGGTTGCCAATGCCCGGTTGGCGGCGACCATGGTTGCCGTCGCGCCGACGCTGGTCGCAAGATCCCAACTGTCGCTTTCGCTGCGAGTAGACACCAGGGCTCCCCTTTCGAAGTAGCAATTAATATAGAACAGCTAGTTATCTGCTCGGCTCCGGGATGGAGGACCCGTCATGGATTTCGCTCAACGGACCATCGATCTGGCCCGGCAGAACGTCATCGAGGGCGGCCGGCCGTTCGCGACGGTGATCGTCAGAAACGCAGAGGTACTCGCCGAGAGCGCCAACAAAGTCGCGCAGACCCATGATCCGACCGCCCACGCCGAGATCCTCGCCATCCGCGAGGCGTGCACGAAGCTGGGCACCGAGCATCTGACCGGCGCCACCATCTACGTGCTGGCCCATCCCTGCCCGATGTGCCTGGGCTCGCTGTACTACTGCTCACCCGAACAGGTCATCTTCCTGACCCAGCGCGACCAGTACGAGCCGTACTACGTCGACGACCGCAAATACTTCGAGCTGGCGACGTTCTACGACGAGTTCAGCAAAGACTGGCAACAGCGGCGATTGCCGATGCGTTACGACGCCCGCGATGACGCGGTCGAGGTGTACCGCCTATGGCGGGAACGCAACGGCAGCCAGAGGCCTTAGACGTTGGGGCAGTAATGCTTTGGATCGCCCCGCTCGTCCAGCGGTGGCAGGTTGCGCGCCGGTGTCTGTACCAACGGGGTGTCAGCGGGAATCCGGCCGCTGGCCCGGTCGAAGCCGGCGCGGGCTCGCGGATGCTTGCGGTATCGCGACGGCACGACGGCGAAAATGAGACGAACCAGGTCGCCGAATCGGCGATGCAGCCACTCGTCGCGGCGTGACCAGGTGTAGCCCATCAGCTTTCGCACCGGCGGGTCGTAGAGACCGACCGTCACCCAGACGAAGAACGGCGACAACAGCTTGCGCTGCAGAGCCCACAACGGCTTCGGAATCCATTCCGCAAAAGGCGGTTTCGATAACTCGGTCAAGTTGAGCACCTCGCGGGCGGCGAAGTTATTCTCCAGTACCTCGTTGCACATGTGGTCCCAATAGACCTCGAAGTCTTCCCAGCTCTTCGGGACCGGGCGCATGCTCATGCCGTACATCCGGTACCACTCGATGTGTTCGTCGAACAGCTGCCGTTTCTGCGCCTCGGTCAAACCGCCGCAAAACCGTTCGGCCACATGGATTGTGCCGACGAAGAATGTCGAGTGAGCCCAGTAGAAGACGTCGGGGTTCATCGCGTGATAGCGGCGGCCCTGACCGTCGGTGCCCTTGATCTCGATGTGGTAGTCGCGAACCTCGGCTCCGGTTCTCGGTGCGCGGTCGCCGTCGAACACCACCCCGCCGATCGGATACAGCGACCGCAGCAACCGCGGCCAGCGCTCACGGAAGAACGTCGAGTGGTCTTCGACTGCCGCGCCCAATTGCGGGTGCATGTTCTGCATGGACCCGGCCCACGGACCCTGCAGCATGCCGCGCCAATCACCGAAATACTTCCAGGTCAGCGAGTACGGACCGAGCGGCTGCGGCGGGGCCTCATATCCCAGCGGCGAAACCGGGCAACCGGACGCAACTGGGGAAGGCTGCGACGTATCTTGGGTCACTGGTGAAATTTCCCGTCCGTGTCAGGCAAACTGACTACATGCGTTGTCAACAACAGTCTAGGAGGGCCGTGCCGTCCGGTCAACGTTCGCGCCGCTGGTCCGGCGTGCCCTTGGAGGACCGCCAGGCCCTGCGGCGCGACGAACTCGTCGCCGCCGGCGTGCAACTGCTCGGAGAGGCCAGCGGACCGGCGATGACCGTACGGGCAGTGTGCCGGCAGGCCGAACTGACCGAACGCTACTTCTATGAGAGCTTCGCCGACCGCGACCAGTTCGTCCGTGCCGTCTACGACGACGTGTGCGCGCGGGCGATGTCGGCGCTGATGTCAGCGACGACGCCGCGCGAGGCCGTCGAGCGGTTTGTCGCCCTGATGGTCGACGACCCAGTGCGTGGCCGGGTACTACTGTTGGCCCCGGCGGTAGAGCCGGTGCTGGTCCGGTCGGGCGCGGAGTGGATGCCCAGCTTCATCGACCTGCTCCAGGGCAAGTTGACCCAGATCGGCGACCCGGTGCGGCAAAAGATGGTCGCCACCAGCTTGATCGGCGGTCTGACCGCACTATTCACCGCGTACCTGGATGGACGGCTGGCGGCCAGCCGCGAACAGTTCATCGACTTTTGCGTCGACATGCTGCTCAGCAGGGCCGCGGCGGGCTAGCGCGGCGACCGCCAAGGCACGTACTGCCGCGCCGGGCAGGAACTTGAATGTCACCAGCATCAACAGATATATTTACTGAAACCGACAGACACAGATAACTGGGAGGCGTTGTGCCGGATCTTCAAGGCCTGGACCTGTTGCGTGAACTCGAGCCGGTCGTCGAGAAGAACATGAACCGGCACCTGAGCATGCACAAGTCCTGGAACCCGCACGACTACATCCCGTGGTCGGACGGCAAGAACTATTACGCCCTGGGCGGTCAGGACTGGGAGCCCGGACAATCCAAGTTGAGCGACGTAGCTCAGGTCGCCATGGTGCAGAACCTGATGACTGAGGACAACCTGCCGTCCTATCACCGCGAGATCGCGATGAACTTCGGCATGGACGGCGCCTGGGGTCAATGGGTCAACCGCTGGACCGCCGAGGAGAACCGCCACGGCATCGCGCTGCGCGACTACCTGGTCGTGACCCGCGCCGTCGACCCCATCGAGCTGGAGAACCTGCGCTTAGAGGTGGTGAACCGCGGCTTCAGCCCGGGACAGAACCAGCAGATTCGAGAAGACCTGTTCGCCGAGAGCCTTTTCGACTCGGTCATTTACGTGACCTTCCAGGAGCTGGCCACTCGGATCTCGCATCGCAACACCGGTAAAGCCTGCAACGAGACGATCGCCGACAAGCTGCTGGCCAAGATTTCCGCCGACGAGAACCTGCACATGATCTTCTACCGCGACGTCTCCGAGGCCGGGTTTGAGATCGCGCCCAACCAGGCGATGAGGTCGCTGCACAAGGTGCTGCGCAACTTCCAGATGCCCGGCTATCAGGTGCCCGAGTTTCGGCGCAAGGCCGTGATGATCGCCGTCGGCGGCGTCTATGACCCGCGTATCCACCTTGAAGAGGTCGTGATGCCGGTGTTGAAGAAATGGCGGATCTTCGAACGTGATGACTTCACCGGCGAGGCTGCCGACATGCAGGAAGACCTGGCAGTGCTGATCAAAGAGCTCGAGATGTCCTGCGACAAGTTCGAGGTGTCGAAGCGGCGCCAACTCGAGCGGGAAGCCCGCACGGGCAAGAGGGTCACCGCATCCGAGCTGCATCGCACCGAAGGCACGCTGTCCCTGAGCCGGCGGTAACCGGCCTTGCGCATCGGTCCCATCGCGCTGGCCAGCCCGGTGGTGCTGGCACCCATGGCCGGCGTGACGAACGTCGCCTTCCGCACGCTGTGCCGGGAACTCGAGCAGGAACGCGTCGGCACCGTCAGCGGGCTTTACGTCTGCGAGATGGTGACCGCGCGCGCCCTGGTCGAGCGGCACCCCGTCACCATGCACATGACGACATTCTCGACCGACGAGTCGCCGCGCTCGCTGCAGCTCTACACCGTCGACCCGGCCACCACGTACGCGGCGGTGAAGATGATCGCCGACGAGGGGCTCGCTGATCACGTCGACATGAACTTCGGCTGCCCGGTGCCCAAGGTCACCCGTCGCGGTGGCGGAGCAGCACTGCCGTACAAGCGGCAACTGTTCGGCCAGATCGTCAACGCCGCGGTGCGCGGCACCGAAGGCACGGACATCCCGGTGACCGTGAAGTACCGGATCGGCATCGACGACGAGCACCGCACCCACCTCGAGGCGGGCAAGATCGCCGAATCCGAGGGCGCGGCGGCGGTCGCGCTGCATGCTCGCACAGCAGCCCAGCGCTACTCGGGGAGCGCCGATTGGGAGCAGATCGCCGCGCTCAAGCAACACGTCCAAACCATCCCGGTGCTGGGCAACGGCGACATCTTCGAAGCCAACGACGCGCTGACCATGATGGCCATGACCGGCTGCGACGGCGTCGTCATCGGTCGGGGCTGCCTGGGCCGGCCATGGCTGTTCGCCGAACTCTCCGCAGCGTTCACCGGCGGCCCGGCGCCGACGCCCCCCAATCTGGGCGAGGTCGCGAACATCATCCGGCGGCATGGCGCGCTCCTCAGCGAGCACTTCGGCGAAGACAAGGGCATGCGTGACATGCGCAAACACATCGCCTGGTACCTGCATGGCTTCCCGGCCGGCTCGGACCTGCGGCGCGCACTGGCCCTGGTCAAAACCCTCGACGAGCTGGATCGGCTGGTGGACCAGCTCGACGGCGATACGCCGTTCCCGACCGCAGCGAGCGGGCCGCGCGGCCGTCAAGGGTCGCCGGGCCGGGTTGCGCTTCCCGAGGGTTGGCTCGCCGATCGCGATGACTGCACGGTTCCATCCGGCGCCGACGTCATGCACTCAGGCGGCTGATCGATACTCTCCTGAGATCGCGTTTCCGGTGGCGTCTCTATACGATGTGGATCTTGTCGCATCATGCGCCGGTGGCCGAGACCAGAGCCATCATCGCGGTACGGCTGTACAGGCACGACGCGACCGCAGTAACTGCGCAGATACTTTGCGCTGCATCGAGGTGCGCACTCGAGCATTGTCGGAGAATCGGAGGCCGTAGGACATGAGTGACGGCGATTCAGCCACTCACGGCCCTGACGCCGATGACAAAGGACTTACCGGAAGTCCGCCGGGATCGCGAGGTGCCGCGCCGTGGGAACGGTTCGGGACCACCCAGACGGCCACCCTCGCCCAGCGCTGGGTCGGACCGTCGGCGACACCCGAACCCCCTGCCTCAAAACGGCGGGGCAAGCCAGTCGAACCTGCCGGTAATGGCAACGACGACGGCAATTACGACACCGGAAGTCACGCCGAGGGCGGACTCAGCGTCGCCGATCTGATCGCCAAGGTCGGTGGATCCGTCGCCGACCGGCCACGTCACCACCACGCTGCACCGGAGGAGGCCGAGGCACTCGACCCGGGACCCCCGCAGCCCGCCGAGGAGCCAGACCACTACGACGCCTACGCGTTGCTGAGCCCGGCGAACTACGCCCCCGATCTCCCCGACCTCGACGCCATCTACCGCACGTCAATGCTCGGCAATGCCGACGTCGAGCAGACCACGGTGCTGCCGACCGCAGCGAAGCGCCTCGTCGAGGCCAGGCCCGACGAGCCGGACGTCGACGACGAAGACGTGCAGGCGAAGCCGAAGCGTCGCCGCCGCGGCGCGATGCTGCTCGCCGGCCGCATGGTGGTCGCCACGATCGCGGCAGCGGCGCTGGCGATGACCGGCGGGGCGTACCAGTGGAGCACGTCGAAGAACCACCGGATGAATACGATCAGCGCGCTGGACCTGGGGTCGCGCGACATTGTCGATCCCAACGCGCAATTCGGTGACGAAGACTTCCTGGTCGTCGGCATGGACTCGCGCGCCGGCGCCAACGCCAACATGGACGTCGGTACCACCGAGGATGCCGGCGGCGCCCGCTCGGACACCATCATGCTGGTCAACATCCCGGCGAACCGCAAACGTGTTGTCGCAGTGTCGTTTCCGCGCGACCTGGCCATTACGCCGATCCAATGCGAAGCGTGGAACCCCGACACCGGTGAGTACGGCCCGCTCTACGACTCGGACACCAAGAAATGGGGGCCGAAGAACGTCTACACCGAGACCAAGCTGAACTCGACGTTCTCGTTCGGCGGACCGAAGTGTCTGGTCAAGGAAATCCAGAAGCTGTCCGGGTTGAGCATCAACCGCTTCATCGCCGTCGACTTCGCCGGTTTCGCAAAGATGGTCGACGCGCTCGGCGGCGTCGAGGTGTGCACCACCACCCCGCTGAAGGACTACGAACTGGGGACCGTGCTGGCGCACGCCGGTCGTCAGCTGATCGACTCGAAGACGGCGCTGAACTACGTACGGGCCCGCAACGTCACGACCGAGAACAACGGTGACTACGGCCGGATCAAGCGCCAGCAGCTGTTCCTGTCGTCGCTGTTGCGTTCGCTGATCTCCAAGGAGACGTTCTTTTCGCTGAGCAAGCTCAACAACGTCGTGAACATGTTCATCAGCAACAGCTACGTCGACAACATCAAGACCAAGGACCTTGTTCAACTCGGCCAGTCGGTGCAGGGCATGAACGCCGGGCACGTCTCCTTCGTGACCGTGCCGACCGGCATCACCGACGAGAACGGCGACGAGCCGCCCCGCACGTCTGACATGCGGGCGCTCTTCGACTCAATCATCAACGACGACCCGTTGCCGGGCGAGAACAACATGAACGCGACCTCGAGCCCGCCCAGCACGACGGTGAACAGCAAGTCCGCCCAAACCAGCCAGCCGGGCGACCCACACCCAGAGCATCTGCAGGCCATGGCCGCCGCGCCCCAGGACGTCACCGTGCAGGTGTCCAATTCGACCGCCAAGTCCGGGCTGGCCGGCACCGCCAGCAGCCAGCTGAAGCGCCGCGGGTTCCGGGTCAAGTCGCCCGACGATTACCCGAGCCCACTGAAGACCACCAAGGTGCTGTTCTCACCGGGCAATGAGGGGGCCGCCGCCACCGTCGCGGCGTCCTTCCCGAACTCCAAGGTCGAGCGAATCACCGGAACCGGGCACGTGGTGCAGGTGGTCCTCGGATCGGACTTCAACACCGTGGGCGCTCCCCCGCCCGCCGGTTCACCGGTCAGTTTGCAGGTCGAACGCAATGCGAGCAGCGCAGCCGAGCAAACTTCCCGACGACCTGACGGTCACCAACGCCGCGGACACGCACTGCGAGTAGCGGGACTGCGGAGACCAGCGGGTTGACCCGCATTCACCGTGAGTTCATGCGTCACTTCGTGCAGGTTCATGCCGCTTCCGAGTCTCGGAACGTACGCTTGCGATATGCGCACCGCGTACCACGAGCAACTCTCTGAGCTCTCCGAACAGCTGGGAGCGATGTGCGGGCTGGCCGGTGCGGCGATGGAACGGGCAACCCAAGCGCTGCTGCAGGCCGACCTAGTCCTCGCCGAGCAGGTCATGTCCGATCACGAGAAGATCGCCGAACTGAGCGCGCAAGCCGAGGAGAGCGCATTCGTGCTGCTCGCCTTGCAGGCGCCCGTCGCCGGCGACCTGCGCTCGATCGTGAGTGCTATCCAGATGGTCGCCGACATCGACCGGATGGGGGCGCTGGCCCTGCACGTCGCCAAGATCGCCCGCCGGCGTCATCCGCAGCACACGCTGCCCGAGGAAGTCAACGGCTACTTCGCCGAAATGGGCAGGCTCGCAGTGGACTTGGGCAATAGCGCGCAGGAAGTGCTGTGGTCGCGCGACCCAGAGAAGGCCGCCCGTATCCGCGAAGAAGACGACGCGATGGACGACCTGCACCGCCACCTGTTCACCGTGCTGATGGACCGGGAGTGGAAGCACGGGGTGGCCGCGGCCGTCGACGTGACGTTGCTCGGGCGCTTCTACGAGAGGTTCGCCGATCACGCCGTGGAGGTGGCGCGCCGAGTGATCTTCCAGGCGACCGGCCACCTACCCGAAGACGAGACCGTCGCCCAGTCCGGCTAGCCGAAGCGGCCGCGAGATGTAGTCCTCGGTGGCCTTCTGCGTCGGGTTGGAGAAGATCTTCTCGGTGTCGTCGATCTCGATCAATCGGCCTGGTTTGCCGACAGCTTCGAGGTTGAAGAACGCGGTGTGATCGCTGACCCGGGCCGCTTGCTGCATGTTGTGGGTGACGATCACGATGGTGTATTCCTGCTTCAGCTCGGCGATGAGATCCTCGATCGCCATCGTCGAGATCGGGGTCCAGCGACGAGCACGGCTCGTCCATCAGCAGCACGTCGGGTTGCACGGCGATCGCGCGCGCGATGCACAGCCGCTGCTGCTGACCGCCGGACAGGCTGCCGCCCGGCCGGTCCAATCGATCCTTGACCTCGTCCCACAGGTTGGCGCCGCGCAGCGCATATTCGGCGGTGTCGTCGAGCAGTTTGCGGTTGCGCACACCCTGCAGCTTCAGCCCGGCCACCACGTTGTCGCGAATTGACATGGTAGGGAACGGGTTTGGACGCTGAAACACCATTCCGATCGCCCGCCGCACACCCACCGGGTCGATGCCGGAGCCGTAGATGTCGTCGTCGTCGAGGAGCACGCTGCCCTGCATGCGGGCACCGGGCGTCACTTCGTGCATCCGGTTGAGCGTCCGCAGCACCGTGGTCTTGCCGCAACCCGACGGCCCGATGAACGCCGTCACGCTACGCGGCAGAACCGACAGCGAGACGTCGGCGACGGCCTGGAAAGCGCCGTAGAAAATGTTGACCTCTTTGAGGTCCAACCGCTTAGCCACCGGGACTCCTGCCTGACCTTTCGGGAGCAAGTACTCGTGAGACGACCCTGGCCACCAGATTAATGACGGCGATCAACACGATCAGCGTCAGGGCGGCGCCCCACAGCCGATTGGTAGGAATCGGGATGGTGCCGGCCCCGGCCGAGGTCTGGTCGTACATCATCCCCGGCAGCGAGCCCATGAAACCGCCGAAGATGTTGAAGTTCATCGCCTGCGAATAGCCCACCAGGATCAGCAGTGGCGCCGTCTCCCCCATCACCCGGGCCAGCGCCAGCAGGATGCCGGTGACGATGCCGGACATCCCGGCCGGAAGCACGATCTTGGTGATCGTTCGCCAATTCGGCACTCCCAGCGCGTAACTGGCCTCTCGCAACTCCACCGGGACGATCAGCAACATCTCCTCGGTGGTGCGGACGATCACCGGGATCATCAGCAGGACCAGCGCCAGCGATACTGCCAGACCGGAGCGCGGAAGACCGAGCGTGGCGATGAACAGCGCGTAAATGAACAGCGCGGCCACGATCGACGGCACACCGGTCAGGACGTCGACCATGAAGCTGGTCAGCTTGCCCATCGCGCTGTCGCGGCCGTACTCGACCAGATAGATGGCGACGAAGACGCCGATCGGGATCGAGATGGCCGCGCACACCAGCCCTTGCAAGACCGTCCCGACGATGGCGTGATAGGCGCCGCCGCCCGCCATGAATGCCGTCATATCAGCTTGCGAATGTGTCCACCACACAGTGGATTTAGCCGTGTTGAAGCCCTTGGCCACCACCGAGTACAGCAGCCAGATCAGCGGTCCCAGAGCCACCGCGACCGACAGGGTCACCAGCACGGTGGCGACGGCATCGGCAGCCCGCCGGCGCAGACTCACACCGGTGAACGTTCGCGCCTTGAGCGGGCGGTCCAGGATCGACGTCATCGGCTGGCCCGGCCCGAAACGGCGGCGCGCGCCATCGCATTCACCAACAGCGTGAGCAGGAACAACACCAGGCCGGCGGCGATGTAGGCACCGGCCTTGTACTGGTCATTGAAGTCGTATGCGGTCGCCGCGATCTTGGTGGCAAAGGTATAGCCGCCATCGAACAGCGACCAGCCGAACGCGGCCTGGGTGCCGCGCAGGATGATCAGAAGTGCGATGGTCTCGCCCAGCGCCCGGCCCAGACCCAGCATGGCGCCACTGATGTATCCGGACCGCCCGAACGGCAACACCGCGGTCTTGACCACCTCCCAGCGGGTGGCGCCCAGCGCGAGCGCGGCCTCGACGTGGCCCTGCGGCGTCTTCATGAAGACCTCACGGGTGATCGCGGTGATGATCGGCAGGATCATCACCGCCAGCACGATTCCGGCGGTGAAGATGGTGCCCCCGCCGGACACCGACGCGTTGCCTTTGGCGAACAGGAAGAACCCGCCAAGGTGCTCGTTGAGCCACGTCGCGACCGGCCGTAGCCGCGGGGCCAGCACGAAGAGACCCCAGACCCCGTAAATGATCGACGGGACCGCCGCGAGCAGGTCGACGATGTAAGCCAGCGGCCCGGTGACCCGCCGCGGTGAGTACTGGGACAGGAAGATGGCGATGCCCAACGCAATCGGCATGGCCAACGCCAGGGCGAACAGCGCGATCATCACCGTCACCTGAACCAGATCGAACACACCGAAGCGCAGTTCATCGCTGTTCGTGGTGACCCAGTTGCCGCCGTAGGTGAAGAAGTTGACCTGGTTGCGCGCCAGTGCGGGGATTGCGCGCATCAATAGGAACAGCCCGATCGCTGCGATCAACACGACGATCAGCGCGCCGGAGCCTTCGGCCAGGCTGCGAAACAGCCGGTCACCGCGGCTGTGTTTGACAACGCCCCAGCCCAGCGGGCTGCCGGTCAGTCTGCGCGACGACGCGACGACCACTTCCTCCGAACCGGTATCGGCTGGATTCGGTGTCGTCACGGTTCCCCATCTCCTCGGCGGCTCTGGACAAAAGGGTAAATCGTCCGGTCACCGGATCGCGTTGATCGCCGTGAGCAAGCGTTTCTTGAACTTGTCCGGCAGTGGAATGTAGCCGGCCCCCGACAGGCCGCCTTGTGCGTTGTCGGCGGCCACTGTCAGCAGCGATTTGACCGCGGCGCTGGTCGCGGCGTCATAGCCCCGGGAGCACACGATCTCGTAGGTGGCCAGCACCAGCGGATAGGCACCTGCAGCCTGGGTGCGGTAAATCGACTTCAGGTTGAGTTTCAGATCGTTGCCCACGCCCGCGAAGGTGGCGCCGTCGATGGCCTTGCGGGCCGAGTCGTCGGTGAGCGCGACAGCGCCGCTGCCGTCGTTGACCTGTGCGTAAGGCATGCCGCTTTGATCCGCGAAGCCTTTTTCGACGTAGCCGATCCCGCCGGACGCGGAGCGCACGGCCTCGATGATGCCGGCGGACTTCTGTGCGCCCTCGCCGACGCCGCCCTGAAACTCGCTGCCGGCGCCCCGGGTCCAGCTGCTCGGGGCGGCCTCGGTGAGGTATTTCTGGAAGTTGTCGGTGGTGCCCGAGGAGTCCGAGCGGTAGATCGGCGAGATGCTGGTGTTCGGCAGCGACGCGCCGGGGTTGAGTTTGGCGATCGCCGCGTCGTCCCAGTTGGTGATCCAGCCGGTGAAGATCTTGGCCAGCACGTCGGCGTTGACGACGAGCTGTTTGACCCCGTCCAGGTGGAAGACGATCGCGATCGGCCCGAACACGAGCGGCAGGTGCCAGGCCGGGTTTCCATTGCAGCGAGCTGCGGCCGGATCGATCTGCTCGCGAGTCAGCGGCGAGTCCGAACCCGCGAAATCCACATGGTTGGCGATGAACTGCTCGCGACCGGCGCCGGAGCCGGTCGGGTTGTACGCCAGCTGCTTACCGGGGCACAGCTGCGCCCAGTCCATGTTGAACAACGAAATGGCGTTCAGTTGAGCGGTCGAGCCCTCGGCGGTCAGGTCGGGTTTGCCTTCGCAGTCCACCGGGCCAGACGGCGCCGCCAGACCGTGCAGGTTGTTATCGCTGCCGCAGCCGCTGGTCACGGCGCCCACGATCACTGCGGCCGCCAGCGCCGAGCGCACCGCGTGGAACTTCACCGATCTCGCTTCCTCCAGGGTTCTGTCCAACAGCGACTCTCGGCTGCGACGCCGGGCCACCGGCGAAACTATGCGTTAGGTATAGACGGCGCCCGCCGGAGCGGTGAACGCGGGGTGAACACGTCAGCCCAACGCGTAGGCGGTGTCGACGCTGAACTGGGAAAACCCCAGCCGGCGATACGTCCGCAACGCCGCAGTGTTGTCCGACTCGACGTAGAGCAGCACGGTCGGTTCGGCGGCTCGGCTCAGCCTTCGCGACAGATATTCAATGCCCACCGCCGTCAGCACGCCACCCAGGCCACCGCCTTGCGCCGCCGGGTCGACGCCGACGACGTAGACCTCGCCGAGGCCGTCGGATCCCGCGTGCACTTTCGTCCAGTGAAAGCCCAGCAGGGCGCCGGACTGTTCGCTGAAAGCCAGAAACAGCCCGTCGGGATCGAACCAAGGCTCGGCACGCCGCTCGGCGATATCGGCGTCGGTCCAGCCGCCCTGTTCTGGGTGTGTCGCGAAGGCAGAGTTGTTGACCCGCAACAGCTCTGCGTCGTCAGCGGCGCCGGCGTAGGTCCGGATGCGCACGCCGTCGGGCACTGCGGGCTCGGCGATCCCGGCGAGGCTGCGGCGCATCTGCACGAGTTCGCGGACCGTCGACAAGCCCAGTGCCGACGCGGTCGCGCGCGCCGGTTCCAGGGTGCCATGCGCCCAAAAGCGATTCCGTCCATCGGTTTTGGAGAGCGCGGCCCGAATCATCGCGGCACCGATACCACCTCGGCGCGCGTCTGGGTGCACCACCAATTCGGCCATCGCGGATCCATCCTGCGGCTCCGCGGACAGATTCAGGTAGCCGAGAACCCGCTCCCCGCTTCCGTCGGCGACCACCAGATGCTCGGAGCGATCGTGTGGCAGCTCACGCAGCACCTGCTCGCCAACTGGTGCCACCGAATCGAATTCGGTTGCGACAGTGATGAGTTCACGGATCTGTCGCTGCTGGTCGGCCGTCAGTATCGCCCGCCACTGCGCCGGCGTCACTGGCTGTGTAGCGGATCGGCCAGCGCCTCTCGGCGACTGTCCGCGTCGTGCTCGTCGTGCTCGTCGTCATTGGCGGGGGCCTCGGCGGTCGGCGGCCGACCCCGGGTGGGGCGGACCGCCTTGTAACCCACGTTGCGGACCGTGCCGATCAGCGCTTCGTACTCCGGGCCGAGCTTGGCGCGCAGCCGCCGCACGTGCACGTCGACGGTGCGGGTGCCACCGAAGAAGTCGTAACCCCATACCTCGTGCAGCAGTTGGGCCCGGGTGAACACCCGGCCGGCATGCTGGGCGAGATACTTCAGCAGCTCGAACTCCTTGTAGGTGAGGTCGAGGGGACGACCGCGCAACCGGGCGGTGTAGGTGCCTTCGTCGATCACGAGTTCGCCGAGGCTGATCTTGCCGACACCCTCCTGGTCCTGCAGGTTCCCTCGCCGACCGATAAGCAGTCGCAGCCGGGCGTCGATTTCGGCGGGCCCAGTGCCGGGCAGCAGAATCTCGTCCAGCCCCCAGTCGGCGTTGACCGCCACCAATCCACCCTCATTGACCACAACCACCACCGGGATCGAGCGACCGGTGGAACCCAGCAGGCGACACAGGCCACGCGCTGCCGGCAGGTCCAGACGCGCGTCGACGATCAGGATGTCAGCGCTGCCGGCCTCCAACAATGACGAAACATCGGGCGGCGCGGTGCGCAGGGTGTGAGCGAGCAGCGACAAAGACGGCAGAACCACATCCGGATTCGGCTCAGGGGTCAACAGCAGCAGGTCCAAGCAAGCCCCTCCAGCTTTCGTGGGAAAGGCGTCTCCCAAAATTCATTGCGAGATACGAAGTTTAACGGCCAGGTCATTAAACGATAGCTTGCGGCCAGGTCTTTCGCGCGATGACGGCGGTGACAATGCACACCCGAGCGTGCGGGTAGGCCACAATATGCGGATGCGTAAAGCGCTGGTCGGAGTGGCAGCGGTGCTGGTGACCGTCGTGGTTGTGCTGCTGGCGGCCGTCGGTGCCGACTTCGGGACCAGCATCTACGCGGAGTATCGCCTGGCGCGGGTGGTGCGCGAAAAGGCCCACTTGGGCTTCGACCCGTTCGTCGCGATCATCGCGTTCCCGCTGATCCCGCAGGCGATGCGCCACAGCTATGAAGATGTCGAGATTAAGGCCACCGCCGTCGAGCGCCCGGTGATCGGCAAGGCCACGCTCGAGGCCACCATGCACTCGGTCGACCTGACCGACGCGTCATGGCTGATCAGGCCAAATGCCAAGCTGCCGGTCGGCAAGCTGGAGAGCCGGATCATCATCAACTCGTTGCATCTGGGCCGGTTTCTGGGCATCCGGGACCTGATCCTCGAGGCGCCCGCCAAGGACACCAACACCGCCAGCGGCGGCACCACCGAATCCGGGATCTCCGGCAGCCACGACCTGGTGTTCAGCGGAACACCGTTGTCGGCGCACTTCGACAAACGGGTCAGCGTCGCCGTGGACCTGTCGATGGCCGGCGACGACAACACCACGCTGGTGTTCACCCCCACCGGTGTGCTCACCGGACCCAACACCGCCGACCAGAGCGTGCCCGACGACAAGCGCGAGGCGGTGCTGGCCGCGTTCGCCGGCAGGCTGCCCGATCAGAAGTTGCCGTTCGGCGTGTCGCCGACGACGCAGGGCGCCCGGGGCTCCGATGTGATCATCGAGGGCATCACAACGGGATTAACGATCACCCTCGACGGGTTCAATCGGGCATGACTGCGGCAATTGTGGCGGTTTTGGCAGCGCTGGTCGGCGCCGCGATTGTCGGCTGGCTGATGACGCGCCGGTCGGGCGCGGTTCGCGCAACCGACGCGGCGGCATCCGAGGTCGTCGACACCAGCGACTTGGGCCTGTCGTCGGAGGGACCGACCGTGGTGCATTTCAGCGCATCGTGGTGCGGACCCTGCACCCAGGTGCGCCGCGTGGTCGATCAGGTATGTGACAGTCTCGAGCAAGTTGCCCACGTCGAGATCGATATGGACGCCAATCCGGGCGCTGCGCGCCGTCTTTCGGTGTTGTCGCTACCGACCACGTTCATATTCGACGCAAACGGCCGGCAGCGCTACCGCACCTCCGGAGTGCCAAAAGCCGATGACCTGCGATCAGCGCTGGCACCGCTGTTGGCCTCATGACGTCGCCATTGGGTAAGCTGCGTGGCGTGTCCGCCCGCGTCGAGCTCATGCTCACTCAGCGCCGCGCAGTTGATCTGTGCCGCGTCGCGGGCTGTTGCTGTTGTTGTAGCTGCTGAATAGCCGCGCCTTCTCGCGTCGCGCTCGGAGCAGCCAGAAACCCCCGTGGCGTGCCGCCACAAAAGTCGTGAGCAATTCAGGAGCAGCATCATGTCGAACACCAAGACCCCCGATCAGGTCGACGTCCGGGGACCGCGCTTCGCGGCCTGGATCACCACTGCGGTGCTGGTCGCCACCCTGCTCGTGTCCGGCGTCAACCCGCTTGCCGCCGCCGTCATCCTCGGCGTGCAGTCGGTCGATCTTCGCGATCGGCGCGGCTGGCCGGACCGCGGCGTCATCCCTACGGCCTGGTGTTCGCCAAGCTCGTCGCGCCGCGACTGAGCCCCGTTCGAGAGCGTGAGCCCGTCGCCCCGCTGAAGTTCGCTCAGCTGGTCGGGCTTGATCTTCGCCGCCCCAGCGACAATCGGATTCGCCTCTGGCGCTGTACTGTTCGGCGTCGTGCTCACTGCGGCCGCACTGGTCGCCGCCTTCCTCAACGCAGCCTTCGGCATCTGCCTGGGCTGCCAGCTCTACCCGCTCGTGGCCCGCCTGAAGCCGACCCACAGCACCTCATAGCGATCGAAAGGATCACCTATATGGCACGCTCCGACGTCCTGGTCTCCGCGGACTGGGCCCAGAGCAATCTCGATGCCGATCACGTGGTCTTCGTCGAGGTCGACGAAGACACCAGCGCCTACGACGACGGCCACATCGCCGGAGCGGTCAAGCTGGACTGGCGTACCGATCTGCAAGACCCTGTCCGCCGCGACTTCGTCGACGCCCAGCAGTTCTCCAAGCTGCTCAGCGACCGCGGCATCGCCAACGGCGACACCGTCGTGCTGTACGGCGGCAACAACAACTGGTTCGCCGCCTACGCCTACTGGTACTTCAAGCTGTACGGCCACGAGGACGTCAAGCTGCTCGACGGCGGCCGCAAGAAGTGGCAGCTCGACGGTCGGGCATTCTCCACCGAGACCGTTGACCGGCCTGCCACCAGCTACTCCGCCAAGCCGGCCGACAACTCGATCCGGGCCTTCCGCGACGAGGTGCTGGCCGCGATCAACGAGAAGAACCTGGTCGACGTGCGCTCCCCCGACGAGTTCTCCGGCAAGATCCTGGCGCCGGCCCACCTGCCGCAGGAGCAGAGCCAACGGCCCGGGCACATCCCGGGCGCCATCAATGTGCCGTGGAGCAGAACCGCCAACGACGACGGCACCTTCAAGTCCGACGACGAGTTGACCAAGATCTACGCCGACGCCGGGCTGGACGGTTCGAAGGAAACGATTGCTTACTGCCGAATCGGGGAACGTTCGTCGCACACCTGGTTCGTCTTGCAGGAATTGCTGGGACACCAGAACGTCAAGAACTACGACGGCAGTTGGACCGAATACGGCTCCCTGGTTGGAGCCCCAATCGAGTTGGGAAGCTGATTATGTGCTCTGCGCCAAAGCAAGGACAGACTCTGCCGGCCAGCGTCGACCTGGAGAAGGAAACAGTCATCACCGGCCGGGTGGTGGATAGCTCCGGTCAGGCCGTGGGCGGTTCATTCGTGCGACTGCTGGACTCCTCGGGCGAGTTCACCGCCGAGGTCGTCGCGTCGGCCACCGGTGACTTCCGGTTCTTCGCTGCCCCCGGTTCGTGGACGCTGCGTGCGCTGTCGGCCGCCGGTAACGGCGATGCGATCGTCGAGCCCAAGGGTGCGGGCATCCACGAGGTCGACATCAAAATCGCCTGACCGGTTCGCCGCACTAGACTCATCGCTCGTGGTTCTGTTCTTCGAGATCATGCTCGTCGCGGCCGTCGTGTTCATCTCCTGGTTCGCGCTGTACACGCTGTATCGGCTGCTCACCGACGAATCGTGACAGCCTCCGCCGACGACGACGCAGAGCGCAGCGATGCTGAGGAGCGACGTTTGACGACCGCCGACGACGACGCGGGCGCCGGTGACGACCCGGGTCGCGTGCCGGGCTCCGCTGATCGCGCGGTGGCCGCCGCGATCGAACGCGCGAAGGCGACGGCGGCGCGCAACATCCCGGGCTTCGACGACCTCCCGATCCCCGCGGACACCGCCAATTTGCGCGAGGGTGCCAACCTCAACGACGCACTGCTGGCGTTGCTCCCGTTGGTCGGCGTGTGGCGGGGAGAGGGCGAAGGCCGTGGGGCCGACGGCGACTACCGGTTCGGGCAGCAGATCGTCGTCTCCCATGACGGCGGCGACTACCTGAACTGGGAGTCCCGGTCGTGGCGGGTCAGCGACACCGGCGACTACCAAGCGCCCGACCTGCGCGAAACCGGGTACTGGCGCTTCGTGAACGAACCCGACGATCCGTCCGAGTCACATGCCATCGAGTTGCTGCTGGCGCACTCCGCCGGTTACGTCGAGTTGTTCTATGGTCGCCCGCTCAACCAATCGTCGTGGGAGCTGGCCACCGACGCGCTGGCCCGCAGCCGGTCGGGTGTGTTGGTCGGCGGGGCCAAGCGGCTCTACGGCATCGTCGAGGGTGGCGATCTGGCCTACGTCGAAGAGCGGGTTGATGCCGACGGCGGACTGATTCCGCATCTGTCCGCGCGGCTGTCGCGGTTTGTCGGCTGACGCGATAGCGGTTGCCGGAGAGGGCGTTTGCGGGTTGCCCAGGAAATGGGCAGCCCCCGAGCCGTAGTTCCAGGTTGGACAAACCGGAGGCTCGGGGGCTGGGTGACTGCGGGGAATTCGCCAGCGCGCGCAGGTGATTCCTCGCCTGGTGCAGCTAGCGGGCAGCCACCTCACAAGTCCAATAAGCTATCAATTTCCCGGACCACCTCCTTCCCTGTGTACTGGCGAAGGTACCCGCTGCGCGTCACGCCGACAACTGATTTCAGCGATCGCTGACGATCGCGGCGTCGACCAGTTCGGCGAATTCCGCCGTCAAGGGCGCGCGCGGCAAAGCCCGGCCGTCGAGGGTGTGCACTCGAGCGGCGAGCGTCATACTCGAGACCAGCCAAATTCCTTGCGCAGCAATCAGATCGGCGACGCGTAGCGCGCGGTAGTCGCAGTCGTAGCCGTTGGCGCGGGCGACAGCGAACAGGGCCTGCTGCGTGGTGCCGCGCAGAATCGGATACCAGGGCGGCGGGGTCAGCAGGCACACGCTGCCGTCTTCGCCGGCTGCGGCGATCACGACCGTCGAGCGTGGACCTTCCAGGATGTAGCCGTCGGAGCTGACGAAGATGACGTCGCCGGCGCCGTGGCGGTCGGCATGCCGCAGCGCGGCCATGTTGATTGCATACGACAGCGTCTTGGCGCCGGCCAGCAGCCATGGCATTTTCTCGACACCGTCCGAGGGCAGCTCGCGGGGCAGGGTGATTGCGGCCAGGCCGTCGCGGCGGGTGGCGGCGATCCGGTCGGCGACCGGATTGACGGTGACGTACGCGGTGGTCGCCGAGCCGCGCTCGCGGCCGCGGCTGTAGACCAGGCGCATCGCGGCCTCGTCGGCGGTATCGCCCACCCACTGCTTCGTCGCCAGGTCGATCGCATGCCGCCATGCCGGCAGGTCCGGCTCCGGTAACTCGAGAAGCTTCGCTGAATGGGTCAGCCGACCCAGGTGCGCTTCGACCAGGCAGGCGCGGCCGTCTCGGACCAGAAGCGTCTCGAAGACGCCGTCGCCCCGCACCGCGGCGAGGTCGTCGGCGTGCAGCAGCGGCACGCCCGGCTGGTGCACCTCACCGTCGAGCGTGACGACGACGCCCGGGTGGTCTGTCATGGCTGAAAAGACTAGCCCGGCGGACCCGTAGAGTTGACGTGTGTCTGCAGTTCCAGCCCCCGAATCCGGCCCCGACGCCGGTGCCATCTGGCACTACGGCGATCCGCTGGGCGAGCAACGCGCCGCCGAAACCGGTGCCGCTCTCGTGGATCGGTCGCATCGCGGTGTGCTCACGCTGGCTGGCGCCGACCGGCAGACCTGGCTGCACAGTATCTCCACCCAACACGTCAGCGAACTACCCGACGGCGCGAGCACCCAGAACCTCAGCCTCGACGGGCAGGGTCGGGTTGAGGACCACTGGATCCAGACCGAACTCGGCGGCGTCACCTATCTCGACACCGAGCCGTGGCGCAGCGAACCACTGTTGGCCTACCTGCAGAAGATGGTGTTCTGGTCGCAGGTGACCCCGGCCGCCGCCGATCTGGCGGTGCTGTCGCTGCTGGGGCCACAGCTCGGCGACCCGGCGGTGCTCGATGCGCTGGGAGTCGACGCGTTGCCTGCCGAGCAGACCGCCACGCCGGTCGGCGGCGGCTTCGTGCGGCGGCTGACCGATGCCAACCCGGGCCAGATCGAGCTCGATGTGGTGGTCGACCGCGAGCCGGTCCGCGGACGTGCAGCAGCGGTTGACCAGCGCCGGGGTGCGCCCCGCCGGGGTGTGGGCCTACGAGGCCCACCGGGTGGCGGCGGTGCGTCCCCGGCTCGGCGTCGACACCGACGAACGCACCATTCCGCACGAAGTGGGCTGGATCGGCGGCGCGGTCCACCTCGACAAGGGCTGCTACCGCGGTCAGGAGACCGTTGCCCGCGTGCATAACCTGGGCAAACCACCACGGATGCTGGTGCTGTTGCACCTGGACGGATCGGTGGACCGGCCGACTACCGGCGACGCCGTAATGGCCGGCGGCCGGGCGGTGGGAAGGCTGGGAACAGTCGTCGAACACGTCGATCTTGGCCCGGTCGCGCTGGCGCTGCTCAAGCGTGGCGTCCCCGCCGACACCGCTCTGAGCACCGGCGGCGACGCCGACGTGGCGGCGATGATCGACGTCGGATCGCTCCCGGCCGCAGACGGGCCGGGCGCCGGGCGGGTAGCCGTGGACCGGTTGCGGGGAACCGTCCGGTGACGGTCGCTGAAGGGTGCGGGGCGCAACAGCACACAGCCAGCGGGCACGGTAGACTCTCGACAGGACAATAAACGACAAAAGATCGGAGCCGCCTACATGTTGGGCCGCTCCGTTATTGCGTGAGGGGGTTCCCCCATGGGCCGTGGCCGGGCTAAGGCGAAGCAGACCAAGGTTGCTCGAGACCTTAAGTACAGCTCACCGCAGACCGATTTCGATCGGCTTCGGCAGGAGCTGTCCGGGTCGGGCGATCAAGACGCTGACCAGTCGGAGGGCGACGACCCTTGGCTTGACGAGCACCGCTGACGTTCGCCACGGCTCGCCTCAACGGCGGGCCGAAGTCTAGAACCTGGGGTGCTGCCCGACGAGTTTCGCTCGTGGACCGCCTTTTCCACCCTTGTTGATCGTGCCGAGGACCCAGCAGTTCAGGTGCCTGGCGGTCAGGATCGCCAGCGCACGGTCGGTGTCTTCCGGCGCTACGACGGCGAGCATGCCGACGCCCATGTTGAAGGTCTTCTCCATCTCGGCGCGCGAGACGCGGCCACGCTGGGCGATCATCGCGAATACCGGCGCCGGCGTCCAGGTTCCGCGGTCCATCTCGGCCAGCAGGCCGTTCGGGACGACGCGCTCCAGGTTGCCCGCCAGCCCCCCACCGGTCACGTGGCAGAAGGTGCGCACCTGAGTTTCGGCGGCCAGCGCCAGGCAGTCTTTGGCGTAGATGATGGTCGGCTCCAGCAACTCTTCACCGAGGGTGCGGCCGAATTCCTCGACGTAGCCCTCCAGGTTGCCCCGGTCGATCTCCAGCAGCACTTTGCGGGCCAGGGAGTAGCCGTTGGAGTGCAGACCGGACGACCCCATCGCGATGATGACGTCGCCCGGTTTGACCCGATCGGGTCCGAGCACGTCGTCGGCTTCGACCACGCCGACGCCGGTGGCGGAGATGTCGTAGTGGTCGGGCTCGATCAAGCCGGGATGCTCGGCGGTTTCACCGCCGAGCAGCGCGCAGCCGGCCCGCATGCATCCCTCGGCGATACCACCGACGATGGCGTTGAGGCGCTCCGGCACGATGCGGCCGAGCGCGATGTAGTCCAGCAGGAAGAGAGGTTCGGCGCCGCAGACCACCAGGTCGTCGACGACCATCGCCACCAGGTCCAGGCCGACGGTGTCGTGCTTGTCCATCGCCTGGGCCACGGCCAGCTTGGTGCCCACACCATCGCTGGATGCGGCCAGCAGCGGCTCGCGGTAGTCGCCGCGCAGCGCGAAGAGTCCGGCGAACCCGCCGAGCTTGCCGACGACCTCAGGTCTGGTGGCTTTGGACGCCAATGGCTTGAACAGTTCGACTGCGCGGTCGCCGGCTTCGATATCGACTCCGGCCGATGCATATGTCGCGCCCGGGGTGGCCGGGTCTTTTCCGCGGGCGGTCATCGCGCTAAAGGCTACCGGTCGACGCCCGGCACGGGCATCTCCCACTCACGCAAGGGCATCGTCAAGCTCAGGGATGCTGCAGCACGGCGGCCTGCTCCGCCTCCGGCGACATCTCGTGAGCGACCTCTGAGTACACGGATCCGCGGGCGGCGTTGGCGAGCATCTGTTCGATGACGTTCTTGCCAAGCGCTGTCTCGCTGGGCAATTCGATCGGATACTTGCCGTCGAAGCACGCCGAGCAGAGTCGCGAAGTGGGCTGCTCGGTGGCGGCGACCATGCTCCGCAGCGAGATGTACCCCAGCGTGTCGGCGTTGATGGCGTGCCTGACCGCTTCGAGCATTTCATCTTCGTCTTCGACGGCGTTGGCGATCAGCTCGGCAGGTGAAGGGAAGTCAATTCCGTAGAAACACGGCCATTTCACCGGTGGCGACGCGATCCGCACATGGACCTCGACCGCTCCGGCTTCGCGCAGCATCCTGACCAGAGCACGCTGCGTGTTGCCGCGCACGATCGAGTCGTCGACGACGATCAGCCGCTTGCCGCGGATGACTTCTTTGAGCGGGTTTAACTTCAGCCGGATTCCGAGCTGTCGGATGGTCTGCGAGGGCTGGATGAATGTGCGGCCGACGTAGGCGTTCTTCATCAGGCCCTGGCCGTAGGGGATGCCGGACTCCTGCGCGTAACCGACCGCGGCAGGCGTGCCGGACTCCGGGACGCCGATCACCAAGTCGGCGTCGATCGGGTGTTCGCGGGCCAACCGGCGACCGATCTCCAGCCGGGCGCCATGCACCGAACGGCCGGAGATCGTGCTGTCCGGTCGGGCCAGATACACGTACTCGAAGATGCAGCCCTTGGGTTCCGGGTTGGCGAACCGGGTCGAGCGGACGCCATCTGCGTCGATCGCCAGCAGTTCACCGGGCTCGATCTCGCGGACGAACGACGCGCCGACGATGTCCAGCGCGGCGGTCTCCGACGCGACCACCCAGCCGCGGTCCAGCCGTCCCAGGCATAGCGGCCGCACACCCCACGGGTCGCGGGCGGCGTAAAGGGTGTTCTCGTCCATGAATGTCAGACAGAACGCGCCGCGCACAGTCGGCAGCAGCGCCAGCGCCGCCTGTTCCAGGCTGGAATCGGCTGCGCCATGGGCCAACAAAGCGCCCAGGACGTCGGAGTCGGTGTTGGCCGCGCCCGGTGCCCTCGGGTTTATCAGTCCCGCTTCGCGGGCGCGGGCGACGAGTTCGGCGCTGTTGACCAGGTTTCCGTTGTGCCCCAAGGCCACTCCGGTGCCGGCGGCGGTGTTACGGAAGACCGGCTGGGCGTTCTCCCATGTCGGCTGGCCGCTGGTGGAGTACCGGCAGTGCCCGACCGCGACGTGGCCCTCCATCGCTGCCAGCGTCTGCTCGTCGAAGACCTGACTGACCAGGCCGAGATCCTTGAACACCAGCACCTGCGAGCCGTCCGCGACAGCGATGCCGGCGGCCTCCTGGCCGCGGTGTTGCAGCGCGTAGAGGCCGTAGTAGGTCATCTTGGCGACTTCTTCGCCGGGGGCCCAGACCCCGAATACACCGCATTCTTCGCCAGGCGGGTTCTCTAGCCACTCAGAGGTGTCGGCTGTCTTGACGGTCACGATGTGGCGGCTCCCCGGGGAACGGATGGTGACTTGGTGAAGTCTACGGAAACGTTCGGCGTGCCAACGAATCGATCGGGCGTGTTGCGGCGTGTCACGTCTGATTTTCGCAGCTCAGCAGCCCCAAAAGGTTACAAATGTCGCATATGCCACAGCTGCCACGTTCCGGTGTGATGGGAATCGCTCAATCACACCACCGGCCCGGCCCCCAGATCGTCGAGCGCAAGGTAGGCGGCGTTGTAGCCGGGAGTGAAGGTGATGCCGGGGCCACCATGACACCCGGCGCTGGCCAGATAGAGCCCGCCGACCGAAATCGGGAGGTCGATGAAGCCCCTGGGTCCGGGACGGTTTGGTCCCATCAGGTCCGGATGCAGCAGTCCGTGGCAGAAATCGCCAGACGGAGCGCCGAACATCGTCTGCATGTGGTACGGCGCGAACGTGATGTGCCGGATGACGACGTCACGGAAGTTCGGCGCATACCGACTGATCTTGTCGATAACCCGTTGCGCCATCTCATTTTTCAGACGCCCGTGCTGATCGCGGGGCGCCTCGACGGGAAACGCATAGGCATAGGCGCTTGCGGCATGCTTGCCGGGCGGCGCCAGTCCGGGATCCATGCAGGACGGGATCTGCATCCCGAGCGACGGGTTGTCGGGTACCAGGCCGCGGGTGCACATCTCCCACTGGTGCTGCTGTTCCTCCGGCGAGCCGAAGATCCCGATGGACTGCTGCATTCCGGGTTCGTTGAGCAGCTCGTAGGGTGGCGCGAACTCCGGCAGGTCGTCGAGGGCGAAATGCATCTGGATGAATGCCGCGCGGTGGTCGCGGCCGCTCAGCCTGGCGACCAAATCCATGGGTAGATGCTCGGCGCCGACGAGATCCGTGAGCGTGAGGTCGGGTGCCAGATTGGACACCACGACGGGCGCGGTGATCGTCGACCCATCTCGAAGCCGCACGCCGGTCACGCGGTCGTTTTCCACCAGGATCTTCTCGACCTTGGCGCGGAAACGCATCTCGCCGCCATGACTGACGAAGAGCTCGCGGAGGTGTTCGGTAATCGCGCCGATACCGCCCTCGAGCTTGGTCATCATGGCGGTGCTGTCGTTGGGCACTGCCAGCGCGAACGCCAGACAGGTTGCGCTGCCGGGGGTGTACGGCCCGCGGTAGGTGGAGTTCACGGCCAAAAACGCCAGCATCCCGCGCATGATGGCGTGCTTTTCTTTGTCCGGCAGGTAGCGGTCGATCGCGTCCATCGCCGAGCCGAAGAGCATCTGATGGATGGCCGCACGTTCGGATTCGTTGGCCGCACAGGCGTACATCTCGTCGAGCGTTTTCGGCGGTGTGCGCACTTCGAAGCGACCGAGCGCTTTCGCCGGTCCCTGACTCCAGGCGATCAACTCGGCCATGCCCATGATCGCGTCGGCGCCGTGTTTCTCGCCGAGATGCGTCATCAACTGCATCGGATCGCGGTAGAAGATCATCGGCTCCTCGCCGGATTCGCCAATGTTGACCGACATCACTTCGGATTCGACGGTCGGAAGGGCATCCAGGCCAAGCTCTTTGGTGATCTGGGGAGCGGTCGGAAATTGCACCGACCCCGCAATCTCGTAGCGGAATCCGTCGATGAGTTCGACCGTCGCGGCCATTCCGCCGCTGTACGAGTTGGCCTCCAGACACAGGGTGCGCAGACCGGCGCCCTGCAGGATGGCCGCTGCCGTCATTCCGTTGTGTCCGGCTCCGACAACGATTGCGTCATAGTCAGTCATGGCTCGCAGAATATGTCAGTACTGACATATTTGGAAGAAGTCAGTACTGACGCATACGGGATAGCATCGGCGCGATGGCGGAGTCGACGAATCTTCACGCGTTGCGCCGGCGATCGACACACGAGGCGTTGCGTCGGGTCGCGCTGGCTCAGTTCGCCAGCAGGGGTTTTGCGAACGTGACCGTGACGCAGTTGGCCACCGAGGCGGGGGTCACGGAGCGCACGTTCTTTCGACACTTCCCCAGCAAGGAATCGGTGCTGTTCAAGGACTACGACACTCATCTGGAGTGGCTGGCGGAGGCACTGTCGCTACGGCCCGCCTCGGAGTCGTTGTTCGAAGCCGTGCTGGCGAGCGTGGCGAGCTTTCCGCATGACGTCGAGGTGGTACGCCAAGCCGCGCTGGCGCGTTCGACATTGATATCCGCCGAACGCATCGCAACCCATCTGCGCGTCGTGCAGTCCTCGTTCGCCGAGGTGCTGTCCGACTTCATCAGGACCCGCCACGCGGGCGTTCCCGACCTCGCGCTCGTCGCTGATGTCGCCGGCGCAGCCCTGGCGGCAGCGCTGGTGGTGGCAGTCCAAAAATGGGGCGACGACGGCTGCACCGGCGACCTAGGTCAAATCGTGGCCAGGAGTGTGGATCTCGTTCGTTCCGGGCTAGCTCCGCTGGCCTAGCCGCTCAATCGCACCACGGGCAGCCAGGCCGCGATCTCGCCGGCCCGCGAACCGGACAGGCGCAATGCCCCAGCGGTTGTCGCATCGGGTACCTGCAGGAGTCCAGTCGCCAGCAGCAGCCAGGTTCGGGGGTCGGTCTCGACTTCATTGGGTGGGGTGCCGCGGGTGTGCCGTGGCCCGGCAATGCACTGCACCGCCACGAACGGCGGGATGCGGACCTCGACGCTGGCGCCGGGCGCTTCGGCGGCCAGGGTGCGGGCGGTGAGTCGAACCGCCGTCGCCAGCTCGGCACGACTCGGCGCCGGGTGGGTGTCGTCGCGCAGCCAGTTTTCGACGGCGTAGACGGCGTCGCGGGTTTGCGCCGGGTCGGCGTTCTGACGGGATGCCACGACTCAGCCTTTGAGCGCGGCGCGGACGCGTTCGGTGTCGGCCGCGGTCCAGCCATCCGGCGGCGCGACCGCCGCCCAGCCGTCGAGGATGTCGTTGCTGTAGTTATGGCCGTGGCCGCCGGGCACGCCTTCGGCGTTGGTCAGGTCGGCGCCGACCTGCCAGAAGGTGACCACCGGACTCCACTGCATCGCGGGGCTTCGGTCGTGACCGCGCTGCTCGACGAGCCAGTCGGGCCGGCTGAACAGCAGATCGGGCGACCACCAGACCACCGGGTCGGATGGATGCTGCAGGAACAGCACCCGCGTGCCGTCCCACGGCGGGCCGGTGACGCGCGTGACGTCGGTGGGGTCGTTGGCTTCGGAGAATCGCACGGTTCGCCCGTTGTCGTATCGCGGCTGCACTTCGGTGGTGCCGGGATCGCGCCGTGCGATCAGCGCGTGCCACAGCGTGCTCTCCTGCGGCGGCCCGACCCACAGCACCGCGTCGAAACCCATCCGCCGGATGTCGGGCAGCCATCCGAACGCGGCCTGACCGGCCATCGATCCCAGGCTCTCGCCGTAGAGCACCAACTTCGGCCGGTGCTGAGGCGGCAATTGCACCCAGCGATCGTGCACGGCGTTGATCAGCATCCGGCCCGAGTCCATCGACTTCTGCTTGTCGGCCAGAAACGAAATCCAGCTCGGCAGAAAGGAATACTGCAGACCGACGATCGCGGTGTCGCCGTTGTACATCGTCTCGAGCGAACTCGCCGCCACCGGGTCGATCCAGCCGGTGCCGGTGGTCGGGGCGATGACGAGCAGCTTGCGACTGAAGGCGCCCGTGCGCACGAGTTCGTTGACCAGCACCTCCAACCGGCCCTGATCGTCGGGCGCGGTGTGCAGTCCGGCGTACACCCGGATCGGCTCCTTGGCGGGCGTGCCGTTGATCTTGCTCAGCTCGGCCGCGTGCGGGCCGGTGCCGACGAAGTCGCGGCCCTGATAACCCAACGTGGCCCAGGGTGCCAATGACGTTGGGCTGCCTGATTTTTCCGACAGGTGCGGCTGCGACACCCCGTCAGGTGTCGCACTGTCCTGAGGCTGGAAAATCGCATTGGCACCGGCGAAGAACCCGCGGACGAGCACACCGTCGAACAGGGTGACCAGCAGCGCGACGACGATCGCGGCACCGATGAACTGCGCGACCTCGTCGTGGAGATGCCAACGCCGAATCAGCAGGCGCGCCAACAGTTTGACGACATCGATGAGCACCCGGAACGCCGATACCAGCAGTGCGCCGACGATGACCGCGACGACCAGAGTGCGCAGATAGCCCGGATTAGTCGGCCCCTCGATGCCCATCAGCGCCGACAACTGCCGCTGCCAGGCCGCGGCCGGGATCAACATCAGCACGCAGGCCGTCGGCGCGAGCACCACCACCGCGGCCTTCATCCACCACAGCACCCGCGACGACGGCGGCCACCAACGGGCGCCCCGCAGCACCAGACGGTAGAGAACCTTGCCGATCAGCACACCCAGGCCATAGCCGAAGGCCGCGTTCACGCCACCAATCAGGCCCTGGAACAACCACTCTCGCGGTACCAGCGACGGCGTCAACGACAAACAGAAGAACAGCGCGCCGAACAGCACGCCGACGAACTTCAGCCGCAGCAGGCCCCACGCCCACACCAGCAGCGGATGGCGTCCGCGAGGCTCGGCGCTCATCGCAGTAAAGCGGCCAGCACCCCTTCGGACGTGCTGCGCAACTCCGCCAATGGCACCGTGAACAAGCCCTGAACCTCGACCGCGTCCGAGCCCTGGTCGACGACGCCGATCCGGGTGGCGGGCAGGCCACGCGCCTCGCACATCGACGTGAAGCGGCTCTCCTCGGTGCGCGGCACCGCCACCAGCACCCGGCCGGATGATTCGGAGAACAGCGTGACGAATGGGTCGGCGTCCTCGGGAAGCACGATGCGACAACCGGTTTCGCCGGCCATCGCCGACTCCATTACTGCCTGGGCCAGTCCACCTTCGGACAGGTCATGGGCCGCGGACACCAGCCCATCACGCGAGGCGGCACTGAGCACGTCGGCCAGCAGTCGCTCGCGAGCCAGGTCGACCGAGGGGGGCCGCCCGCCCAGATGGTCAGCGGTGACCTGCGCCCAGATCGAGCCGTCGAACTCGTCGCGGGTGTCACCGAGCAGGATCAGCGTCTCGCCCGGCTCGGTGCCCATTGCGGTCGGGATCCGGCGGCCGACGTCGTCGATCACGCCCAGCACACCGACCACCGGGGTCGGCATGATCGCCGTCGTTCCGGTCTGGTTGTAGAAGCTGACGTTGCCGCCGGTCACCGGAATGCCGAGCGTCGCACAGCCATCCGCCAAGCCGCGGACGGCCTGCGAGAACTGCCACATCACGCCCGGATCCTCCGGCGAGCCGAAGTTGAGGCAGTTGGTCACCGCGACCGGGGTGGCGCCGGTGACCGCGACGTTGCGGTAGGCCTCGGCCAGCGCCAGCTGGGCGCCGACGTAGGGATCGAGCAGCGTGTAGCGGCCGGACGCGTCGGTCGACACCGCGACGCCGCGGCCGGTGTTCTCGTCGACACGTAGTACGCCGCCGTCGGCATGCTCGGCCAGCACCGTGTTGCCGCGAACGTAGCGGTCATACTGTTCGGTGATGAAAGCCCGGCTGCACAGGTGCGGACTGCCCAGCAGCGCAAGCAGAGTCGCGCGCAGCTCGTCTCCGGAGACGGGCCGCTTCAGGCCGGCGGTGGTGTCGGCGATCAGCGCGTCCTGCGACTCGGGGCGCGCGACCGGACGCTGATAGACCGGACCCTCGTGGGCGACGGTGCGCGGCGGCACGTCGACGACCGTCTCACCGTGCCAGGTGATCTGCAGCCGGTCACCTTCGGTGACCTCGCCGATCGTGGTGGCCAACACCTCCCATTTGCGGCACACCGCCATGAACGCGTCGACGTTCTCCGGCGCGACCACCGCGCACATCCGCTCCTGCGACTCGCTGGAGAGGATCTCGGCGGGCGTCATGTCCTTGGCCCGCAGGGGCACGGTGTCCAGCTCGATCGCCATCCCGCCGTCGCCCGCTGAGGCGAGTTCGGATGTGGCGCAGGATAATCCGGCTCCCCCGAGGTCCTGGATGCCGATCACCAGGCCGGCCGAATACAGCTCGAGGCAGCACTCGATGAGGACTTTCTCGGTGAACGGGTCACCGACCTGAACGGAGGGGAGTTTTTTGCGGCCGGATCCCGACTCGTCGCCACCGAAGGTTTCCGATGCCAGCACCGACACACCGCCGATGCCGTCGAGTCCGGTGCGGGCGCCGAACAGGATGATCTTGTTGCCGGCGCCCGAGGCGAAGGCCAGGTGAAGGTCTTCCTTGCGCAAGACGCCGACGCACAGCGCGTTCACCAACGGGTTGCCGGCGTAGCAGGCGTCGAAGACGGTCTCGCCGCCGATATTCGGCAGGCCCAGCGAGTTGCCGTAGCCGCCGATGCCGCGCACCACGCCGTCGAGCACGCGGCGGGTGTCCGGCGCGTCGGCGGCACCGAACCGCAGCTGGTCCATCACCGCGACCGGGCGGGCACCCATCGCCATGATGTCGCGGACGATGCCGCCGACCCCGGTGGCCGCGCCCTGGTAGGGCTCAACGTACGACGGGTGGTTGTGCGATTCGACCTTGAAGGTGACGGCCCAGCCGTCGCCGATGTCGACGACCCCGGCGTTTTCGCCGATGCCGGCCAGCATGCCGGCCCGCATCTCGTCGGTGGTGGTCTCACCGAAGTACCGCAGATGGACCTTGGACGACTTGTAGGAGCAGTGCTCGCTCCACATCACCGAGTACATCGCCAGCTCGGCGTCGGTCGGCCGGCGGCCCAGGATGTCGCGGATCCGCTGATATTCGTCGTCTTTGAGACCGAGTTCGCGGAACGGTTGCGGCTGGTCAGGGGTGGCCGCGGCCCGCTCGACGGTATCGATCGCGTGAGTGAGCCCAGACGTCACACCGAACAGTCTAGGTGCCTAGGCCGACCTAGCCCGTGCCGGCGACACAGAAGGCGTTGCCGTCCGGGTCGGCCAGCGTCACCCAGCGGAAGTTGTCGCCGATGCTGTGCCGGCCGACCTCGGTCGCGCCGGCGGCCTTGAGCCGGTCCGCCTCGGCGTCGACGTCGGCGGCGCCGAAGTCCAGGTGCACCCGGTTCTTGCCGGGTGTCGGATCGTCGACCTTCTGAAAGCCCAGCCGCGGCCCGTCCGGTCGGATGACCGCGATGAACTCGCCGGGAATCAATTCCTGCGTCGTGCCATCGAACTGCTCTGCCCACCACTGTGCGAGCGGCGCGGGGTCGCTGCAGTCGAAGGTGACCATCTCCACGTTGAGTGCCATGCCCCCGACTTTAGTCCGGCGACGATGCGGCCCATGGGCCCGCCGAGGCGCCGAACACATCAGATTTAGTCCGCCGGCGATGACCTCGGAGGTAATTGTGCAGCGCGATCGCGGCGGGACAGACTTCCCCACAATCATTCGAAAACCTGGAGGGATCATGACCGACACCCAAACCGTTTCGCCCACACAGCGATTCAGCCCAAAGTTCTTCGCAGCGTTCTGGGCGGCGCCCAGCATGTCGCACAGCATGGACATCCTGGCCGACGACATCATCGGCTACTGGCCTGGTGACAGTGAGCCGGTACGGGGACTCGAGGCCTACACGCAGAAAATCGCCGACCTGCTCACCCTCGCACCCGACCTGAGGCTCGAACTCGTCGACAGCGCCACGGCCCCCGGTGCCACCGAAGGTGAGGAGCTGTTCTTCCTGCACTACGTCGGGCATGCGACCGGCCCGAACGGGCCGATCGAGATTCGCGGACTGGACCGGGTCCGCACCCGCGACGGCGTGGTCGTAGAGAACGTGATCCGCTACGACCCGGTGTTCGTCTAGCCGGTCAGGCGGGCGACAAGAACGCTCTCAGCGCCGCCGCATATGCGGGAACGTCGTTGGCGCCCATCAACTCTCGTGCCGAGTGCATCGCGAGTTGGGGGGCGCCGACGTCGACCGTGGCGATCCCGGTCCGGGCTGCGGTCATCGGGCCGATCGTCGAGCCGCACGGCAGGTCGGCGCGGTGTTCGTAGCGCTGCAGCGGAACCCCGGCCTGCCGGCAGGCCAGCGCGAACGCCGCGGCGGTGCGACCGTCGGTGGCGTAGCGCAGATTCGGGTGCACCTTGAGCACCGGGCCACCGTTGATCGCGATGAGATGGCCGGGCTCGTGACGCTCGGGGTAGTTGGGGTGGGTGGCGTGGGCCATGTCCGCGGAGGCCACCATCGACCCGGACACCCGTCGCAAGAAGTCTTCTCGTCCGCCGCCGCCGGCCAGCACGATGCGCTCCAGCGTGGTGAGCAGCAGCTCGGAGTCGGCGCCGTGATCCGACGTGGATCCGACCTCTTCGTGGTCGAACAGCGCCAGTACCGGCAGGTATTCGCCCGACGCCGCGTCGAGGAAGGCCTCCAGACCCGCGTAGCACGAGGCCTGGTTGTCCAGCCTTGGCGCGCTGACGAAGCCGTCGTCGACCCCGGTCAGCCGCGACGGCGTCAGATCGTGGGTCATCAGGTCGAAGCCGAGCACATCGACAGGGTCGACACCGGCCTGCGCGGAGACATAGCTGAGAAAAGACCGTGTTCCGGAGCCGGCCGCCCACACCGCGTTGACGTGTCGCTGCGGGTCGAGCGTCAGCGACTTGCGGTCGTCGGCCAGATGGATGGCCAGTTGCGGAACCCGCAGGATCGGGTCGTCGATGCGGACCAGCCGATGTGCAATGCCGGCGCCGTCACGCACCGAGAGCCGTCCGCTGATGCCCAGGTCGCGATCCAGCCACGAGTTCAGCCAGGCACCGCCGTAGGGCTCCAGCGCGACCATCTGCCAGCCGGCGACCTCGCGGTCGGGATGCTGCTTGACGCGCAGGTTGGGGCTGTCCGTGTGACCCCCGATCACCCGGAATGCCGACGCGTCGGCGCGCGAGCCGTCCCAGGCCACCAGCGATCCGGCCCGCACGGTGAAAAATTTGCCTGCGGGTGGCCACTCGTCGGCCTCAGCGAGTTCGGTGAAGCCGGCGGCGCGCAACCGGGACGCCACGGTTTCGCAGACGTGGAACGGTGACGGGGACGCGTCGATGAACTCGCAGAGCCCTTGTGCCGTGGCCGCCATGGCCCCATCTTTTCATCACGCGCCCGCCTGAGCCGATAGGGTCGACGACGTGCCCACCCCGCAGCCGCAGCAGGTCCTCGCGCCGCTGACGCCCGCCGCGATCTTCGTAGTGGTCACCATCGACGAGGACGGCGAAGAGGTCGTGCACGACGCGTTGTCCGGGGTCTCCGGTTTGGTGCGGTCGACCGGGTTCCGTGACCCCGCCAAGAACCTTTCGGTGATCGCCTCGATCGGCTCGCATGCCTGGGACCGCTTGTTCGACGGGCCGCGACCGGCCGAACTCCACCCGTTCCTGGAATTGGACGGCCCGGTTCACACCGCCCCGGCCACCCCCGGCGACCTGTTGTTCCACGTTCGGGCCGAGACGCTGGACGTCTGCTTCGAGTTGGCCAACAACATTTTGCGGTCGATGGCCGGCGCGGTGACCGTCGTCGACGAGGTGCACGGGTTCCGGTTCTTCGACAACCGCGATCTGCTCGGGTTCGTCGACGGGACCGAGAACCCGGACGGGGCGCCAGCGGTCGCGGCAACCGAGATCGGCGACGAGGACTCGGAATTCGCCGGCGGAAGCTACGTCCACGTGCAGAAGTACCTGCACGACATGGCGTCGTGGGATTCGCTGTCGGTCACCGAGCAGGAGCGCGTGATCGGCCGGACCAAGCTGGAAGACATCGAATTCGACGACGACGAAAAGCCGGCCGACGCGCACATCGCGCTCAACGTCATCACCGACGACGAAGGCACGCAACTGCAGATCGTGCGGCACAACATGCCGTTCGGTGAACTCGGCAAGGGCGAATTCGGCACCTACTTCATCGGCTACTCGCGCACCCCGCAGGTGACCGAGCAGATGCTGCACAACATGTTTCTCGGCGATCCACCCGGCAACACCGACCGGATCCTGGACTTCTCCACCGCGGTCACCGGTGGGCTGTTCTTCTCACCCACCGTCGACTTTCTCGACGACCCGCCGCCGCTGCCGATCTCCCCGGCACCGACTCCGGCGATACTCAAAACATCCGCGGATGGCTCGTTGGCGATCGGCAGTTTGAAAGGAACCCCGCAATGAACAATCTGTACCGCGATCTCGCTCCGATCACCGAAGAGGCTTGGGACGAAATCGAAGTGGAGGCGAGACGGACCTTCAAACGGCACATCGCCGGCCGGCGGGTGGTCGACGTCAGCGAACCGGCCGGACCGACCGCCGCAGCGGTCAGCACCGGGCGACTGATCGACGTCAAAGCCCCCTCCGACGGTGTGGTCACCCACCTGCGGGCCAGTAAACCGCTTGTCCGACTTCGGGTTCCGTTCGCGTTGTCACGTTCGGAGATCGACGACGTGGAGCGCGGGTCGCAGGACTCCGATTGGGACCCGGTGAAGGCCGCAGCCAAGAAGCTGGCGTTCGCCGAAGACCGGGCCATCTTCGAGGGTTACGCCGCCGCGTCGATCGAGGGCATCCGAAGCTCGAGCAGCAACCCACCACTGAAGCTGCCCGAGGACCCGCGTGCGATTCCGGACGTCATCACCCAGGCGTTGTCCGGACTCCGGCTGGCCGGCGTCGACGGCCCCTACTCGGTGCTGCTGTCCGCCGACGTCTACACCAAAGTCAGCGAATCCACCGAGCACGGATATCCGATCCTCGAGCACATCAACCGGCTGGTCAACGGCGACATCATCTGGGCGCCGGCGATCGACGGCGCGTTCGTATTGACCACTCGCGGCGGGGATTTCGACCTTCAGCTGGGCACCGACGTGTCGATCGGATACCTGTCGCACGATGCGCGAATCCGTGCAGTTGTACCTGCAGGAGACCCTCACGTTCCTGAACTACACCGCGGAGGCTTCGGTCGCGCTGAGCGTGTAAGAGCGGGCGGCTACACCAGCGGTTCGCCGCCATCTACCTTCAGCGTCATGCCGGTCATAAAGCTGTTGGTCATCGCGAAAAGTACCGCAGCCGCGATGTCGTCCGGCGTTCCGATCCGGCCCGCGGGATTGTGCGCGGCGATGTGCGCGAAATAGTCGCGCTTGCCCACTTCGCCCAGCGCGTCCCAAGCGCCGGTATCGATGACGCCCGGCGAAATCGCGTTGACCCGGATCGGCGCGAGCTCGACTGCGAGCCAGCGGGTCAGGAAGTCGACGGCGCCGTTCGTGATTCCCACGCCGAGGTAGCCGACGTTGAGCTTGAACGCGTGCACGCCAGAGAACAGCACGAATGAGCCGCCCGGGTTGATCTGACCGGCAAAGTGTTTGGCGAGCATGGTCGGCCCAACAACTTTCGTGTCGAAAGACTGCAACAAGCTTTCCCGTTGCAGCTCGGGCAATTTTCCGCGGGCGCGAGCTGAGGCGGTCGACACCACGTGATCAACCGCGCCCACCCGGTCAGCGAGCGCGGCGATGGACTGGTCGTCGGTGATATCGATGTGCGCGGCGGTGATGCCGCCGTCATCGTAGGATCTCGACAATTTGGCAGGATCGCGTCCGGCGACAACGACTCGGGCACCTTCTGATCGCGCCAACAAAGTTACGCCACGCGCAATGCCGCTGCCGCGGCCGACGACGAGAATCGTTCTGTCCTGCAATGCATTAGCCATCAGTAGCCGTCCCGTCCGCGACCGACCAGAATGGGATAGGTAACCCATAATATGGGTTGGCCGACGGACGGTCAACGGTTCCGGCGACTATTGTCAGACAGATTTTAACGTGCATAATGGGTTGCACATCCCAAAATGACCGATAGGGTGAACACCGCAGGAGGACTCCCATGCCAGTCGTGCACTATCGCTACGCCACGGTCGATGGTCAGCAGTTGTTCTTCCGCGAGGCCGGCGACCCGGACGCACCTACGCTGTTACTGCTGCACGGGTTTCCCACCAGCTCGTACATGTTCCGCGACTTGGTTCCTGCGCTGGCCGATCGCTATCACGTGATTGCGCCGGACCATCTGGGTTTCGGCCTTTCCGACGCGCCATCGGTCGAGGACTTCGACTACACCTTCGATGCCCTGACCCAGTTGACCGAGGGCCTGCTGCGCAGCATTGGCGTCGACCGGTACGCGATCTACGTGCAGGACTACGGCGCGCCGATCGGCTGGCGGCTGGCACTACACAATCCAGCCGCGATCACGGCGATCATCAGCCAGAGTGGCAACGCCTACGACGCCGGCTTCGTCGAAAGCTTTTGGAAGGGGGTGCGCGCGTATCAAGAGCAGCCGACCCCCGAAACCGAGACTCCGCTACGGCAATTCCTCACCCTTGATGCCACCCGATGGCAATACGTGACCGGGGTGCCGGACGAGACGCTGGTGAACCCGGAAGCCTGGCATCACGATTACGCGCTGCTGTCCCGGCCCGGTAATGACGAAGTACAGCTCAAACTGTTTCGTGACTATGCAAGCAACTCGCCGATGTACCCGCGCGTCCATGAATACTTCCGCTCCAGTCGCGTGCCGTTGCTCGCGGTGTGGGGTCGCGGTGACGAAATCTTCGGCCCGGCCGGCGCCGAGGCGTTCGCCGAGGACTTGCCCGACGCAGAAATTCACCTGCTCGAGGGCGGGCACTTTCTGCTCGAGTCGGCTCTCGACGAGGTCGCCGATCTCATCCGCGCCTTCTTGGCCAAGGTCGATTCAACTGCTTAACTAAACACGGACGGACCGTATGGGTTAAACGTCCCATAATCGTGGATGCCGGCGGGTTAGCCTGACGCTATGGTCCACGCCGATCTGCAGGACGAGCGGCGCTTGACGGCCAAGGGCCAGGCCACTCGCGATCGAATCCTGAAGGCCGCCGCCGAGCTCATCCTGAGCGACGGTCTTTCGGCACTGAGCATGGATACGCTGCGCAAGGCGGCATCAGTGAGCGGGTCGCAACTCGCCCACTACTTCACCGACAAGCAAGCCCTGATCAGGGCGATCATCCTCCGCCAGACACGCGTCGTGCTGGACTTTCATCGTCAGCCCAAGCTGGGTGCGCTGGACACCTTCGACGACTTCGAGCGGTGGATCAACCTGAACCTGCGATACCTGCGACACATCGGGTATTCCGGCACGCCCACCTACCACGCATTGGCGGGACAACTCGGTAAATCCGACAACGTCACGCGCGAAACATTGGCAGCGGGTTACCGGCAGTGGATCGAGCTGCTGGAGAACGCAATTCAGCAAATGAAAGATCGTGGTCTCATCGTCGCCGGCGCCGACCCTCGAAGGTTGGCGCTGGTCATCGTCAGCGCCCACCAGGGCGGTGCCACGCTGGCCTTCGCCTATCAGGCCGATTGGCCGCACGCCGACGCTGTCCGATTCGCCGTCAACTACCTGCGGATGTTTGCCACTGCGCCCGCCGAGCGGGTATCGCGTCCCGCGCGGCGTCCGCGAGCCAGGCGCGGCACCGCACGATCGGCCTGATCATCGCCGAAAGGGGGCGACACCGTTGTCTGACGACTCCGCATCGCGGCTGACCCGCAAGGGCCGTGCGACCCGCGCACGCATTATCGATGTGGCCGCCCGGCTCATGTTCGAGCGTGGAGTCGGCGGGACCAGTATCGACGAGGTACGTGGAACTGCCGCCGTCAGCGGTTCGCAGATTTCGCATTACTTCGACGACAAACGTGACCTGACCCGCAACGTGATCGGCGCACGCCGCAATCACGTCCGGGAGTTTCACGCTCAGCCTCAACTGGGCGCGCTCGACAGCTTCGCGGCGCTGGACGCGTGGGTCGAGGCGACCCTGGCCGACGTCGACCCGGTCTACCGCAAGGGCGGGTGCGTATACGGTTCTCTCGCAGGGGAATTAGTCGAGGCCGACGCCGAAATCCACGGCGATCTCGCCGACGGCTATGACCAATGGATCGACTTGTTCCACAGCGGTCTCACCGAAATGCGCCGCCGCGGCGAGCTACGACCGGACGCCGATCCGCGCCACCTCGCGGTCTCACTGGTTGCCGCCCACCAGGGTGGCGCGCTGCTCACTTTCGTCACCGACGACCCCGAACCGCTGCGTACCGCGCTCACGGCAGCGGTCGACTACGTCCGTTCCTTTGCGGCCACCCGCAAGCCCCGGTCGACCTGGGTCGCGTAAGCAGACAGGTTGAGCCGCTCGTCCCCGTGGACAAAAATGGGTTGCATAGCCCATAATATTGGGTCGAACGATCCCAATTGGCCAATCTCGGAGGAAGCGCATCATGCCCAACGCACTGCCCACCGCGCCGGCGGTGGTGCGCGAACGACCGGGCGGCGAAACTATGCGCGCGATCGTGCTGGAAAAATTCGGCGGACTCGACAGCCTGGTCTACGCCGACATCCCCAAGCCGCTGCCCAAAGACGGTGAAGTAGTCGTCAAGATTCATGCATTCGGCCTCAACCACGCCGAGACACACATGCGCCGAGGGGAATGGGCGGAGGCTGCCGAGGTCAGCGGCATCGAATGCGTTGGCATTGTCGACGCTTGTCCGGGCGGTGAGTTTCCGGTCGGCGCCAAAGTCGCCGCATTCATGGGCGGACTCGGAAGAACCATCAACGGCAGCTATGCCGAATACACCCGGGTCCGCGCGGCCAACGTCGCCCTCATCGAATCCGATTTGCCGTGGTCACAATTGGCGGCACTGCCGGAAACGTTTGCGACAGCGTGGACCTGCCTCTTCCACAACCTGAAACTGTCCGCCGGCCAGACCGTCGTAATCCGGGGCGCCACCTCATCTTTGGGCCAGGCTGCAGTCAAGATGGCGGTCGCCGCAGGTGCACGCGTCATCGCCACCGCGCGAAAGCGTGAGCGTTTCGGTCTGCTGGAGTCCCTCGGCGTCGCACGGGTCGAACTGGAGTCACCGACGCTGGCAGCGGTCATCGCAGAAGCCAAGCAGATCGATGCGGTGCTCGACTTCGTTGGAAACAGCACCATCCTCGACTCATTGGACATGCTCCGGCGCGACGGAACGGCCTGCCTGGCCGGGTGGCTGGGCGGACTCGATCCCATCGGGGACTTCAATCCGCTGTTGCGCATGGCAAGCGGCGTCAATTGGAACTTCTTCGGGAGCTTCATGTTCGGCGAGCCTGGTTTTCCGCTGTCCGACGTGCCGCTGCAGGACATCGCCGATCAGGTGGCGCAGGGCCGGCTCGACGCCACGCCGTCTCGAGTCTTCTCCTTCGATGAGATCCGCGACGCACACCAAATCATGGAGTCCGGCGAGGCTGGCGGGAAAATGGTGGTCGTTGTCCAGTGAGCACCAGATGATGGGACGATGACCCCATCAGTTCTGGTCTTCGACGTCAACGAGACGCTGATCGACATCGAGTCCATAGTGCCGGTTTTCGAGCGGATTTTCGGCGACCCGCGGGCGCTGCGGCAGTGGTTCAGTCAGCTGCTGACGTATTCGATGACTGTCACGTCATCGGGACACTACGTCGACTTCTTCACGCTCGGTCAGGGAGTGCTGCGGATGCTCGCGACCATCCGCGGCGTGGACCTCAACGATGACGACGAGGATGCGCTGAAACACGCGATGCTCACCATGCCAGCCCATCCCGACGTTGCAGACGGACTGATAATTCTGCGTGACAACGGATTTCGACTCGTGACACTGACAAACTCGCCGCCGAGCCCGTTCGGGCCGAGCGCGATCGACAACGCTGGGCTGGGCCACCTGTTCGAGCGTCAGCTCAGCGTCGACGCCTGCCGGGCCTTCAAACCCGCGCCGGCGCCGTACCTGTACACGTGCGAGCAGCTCGCGGTCGCCCCGGCGGACTGCATGATGGTCGCCGCACATGTGTGGGACACCATCGGCGCGCAGTCCGTCGGATACAGCGGCGCACTCGTCACCCGGCCGGGCAATGCGACCCTGCCGGTCCCCGGCCTGCCGCAGCCGACGTTCGTCGCGACCGATCTGCGGGATTTGGCGGGCACCCTCACAAACTCCGCGCCCGGAGGGTGAGGGCCGGGCCGTTTACATCGGGACCCAGACTCCGAAAAGGTTGAAGCCCCACTGGTTGAACTGCGGATCCCAGGACGGTGTCTCCTCGAAACCCCAATAGTTGACCGGGCCGTCGCTCCACTGCCCACCCGGCGGGGGAAGTGGTTTATCCCAGGCCGGTGGCGGTGGCTGACCGGCACCCCAGGGCGCGGGCCCGTCGCCCCACGGGGCTCCCCGGAAACAGCCGCGAAGGTCGTCGCGCCACGAGCCGAGCCCGCAGCGATTGCCGTTGTTGTCGTAGAAGTTGTTGTTGTAAAAGTAGGTGTAATAGGGCATATGCCCGTGCCCGCCGTCGCCATCGTGGCCGTGACCGTCATGCCCGCCCGGTCCGGGTCCACCGGGGTGGCCCGGTCCGCCGGGACCGCCCGGGTTGCCGGGACTCCCAAGGTTGCCAAGGCCGCCCGGATTGCCAGGTCCCCCAGGGCCGTTGGGTCCGCCCGGATTACCAGGACCACCGGGACTGCCAGCGCCGGCTGGACCTCCCGGATCGCCAGGACCGGGTCCACCCGGGCCACCGGGTCCGCCTGGTCCACCTGGGCCTCCCGGATCGCCAGGACCGGGTCCCGCGCCAAACCCCCCGTGGCTGCCACCGCCGCCGAAGCCGCCGCCATGACTGCCACCGCCACCAAAGCCGCCGCCGCCGTGGCCGCCGCCCCCACCGCCAAAGCCACCACCACCGCCGCCACCGCCACCACCGCCACCAGGCCCAAGCGGGGCAGGTACTGGGTTATAAAACGCGGGCGGAGCACTACCGCCTGCACGGAATAGTGGGCCGGGAACCGCGCTTGCTGTTCCTGCTCCCAAGGCGACTGCGGTGAACGCGCCGGCGATGGCGGCTCCAGCCACCAGTTGCTTGTGTTGCATGGTGGTGCCTCTGTCTACTTCGGGCTGACTCAGCCCCTGATTGGACTTCTCCGACCGTACATAGGCTAACTATGAGATTGCTGGAGGTAGCCTGCCAACCCGGTTCGAAGTCGCACCGTTTGACCAACAGATCAACGCTGACAAGCACTTTCGTGGAGACTCTGTCCATTTTGCGCAATCCAGTGGCCGAATAACGCGTTAGCTCGAGCATTGCTCAGTTGATGCCGGCACCTTGAAAAGAGCAACCTCACATTTCAGGTCGGCCAGCCGTCTACAAACTAGACAGCAATTCCGACGAATACCGGAGGCAACCGTGTCCACCACCACCGCGACGACTCGCCACGTCGTCATCGACTCACCGATCGGGCCGTTGACCCTGGTGCGCGACGACGACGGCCTAACTGGTCTGTATTACCCGGGGCACTGGACCAATCCAGACCAGGCAAGCTTCGGACCGCAGGTCGAGGCGGGCGACGACGACGGCTTCGCCCAAGCGATCACCCAGTTGAACGAGTATTTCGCCGGCCAGCGCCACGACTTCGACCTACCGCTCAATCCTCTTGGCAGCGCGCGAGCCCGCCGTCTCTGGCAGCTACTCGCCGAGATTCCGTACGGACAGACCACCACGTACGGTGCGCTGGCCCTCGAGATCGGCGGCGGCATCAGCGCACGTGCCATCGGCGGATTCGTCGGCCACAACCCGTTGTCGATCTTCATTCCCTGCCATCGGGTGGTCGGATCCACCGGGAACCTGACCGGATACGCCGGGGGCCTGGATCGCAAGCAGTATCTGCTCGAGTTGGAAAAGGCCATACCCATTGCACCGCAGGCACTCTGGTAACAATGGTCAAGCCTCCGTTCGAGAGTGTCGTGGCCGGGCACGGCGCCACCGTGCTGCGGGTCGCGCGGGCGGTGCTCGGCCACGCCGACGCTGACGACGCGTGGTCCGAGACCTTCCTGGCGGCGATGAAGGCCTACCCGGATCTGCCGGCCGACGCGAATGTCGAAGCTTGGCTGGTCACGATCGCGCACCGCAAGGCGATCGACATCGTCCGCGCCACCGCCCGGCGGGCTATCCCGGTGCCCGAAACCCCGGACAGGTCAACGCCGAATCACGCCGAGGGCGAGCATTCGGACCTGACCGAGGCGGTTGCCGCGCTGCCGACAAAGCAACGGCAGGCGGTCGCCTACCACTACCTCGCGGGACTGCCCTACGCCGAGATCGCCCCGATCCTCGACAGCACCGCCGCCGCCGCCCGCCGCGCGGCCGCCGACGGCATTGCCAGGCTGCGCCGCACCTACCTACCCAACCCGGAGTCTGACCATGAAAAGCATTGACCTGACTGCGCAGTACCCCGTCGACGACGACGACCTCGCCCATCTGCGTGCCCGGCTGGCAGCGGCCGCCGAGCACGACAATGCGCTCGACGTCGCCTACCGAACAGTCGACTCGCCCGTCGGCACGCTGCTGATCGCCGCGACACCGGCGGGATTGGTGCGGGTGGCGTTCGGCAACGAAGGCCACGACGACGTCCTGCAGAACCTGTCCGACCGGATCAGCTCACGCCTGTTGCACGCCCCGGCGCGCCTCGACGCCGTCGCATGCCAACTCGACGAATACTTCGCCGGGCGACGGCACAGCTTCGACGTACCGCTGGATTGGCAGCTCTCCAAGGGATTTCGCCGCGTCGTCCTCGAGCACCTCACCGACATCGGCTACGGCACCACCGCCAGCTATGGCACACTGGCCCGACTTTCGGGCTCCCCCAAGGCAGTTCGTGCGGTCGGGACGACATGTGCGACCAATCCCATCCCGGTCGTGGTGCCGTGCCACCGGGTGGTCCGCTCCGACGGCACTATGGGCGGCTATCGCGGCGGGCCGGCCGCCAAACGGGCCCTGCTGGATCTCGAGGGCATCGCATGACTCCGGCGCGCAACCGAGTATCGCCGCGCGGCAGCATCATTGCGGTCGCCGGCCGCGGAGCCTGGATGGGTAATCGGGGCCGGCTGCACGAGGGCAGCGGCACCCGTGACATCGTACGCAGCTACCGGAGCAAGGCCTGGATCACCTGCCTGCTGGAATTCCGGGGCCGCTACACGCAGCAGTGGGCTCCCACGCACTACACCCAATTGTTCTTTCTGGACGAGGCGCTCGCCCTCGCCGCGGGGCACCGGCCCTGCGCCGAGTGCCGCCGCGGCGACTACAACGCCTACCGGCAGGCATGGCAGCAAAATTTCGGTGGTGCAATGCGTTACGCGAAAGACATGGACGCGGCGTTACATCGTGAGCGCCTTCAAGCGCCCAAACAGCTGATGCCGTGGAGTTCCCTGCCCGACGGTGTGTTCGTCGAGACCGACGCTGGACCCGCAGTCGTTGCCGGCGATCACCTCGCGGTGTTCGACGAGCAGGCTTACTCGTACACGCAGCGACTGGCTCGGCCGCCCGGCGATCGAGCGTCTGTGCTCACCCCGCCGTCCAACGTCGCGGTGCTGCGCGCCGGGTACCCGGTGCAGATCGATCAGTCGGGTCTCGGGTCGCCGAGCCGCGAACGAATCGCGCCCCACGGGTCGGCGTAGCGGCCCGGCGTGTCCCGATATGCGGCCCGACGCTTCAGCAGTGCCCGAGCGACGGGCGAGACCAAGGCCATCGGATAACGCCGCCACCCGACGGCGGCACGCGCCTCGGCAAGCATCTGCGGCCACGAGTGGTGCTGGAACGACAGCGCCTGCTGCGCGCGGGTGGTATCCAACCAGTCTGTGACAAACCAGTTTTCGTCGCTGTCCGGGTCACCGGGACGGCCGGCGGGCAGCACATTCGACAACCCCCTGGCCGCGGCCAGCGCCAACCCGACCTCCTTCTGCCGAAGCAGATGCGAATCGTCGCCGGCGATCAGCAGCGTCTCGCCCACGACGTCGGCGGTGGTTGCGGCGACGAACGCGGCCGCCAAGTCCCGGACGTCGACGGTGTGGATGCGCCCATCGGTCGGCAGCGCGCTCTCGAAGAACAACGCGTCGCCGTTGAACGGCATCGCTCCGGGTTCAATGCTGATCACCCCGCCCAGGCGCAGGATCACCCAGTCCAGACTCGAAGCACGGAGCAGGTTTTCGGCCTCGACCTTGTGAGCGCCGTAGAGGTCGGCCGGCCGCAGCGGCGAGGCAGAAGTCAACCGTTTGGGGTGACGATGCGGATTGCGCGACCCGTACACCGCGTTACTGGAAGCCAACACGAAGCGCGGCGGCTGCGGGTGCGACTGCGCGGCGCGCAGCAACGCCGCGGTCGCGTCCACGTTGACCTTGCGGCCGAGTTCACGATTTCGGTAAACGGCCGGTGGAATCACGGCGGCCAGGTGCACGATCGCGGTCGGCGACACCTCGGCGATCAGCCGATCGACCTCGTCGGCATCGGTGAGGTTGGCCCAGCGCGCCCGCGCACTGGGCGGCAGCGACGCGGCAGCTTTGCACTGCTCCGGGGTCCCAAGGTCGGTGGCGATCACACAACGTCCGTCGGCGGCCAACCGGCGCACCACCTGCGATCCGACCAGACCGAAACCGCCCGTGACAAGCACCTTCTCGGTCATCTTCCCTCAGATACGTGTCGGGCCACAGCAACGGATATGACATTCTCCAAAAATGAGAGTAACATGCTCCTATACCGACCAGCGACTTTGAGGGCTCACGAATGGCAAAGGCGAAGCAAAATCGCGAGACCGCCAAGTGGGACCCGGAATTCACCAAACAGGTCGCCAACACCATCGGACCGGTAATCAAGCAGTATCACCGCGCTGAGGTCCGCAACATCGACAACATCCCGCCGACCGGCGGCGCGCTGGTGGTCTCCAACCACTCCGGCGGAATGCTGACCCCCGACGTCTTCATCTTCTCGCCGGCCTTCTACAAGCAATTCGGCTACGGCCGGCCCGTCTACACGCTCGGCCACTACGGCATCTTCATCGGTCCGCTGGACGGCGTGCTGCGTCGCCTCGGGGTCATCGAGGCCAGCCGCGAAAATGCTGCCGTCGCCTTGCATTCGGGCGCGGTCGTGCTGGTGTTCCCAGGCGGGGACTACGACTCCTACCGGCCGACGTTCGACAACACCATCGACTTCAACGGCCGCACCGGCTACGTCCGCACCGCGATCGAGGCCGGCGTGCCGATCGTGCCGACGGTGTCGATCGGCGGCCAGGAGACCCAGCTCTTCTTGACGCGCGGCAACTGGCTGGCAAAGAAACTGGGAATCTCCAAGGCGCGCATGGATATTCTGCCGATCAGCGTCGGCTTCCCGTTCGGGCTGAGCATGATCTTCCCGCCGAACCTTCCGCTGCCTTCGAAGGTAGTGACCGAGGTTCTCGAGCCGATCGACATCACGGCACAGTTCGGCGAGGACCCCGACGTCGCCCTGGTGGACGAGTACGTCCGTTCGGTGATGCAGAGTGCGCTGGACCGACTGGCCAAGCAGCGCCGATTTCCGATCCTGGGGTGAATCCGCCAATCCGGGGAATAGCTCTGCCGTAAGTGCTTGCATGAACATGTCGGCACGGAGGTGGGCGTGAAAAGACTCAACGGCATGGACGCCATGCTGCTCTACAGCGAGACGCCCAACCTGCACACGCACACGCTGAAAGTGGCGATCATCGATCCATCGAGTATCGATGCGGAGTTCAGCTTCGAGGCTTTTCGGCGCCACCTGCTGCGCCGCCTGCATTTGCTAGAACCGTTGCGCTACAAGCTTGTTGACATCCCGTGGAAGTTGCATCACCCGATGTGGCTGGAGAACTGCGACGTCGACCTGGACTACCACTTGCGTCGGGTTCAGGTGCCCGCACCCGGCGGGCGCCGAGAGCTCGACGAGGTCATCGGCGACGTCGCGTCCACGCCGCTGGACCGCAGCCGCCCACTCTGGGAGTTCCACTTTGCCGAGGGGCTGGCCGGCGGACGGTTCGCGTTGATCGGCAAGATCCACCACGCACTCGCCGACGGCGTCGCATCGGTCAACCTGCTGGCCCGGGCGATGGATCTCAGGGACGCCCCGACCGACGAGCGGGACAACGACGAAGCCGGCGTGCGCCCGACGACCACCGACCTACTCCTCGCCGCCGGACGAGACCACATCCACCAGATCGCCGGTCTACCCGGACTGATCGGTGACGCCGCCAAAGGATTTAGCCGAGTGCGTCGGCGTTCCCGGGAGCGCGGAGATCACCCCGATCTCGCGGACGCGTTCGATGCGCCTCCGACGTTCCTCAATCACGTGGTGTCGCCGCAACGCCGGTTCGCCACCGCCGCACTGCGACTCGACGACGCCAAGGCGACCGCGAAAGCCCTCGGAATCACGTTCAACGATCTGATACTCGCGACGGCGGCCGGCGGGTTGCGGCGACTGTTGCTGAGCTACGACGGCACGGCCGATCGCCCGATCATCGCGTCGGTGCCCACCGCCACCGACAAATCGGAGCGCGTCACCGGCAACGAAATCAGCGGCCTGTCGATTTCACTACCGGTGCACGTCGCCGACCCGGCCGAACGAGCCCAACTGGTGGCGCTGGCCACCAAGATCGCCAAGGAGGACCACGAAATCCTCGGCCCGCTGCTGTACGGGCGGCTGATGGGTTATCTTCCGACGGCGATCGCGCCGGCGGCGTTCCGGTGGCTGGGTCAGCGCGACGCACCGAACAAGATGATGAACGTCGCGGTGTCCAGCGTGCCCGGGCCGCGCGAACGCGGGCACTTCGCCGGGTCTCCGGTCAGCGAGATCTACTCGACGGGAGTGCTGTCGCCCGGCGCCCCGGTCAACATCACCGTGTGGAGCTACGTCGACCAGCTCGGGATCGCGGTACTCACCGATGACGAGACCTTCAACGACCCGCACGAGGCAACCCAGGCGCTCAGCGAAGCATTCAGCGAATTACGAAGCGCCGCAGGGCTTTCAGTTGGCACCAGCACAGTCGGCCTGATGGCCGAACACGCATTGCGCTAGGCCGTCAGGACGGCGTCCAGCGCCGAGTAGAACAGACCCAACCCGTCATCGGACGGCCCGGTCAACGCCTCGGTGGCGTGCTCGGGGTGCGGCATCAGCCCGACGACACGGCCGTTGGCCGAGCTGACCCCGGCGATGTCGCGCAGCGAGCCGTTGGCGTTGTCGTGATAGCGAAACACCACGCGCCCTTCGCCTTCCAACTCGTCGAGCACGTTGTCGGGAGCCACGTAACGGCCCTCCCCCGACTTCAGCGGGATCAGCAGATCGGCGCCGGGCTCGTACCGCGAGGTCCACGCCGTCGACGTCGACTCCACCCGCAGCCACACATCGCGGCAGATGAAGTGCAGACCCGCATTCCGGGTCAGCGCGCCGGGCAGCAGACCGGCCTCGCATAGCACCTGAAAACCGTTGCAGATGCCCAGAACCGGCAGTCCTCGACCCGCAGCGGCGATGACTTCGCCCATGACCGGGCGCGAACTTCGCGATGGCGCCGCAGCGCAGATAGTCACCGTAGGAGAACCCGCCTGGCACCACCACCGCGTCGACACCTTTGAGGTCGGCGTCGGCGTGCCACAGGTTGACCGATTCGGCGCCGACCGTGCGCGCCGCCCGGGCAGCGTCGACGTCGTCCAGCGTTCCGGGGAAGGTGATGACGCCGATCCGTGCCGTCACTGCGGCTCTCGGCTAACTGTCCAATCTTCGATCACGGTGTTGGCCAACAGTGACTCGGCGATCTCGGCCAGCGCGGAGTCGTCGACGCTGTCGTCAACCTCGAGCTCGAATCGCTTGCCCTGCCGGACATCTGAGATACCGCCATGGCCGAGTCGGCCCAGTGCGCCGACGATCGCCTGGCCCTGCGGGTCGAGAATCTCGCCCTTGGGCATTACGTGCACAACGACCCGGGCCACCCGCAATCCTCCTACTGTGTCGGCTGCTCGGCGCCAACTCTACCGGTCAGCACCCCGACCGTCGTGCTAGCACGAGCCGAGATAGGCCGCGCACATCGACGACGACATCGCGTCCAGCACCTGGGCGTCCGAGATGATCGGCCAGGGCAGCTGGACCGGGTCCGTCGTCCACAGCGCCAACTCGCTGATCGTGCTGTTTTCCGGGTGCGCAACGAGATAGGTGTGCAGCACCGTCGGGCCGCTGACCACGGCGGACAGGCGGTTCGGCTCGTCGACGGTGACCGACGGCGACTCGGCGGCCACACCCAATTGGCAGCCGCGCAATGCCGCGGCGGCGATATCGAACACCGAGGCCGCACTCGCTCCAGCGCGGCCCGTCTCGCCGCGCCAGTGCACGACTTCGGCCCGCAGCTGCCATTGGCCCGGCGGGGAGTCAACCGTCGCCCTGCTTGCGACTGCGGCATTGCGCGTGTCCTGCGGAAACGCCGGCGTCGCACACACGTCTTCGAAACGGAACCGCGGCGTCGCGGCACCGGTCATCGACACGGCTGAGCCGGCGAGCGCCGGCCAGTGATAGGTCGAGTTCAGTGGTATCGCCTCTCGCGCAATCCACGCCGTGTCGGGGATCTGGTCGCACACCGGCGGGCAGGTCTCCGGGTCGGCACGGCCAATGGCCGGTGAAACGCACGTGACCAGCAGGCCGCCGACGATCAGCGTCGTCGCCACGACTAGGCGCATGGCCCTGCACCCCATGAGCGCACAATCGTAGACATGCAACTCACGCATTTCGGTCATTCCTGCGTTCTCGCCGATTTCGGCCACAGCAAGGTGTTGTTCGATCCGGGCAATTTCTCGCACGGCTTCGAGGGCGTCACCGGCCTGTCCGCGATCGTGATCACCCACCAACACCCCGACCATGTCGACCAGGAGCGCCTGCCCGCCCTTTTGGACGGCAATCCGGACGCCGCGCTTTACGCCGACCCACAGACCACCCAGCAGCTGTCCGCGCCGTGCCAGGCGGTGCACGTCGGTGACGAATTGTCGGTCGGTCAGCTGACCATCCGCGCGCTGGGCGGAAAGCATGCCGTCATCCATCCGGAAATCCCGGTAATAGACAACATTTCGTACGTCATCGACGAGGGTGGCCAACGCGCACGCTTCATGCATCCAGGCGACGCGTTGTTCGTGCCGGACGAGCCGGTCGAGGTACTAGCCACCCCGGCGGCGGCGCCCTGGATGAAGATCTCCGAGGCGGTCGATTACCTTCGGGCGGTCGCGCCGGCGCACGCCATACCCATCCACCAGGCCGTCGTCGCCCCGGAGGCCCGCGGCATCTACTACGGCCGGCTCAGCGAGATGACCACAACCGACTTTCAGGTACTACCCGAGGAAACCGGGGTTGCGTTCTAGTCGAGCGACTGTGCGGCCGGACGCGCACTCCAGCGGCCTCAGCCGATGTCGGCCGCCGCGCCGCGGCCCGCAGCGCGACCCGAGAAGATGCAGCCACCCAGGAACGTGCCCTCCAGCGCGCGGTAGCCGTGCACTCCACCGCCACCGAAGCCGGCCACCTCACCGGCGGCGTACAACCCGTGCACCGGGGTTCCATCTGCACCGAGCGCCCGTGAGTCCAGGTCGGTTTCCAAGCCGCCCAGAGTTTTTCGCGTCAGGATATGCAGCTTGACCGCGACCAGTGGACCGGCTTTGGGGTCCAGCATCGGATGCGGCGCAACCACCCGTCCCAACTTGTCGCCCAGAAATTCGCGGGCGGCGCGAATCGCGGTGATCTGACTGTCCTTGGTGAATTTGTTGACCACTTCGCGGTCGCGCGCGGTGACCTCGTCGGCGACCGTGGCGTAGTCGAGCGGCGTCACATCGGGCACCGTGTTCATCGCAGAGACCAACTCGCGCAATGACTTTCCGGTTACAAAGTCGACACCCCGATCGACGAAGGCCTGCACCGGGCCCGGCGCGCCCGACCCGGCCCGCGACGCCAACAGCTGGCGCACGCTGCGACTGGTCAGGTCGGGGTTCTGCTCCTGACCGGACAGGCCGAACTCCTTGCCAATGATCTTGCTGTTCAACACAAACCAGGTGTAGTCGTAACCCGATTTGGCGATGTACTCCAAGGTTCCCAGGGTGTCGAAGCCGGGATACAGCGGCACCGGGAGCCGCTTGCCGGTCGCGTCCAGCCAGAGCGACGACGGGCCCGGGATGATCCGGATACCGTGCATCGGCCAGATCGGGTCGTAGTTGGTGATTCCCTCGGTGTAGTGCCACATCCGATCCGGGTTGATCACCCGGGCGCCGGTCTTCTCGGTGATCGCGATCATCCGTCCGTCGACGTGCGCCGGCACTCCGGCCAGCATCTTTTCGGGGACCCGACCCATCCGGGTCGGCCAGTTGGCCCGCACCATGTCGTGGTTGCCGCCGATACCGCCGCTCGTCACGATCACCGCTTGTGCACGAAACTCGAACTCGCCGATCACTTCTCGCGACGACGAGACGCCGCGCGGCTCGGACGACGGCTCCAGGACACTGCCCCGGACCCCGGTCACCGCGCCGCCCTCGACGATCAGCTCGTCAACCTGATGCCGGTAGGCGAACTGCACCTTCGGATGGTCGACCAGCCGGCGCGCGAAGATCTCGACGATGGCCGGCCCGGTGCCCCAGGTGATGTGGAAGCGAGGCACCGAATTGCCGTGGCCCTGAGCGCCGTAGCCGCCGCGCTCGGCCCAGCCCACCAACGGGAAGATCTTCAGGCCGCGGTCGCGCAGCCAGCTTCGCTTCTCGCCGGCCGCGAAATCCACATAGGCATGCGCCCACTGCTTGGGCCAATAGTCCTCGTCGCGGTCGAACGCCGCGGTGCCGAGCCAATCCTGCAGCGCGAGTTCGTGGCTGTCGTGCACACCGAGTCGGCGCTGCTCGGGGCTGTCGACGAAGAACAAGCCACCGAACGACCAGAATGCCTGCCCGCCGAGGTTGGCGCTGTTCTCCTGGTCGACGATCAATACCCGTTTGCCGCGATCGGCCACCTCGCAGGCGGCTACCAGGCCGGCCAGGCCTGCCCCGACGATGATGACGTCAGCTTGGGTATCGCTCATGGCGCTACACAGTAGCGACCGAAGCGGTCAGGCTGCGTCGAGAATGGCCTGATCCGCCCGCCACTGGTAGACGGTGGGTTTGCACCCCTGCAGCCGGGCCAGATCCACCGCGTCCAGCATGGCCTGCAGCGGACCGGGCTTGCGCAAGTGGCTGGCCGCCACCGCGACCCGGACAACCCCGTCGCGGCGCGCCACGCGCTCGGCTGAGAGCACCAGCATCCGGCACCACCACGGCTCGGACAGGAAGCCTTCGCCGATGCCCAGCACCCGCGCCCGCACAGTCGTCTGCCGGACCAGGTCGCTGATCTCGTGCAGATCGGCGAGAAGACGAAAACCATTGCGCGGCAATGCGGTCACGGTCCCTGGCGAGGCGGTCCACCGCGGTGCCGCGAAGAGGCGGGTGCGCAGGCCGAGATGTTCGAGCACCCGGTCGGCGGCCATCAGTCGCAGGTTGGCCTCGTGCGCAGGCAGCGTGGCGAATTCGCCACGGCGCTTCTTGGTGGCCGCGTCGTCGTATCCGTTGAGCAGGATGGCGTCACCGCCGGCGCGTCGGGCTGCCAGCCACTCGACGGTCACCGGATCCTGGTCCAACCGATAGCCGCCCTTCAACCGCGGGGCAACCAGCAGCGAAACGGGCACCGACCGGGCGTCCATCTTCTCGCAGAACTCGGCGACGTCGTCCAGTGTGCGTTCGCGAATTCCGGAGACCGAGACGATCAACTTCCCAGACACACCTCAATTTTGACGATGTCAGGTGTCCAGATAGTGACGTACACGCGGACAGGAAGCGTCAGTTCCCCGCAGCGACCAGCTAATTCGGGAGCACTGCCTCGACGGCTTCGATCACCTCGGGTGCGTCCGGCACCGTTTGCGGGCGAAATCGGTTGACCACCTGTCCGCCCGGGGCGATCAGGAACTTCTCGAAATTCCACTGCACATCACCGGCTTCGCCGGCGGCGTCGGGCGTCTTGGTCAGCTCGGCGTACAGCGGATGCCGGTCTGGCCCGTTGACCTCGGTTTTAGCCAGTAGCGGAAACGTCACGCCGTAATTGGTGGAGCAAAAGATCTGGATTTCTTCGGCGGTGCCGGGCTCCTGGCCCATGAACTGGTTGCACGGCACGCCAAGAACGGTGAGCCCGCGCTCGTCGTAGTCGCGCGCCAGCTGCTCCAGCGCTGCGTATTGCGGCGTCAGGCCACACTTGGACGCCACATTGACGACCAGCACGGCGCGGTCGTCGTAGTCGGCCAGCGACAAGGATCCGCCATCAAGGCCGGTCAGAGCGATCTCGGTCACAGTCATAGTCGGAGGCTACCTGCATCGCACTCATGGCAACTTAGATTGATCAGCTAGCTAGTTTGTCGTTAGGCTGGGTCATATGGTTTCTCGCGCGGCACCGCCGACGGACACTGCACCGGACGCCGACGACGCACCCGACTATCCCGATTCGCTCGACTCCGGGCTGCTGAAAATCGCCGGCGTCTGCATTCTCGCCTCGGTGATGGCGATTCTGGACGGCACGGTGGTCAGCGTCGCGCAGCGCACGTTCATCGCGGAGTTCGCATCCACCCAGGCCGTCGTCGCCTGGACGATCACCGGCTATACGCTCGGGCAGGCCACCGTCATTCCGCTGGCCGGCTGGGCCTCCGATCGATTCGGCACCAAGCGGCTGTTCATGGGTGCGGCCCTGTGGTTCACCCTGGCGTCACTGCTGTGCTCGATGGCATCAAACATCAATCAGCTCATCGCCTTTCGTGTCATCCAAGGCTTCGGCGGCGGGATGCTGGTGCCGTTGACGCTGATCATCCTGACGCGCGAAGCCGGTCCGAGGCGGCTCGGTCGATTGATGGCGGTGCTCGGTATCCCGATGCTGCTGGCCCCGATGTGCGGGCCGGTGCTGGGTGGCTGGCTGATCAGCGCGTACGGCTGGGAGTGGATCTTCCGGATCAACCTGCCGGTCGGCGCGATCCTGCTGGTAGCCGCGGCTTCGATTTTCCCGAAGGATCGTCCGCGCCCGTCGGAGGCGTTCGACTTCGTCGGGATGTTGTTGCTGTCACCGGGGTTGGCGTCGCTGCTGTTCGGGATCTCCTCGGTGCCACGACGGGACAGCTTCACCGACAATCACGTGTGGATACCGGGACTGATCGGCATCGCCTTGATCACCGCGTTCGTCCTACATTCGCTGCACCGCGCCGACCATCCACTCATCGACCTGGCGCTGTTCAAGAACCGGGTGGTGACGCTGTCCAACTCCGCAATGTTCTTGTTCTCGGTGGGGTTTTTCGGCGCCGTCCTCGTCGTTCCCAGCTATCTTCAACAGCTTCTGCATGAAACGCCGCTGCAGTCCGGGCTTCAGCTGATCCCGCAGGGGCTCGGTGCGATGCTGACCATGCCGCTGGCCGGCACCTTGATGGACAAACGTGGACCCCGCAATGTGCTACTGGTCGGGATCGCCGCGATCGCCATCGGGTTGAGCGTATTCGCTTATGGCGCATGGCAACAGGCGGAATATATGCCGATACTGATGGTGGGACTGGTGACGACCGGCATCGGCCTGGGCTGCACCCTGACGCCGCTGTCCGGAGCGGCGGTACAGACGTTGCGGCCGAACGAGGTGGCGCGCGGGTCGACGCTGCTCAGCGTCAACCAGCACGTCGCCGTCGCGGTCGGCACCGCTTTGATGTCGGTGATCCTGACCAGTCAGTTCAACCGCAGCGAAACCATCGGCACCGCAGAGAAACTCGGCATCCTGCGCGGCAAATTCACCAAGCATGGCGTACCTGCTCCGCCTCATCACGACGTATCCGCTGAATTCACCGCCCGGCTGATGCACGACCTGACCCACTCCTACACCATGGTCCTACTGGTCTCGATTGTCATTGTCGACGGTGACACTTCTGCCGGTGGCGTTCCTGCCCAACAAGCCACCGCCGCCGGCCGCGCCCAGTCCACGGTGCCCGTCTAGGCGCTACTCGTCGAACAGCATCGCAGCGATGCGTTCGACCGTGGCCATCGGATCGGCGGCCCTTATTTCCGGGTTCACCGCCTCGTTGAGCCACAGCATCGAAAAGCCGTGCACCAGTGACCATGCCGCCAGTTGCGCGCCACTCGGATCGGCCTGAGCATGCGGATCCGGCAGCGAGGCGACGCCGCGGGCCAGCTCGGCGCCCGCGGCCCCTTCGGCCGCCGCCAGTTCGCGGTTCGACGCGTCGAGCAACGACCTGTCGAACATCACCCGGTAGTGGCCGGGATGCGCGATGGCGAATCGCACGTAGGCCAGCGCGGCGTCGAGGAACCGCGGCCGGGCATCGGCGAGCGTCGGCGGCCAGCAGCTCGAAACCCTGGGCGGCCAGCGCGGTGAACAGACCGCGCCGATCGGTGAAGTGATGCGCCGGCGCCGCATGCGACACCCCGGCCTCGCGGGCCAACTCACGAAGCGAGACCCGGTCGGCCCCCCGCTCGGCCACCAGTCGTGCGGCTTCGTCGAGGATCGCGGCGCGCAGATCGCCGTGGTGATAGGTCGGACGCGTCATAGCGGCAGCATAACGCACTAACTTGACACTGACTAGTTCTAGCTCGTACTCTCGCGATCAGAACTTGACAGTGACTAGATACGAAGGGTTGAGATGGCTCCGTTGATTACCCTGCTGGCCGGGAGCCTGGCCGCCCGGATCGTCGGGATGGCTCGGCGTCGGCTACGTCGACACCTGGGTGAAGGCGATCGCGGTCGGGTTGGCCGCCATGTTCGTGCTGACCGGCGTCGCTCATTTCGCGCCGCCGCTGCGCGGCAGCTTGATCGCGATCGTCCCGCAACGACTGCCCGCTCCGGGACTGTTGGTCAGCATCACCGGCGTGCTGGAGTTGCTCGGCGCGGTCGGGTTGCTGATCCCGACCACCCGCGCCGCCGCCGCGGTCTGCCTACTGCTGCTGATGCTGGCGATGTTCCCGGCCAACGTCTACGCGGCGCGGATGCCCGACCCACCGAAGTCGATGACGACCCGGCTACCCCTGCGCACCGCTGAGGAGATCGTCTACCTGGCCGCTGCCGTAGTGGTCTCGATCGGCGGCTGCTAGCAGCCACGCGTATTGGTAGGCGGTCTCTTTCCAGCGCTCGTAGCGTCCGCTGATACCACCGTGGCCGGCGGTCATCTGAGTCTTCAACAACACCGGATTACCGTCGGCCTTGGTATGGCGCAGTGCGGCAACCCATTTGGCGGGCTCGACGTAGTAGACCCTGGTGTCGTGCAACGACGTCATCGCCAGAATGGCCGGATAGTTCTGTGCGGAGACATTCTCGTACGGCGAATACGATTTCATGTAGTGGTAGACATCGCTGTCGCTCAACGGGTTTCCCCACTCGTCCCACTCGGTGACAGTCAGCGGCAGCGACGGGTCCAGGATCGTGGTCAGCGGATCGACGAACGGCACCTGCGCCAGGATGCCGGCGAAGAGGTCTGGCGCCGTGTTGGCCACCGCACCCATGAGCAGGCCGCCGGCACTTCCGCCCAGCGCCACCAACTGTTCCGGGCGGGTCACGCCCGCTGTCGACCAGATGCTGTCCGACCGCCACGAAATCGGTGAAGGTGTTCTTCTTCTCGAGCAGCTTGCCGTGCTCGTACCACGGCCGGCCCATCTCGCCGCCGCCACGCACGTGTGCGACGGCGAAGACCATGCCGCGGTCGAGCAGCGACAGCCGGGCTATGGAGAACCGCGGATCCTCACAGATCTCATAAGCCCCGTAGCCGTATACCAGTGCCGGAGCAGGGAATTCGATGCCGGCTCGGTGCACGATCGAGATCGGGATCCGGGCTCCGTCGGCGGCTTGCGCCCAGTCGCGGCGCTCGACGTAGTCCTCGGGGCGGTAGTCGCCGAGCACCGGTTGCTCGCGCAGCAGGGTGCGCTCACCGGTGGCCAGGTCGAGGTCGTAGATGCGCACCGGGGTGACGAATGATCTCGCGCCGATCCGCAGCTTGGGCGAGTCCCAGTTCGGGTTGGCGCCCAGTCCGGCCGACATCAGTTCGGAGTCGAAAGTGATCTCCTCCGGCTGGCCGTAGTCGTCATTGTGTAGATCGGCCACAACTGAATTCGCGGCAGCGCCTCGCCGCGGTAGCTGAGCACCAGGTGGCCGGCGAACGCGTCGACGCCGTCGAGTCGTACATCGTCGCGGTGCTCGATCAGGGTGCGATGGGCGGCCGGGTCGTCGACCGGCGCCTCGGCCAGCATGAAGTTCACCGCTCCTCGTTGTGCAGGATCAGGAATCGATCCTGCCGCCGACGATCGCGTGCTCCACCGAGTACTCGACGCCGTCGCGGCGCGGCAGCACGGTGACGAATTCGGCTTCCGGGTCGGCGGCGTCGGCGTAGCGGATCTCCGAGGTGATCGCCGATCCCGCGGCGATCAGCACGTACTTGTTGCTACGGGTGCGTCCGACGGCGAGCCAGAATTTCTCGTCGGGTTCGTGGTACACCTTCTCGGCCGGAAGGCCCGACGCCGAAGCGGTGCCGCCACACCGTGTCGGGGCGCCATGCCGTCATCGACGGTGATGTAGTAGACGGTCCGGTTGTCGGGCGCCCAGGTCGCTCCGGCGCCGATGCCGACGATCTCGTCGTCGTATTGCTCGCCGGTGCGAAGATTCTTGAACCGCAGCGTGTATCGCTCGTCGCCGACCACGTCGACGGAGTAAGCCAGCACGTTGCCGTCCGGGCTGATGCTGGCCGCGCCGAGCGAGAAGAAGTCGTGGCCCTCGGCTTCGACGTTCTCGTCGAGCAGCAACTGCTCGCCGGGAATCTCGGTGTGCTCGTCGAGATCCGGCGGGGTCCAGTCGTCGGGATCGGTTACCGGACAACGGCATTGAACGCCGTACTGCTTGCCCTCGAAGCTGCGGCCGTAATACCACCAATCGCCGCGCCGGGTCGGGACCGAGAGGTCGGTCTCCTTGGTGCGCGCCTTGATCTCGTCGAAGATCTTCTGCCGCAACGGCTCCAGCTGTGCGGTCGGCTGGTCGGCGTAGTCGTTCTCGGCCTCCAGGTAGCCGATGACCTCGGGGTCGGACTTGTCGCGCAGCCACTCGTAGGGGTCGATGAACACGTCACCGTGATACTCGCGGCGGTGAGTCGACCCGTTTGGCGATCGGGCGGTTCGAGCCGGCGCGTCATGCGGCCGGGCCGATCCAGTCGGCGAAGCGCAAGCCCGAAATACGTTCGTAGGCTTCGATATAACGGGCCCGGGTGGCGTCGACGATGTCGGGCGGCAGCGGGGGTGGCGGCTGCGAGCCGCCGCGGTCCCAGCCGGACTCGGGGCCGAGTCAGCCAGTTGCGGACGAATTGCTTGTCGAAGCTGTTCTGCACGACGCCCGACCCGATAGTCGTCGGCCGGCCAGTACCGCGACGAGTCCGGGGTGAAGACTTCGTCGGCCAGTATCAGGTTGCCGTTGCTCGTCGACACCGAACTCGAACTTGGTGTCGGCGATGATGATTCCCTTGGTCAGCGCGTGATCGGCGGCCTGCACGTAGGTCTGCAGTGTGCGGTCGCGCAACTGGTTGGCGCGGACGCCGCCGACCAGCTCGATCACCTGCGGCGAACGAGATGTTCTCATCGTGTTCTCCCAGTTCGGCTTTCGTGGCCGGCGTGAACAGCGGCTCGGCGAATTGCTGGCCTCGACCAGGCCCGGCGGCAACGTGATGCCGCAGACCCTGCCGGTCGTGCTGGTAGTCGATCAGTCCGGAGCCGGTCAGATATCCGCGTGCGACGCACTCCACGGGCATCATCTCGAGCTGTCGCACCACCAGCGCACGGCCCAGCACCTCGTCGGGGATCCGCGGGTCGTCCGGCGGACCGGCCAGGTGGTTGGGGGCCTCGACGAGCTCGAAGAAGAACACGCTCATCGCGGTGAGGATGCGGCCCTTGTCGGGGATCTCGCTGTCGAGGATGTAGTCGAACGCCGAGATCCGGTCGGTCGCGACGAACAGCAGGTGGTCGTCGTCGATGCGGTACAGCTCGCGGACCTTGCCGCTGGCCAGATGCTGGTAGTCGGACAGAGCGGGACGCATCGGGCCAGCCTAACTGTCGCCGTATTGTCGACCGACACACCGACCCTGTGCTGGGATCGAGTATGAAATCGCGGTATGTGCCGTACGCCACCACTCCCGGCCGACTGCTGGCTCAATTGTTCAGCGACGTCGTCGTCGTGATCTGGACCGTCGTCTGGGTGCTCGTCGGCCTGGCCGTGCACACCGCGGTCTCGACGATCGCCGAGGTGGGTCGGCAGGTCCAGGGCGGTGCCGACGGCGTCGCCGACAGCCTGAAGTCGGCGGGCCACAGCGCCGACAACATCCCGCTGGTCGGCGACGCCGTCAGCAAGCCGCTGACGCGCGGCCAGCAAGGCCGCGCTCGATATCGCCGGCGCCGGCCACAACCTGGACACCACCGCGAGCTGGCTGGCCGTGGTGCTGGCGCTGGCGGTCGCGGCGCCTCCGATGCTCGGCGTGGTCGATGCCGTGGCTGGTGCTGCGCATCCGGTTCTTCCGGCGCAAGTGGACCGTGGGTCGCGCTGGCCGCCACCGCCGGCCGGTGAACAGCTGCTGGCGTTGCGCGCGTTGGCCAACCGGCCGCTGGCCAGGCTCACCGCCGTCAGCCTCCGATCCGGTCGGGGCGTGGCGCGCCGGGGATCCGCACGTCATCCATGGCCTTGCCGCCATCGAATTGCGTTCGGCGGGAATGGCCGTCAGGACGCGCTAACGCAGTTCCACGACCAGGTGCCGGATGCCGGTGTGCCGGTTGCTGCGCGTCCATTCGACGTCGCGCACCACCCGGACGTCGTCGAAGCGCGTCAGCAATTCCTCGAAGAGCACCCGCAGTTCCAGCCGCGCCAGGTTGGCGCCCAGGCAGTAGTGCACGCCTTGGCCGAAACCCAGGTGCGGGTTGGGCTTTCGCGCGATATCGAATACGTCGGCGTCATCGAACACGCCTTCGTCGCGATTGGCCGAGCCTTCCCAGATCTGCACCTTCTGCCCCGCCGCGATCGACGCATCACCGATCACCACGTCACGGGTGGCGGTGCGGCGCTTGGACGGCGATGGCGACGTCCATCGGACCATCTCTTCGACCGCGGTCGGCAGCGAGTCCAAATTGTCACGCAGTGAACGTAATTGCTCGGGATGCTCGGCCAGCGCCAGCAGCCCGCCTGCGACCGCGTTGCGGGTCGTCTCGGCGCCGGCACTGAACAACAGGCTGAAGAACAGATAGAGCTCGAGGTCAGACATCGCCGGCCCGTGCACATCCTCGAGAGCCGCGTTGGCGACCACTGACAACATGTCGTCGGTCGGCTGCGCGCGCTTCGACGCGATCAACTCCTGCCCGTAGGTGTACATCCGCGAGCCGGCTTCCTCGGCGGACAACTGAGACAGTGCCGCCGTGCGCGAACCGCCGAAGTCGAACTGCGGCTCGATCGCCTCGAACAGCCAATGCCGTTCGGATTCAGGCACTCCCAGCAGGATGCAGATCATCTGCATCGGCAGCTCGGTGGCGATGTCGACGAGGAAGTCGAACGGCTCGCCGGGCACCACCGCATCCAGCAGCCTTCGGGTCCGGGCCCGCAGGTCGTCTTCGACCAGGCCGATCATCCGCGGTGTCAGGCCCGAGCTGACCAGTCGCCGAATCTGTAGATGCCGCGGGTCGTCCATCATGTTGAGCACCTGACCCGCGATCGACAAATCCTGCAACAGGGTGCCGCCGAACGGCCGGTCACCACCGGTGACCGAGGAGAAGGTGACCGGATCTTTGAGGACTGCAAGCGTTTCCGCGTAGGAGGCGATGGACCAGAAGCCCTCCCCATCGGGGGTGTGCTCGGTCGGGTGGTGCCAGTAGACCGGTGCGTCGCGACGGTGGATCGCGAAGAGGTCGTGGGGAAAGCCGCTGGCGAAGTTGTCCAGATCGGTGAAGTCGACCTCCGCGAGCGTCACAGGATGGCGCCCGGCGCTGTACTTCGCCGCCTCGGGATAGCGGGCGACCAGCGCATCGACCTCGGCGATGACCGCGTCGACCTGGTCGCCGGCCGCGCCGATGAACGCCTTGCGGTCGGCCAGCGCGGCGTCGATCGCGGCACGATCCAGCGGCAGTCGCGGATCGGCGGCCAACCGATCGAGCAGATTGGGGTCGACGCCCTGCTCACGCATCGCCAGCGCCGCGGCGACCGCATGCTCCTTGATCACCTCGTGCGCCGTTTCCCGGCCCACACCGGCGCGCACCGCGGCCATCAGGACCTTGGTGGTGGCCAGGAACGGCAGGTAGCGGTCGAGCTCGCGCTGGATCACGGCGGGATAGGCGCCGAATTCGTCGAGCACGGTCAGCATCGTCTCAAGCTGCCCGTCGATGGCGAAGAAGCGTCGGGCAACGCCACTCGTCGCACGACCGAGCAGAAGACGTCGCCCTCGTTCCACTGCGCGCCGGCGAGCTCGGCGGCCATCGAGCCGTACCCGCGCAGGATGACCTGCAGCCCGTTCACCCGCTCGCAGCTGCGGGTGTTCATCTTGTGCGGCATCGCCGACGAGCCGACCTGTCCTTGCGCAAAGCCCTCGGTGACGAGGTCGTGGCCGGCCATCAGCCGGATGGTGTGCGCCAGCGACGACGGGCCGGCGCCCAACTGCACCAGAGCCGACACCACGTCGTGGTCGAGCGAACGCGGATAGACCTGCCCGACGCTGGTCAAAACGGTTGCGAATCCCAGGAATTCAGCGATTCGCTGTTCGAGGTCGGCGAGCTTGGCCGCGTCGCCGCCGAGCAGGTCGAGCATGTCCTGCGCGGTTCCCATCGGGCCTTTGATGCCGCGCAGCGGGTAGCGGTCGATCAGCTCGCGCAACCGGGTCAACGCGACCAGGGTCTCCTGCGCCGCCGACGCGAACCGCTTGCCCAATGTGGTGGCCTGCGCGGCAACGTTGTGGCTGCGGCCGGCCATCACCAGGTCGCGGTAGGTGGCCGCGCGCTCGGCGAGCCGGGCGACCACGGCCACCCCATGAGCGAACACCAACTCCAGCGAACGGCGCACCTGCAGCTGCTCGACGTTCTCGGTCAGGTCGCGACTGGTCATGCCCTTGTGCACGTGCTCGTGGCCGGCCAGCGCGTTGAACTCTTCGATGCGGGCCTTCACGTCGTGGCGCGTCACCCGCTCGCGCGCGGCGATCGAGGCGAGGTCGACGTCGTCGAGCACCCGTTCGTAGTCGGCAATCGCGGCGTCGGGCACCTCGATTCCCAGTTCTGCCTGGGCGCGCAGGACCGCCAGCCAGAGCCGCCGCTCGGCAACGATCTTGGCCTCCGGCGACCAGATCGCCACCATCTCGGCGCTGGCGTAGCGGTTGGCCAGCACGTTCGGGATCGTCACAAACACACAGCTTAACGGCGCGGTGTCGGGTGCGGATCAGGCACAGTGACCTCATGTACTTTGTCGGGCTCGATCTCGCCTGGGGCGAGAAGAACAACACCGGCGTCGCGGTCGTCGATGCGCAAGGCCGGTTGCTGCATGTCGGCGCAGCGCACGACGATGCCGGCATCGCGGCGGCGATCGAGCCCTACGTCAGCGACGATTGTCTGGTGGCCATCGATGCGCCGCTCGTCGTGCGACAACCCGACCGGGTCGCGGCCGTGCGAGGCGGCGCTCAACCGCGACTTCCATGGGTTCGAGGCGGGCGCGCATCCGGCCAACACCACGAACCCGGCGTTGACACATCCGCGCGCCGCCCGCATTGCGACCGCCCTGACGCTCGACATGGATCCGGCGTCGAGTTCGCCGCGGCGGGCGATCGAGGTGTATCCGCATCCGGCAACCATCGCGTTGTTCGGCCTGGAGAAGACCCTGAAATACAAGAAGGGGTCGTTCGAGACGCGTCAGCACGAACTGCTGCAGCTGATGACGCTGATCGAGGGACTCGACGATGCGACACCCCGGCTGCGGGTGAACCACAACATGTCCTGGGTGGAGCTCCGCAGGCGAATCGAGGCCGCAACCCGGCCAGTGCAACTCGACCGCGACGAGGATCCCGTCGACGCCGTGCTGTGCGCCTACGTCGGGCTGTACTGGTATCACCGGCCCGAAGACGTGACCATCTATGGCGACTACGCGACGCGGTTACATCGTCACGCCTACCCTGCCGTCCGACGTCGCGCCGGCGCGACGCCGACGCGCTGCGCCACAACGGGATAACGACGACTTACGTGAACGCGTGGCGCAGGTCGCTGCGCTTCTCGACGAAGCGCAGCGCGGGCTGACTGCAATTCGCCAACAGCTCGACGGCTAGCTCGACGTGGCGCCGGCCCGACAACGGCGTCACCAGATACAACGAGGCCGCACAGCCGCCGAACGCGTGCACACGGTTGCGCTAAAGAACGGTGCGACAGACTGTTTCAGCTGTGCGGAGAATCAGACCTGCATAGGTCGCCGGTCGAACGGCGCCACCGCGTCAATGACATCAATCACAGTTGTTCGCGCGACGGCACGCGGGTCCTGAAGCTCATCGACCAACGACGAGACCACTGCGCCGTCGACGGTGCAGATCAGCGCCGAGACGAGCTCTGGGCGCACCGAGCGTCCCGACCTCTCAATGACTTCGGCGACGCAATCGACCCGCTGACGCATGTTGCGGCGCTGAATTTCGCGCAGCCCGGGCAGGCGGGCGCAGGCGATATGCCGTTCGTAGCGGGATATCAGTTGCTCGGTGAGGCGTGCCTCGGATTCGCGGCCGACGAGTAGATCGACCAACAGAGTCGGCAGTCTTGTCGGAGCTGCGGCGACGACGGGACAGGGTTGCCACCTGTGCGCGTAGTTGCGCGACCTCGAGCATTCCAATGTGCGCCACGGCACTGGCGATCAGGTCGTCGAGGCTGGAGAAGTAGTAGGTGGTCGACGCCAGCGGGAGGCCCGCGCGCCGGGCCACAGCGCGGTGCCGGACCGCTTCGAAACCGCCTTCGCACAGCAATTCGGCGGCGGCGCTGACCAGCGCGTACCGCCGGCGCTCACCCTTGGGAGTGACAGCTCCCTTCGGAACCACCACCGCTCTCGGCGCGACTGGCACCGGCGCGGGGACGACCTGGGCGGCGGCGACGGCTACCCCAGGAGCGAAGGCCCCCTCGGGAGCCACGGCTGCAGTCACCTAGGTCATGGTGCCAGCCAAAATGGCACCGCATCGGGCTTTCGGATAAACCATCCTCGGTCGTTCGGCGGACGGGCACCACGGGTCGGCACTTTATGATGGCCCGCATGCCGGAGATGAGTCGTCGCGCTGTGCTGCGCCTGGGCACCGGTGTAGCCGCCGGAGCCCTCGGTGTCGTCGCTGTCGAGCGGCTGCTGCCCGGCCGGCCCCCATTGGCCACTCCCGTCACGATGACCGGCACCGGTATTCCGCTGGCGCCACGCCCCCCGCTCGACCCGCCACCGGCCCCCACGATGGTCACCGGTTCGTTCGTGTCGGCGGCACGCGGTGGCGTCGCCACCAACTGGGCGATCGCCCGACCCCCGGGTCAGAGCAAACCGCTGCGACCGGTAATCGCGCTGCACGGCAAGGGAAGTAGCGCGGCCACCGTGATGGAAGGCGGCGTCGAGCAAGGACTGGCCCAGGCGGTCGCCGCAGGTCTGCCAGGTTCGCCGTCGTCGCTGTCGACGGTGGCGGAAGTTATTGGCACAAAAGGGCTTCCGGCGAAGACTGCGGCGCGATGGTGTTGAACGAACTCATCCCGATGCTGGGCGGGCAGGGGCTGGACACCTCCCGGGTCGGCTTCCTGGGGTGGTCGATGGGCGGTTACGGTGCGCTGCTGCTCGGCGGTCGACTCGGGCCGGGCCGGACCGCCGCGATCTGCGCGGTGAGCCCGGCGCTGTGGATGTCATCGGGGGCGGCAGCACCGGGCGCATTCGACGGACCCGGAGACTTTGCGGCCAACTCGGTCTTCGGGCTGCCCGCGTTGGCGTCGATCCCGATCCGAGTGGACTGCGGCAACAGCGATCCGTTCTACGGCGCGACCAAACAATTCATCGCGCAGTTGCCCACTCCACCGGCCGGCGGGTTCTCCCCGGGGGCCACGACGGATCGTTCTGGAGCTCGCAACTGTCCGCCGAACTGACCTGGATGGCACCGCTGCTGACGGCGTAGTGGCACCGTCTCCCAGGACCGCGAGCCCTACCAAAAGCCTTACGATATTTGTTACGATAACGCGCCACAATGCGCCGACAGTGCACGGAGGTGACCCGAATTGGCGAAGCAGGCCGTCGCAGACAAGCGCCAACGGCGTGAACGCGGATCGATCAGCGTCGACGAAATCATCAACGGTGCGTTCGATGTCGCGGGCGAGGTGTCGGTCGACGGCCTGAGCATGCCGCTGCTGGCCAAGCACCTCGATGTCGGGGTCACGAGCATCTATTGGTACTTCCGCAAAAAGGACGATCTGCTCAACGCGATGACCGACCGCGCGCTGGGTCAGTACGACTTCGCCACACCGTTTGTCGAAGGTAAGGACTGGCGGAACTCGTTACGCGATCATGCCCACAAGATGCGTCAGACGTTCCGCGACAACCCGATCTTGTGCGATCTGATCCTGATTCGCGGCACCTTCGGCCGGGAGGCGACGTTGGCGGCCTTCGAAAAGCTGGAGAAGGCGATCGCCGCGTTGGTGGAGGCCGGCCTGTCGCCGGAGGACGCG
>CAVVNB010000019.1:0-14530 GCA_963749375.1 uncultured Actinomycetota bacterium
CACGGGGCAATCCCTTGGCCACCCACCGGAATTGCTCACCCGGTTCCCCAAGGAACTGGCGATTCTGGCCTAGCTAAATAGCGGAATACCCCTCCACCGGGTGGATAGGCTAATCGAGGCTTGGGCCCAGACGATGGAGGTCACGATGCGGTACGCGAGGCGGCGCGGCGCGATCATCGGCGTGATCGTGCTGGTGTGGCTGCTGATCGGCGGGCTTGTGGCCTGGCAACGCGGCTACTTCAAGGACGGCGATACCAACTGTGCCACAGCGGGAACCACCGCGCTGACGGTGATCACCGGGCCTTTGAACTACGCCGGTATCAACCCGAAAGTCACGGGTTCCAACACCATCACGGTCTTTGTGGAAACGAACGAACATCTAAACGATGAGACACAGCGGTACTACGACAGTTTGACTCATCAGCTGCAAGCCGATCCGAAGCATGTGCAACACATCCAGAGTTCCTGGGAGAATCAGAGAAGCGTCGACAACAAGGCCGCTTACGTTGAATTGAACCTCGCCGGTCAGCAAGACGAATCCGTCGAAGCGGTCCACAACATCGTGGCGCGAACGCCAGCACCGCAGTATGAGAAGACCTACGTCATCGGCCCGTGCTACTCACTAATTGGTGAGTCCGCCTGGGAGCGGCACCTGGCCCGGCGGGCGCCGGGCCAGTAGTTAGTGGCGTAGGTCTGCACCTGGGCACGGGTAATCTCTACCGGGTGTCCGTAGCTCTCGCACCATTCGACGTCCAACCTCGCGCATCGCGGGCACGACGCGATGGTCGTGGGGACCGATAACCTCAGTTCCCCAAGGAACTGGCGATCTTGTAGGAGATTCACCGACTGTGGCAAGCACTGCCGATTTCAAGAATGGACTCGTGCTGGTGATCGACGGCCAGCTCTGGCAGATCATCGACTTCCAGCACGTCAAACCGGGCAAGGGCCCGGCCTTCGTGCGCACCAAGCTGAAAAATGTGCTCACCGGCAAGGTCGTCGACAAGACCTACAACGCCGGCGTGAAAGTGGAGACAGCGACGGTGGACCGGCGCGACGCCACCTACCTCTACCGCGACGGCACCGATTTCGTATTCATGGACAGCCAGGACTACGAGCAGCACCCGTTATCGGAGTCACTGGTCGGCGACGCCGCCCGGTTCCTGCTGGAGGGCCTGCCGGTGCAGGTGGCGTTTCACAACAGCGCGCCGCTGTACCTCGAGCTGCCGGTCACCGTCGAACTCGTTGTCACCCACACCGAGCCCGGCCTGCAGGGCGACCGGTCGAGCGCCGGCACCAAGCCGGCGACCGTGGAGACCGGCGCCGAGCTTCAGGTGCCGCTGTTCATCAACACCGGCGACAAGCTGAAGGTCGACTCCCGCGACGGCAGCTACCTGGGACGTGTCAACGCGTGAGCCGACCCGTCCGGGGACGGCATCAGGCGCGCAAGCGCGCCGTCGACTTGTTGTTCGAAGCCGAGGCTCGTGGTTTGACCCCGGCCGAGGCGGCCGACGCCCGCACTGCGTTGGCCGAGGCCAAATCTGATGTGGCTGCACTGAATCCGTACACGGTGACGGTGGCCCGCGGCGTCACGGCGCACGCCGCGCACGTCGACGACCTGATCGCGTCGCATTTGCAGGGCTGGACACTGGAACGGCTGCCGGCTGTGGATCGGGCGATCCTGCGTGTCGCGGTGTGGGAGCTGCTGCACGCCGACGACGTGCCCGGGCCGGTCGCCGTCGACGAGGCGGTGGAGCTGGCCAAGGAGCTGTCCACTGACGACTCGCCCGGGTTCGTCAACGGGGTGTTGGGCCAGGTGATGCTGGTGACACCGCAGATCCGGGCGGCCGCTCAAGCGGTTCGGGACTCCGGCGAATCATGACCCGGCTGGAGCTGCGCGCTCTGATCGCCGCGATTCTGGCGGCGACGGTGATTCTTGGCGCGGTGATATGCGCGGCCTACGGGCAGGCGGCGATCGCGGCGGCGCTGGCGATCTATGCGCTCGGGGTCGGCGCCTGGTTGTATCACTCGATCGAGCGTCTCGTGCTGGCCCGCCGCATCGAGACGGTTCGTACCGCCGTCACGCCGTTCCGGCCATTGCTTCCGGTGATGGCCGCGATCATGGCGTTGACGCAGGCCGTGGTGCGGTCGCTGTCCGACGCCACCGAGGTCGCGCCACGCCGCTGGATTCCGATCCCCCGTGGCAGGAAAGACGACGACTTCGAGGTTTGAGCATTGCGTTGGAGGCAGGCGTTGGACGGGTGATACTCGTTCCCGTCTCCGAGAGTCTGGTGAGGCAGTTGTGGCAATCCAGGTGGAGGTGACAAAACGCCCGCATCCCGGTTAACAGAGGGACACACTGGCGATATGGACCGAAACGGCAGGCGCCCGAGACGGCTGTGTGTTTCCGCACTGGCGGCGGTGGCGAACCCGTCGTACTCGCGCATCGACACCTGGAATCTGCTCGACGACGCATGCCATCAGCTTTCCGTCGTCGACCTCGCCGGGCTGGACACCAAGCACGAAGCCGCGCGGGTGCGCCGTCTGCTCAATCGCCTCAGCGCCTACGAACGGTATTGGATCTACCCGGGCCCAGACAACCTGGCGACCTACTGCGGCTACCTGGACCAACTCGCGACGGTGAGTCTCGCCGAGCAGGTATCGCTGGCCGTGCGGCTGCTCTCCGAATACGGCGACCGCGCAGCCTTATTCGACACCACGTCGTCAATGGCCGATCAGGAACTGGTGGCCCGGGCCAAAGAGCAGCAGTTCTACACCGTGCTGCTCGCCGACGACGCACCGGTCACGGCTCCCGAAGGATTGGCCGGAAGCCTGCGCGCCATCCGCGACATCAGCGACGACGTGCAGTTCGAGCTGCTGGTGGTCAGCAGTGTCGAGGACGCCATCACCGCGGTCGCGTTGAACGGCGAGATCCAGGCAGCCATCATCCGGCACGACATCCCACTGCGGTCCGGTGACCGGGTCCCGCTGATGACCACGCTGCTGGGCCCCAACGACAAGGTGGTGGCCACCGATCGCACCCACGACTGGGTGGAATGCGGTGAGTGGATCCGCGAGTTGCGGCCGCACATCGACCTTTATCTGCTCACCGACGAATCGATCGCCGCCGAGACCGAGGAAGAGTCCGACGTCTACGACCGCACCTTCTACCGGCTCAACGACGTCACTGATCTGCACACCACGGTGCTCGCTGGAATCCGGAATCGTTACGCCACACCGTTTTTCGATGCGCTGCGGGCCTATGCGGCACGGCCGGCGGGCCAGTTTCACGCCCTTCCCATCGCGCGTGGCGCCAGCATCTTCAATTCCAAGTCGCTGCACGACATGGGGGAGTTCTACGGCCGCAACATCTTCATGGCCGAGACGTCCACCACCTCCGGTGGTCTGGACTCGCTGCTGGATCCGCACGGCAATATCAAGAAAGCGATGGACAAGGCGGCCAAGACCTGGAACTCGGATCAGACTTATTTCGTCACCAATGGAACGTCCACCGCGAACAAGATCGTCGTGCAGTCGCTGACCCGACCTGGCGACATCGTGCTGATCGACCGCAACTGCCATAAGTCACATCATTACGGCCTGGTGCTGGCCGGGGCGTACCCGCTGTATCTGGATGCCTACGAGTTGCAGCCGTTCGCGATCTACGGCGCCGTCTCGCTACAGACCATCAAGAAGGCGCTGCTCGACCTGGAGGCCGCCGGTCAGTTGGACCGCGTGCGGATGGTGTCGCTCACCAACTGCACGTTCGACGGCGTCGTCTACAACCCGCGGCGAGTCATGGAGGAGGTGCTGGCGATCAAGCCGGACATCTGCTTCCTGTGGGACGAGGCGTGGTACGCCTTCGCCACCGCGGTGCCGTGGGCGCGGCAACGCACCGCCATGATCGCTGCCGAACAACTCGAATCCATGTTGTCGTCGCCGGCCTACGCACAGGAGTACCGGCAGTGGCGGGACTCCATGCAAGGGATCGACCGCGCCCAGTGGAGCGAGCACCGGCTGCTTCCCGACCCCAGCCGTGCCCGCGTCCGGGTCTATGCCACGCACTCGACGCACAAGTCGCTGTCGGCGCTGCGCCAGGCGTCGATGATCCATATTCGCGACCAGGATTTCCAATCCCAGTCCCGCGACGCGTTCGGTGAGGCGTTTCTGACCCACACGTCGACCTCACCCAACCAACAGCTGCTCGCCTCGCTGGACCTGGCTCGCAGGCAGGTCGACATCGAGGGCTTCCAGATGGTCCGTTCCGTCTACGACATGGCGCTGGTCTTCCGGCACCGCGTCCGCAAAGACCGGTTGATCAGCAAGTGGTTCCGCATCCTCGACGAATCCGATTTGGTACCAGATCAATTCAGGCTGTCCGCGGTCAGTTCCTATCGCCAGGTACGCCAGGGTGCGCTCGCGGAGTGGAACGAAGCGTGGCGGTCTGACCAGTTCGTGCTCGACCCGACGCGCGTCACGTTGTACCTGGGTCAGACGGGCATGAACGGATACGACTTCCGCGAGAAAGTCCTGATGGAGCGATTCGGCATCCAGATCAACAAGACCTCCATCAACAGCGTGCTACTGATCTTCACCATCGGCGTGACGTGGTCGAGCGTGCACTATCTGCTCGATGTGCTGCGCCGGATAGCCATTGACTTCGACCGCATCGATGATGCGGCGAGCAGAGACGACCGCGCCCTGCACCAGCGCCGAGTCGAGGAGATCACCGAGGACCTGCCGCCGCTGCCGGACTTCAGCGAGTTCGACGGCGCCTTCCGGCCCGACGACGCCAGCTCCTTCGGCGACATGCGTTCGGCGTTCTACGCCGGCTACGAGGACACTGATCGCGAGCACGTCATGATCGGGGAGGCCGGCCGTCGGATTGCTGACGGAAAGTCGCTGGTGTCAACCGGATTCGTGGTGCCGTATCCGCCAGGCTTTCCGGTGCTGGTTCCCGGTCAGGTCGTCTCCAAGCAGATCCTGTACTTCCTCGCTCAACTCGACGTCAAGGAAATTCATGGATACAACCCCGATCTGGGGTTGTCGGTGTTCACCGAGGACGCGCTGAAACGAATCAACGCGGCGCGGTGTTCCGACACTGTGATCAGGTAGTTTTCGCTCACCGCGATCGGAAACCTCGCCGGTGAACACCAGGTGGCGCAATTGCGGGTGGGCGCGCGGTATCGGCTGGTGACAGTGGAATCCGTGGCGGCGCAATACGCCGGCCCGCTGTTTCGCCCGGCATCGGCCAGGCGGGGCGCCGGCGATGGGCGGCTTAGCGTGGCGTCGTGGCCGTACCATTGCCGATTCGCCAGCCTCGCGCCGATCGGGCGCGTCAGGTCGCCGACGTGCTGCGCCACCAGATCCACTCCGGCGCCTACGACGACGGCCTGCCCGGCGAGACGGCATTGGCGACCGAATTCTCGGTGTCGCGCAACACTGTTCGCGCCGCGCTCACCGCGCTGAAGAACGAGGGGCTGATCGAGCGCGGGCCCAAAGTCGGCACCCACGTCGCGCAGCGCAAGTACGACCACGGCCTGGACACCCTGCTGGGCTTGAAAGAGACGTTCAAAAGCTACGGCGAGGTGCGCAACGAGGTCCGCGCCGCGATGGCGGTGTCCGCTCCGCCGGCGGTGGCGCAGCGGCTGCAGCTGGAGCCCGGCCAGCAGGTGGTGTTCGTCGAACGCCTGCGCTATCTCGGCGGGTTGCCGTTGAGCCTGGACCTGACCTATCTGGTACCCGACATCGGCGCCCAGATCCTGACGCATCCGCTGGAGACCAACGACATCTTCGGCCTCATCGAACAGCTCACCGGACGCCGTCTCGGCGCGGCGTCCCTGGCGTTGGAGGCGATTCCCGCCGACGCCCACTCCGCGGTCGCGCTGCAGGTGCCCGACGGCGCTCCACTGCTGATGCTGGAACGGCTGACCAGCCTGGACGACGGCAGGCCGGTCGACTTGGAGTACATCCGGATGCGCGGAGATCGAATCACTATGCGCGGCAACCTGATAAGGAGCACACCATGACGCTGGTCAACAACCGCGCGGACGTCCCGGTCACCATCGACGAGTCGCTGTGCATCGACGGTTGCACCCTGTGCGTCGATATCTGCCCGCTGGATTCACTGGCGATCAACCCCGACACCGGCAAGGCCTTCATGCACGTCGACGAATGCTGGTATTGCGGTCCGTGTGCGGCCCGCTGCCCCACCGGCGCGGTCACCGTCAACATGCCCTATCTCATCCGCTGAAACGGGACATCGCGTGAAGATATCCGCCGTTGGGCCGGCATCGGCTGCCCTCGCCTTCACCCTCGTCGCCGCGGGCTGCGCGCTGGACTCCGCGAGCGCGGTCAACGTCGTGGTGGGCTACCAATCCAAAACCATCAACACCGTGACCGCAGGCACGTTGCTGCGGGCCCAGGGGTATCTCGAGCACCGGCTCGCCGATATCACCAAGCGCACCGGCACCAAGTACCACGTGGTGTGGGAGGACTACGACACCGGCGCACCGATCACCGCGCAGATGGTCGCCGAGAAAATCGACATCGGTTCGATGGGCGACTACCCGATGCTGATCAACGGGTCCAAGACCCAAGCCAATCCGCGCGCTGCCACCGAGATCGTCTCGGTCACCGGCTACAACGCCAAGGGCGCGCTGAACATGGTTGTCGTCGAACCGAATTCGACCTCGACTAAGTTGCCCGATCTGGCCGGTAAGAAGATCTCGGCCAGTGTGGGCTCGGCCGGCCACGGCACTCTGGTGCGAGCGCTGGCCAGGAGCCGGGATAAACCCCAGCACCGGGGTGGAGGTGCTCAACCAGCAGCCACAAGTCGGAGCGTCCGCCCTGGAATCTGGTCAAGCGCAGGCGCTTTCGCAATTCGTCGCGTGGCCAGGGCTGCTGGTCCACCAGGGCAAGGCCAAGCTGCTTTACGACGGCGCCGAGCTCAACTACCCGACGCTGCACGGCGTCGTGGTTCGCCGCGCGTATGCGAGCGCCCACCCCGAGGTGCTCGACGCCTTTCTGCAGGCCCAGCTCGACGCTACCGATTTCATCAACTCCAAGCCGCTGGAGGCGTCGCGAATTGTCGCCCAGGCCAGTGGGCTACCTCAGGAGGTCGTCTACCTCTACAACGGCCCGGGCGGCACCTCGTTCGACACCACGCTCAAGCCGTCGCTACGTGACGCGCTGAAAGGCGATGTGCCGTACCTGAAGTCGATCGGCGACTTCGCCAATCTCGACATCGCGCAGTTCGCCCAGGACGGCCCGCTGCGGGCGGCGTTCTCGGCCCGCAAGCTGGACTACGACACCGCGCTGCGGGCCAATCCGCCGGCGGCGGGCAGCGAGCTCTGGCTGGACGGATCGGACACCACCCAGCCGATCGCCACCACGGTCGCCCTGCTCAAGGCCATCCGTGACGCAACCGTCCGCGGGGCCCGGGTCCGGGCCGCCTACGTTCCCGACGCCGAGCTGGGTACCCGGTGGTTCGCCGACAAGTCGCTGTGGGTGCGCGACGGCGCGAACTACCTGCCGTTCGACACGTTCGCGGGCGCGCAACGCTACCTCGTCGCACATCCCGGCAGCACGCCGATCGACTACCAACATGCATTGGCAGGTGCGGCATGACGGCCGTCGACACGAGTATCGAGGGCGCGGCCGTCGCGGTGCCGGTCGCCGGCACTGCCAAGCCGCGCAAGCCCGCATCGGTGTGGCGGTCACGGGCGTTGCGCGTCGCGTCGGTTGCGGCCGCGGTCGGCCTGTGGCAGCTGCTCACCGCCGGCCACGTCCGGTTCTGGCTGCGGTTCGACACGCTGCCGACCGTCACCGAAATCGTCGGTGCGCTGACCCGGGCCGTCGGCACCCATGAATACTGGCTTGACCTGGGGCAGTCGCTGATTCGCATCCTCACCGGATTCGGGCTGGCCGCGGTTGTCGGCGTGGCCAGCGGCATCCTGCTCGGCCGGTCCCGGCTGGCCGGGGACCTGCTCGGTCCGCTGACCGAACTCGCCCGGCCCATCCCCGCGATAGCGATTGTGCCGGTGGCGATCCTGCTGTTTCCCACCGACGAGGCCGGGATCGTATTCATCACGTTCCTCGCGGCGTTCTTCCCGATCATGGTCAGCACCCGGCACGCCGTGCGAGCGTTGCCGACGCTGTGGGAGGACTCGGTGCGCACGATGGGCGGCGGCCGCTGGGACGTGCTGACCCAGGTCGTGCTGCCCGGCATCCTGCCGGGGGTGTTCGGCGGGCTGTCGGTCGGCATGGGCGTGGCGTGGATCTGCGTGATCTCCGCCGAGATGATCTCGGGCCGCCTCGGCGTGGGTTACCGCACCTGGCAGGCCTACACGGTGCTGGCCTACCCCCAGGTGTTCGTCGGCATCATCACCATCGGCGTGCTCGGCTTCGCGACGTCGGCGGCGGTGGAACTGGTCGGCCGCCGGGCAACGCGGTGGCTGCCGCGCGGAGAGGAGAACTCGCGATGACGGCAGGCATGAGCCTGGAGCTGGATCGAGTGCGGTTGTGCTACAACGGCGTTCCGGTGATCGACGATCTGAGCCTGGTGGTTCGGCCGGGGGAGATCCTGGTGCTCACCGGACCGTCGGGCTGCGGTAAGACGACCGTGCTGCGCGCGCTGGCCGGCCTGCTGACACCCGACGCCGGCCGGGTGCTGGCCGACGGCGCCGAGGTCACCCGCACGTCGGGCGATCGCGGCGTGGTGTTCCAGGACAACGCGTTGTTGCCATGGCGCAGCGTGCGTTCCAACATCGAGTTGGCGCTGCGGCTGCGCGGTGTGCCGCGGACCGGCCGGGCCGCACAGGCCGACCGCTGGATCGCCGAGCTCGGGCTGACCGGCTTCGGGGACTACCTGCCCAAGAATCTTTCCGGTGGCATGCGCCAGCGCGTGCAGCTGGCCCGCGGGCTGGCCGGTGCGCCGCGCGCGGTGATGATGGACGAGCCCTTCGGGGCGCTGGACACCCAGACCCGTGCGGCGATGCAGCGGCTGCTGATCGACTCCTGGCGCGCACACCCGACCACGATCGTCTTCGTCACCCACGACGTCGACGAGGCGCTGGCGTTGGGGGACCGGGTCGCGGTGCTGGGCCGGGCCGGGCAACCGCTGCGGGCGCTCGTCGACGTGCCGCAGCCCCGCGGCGACCGGACGCATCCCGAATTGCGCACGGAAATCATTGCCGCACTGCATAACCTGGTGACCGCCTGATGCAGATTCCGGATTCCACGCGACCGACCCGGCTCGACTGCGACGTGCTGGTCATCGGCGGCGGCACCGCCGGCACCATGGCCGCGTTGACCGCGGCCGAGCACGGCGCCCAGGTGCTGTTGCTGGAAAAGGCGCACGTCCGGCATTCCGGTGCACTGGCGATGGGGATGGACGGCGTCAACAATGCCGTCATCCCGGGCAAGGCCGAACCCGAGGACTACGTCGCGGAGATCACCCGTGCCAACGACGGAATCGTCAACCAACGCACCATGTATCAGACCGCCACCCGCGGATTTGCCATGGTGCAGCGACTGGAGCGCTACGGCGTCAAGTTCGAAAAAGACGAGCACGGCGAATACGCGGTGCGGCGGGTTCACCGCTCCGGCTCCTATGTGCTGCCGATGCCCGAGGGCAAGGACGTCAAGAAGGCGCTCTACCGGGTGCTGCGGCAGAAGTCGATGCGGGAGAAGATCCGGATCGAAAACCGGCTGATGCCGGTGCGGGTGCTCACCGACGGCGGCCGTGCCGTCGGTGCTGCCGCATTGCACACCCGCACCGGCGAATTCGTCGCCGTCGCCGCCAAGGCGGTGATCCTGGCCACGGGCGCGTGCGGGCGGCTGGGCCTGCCCGCCTCGGGATATCTGTACGGCACCTACGAGAACCCGACCAACGCCGGCGACGGCTATTCGATGGCGTACCACGCCGGCGCGGAGCTTTCCGGCATCGAGTGCTTTCAGGTCAACCCGCTGATCAAGGACTACAACGGCCCGGCTTGCGCGTACGTCGCCAACCCGTTCGGCGGCTATCAGGTCAACGCGTTCGGGGAGCGGTTCGTCGACTCGGATTACTGGTCGGGCCAGATGATGGCCGAAGTGCGCAGCGAGATCGAGTCCGCGCGCGGGCCGATCTACCTGAAGGTGTCGCATCTGCCGGACGAGACGCTGACCGCGCTGGAGAACATCCTGCACACCACCGAGCGGCCGACTCGCGGCACCTTCCACGCCAACCGGGGCCACGACTACCGCACCCACGACGTGGAGATGCACATCTCCGAAATCGGTTTGTGCTCCGGCCATTCCGCGTCGGGTGTCTGGGTCGACGAGAATGCCCGCACCACCGTGCCCGGCCTGTACGCCGCGGGCGATCTGGCCTGCGTGCCGCACAATTACATGATCGGCGCGTTCGTCTTCGGCGACCTGGCCGGCGCCGACGCGGCCGCCACGTTGCCTGACGTGTCTGCGCCGCAACAGCTCCCGCAGGACCAACTGCGGGAGGCGCATGAGCTGATCTACCGTCCGTTGCGAGCACCCGGACGGCCCGCCACAGCCGCAGGTCGAGTACAAGCTGCGTCGATTCGTCAACGACTACGTGGCGCCGCCCAAGACCGCGGCCAAGCTGTCCATCGCGGTGCACACCTTCGAGCGGATGCGCGACGAGATCGCTGAGATGGGCGCGCGCACGCCGCACGAACTGATGCGCAGCGTCGAGGTGTCCTTCATCCGGGACTGCGCGGAGTTCGCGTCCCGCTCCTCGCTGACCCGCACCGAGTCGCGATGGGGTCTCTACCATGAGCGGGCCGACCTGCCGGTCCGCGACGATCAGCAGTGGGGCTACCACCTGAACCTGCGCAAAGCCGTCGATGGCTCGATGGAATTCTTCAAGCGACCCGTTGCGCCGTATTTCGTGCCGGTGCCCGGGCTGGACACGTTGCCACCGATCGACCGAACCGTGTGGCCGGTCCAGGAACCCCCGTTGATCGGTGGCCGGGCCCCGGCCAACACCCGGTCCCGGGTCGGCGCCGGGGCGTCGGCCGAGCCGCCGTCGCCGCGCATCGTGGCCGTGCTGGCTCTGGAGGAACCGACCGTGGCCGCGCTGGCCGAGTTCCTCGGCGACGCCGACGCCGGCGTGCGGCGGACAGCCGTGGCCACGCTGACCGAGCACACGCCGGACGGCTACGCCACCGAACTGTTTAATGCGCTCGCCGATAGCGACGCGACGGTGCGCCACGCCGCCGCCGACGGGGTGCGTGAACTCGTCGAGGTATTGCCGCATCCCGAAGCGGCACGAGGTTCGTTGGGATCGCCCGACGCCGTGGTCCGGTCGGTCAGCGTCTATCTGCTGGCCGCGCGCCGCGCCGGCGATGGCGAGGCGTTCCGGCATGCGCTCGGCGACGTCGATCACCGGGTGCGGATCGAGGCGGTGCGTGCGCTGGTGTCGATCGACGACGCCGCGGGGGTGGCCGCGGCCACCGGTGACGCCAACCGTGAGGTCCGGATCGTCGCGGCCAACGGCCTGGCGACACTGGGGGTCGGTCACGACGCGGTGCACGAGCTTATTGCCGACACCGATCCGCTGGTACGTGCGGCAGCGCTGGCGGCGCTAGGTCAATTAGGTTGCGGCAAAGGCGATTTGGCGACAGTCGAGCAGGCGCTGCGGGCGCCGGCGTGGCAGGTCCGCGAGGGCGCGGCGCGAGCGCTGGCCGGTGCGGTGGCAGAGCAGGCGGTTCCGCGGTTGTCGCAGACCCTCGTCGACGAACATCTCGACGTCCGTAAAGCCGCAGTGCTCAGCCTCAGTCGCTGGGCGGACTCAGAGGTCGATGCGCGCGACGCGTTGAGCGTGGCGCTCAAAGACGACGATGCGGACGTGCGGGCCTATGCCCGCCGAGCGTTAGGTTCTGAATCCGGATAGTCGTCGCTGGGCTTACCGCCCATGGCGTCTTCGCCATGGTCTAGCGCAACGCCTTCGCGTACAGCAGGCTGTCGCGCGGTTCGGGTCCGAGGTTGGGGTAGACCGCGTGACGAGCCAGTCGGCCCTCCAGTAGGAACCCGGCTCGTTGCAGCAGCCGGTTTGATCGCTCGTTGTCGACGTTGCAGGTGGCCCAGACGCGGTAGACGTCGGGATCGGCGTCGAGTGCGGCCAACAACATGTCAAGCGCTTCGGACATCAAACCCTTTCCCCACCAACGTCGTCCGACGCAATAGCCGATTTCCGCGGAGTGCCGGACTGGACGCCAGCAACTGATCATCCCGATGATCTCGTCGCTGTGCTGCAGCACGATGACCCAGGTTCGGTCGTGCTCGCCGACGTTGATTCGTTCGGCGATCACTCGCCGGGTTGCTGCGACGTCGGGATGCGGCGTCCAGAGCAGATATTTGGTGACCTGGGGGTCGCGAGCGACCCGCTGGAACAGGGTGCCGGCGTCGTCGAGCACCGGCAAACGCAGCAGGAGTCGCGGTCCGGCGATGCGTTCAGGTGTGTAGTCGGCCATCTAGAGACCGAGCGCGCGATAGGTGCGGTGGACGAATTTGGGCTGTACCGCTTGAAGCTTCGCCCGCGAGGTGTTGCCCGCGACCGCGGCGGCGGCATCGGCCGACAATGCGGGCATGTTCTGGATCAAGTACAGCAGGATCAGGTCGGCGGCGGGATCGGCCTGCCACCACGTCCCGTACGCGCCAGGCCAACTGAACGTCCCGAGACCACCTCGTCCGAATAACGGCGCCGATTTCTCCGGATCGGTGACCACCGATAGGTTCAGCCCGAAACCGCGCCCGATCCAGAACGGCGATCCGAGGAAATTGTGCCGCTTCTGCTCGTCGGTGAGCCGATCGGTGCGCATCAGCCGTACCGATTCCGGCGAGAGCACTCGAACACCGTTCACTGTCCCGTCGCGCAACAGCATTTCGATGAACCGCAGGTAGTCGTCCGCCGTCGACCACAACCCGCCGCCGGCATTGGAGAACGCCGGTGGGGCGATGTGCGGCTGGCCCATCACATCGTGCTGGAGTTTGTCGTTGCCGTCGAGCTGGTACATGGTTGCGGCACGACGTCGGCCCTCGAGCGTCACGTGAAAGCCCGTGTCAATCATGGACAGCGGCTGCAGGATTCGTTCGTCGAGCACCTGGTCGAACGGTTTGCCTTCGATACGCGAAGCCAGCACGCCGACGACGTCGGTGGAGTGGCCGTAAGTCAGTCGTTCGCCCGGTTGATGCACCAGCGGTAGCTCGCCGAGCGCGGCCAGCCACGCGTCGGGACCCTGTCCGAACGGCAGTCGGACGTATGCCCGGGAGATCGGTCCGCCCACCGAGAATCCGTAGCCAAGGCCGCTGGTGTGGGTGAGCAGGTCTTCGACCAGAATCGCCCGTTGAACCGGATGGGTTCGATCCAGTGGGCCACTCGGATCGTCGAGCACCCGCAGGTCGGCGAATTCCGGCAGCCAGCGCACGACCGGGTCGCGCAGCGCCACCTTGCCCTCGTCGACCAGGCTCATCAGGGCGGCGACGGTGACCGGCTTGGTCATCGACGCGATGCGAAACAGCGTGTCTTGCTGCATCGGTAATTGTGCGTCGACGTCCCGGTAGCCGATTTCGTTGACCTGCAGCACTTTTCCGTGCTGCCAGACCATGGTCACAGCGCCGGCCAGCAGACCGGCCTCGCAGGCGTCGCGAATGGAGGCCTGGTTGCCGTCGAGATTCACCGCTTCAGGTTAGTGGGCGCGGCGAACGAGCCAGAAGGGTAACCAGATCTACCCCAAATATGGGGGAAACTCCCCATGCGAGCAGTCCGTACTTTAACGCAGGCTGGGTGCGCAGGTGCCATGACAAGGAGACGACGGGCATGCAACTCACATTTCGTTCGCAGGCGACTGCTGGCTTCGCCCTCGTCGGCACCGCCGCCGCCGCCGTGGCGATAATGGCGGCGGCCTTCGCGCCGACCGCCCGTGCCGACGACTTCAGCGACATCGTCACCGATCTGGACGCCGTTCTGGGCGCTGGGTCGGCCGACCTCACTGCCGCCGCAGCGGATTTCTCGGCCGCCGATTACGGCGATGGACTGGCAGCGACGGTCTTCGGCTTGGACGACTTCCTGATATCGCCCGAAGAGATTTCGCTGATTGGCGGCTTCGACGCTCTCACCGGGAGCCCGGTTCTTCCCGCGGATTCCATTGAGTGGCCCGGTCCGACATTTGTTGCTCCGACTGATCTAATCGACACCCTCCAAGATGCGTACAACTATGCCGGCTACGGGGCGACAGACTTGACGACCGCTGTGACTGACCTCTTCAGTGGTGATCCGGCCGATAGTCTGTTGAACGCCGTTGCCGGGGTGGACGCCCTGCTGATCGGTGATCCGGAAGTCCTCAGCGTCGGCCTGACGGACACCTTGCTCGGCGGCTTGTGACGGCCGGTCGCGTTCGCGCGGCACAGTTCCATCTTGATTTGCGACGTGCCGAGCGTCGACGTCCCGGTAGCTGATTTCGTTGACCTGCAGCACTTTTCCGTGCTACCGCACCATGGTCACGGCGCGTCTGGT
>CAVVNB010000020.1:0-306654 GCA_963749375.1 uncultured Actinomycetota bacterium
CTGACCGGGCTGGTGGTGGCTCTGGTCAGCGCGATGAGTCTGGTTCGCGAGAGCCCCGGATATCTGTGGCTGGGACTGGCGTTGCTGGGAATCGGTGCGGCATGCGGCGATCTGGCCAGCGTCCCGTACAACGCGATGTTGCGTCAGCTCTCGACACCGCAGAACTCTGGGCGGATTTCCGGATTGGGCTTGACGGCGGCATTCGTCGGCAGCGTCGGTCTGTTGCTGGTCGTCTTGTTCGGCTGTATCTCAGGCGACGGTGCCACCCGAGGATTTCTTCAGCTGCCCGCCGCTGACGGCATGAACATCCGGATCGCGATGCTGGTGGCCGCCGGCTGGTTCGCGGTGTTTGCGCTGCCGCTACTGCTGACGGCGTATCACCTGCCGGCACTCGTCGAGGCTCCTGCCGAGGTTCGGGGGGCCCTCGGCGGCTACCGCAAACTCTGGCGGGACCTTGTCGAGGAGTGGCACCGCGACCGCAATCTCGTCTATTACCTGTTGGCGGCCGCCGTTTTCCGAGACGGACTGGCCGGCGTGACCCAGTTCGGCGGCGTGCTCGGGGTCAAGGCGTACGGGATCTCACCGGCTGTGGTGCCGATGTTCGGTGTGGCGTTCTGCGTTGTGGCGGCGATCGGGGCCATCATCGGCGGATACCTGGATGACAAGTTCGGCTCCAAACCCATCATCGTCGGCTCGCTTGGCCAGCATCCTCGCGGCTGGGCTGGCCATGATGGTGCTGTCGGGACCGGGCGCGTTCTGGGTCACCGGATTGCTGCTGTGCGTATTCATCGGTCCGGCGCAGGCCTCCGCGCGAACGCTACTGTTACGACTCTCCAGCGACGGAAAAGAAGGCGTGGCGTTCGGTCTTTTCACAATGACCGGGCGGGCTGTGACCTTCGTGGCGCCCCTGCTTTATTCGATCTTCGTCGACCGATTTCATGCCGAGCGGGCCGGGATGGGCGGATTGCTTCTGGTCGTGGCGGTCGGGCTACTGGGCCTGCTGATGGTGCGGGCCCCGCACCGGGTTGCGGCGGCTGACTGAGCGGGTCACTCCGGCGACGATGCCCGCCGTGGCGTGAGGAGGAGCCGGAAAATTAGGCTCAGCCGTTGCCGTTGCAGATCGTCAGCCCGGCGCCGCTGCGCTGGTTGATTTCAACCCCGTCCACGGTGACCGTGCAGGTGACGTCGTGCCCGATATTCACGATGGTGACGTTCGGCGTCTTGCTGCCGGACTCGGGCAAGCTGACTTCTTTGATCCACGGCAACGCGACGTTGAACTCGGTCTGCATCATCCCGTCGTTGTCGACGTAGGTGATGCTGATGGCACGGCCGTCGCCGCTGACGTTGTAGACCACGGTCTGCATCGCGCTCGGGTCAGTGGGCTGGGCGGGTTCGGTGGTGGCCGGTTCGGGCGCCTGGGCGGAATGCGACGGCGAGTTGGGCACCACCGGCATGGGCCGCTGCGAACTTGGCGTCGAAGGCAGCGCCGGCACGGCGGTTTGCTTTCGCGCCGTGCCGTTGGCGATCACCAGAGCGATGACCAACGCGGTCACCAGAATCACCGCCGCGGCCGCGGCGATCCACAGCCAGCGCGGCGCCTTGGGCTTGCCGGGTTCGTGCTCCTGCGGCGGCTGATTCTGGCGGCGGCTGACCCTGCAGCCAGTACTGCGGCAGCCTGTCCGTGGGGTTTGCCGAGTTGGGATCGTACGGCGAGCCGGGATAGTGCGGCGGCGGGTAAGACGGCTGGCCACTGTAGGCCGGGTCGGTGTTCGGCCGGTACGGCTGGTTCAGTCGTTGGGTTTGCTCGGTCCGCTCTTGGGTTGAACGGGTGTACTCGGGATGACGTCGATCGCTCATGCCCACCTCATTTTTGCAGGGTACCTGCAGCACAACCGTCGGTGCCGAAACGTCTGATGAACAGTGAAAATGCTCTCAAACCGGCGAGGCGCCCATGGTCAGCGCGGCGACCGTCATCGCCCGCATCACCGCGCGCGACCGGGCGGTGCCGTCGGGCTTGAGGCTGTGCGGGGTGGAGTTGAGCAGTCCGAACGCGGCGTGCGCCATCAGCCGGGCGTCGGTCTCGGCGAGCTTCGGGTCGATCTGGCGCAGGACGCCCACCCAGACTTCGACGTACTGACGCTGGGCCCGTCGCACCTGGCGCTCGGCGGCGGTCGGCAGATAGGCGAGGTCGCGGTCCTGGATGCGGATGAGGTCTGATTCGCCCAGCGCGAAGTCGAGGTGGAAGTCGATCAGGCCGTCGAGCGCCGCCGCGGCGTCGGCCTCGCGCGACTGGACGTCGCGTGCGCCGGCGAGCAGCCGGGTGCTGATCCCGACCAGCAACTCGACCAGCAGCGACTCCTTGTTGGGGAAGTGCCGGTAGATCGCGGGTCCGCTGACACCGGCGGCGGCGCCAATGTCCTCGAGTCGCACCGCGAGGAAGCCACGCTCGGCGAACAGCCGCTCGGCGGCGGCCAGCAGTTGCAGGCGACGGTCGGATTTGCGTCGACTGCGTGGGTTCGGCTCGGGGGTGGGGTCACCGCGGTCGGCCGGAGCGGACGCTGCCATCCCGCCTCCCTAGACAGTTCGGTTAATGGCCACTAACATAACACGAGTTAGTCGACCATTAACCGAAATTGGCGTGCAACCGATGACTTCACCGGCGGAGAACCGCAACGCGCACACCGCGCTTGTCGAGCAGTTGCGCGGCAAGCTTGCGACGGCTGCGCTGGGTGGTTCGGAACGATCGCGGGCCCGTCATGTCGATCGCGGCAAGCTGTTGCCGCGCGACCGCGTCGACGGGTTGCTCGACCCCGGCAGCCCACTGCTCGAAATCGCGCCGCTGGCCGCCGACGGGATGTACGACGACGAGTGTCCCGGAGCCGGGATCATCACCGGAATCGGCCGGATCTCCGGCCGCGAATGCATGATCGTCGCCAACGATGCGACGGTCAAAGGTGGTACCTACTATCCGATTACGGTCAAGAAGCACCTGCGCGCGCAGGAGATCGCGGCGCAGAATCGGCTGCCGTGCATCTATCTGGTCGACTCCGGCGGCGCGTTCCTGCCGCGGCAGGACGAGGTGTTCCCCGACCGCGATCACTTCGGCCGGATCTTCTACAACCAGGCCAATCTCAGCGCGCGGGGCATCCCGCAGATCGCCGCGGTGCTGGGATCGTGCACGGCGGGCGGGGCTTACGTCCCGGCGATGAGCGACGAAGCCGTGATCGTCCGCAACCAGGGCACCATCTTTCTCGGCGGACCGCCGTTGGTGAAGGCGGCCACTGGCGAAGTGGTCTCGGCCGAGGATCTCGGCGGCGGAGAACTGCATTCGAAGACCTCCGGCGTCACCGATCATCTCGCCCAGGACGACCGTGACGCGTTGCGGATCGTTCGGCGCATCGTGTCGACCTTGGGCCCGCGCGAACCACGCGATCTGGGATGTGCGGCCCGCGGTGGACCCGATCGCCGATCAGTCGGAGCTGTACGACGTGGTCCCGGTCGACCCGCGGATTCCCTACGACGTGCACAAGGTCATCGACCGGCTCGTCGACGGCGGCGAGTTCGTCGAGTTCAAGGCCGAATACGGCAGCACCCTGGTCACCGGGTTCGCTCACATCCACGGCCACCCGGTCGGCATCGTGGCCAACAACGGCGTGCTGTTCTCCGAATCCGCGGTCAAGGGAGCGCATTTCATCGAGCTCTGCGACAAGCGGATGGTCCCGCTGCTGTTCCTGCAGAACATCTCCGGGTTCATGGTCGGCCGCGAATACGAGGCCGGCGGCATCGCCAAACACGGCGCCAAGATGGTGACCGCGGTGGCATGCGCACGGGTTCCCAAGCTGACCGTGGTGATCGGTGGGTCCTACGGCGCGGGTAACTACTCGATGTGTGGGCGGGCGTATTCGCCGCGCTTCCTGTGGATGTGGCCGAACGCGCGGATCTCCGTCATGGGCGGCGAGCAGGCGGCGTCGGTGCTGGCGACGGTGCGCGGGGAGATGACCGCCGAGGAGGAAGAGGCGTTGAAGGCTCCGATCCGCGCCCAGTACGAACACCAGGGCAACCCGTATTATTCGACCGCTCGGCTCTGGGACGACGGCGTGATCGATCCTGCCGACACCAGAACGGTTGTCGGCCTGGCGCTTTCGGTGACATCCACGGCGCCGGTCGACCCGGTCTCCTACGGCGTCTTCCGGATGTGAGCGCCGATGGGATTCACGACCGTTCTGGTGGCCAACCGCGGCGAGATCGCCGTCCGGGTGATCCGCACGCTCAAGGCGATGGGCATCCGATCGGTCGCCGTGTACAGCGACGCCGACGCCAACGCGCGGCACGTCGCCGAGGCGGACGTGGCGGTCGCGATCGGCCCGGCGGCGGCGCGAGACAGCTACCTCAACATCGCCGCGATCGTCGACGCGGCCGTGCGCACCGGCGCGCAGGCCATTCACCCGGGCTACGGATTCCTCTCGGAGAACGCCGATTTCGCGGCCGCGCTGGAGAAGGCCGGAATTGCGTTCATCGGGCCGCCGGTGGGGGCCATCCAGACGATGGGCGACAAGATCGCCGCCAAGGGCACGGTGTCGGCGTTCGGCGTGCCGGTGGTTCCCGGTATCGCGCGGCCCGGACTCAGCGACCAGGAATTGATCGCCGCCGCGGACGACGTCGGCTATCCGGTTCTGGTCAAACCGTCGGCGGGTGGCGGCGGTAAGGGCATGCGGATGGTCGAGCAGCCAGCCGACCTGCCGGCCGCACTGGTCAGCGCGCGCCGCGAGTCGGCCGCCGCGTTCGGTGACGACACGCTGTTTCTGGAGCGATTTGTGCTGCGTCCCAGGCACATCGAAGTGCAGGTGATGGCCGACGCCCACGGCAACGTGGTGCACTTCGGCGAGCGCGAATGCAGCCTGCAGCGCCGACATCAAAAGGTCATCGAGGAGGCGCCGTCGCCTCTGCTCGACGCGGCGACCCGCGCTCGAATCGGCGCCGCCGCCTGCGACACCGCCCGCAGCGTGGACTACACCGGCGCGGGCACGGTGGAGTTCATCGTCTCCGCCGACCGTCCCGACGAGTTCTTCTTCATGGAGATGAACACCCGGCTGCAGGTCGAGCACCCGGTCACCGAGTTGGTGACCGGGTTGGGATCTGGTCGAGTGGCAGGTGCGGATCGCGGCAGGGGAGAAGCTCAACGTCGACCAGACCGACATCGCGTTGCGTGGCCACGCGATCGAAGCGCGGGTCTACGCCGAGGATCCGGCGCACGGCTTCCTGCCCACCGGCGGCGACGTGCTCGCGTTGACGGAATCCGATGCGGCCGGTGTGCGCATCGATTCGGGCCTGTCCGCCGGGATGGTCGTCGGCAGCGACTACGACCCAATGCTGGCGAAAGTCATTGCCTACGGACCGGATCGGGCCGCGGCGCTGCGAACCCTGGATCGGGCTCTGGCCGACACCGCGGTGCTCGGCGTCGTCACCAACATCGAGTTCGTCCGCTTTCTGCTGGCCGACCCCGACGTGGTCGCCGGTCGGCTGGACACCGGGTTGTTGGACCGCCGCGCCGGCGACTTCGTCGCGGCCGAGCCCTCCGATGAACAGTTCGTCGCGGCGGCGGCCTTCCAGTGGCTGCGACGCTTTCCCGCGCCGGGCGCCGACCTGTGGGAAGTGCCGTCCGGGTGGCGCATTGGGCGCAGGGCGCCGGTGAGCATCCGGCTGCGATCCGGCGAGCGCACCGATCACGTCCACATCGTCGGCATCCCCGACGCCGCCGAGGTGCGCATCGAGGACGGTGAATCCCGTTTCCTGCAGGTGGCTTTGGCGGATGACCGGCTGACGGTGACGCTCGATGGGCTGCGTCTCACCTATACGGTCGCCGCGCAGGACGGCAAGATATGGCTGGCCGGCGACGGTGTCATCGCGGTGCTCGACGAGGTGCGCGAAGCGCCGGTCCGCGAAGACGAGGAGCACAGCGGCGACGCCGAATTGACCAGCCCGATGCCCGGTGCGGTGGTCGCGGTCGGCGTCGACGACGGCGCCGAGGTCGCAGCAGGCACGGTGGTGGTCACCGTCGAAGCGATGAAGATGGAGCACGCGCTGACGGCGCCGGTCGACGGCGTCGTCGAACTCCTCGTCGCGGTCGGCGATCAGGTCAAGGTGGGCCAGCCGCTGGCTCGAATTGCGGTACCTACCAACGCAACAGCAGAAGCAGAGGACGGCTCATGAGTGATTTCCTGTCGACCGGGACGCTCCCGGACGAATACCAACAGCTGGCCAAGACGGTCCGTGACTTCGCCCAGAGCGTGGTCGCGCCGGTGGCCGCAAAGCACGACGCCGAGCATTCCTTCCCGTACGAAGTGGTGGCCGGCATGGCCGAGATGGGCCTGTTCGGCCTGCCGTTCCCCGAAGAGTGGGGCGGCATGGGCGGCGACTACTTCGCGCTGTGCCTGGCGCTGGAGGAATTGGGCAAGGTCGACCAGAGCGTGGCGATCACGCTCGAGGCCGGCGTCTCGCTGGGCGCGATGCCCGTCTACCGGTTCGGCAGCGACGCCCAGAAGCAGGAATGGTTGCCGCAGTTGGCCAGCGGCCGCGCGCTGGGCGCGTTCGGTCTGACCGAGCCGGGTGGCGGCACCGACGCCGGCGCGACCAAGACCACCGCGCAACTCGACGACGGCCAGTGGGTGATCAACGGCTCCAAGCAGTTCATCACCAACTCCGGCACCGACATCACCAAGCTGGTCACGGTCACCGCAGTCACCGGTGACCGCGACGGCAAAAAGGAGATCTCGTCGATCCTGGTTCCGGTGCCCACATCCGGGATTCATCGTGGAACCCGCCTACGACAAGGTCGGCTGGAACGCCTCGGACACCCATCCGCTGAGCTTCGACGACGTGCGGGTGCCCGAGGAGAACATGCTCGGCGAGCGTGGCCGCGGCTACGCCAACTTCCTGCGCATCCTTGACGAGGGCCGGATTGCGATCGCCGCGCTGTCGACCGGCGTTGCGCAGGGCTGTGTGGACGAGAGCGTCAAGTACGCCAAGGAGCGCGAAGCGTTCGGGCAGGCGATCGGCCGCTACCAGTCCATTGCGTTCACGATCGCCCGGATGGAAGCCCGTGCGCACTCAGCGCGCACCGCGTACTACGACGCCGCGGCGCTGATGTTGGCCGGTAAGCCGTTCAAGAAGCAGGCGGCGATCGCCAAGCTGGTCGCCAGCGAGGCGGCCATGGACAACGCCCGAGACGCCACCCAGATTCACGGCGGGTACGGGTTCATGAATGAATTCACGGTGGCCCGCCATTACCGGGACAGCAAGATTCTGGAGATCGGCGAGGGGACCACGGAGGTGCAGCTGATGTTGATCGCGCGCGAGGTGGGCCTGTGAGCGACGAATTTCGCGAGGTAGTCCAGCGCGGCTTGTGGTTCGAGGAATTCGAGACCGGCGTGCGATATCTGCATCGCCCGGGCCGGACCATCACCGAAGCCGACAACGTGTTGTTCACGACGCTGACGATGAACACCCAGGCGCTGCATCTGGATGCCGCGTTCTCCGACGCGCTGCCGCCGTTCAATCAGCGGCTGGTCAACTCGATGTTCACGCTGTCGACGCTGGTCGGTCTGTCGGTCGCCCAGCTGACCCAGGGCACCATCGTCGGCAACCTCGGCTTCACCGAAATCGCCTTTCCCAAGCCGCTTTTCCACGGCGACACGCTGTACGCCGAGTCGATCATCATCGAGAAGCGGGCATCGAAGAGCCGCCCTGGCGAGGGCATCGTGACGTTCGCGCACACCGGCCGCAACCAGCACGGCGACGTCGTCGCCACCGCCAACCGCAAGACGATGATGCGAATGCGCCCGGCAGAGGCCGGCGACTGATGGGTCTGAGCAATCCCGGCCCGGCATGGTTGTTCTGCCCGGCTGACCGCCCCGAGCGCTACCAAAAGGCTGCGGCAGCAGCCGATGTGGTGATACTCGACCTCGAGGACGGCTGCGCGGCCGCCGACCGACCCGCCGCGCGCAAGGCATTGGTCGACGTCCAGCTCGATCCGGGGCGAACCGTGGTACGGGTCAACCAATTCGGCACCGCCGACCAGGAACTCGACCTTGGGGCCTTGAAGAACACACCCTACGACACCGTGATGTTGCCGAAATGCGAAGCGGTTGAGCATGTCAGCGCTCTCGCTCCACTGAATGTGATCGTGTTAGTAGAATCCCCGCTGGGCGCGCTGGCCGTCACCGAGACGGTCCAGGTGGACAACGCGATCGCGGTGATGTGGGGCGCCGAAGACCTGTTCGCCGTTCTCGGCGGGACGGCCAACCGCTACCCGGACGGCAGCTACCGCGAAGTGGCCCGCCATGTCCGCTCGCAGTCGTTGTTGGCCGCCAAGGCGTACGGGCGGCTGGCCCTGGACTCGGTTTACCTCGACATCAAAAACCTCGACGGGCTCCGCGTCGAGGTCGACGACGCGGTCGCTGTCGGCTTCGACGGGAAGGTTGCCATCCACCCCAGCCAGGTGCCGGTGATCCGGGACGGCTACGCCCCGTCACTCGACCAAGCGCGTTGGGCGCGAAACGTTTTGGCCGCGGCAGCTGGTGAACGAGGAGTTTTCGCCTTTGAAGGTCAGATGGTCGACGCGCCCGTGTTGCGGCGAGCCGAGCGGATCGTGCACCTGGCAGGAGACACCGGGGCATAGCCGCCCGGAGTCATCGTCACTTGCGTTGGGCGGCGGCCAGTCGCGCCGCGAACTCCGGGGACTGAATCGAGCTGGCTTGCGGTCCGAGTTCGGTGTCCTTGGCCTGCTCATGCTGGTCCACGTCCAGCGTTCCCGGGCTGGCGGTGGCCCGCATGGTGGCTTTGGTCGCCAGCACCACTTCACGCGGCGCAGCCGCCGGGCCGGCTGCCAATTCCAATGCGGCGGCCACCGGATCGTCAGCGATGCTGAGTGCAAGTCCATGCCGCACAGCGGATTCGGCGTCGAACCGCATGCCGAACAGCAACGCCGCGCGCGCCACTTGCGGTCCGACCCCGCGCTGGAGCATCCACGTCGCGCCGCCGCCCGGATGGATGCCCAACTTCTGAAAACGGGCGTCGAACAAGGCGTTTGGCCCCGCGATACGCACATCGGCGGCCAGCGCGAGATTCAGGCCCGCACCCACGGCCGGGCCGTTGACCGCCGCGACCGTCGGCAGCGTGCATTTACCCACGGCCATGAACCCGTCATACAGCCGCCGCAGCCCCTCTTCGGCAGCGCTGCCCAGCGCGCTGAGATCGGCTCCGGCGCAAAACGCCTTACCGGCGCCGGTCACCACAACGGCATGCACCTCGGAATCGGCCTCCGCGCGTTCGACGGCCGCGCGCAACTGCGTTGACATCTCGCTGGTGACGGCGTTGCGACGATCCGGGTCGTTGACGGTGATCAGCGCAACGTGATTGTCGGCGCTGTACAGGACCAGGGACATCGGGCACCTCCGCAGAATTATCAATAACGGCACGTCGTGCGCCGTCTGAGGACATGCGTCACATGTATCCCATCGGCCACAGTGGCACCTGCCAAAGTACCCCCGGCAGGATTCGAACCTGCGACCACAAGATTAGAAGTCATGTGCTCTATCCAGCTGAGCTACGGGGGCCGAAGACTCCAAGCGCAGGTCAGTGTAGCCAATCCAGGAATTGGGTACAGACCGAGCGCAACGCCGTCGGAAATGTTGTTGGCAACACGTCTAATTCGGTTAGTGTGAGGCCCGCCACACACGTACGCTACCGACGGCTTTGCCGTATGACCGGTGGTTGGCGTGTGCTCAAGGACGAGGAGTGGCCAGGGCATGACCGTTGCCTTTGATGTCAGAGCGCGATACACGCGCGCCTGCGCTGACATGCTGCGTCACGGAGTGCAGCTCGCCTCCGGGCCGATGGGTGCCTACCGCACCGGTTCGCTGCTGCTTCGGGGCTCACCAACGGTCGCCGGCTTCCTGGCGGGCTGGCTGTCCGCCGAATTTCCCCCGCAGGTTGTGACCGGGCACGCGCTGTCCGGCGTGGCACCGTTGTCGAAAGTCGCCACGAACTGGGCGGCTCAGCGGGCAGATCGGATCCTCACTGCGGCTCTGCAGGACGCCCTGGGTGCGCAATACCGCGAGTCGGTTCGTCATCCGATCAGCGATCGGCCGGTGCGCCGCGGCGGGATGTTGCACTCCGCCGGCGGCCACCGCCGGTATGCGGCGCAGACGTCGGACATCGTGTACGGCCCCAATGCCCGCGACAACATGTTGGACATTTGGCGCCACCGGGAGATCAAGGCCGGTGACCGGGCGCCTGTGCTGCTGCAGATCCCGGGTGGGGCGTGGACCGTCAACGGCCGCCGGCCGCAGGGCTATCCACTGATGGGCCGGATGGCCGAACTCGGCTGGGTCTGTGTCTCCGTCGACTACTCCAAGAGCCCACGCAACGCCTGGCCCGCGCATATCGTTGACGTCAAGCGGGCGCTCGCCTGGGTTCGTGACAACATCGCCGACTACGGCGGCGATCCCGACTTCATCGCGGTCACAGGCGGCTCAGCCGGCGGCCACTTGGCCGCACTGGTCGCGCTCACCGCCAACGACCCGCGACTGCAGCCCGGATTCGAAGATGCCGACACGACTGTGCAAGCCGCGGCACCCTATTACGGCGTTTACGACCTGACCGATCCCACCAAAATGCACGAGATGATGATGCAGTTCCTCGAGCTTTTCGTCATGAAGGAGCAGTACGCCGACAATCCCGAGATTTTCGAACTGGCCTCGCCGATTTCGCATGTCCACCGGGATGCGCCACCATTTTTCGTACTGCACGGCGAGAGCGATTCGGTGATCCCGAGTGTGCAGGCACGGGCTTTCTGCGGCGCACTTCGCGATGCCGGCGCTCCGACCGTCGGCTACGCCGAATTGCCCAATGCGCACCACGCTTTCGATCTGTTCGCCACTGTTCGGTCGCGGTTGACGGCAGACGCGGTCGCCGACTTTTTGGGTGTGGTGCACGCACGGCATGCGCGATCGCGATCCAGGGCCATGCGGAAACGCTCCGCGCCGACCGGATAGGTCAGCACCGCCCGCGACCATTTGCTCGCTTCGAATTCGGCAGCCCGCCAGCCTGATTGGAAGGGCGGCCGAGACGTGTTTGATCTCGCTTTCCGATCCGGACAATCAGCTACCACCGCCGCGCCAAGCGGACTACGTTGGAGTTGCCCGCGGCGTCCCGGCAAGGGATCCGCGGCCTATTCGAAACGGGAGGTCTGGGTGGCGATGGCGGCGTTGACGCGGGGGGCTGTCAATGGCTGAGCAGCTCGATGCCGCCGGGATGCCCACGGCACTGGGGCCCGTCGATTACCTGTTGCATCGCGGTGAGGCCAATCCGCGAACTCGCTCAGGGATCATGGCGCTGGAAATTCTGGACCGCACACCGGACTGGGAGCGGTTCCGCACCCGCTTCGAGAACGCTTCGCGAAAGGCGTTACGGCTCCGCCAGAAGGTGGTCGTGCCGACATTGCCGACCGCTTCGCCACGCTGGGTCGTCGATCCCGACTTCAACTTGGATTTCCACGTGCGCAGGATGCGCGTCTCCGAGCCGGGTTCGCTTCGGCAGGTCCTCGATATCGCGGAGCTGATGATCCAGTCGCCGCTGGACATCGCCCGGCCGTTGTGGACGGCCACCCTGATCGAGGGTCTGCCCGACGGGAAGGCCGCGACGCTACTGCATCTGTCCCATGCCGTCACCGATGGGGTGGGCAGCGTCGAGATGTTCGCCCACATCTACGACCTCGAGCGTGATCCGCCGGCGCAGCCAACGCCGGATCAGCCCATTCCGCAGGATCTGACGGCCAACGACTTGATGCGCGAGGGGCTGAACAATCTGGCCGTCAACGTGGCCAAAGGGGCCGGCGGCGCGCTTGTGGGGCGCGGCGTCGGCCGTCGGGCGGGCGGTTACCCGTCCGAGCGCCGCAATGTCGGGCGTAGTGAGCTACGCCCGCTCCGGGGCGCGCGTGGTCAGCCGGGCTGCCGAGCCATCCCCGCTGCTTCGTCGCCGTAGCCTGGCCACCCGCAGCGAGGCAATCGACATTCCCCTGTCCGACCTGCACCGGGCGGCGAAAGCAGGTGGCGGCTCGATCAATGACGCCTACCTGGCCGGCCTGAGCGGCGCGCTCGGGCGTTACCACGAGGCACTCGGCGTGCCGATCTCGACGCTGCCGATGGCGGTGCCGGTCAGCCTGCGGGCCGAGTCGGATGCGGCCGGCGGCAACCGGTTCACCGGGGTCAACCTGGCGGCTCCGATCGGCACCAAGGATCCCGTCGCTCGGATGCAGAAGATCCGGTTGCAGATGACCCAGCGTCGCGACGAGCCCGCGATGGACATCATCGGCTCGATCGCGCCGGTGTTGAGCGTGTTGCCGGGGCCGCTGCTGGAATCGATGACGGGTTCGGTGGTCGGCTCGGACGTGCAGGCCAGCAACGTACCGGTCTATCCCGGTGATACTTTCCTCGTCGGCGCAAAAGTGTTACGGCAGTACGGTATTGGCCCATTGCCCGGCGTGGCGATGATGGTTGTGCTGATCTCGCGAGGTGGCTACTGCACGATCACCGCGCGGTATGACCGTGCCGCGATCCGCGACGAGAAATTGTTCGCCCGTTGTCTGCTGGACGGTTTCAACGAAATCCTTGCGCTGGCAGGTGATCCCGTTCCGCGGGCGGTGCCCGCGTCGTTCGCTGCCGATCCGTCCGACACTTCGAAGCGATCGGTGGTGGGTTCATGAGCGCGGAGAACGGCGAGGCGAAGAAGCCGGCGCGTGATCTCCGGCTGCCCGGGTCGGTCGCCGAAATCATGGCCAGTCCGCCAGGTCCCGAGATCGGCGCGTTCTTCGACCTGGACGGAACCCTGGTGGCCGGCTTCACCGCCATCATCCTCACCCAGGAACGGTTGCGGCGCCGCGACATGGGCGTCGGCGAGCTGATCAGCATGGTCACCGCCGGGCTGAACCACCAACTCGGTCGTATCGAGTTCGAGGAGCTCATCAGTAAGGCCTCCGGGGCGCTCCGCGGGCGGATGCTGAGCGATCTGGACGAGATCGGCGAGCGACTGTTCGCGCAGCGCATCGAATCCCGGATCTATCCGGAGATGCGCGAATTGGTGCGCGCACACCTGGCCCGCGGGCACACCGTGGTGCTCAGTTCGTCGGCGCTGACCATCCAGGTCGCTCCGGTGGCGCGCTTCCTCGGCATCCTGAACACGCTGACCAACAAATTCGAGACCAACGACGACGGGATTCTCACCGGCGGCGTGGTCGCGCCGATTCTGTGGGGGCCGGGCAAGGCCGCCGCGGTGCAGAAGTTCGCCGGCGAGAACGGGATTGACCTCAAGGACAGCTACTTCTACGCCGACGGTGACGAAGATGTCGCGCTGATGTACCTGGTCGGCAATCCGCGGCCGACCAACCCCGAAGGCAAGATGGCCGCCGTCGCCAAACGGCGCGGCTGGCCGATCCTGCGGTTCACCAGCCGCAGCGGCGGGGGCATCACCGCGCAACTACGCACGCTGGCCGGAGTCGGCTCGGTGGTGCCCGTCGCGGCCGGCGCCCTCGGGATCGGGCTGCTGACGCGCAACAGGCGCCGCGGGGTCAACTTCTTCACGGCAACGTGGTCACAGATGTTGTTGACCGCCAGCGGTGTTGCGCTGAACATCCTCGGCGAAGAGAACCTGACCGCCGAGCGGCCCGCGGTGTTCATCTTCAATCACCGCAACCAGGCCGACCCCGTCATCGTCGGCGCGCTGATCCGCGACAACTGGGTCGCCGTCGGCAAGAAGGAACTCGAGGGCGACCCGATCATGGGCACCCTCGGCAAGGTGCTCGACTCCGTCTTCATCGACCGGGACAACCCGACCGCGGCGATCGAGTCGCTGCATCAGGTCGAAGAACGTGCGCGGCAAGGGTTGTCGATCATGATCGCGCCGGAGGGCACCAGGCTGGACACCACCAGCGTCGGGCCGTTCAAGAAGGGGCCGTTCCGGATGGCGATGGCGGTGGGAATACCCGTCGTGCCGATCGTGATCCGCAACGCCGAAATCATCGCCGCGCGCAACTCCACGACGATGAACCCCGGCACCGTGGATGTTGCTGTGTTCCCGCCGATTTCAGTTGCCGACTGGACGGTGGAAACACTGACGGACCGGATCGCCGAAGTGCGGCAACTCTATGTCGATGCGTTGGCCAACTGGCCGGTGGACGAATTACCCGACCACGACGTGTACCGGAAGAAGCCGACGCCGCGAAAGGCCGCTGCAAGGCCGCCGCCAAGAAGACCGCGCCCGCGAAGAAGGCCGCGCCCGCGAAGAAGGCCGCGCCCGCGAAGAAGGCCGCGCCTGCGAAGAAGGCCGCGCCCGCGAAGAAGGCCGTGGCGAAGAAGGCGGCAGCGAAGAAGACCGCCGCCAAAGCGGCACCGCGCAAAGCGACCAAGGCCCAACCGAGTACACCTCGGCCGAAGGGGCGGTCGTGACCACCACGTCTACCGAAACCGGATCACTGAGCACCAGCGAGAACATGTTGGTGTTGGCGTCGTCGTCGTCGCCGATCGAATCGGAATTGCTGGCGACGTGGCTGGATCAGCAACGTGCCCGCTACCCGGAGACCAAGCTCGAAGTGCTTGCGCTGCCCGAAGAGGATTCGTCGCCCGGCGCGTTGGCGCAACTCGTCGAGCAGCTCGAGTTGGACGAGGACCGGTCCATCGTGCCGGTCCGGGTCTTCTGGATGCCGCGCGCCGACGCGTCGACGTTGAGCCGGGTGGCAGCGTTGCTTCCGGGACGAAACCCGTACCAGCCCAGTGAGCGTCAGCAGCGACACATCCTGCGGTCCGACCGTTCGCGCGCGCAGGTGGTGGTCGGTGAATCGGCCAAGGTATCCGAACTCCACCAGCAGTGGCGCGACATCACCGTCGGCGACAACCCGCGTGAATTCGCGCATTTCGTCACCCGGCGGGCGCTGTTGGCGATGGAGCGCGCCGAATACCGAATCCTCGGACCGCAATACAAGTCGCCCCGGCTGGTGCGGCCGGAGATCCTGGCGTCCGCGCGGTTTCGCGCTGGGCTAGAGAAGATCCCAGGCGCCGACCTCGAGAAGGCCGGCGAGATGCTCGACGAACTCGCCACCGGATGGAGCCGAGTATCGGTCGACCTCGTCGGCGTCCTGGGCAGACTCTTCAGCCGAGGATTCGATCGCGAAATCGACTACGACGAATATCAGGTGGCGAAGCTGCGCACCGCGCTGGAAGCTCACCCGGCGGTGTTGCTGTTCTCGCACCGCTCCTACATCGACGGCGCGGTCATGCCGGTGGCGATGCAGGAAAACCGGCTGCCGCCGGTGCATGTCTTCGCCGGCGTCAACTTGGCATTCGGGGTTATGGGACCGCTGATGCGCCGCGCCGGAACCATTTTCATCCGCCGCAACATCGGCAACGATCCGCTGTACAAATACGTGCTCCGGGAGTACGTCGGCTACGTGGTGGAGAAACGGTTCAACCTCAGTTGGTCCATCGAGGGCACCCGCTCGCGTACCGGGAAGATGCTGCCGCCCAAGCTTGGGCTGATGAGTTATGTGGCCGACGCCTACCTGGATGGCCGCAGCGACGACATTCTGCTGCAAGGGGTTTCGATCAGCTTCGACCAGCTGCACGAGACCGCCGAGTACGCTGCCTACGCCCGTGGCGGCGAGAAGCGTGCCGAGGGCTTGAGCTGGATGTACAACTTCATCAAGGCCCAGGGCGAACGCAACTACGGCAAGATCTACGTCCGCTTCCCCGAAGCCGTCTCGATGCGCGAGTATCTAGGCCCGTCGCACGGCCCGATCGCCGAGGATGAAGCCGCCAAACGGCTTGCCCTGCAAAAGATGTCGTTCGAGGTCGCGTGGCGGATCCTGCAATCGACTCCGGTGAATGCCACCGGCTTGGTGTCGGCGCTGCTGCTGACCACGCACGGGCGGGCGTTGACATTGGGGCAACTGCACCACACCCTGCAGGATTCGCTGGACTACTCTGGAACGCAAGCAAACCCCGATGTCCACCAGTGCGCTACGGCTGCGCACCACCGAAGGTGTTCGCGCGGCGGTGGATTCGCTGTCGAACGGTCACCCCATCACGCGGGTGGACAGTGGTCGCGAACCGGTATGGCGCATCGCCCCCGAGGACGAACACACCGCCGCGTTCTACCGGAACTCGGTGATCCACGCGTTTCTCGAGACCGTGATCGTCGAGCTGGCGTTGACCTACGCCGGCCGGGTCGACGGCGACCGGCTCGAGGCGTTCTGGACACAGGCGATGCGGCTGCGCGATCTGCTCAAATTCGACTTCTACTTCGCAGATTCGGCCGCGTTCCGCCAGAACATCGCCGACGAGATGTCGTGGCACGACGACTGGGAAGCCCACGTTGCTGCCGGCGCCGCCGAGATCGACGCCATCCTGTACGCGAAGCGACCGCTGATGTCGGACGCGATGCTGCGAGTGTTCTTCGAGGCGTACGAGATCGTCGCCGATGTACTTCGTGATGCGCCGGCGGACATCGGTGCGAAAGAACTCACCCAGTTGGCGCTCGGCGTCGGCAAGCAATACGTCGCGCAGGGCCGGGTGCGCAGCAGCGAGCCGGTGTCGACGTTGCTGTTCGACACCGCACGCCAAGTCGTCGCCGATCAGGATCTGCTCGAGCCGGGGCCCGATCTGGCCGAGCGCCGCATCGCGTTTCGCCGCGAATTGCGAGCCATCTTGCAGGATTTCGACCACGTCGCGAAGATCGCGCGCAAACAGTTCGTCGCCCGCGAGGTCGGGGCGCGCAGTGCGGGCCAGCCGTAGGTAACTCGCCCGTAGCGCTCGCCTCCGCTGCTATCCGAAGAGAGCCGCAAACGTCGAGAGATCGGCCACATTGAAGCCGGCGTTCGCCATATCCGTGATGAAGTCGCCCGCATCCGGAGTGCCATTGACGATGTCCGGAATGTTCAAGTCGTAGAGGGCTGAGCCGATCCAGCCGAGTAGCTCGGAGGTCAGCGTTTCACTTGGCTGGCCCAAGCTGATCGAGAGGTCCGGGTCCAGAGACGGAACGAACGGATAGGCGTCCGGCATGTCTGACGCCGGCAGCAATCCGAGGTCGACTTCGGCCGCCGTGACTCCTTGCTCGGCTCCGGTCGACAAATCGGAGGTCACGGTAATCGGGTTGACAAGCTCGAACAGGCTGGCTGTGGTGGGAAGGTTCGCATACTCCTCACCGAAGCCCGAACCGATGCTGCCATAGCCCAGATCGACGAGCACCCGCAAGTCCGGGGTGAGCAGGTCTATCAGCCATTGCGGCGCACCCGCCTGCAACAACGGGTCGAGTAGCGGCAGAGTCTGGGTCGGAATGAAGTTGTACGTGGTGTCACCTGCTCCCGGCGAAACCGCCTCCACCACAGCGGTTCCCACCTGCGCGGGCGTCAGATCCGAGTAGTCGTGGTCATAGAACACACCCAAGATGGCGTTGAGGTCCGCGAGCGCGTTCAGCGGGTACTGCGGGAAGTTGGCCGCACCGTCGTATTCGTTGGTGTAGATGTCGGTGGGGTAGGCCGAGTCCGGAGTCGCGCCGTTGAAGGCCATGTTGAGACCCGGCAGGTAAAGCCCGTCGAAGCGCTCCAACAGGCCGCCGTCGGGATTGTTCGGGTCGCCGGTCAAAATGAACGCCAGGTCGGTTGCGCTCGGCGGATCAGTCGCCGTTCCATTCTCGATTTCATCGAGTTCGTCGGTGGCGATGGTTGCGCTTTGCGAATAGCCGAAAACGATGGTGTCGGTGCCCGCGGGTTCGTCCGCGAGGGCGGTCTGCAAGTCGTGCAGACCCTGGACCATCGACTGACCCAAGGTCAATTCGCTGTAGCCGGGAAGCGGGAAGAACTGCTCGGGGGTGGGTAGCACCGTGGTGGTGTCTGTCGTTCCCGGATAGATGTCGGGCAAGTTCGGCACGATGTAGTCGAGGTTGACGTCCGTCGGATACGGCGGGCCCGGGTCGGGCTCTTCGGTGCCACCCATGATCAGCACGGCGTCGGTCCCGGACGCGAACGCCGGATACAACGCCAACGTCAGCGCCAACAGACCCGCGCCGGCACCGGACACGAGCCCACCTGCCAGCCAGCGCATGCGTCGGGTTGCCATGTGTTCTCCTCCGATGCTGCCGTCGAAGTTGTCATGCGTCGGGAGCCGTTGCACTACTTGCGTGCAGTCTGGCCGGAAATCAAGCACCGAGGCGTGCTGGTAACACGAATTTTGCTTGCGGCCGCTCATGCCGGTGAAACTCCGGGTCCGTCGGCCGGAACCAGAGGTCAGCCGGGCCAGCATGAGACCCTCTCGGCCGGCCGCCATACGCTTGGTGCATGACGGTAGCCGCGCCCACGGGCCGACGACGCGGGGCAGTGTGGCCGCTGCTCGTGGGGGTGGCGGCGCTGGCCGGATGCACCGCTGCGGGGATCGGGTTGCTGTCGCTGGTGGCCGCGCTGACCGCCACCGGACTGCCCAACCCCGGCCCGGTTACCACGATCGGCCTGCCGTTTGTCCGGGCCGCCGGTGAGATCGCTGCCGTGGTCGCTGTCGGGTCCTTCCTGACCGCCGCGTTCCTGGTTCCACCGCAGGACAACGGCGTTCTGGATGCCGACGGCTATCGGGCGCTGCGGGTTGGAACCGTGGCGGCCGCAGCATGGACGGTGTGCGCCGCGCTGCTCGTCCCGCTGACCATTTCCGACGTATCCGGTCAGCCGTTCACCGCTCACCTGAACCCCGCGAGTCTGTGGTCGCTGGCCGGCATCATCAACATCTCGGCCGCATGGCGCTGGACCGCTCTGCTGGCTGCGGTGCTGACGGTGGCCAGCCTGCCGGTGCTGCGGTGGTCGTGGACGCCGTTGCTGGTGGCCGGATCGCTGGCGACGCTGCTACCGCTCGGGCTCACCGGACACTCGTCGGCCGGCGGCTCCCATGACCTGGCCACCAACAGCCTGCTGATCCACCTGGTCGCGGGGAGCCTGTGGGCCGGTGGACTGCTGGCGCTACTGACCCATGTGGTCCGCGGCGGACAGCACGCCGACCTGGCCGCACGGCGATTCTCGACGATCGCCCTGTGGTGCTTCGGCGCAATGGCAGTCAGCGGCGTCGTCAATGCGCTGGTCCGGATCCGCCCGTCGGACCTTCTGTCCAGCGACTATGGACGCCTGGTCGTGGTCAAGTTCGTGGCGCTGTGCCTGCTCGGTGCCATCGGATGGCGTCAACGGCGTACCGGAGTCGCTGCGCTGCAAGATGATCCGAGCTCGCGAACCCGTTTGGTCCGGCTGGCAGTCGTCGAGGCGGTGCTTTTCGGCTTGACGTTCGGCGTCGCGGTCGGCCTGGGTCGCACACCACCTCCGCCGCTGCCGATCGGTATCCCGTCGATCACCGATGTGAAAATCGGCTACGACTTCGCCGGACCGCTCACCCCACTGCGGGTGCTGTTCGATTGGCGGTTCGACCTGATCTTCGGCACCGCGGCCATCGTCTTCGCCGCGCTGTATCTGGCGGGAGTGCACCGGCTGCGTCGCCGCGGCGACGCGTGGCCGAGGGGCCGGACGGTGTCGTGGCTGCTCGGCTCTGCCGTACTGCTGTTCGTCAGCTCGTCAGGAATGGGTCGGTACATGCCGGCAATGTTCAGCATGCACATGGCCGCCCACATGACGCTGTCGATGCTGGTCCCGATTCTGCTGGTGTTGGGCGGGCCGGTCGGCCTGGCGCTGCGGGCACTGCCGGCCGCCAGCCGCGGCGAACCACCGGGCATGCGGGAATGGATCCTGGCTGCCCTGCACAGCAGGATCTCGAGGTTCCTCACCAATCCGGTGGTCGCGACGGCCCTGTTCGTCTCCGGGTTCTACGGGCTGTACCTGGGCGGTCTGTTCGACGCCGCGGTTGGCAGCCATATCGGGCACGTTGCGATGAACGTGCACTTCCTGGCCAGCGGCTACCTGTTCTATTGGGTGGTCATCGGCGTCGACCCGACACCGCGGCCGATCCCGCCGCTGGCGAAGGTCGCGGTGGTCTTCGCGTCGCTGCCGTTGCATGCGTTTTTCGCGATCATCTTGATGAGCATGGACAAGGTGCTGGGCGAGAGCTTCTACCGGTCGCTGCATCTGAGCTGGCATACCGACCTGATCGGTGATCAGCGGCTCGGCGGTGGAATGGCTTGGGCGGCAGGGGAAATACCGCTGATCGTCGTGATGATCGCGTTGCTGGTCCAATGGACGCGCAGCGACGAGCGAACCGCCCGGCGATTGGATCGCGCCGCCGACCGCGACGACGATGCCGAGCTGGTCGCCTACAACGCGATGCTCGCCGAGTTGGCCCGCCGCGACACGTCGGGCCAGCGCTAACTTTCGCGAAACAGAAGCGAGGGCTGTGATTCCCGACGAATCACGACCTTAGGTTCTGGTTCGCGGATGCCGCGACTCATCCACAGCCAGACCTTTGTCCACAGCGCTGCGGCGCCGGAGATGAAAAGCCGCCGTTGTGTCGGCGGCTCGGCGGTAAATGGGCGCAGCACGGGCGGCGATGCGCCGTCTTCGAGGAAAGGTGAACAAGAAATGTTCGAAACACCGCTGACCGTGGTCGGCAATGTTGTCAACGATCCGAAACGTCGCCGGGTCGGTGACCAGGAGGTACTGAAGTTCCGGGTCGCCAGCAATTCCCGGCGCCGCACCGCGGACGGAACTTGGGAGGCCGGCAATTCCCTGTTCGTCACCGTCAACTGCTGGGGTCGGCTGGTCTCCGGCGTGGGCGCCTCGCTGGGCAAGGGCTCACCGGTGATCGTGACCGGGCACGTCTACACCAGCGAATACGAGGACCGCGACGGCAATCAGCGGTCGACCCTGGAGATGCGCGCCACGGCTGTCGGCCCCGATCTCGCTCGCTGTATCGCGCGAGTCGAAAAGACCATCGCCTCTGGGTCGACGACCGCTGTGACCGACGCCGAGGAGGCGAAAGACGCCGACGGCGCCGAGCACCCGCCCGAGGCGGAGGTGCCGCTGCCACTGTCGGCTTAGCTACGTGGCTGTGGCGGTGCCTAGGATGGGGCGCGAGCAATACCCCGCAATCAGAAAGGCAACACCGCCGCATGGCTGAGTTCATCTACACGATGAAAAAGGTCCGCAAGGCGCACGGCGACAAAGTCATCCTCGACGACGTCACCTTGAGCTTCTTTCCGGGCGCCAAGATCGGTGTCGTCGGCCCCAACGGGGCCGGTAAGTCGAGCGTCTTGCGGATCATGGCCGGATTGGACAAGGCCAACAACGGCGAAGCCTTCCTGGCCCCCGGCTCGACGGTCGGCATCCTGCAGCAGGAACCGCCGCTGAACGAGGAGAAGACCGTTCGCGGCAACGTCGAGGAGGGGCTCGGCGACGTCAAAGTAAAGCTCGACCGCTTCAACGAGGTCGCCGAGTTGATGGCCACCGACTACTCCGACGAGTTGATGGAGGAGATGGGCCGGCTGCAGGAAGAGCTCGATCACGCCAACGCCTGGGATCTCGACTCGCAGCTCGAGCAGGCGATGGACGCGTTGCGTTGCCCGCCGCCCGACGAGCCGGTGACGCACCTGTCCGGCGGTGAGCGGCGCCGCGTGGCGCTGTGCAAGCTGCTGCTGTCCAAGCCGGACCTGCTGCTGCTCGACGAGCCGACCAACCACCTCGACGCCGAGAGCGTGCAGTGGCTCGAGCAGCACCTGGCCGCCTACGAGGGCGCGGTGCTGGCGGTTACCCACGACCGCTACTTCCTCGACAACGTGGCCCAGTGGATCTTCGAGCTCGACCGCGGCCGCGCCTACCCCTACGAGGGCAACTACTCCACCTACCTGGAGAAGAAGGCCGAGCGCCTCTCGGTGCAGGGCCGCAAGGACGAGAAACTGCAGAAGCGGCTCACCGAGGAGTTGGCCTGGGTCCGGTCCGGCGCCAAGGCCCGGCAGGCCAAGAGCAAGGCCCGTCTGCAGCGCTACGAGGAGATGGCGGCGGAGGCCGAGAAGACGCGCAAGCTCGACTTCGAAGAGATCCAGATCCCGACCGGTCCGCGGCTGGGCAATCTGGTGGTCGAGGTCGAGCACCTCGACAAGGGCTTCGAAGGTCGCACGCTGATCAAGGATCTGTCGTTCACGCTGCCCCGCAACGGCATCGTCGGCGTCATCGGTCCCAACGGTGTCGGTAAGACCACGCTGTTCAAGACCATCGTCGGCCTCGAGCAGCCAGACAGCGGCATCGTCAAGGTCGGCGAAACCGTGAAGCTGAGCTACGTCGACCAGTCGCGCGGAGGGCTCGACCCGAAGAAGAACGTCTGGCAGATCGTCTCCGATGGGCTGGACTACATCCAGGTCGGGCAGAACGAGATTCCGTCGCGGGCCTACGTGTCGGCGTTCGGGTTCAAGGGTCCCGACCAGCAGAAGCCGGCCGGCGTGCTGTCCGGTGGTGAGCGCAACCGGCTGAACCTGGCGCTCACCCTCAAAGAGGGCGGCAACCTGATCCTGCTCGACGAGCCGACCAACGACCTCGACGTCGAGACGCTGGGCTCGCTGGAGAACGCGCTGGAGAAGTTCCCCGGCTGCGCGGTGGTGATCTCCCACGACCGTTGGTTCCTCGACCGGACCTGCACGCACATCCTGGCGTGGGAGGGCGACGGCGAGCACGAGGCCAAGTGGTTCTGGTTCGAGGGCAACTTCGGCGCCTACGAGGAGAACAAGATCGAGCGCCTCGGAGCCGATGCGGCGCGTCCGCACCGGGTAACTCACCGAAGGCTCACGCGCGACTAGTGTCGCGGGCATGCCAGCGTTGGTATGCGTGCTTCAGGAGCGGTCGGCATGACGGTTGATTCTCTGGACTGGACGAAGTTCGCTGACAGCGACGAGATTCCCGAGTGGATCTCGCGCGCTTACTCAGACAGCTATCAAGGCCCGCACGACGATGGGACCGACACGGAGGCGGATTCGGTTCCGCCACCGACGCTGACACCGGAACTACTCGGCGCCCACTATCGGCTCGGTTCGCATCGCCCGGCAGGGGAGAGCCGCGTCGCCGCCTACCCGCCCGACGACCCGGGCGGATTTGGTCCGGCGCTGCAGGTCGTCACCGACGACGGCGCGATGCTGATGGATTCGGTGACGGTCCTGCTGCACCGACTCGGGGTGGCCTACGCCGCGATCATGAACCCAGTCTTCCACGCGCGTCGCGACGGCACTGGTGAGCTGCTCGCCGTTGGCCCGAAGGACTCGGGCCGCGACGGGGTCGACGAAACGTGGATCCACATCCAGCTTTCGCCGTCGGTGGACCGCGGCGCCCTCCACGAGGCCGAACGCCTGCTACCGGGTGTCCTCGCCGACCTGCGGCGGGTTGCGGCGGACGCCACAGCGATGATCGCCGTGCTCAACGACCTCGCCAGCGACGTGGAAAACAATGCAAACGGCCATTACCCGGGCGCCAACAACGCCGACGTCGCCACGTTGTTGCGTTGGCTGGCCGCCGGGAACTTCACGCTGCTGGGTTACCAATGCTGTCCGGTGTACGACGGACGGGTATCGGGTGAGACGGCGACGGCCAGCCTCGGAGTATTGCGGCGGCGCAAGGGTTCTCGCCCACGTCTGACTCTGGACAATGAACTGCTGGCGCTGGCGCAGACCGACGTGGCCAGCTACCTGCGCTTCGGCGCCTACCCGTACGTCTTCGCCCTCCGGGAGAACGCCGATGGCGACATCTTCGAGCATCGCCTCATCGGCCTGTTCACGGTCGCGGCGATGAACGCTGACGTCCTGGAGATTCCGATCATCTCCCGCCGGGTCCACGAGGTACTTGCCCTGGCCGACCTGGACCCCGGTCACCCGGGACAGCTGCTGCTCGACGTCATCCAAACCGTGCCCCGCTCTGAGCTTTTCGCGCTCACCGCCGAGCAGATGCTGGCGATGGCCAAGTCGGTGGTCGACCTCGGATCGGGTCGTCGCGCACTGCTGTTCCTGCGGGCGGATCGCCTCGAGTACTTCGTGTCGTGCCTGGTCTACCTGCCGCGCGACCGCTACACGACGGCGGTGCGCCTGCAGATCGAAGACATCCTGGTCCGCGAATTCGGCGGCACCAGTCTCGAATTCACCGCCCGCGTCACCGAATCACCTTGGGCGCTACTGCATTTCATGGTCCGGCTGCGTGAAGACAACGCGACGAAGGTCGACACCGCCGACACCAACCGGGTTCGCCTTCAGTCGCTGCTGACCGAGGCCGCCCGCACCTGGTCCGACCGGCTGCTCACCGAAGCAGCGGTGGCCGCTATCGATCCTCTGGAGGCCGAGCACTACGCGGGCGCATTCACCGAAGCGTACAAACAGAACGTCACACCGGCGGACGCGATCAACGATCTTGCGATCTTCGACGAGCTGAGCGACGACTCGGTCAAGCTAGTGCTGTCGGATCACGACTACGACGAGACTGTCCGACTGACATGGTATTTGGGTGGTCGGACCGCATCCTTGAGCGAGCTGCTGCCGATGCTGCAGTCGATGGGCGTGGAGGTGCTCGAGGAGCGGCCGTTCACCGTCACGCGTCCCGACGGGCTGCCGATCTGGATATACCAGTTCAAGATCACGCCGCAGCCCACCGTCCCGCTGGCCCGGCCGGGCCCGGAGCGGGAAGCGACTGCCCAGCGCTTCGCCGACGCGGTCACTGCGATTTGGGAAGGCCGCGCCGAGATCGACCGATTCAACGAATTGGTGATGCGCGCCGACCTGACCTGGCAGCAGGTTGTGCTGCTGCGCAGCTACGCGAAGTATCTACGCCAGGCCGGCTTCGCCTACAGCCAATCGCACATCGAGTCGGTGATCAATGAAAACCCAGACACCGCAAGGGCGTTGGTGGCGCTCTTCGAGGCGCTGTTCGACCCCGATCCGTCGGGTTCGCCGAAGAGTCGTGACGCTCAAGCCGCGGCCGCGGCGGTCGCCGCCGACATCGACGCGCTGGTCAGCATGGACACCGACCGTGTCCTGCGTGCGTTCGCCGAGCTGATTCAGGCCACCCTGCGCACCAATTACTTTGTGACGTACGAGGGCTCGGCACGCCGGCAGAATGTGCTGTCGCTGAAACTGGATGCTCAGCTCATCGAAGAGCTTCCGCTGCCGCGCCCCAAGTTCGAGATCTTCGTCTACTCGCCCCGCGTCGAGGGTGTGCACCTGCGATTCGGCTACGTCGCGCGCGGTGGCTTGCGCTGGTCGGACCGTCGGGAGGACTTCCGCACCGAGATCCTGGGGTTGGTCAAGGCCCAGGCCGTCAAGAACGCGGTCATCGTGCCGGTCGGCGCCAAGGGCGGATTCGTCGTCAAGCAGCCGCCGCTGCCCACCGGAGACGCCGCCGCCGACCGGGAGGCGAACCGCACCGAAGGCATCGCCTGCTACAAGCTGTTCATCTCCGGTCTGCTCGACGTCACCGACAACGTCGACCACAACACCCGTGAGGTAAGCGCCCCAAGGGAAGTCGTGCGACGCGACGGCAACGACGCCTACCTGGTGGTGGCCGCCGACAAGGGCACCGCCACCTTCTCCGACATCGCCAACGCGGTCGCCGAGTCCTACGGCTTCTGGCTGGGCGACGCCTTCGCATCCGGCGGGTCGGTCGGCTACGACCACAAAGCCATGGGCATCACCGCCAAGGGCGCCTGGGAAGCGGTCAAGCGGCACTTCCTCGAAATGGGCGTCGACACCCAGACCGAGGACTTCACCGTCGTCGGCGTCGGCGACATGAGCGGTGATGTGTTCGGCAATGGGATGTTGCTGTCCAAGCACATTCGGTTGTTGGCCGCCTTCGACCACCGACATATCTTCGTGGACCCCAACCCCGATTCCGCCGCTTCGTGGCGGGAACGACAACGGATGTTCGACCTGCCCCGCTCCAGCTGGGACGACTACGACACGTCCCTGATCAGCGAGGGCGGCGGGGTGTACAGCCGCGAACACAAATCCATCCCGATCAGCGATCAGGTCCGCGCGGCGCTGGGCATCGACGCCGACATCACCGAGATGACGCCTCCCAACCTAGTGCGCGCGATTCTGCTGGCCCCGGTGGATCTGTTGTTCAACGGCGGAATCGGCACCTACGTCAAGGCCGAATCCGAATCCGACGCGGACGTCGGAGACCGGGCCAACGATGCGTTGCGGGTCAACGCGAACCAGTTGCGGGCGAAAGTTGTTGGTGAGGGCGGCAATCTGGGCGTCACGGCGCTCGGGCGGGTCGAGTTCGACCTTTGCGGTGGGCGAATCAACACCGACGCAATGGACAACTCTGCCGGGGTGGACTGCTCGGACCACGAGGTCAACATCAAGATCCTGGTCGACGCGCAGGTGACCGCGGGCAAGATCGACCCGGCTGAACGCGCCCAACTGCTCGAGTCGATGACCGACGAGGTCTCCGAACTCGTGCTGGCCGACAACGCCGACCAAAACGACTTGATCGGCACCAGCCGCGCCAACGCCCCCGGCCTGCTGCCGGTACACGCCGACCAGATCAAGTATCTGGTGGCCGAGCGGGGGCTCAACCGCGAACTCGAAGCGCTGCCGTCGGAGAAGGAAATCGCGCGCCGGCTCGAGGTCGGTATCGGGCTGACGTCCCCGGAGCTGGCGACCTTGATGGCGCACGTCAAGCTCACCCTCAAAGACGAACTGCTGGAAACCGATCTGCCGGACCAAGAGGTCTTCGCCAGCAAGCTGCCCCGCTACTTCCCCTCGCAACTACGGGAGCGGTGCGGGTCCGCGATCCGCTCGCACCAACTGCGCCGAGAAATCGTGACCACCATGCTGGTCAATGACCTGGTGGACACCGCCGGCATCAGCTACGACTACCGCATCACCCAGGACACCGGTGTGCGCCCGGTGGATGCGGTGCGCACCTACGCGGCAACCGACGCCATCTTCGGGGTGGAACAGCTATGGCACAGCATACGTTCGGAAGGACTGCCGATCGCGCTGTCCGATCAGATGACGCTGGACACCCGACGGCTGATCGACCGCGCCGGACGTTGGCTGCTCAACTATCGTCCGCAGCCGCTCGCGGTCGGCGCCGAAATCAACAGATTCGCAAGGAAAGTCGCGGAACTGACGCCGCGGATGTCGGAGTGGCTCCGCGGTGACGACAAGGCAATCGTCGAGAAGGAAGCCGCTGACTTCGCCAGGCAAGGCGCGTCGCGGGACCTCGGCTACATGGTGGCCGTCGGTTTGTACCGTTACAGCCTGCTGGACATCATCGACGTCGCAGACATCGAAGATCGCGAGCCGGCCGAGGTTGCCGACACGTATTTCGCGCTGATGGATACCCTGGGCACCGACGGTCTTCTCACCGCGGTATCCGAATTACCGCGCGCCGACCGTTGGCACTCGTTGGCGCGCCTGGCGATTCGTGACGACATCTACTCGTCATTGCGCTCGTTGTGTTTCGACGTGCTGGCGGTCGGTGAGCCGGACGAGACCGGCGAAGAGAAGATCGCCGAATGGGAGCACACCAGCGCGTCGCGGGTCGAGCGTGCGCGACGGACACTGACGGAGCTTCACGAAAGCGGCCAACGGGATTTGGCCACCCTGTCGGTGGCGGCGCGCCAGATTCGCTCGATGACACGCACCAGCGGGCGAGGAGCAGCAGGTTGAACCAGCCAGGATTCGTGGCGGCGGTCCCGGTCCGGTGGTCGGACATCGACATGTATCAGCATGTGAACCACGCGACTATGGTCACGATCATGGAAGAGGCGCGCGTCCCGTTCCTCAAGCCGGCTTTCGAGTCCGACATCCTCGATATCGGACTGCTGATCGCGGATGTTCGCGTCTCCTACAAAGGTCAGCTGCGGCTGATGGATTCGCCGCTGCAGGTGACGATGTGGACGAAGCGGTTGCGGGCGGTCGATTTCACCCTCGGTTACGAGGTGCGTTCGGTCAACGCCGACCCCGAGTCGAAGCCAGCGGTGATCGGCGAGTCGCAGCTGGCCGCGTTCAACATCGACGAGCAGCGACTGGTGCGCCTGACGCCACACCATCGGGAATACCTGCAGCAGTGGCTGAGGTAGCCGACCGGGGCGTGTGGCTGGGCCCCGACTCCCTTGCCGCCCATCGCGCCGACCTGGCCGCATTCGTCGAGCGGGCGGCGCGTCTCGATGCCGCCACGGTCATTCGATTGCGGGCGCGGTCGGCGGGGGAGTTCACCGCTTGGGCGTCAACCGGTTTGGATGTGCTGGCCAGCAGGGTGGTGGCCGGTGTGGTGCGGCCCGACGACCTGTCGGTCGGCGCCGACGAATTGGGGCACGGGTTAGCCGCTATGGACAGCTCCGACAGTTCCGGTTTCGTCAATCCGGGCTTTCCGATGGATTCGGCGTGGCGTGGTGCGTTGCCGCCGGACTCGGGATTCGCTTACCTCGATGACGTGCCGGCCCGGCTGTTGCTGGATCTGGCTCAGCGCGGGTCGCAGTTGGCCAAGGAGCACGGCAGTTCTCAAGGACCGCCGGTGTCTCTGCTGGACCAGGAGGTGATCCGGGTCAGCGCCGGTGGCGACAGTGTCGGCGTCCCGATGCGTTGCGTATTCGCTTTGACGGCAATGGGTTTCCTGCCGCAAGAGGCCGACGCCGTCGATTCCGAGGAGATTGTGCGGGTGCGCGTGCTGCGGGCCTGGCTGCGCATCGACGCGCGGTTCGGCTCGGTGTACCGCCGCCGTGGCGATCCTGCGGTTGTGCTGCGCTGATCACGTCGAGTAGCGCGTCCAGAGCGGCAGCACCTCGTGGAGGTAATCCATGAATTTCTTCAAGCCGACGCGGTATTCGACGTACCCGTAGCGGTCGACCGCGCGCTGGGGAAATGCGATCCCGACCCCGAAGAGTCCAGGGGCCAGAATGCCGTTGTCGGCGTTGTAATCAAGCTGACCCCATTGTCTGGTTTCGGGGAGAGTCCGCCGGTCAAGGCCGACGGTGTAGACCGCGAAATTGCACTCGGCGAGCTTCTCGTCGAAGTCGGGGCCGTCGACCAGGCACCGCTCCAGACGCTCCGGCAGCGCTCCGTCGATGTTCTCCCGGGCCCATTCTGCTGCTCGGCCTTTGAGACCGGTGTCATCGTAGAAAATCCAATCATCCAAGTAGACAGCGTATTTGACTGGACTACGGTAGAAGTTGACCACCTTCGCCACTGGGAGTCGGAGCAGGTGCGGAAGTACGATCATCGACGAGTGCGATGAACCGAATACCGCGACCGTGGCGTTCTCCAGCGGTTCTTCGGCGAGCTTTTCCGGGTCGAGGGCAACCTCCAGCGGAATCGCCCGCAATTGAGGGTATTCCAGCGTCTTCGGCGTTGCCCCGACCGCCAGGATCACGTTGGCCGACGTCAGGTCCTGTTGCTCGGTGTCGATCCGCCACTGCCGGTTTTGCAACACCAGCCCAGTCGCAGTTGTTTCAAAGGTGTCCACCCGCTCCCGTAGCTGTTCGGTGACCCAGAGCAATGGATCGGCAACCAGGGCGAGGGCGCAGGTTTCCTCGGGGTCGATCTCGGTCAGCGGCATCGGGGGTGCTTCGGAGAACCGAAAAGACTTGGCGCCGTTGAGATATTCCAGGAACGCACCGACCTTGGTGTTACTGGACACCGATCGCCACTTCGCGCCGAGGTCACCCGCTTTGAACTCCGGGTCAATCCAGGCGATGTCCTTGTCGGCCACGCCTTGATCGAGAAGCTTCCCAACCGCAGCGATGCCCGCAGGCCCCGCTCCGATGACCGTCCACGCGTACGTCATGCGTTATGTATAGGAGATGAGCGCGGTGAAGCGCTACCTACCGGGGTCCGACAGCACCAGCCACGCCGCCGCATTCGCCGGGAGTTCTCCGTCGACCAAGGACGCGCTCGTCAACAGCGATTCCCCATCCGGCAGCGCAATCGGCTTGCTGCCCGCATTGAGCACACAGCACAACCCGTCGTCGCCGCGGGCGAAGGCAAGCACATCGCGCTGCATGTCGAGCCATTCGATGCTGTCGCCGGTGAATTCGATACGGCTACGGCGCAGTTCGAGCGCATGCTGGAAGAACGACAACGTCGAGTCGGCGTTGAGCAGCTGCTTTTCCACCGTGAGCGATTCCCATTCCACGGGTATCGGCAACCAGGTGTCCTGCGAGGTGGAGAAACCGAACGGAGGAGCATCGCCGCGCCATGGAACCGGAATGCGGCATCCGTCGCGGCCGCGGACGGTGTGCCCGGAGCGCTCCCACGTCGGATCGCGCAGCGCCTCATCGGGCAACTCGACATTCGGCAGTCCCAATTCCTGCCCGTTGTAAAGGAATACCGCGCCCGGCAGGGCGAGCGTCACCAGCGCCATCGCCCGGGCACGGGCCAGACCGACATCGCCGCCGCCGTAGCGGGTGGGTGCCCGAACGACGTCGTGATTTTCCAAAGTCCATGTTGGGGTGGCATTTTCCATCGCGGCAGCGACCAGGGTGTTCTCTATCGCGTCATGGATCTCGGTGAGGTCGAAGTCCGCGCGCACCATGCGGAAATTGAAGCCCAGGTGCAACTCGTCGGCGCGGACATATTCGGCCCAGCTGGCGTTGTCGAACACCCAGACCTCGCCGATGGTCACCGCGTCCGGGAAGTCGTTCATCACCCGGCGGATGTTGCGGTGAATCGCATGCACGTTGGGATGGTTGAACCGGGGGTCGCCGTCGCTGAGCATCCGCGGCCGCATTTCGACGTCGGTATCGGGAAGGCCGGGCGGCTTGGCCATCCCGTGCGCGACATCAATGCGGAAGCCGTCGACGCCGCGCTCCAACCAGAATCGCAGCGTCTTCTCGAGGTCGTCGAAAACCTCGGTGTTATCCCAATTCAGATCCGGCTGTTCGACATCGAAGAGATGCAGATACCACTGTCCCGGCTTGCCGTCCGGTGCGGTGACCCGCGTCCAGGACGGTCCGCCGAACACCGACTGCCAGTTGTTGGGTGCCTCGGACCCACCGGGTCCCCGTCCGTCGCGGAAGATATAGCGGTCGCGGGCGGCGCTGCCCGGTTCGGCGGCCAGCGCCTCCTGGAACCAAGGGTGCGCCGAGCTGGTGTGGTTGGGCACCAGGTCCATCGTGATCTTGATGCCGCGCTCGTGCGCGGAAGCGATCAGGCGTTCCAGCGCGGCCAGGCTGCCGAACAGGGGATCGATGTCGCGTGGGTCCGACACGTCATAGCCGTGATCGGCCATGGGGGACACCATGATCGGACTGAACCAGATCGAATTGACGCCGAGTCGGTCAAGATAGTCCAACTGTTCGGCCACACCGTCGATGTCGCCGACGCCGTCGCCGTTGCTGTCGGCGAATGATCGCGGATACACCTGATAGAACAACGCATCCGCCCACCACGGCCGCTGTCGAGGGGTGTTCATCAGAATGCCGAATTCACCATCGAGTGAGCCGCCATTTCCAGGTAGTCGAGTAACGCTTTGCGATGCTCGTCGTCGAGAGTCGTCGAGTCGATTGACGCGACCGCGGTGTGCATGCACCGCAGCCAGGCGTCGCGTTCGAACGGGCCGATTTGGAACGGCGCGTGCCGCATCCTCAGTCGCGGATGGCCACGCTGATCGGAGTACGTACGCGGGCCACCCCAGTACTGCTCGAGGAACATCCGCAGTCGGTCCTCGGCGCCGGCCAGGTCATCTTCGGGATAGAGACGCCGCAGAATCTCGTCCTCGGCGACCAGCTCGTAGAAGCGCGCCACGATCGCGTGAAATGTCTTCGCGCCACCGACAGCGTCGTAGAAGGTCTCTTGTGGTTGTTCCATCGCGTCCATTGTGGGCCATGCCCAGATTGGGCCGCTGAGCGACATGTGAACCTTGAGCACAAGCTTGGCTACCGGGAGTTCACCGGATTGACCAGCCAACACCGGCCAATTTGGCGTGCGCTCGCTGGCGAATCGTGGTGGACTGGTCAGCGGAGGACGCATGGCGCAGCGCACAAAACGCCGCAGCCACCACAGTTCGGGTGCCGCGGCTGGCCTCAATGGGCCCGCGATCGGCTCTACCCTGCACAGCGTCCATACCGTCGACACCCATCAGCCGGCGCTGCACGACGGCGGATCCGTGTGGAACCGCCGCCGAGTACTGCTACTCAACTCCACCTACGAGCCCCTGACGGCGTTGCCGGTCCGGCGGGCGATCGTCATGTTGATCTGCGGCAAGGCGGACGTCGTGCACGACGACCCGACCGGTCCCGTCATCCACTCCTCGACACGGACGATCGCGGTGCCATCGGTGATCCGCTTGCGCACCTTCGTCCGTGTGCCCTATCGGGCCAGGGTCCCGATGACCCGCGCGGCCCTGATGCACCGCGACCGGTTCTGCTGCGCCTACTGCGGGGCCAAGGCCGACACCGTCGACCATGTGGTGCCGCGCAGCCGCGGCGGGGAGCATTCGTGGGAGAACTGCGTGGCATGCTGCTCGACCTGCAACCACCGCAAGGGCGACAGGTTGCTGGCTGAGCTGGGCTGGTCGCTGCGGATGGCGCCGATGCCGCCCAAGGGCCAGCACTGGCGGCTGTTGTCGACGGTCAAGGAGCTCGACCCGTCGTGGGCGCGATACCTGGGCGAAGGCGCGGCCTGAGCGAGCGAGCCATCAGACGTGGCCGTCGGTTCGACGGTGGGATACGGTTTGCGTCGTGAGCACGATGGAAATCCACTCGCTGTTTCTAGGCATCCCGTTGTTGCTGGCCGCGCTGCTCGCCGCGGCGATCTGGTCAGGCAAGGGTCCGCACCCGGCGGCGTACAAGCTGTCGCAGCCTTGGACGCATGCAGCCCATCCTGTGGGCCGCCACCGACGAGGCCGTCGGTCACGGCTCACGGCCACAGTCCGAGTTCAGCGTGGGAGGTGGAGCAAGTGGCAAGTGGTGAGCTCGCTACCGTCACGCCCGCCGAGTTGCCTCACGGCTCGGCGATCACGACCAGTGGCCGCATCTCGGGCGTCACTGAGCCCGGCGAACTTTCGGTCGCACTACCCGTTTCCGATCAATGACCTGGTCCACCTGGACGACGCGCTGACCTACGGGTCGCGCGCCGCCGGTGCACGCTTCGCGGTCTACATCGGTGACCTGGGCAGCGACACCGGGGCGCGGGCGCGCGAAATCCTGGCGAAGGTTCCGACGCCCGAATGACGCGGTGCTGATCGCGGTCTCGCCGGATCAGCACGCCATCGAGGTCGTCTACGGCTCGGGGGTCCGTGGCCGCGGAGCCGAGTCGGCCGCGCCGCTCGGTGTCGCCGCAGCGGCGTCGTCGTTCAAGGACGGCAACCTGATCGACGGTCTGGTCAGCGCGGTCCGCGTGACCAGTGCCGGCATCTCGCCGGCCTGACAGCCCGGTCAGCCTTCGCCGACACCGTCGAATCGGCGCGCCCGCAGCGACCTTTCGATGCCGGCGCGGCCCTCTGAGCACCAGTCGGCGCAGCGCCGGTGGCAAGTCGGGAGCGGCGAGGAATGCGTCCGCCGCGGCGATGCCGTCATCGCTGATGTCCCACGACGGGTACAGGCCGACCACCACGGTCTGCGCGACCTCGCTGGACCGCCGCTCCCAGAGTCCGCGGATCGCGGCGAAGTACCGCGCGCCGAACGGCTTCAGCAGCTCGCCCTGTCCGGGCTGAACGAAACCGGCGATGATCGACGCGGCCGACGATGTTGGCGAGCGTGTCGTCCTCGATGACCTGACTCCACGCCGCTTCCTTGACGGCCGACTGCGGTCGCGCCGCCGAGGCTGCGCGCCTAGCCGCTTGCCCGCCGCAGTCGGGTCGCGCTGCACCTCCGCATCGATGAACGGCGTCTCCAGACCGTCGGCGTCGACCGCGCCGGCGGCGGCCAGCGCGGTGACGATCCGCCAGCGCAGATCGGTGTCGACCGTCAGCCCGGCCAGGCCCACGTCGGCGGGGTCGCGTGTCGAGGAGGTCGGTCAGCACCGACATGTGCTGGTCGGACAGCACCGACGTGCACAGCGCGTTGACGAACGCCAGCTGGTGGTCTGAGCCCGCGCGCGGCGCCGCGGGCCAACTCCAGCAGCCGGTCGGCGAACGCCGGCCAGCCCTCTGCCCGGGCCCACTCCGGGTCGGCGTAGGAGCCCAGCGCGGTCTGCGCCTGCAGCAGCAGTCGCTGGGCCACCCCGACCTCGGTTTCGGCGTGAACGCCGCCTGACACCAGCGCCACGAAATCGCGGGCGCGCAACTCGGCGTCACGGGTCATCTCCCAGGCCGCCGACCACACCAGCGTCCGCGGCAGCGGCTCGGCGATGTCAGCGATGCGGCCCAGCGCGGTGTCCAGCGACCCGGGGTCCAGCCGCAGCGAGCAGTAGGTCAGGTCGTCGTCGTTGACCAGGATCAGTCGGCCGGCCGAAACCCCAACCAGCGCAGCCAACTTCCGTGCTCGCGCCGTCGACGTCGAGTTCTTCGCGATGCGATCGCGTCAGCTTCCCGCTGCCGTCGTCGTCGTAGATGCCGATCGCCAGCCGGTGCACCCGCGTCTCGCCGGCGCCGGGCGCGGCGCCGCTCTGCGTGACCGCGAACCGGGTGAACCGGCCGTCGGCGTCGACGTCGAAGTCGGCGCGCAGTGTGTTCAGGCCGGTCGTCTTCAGCCACTGCCGGCCCCAGTCGGACAGGTCGCGGCCCGAGGCTTTCTCCAGCGCGGCCAGCAGGTCATCGAACGTCGCGTTGTCGAACGCGTGGGCGCGGAAGTAATCGCGCAGCCCGGTCAGGAAATGCTCCAGCCCGACGTAGGCCACCAGTTGCTTGAGCACGCTGGCGCCCTTGGCGTAGGTGATGCCGTCGAAGTTGACCTCGACGGCGGCCAGGTCGGGGATGTCCGCGGCCACCGGGTGGGTCGAGGGCAGCTGGTCTTGCCGGTAGGCCCACGACTTCTCGGAATTGGCGAAGGTGGTCCACGCCTCGGTGTATTCGGTGGCCTCGCTCTGGCACAGCACCGAGGCGAAGGTGGCGAAGGACTCGTTGAGCCACAAGTCATCCCACCACCGCATGGTGACCAGGTCGCCGAACCACATGTGCGCCATCTCGTGCAGCACCGTCTCGGCGCGGCGCTCGTAGGACGCCCGGGTCACCTTGCTGCGGAAGACGTAGTCCTCCAGGAAAGTCACCGCGCCGGCGTTCTCCATGGCGCCCGCGTTGAACTCGGGCACGAACAACTGGTCATACTTGCCGAATGCGTATGGAACGCCAAAGTTGTTGTGGTAGAAGCCAAAGCCCTGTTTGGTCTGGGTGAACAGCCGCTCGGCGTCCATGAACTCCGCCAGCGTGGCCCGGCAGAACAGGCCGAGCGCGATCTCGCCGTGCTCGTCGCGGTAGACGTCATCCCAACGCGCGTACGGACCGGCGATCAGCGCCACCAGGTAGGTGCTCATCTTCGGGGTGGTGGCGAAGGTGTGCACGCCGTCGGCCGCGCGTCACCGTGGCGCCGTTGGAGACCACCTGCCAGTGCTGCGGCGCGGTCACCGAAACGTCGAAGGTGGCTTTCAGGTCGGGCTGGTCGAAGCACGCGAACATCCGCTTGGCATCGGCGGTTTCGAATTGCGAGTAGAGATAGACCTCGCTGTCGACGGGGTCGACGAATCGGTGCAGACCCTCTCCGGTGTTGGAGTAGCGGCAGTCGGCGTCGACCACCAGGACGTTGTGCTCGGCCAAGCCGTTCAGCGGGATACCGGTCGACTCGTCATAGCCAGACACGTCGATGTCGCGGCCGTTGAGCGTCGCGCTGTGGACGGTTGCGGCCGCGATGTCGATGACGGTGTCGGCGCCGGGAACTGCGTCGAACGTGACGGTCGTGGTGGAGCGGAAGGTCCGTTCGCCTGGCTTCCCGTCACCGTCGGTGAGGTCGAAGTCGAGCCGGTAGTTGTCGACGGTGACGAGCGCCGCACGTTCGACGGCCTGGTCGCGGGTGAGATTGGGAAGTGCCACGTCGTCCAACTTAGGCAATCGATGCGCCCGGTGACGATGCAGGCCGCGCGGCGGCCCCTTGAGGATCCCGGCAATCGATGTCCACGCCGGGAATTGGACCGCCGCCGCTAGGGTTGTGCTGAGCGGCTTGCAGACCGTTGACGAGAGGATTCCGCATGTCCGAGAAGTCCGTTGCCGATTTCTGGTTCGACCCGCTGTGCCCGTGGGCATGGATCACCTCCCGCTGGATCCTGGAAGTGGAAAAGGTCCGCGATATCACGGTGAACTTCCAGGTCATGAGCCTGGCGGTGCTCAACGAGAACCGCGAGAACCTGCCCGCGGAGTACAAGGAGCGGCTGTCCAAGGCGTTCGGGCCGGTGCGGGTGGCGATCGCTGCCGAGCAGGCTCAAGGTTCGGAGATTCTCGCGCCGCTGTACAAGGCGATGGGCACCAGGATTCACAACGAGGGCAACAAGGACCTCGACGACGTCATCAAGCAATCGCTCAAGGAACTGGACCTGCCCGCCGAATTGGCGGATGCAGCTACCAGCGACGCTTACGACGAGGCGTTGCGCAAGAGCCACCACGCGGGGATGGATGCAGTCGGCGACGACGTCGGCACGCCCACCATTCACATCAACGGGACGGCGTTCTTCGGCCCGGTGCTGTCGAGGATTCCGCGCGGCGAAGAGGCCGGCAAGCTCTGGGACGCTTCGGTGACCTTCGCCTCCTACCCGCACTTCTGGGAGCTCAAGCGGAGTCGCACGGAGGCACCCGAGTTCGACTAAATCTCCTCGGCGGTGCGAGGATCACGGTCATGCGCGTCTACCTCGGCTCCGACCACGCCGGCTACGAACTCAAACAGCAGATCATCGAGCACCTGGAGAAGACCGGCCACGAGCCGATCGACTGCGGCGCATACACCTACGACGCCGAGGACGACTACCCGGCGTTCTGTATCGCTGCGGCGCTGAAGACGGTGGCCGACCCGGAAAGCCTCGGCATCGTGATCGGGGGATCGGGCAACGGCGAGCAGATCGCTGCCAACAAGGTCCCGGGTGCTCGCTGCGCTCTGGCGTGGAGCGTGGAAACGGCGTCGCTGGCCCGTCAGCACAACAACGCTCAGCTGATCGGCATCGGCGGCCGGATGCACACCGTGCCCGAGGCGCTGACGTTCGTCGACGCGTTCTTGACCACCCCGTGGTCGAAAGCCGAACGGCACCAACGGCGTATCGACATCCTCGACGAGTACGAACGCACCCACCAGGCGCCGCCGGTGCCCGGTGCCGGCAGCGAGTAGCCGCCGTGCCCGAAGGGCATACCCTCCATCGGCTCGCCCGGCTCCATCAGCGTCGTTTCGCGGGCGCGCCGGTGGCGGTGTCGAGCCCGCAGGGGCGGTTCGAAGCGGCGTCCGTCGACGGGCAGACGCTGCGACGGGCCACCGCCTGGGGCAAGCACCTGTTCCATCACTACGACGGCGGCGCGATCGTGCACGTGCATCTGGGCCTCTACGGCAAGTTCACCGAGTGGGCGCGGCCGCTCGACGATCCGCTGCCCGACGCAGTGGGAGCGGTGCGGATGCGGATGGTCGGCGTTGAGTACGGCACCGACCTGCGCGGGCCGACGGTGTGCGAGGTCATCGACGAAGCTCAGGTCGCCGATGTGGTCGCCCGACTGGGGCCCGACCCGCTGCGCAAGGACGCCGAGCCGTCGTGGCCATGGGGGCGGATTAGTAAGTCCCGCAGACCAATTGGTGCACTGTTGATGGATCAGACCATCATCGCCGGCGTCGGCAACGTCTACCGCAACGAGCTGTTGTTCCGTCACAACCTCGACCCGTATCGGCCCGGCCAGAAGGTCGGCGAGGCAGAGTTCGCCGACGCATGGACCGACTTGGTGGACCTGATGAAAGTCGGAGTACGTCGCGGCAAGATCATCACGGTGCGGCCCGAACATGACCACGGCGCACCGTCGTACGGGCCCGGTCGGCCGCGTACCTACGTCTATCGCCGTGCCGCTGACCCGTGCAGGGTGTGTGGAACTTCGATCCGCACAGCCGAACTGGAGGGTCGTAACCTCTTTTGGTGCCCGACCTGCCAGACCTGACTGCGGAGACTCTGCCGTCTTCTCATCTGGTCAAAAGGGATCGCTGGGCCCGCGCATAGCCTCAGGGCGTATCTCTGTAACTCATGAATAAGTTTGCGAGCTGTGCGATCGCGTCGGCAGCGATGGCCGCAGCGTTGGGATTGGCGGGTCTGGGCGGCGTGCCCGAGGCGCATGCGCTACCGGGGCCGAATTGGTGCCCGGGTGATTTCTGGGACCCGTCGTGGGGCACCAACTGGGATTGGAACGCGTGCCACGGCAACGTGGTACCCCCAAACATCTACAACAACGGACCGACCATCGTGCAGCGACCGCCGCCGATCATCGGTCATCCCGGTGGCCCCGGCGGCCCCGGCCCGGGTGGCCCCGGTGGTCCCGGGCCCGGAGGCCCGGGCGGTCCGGGACCGGGTGGCCCCGGTGGCCCTGGTGATCCCGGCGGACCCGGCGGCCCGGGCGGACATGAACCGGGCGGCGGCCACGGTGGCGGACACGGCGGTCATGGACCTGGCGGACCTGGCGGTCACGGACCCGGGGGACCGGGCGACCCCGGCGGCCCTGGCGGGCCGGGTGGACCCGGGGGACCAGGGGAGCCCGGAGGACACGACCCGGGTGGACATGACCCGGGCGGGCCGGGCGAGCCGGGTGGACATGACCCGGGCGGGCCGGGAGGACATGACCCGGGCGGTGAGCCCGGCGGACACGACCCCGGCGGAGCCGGTGAGCCCGGCGGACACGACCCGGGTGGAGCGGGTGACTCGGGAGGGCACGACCCGGGTGGAGCGGGTGACCCGGGAGGGCACGACCCGGGTGGAGCGGGCGCTTCCGGGCCGGATGCCGGCGCTCCTGCTCCCGATGCAGGCGCGCCCTCGGACGCCGGCGGAGGATCCGCTCCGGACGCGGGGGCTGCCGCTCCAGACTCTGGCGGATCGTCTGATGCAGGCGGACCGTCTGACTCTGGCGGGTCGATGGGATCCAGCGACTCGGGCGGTGGCGACTCGGGAAGCAGCGATTCGGGCGGCGGTGGTGACTCGGGCGGCGGCGGCGATTCGGGCGGCGGCGGCGATTCGTCCAGCTGAGCTATCGTCATCGCCTCCGATATTCGCCCCAGGAGTCGATACGCAGAACCGCGTCTGCCCAAGCCGCTCGGGGTCCGGGCAGGGGGGGTGGTTTTGTGTGGCGGCGACTCGTCCGGAGGGTCGGATTTTTCGGCTCGCGGCAACTCGGCGGTTGGGCGGGACTCGTGAGCGAAAGTAACTGATTCGAGATGATCGTCGCTGCAGGTGACGGTCGCAGCGAACCTCTATTGTCACAGTTCGGCATCGCACCGCAGCGTGAAAATCCGCGAAACACAGAAAATAACGGATCGAAAAAGGTTAATTCCCAGACATTTTCAACGTTTGCGGTCTAGGTAACCATGACCGCATGAAGAAAACGGTACGCATCATCGCAGCAACTGCCGCAATCGCCGCCGGTATGGGGTTGGCGGGCATCGCTGTCGCAACCGAGGCTCAAGCCCAACCAGGACCCCTGCCGACCTGGTGTCCCGGCGACTTCTGGGATCCGGGCTGGGGTGATAACTGGGACCGGGGAGGGTGTCACGACAACTTCCGGGGCGGATGGAACGGTGGCCCGCGGGACAACTTCGGCCCGCACGACAATTTCGGACGCCATGACGACTTCGGACGTCATGACGACTGGGGTCGCCGCTGACCGATCGTTCACGAACGTGAGCCAAAACGGCACTGCCTCGACCGGCAGTGCCGTTTTGCGTGTCAATCCGTTTTGACGCCGAGGACCCGATAGATCTCGTTGCTCATGACCACGCTGCGAGGGTCGGCGTTGGCCTTGGTCGGGTCGAAGTGATTCATCACGTACGCGTAACCGATTCGGTTCTCCAGGTCAACGAAACCGAACGAGCCGCCAAGGCCGCCATGGCCGAGGATCCACGGGTTGGGACCGTTGACGCAGCGCTGGTTGAGCATGTAGCCCAGCCCCCAGCCATGGTCGGCGACGCGTGGACCGAGAACCAGGTCCGTCTCCAGGCCGCCCTGGCAGACCCGGATCAGATCCATGTGCTTGCGGCTGAGCAGTTTCTCCTGAGCCAACGCGTTGTAGAACGTCGCCAACCCCAGCGCTGACACCTGCCCGTTGGTGCCCGGGAACTCGAGTTCACGCCACAGATCCAGGTCGTTGGAGCCGACTTCGTCGTCCGGGGCGAACCCCATCGACACGGCCAGGCCCGCCTTCGGGTGTTCGCTCAGCGAGGTGGGGTAGCCGGGGGCGTTGACGTCGGCCAGCATCTGGCGGATGTGCGGCTTGGCGACCCGATCGGCGCAACGGTGTTGTTGGCTGCGGGGAGTGCCGATGTGGATTTCGGCGCCCAGCGGTTCGGCGATCTCGGTGCGCAGGTACTGACCCACGGTGCCGCCGGTGACCCGGCGGAAGATCTCGCCGAGGATGAATCCGAAGGTCGTCATGTGGTAGCCCTGGGCAGTCCCCGGTTCCCACCACGGTTCTGCCGCGGCCAGTCGTTCGCAGACGAAATCCCAGTCGGTGACTTTCGTCCAATCCATCCGCTGACGCGGGCCGATCACCCCGGATCGGTGGCTCATCACCATGCCGAGAGTGATGTCTTGCTTGCCGGCCTGGGCGAACTCGGGCCAGTACCGAGCCACCGGCGCGTTCAGGTCGAGCTCGCCGTGCTCGACGAGTTGATGCACACACGTACTGGTCAGGCCCTTGGTGCCGGACAGCACGGTGGACAGCGTGTCCACCTGCCACGGGCGCGCGCCTTCGGCGTCAGCCGAGCCGGCCCACAGGTTGACGACCAGTTCTCCGTCGACCCAGGCGGCGACCGCTGCGCCAATTTCCTTGCCCTGCAGAAAGTTCTGCTCGAATGCCTCGCGTATGCCATCGAAACGCGTGTCGCATAAGCCGTTTATCTGGATGTCAGCCGTGGCGCCTGGATGCTGAATGGGTCGGCCTCCTCAGCCTCGCCGGCGGACCTCGACGGCCTCCGGCACCCAACGTCGGCCTGACAGCCGACATTGGCCCTGCTTAGCGTTCGTAGCCTAGTCGGCCCCGGTTGCCCGCGCCCGTTTTGAGCGGGCGACGGGAATCGAACCCGCGTAGCTAGTTTGGAAGACTAGGGCTCTACCATTGAGCTACGCCCGCGTGTATTAGTCGAGCGCGACTTTACGGCGCGGCAGACATCAAATCCAAATGTTGCCGTCCCGTGATCTGGTCGTGAGGCCAGTACAAGCCCGGCGAGCTGTGGCCGTAGGATCGCGTGGTCACCGCGGGGTGTAGCGCAGCTTGGTAGCGCATCCGCTTTGGGAGCGGAAGGCCGCAGGTTCAAATCCTGTCACCCCGACTGGCGCGCCACACCCAACGGGCTTGATGCATGACAAGACCCTCAGTACAAGCAAGGAGTACACCCGTGAAGAGCACCGTCGAGCAGCTGAGCCCGACCAGGGTTCGCATCAACGTAGAGGTGCCGTTCGGGGAACTGAAGCCCGACTTCGACCGGGCCTACAAAGAGCTCGCGAAGCAGGTTCGACTCCCGGGCTTCCGCCCCGGCAAGGCCCCCGCCAAGTTGCTGGAGGCCCGGGTCGGCAAGGAGGCGATCCTCGATCAGGTCGTCAACGAAGCGCTGCCGAGCCGCTACGGCCAAGCCGTGACCGAGTCCGACGTGCGCCCGCTCGGCCAGCCCGAGATCGAGGTCACCAAGAAGGAGTACGGCGAGGAACTGGTGTTCACCGCCGAGGTCGACGTGCGGCCCGCGTTCACCCTGCCGGACCTCAGCGCGCTGAAGATCACCGTCGACCCGATCAAGGTCAGCGACGAGGACGTCGACACCGAACTGCAGAACCTGCGCGCCCGATTCGGCACCCTGACCGGAGTCGAGCGGCCTGCCGCGACCGGAGACTTCGTCTCGATCGACCTGTCGGCCACCATCGACGGCGAGGACGTTGCCGAGGCTTCGACGAAGGGTTTGTCGCACGAGGTCGGGTCGGGTCAGCTCATCGACGGTCTCGACGACGCGATCATCGGTCTCTCGGTCGACGAATCGAAGGTCTTCACCACGGAGTTGGCAGCCGGACCGCACGCCGGCAAGGAGGCCGAGGTCACCGTCACCGTCGGCTCGATCAAAGAGCGCGAGCTGCCGGAGCCCGATGACGAATTCGCCCAACTGGCAAGCGAATTCGACACGATCGACGAACTGAAGGCGAGCCTGTCCGAACAGGTCGCCCGGGTCAAGCGCGTGCAGCAGGCTGAAGAGATCCGCACCGCCGCGCTGGAGGCATTGCTGGACGGCGTCGAGATGCCGTTGCCGGAGGCGATCGTGCAGGCACAGGTGGACAACACCATTCACAACGCGTTGCACGGTCTGGACCACGACGAGGCGAAGCTCGCCGACGCCCTCGAGAAGCAGGGCACCACGCGCGAGAAGTTCGACGCCGACGCCCGCACCGAGGCCGAGAAGGCCATCAAGACGCAGTTGCTGCTCGACGCGCTGGGCGATGACCTCGACATTCAGGTCGGCCAGGACGACCTGACCGAGCGGCTGGTGACCACCTCACGGCAGTACGGCATTCAACCGCAGGAACTGCTCGGCTACTTGCAGCAGCAGAACCAGCTCCCGGCGATGTTCGCCGACGTGCGCCGTGGGAAGACCATCGCCGCCGCGGTTGAGGCCGCGACGGTCAGCGACACCGATGGAAACGTGATCGACACCTCCGAGTTCTTCGGCACCCAACGTCCGCAGGACTTAGCAGGTGAAGAAGATGCGGAAGACGAGGAAACTGACGACACGGAGTGACGCTGTGAGCGAACGCGGGTGCTTCGGGGAGTCTTCGAAAGCCCGGGTTGGTTAGTGTCGGTGAATACGGAACTCGAGAAAGCAGGTAACCCACTGTGAGCCGTGGGAGTGAAATGCGCGCCAGCGCGATGGGTCTGAACCTCACCGACTCGGTCTATGAGCGATTGCTCTCCGAGCGCATCATCTTCCTGGGGTCGCAGGTCGACGACGACATCGCCAACCGGCTGTGCGCACAGATCCTGCTGCTCGCCGCTGAGGACTCGACCAAGGACATCCACCTCTACATCAACTCGCCCGGTGGATCGATCAGCGCCGGCATGGCGATCTACGACACGATGGTGCTGGCGCCCTGCGACATCGCCACCTACGCGATGGGCATGGCGGCCTCGATGGGCGAGTTCCTGTTGGCCGCCGGGACCAAGGGCAAGCGCTACGCGCTGCCGCACGCGCGCATCCTGATGCACCAACCGCTGGGCGGGGTGACCGGTAGCGCGGCCGACATCGCGATCCAGGCCGAGCAATTCACGGTCATCAAGAAAGAGATGTTCCGGCTCAACGCCGAATTCACCGGCCAGTCCATCGAGCGCATCGAGGCCGACTCCGACCGCGACCGGTGGTTCACCGCTGCCGAAGCGCTGGAATACGGATTCGTCGACCACATCATCACCCGCGCCGCCCACATCACCGGAGAAGCCGAATGAACCCCGAGACCCAGCCGCAGGCGCGCTACATCCTGCCGTCCTTCGTCGAGCACTCCAGCTGGGGTGTCAAAGAGTCGAACCCGTACAACAAGCTGTTCGAGGAGCGCATCATCTTCCTCGGCGTCCAGGTCGACGACGCGTCGGCCAACGACGTCATGGCTCAGTTGCTGGTGCTGGAGTCGCTGGACCCCGACCGCGACATCACCATGTACATCAACTCGCCCGGCGGCAGTTTCACCTCGTTGATGGCGATCTACGACACCATGCAGTACGTCCGGGCCGACATTCAGACCGTCTGCCTGGGTCAGGCCGCCTCGGCCGCGGCCGTGCTGCTGGCCGCGGGCACACCCGGCAAGCGGATGGCACTGCCTAACGCGCGCATCCTGATCCACCAGCCGTCGCTGTCCGGGGTGATCCAGGGCCAGTTCTCCGACCTGGAGATCCAGGCCAAGGAGATCGAGCGGATGCGCACGCTGATGGAGACGACGCTGGCGCGCCACACCAACAAGGACGCCGCGGTCGTCCGCAAGGACACCGACCGGGACAAGATCCTGACCGCCGCCGAGGCGAAGGACTACGGGATCATCGACACGGTCCTGGAGTACCGCAAGCTCTCGGCATCGAACGCCTAACCGGCTGTCGCGCAGGCTAGTTCAACGCGGTCGCCAAACCGCCGTCGGCGATCGACGCGGTAACGTCGAGTAAGGCGGATGCGTCACGACTCGAGATCGGGCACGTCGGCCTCAGTCGTATAACGGCCGCGACACGGCGGCGCGCCCGCCGAGCATAGGACCACCCGAGGCGATATGTTCAGGCGCACAAACACGAATATCACCGACGCGATTCACCTCTATCGGTCGCATCGCCGTGGAGCAAGCGGGTAGCGTCGGTCACAACACGCGACATAGCACAATCAAAACGGTGAACAGGAAGTAGGCCCCCAGCACCATGGCGCGCATCGGAGACGGCGGCGACCTGCTGAAGTGCTCGTTCTGCGGGAAGAGCCAGAAGCAGGTCAAAAAGCTGATTGCAGGGCCTGGCGTTTACATCTGCGACGAGTGCATAGATCTGTGCAACGAGATCATCGAAGAGGAACTCGCCGACGCCGACGACGTAAAACTGGACGAACTGCCCAAGCCCGCCGAGATCCGGGAGTTCCTGGAGGGTTATGTCATCGGCCAGGACACCGCCAAACGCACGTTGGCCGTCGCGGTCTACAACCACTACAAGCGGATCCAGGCTGGTGAGAAGGGGCGCGAATCCCGTTCCAGTGAGTCTGTCGAGCTGACCAAATCCAACATCTTGATGCTGGGTCCCACCGGTTGCGGAAAGACGTACCTGGCCCAGACCCTGGCCAAGATGCTCAACGTCCCCTTCGCGATTGCCGATGCCACCGCGCTGACCGAGGCCGGCTATGTCGGTGAGGACGTCGAGAACATTCTGCTCAAGCTGATCCAGGCCGCCGACTACGACGTCAAACGCGCCGAGACCGGCATCATCTACATCGACGAGGTCGACAAGATCGCCCGCAAGAGCGAGAACCCCTCGATCACCCGCGACGTGTCCGGTGAAGGTGTCCAGCAGGCGCTGCTGAAGATCCTGGAAGGCACGCAGGCTTCGGTGCCCCCGCAGGGCGGTCGCAAGCACCCGCACCAGGAGTTCATCCAGATCGACACGACCAACGTGCTGTTCATCGTGGCGGGCGCGTTCGCGGGGCTGGAGAAGATCGTCTCCGACCGCGTGGGCAAGCGTGGACTGGGCTTCGGGGCCGAGGTGCGCTCCAAGGCCGAGATCGACACCACCGACCACTTCGCCGAGGTCATGCCCGAGGACCTGATCAAGTACGGCCTGATCCCCGAGTTCATCGGGCGTCTGCCGGTGGTCGCGTCAGTGACGAACCTGGACATGGAGTCGCTGGTCACGATCCTCTCCGAGCCCAAGAACGCCTTGGTGAAGCAGTACACCCGGCTGTTCGAGATGGACAACGTCGAACTCGAGTTCAGCCAGGATGCCCTGGAGGCGATTGCCGAGCAGGCGATCCACCGCGGCACCGGGGCCCGTGGGCTGCGCGCGATCATGGAAGAAGTCCTGCTGCCGGTGATGTACGACATCCCCAGCCGCGATGACGTCGCCAAGGTCGTGGTGACCAAGGAGACCGTCGAGGACAACGTGTTGCCGACGATCGTGCCGCGCAAGCCCTCGCGTACCGAGCGCCGCGACAAGAGCGCGTAGTAACCCCACTCGTCCGCTAGACCTTGAGCACCGATGCCGCTGATGCGGTACCGGCTCGTATTACTCGCTCGCTGGACCTGTCGAACTTCTTTCTTGCTGATGTGCGCGACGGCCTCGGCCCCTATCTGTCGATCTACCTGCTGCTGACGCACCACTGGGATCAGGCGTCGATCGGGTTTGTGATGGGGATCGGCGGCATCGCCGCGATCGTGGCGCAGACTCCGGTCGGCGCGCTGGTGGACCGCACGTCGGCCAAGCGCGCGCTGATCGTTGCCGGCGCAGTGACCGTCACGGCCGGAACACTGGCCATGCCGCTGTTCCCCCATTTTTCGGCGATCGCGCTGCTGCAGGCGATGACCGGGATCGCCGGGGTCGGTGTTCGCGCCGGCGCTGGCCGCGATCACGCTGGGTCTGGTCGGCGCCCGGCGTTTCTCCCGACGGATCGGACGCAACGAGTCGTTCAACCACGCCGGCAATGCCACCGCGGGCGCTATCACGGGCGCACTGGCGTACGGCTTCGGCCCGGTCGTCGTCTTCTGGGTGCTGGCCGCCATGGCCGCACTGAGCGTGGTGGCAACGTTGTGGATCCCGGGCGACGCGATAGACCACGACCGGGCGCGCGGCATGGATCACGCGGCCGGTGAGGCGCACCCACAGCCCTCCGGCTTCGCGGCGCTGTTCCACGACCGCAGGCTGATGATCTTCGCGGCCTCCATGGTCGCCTTTCACCTCGCCAACGCCGCCATGCTGCCGCTGGTCGGACAGGTGTTGGCCCTGCAGAACAAAGACGTCGGCACGGCGTTGATGGCGTCGTGCGTGGTGGCCGCGCAGGTGGTGATGGTGCCGATGGCCTACTTGGCCGGCGCCAAAGCCGACAGTTGGGGGCGCAAGCGGATCTTTCTGATCGGGTTCGCGTTCCTGACCGCGCGGGGGTTCCTCTACGCGCTGTCCGACAGCCCCTATTGGCTGGTCGGCGTGCAGGTCCTCGACGGTGTCGGAGCCGGCATCTTCGGCGCACTGTTCCCGCTCGTCGTGCAGGACCTGACGCACGGCACCGGACGATTCAACGTGAGCCTCGGCGCACTGACCACGATGTGGGGTCTCGGTGCCGCGTGCTCGAACATCCTCGCCGGCTCGATTGTGGTCGTCGCCGGATACCGCGCGGCATTCATTTCGCTCGGATTCATCGCCGCCGCGGGGCTGGCGCTGTACGCCACGGCCATGCCGGAGACCGGGCCCAAGGCGACCCGAAATAGCGGGTAAGCCCAGGCAGGCGGCCTCCCCCAAATGGGGGAGGCGGATCGCCAGCAAACGTTACTCATGCGTAACTTCGGTTCTTAGACTTTGTCGCCCGCAAAAAGTGACCAACGCCACACTTTCTCATCGCCGCTACCAACCGCGTGTGTCTGACCTCGCACTTTGGTGACAAAGAGGTAGCGTGCAGGTATGGACGGGTGTCCATGAATCCCTAAGAAAAGTGCAATAATCGGTACCGCCAGTGACATAAAAATCGGTCGGGGCTGTACTCGGACGATTCGCTCCGGTTTCGGCGACATGCCGGAGCGGTGAACAGCTACGGGAGGCCGCGACGTGGGTCCGAACGGAAACGGAGCCGACACGGCGCACCCCGGGCGCAGAAAACCGGAGAAACTGGAAAAGATTGTCATCCGTTTCGCGGGAGACTCCGGCGACGGAATGCAGCTCACCGGCGACCGATTCACTACCGAGGCAGCGCTTTTCGGTAACGACCTGGCGACCCAGCCGAGCTACCCGGCCGAAATCCGCGCTCCGCAGGGCACCTTGCCCGGCGTCTCGTCGTTCCAGATCCAGATCGCCGACTACGACATCCTGACCGCCGGTGACCGGCCCGACGTCCTGGTCGCAATGAACCCGGCGGCCCTGAAGGCCAACATCATCGACCTGCCGATCGGCGGACTGGTGATCGCCAACTCCGACGAGTTCACCAAGCGCAACCTCGCCAAAGTCGGCTACGACAGCAACCCGCTCGAGACCGGCGAGTTGTCCGACTACAAGGTCGAAGCCGTCCCGATGACCACGCTGACACTCGGCGCCGTCGAGGCCATCGGCGCCTCGAAGAAAGACGGCCAGCGCGCCAAGAACATGTTCGCGCTGGGTCTGCTGTCGTGGATGTACGGCCGGCCGATCGAGCCCAGCGAGCAGTTCATCAAGGAGAAATTCGGCCGCAAGCCCGATGTCGCCGACGCCAACGTCCTGGCGCTGAAAGCGGGCTGGAACTACGGCGAGACCACCGAAGCCTTCGCGGTCACTTACGAGGTGTCGCCGGCGAAGCTGCCGCCCGGTGAATATCGCCAGATCTCCGGCAACACCGCACTGGCGTACGGCATCGTCGCCGCCGGCCAACTGGGCGACCTTCAGGTGATGCTGGGCAGCTACCCGATCACTCCGGCGTCGGACATCCTGCACGAGCTGTCCAAGCACAAGAACTTCAACGTCCTGACCTTCCAGGCCGAGGACGAGATCAGCGGCATCTGTGCGGCCCTGGGCGCGTCCTACGGCGGTGCGCTGGGCGTCACCAGCACCTCAGGGCCCGGCCTGTCGCTGAAGTCCGAGGCGCTGGGGCTCGCGGTGATGACCGAGTTGCCGCTGATCGTCATCGACGTGCAGCGCGGCGGACCGTCGACCGGTCTGCCGACCAAGACCGAGCAATCCGACCTGTTGCAGGCGCTCTACGGACGCAACGGTGAGTCGCCGGTGGCCGTGCTGGCGCCGCGATCGCCGTCGGACTGCTTCGACGTTGCCCTCGAGGCGGTGCGGATCGCGGTGGGGTACCACACCCCGGTGCTGATCCTGTCCGACGGCGCGATCGCCAACGGCTCCGAGCCGTGGCGCATCCCGAATGTCGAAGAGCTGCAACCGATTCAGCACACCTTCGCCAGTCCGGACGAACCGTTCATGCCGTACGCGCGTGATCCGGAGACGCTGGCCCGGATGTTCGCGATTCCCGGCACGCCCGGGCTCGAGCACCGGATCGGCGGCCTGGAGTCCGCGAACGGCACCGGCGCCATCTCCTACGACCCGGCCAACCACGACCTGATGGTGCGGCTGCGCGAGGCCAAGATCGAGGGCATCTCGGTACCGGACATCGAAGTCGACGACCCGACCGGTGATGCCGAACTGCTGCTGATCGGATGGGGCAGTTCGTACGGCCCGATCGGCGAAGCCTGCCGGCGTGCCCGGCGCAACGACATCAAGGTCGCCCACGCGCACCTGCGCCATCTGCGTCCGTTCCCGGCCAATCTCGGCGAGGTGCTGCGGCGCTACTCGCAGGTGGTGTGCCCGGAGATGAACCTGGGTCAGCTGGCGCTGCTGCTGCGCGGGAAGTACCTGGTCGACGTGCAGTCGGTCTCAAAGGTCCAGGGCGTCGCATTCCTGTCCGACGAGATCGGGCGCATCATCCGGGCGGCGGAGAGCGGCACGTTGGCCGAAATTGAGCAAGACAAGGCCATGGTCGCCAGATTGGCGGCGGCCACGGTGGGAGCAGGGAGCTAGTTCTATGACTGACCTGATCGGGGCAGACCTGGGCCTGACGGACATGCTGTCCGGGCACGGCCGGGTACCCACCACGGATCAACCGCAGAAGGCAAAGGACTTCACCAGCGACCAAGAGGTCCGGTGGTGTCCCGGCTGCGGCGACTACGTCATTCTCAACACGATGCGAAACTTCTTGCCCGAGTTGGGATTACGGCGCGAGAATATCGTCTTCGTCAGTGGCATCGGTTGCTCGAGCCGGTTCCCCTACTACCTGGAAACCTACGGCCTGCACTCGATCCACGGCCGTGCGCCCGCGATTGCGACGGGTCTGGCGCTCTCGCGTGAAGACCTGTCGGTCTGGGTCGTCACCGGCGACGGCGACGCGCTGTCGATCGGTGGTAATCACCTGATCCACGCGTTGCGCCGCAACATCAACCTGACCATCCTGCTGTTCAACAACCGGATCTACGGGTTGACCAAGGGCCAGTACTCGCCGACCTCCGAGGTCGGCAAGGTCACCAAGTCGACGCCGATGGGCTCGCTGGACCAACCGTTCAACCCCGTCTCCCTGGCACTGGGCGCCGAGGCGAGTTTCGTTGGCCGCGCGCTGGATTCCGACCGCAAGGGTCTGTCGGAGGTGCTGCGTGCCGCCGCCGCGCACCGGGGCTCGGCGCTCGTCGAGATCCTGCAGGACTGCCCGATCTTCAACGACGGCTCATTCGACGCGCTGCGTAAAGAGGGCGCCGAGGAGCGGGTGATCAACGTTCACCACGGTGAGCCGATCGTCTTCGGGGCCAATGGCGAATACTGCGTCGTGCGATCCGGCTACGGCCTCGAAGTGGCCAAGACCGCCGACGTCAGTGTCAGCGAGATCATCGTCCACGACGCGCACGCCGACGATTCCGCTTACGCATACGCCCTTTCGCGGCTATCGCAGCAGAACCTCGAGCACACGGTGATGGGAATCTTCCGTCAGGTCAGCCGGCCCACCTACGACGATGCGGCGCGGTCGCAGATCCAGGCCGCGCAGGAGTCCGCCCCGTCCGACCGTGCCGCCCTGCAGTCGTTGCTGCACGGTCGCGACACCTGGACTGTGAACTGATGGCCGCCACGGGTCAGCCGGCCTCACTGGCCGGCGTGGTCTTGGCTGCGGGGGCATCGCCCTGGGAGGGCCGGGCCAAGGCGCTGAAGCAGGTTCGCGGCGGGCACACCACGACGGTCGAACACGTCGTGAGCGTCGTCGCGGCACGATGCGAACCTATCTTCGTGGTGACCTCGCCAGGGCAGTCGCTGCCAGAACTCCCCGCGCAGGTCGTGCGCGACGATGTGCGCGGCCATGGACAGCTGTCCGCGGTCGGCCGTGGACTGCGCGCCGCCGCTGAAGCCGGTGCGAAATACGCGTTCTTGTGCTCGGTTGATGCTGAGCTCCTCGACGCAGACGTGATCGACGTGCTCGTGGCCCGTGCGGCCGCGGTGGACGCCGACATCGTGTTGCCCTGGGACGGCACGAATCACTATCTGGCCGCGGTGTATCGCACCGAATTGGCCGCTCTGGTCGACGATCTCGTCGCTGCGGGCGAACGGAACATTCCGGCGCTGATAGCTCGGGTCGATTCGCAGCGAGTCGTGATCTCCGACTCCGGTTCACGCAGCCTGTCGCACGCCTGACGCTGACCGCGTCCGCAACGCTGTTTCTTTTCGGGCGCAATGTATGTGGGCGCCGCTTGGCGTTGCCGCCTATTGTACGACTACCGATTAGCGTTGCGACGGCTGACTTTCGGGCATGTACGTGAGGTTATGGCTGCCGGTGTGAAAGCCAGTCAGCCAAGCGCTGTTCATTCAAACTACGACAGGCCATTTCTCGTGAAATATATTGTGGGAGACAAAGATTAAACACTGGCGGCCGGTTGACGATGGCGCCGTTGCGAAGCCGGAGTTCCCTCGGATCAAGTGAAAAGAGCTGTCCTACAGCCAGATTGCGCGGTAGGCAAATTGGTCTGGCTTCCGGAACCGACTCGATATACGAAATCGATTGCGACACGCCAAGCTAACGTGTGATCTTGATAACTTCTGTTACGCCCAAGCCGACATCGAAATGGTTCGACCGACGCGCGTTTAAACACCGAAAGCCGGTGGCGCAGCTCACAAAAACTACGTGATTTGACTCACCATAGGACGTCGGAAATAAAGAACTGACGCCCGCGACAAACCTACCGATGACCAGCGAGATCGATTGGCTGAGCGGGCCGTAGCCGAGCTGTAATCCGTGCCGTGCACCGGCGTGTCTCGAGATGACGAGTGCGGCGCATTTCTCGTACCGTCCGTGGCGGCCTGCAAAGGCGAAGAAAGATCGAAACCACGGACCCGCGTGTGAGCGGGGGCTGCGGGCGGCGACGACGCCCCCGTGCGGCCGCCGGGCAACTGCCCGGTGTTGGCTGACGCCCCGGCTGTCGTGCCTGATCGAGACGGCGCGATTCGAAGTATGCAACCGGCCGAGAGATCGGCACGCAACCCACATCGCTGGGTTTGCTTCGGCGCGCGCACCCGCGAAAGGAACGATGTTGAAGAACGTCCGCCAGACGCTTCGCATGGCTGCGCTCACTGCGGTGCTCGCTTCGGCCCCGCTGACGCTGACCAACGCGATCGCCTCCGCTGATTTTGAGCGGGTGACCCCCAACGCGCCGTCGACTCCGTTCGAGTTGGCCGGCTTTGTTTCGGTTCCGGTTGCGCCGCCTGCCGGTGAGGCCCCGGCGGCCCCGGACGCACCCCCTGCCCCGGACGCTCCGAACGTCGCGCCGATTGCCGATGCGGCCCCGGCCGACCTGCCGCCGGCTCCGGAAGCTCCGCCCGCCCCGGCTCCGGAGGCTCCGCCCGCCCCTGCACCGGACGCGCCGCCTGCGCCGGCCCCCGATGCTCCGCCCGCCCCCGCGCCGGACGCACCGCCTGCACCGGCCCCCGATGCACCGCCTGCCCCGGCTCCGGACGCGCCACCTGCGCCTCCCGCGCCTGAGGCCCCGCCGGCTCCCGAAGCCCCCGCGCCCGCCAACGACGCCCCGGCTCCCGAGGAAGCCCCAGCGCCCGTGAAGAGGGCCTACAGCGTCAACTGGGACGCGATCGCTTCGTGCGAGTCCGGTGGTAACTGGGGCATCAGCACCGGCAACGGTTACGCCGGCGGTCTGCAGTTCACCCCGAGCACCTGGCACGCCAATGGCGGTGCGGGTTCCGCGAACGGCGCGAGCCGTGAGGAGCAGATCCGGGTGGCCGAGAATGTGCTGCACTCGCAGGGCATCGGCGCCTGGCCGGTCTGCGGCCGTCGCGGCTGACCAAGTTCTACCCACTGAAAGCGGTGGTCGGGCTCAGGCCCGCCACCGCTTTCGGCGTCTTAAGAGGTCGATGATCATCGGTGGATCCTGACCGAGAGGCCGCGTCGAAACATATGCTTCCCGCGTGACCGAGTTCGGCGTTTCGCCGCCACCGGATCTTCCCGGAATCCCCTCGGCCGAGGGGCCATTACCCGACCCGAATCAATTGATCGGCCGGCCCCGGGCCTTACCCGTGGACCTACTGGGTGAACTGCACGGTCCGATCTTCTACGCAGATTTCAACGGCGGCTTCAAGAAGCTCTATGTGTGCTCACTGGAACTTGTTGCAGAGCTGTGCGACGAGAACCGGTTCGCCAAAAACCTCACGGCCACCCTTGCCCGAGTAAGGCCGCTGGCGGGCGACGGCCTGTTCACGGCTTACCACGGCGAACCGAGTTGGCAGCTCGCCCACGATGTCCTCTTACCGGGCTTCAGCTACGCGGGCCTGCGCGCCTATCACGGCGCGATGCTGGACATCAACTGCGGACTGATCGAGCGATGGGATGCCTGCGCTGGAGTCCGGTCGGTAGATGTGTCGACCGACTTGCAGAAGCTGGCGATGGACACCGTTGCGCTCGCCGGATTCGGTTCGCGCTTCGACTCTTTCGACTGCCCCGGACTGGCTCCGATCCCACAGAGCTTCACAACGGCACTGGGGGAGTTGGGTTCTGAAGCGACAACACCGGTCTTCGATGGCGAATTGGCCACCCTGCATACGTTCATCGACGGGCTCATTGCCGAGCATCGATCGGGCGACCGCGAGTTCAAAGATCTGTTGACGCTGATGCTCCAGCAAGATCCAGACGGCAATCCTGTGCTGCCGACGGCGAACGTCCGCAATCAGATCTTGACTTTCCTGATCGCCGGTCAGCTCACCACGTCGGAGCTCATGCCCAACGCGCTTTACAACATCCTCACCCATCCGGCGGTGCTGCATCGGGTGCAGGTCGAGGTGGACACCGTGTTCGGCGCCGAAGACGACTACCTGCCCGGCTACGACGACATCGGCAAGCTGACCTATTTGCGGCAGGTCATCGAGGAGACCTTGAGACTGTCCCCGCCGGTGCTGCATTTCGATCGAATGGCTTTGGAAGACACCGCCATCGGTGGCAAGTACCCAATCAAGCGCGGTGAGGCGGTCACGGTGCTCACCGGCGCATTGCACCGTCAACCGGGGTGGGGCGACAATGTCGAACTCTTCGACCCCGACCGCTTCGCTCCCGAACGCTCCGCTTCTCGGCCGGCCTCGTTGTTCAAGCCTTTCGGAACCGGCGCACGATCGTGCATCGGCCGCCAATTCGCGCTTCATGAGGCGGCCATGGCACTGGCCCGGCTGGTACATCGCTACCGCCTCATCGACGCCCATCACTATGTGCCGCAATGGGAAACCCCGACCAGTCGTCGGCCGGTCGGATTCCGGCTCGATCTGCTCCGGCGCACCCCGCAGGACCGCCATAGCGACGCACCTGGTCTCGAAGTCGCTGCTGGACAGGACGCAGTGCAGCACCCAACAGCAATCACGGCCGGCACCAGGCTGGCCATCTTTCACGGTTCTAACCTCGGTACCTGCCGCGCGCTGGCCCGCCAATTCGCCGACGACGCAACGGCTCTGGGTTGTGTGGCCACTGTCGCCCCCCTCGACGAGGCGGTTGGCGGTTTCCCCGCAGCCGACGCCATCGTGATCATCGCGTCCTCCTACAACGGCCAGCCCACCGACGACGCGCGCGCTTTCCTGGCCTGGCTGCTCGACGCGAATGTCGTGCTGCATCCTGCACTCAACGTCGCGGTTCTCGGCGTTGGTGACCACAACTGGGCGGACACCTACCAGGCGGTCCCGAAGCGCATCGACGCGCGCCTGGCCGAGTTGGGAGCCAATCGGCTGGTCCCGTTTGCCGCGGCCGACACCTCGGGTGATCTGGTAGGCACGATCGAGGAGTTCGCCGGCGGGCTATGGTCTTCGCTCGCCCAACATTTCGGCGACCCCGACGCCGCGCCGCTCACGGATGCGACCGAACCGCTTTACGAGTTGCGGCAGATCGTCGGTCCGGTGACGGCGGCGATGGACACCCGGTCGTCGGTGATCCCGATGACTATCGTCGAGAACACCCAATTGGTCAGCCCCGGGCTGGGGCAAGCCAAAGCCAATGTCCGCGTGAACCTTCCCGAACACGTCGACTACCAAACAGGCGACCACCTGACGGTGATGGCCGACAACCCAGCCGAGGTGGTCGACGCGGCGTTGACCCAACTCGGCATCGACCCCGAACTGCGGCTGTCGATAAATCCTCGGCGGAGCTCTCGGCGACTCATCGCGCTGGACCGAGAGGTCAGCGCACGAGAACTGCTCACGCACTTCGTCGAATTGCGGAAGCCGGTGACCAGCAGCCAGTTAACCAGTCTCGCGGCGGTCAACAACGATCCTGCGGAGCGCCGGCGGCTCACTGAATTGGCCGACGCGCCAGATGGTTGCCCGCTCAGCGTGTTGGAGTGCCTGGACGAATACCCGGCGTGTGTTCTTACCGGTGCCGAACTCCTCGAACTACTCGACCCTATGGTGCCGAGGCACTATTCGATCGCGTCGTCGTCAATGCTGTCGCCACGCACGGTTGGACTGGTCGTGAGCGTGCTCGATGCACCGGCCCGTTCCGGTCACGGCTTTTTCAAGGGAGTCGCGTCTAACTACCTCGCGACAGTGCAACCGGGACAGGTGATCCGGGCGCGCGTGGACCCGGCCCGACAGGCGTTCCGGGCCGGTGCCGATCCGGCCAAGAACGTGATCTTGGTCAGCGCCGGTACCGGCGTCGCACCGTTTCTCGGTTTCCTCGGCGACCGGCTCGCCGCACAACAGGCCGGAGCGCCGGTGGCGCCCGCGTTGTGCTTCTTCGGGGTGCGTGACCCGGAGGTCGACTACATCTTCCGAGACAGGTTCGAGCAGGCCGAAGCCATCGGTATCGTGCAAATGCGTCCCGCCTTCTCCCGCGCGCCGCAGGACGGGGTCCGCTATGTGCAGGACCGGATCGCCGCGGACGCCGACGACGTGTGGAGCCTGTTAGGTGACCCGGCCAAGGACGCCCACGTCTACGTTTGTGGGGACGGAGCGCGGATGGCGCCGGCGGTGCGCGGGTGCTTCCTCGAGATATATCGAGCACGGACGGGCGCCGACGACGATCAGGCTCGCGACTGGCTGAACGGTCTCGTCGAGTCCGACCACTATGTCGAGGACGTGTGGGCCGGCTGAAGCCCCGCCACCGCTGCCGGCGCCTCCGGCTACAGCGCGACTGCGGCAGCAGAGGACGTCAGAACCAGCTCCCCGGGTCGAAGAGGTCGAAGGCGGCGGCTGCTGCGCTGCTGGCGGCATCGACGCCGCCCGCCGCATCGCCCGGGTCGAGGGCCGCGATGGCGTCGAACATGCTCGGCAACTGGAAGTCGCCGAACGGGGTCACCAGCGTGTCGGTGATGCTGGACGCCGCCGTGACGTCCGCATTCGGGATGGCTTCGTAGATGTTCTCAAAGCCCGACCCGAAGTCGGTGACGCTGTAGATCGTTCCGACGGCGGGCAGCTCAGCGGCTTGAGCAGCGGTGAGACCCGAGGCGGCATCCTCGCCGGCGACGTTGAACTGCGTGGTGTCGATGAAGCCGAGGATGCTGGACGTGTTCTCACCGAAGGTGAGAGAGCCGAGGTCGGTGCCGTTGGTGTCGTACGCCTCGACACCCTGCGTGGCGAACGAAAAGGTGGAACCGGGCTCGGCGAGCTGGCCGCCGGCGATCTCGAGCACCGGCGCGATACCGAACAACGCGCCGATGGAGTTGAACCCGCCGGCACCGGGGTCGAAGATGGTGCCGTCGATGGCGAACGCGTTTGCGCTGACGGCATCGTTGGTCGATGTTGCGGCGAGATCTGCCAGTGGCGTGGCCGGGTTCAGATGCGCGATGGCGTCATACGGCGTCGACAAGTCGATGTTGCCGAACGGGGTTACCACGGTGTCGGTGATGCTGGACGCGGCCGTCCCGTCGGCGTTCGGGATGGCTTCGTAAATGTTCTCGTAGCCCGACCCGAGGTCGGTGACGCTGTAGATCGTCCCGACAGCGGGCAGGTCCGTCCCAGCGCCGTTCGGGGTGACGGCCTGGATGGTGAACTGCGTGCTGTCGAGGCCCAGGAGGTCGGAGTAATTCAGGGAGGTCTGCACGCTGCCGACGTCGCCACCGTTGGCGAAAACCTCGAAGTTCTGGGTCGCTTCCGGAGCGGCGCTACCGCTGATATCCAGTGAGCCGGCCCCGAAGTTCAGCAGCGGCGCGACGCTGAAAACGTCTGGCACCAAAGGGGTGCTGAATCCGTCGGCGCCGGGGTCGAAGGTGGTGCCGGCGATGGTGAACGCGTTATCGCTGACGCCGGCGGCGGTGGACAAGTTACCGAGGGCTTCCAAGGCCGTGGCCGGGTTCAGCGGCGCAATCGCGTCATAGGACGTCGGGACGTTGACGTCGCCGAACGGGGTCACCAAGGTGTCGGTGATGCTGGACGAGGCCGTCCCGTCGGCGTTCGGGATGGCTTCGTAGACGTTCGCATAGCCCGAACCGAGATTGGTGATGCTGTATACGGTGCCATCGGTTGGCAATGCGGCGGCTTGGCTATCGGTCAGGCCCGAGGCCGGATCGCTGCTGACGACCGTGAACTGCGCGGTGGTGATGCCCAACAGGTTTTGGTCGTTGACCTGCGTGTCGATCGTCCCCAGCGTGGTGGTGCCGTCTTCGACCGTGAACTGCTGGGATCCCGTCTGAAGGAAGCCGAGCGCGTCGTCGCTGCCGATGGACAACAGCGGTGCGTTGAAAAACGTCGGAAAGATGGCCTCGTAACCCGGGACGGGCTCACCGCCGAAGAGGCCGGGGAGCGCCACCGGGTCTTCGAAGCTGAGACCACCGATCGTGAAGCCGGCGTCGTCCGCCCGGGCGACCGCGACAGACGCTTGCAGAAATGCAGCGGCCACTAGGCCGCCCCCAGCTGCAGCAACGCCGGCGGTGTGGATACGACGATTCATGAGGGCCCTCCAATCGACAGTGGCAACCGCGCAGAAAACCTTGGAGGGCGTTATGAATTTCCTGCGACAATCATGAAATTTACCTAAGTGATCGCGGTCACACAAGCAGTTTTTTGATACTCGTCCGCGTTCACTGTCGTCGGTGCAGGTCGATGAGCTCTCCGTGGCGCACGCCCGTTGTGTTACCAACGACTCATGACTGCAACACCATTCGACAACCTCGACGATTACATCGCGTTGCCGCGCATATCCGGTCTCGCCGTGTCGGTGGACGGCTTGCGGGTGGTGACCACGGTCGCCGAGCTCAACGACAAGCGGAACGAATACACCAACTCCGTCTGGGAACTCGACCCCGCCGGACAACGACCCGCTCGGCGGCTGACCCGCAGTGCCAACGGGGAATCGGCACCGACCTTCACGAGCGACGGCGACCTGCTGTTCCTCTCGTCGCGGCCGACCGCCGGCAACTCCGACGACGGCAAAAAGCCGCCGGCCTCACTGTGGCGGCTGCCGGCCGGCGGCGGCGAAGCTGTCGAGGTGTCGAGCGCGCCGGGCGGCATCAGTGCGGTACGCACCGCCCGCGGCGCCGACGCGACCGTGATCGGTGCCAGGTTGCTGCCGGCCGCCCGTGGTGTCGACCACGATCGCCGGCTGCGCGGTCTGCGGAAGGACGGCTCGGTGACGGCGATCCTGCACACGGACTATCCGGTGCGGTTCTGGAACGAGGACATCGGCCCGGACGAACCGCATCTGCTCGACGCCCATGGACCACGTGACCTGACGCCAGACCCCGGCAACGCCCTACGCGCGGCCGGCTTCGGCGACGCCGACTTCGACATCAGTGCAGACGGCACCTTCCTCGTGACGACGTGGCAGCTCACCGGGCCCGGACCCACTCAACGGTCGGTGCTGATGCGGGTCGACCTGGCGTCCGGGGAGCGCCGCGTCATCGCCGACGACCCGGAGGCCAGTTTCGAACTGCCGGCGATCTCGCCGGACGGCTCGGCGGTCGCCTTTACCCGGGATACGATTTCCAGCCCTGAGCGTGCGCCACGAATGACGTTGCAGTACCTGCGATTCGGCGATCAGCCGCGACCGGTGGCCAGCGGCTGGGATCGTCGGCTGAGCTCGATCGTCTGGTCCAGCGATGGCAAGGCGCTGATCGTCACCGCCGACCAGAACGGGCGCGCGCCGGTGTTCGCCGTCGATGTGGCGACATCGACCGTCACCCAGCTCACCGACGACGACTACTGCTACGCCGACGTCGTCGCCGCGCCCGGCGGCGTGCTCTACGCACTGCGCAGTTCCTATGCGGCACCACCGCATCCGGTACGGATCGACCCGGGCGGCGTCATCACCGCACTGCCGAGCATCGAGTTGCCAACTCTGCCAGGCACATTGACCGAAGTCGCGGCGACGACCGCCGACGGCACGAAGGTCCGTTCGTGGTTGGTGCTGCCCAACGACGAGGCACCGGCTCCGCTGCTGCTCTGGGTTCACGGCGGCCCCTTGGGCAGCTGGAACAGCTGGGCCTGGCGCTGGAATCCGTGGTTGATGGCCGCGAAAGGTTACGCGGTGCTGCTGCCCGATCCTGCGCTGTCGACGGGCTACGGGCAGGACTTCATCCAGCGCGGCTGGGGTGCCTGGGGCGGACCACCATTCGACGATCTGATGGCGGCGACCGACGCGGCATGTGCGCACCCCCGCATCGACGCGACCCGGACCGCCGCGATGGGCGGGTCGTTCGGCGGATACATGGCCAACTGGATAGCGGGCCACACCAACCGTTTCGCCGCGATCGTGACCCACGCCAGCCTCTGGGCGCTCGACCAATTCGGGCCGACCACCGACACCGCCTACTACTGGCGCCGTGAAATGACGCCGCAGATGACCGCGGCCAACTCGCCGCACCACTTCGTCGGCAACATCAGCACGCCGATGCTGGTGATCCACGGCGACAAGGACTATCGCGTGCCGATCGGTGAGAGCCTGCGCCTTTGGTACGAGCTGCTGGCCGACTCGGCACTGCCGGCCGGCGAGGACGGCAGCAGTCCGCACCGGTTCCTGTACTTCCCATCCGAGGACCACTGGGTGCTTGCGCCGCAGCACGCCAAAATCTGGTACCAGGTGGTGCTCGCGTTCCTGGCCGAGCACGTGCTGGGGGAAAGCTCCGAATGGCCGGAGGCGCTCGGAGTACCGTCGCGCCCGTGACTGCAACGCGCGAATTCGACATCGTCCTGTACGGGGCAACCGGCTTCGTCGGCAAGTTGACAGCCGAGTATCTGGCCCGGGCCGGTGGCACCGCGCGGATCGCGCTGGCCGGCCGCTCAACTGATCGCCTGCGGGCCATCCGCGACACGCTGGGGGAATCGGCACAGTCCTGGCAGCTTCTGACGGCTGACGCATCGTCGCCCAAGACCCTCGATGCGATGGCCGCCCAGGCGCAGGTGGTGATCACCACCGTCGGGCCTTACACCCGCTACGGCCTGCCGCTGGTGGCGGCGTGCGCAGCCGCCGGAACCGACTATGCGGACCTGACGGGGGAGCCGCCGTTCATCCGCGAGAGCATCGATCTGTACCACAAGCAGGCCCAGGACACCGGGGCGCGGATCGTGCATGCGTGTGGATTCGACTCCATCCCTTCGGATCTCACCGTCTACGCGCTCTACCGCAGAGCGCTCGAAGACGGCGCGGGCGAGCTCGTCGGCACCGACTTCGTGGTTCGCTCGTTTGCGGGCGGGGTCTCCGGCGGAACGGTGGCGTCGATGGTGGAGGTGTTCGATTCGGTCTCCAGCGATCGCCGATGTGCGACGCGAATTCTGCCGATCCGTACACGCTGAGTCCCGATCGCGGTGCCGAACCCGAACTCGGCCCGCAACCCGATCTGCGGCGGCGTCGTGGCGGTCAGATCGCGCCGGAGCTGGGCGGCATGTGGACCGCGGGTTTCCTGATGGCGCCCGCCAATACGCGAATTGTCCGGCGCAGCAACGCATTGCTGGACTGGGCGTACGGCCGACGGTTCCGCTACAGCGAGCACATGAACGTGGGTTCTTCGGTGGCGGCGCCGGTGGCCTCCGCCGTGCTCACCGGAGTCGGCAACGCGGCGACGGCACTGGGCAGCCGCTACTTCCGGTTGCTGCCACGCCGATTGGTCGAGCGCGTGCTGCCCAAGCCCGGTACCGGGCCCAGCGAAGCCGTCCGCGAGCGTGGCTTCTACAAGGTGGAGACGTACACCACCACGACGTCCGGCGCCCGCTACGTCGCCACCATGGCCCAGCGGGGCGACCCCGGATACAAGGCCACCGCAGTGCTGTTGGGTGAAAGTGGTCTGGCGCTGGCGACGGACCGCGAGGCGCTCTCCGACCTGCACGGAGTGCTGACCCCGGCGGCGGCGATGGGCGATGCGCTACTCACGCGGCTTCCGGCCGCCGAAGTCCCGCTGGAGACCGCGCGGTTGATGCACCGCTGACGCCCACCGGTCTGCTCCGGAAAGAAACCTGTCGGACAAGATCGGCTGGCGCTAGTGTCATCGGGAGAACCAAATCATTCCAGCAACGTTAGGTGGACGGGTCCATGTCTGGCCTTGAAGATCTTCTGTCTCAGATTCCCACGAGCGACATCGCCAGCAAGATCGGCGTCGACGAAGGCGAAGTCAACAAAGCGGTGCAACTGCTGGTGCCGGTGCTGGTCGGCGGACTGCAAGAGAACGCACAAGACCCCGAGCACGCCAGCAACATCGAGTCCGCGGCCGACAACCACGCCGCCAGCGGCCTGCTCGACGGCGGCGTGAGCCTCGATCACGTCAACGAGGCCGACGGCCTGCAGGCGGTCGCGAAGATCTTCGGCGGCAACGACGCCGGCCAGGTCGCCAGTGCGCTGGCCGGTGGCGGCGGAGGCAACAGCGACCTGCTCAAGCAGCTGCTGCCGATCCTGGCTCCGATCGTCCTGGCCTACATCGGAAAGCAGATGGGCCAGAAGAGCGCGCCGGCCACCCAGGAGGCGTCCTCCGGCGGCGGACTCAACGACGTGCTGGGCAGCATCCTCGGCGGGATGGCCGGCGGCAACAAGTCGTTGGGCACCGTACTGGGCAATGCGCTGGGCTCCAAGGCCGGCGACATCCTCGGCGGATTGTTCGGCAAGAAGTAGGCTGAACACCGGCTGCGCCGCGAGGCCGGTGTTCGTCGCACGCGCCGGTGCTTTCTAGACTTGACGCGTGACCACAAGCCCAGAACACGCCGCTAACTCGCGGGCAGAAGACCTGCCCAAGGCGTGGGATCCGGGCGCGGTAGAAAGCACGATCTATCAGCGCTGGGTGGATGCCGGCTATTTCACCGCCGATCCGACCAGCGGCAAGCCGGCCTACTCGATCGTGTTGCCGCCGCCGAACGTCACCGGCAGCCTGCACATGGGTCACGCGCTGGAACACACGATGATGGACGCCCTGACCCGCCGCAAGCGGATGCAGGGCTACGAGGTGCTGTGGCAGCCGGGCATGGACCACGCCGGCATCGCGACTCAGAGCGTGGTGGAAAAGCAGCTCGCCGTCGACGGCAAGACCAAAGAGGACTTCGGCCGGGAACTGTTCGTCGACAAAGTCTGGGACTGGAAGCGGGAATCCGGGGGCGCCATCGGCGGCCAGATGCGACGCCTCGGTGACGGGGTCGACTGGAGCCGGGACCGGTTCACCATGGACGACGGGCTGTCGCGGGCGGTCCGGACGATCTTCAAACGGCTCTACGACGCCGGCCTGATCTACCAGGCCGAGCGCCTGGTCAACTGGTCGCCGGTGCTCGAGACCGCCATCTCCGACATCGAGGTCACCTACGAGGACGTCGAGGGTGAACTGGTCTCGTTCCGCTACGGCTCCCTGGACGACTCTGAGCCGCACATCGTGGTGGCCACCACCCGGGTCGAGACGATGCTGGGCGACACCGCGATCGCGGTGCACCCTGACGACGACCGCTACCGGCACCTGGTCGGTCAGACGCTGCCGCATCCGTTCGTCGACCGCGACATTGTGATCGTCGCCGACGGACATGTGGATCCCGAATTCGGTACGGGCGCAGTCAAGGTGACGCCGGCGCACGATCCCAACGACTTCGAGATCGGGCTGCGGCACAACCTGCCGATGCCGACGATGCTGGACACCAAGGGCCGGATCGCCGACACCGGAACACGGTTCGACGGTCAGGACCGCTTCGAGGCACGGGTGAAGATCCGCGAGGCGCTGGCGGCCGAAGGCCGCATCGTCGCGGAGAAACGCCCATACCTGCACAGCGTCGGACACTCCGAGCGCAGCGGCGAGCCGATCGAGCCGCGGTTGTCGTTGCAGTGGTGGGTCAAGGTCGAGTCGCTGGCCAAGGCCGCGGGTGACGCGGTTCGTCACGGCGACACGGTGATTCACCCGAAGAGCCTGGAGCCACGTTGGTTCGCCTGGGTGGACGACATGCACGACTGGTGTATCTCGCGGCAGCTGTGGTGGGGCCACCGCATCCCGATCTGGTACGGACCCGACGGCGAAAAAGTGTGCGTCGGTCCGGACGAGGCCCCGCCGGACGGTTGGGTGCAGGACCCCGACGTGCTCGACACCTGGTTCTCGTCGGGGCTGTGGCCGTTCTCCACTCTGGGGTGGCCCGACCGCACCCCGGAGATCGAGAAGTTCTATCCGACAAGCGTTTTGGTGACCGGCTACGACATCTTGTTCTTCTGGGTGGCGCGGATGATGATGTTCGGCACGTTCGTCGGCGGCGACGACGCGATCACGCTCGGTGGCGCCCGCGGCCCGCAGGTGCCGTTCACCGACGTCTTCCTGCACGGCCTGATCCGCGACGAATCTGGCCGCAAGATGAGTAAGTCCAAAGGCAACGTCATCGACCCGCTGGACTGGCTGGAGCTCTTCGGGGCCGACGCGCTGCGATTCACCCTCGCCCGCGGCGCCAGTCCCGGGGGTGACCTGGCCGTCGGCGAGGACGCCGTGCGAGCCTCGCGCAACTTCGCGACCAAACTCTTCAACGCCACCCGCTTCGCGTTGATGAACGGTGCCGCGCCCGCGCCGCTGCCGGGGCTCGGCGAACTCACCGACGCCGACCGCTGGATCCTCGGCCGGCTCGAAGAGGTTCGCGTCGAGGTGGATTCGGCGTTCGAGGCCTACGAGTTCAGCCGTGCCTGCGAGTCGCTGTACCACTTCGCCTGGGACGAGTTCTGCGACTGGTACCTCGAACTGGCCAAGGTGCAGCTGTCTGCTCCCGACGACGCGCACACCACCGCGGTGCTGGCCTTCGTGCTGGATACGTTGCTCAAGCTGCTGCATCCGGTCATCCCGTTCGTCACCGAGACACTGTGGAAGAACCTGACCGGCGGCGAATCGGTCGTGATCGCCGAATGGCCACAGTCGTCCGGGTTCGTGTTGGATACCGTTGCCGCGCAACGAATCACCGACATGCAGAAGCTGGTCACCGAGATTCGCCGGTTCCGCAGCGACCAGGGCCTGGCCGACCGGCAGAAAGTGCCGGCGCGGCTGTCGGGCATCGACGCCGCCGACTTGTGCACCCAGATCAGCGCCGTGTCCTCGCTGGCGTGGCTGACCGAGCCCGCAGCCGACTTCACCCCGTCGGCGTCGCTGGAGGTCGGGCTCAAGGGCGGCATCGTCGTCGTCGAACTGGACACGTCTGGCACCATCGACGTGGCCGCCGAGCGTCGCCGCCTGGAGAAGGATCTGGCCGCCGCGCAGAAGGAATTGGCTTCGACCACAGACGAAATTGGGTAACGCCGACTTCATGGCCAAGGCACCCGAAGCCGTCGTCGACAAGCAACGGGAGCGGCAACGGGTGGCGCGCGAGGACGTAGACCGGATCACCGCCAGGTTGGCCGGGCTCAAGTGACGCTGGAACCTGAGCCCGACGACGACGACGTTGTCGTACCCGTCGAGGCCGGCCCAACTCCGGACGAGATCGCGGCACTCTTACAGGTCGAGCATCTGCTCGACCAGCGCTGGCCGGAAACCAAGATCGAGCCCAGCCTGGATCGCATCTCCGCGCTGATGGATTTGCTCGGTTCGCCGCAACGCAGCTACCCGTCGATCCACATCGCCGGAACCAACGGCAAGACGTCGGTGGCGCGGATGGTCGATGCGTTGCTGACCGCCCTGCAGCGACGCACCGGACGCACCACCAGTCCGCACCTGCAGTCGGCGGTCGAGCGGATCGCGATCGACGGAAAGCCCATCAGTCCAGCCACATACGTGTCGACCTACACCGAACTCGAGCCGTTCGTGCAGATGATCGACCAGAAGTCCGAAGCCGGTGGCGGCCCGGCGATGAGCAAGTTCGAGGTGCTCACCGCGATGGCGTTCGCAGCGTTCGCCGATGCCCCGATCGAGGTAGCGGTCATCGAAGTGGGTCTGGGTGGACGCTGGGACGCCACCAATGTGATCGACGCGCCCGTTGCGGTGATCACCCCGATCAGCGTCGACCACGTGGAGTACCTCGGCGAGGACATCGCCGGCATCGCCGGGGAGAAAGCCGGCATCATTCAGCGGGCCGAGGAGGGCGCACCGGACACAGTCGCGGTCATCGGACGTCAGGTGCCGGAGGCGATGGAGGCGATACTCGCGCAGACAGTGCACGCTGATGCCGCTGTCGCACGGGAAGATTCGGAGTTCGCCGTGTTGAGTCGCCAGGTCGCGATCGGTGGCCAGATGCTGGAGTTGCAGGGACTCGGCGGGGTCTACTCCGAGGTGTTCCTGCCGCTGCACGGCGAACACCAGGCACACAACGCGGCGATCGCACTGGCCGCGGTGGAGGCGTTCTTCGGCGCCGGTGCGCAGCGTCAACTCGACATCGACGCCGTGCGGGCCGGATTCGCCGCGGCGAGCAGCCCCGGCCGTTTGGAGCGGATGCGCAGCGCGCCGACCGTATTCGTCGACGCCGCGCACAACCCGGCGGGGGCGGCGGCGCTGGCGCAGGCGCTGGCCGAGGAGTTCGACTTCCGGTTCTTGGTCGGCGTGGTGAGCGTGATGGGAGACAAGGACGTCGGCGGCATTCTGGCCGCGCTCGAGCCGGTCTTCGATCGAATCGTGGTCACCCACAACGGGTCTCCGCGAGCCCTCGACGTCGAAACGCTGGCGTTGACCGCCCAGCAGTATTTCGGGCCCGACCGGGTCGTGACCGCCGAGAACCTGCGCGATGCCATCGACACCGCCACCGCATTGGTGGACGACGCTGACGCCGAGAACAAAGCGTTCTCCGGAACCGGCATCGTCATCACCGGCTCGGTCGTCACCGCGGGCGCCGCGCGCTCACTGTTCGGTCGTGATCCCGCGTGACCGCGTCCGACGACGATGAGGCCGGCGAAGCCGGGTTCGAGGAGTGGCGCCATGAGAATAAGCCCGACGACGATGAGGCCGGCGAAGCCGGGTTCGAGGAGTGGCGCCATGAGAATAAGCCCGACGACGATGAGGCCGGCGAAGCCGGGTTCGAGGAGTGGCGCCACGAGGACGCGCCTGCTGAGCAACCTGAAATACCCAAGGCCGACCCGTGGAAGAGCTTTCGCGGTGTCACGGCCGGCACCCTGATCCTCGAAGTGATCGTGGTGCTGCTGGCGCTGCCGGTGGTCGGGTCGGTCGGAGGCGGCCTGAACGCAGGGGCGTTGACATACCTGCTGGGTTTGGCCGCCGTCCTGCTCGTGCTGACGGGGCTGCAGGGCCGGCCATGGGCCATCTGGGTCGACCTCGGCGTGCAGGTGATTCCGGTCGCCGGCTTCGCCGTCTACCCGGGTATCGGTGCCATCGGGCTGATCTTCGCCGGGGTGTGGGCACTGATCGCCTACGTACGTTCTGAGGTTCTACGCCGCGAGCGACTCGGGCTGCTCCCTGGCCAAGAAGGGCCGCCGGATTGATCCGCTACGCTGTGCGCCGTGACTGAGCGGACCCTTCTGTTGATCAAGCCCGATGGTGTCGAGCGTCGCCTGATCGGCGAGATCCTCGGCCGTGTCGAGCGCAAGGGCCTGACCATCGCGGAGCTGGAACTGCGGACTGTCAGCGAAAAGCTGGCCCGTAGTCACTACGCCGAGCACGACGGCAAGCCGTTTTTTGGCTCGCTGGTGGAGTTCATCACATCATCGCCGCTGGTAGCAGCGATTATCGAAGGCCCGCGGGCGATTTCCGCGATCCGGCAACTTGCGGGCGGGACCGACCCGGTCGAGAAGGCCCTGCCCGGCACCATCCGCGGCGATTTCGGCCTCGAAACGCAGTACAACCTGGTGCACGGCTCCGATTCGCCGGAATCCGCAGAGCGCGAAATCGCGCTCTGGTTCGACAAGGCTTAGATAACGGGTCGGCCGCACTTGGTCCGACCCGCTACGTCGGTATGGGATACTGGCGAACGGGTGAACGTCGCCGGACCGGCTTCGGAACGTCGACAGGCGCCCGAATGAAGACTTTGACAAGCGCGACCACCGCGACTCGCGGCGCGGCTGTCCAGCCATCATTCAGACCGGCACCGAGTGTGTTCGACCCGAACTGCTCGGGGCAAGACCATCACAAGCCCGGGAGAAAGTGACCCGGGTACATAGCGAAGCCCTCGCGTGGCCGCGTCGAAATGACGCGCCCGGGGGCTAGAGGAGAATACGTGATACACGGTGGCCCATTCTCAGAAGTTCCCGAGGACTCGTCGCAGCACGAGGAGCTGCCAGATCGGCTGAGGGTTCATTCCCTGGCGCGGGTGCTGGGAACGACCAGCAGGCAGGTTCTCGACGCGCTGGCCGAACTCGACGGTCGGGTCCGCAGCGCGCACTCCACCGTGGAACGAGTCGACGCAGTACGCGTCCGAGACCTGCTGGCCAATGCGCCGGCACCCGTGGGCGCCTCCGTCGCTGCGCCCGAGGCGGGCGCGACCGGTGAGTCGGAAGAGCCCGAGTCGCGGCTGATGCTGGAGACTGCGCCGGCCGAGATCCCCGAGTACATGCCGCTGTTCGTCGCTCCCCAGCCGGTGGCGCGGGTCGAGGCTCCCAGCAAATCCGATGAGTCCGCCGACGCCGACGCCGACAGCGACGCCGACGACGATGACGACGACTTCGACGGTGACGGTGACGGTGACGATGACCAGGGCGATCGCCCGGCCAACCGCCGCCGCCGCCGCGGGCGTCGCGGGCGCGGCCGTGGCCGCGGCGAGCAGAATGGCTCCGAGAACGGCTCCGGCGACGGCGGCAAATCAGACAACTCGAGTGACGACGATGACTCCGCCGACGACCGCGACGACTCCGGAGACGACACGGACGACTCCGACGACGACAACAGTTCCGGCGACGGTGCCACCAAGCGTCGCCGTCGCCGTCGCCGCCGCAAGTCCGGTTCCGGCGACGACTCCGACGACAACGCGTCACCAGACGACCCGCCGAACACCGTGGTCCATGAGCGGGCACCCCGGGCCAAGAACAAACCCGACTCCAGCAACAACGAAATCCAGGGCATCGACGGCTCGACCAGGCTCGAAGCCAAACGCCAACGCCGCCGCGACGGCCGCGACGCCGGACGCCGACGCCCGCCGGTTCTGAGCGAAGCCGAATTCCTGGCCCGCCGCGAGGCGGTCGACCGGGTGATGGTGGTCCGCGACAAGGTCCGCACCGAGCCGCCCAACCAGGGCAGCCGGTACACCCAGATCGCCGTGCTCGAGGACGGCATCGTCGTGGAGCACTTTGTCACCAGCGCCGCCTCGGCCTCCCTTGTCGGCAACATCTACCTGGGCATCGTGCAGAACGTGCTGCCCTCGATGGAGGCGGCGTTCGTCGACATCGGCCGCGGCCGCAACGGCGTCCTCTACGCCGGTGAGGTGAACTGGGAGGCCGCCGGCCTGGGCGGTTCTGCCCGCAAGATCGAGCAGGCGCTGCGGCCCGGCGACTACGTCGTCGTCCAGGTCAGCAAGGATCCCGTCGGCCACAAGGGCGCCCGATTGACCACGCAGGTGTCGCTGGCCGGCCGCTACCTGGTGTACGTGCCGGGCGCGTCGTCGACCGGCATCAGCCGCAAACTTCCCGACACCGAACGTCAGCGGCTCAAGGAGATCCTGCGCGAGGTCGTGCCGTCCGACGCCGGCGTGATCATCCGCACCGCGTCGGAAGGCGTGAAAGAGGACGACATCCGCGGAGACGTCAACCGGCTGCAGGAGCGGTGGAACGAGATCGATGAGCTCGCCAAGGAGACCAAGAAAAAGGCGGCCGGTGCGGCCGTCGCGCTTTACGAAGAGCCCGACGTCCTGGTCAAGGTCATCCGCGACCTGTTCAACGAGGACTTCGGCAAGCTGATCGTCTCCGGCGATGACGCCTGGACCACCATCAACGAATACGTGAATTCAGTTGCGCCCGAACTCGTCTCGAAGCTGAACAAATATCAGCCGGCTGCTGAAGAAGGCCCCGATGTCTTCGCGGTGCATCGCATCGACGAGCAACTGGCCAAGGCGATGGACCGCAAGGTCTGGCTTCCCTCCGGTGGCACATTGGTCATCGACCGGACCGAGGCGATGACCATCGTCGACGTCAACACCGGCAAGTTCACCGGCTCGGGTGGCAACCTCGAGCAGACCGTCACCAAGAACAACCTGGAGGCTGCCGAGGAGACCGTGCGTCAGCTGCGGCTGCGCGACATCGGCGGCATCATCGTCATCGACTTCATCGACATGGTCCTCGAGTCCAACCGGGACCTGGTGCTGCGCCGGCTGACCGAGGCACTCGCCCGCGACCGCACGCGCCACCAGGTGTCCGAGGTGACCTCGTTGGGCCTGGTGCAACTGACCCGCAAGAAGCTCGGCACCGGGCTGGTCGAAGCTTTCTCCACGACCTGTCCGCACTGCGCCGGCCGCGGCATCATGCTGCACGCCGACCCGGTTGACTCGGCCCCGGCTGCCGGCCGCAAATCGGAGTCCGGCGGTCGGCGTGGTCGGCGCTCGAAGAAGGGCAAGACCGAAGAGCAGCCGGTGGCCAGTGTTCCCGCGCATGCGCCCGGCGAGCACCCGATGTTCAAGGCGATGGCCGCGGCCAACGGTGGTCACCACGAAGAAGGCGACGAGTCCGCACCCGACGACGCGGAGCATGTGGCCGGCGAGCAGGGCCAGGATGACGCCGTGGCCGACGAGCTGCTGCGGAAGCACGCCGCGCGGGAGACGGCGGAAGACGACCTCGAAGATGACGACTTCGACGAGGACGATGCCGACGACGCTGACGACGACGAAGACGACACCGACGAGGACGACACCGAACAGGTCGATCTCGACGACGATGACGACGACCTCGATGAAGACGACGACCTCGACGACGAGGACGACGACGAAGACGACGACGATGACGATGACGACTTCGAGGACAGCGACGACGAGGACGACGAGTCGGACGACGATCACCGGGTCGCCGCGGTAACGGCGGAGCGGCGTCCGCGACGCCGTGCCGCTGCCCGACCAGCCGGTCCACCCGCCCACGAGGACTGATCGGCCGGTTTGACCCTGTAGCCGCTGGTCACGTACCCTGGACCAGTTGTCGTCAGGCCCGCCGGCCCGCCCAGTGGGAGAAGTACCTGGCCGACACTCCCAGACCAGCCCGCGCACCTTTTGGCTGCGCGACGCCCGCACGAACTCGCAAGAACCAGCGAGAACCAGCAGAACCAGCAGAACCAGAGAATGAGGTAGACGGAAACATGGCGACCTACGCAATCGTCAAGACCGGCGGTAAGCAGTACAAAGTTGCCGTAGGTGACGTCGTCAAGGTCGAGAAGCTCGACTCTGAGCCGGGTGCGAAGGTGTCGCTTCCGGTCGCCTTGGTCGTCGATGGCGCCACCGTCACCTCCGACGCCAACGCGCTGTCCAAGGTCGCGGTCACCGGCGAGGTGCTCGAGCACACCAAGGGCCCCAAGATCCGCATCCACAAGTTCAAGAACAAGACCGGCTACCACAAGCGTCAGGGCCACCGTCAGCAGCTGACGGTCCTGAAGGTCACCGGCATCAAGTAGCAGGAGGCGACAGACATGGCACACAAAAAGGGCGCTTCCAGCTCACGTAACGGTCGCGATTCAAACGCACAGCGGCTCGGTGTGAAGCGATTCGGCGGGCAGATCGTCAAGGCCGGCGAGATCCTCGTCCGCCAGCGCGGCACGCACTTCCACCCCGGCGTCAACGTCGGCCGCGGCGGCGATGACACGTTGTTCGCCAAGGCAGCCGGTGCGGTCCAATTCGGCGTCAAGCGCGGACGCAAGACGATCAACATCGTCTTGGCCTCCTCCTCGACGGACTGAGCGTCGCGGGCGTGTTGACACGCCTGACGAGTTAGAGGAATTCCGATGGCTCCTCGGTTTGTCGACCGCGTCGTCATCCACGCACGCGCCGGCTCCGGCGGTAATGGTTGCGCCTCGGTTCACCGCGAGAAATTCAAGCCGCTCGGCGGTCCCGACGGCGGTAACGGTGGTCGCGGCGGCAGCATCGTGCTGGTCGTCGACCCGCAGGTGCACACCCTGCTCGACTTTCACTTCCACCCACATGTCGTGGCGGCGTCCGGCAAGCAGGGCCAGGGCGGTAACCGGGCCGGTGCCGCCGCTCCCGATCTGGAGATCAAGGTTCCTGACGGGACCATCGTGGTCGACGACGACGGCCGCATGCTCGCCGACCTGGTCGGTGCCGGGACCCGCTTCGAAGCCGCCGCCGGCGGTCGCGGCGGGCTGGGCAACGCCGCGCTGGCGTCGCGGGCCCGCAAGGCGCCCGGCTTCGCGCTGCTCGGTGAGAAAGGTGAAGCCCGCGACTTCACCCTGGAACTCAAAACCGTCGCCGACGTCGGCCTGATCGGTTTTCCGTCGGCGGGCAAATCCTCACTGGTGTCCACGATCTCGGCGGCCAAGCCCAAGATCGCCGACTACCCGTTCACCACGCTGGCGCCCAACCTCGGGGTGGTGTCGGCCGGGGAGCGGACGTTCACCGTCGCCGACGTGCCCGGCCTGATCCCGGGCGCGTCGCAAGGCCGCGGGTTGGGTCTGGACTTCTTGCGCCACATCGAGCGATGCGCGGTGCTGGTGCACGTGGTGGACTGTGCGACTGCGGAACCCGGCCGCGACCCGCTCTCCGACATCGATGCGTTGGAAGCCGAGCTGGCCGCCTACACGCCCACTCTGCAAGGCGATTCGACGCTTGGCGATCTGGTCGAGCGCCCACGTGCGGTGGTGCTCAACAAGATCGACGTGCCAGAAGCCCGCGAGATGGCCGAGTTCGTTCACGACGAGATCGCCGAGCGCGGCTGGCCGGTGTTCACCGTATCGACGGTCGCGCGAGAAGGGCTGCAGCCGCTGATCTTCGGGCTTGCCGACTTGGTTGCGCAGTACCAGGCGGCCCAGCCGGTGCTGGTGCCGCGGCGGCCGGTGCTCCGCCCGGTAGCGGTCGACGAGACCGGCTTCAGCGTGGAGTCCGATGGGCAGGGCGGGTTCGTGGTCCGCGGCCGTCGGCCCGAACGCTGGGTCTCGCAGACCAGTTTCGAGAACGACGAAGCGGTCGGCTATCTCGGCGACCGGTTGGCCCGTCTCGGCGTCGAGGACGAATTGATGAAGCTGGGCGCACGCCCGGGTTGCGCGGTCACCATCGGCGACGTGACGTTCGACTGGGAGCCCCAGACGCCGGCTGGCATCGACACCCTGATGACAAGACGCGGTACCGACACGCGGCTGGATCCGAACGACCGGATCGGCGCCGACGAACGCAAGGCGGCCAGAAAGCAACGCCGCGAAAGCGGCGACTCGGATGAATAGTCCTGCGCGCGAAGCAGTTCGGGCCGCGCGCAGCGTCGTCGTCAAGGTCGGAACCACCGCACTGACCACCTCGACCGGCATGTTCGACGCCAGCCGGTTGGCCGGGCTCGTCGACGCCATTGAGGCGCGGATGAAAGCGGGCTCCGACGTCATCATCGTGTCCTCGGGGGCCATCGCCGCGGGCATCGAGCCACTGGGGCTTAGCAAGCGGCCCAGCGACCTGGCCACCAAGCAGGCCGCGGCCAGCGTCGGGCAGGTCGCGCTGGTCAATGCCTGGAGCACCGCGTTCGCTCGCTACCAGCGCAGCGTCGGCCAGGTGTTGCTGACCGCACACGACGTGTCGATGCGGGTGCAGCACAACAACGCTCAGCGCACACTCGATCGGTTGCGTGCCCTGCACGCGGTGGCGATCGTCAACGAGAACGACACGGTGGCCACCAACGAAATTCGATTCGGCGACAACGACCGGCTCTCGGCACTGGTGGCGCACCTGGTCGGCGCCGATGCGCTGATCCTGCTCAGTGACATCGACGGCCTCTACGATTCCGATCCGCGCAAGTCCGTCGAGAGCCATTTCATTGCAGAGGTTTGCGGGCCGGATGAGCTGGATGGCGTGATCGCGGGGCAGGGCAGCCATTTCGGCACCGGTGGCATGGCATCCAAGCTGTCGTCGGCACTGTTGGCCGCGGACGCCGGGGTCCCGGTTCTGCTGGCGGCCGCGGCCGACGCCGAGGCGGCGCTTGCGGACGCGTCGGTGGGCACGGTGTTCGCCCCGCGGCGCAACCGGATGTCGGCACGCCGCTTCTGGGTCCGGTACGCCGCCGAGTCCGCCGGTGCGCTGACCCTGGACCAGGGTGCTGTGAGTGCTGTTCTGAGCCAACGCCGTTCGCTGTTGCCCGCAGGGATCACCGCATTGGCCGGCCGCTTTCACGGCGGCGATGTCGTCGATCTGAACGGACCCGATGATGCTTTGGTGGCCCGGGGTGTCGTCGCATACGACGCCGCGGAGTTGGCCAGTATGATCGGCCGGTCGACGTCGGAGTTACCCGCCGAGCTACGTCGGCCTGCGGTGCACGCCGACGACCTGGTTGCCGTCTAGTTTCTGGTTATCGGCTTCAGATATAAAGCGCCCCAAGCGATTTCTGTCAGCGTCGTGGTTATCTCGGCATCGTATTCGGGCGGTCTGCCCGGCAGGTTCTGCTGGCAGGCCCGCTCCACCATCCAGCTGAGCACACTGGCCGTGGTGGCCGCGGGCAGCTCGCGGCGGATCGAGCCGTCGGCCTGGCCGTCCTCGATGACCTGTGTCAGCCGCTCGGAGATTCCGGCGAGCAGCTCACGGTAGGTCGCCGCGACCTGTGGGTCGTATCCGGCCATCTCGTTGAGCGCGACCAGTACGGGCTGATGCCGCCGGTAGCTGGCGACGATGCCGGCCATCGCGGCCCGGACGTCATCGGGGTCGTGTCGCCATGCCACGCCCCACCAGAGTTCGGCGCTGTCGGCGAGTTCGCCGAACACCTGACGGGCCAACCGTCGGAGCAGGTCGCCCTTGTCTTCGAAATAGATGTAGAAGTTGGCTCGCGACATCCCGGCTTCGGTGGACAGCCGGTCGACGCTGAGTTCGGTGAAGCTCGCGCCGTCGCGCATCAGTCGCTCCGTGGCGTCGAGCAGCCGGCGCTCGATCTGCTCACGTCGTTCCTGCCGCTTGGCCTGCGGCTTACGGGTGACTGAGGGCATGTCAGTCAGTATGACACCTTGACTAGACACTATGTCTAGTCTTATCGTCATCGGTGTTCGGAGACTGTGACCGGCGTCATATTTGATGGAGGATTCGCCCATGACAGCGACGGCTGCCAACCCCCGCGCCTACGACCGCGTTGACCTGTCGTCCCGTGCGTTCTGGGCAGGCAGCGCGCAAGAGAGGGAGCGCTCATTCGCCCTCTTGCGTGCCGAGCGGCCGGTCAGCTGGCATCCTCCCGTCGAAGACGCCACGATGGAGGACCCAAACGACCCCGGCTACTGGGCGATCACCCGCCGCGACGACATCGCTGACGTCAGCCGCAACAACGAGGTGTTCCTGTCCGGCAAGGGCGTGATGTTCGAGAACTTTCCCGTGGAACTGCTCGAGGCGTCGCAGTCCTTCCTGGCCATGGACCCGCCGCGGCAGACCTACCTCCGCAAACTTGCTAGCGCCGCGTTCACCCCGCGGCAGGTCAGGCGCATCGAGGACTCTATCCAGGCCAACGCCAAAACCATCGTGGAGGAGCTGAAAGCCGCGGGCAGCGGTGCCGATTTCGTCGACCTCTGCGCCAAGGAACTGCCCATTCGCACGCTCTCGGACATGGTGGGTATCCCTGAATCGGAGCGTCAACGCCTGGCGCATTCCGCCGATGCCATGGTCTCGTCGGGCGACCCGGAATACCTCAATGGTCGCCACCCGCTGGAGGTGTTGTTCGAGGCGCAGACCTACGTCCATCAGGTGGCTGGGACGCTCGCGGCCGAGCGACGAGCGCACCCCGGTGACGACCTGTTCAGCGCCCTGGTGAACGCCGAGGTGGACGGTGACCGGCTGACCGACTCCGACATCGCCGCATTCTTTGTGCTGCTCACCGTGGCGGGCAACGACACGACCCGCCAGACGATCAGCCACGGACTGAAAGCGCTCACTGACTTTCCTGATCAGCGCGCCTGGCTGCTGGAGGATTTCGATAATCGCATCGGCGGAGCAGTTGAAGAGTTTATCCGCTGGGCCACACCCGTCATGACCTTTCGGCGTACGGCCGCAAAGGATTTCGAACTCCACGGACAGACCATCCGGGCCGGCGAGAAGGTTGTGATGTTCTATTCCTCCGGTAACTGGGACACCGAGGTCTTCGAGCACCCGGAGCGCTTGGATCTGGGCCGAAGCCCCAACCCGCATCTCGGCTTTGGCGGTGGCGGGGTGCACTTCTGCCTGGGTGCCCATCTCGGCAGGGCGCAATTGCGCGCGGTCTTCGCCGAATTACTGCATCAATTGCCAGAGATCCAGGCGAGCGAGCCCGCCTACGTGCCCGGCAACTTCATTCACGGCATCCGCAGCATGCCCTGCACGTTCTGAGCGCCTAGCGGTCGCTGTCAACCTGCTCGGCGGCTGCGGTCAGTAGGGCGATGGCCATGTCGAATGGCTCTGGGCTGCGCAGCACGCGGCTGACGATGAGTGCTCCTTCCACGCTTGTCCACACATTGTTCGCGAGCTGCACGGCCTTCGTGTCGGGTATGCCCTTTTCGGTGAGGCGGGCGGCCAGCGTGGCGATCAGATCTTGGAAGGCGCGGCGGGCCGCGTCGCTGAGCAGACCGGAGGCGGGCGTCGACTCGATCACGATGGGAGCCACCGCGCACCCCTCGCGGTAGCCGCTGGCCACCAGGTCGTCGCGTTCGCTGCCCACGAAGATCTCGATCAGTTGCGCGGCGCTGGTGGCGGCGGCAGCCGCGCGGTTGATCTCTGCGATGCGGTCGGATGCGTGCAGCAGGGTGACCTCGGTGGCGAGTTCCTCCTTGCCGCCTGGGAAGTGAAAGTAGATCGACCCGCGTGGCGCGGCGCTCTCGGTGACGACGTCTGACAGAGCGGTGCCGAGATAGCCGTGCTCGCGAAACAGCCGGCGCGCTGCCGCGACCATGCGCTCCTTGCTGTCGGTCTTTTTTGGCATGTCGTCCATCATACATATTTCTTGACAAAGCATGAGAGCAGTTGTAGCGTCGCGATTATCACTAAGTATGACGACCGACATAATAAGGAATTCGAGATGCCCATCTACCAGTGCTACAGCCCGAAAGGTCTGCTGACTAAGTCCGCGAAGGCCAACATCGCCGACGAGATGACCAGCCTGTACTGCAACGTCACCGGCGCTCCGGCGTCATGGGTCAAAGTTCTGTTCCACGAGATGCCCGAAGGCGAGTGCTTCTCGGCCGGCAAACCGGCATCGCAATCCTTGATTCTCGCCATCAACCGCCACGGACGTGACCTCGAAACGCGGCGGGCAATGCTGCGCGAGCTCTCGCAGATCTGGACACGGAACTCGGGCCAGCCGGAAGCCAAACTGTGGATCTCGGTGACCGAGGTCGATCCGGCAAACGTCATGGACGCCGGGTTGTTCATTGCCGAACCGGGCCGCGAACGTGAATGGCTTGAGGAAAACCACGACAGGCTGGCCGAATTGGGCATCACGGCCGCGTGACTTCGACAAACAACAGGAGACAGGAGACGCCATGACTCAATCCATCGATGGATCGATTGAAACGATCTCGCATCGGGTCGACCGGTTGACGATTCGTATCGACGACTCGTTCGACGGGTTCAGGCATCGCTACGAGCAAGCGGTGCCCGTGTGCCAGAGCGCACGATTCGAGTCCCTGGTCGAGAGGGGCGTCGACTGGCAGACGGTTCTCGAGGCCACGGCTGACAACGCGCCACACGACTTCATTCTGTATTGGTCTCACGACTTCACGTCGCTGATGAGTCTGGCCGGAGACGGGGGGCGTTGCGTCGAGTACCTCATGGGCAACCACACCATCGCGGAGAAGATGTATCGCTACAGCCCGGCCATCCTTCTTTATGCGCCCCTGCGTACTGCGATTCTGGAAGACGCCGACGGTGTCACATGGTTCACCGTGGACCAGCCCAGCACCCGGTTCGCCAGCTTCAACACGCCGGAAATCACCACGGTGGGAATCGAATTGGATCGCAAGCTTGCGTCGCTGCTGGCCATCTTGGATGCGCCCGTGCCAACGGCCCTCATCGAATCATGAGCCGAAAGGAGATTCCGGAGACGTTCCTCGGTGTCGGTTACACAAGAGACCGCGCTGGGCTGCCGCTGGAGGCGGTGCGTGTTCCCGTCGAGCAGCCGGCGGCCGATCAGGTGCTGATCCGCGTGGCGGCATCGTCGCTCAACCCGCTGGAGTACAAGTTGGCCGACCTGAACTTCATGGGACGTACGCCGCCGGTCGTTCTCGGACTTGACGTCGCCGGTGTGGTGGTCGCCGTGGGCCGTGGTGTCACCGGCCTGGCGGTCGGTGACGCGGTGGCAGCAATGGCCGACTTGAACGGTAACGGGGGCTGGATCGCAACGGGTGAGAGGGGAAGTGAGCACAGCTACGCCCTTGCGCAGCAGTTTCTTGCCGCTCGGAAGCCGTCGTCGCTGAGCTTCCGCGATGCGGCGGCGTTGCCGATGGCCTTCCTGTCGGCTTTCGCGGGTCTGTACCCGGTGCTCCAGCCCGGCAAAACGGTGTATATCCCCGGCGGTGGGGGAGGCGTCGGGCATCTTGCCGTCCAGATGGCGGCGCGAGCCCTGGGGGCCGGATTGGTCATCAGCAGCGGCAGCACGCGGCAATCAATCGCCCTGGCCCGGCGGTGCGGGGCCCTCCATGTTTTCAATTACAGGCGTGATGACATCGCCGCCGAGATCGCCAAACTGACCGACGGCGAGGGCGTTGACCTCGTCTACGACGCCACGTACAGCGAGCGGGGCTTTGTGGAGAGCGCGAAATCGGTTCGGCGGGGCGGCAAGTGGATTGTGCTCGGCGTCGGCCCAGGAAAGACGACACGACTGGTCGAAACACACAGTCCCGTCGACGCCATCCTGAGCGAGCGCGGTGCCACACACGTCAACGTCAATCTGCTGCGCTATTTTTCGGAACCCGCCACGCTGGACGGCGCCGCTCGCGTGTTTCTCCGACGCGGGATGCATCTGGCGATGCAGTGGGCGGCGCAAGGGCTTGTGGTCCCGCACATCGGCCAGACCATCGACAGTTCCGTCGAAGCGATCAGTGCTGGGTTGGAGTCGCTGAAGGCGGGCCACGGCATAGTAGGCAAGGTGGCGGTGAGGGTGGATCGCAAGGCGAGCTAGCGTCAGCGAACTGACGTCGCCGCGAGTTCCTCGGCCAGCAGCGTCAGTAGCTCCGAGCAGCCGCCGTCGACCTTGACGCCGGCGTGCTCGTCGCCGCGAGTGGGCCCGCGATTGATGATGGCGATCGGCATGCCCAGGACCGCGGCGTGACGCACGAAGCGGTAGCCGGAGAACACCGTCAACGACGAACCCGCGACCAACAGTGCGTCGGCATCTTCGACGAGCGAAAATGATTGTTGAACAACATTTTTCGCGACACTTTCGCCGAAGTAGACGATGTCGGGTTTGAGCATGCCGCCGCACGATGGGCAGTCGCGGTAGCGGAACGACGCGGTGTCGTCGACGACGGCGTCGGCGTCCGGCGCGATCGCCAACCCGCCGACCGCCTCGACGCGTTCGGTAAATCCCGGGTTCAGCGCGTCGAGTTCCTCGGCCAGCGCCGCCCTGCTCATGGTCAGTCCACAGCTCAGGCAGACCACCTGCGCGTAGGTGCCATGCAGGTTGATCACGTTCCTGCTGCCGGCTTTGCTGTGCAACAGATCGACGTTCTGGGTGATGACGCCGCTGACGACGCCGTCGTGTTCGAGCGTGGCAATCGCGCGGTGCCCGGCGTTGGGTTGAGTGTCGTCCATGTGCCGCCAGCCGACGTGGTTGCGGGCCCAGTACCGCTGGCGGAACACCGGGTCCGTGGTGAACTGGCGAATCGTCATCGGATTGCTCGGCGGCGAGTCCGGCCCGCGGTAGTCGGGAATGCCGGAGTCGGTGGACATCCCCGCGCCGGTCAGCACGGCAACGCGGCGACCGGTCAGCGCAGCGACCAGTTCAGGAGCTTCCGCACGCACAGCCGTCACCTCTTCGAGGGTACGGATTCAGCCGTTCAGCGACACGCCTGCGCAGACGGAGTTACCCGATGAGTACCTATTTGCGCCGGCCGGGCGACAATGGAGGGACGATGGACTTCTACAACGCCTACAGCCAGGGGTTTGCCCGGGTCGCCGCGTGCACGCACCACGCCACGATCGGCGACCCTGCGGCCAACGCGGCCTCGGTGCTCGGCCTTGCGCAGCAGTGCCACGACGATGGCGTCGCGGTGGCCGTTTTCCCGGAATTGACGCTGTCCGGGTACTCCATCGAGGACGTCCTGTTGCAGGACGTATTGCTGGACGCCGTCGAGGCTGCCCTGGTCGAGATCGTCACCGCTTCGATTGATCTGCTGCCGGTGCTGGTTGTCGGTGCCCCGCTGCGCTATCGGCATCGTATTTACAACACCGCCGTCGTCATCCACCGCGGCGCGGTACTGGGTGTGGCGCCCAAGTCGTATCTGCCGACCTACCGGGAGTTCTACGAGCGCCGCCAGGTCGCGGCCGGTGACGACGAGCGCGGCACCATCCGGGTCGCCGGATCAGATGTGCCGTTCGGCCCGGATTTGTTGTTCGCGGCATCCGACGTGACCGACTTCGTTCTGCACGTCGAAATCTGCGAGGACATGTTCGTCCCGATTCCGCCCAGTGCGGAGGCGGCTCTGGCGGGCGCGACGGTGTTGGCCAACCTGTCCGGCAGTCCGATCACCATCGGTCGCGCCGATGACCGCTCGCTGCTCGCCCGATCCGCGTCGCAGCGCTGCCTGGCCGCCTATGTGTATGCCGCTGCCGGAGAAGGGGAGTCGACCACCGACCTGGCGTGGGACGGCCAAACCATGGTCTGGGAGAACGGGGCTCTGCTCGCCGAGTCGGAACGCTTCCCCAAGGGCGAACGCCGCAGTGTCGCCGACGTCGACCTCGAGCGCCTTCGCGCCGAGCGGTTGCGGATGGGCACCTTCGACGACAACCGGCGCCACCACCGGGCATCGGCAGACTCGTTCCGGCTCATCGAATTCCGGCTGGATCCGCCGACCGGCGACATCGGGCTGCTCCGAAATGTCGAGCGTTTCCCGTTCGTGCCCGCTGACGCCCAACGGCTGCAACAGGACTGCTATGAGGCTTACAGCATCCAGGTCGCCGGGCTCGAACAACGGCTGCGCGCCTTGGACTTTCCCAAGCTCGTCATCGGGATTTCCGGCGGGCTCGACTCGTCGCACGCCCTGATCGTCGCTGCCCGGGCGATGGATCGAGAAGACCGGCCCCGCAGCGACATTCTGGCGTTCACGCTGCCCGGCTTCGCCACCGGCCAACACACCAAACGCAACGCGGTCGAACTCTGTCGAGCGCTCGGTGTCACCTTCGCCGAAATCGACATCACCGAGACCGCGTCGCTGATGCTCAAGGAGATGGACCACCCGTTCTCGCGCGGCGAGAAGGTCTACGACGTCACGTTCGAAAACGTCCAGGCCGGCCTGCGCACCGATTACCTGTTCCGGCTGGCCAATCAGCGCGGTGGGATCGTGCTGGGCACCGGGGACCTGTCCGAGCTGGGATTGGGTTGGTCCACCTACGGTGTGGGCGACCAGATGTCGCACTACAACGTCAACGCCGGTGTGCCCAAGACGCTGATCCAGCACCTGATCCGCTGGGTGATCTCCTCCAACCAGTTCCCTCAAGAAGTCGGGGACGTGCTGCGGTCGGTGCTCGACACCGAGATCACCCCCGAGCTGGTGCCCAGCGGCGAGGAAGAAGAGCTGCAAAGCAGCGAAGCGAAGGTCGGGCCCTTCGCCCTACAGGACTTCTCGCTGTACCAGGTCCTGAGGTACGGCTTCCGGCCGGCGAAGATCGCGTTTCTGGCCTGGCATGCGTGGAGCGATGCCGACAACGGCAACTGGCCACCGGGCTTCCCGGAGAACAAGCGACCGGCGTACTCAATCAAGGAGATTCGGCACTGGCTGCAGATCTTCGTGCAGCGGTTCTACTCGTTCAGCCAGTTCAAGCGCTCGGCGATGCCCAACGGTCCCAAGGTGTCCCACGGTGGTGCGCTGTCACCGCGCGGAGACTGGCGTGCCCCATCGGACATGTCGGCGCGGGCCTGGCTCGACGCGATCGAACGCGATATCCCCGAGGACTAGCTCGCGCACACCGCGAGTAGCCGGCTCAGGTCGGCGTCCCGGTGCAGCGAGCCGACGGCGGCAATCGCGGCCCGTGCTTGATGCTCACCCAACATCGGTGCGGTGACTGCGAGGAACTTTTCCTGAACCCGGCTACGCGTCCGCTCGGTGTCAGGATCGGGCGTGTTGACATCGTGCGCCGTGCTGAGCTGTCTGCCGTCGGTGGTGGTGACGTCGACCAGAGTGGGTGCCCCGCTGTTGCCGTCTCCGACGACGGTGACCTTGCCGCGTAACGCGATAACGTCCGGGTCGTGCGCATCGGCGTCGCGGATGACCGTGGTGGGACGCTGCAGCGCGCCCATGGCCACCAAATGCGCAACGCTGAATTTCACCTCGAGTCCGGTCTGCGGACGCGGCAGCGCGCAGGTCGCGATTTCGAGGTCGCCCAGATGCAGTTGGACGGCGGCCAAGTCGTGGGCACAGAGATCGTTGGACGCCATGACGTCGCGGATGCCGGCCAGCGCGGAGTGCGTCATATAGCAGGACGCATCGAACTTGAACAGGTTGTTCAGCAGGTGCCAGCCCTGTGGTGGATCGGCCAGCGCCGCGGCTTCGTCGCAGTGTCCGGTTGCGGTGGCCGCGAAGCCCTTTGGCGCTTCGATGGCGGATTGGTTGGCGGTGAAGCCGCGCTCGGCCAGTCGTGCCGCGAAGACGCCGTTCTGGCAGGCCCGGCCGGCGTGCAACGACTTTGTCATCGTGCCGACCATGCAGCCGAGTCCCGCGGCCTCGGTTGCCGCCAGGCCCAGAGCGGTTTCGCGTGTGTTCGGCGTCGAGACCCATGAGGTGGGCTGCTGCGGCGGCGGCGCCGAAGGTGCCGATGGTCGCGGTGTTGTGGAACCCGCGAAGGTACGACGTTGGCCCGACGGCCGCGGCGACGCGGCAGGCGGTCTCGTAGCCGGCCACGAACGCGGTGATCAATTGCTGGCCGGACCGGTCGAGTGACTCGGAGACGGCGATCGCGGCGGCCAGGATCGCCACCGATGGGTGGCCGATCAACACGGTGTTGACATCGTCGAAATCAAGTACATGCGAACTGGTTCCGTTGACCAGAGCGGCATCCTGAGCTGATAACCGGATGCCCGGGTGGCCGATCACGCTGGCGCCACCACCGCCGAGGGGCGTCTGCAAGATCGAGCAGGATGACGGGTCCGGGCTCGGTGCTGCCCGCGAGTGTGACTCCGAGCCAATCCAGGATGCACAACTGGGCGGTGTCGACCACGTTCTGCCGGTAGATCGCGAATTGCAAAGCTGCGCAACGCCTCGCGAGGATTTCGGTGAGTCCTGACGTCACGACGCCTCCGTTGGCAGATAAGCCTTGCCGGTCATCAGCCGCCGTGCCGTGCGCGCGAACCCCAGTGTGGTGAAGCGAAGGTCCTCACTGCGGCTGTCCGGGTCGACGGTCACGAGGACGTCCATCACGCCCAGTGGATGGCCGATGCGCAGCGCCGACGACGTGCCGTCGCCGGTCAACGCGCGCTGCGCAATCGAGCCGGGAATGCGTGACGCCGCTGCCAGGCAGGTCGCACCGGTGCCGGCCATCGAGTCATGACAACGGTTGACGAACAGCAGTCGGGCGCGCAGGTCCATCGATGATTCGTCGTGTGTGTGACCGGCCGTGTCGGCGTAGCTCGCAGGTGGCGCGACGAGGACCGCCAGCGGAAAGCCGGGCATGTTGACGTCCTGCCACTTGGGCCACAGTCCGAATATCTGGCCGGCTTTCGACTGGATTTCCCCGATGGTCGTCATCAACGCGCTGTTGGCCGAGATCTCGTCGGGCAGTTCGTTTCCGGTAAGTCCGACGTCGGTGGCGGCGATGAACACGCATGGATTGGCCACATCGCATAGCGTGGCCTCTAGACGCCGGCCGTCTTCGAGCACGATCTCGTCGACAACCCGGCCGGTCGGCAACAACCGGCCCGATACCGCGCCGACGGTTTCTGAGTAGTCCATCACGATGGACGCCCCGGAACCCGGCACACCCGCGATCACGCAATCGCCGTGAACCTGGGCCCTGCCCTCGCGCACAGGCACTTTCGCGCACAGCACCTTGTCGGTGTTGGTGTTGTAGATGCGCACCGTCGTGAACGGCTCCTCGGCTTGGACAAGCTTCTCATCGATGGCGAACGGGCCGACCCCCGAAGAGATGTTGCCGCAATTGCCCACATAGCCGATCAGGTCCCGCTCGATGTCGACCTGGCCGAAGGTGTAATCCACGTCGGCGTCGTCTCGCTCGGAAACCGCGACGATCGCCACCTTCGATGTGACCGGTCGTGACCCGCCCAAACCGTCGATCTGCAGGATGTCTGGGGATCCCATCAGCCGCTTGAGCACTCGGTCGCGTTCGGCTCCCTCGGGTGGGAGATCGTCGCGGTGAAAGTAGAGGCCTTTACTCGTACCCCCGCGCATGATTACGCAGTCCACTGTGGTCTGCTCCATCTCAGCCGCTCCTCTCGTAAGTGCCGGTCAGCATGCCGCGCGCCAGCACGTGCCCGGCCATCTGCTTGCGCAGCGCCTTGGAGCTGGTGACGCTGTCTGCGATCGGTGTGTCAAGGGCGAACACGAGAAACCGGTAGCGGTGCGGGCCGTGGCCGGGAATCGGGCGCGGGCCAGTGTAGCCGCGATGCCCCAAAGTTCCTGGAATGAAACGTAATCCTACCGTCTTGGGGACAAGCGCTCCGGCGTCGACATTCTGCACAGCTGGGTCGATCACCGCGACGGCGTGCAGCAGCGGCCGCGGCAGCGGGACGTCGACGTCGTCCATGATGAGCACCAGTTGCCGGGTTCGTGGCGGGATGCCGGTCCAGCTCAACTGCGGTGAAGAGTCGTCACCAACACCCTTGCCGGCGCAGGTCTTCGGCATCGCGCCGCCATCGCGGAACACCGTACTGCTGACTGTGATCTCGGCGGGCGCGGCAAAGGCCGAACCGGCGAACGGGCTTCGGTGCTCTCCGGCGACCGGGACACGGCGGAGCAGCTTGCCGATCATGCGCCGCTGCCCGCGCCGCGGATCGCGACCGTGCTCGATTTCAACAGTTCGCCGAGTTCGGCGGGTAGATAACCCTGCGCGGCGAGTCGGGGCAGCACGCCGCCGCTGGAGAGGATTTCGAGGATCAATTCGGGCAGCTTGGGCACCTCGCCGGATACTCCGGTGGTGTCGTTGCGCCATGCGCCGGAACCCAGATCGAACGTCCCGGTGTCGCCTTCGCTGAACACCGTGGTCGCCTCCGGCAGCGTCATCGCGGGCAGTCCGGCGTTGACGGCGTTACGAAAGAACAGCGAGTTGAACTCTTCGGCGACCAGAGCGGCGACGCCGAGTTCGGTGAACAGCGCGGCGACCGGGCGTGACGAGCCGATCCCGAAGTTTTTGCCGGCCAACACGATGTCGCCCGGCGACACCTCGTCGGTCCAGCCGGGGCGCAGTTCGTAGAAGACGTGTTTGGCCGCCTCGGGCGGATCCAGCTTCATCGCGAAGGCCGGGTACATGGCGTCGGTGTTGAGGTTGTCGCCGAACACCCACACCTTTCCGGTGATGGCCAGTGTCATGCGGTCACGCTCCTTGCGTCGGTGATGTAGCCGGTGATCGCGGAGGCGGCGACCGTGGCGGGCGAGGCCATGTAGATCTCGGCGTCCGGGCTGCCCATCCGGCCGGTGAAGTTGCGGGTACTCGACGGTCAGGCACACTTCGCCGGGGCCGAGCACGCCCATGTGGTAGCCGAAGCAGGCGCCGCAGGTGGAGTTGGTGACCACCGCGCCGGCGTCGGCGATGTCCTCCAGGTAGCCCAGCCGCATCGCCTCGCGGTAGACGGCCTGCGAGGCCGGGGTGACGATCAGCCGCACACCGGTCGCAACGGTGTTGCCGCGCAATATGTTGGCCGCGATCGCGAGGTCCTCCAGCTGCCCGTTGGCGCACGACCCGATGAAGGACTGGTCGATCTTCTGCTGCTCGATCTGCGAGACCGGCAGGGCGTTGCGGCTGACCTTGCCCGGGCGGGCCACGTAGGGCTCGAGCGCGGCAAGGTCGACGAGTCGGACGTCCCGGTACACCGCATCGGGATCCGGTGCCGCAGCCTGGTATCCGGTGATGCCGCGGTCGTCGAGATACGACGTGAGCACTTCGTCGGGTCCGAAGGTGGTGAAGTCGGCGGAGATCTCCGCGCCCTGGGTGGCGATCGTGCGCCGGTCGTTCATCGGGATCGCCGGCCAGCCCCGGCCCGCCGAACTCCAGGTTGTGGTTGGTGGCGTCACCATACTCGTTGGCGATGTGCAGGAAGATGTCCTTGCCGCTGACGCGCGTCCGGGTTGCGCCGACGAGCTCGTAGCGGATGGTCGGCGCGACCTGAAACCAGGTCTGCCGGTGCACATGATCGAGAACACCTCGGCGGGGCCGAGTCCGCGGGCGGCGGTGTTGTAGGCGCCGCCCGCGCAGGTGTGCGAGTCGGTGCAGGCCAGAACCTCTCCGGGGCGGGCCAGCCCGTTCTCGGCGATGACCTGATGGCAGATGCCGTGCCGGCCGACGTCGAAGAAATGCTCGATCCCGAACTTGGCGGCGAACTTCCGGGCCAGCGGCCCGCCTTCGGCGTCTTTGATCGTCGGCGCGGGCACCGCGTGGTCCATGATGATGGCCAGCTTGTCGGGGTCGTGGATGCGAAGCGGGTCCATCCACATGGTGGCGAACTGCAGGTCGATCAGCACGGTCATGTCGACGTCGACGACGACGGTGTCGCCGTGCGACACGTGATCGCGGCCGGCCTTGCGGGCGAGGATCTTCTCGATGATGGTCATGCTCATCGGACTTCCTCCAAGCGGGCGTATTTGGCGTCGAGGTCGAGCCACTCCGCCATGCCGACCAGGTTGAAGAAATCGGCGGGCCGGCTGGGCAGGTGATCGGCGACGTTGCCGCCGTTGAGTTCGCAGAAGCCTTCCAGCATGCCGAAGACCGCGCGGCCGAGCGGAGTGCTGGGATGGATGGCGATGGCGAACCCGAGTTCGGCCAGCCGCCCTGCCGATTCGAGCGGTGTCATGCCGCCCTGCACGAGGTTGATCAGCAGCGGCGCGTCGACCTCGCCGGCGATGCGCTCGATCTCCTCGACGCTCTGTGGGGCCTCGACGAAAATCACGTCCGCGCCGGCTCCGGCGTATCGGTTCGCCCGCTCGATCGCCACGTCCAGTCCGAGCGGCGCTCGCGCGTCGGTCCGTGCGATGACGAGCAGGTTCTCGTCGGTACGCGCGTCGAGCGCGGCGGCCAACGTCTGCTCGAACTCCTCGGCGTCGACGACGTGCTTGTCTTCCAAGTGCCCGCAGCGTTTCGGAAATACCTGGTCCTCCAACTGGATCGCCGCGACGCCGGCCTGCTCGTAGAGCCGGACGGTGCGCACGACGTTCATCGCGGCGCCGTAGCCGGTGTCGGCGTCGGCGATCAACGGAACGTCGCCGAGCGCGCCGACCAGCATCCGGGCCCGCTCGGCCATCTCGGTGGCCGTCACCAGTCCGATGTCGGGCAGGCCGAAGCCGGATGCGGCCACCCCCGCACCGGTCATGTACGCCGCCGCCTGTCTCGTGCGGCGGGCCAGGTGGGCGGTGATGCCGTCGAAAACACCTGGGGCGATCACGAGTTCGCGTTTGTCGAGCAACGTTCGTAAGTTCTGGCGAGCGGCGGTGGTTGCCATGCGCTGTCCTTTCAGTCGAGTGCGCCGGCGACCGGCGCTGCCAGTAGATCGATCAGGTCGTTGACGTCGTCGATGTCGTCGAGACCGACCACCACCCGCTCGATCGCGGCGGCGCGCCCGCGGTCGGTGACCCGGTCGGTCAGGGCGTGGAACTTGGTGATCAGTTCGTCGTTGGTGACGGGATCCCACGGTGCCCCATGGGGTGCGACGACCCGCGCCTGATGAACCTCGCCGTCGCGGGTGGTGACGGCCAGGTCGGTGCGGAACCGCTCGGTGAGCGGTGCGTCAGCCAGCGACTCGTCCAAGTGCACATCGGTGACGTCGATCAGCGACCAGATGTCGTCGGAGTCCAGGCGTGCCGGGGTGAACTGCTCGGGCAGCGCGTTGCCGTCGAGCAATGCGGCCGCCGTCGCGTAGCCGATGTTCATCTGAGCGCCGATGGCGGTGAGCGGCCGTTCGGGTGCCCACCAGCCGTGCTTGTAAACGGTCTCGCCGACCGTGATGTCGATCTTCGAAATGTCCTCGGCTGCAACCGATTGACGTATCCGGCGGGCCGCGTCGACGGCTCCGTGCAGACCGCCCATCACCGCGTAGGACTTGACCATGATGACCGACGTCTCCCAGCGCTCACCCAATTGGTCGATCAGCAGCGATGCGTCGGGGTCGTGTCCCTCGCCGAAAACACTGAGGAAGCCGCCGTATTCACGTTCGAAGACCCGTTTGATGCCGGTGTAGTTTGCCGCGGCGAGTCCGGCCGCGTAGAAGCCGTTACGGGCGGCGAACCCATGGTGCATGCGCTTGCTCATCGCCTCGAACTGCGCGGCCATCAAACCCCCCGACTGGGTGCCGGCCAGGCCAAGGGCGTCTTCGAGTCGGGCGGGCGAAAGGCCTCGCAGTTTGCCGGAAGCCATCGCCGCCGAATGGGTGCCGAAGACGGAACCCGAGTGCCAGCCACGATCGAGCATCTGCGCGCCGTGCAATGTGTAGCCCACCCGCGGGCCGACTTCGAAACCGATGATCGCCGCCAGCAGGAAGTCGGCGCCGCTCGTCGCGTGTGACTGCGCGTTCACCGTCGACAGCAGTGCCGGAATCACCAGCGAACAACTGTGCAGCGGCGCAATCGGATGAAAGTCGTCGAGTTCGAAGCCCTGGATGAACGTGCCGTTCAGCACCGCAGCAGCCGGCCCACTGGTGGACTGGCCAGTGCCGATGACGACGGTGTCGCCGTGGCTCTCGAGGTCGAGTACGGCGCCGGCGGCAACCCGTGACCAGGGGAGTTGTGCCCCGATCAGGCCGCAGCCCAGGCCGTCGAGCAAGAGGTGCTTGGCGCGGTCGATGACGTCGTGCGGGATGTCCTCGAGCGTCAGACCGGCGACCCAGGAGGCCAATCGTCCGGTGGGCCCCTCCGGGTCGGTTGGGTCCTGCCGAACCTCGGTCGTCGTCATTGGAAAGCGCCTCCTCGTACTTGTTATATACTTATAACAAGTGATCCACCTTCGGGCAAGGGGAGTGTGAAAACATTGGTTCTCATGCAGGAGGCCAGTGCAGGGGTGAGTTCGGCGGCCGGGGTGCCGTTGCATCGCCAGCTCTTCTTGGTGCTGCACGACGAGATCGCTCGCGGCGCGCTCGCTCCCGGTGATGCGCTGCCCACCGAGCAGTCACTGTGCGAGCAGTTCGGGGTATCTCGCATCACCGTGCGCCGCGCCCTGGCAGACTTGGCCGACCAGGGCTACATCGAACGTCGGCAAGGCGTGGGATCCTTCGTACGGCAACGTGATCGAGCCGACGTCGCACCGCCGACCGGCTCTTACCTGGACAACCTGCGGCAGACCCAATTCCAGACGTTCACCGACGTCGTCGAGCACGACACGCGGGTTGCGCCGCCCACGATCAGCGATGCACTCGGCACTACCGCGACCATGCTGCACATTCTGCGAGTCCGGCGGGAGCGCAGAACGCGCGAGCCGCTGATGACCACCGAAGCCTGGCTGCCGACCGAGCTCGCGAGCGTGCTGACCGCGGCGGCGCTGCGACGCACACCGCTCTACGAGTTACTCTCGGGCGCAGGCATTGTCGTCGATCGGATGCAGCACGAGATCACCGCGGAGATCGCGGGCCCCCGCAACGCGCACCTGCTCGACGTGGCGATCGGGTCGGCGTTGCTTCGAGTGAACCGGCTGGCCTTCGTGGCCGGCGAGCCACACCACTACGTGTCGATCCTGCTGTCGCCCAGTCGCAGTCGAGTGCTGATGCGCGAGAGCTCCGATGGTCTCGACACCAGCGACGGACTCGCGATCGCCCACGACGTGCGGCGTTAACTGCGATCTGGCTAAAAAGTTTTAGAGTGAGCGGAATAAAGACTCTGTTCGACCTCTTGGACGTGATGTAGGTAACGCATGGCGTTTCGGCCGCGCGTGATCACGGAAGGTGTCGACAATGCTCTTGGACCTGGTAGGAATCGCTTTTTTGTTGTTGTTCGGGGTGTTGATCTTCGATGGGATGTCCACCAGCTTCGCGGCGACGAGCAGTCGGCGAACGGACGTCTCGACGCGGACTCGCAAGCCGGAGGACGAGGCAGCGCGCCCGTCGGACACGACTGCTGCAATAGATCGCGCCGGCAGGTTCGCTGAGCGTCGGCCAGAAGACGGTACTGAGCTGGCCGCCTGAACGGCGACTAGCGAACAGGTACGGCTCCTCGACGCGACGTACCTGCAACTCGAGTGGGCCGAGCGCCAAGACGTCATCAACCCGGCAGCATTGCCTCGTCGATCGCCGTGGCAGAAGGCGCGCAATCCCCGGCGCCGGGCACCAGCGTCGCGAGTGCGCCACCGGCGCAGGCCCGGCGCAGTGCAAGGTCCCGGTCGCCGGCCCAGTTGGCCGCCAGGACACCGGCGAACACGTCGCCGGCACCGGACGTGTCGACCGGATCCACCGCAGGTGACGGCACGATGAAGTCCCCGCCGTCACCCGTGTAGCCGGCGCCGCGGGCGCCGAGCGTGATCACCTTGTGCGGGACGGGCCAAAGCCATTGTGCGGCTTCAGATTCGTTGACGACCAAGACGTCGATAACCTCGGCGATCTGGGCCAGCTCGGCCTGGTCGCCGCCCGCCGGCGACGCGTTGAGAATGACGGTCACCCCGGCCGTATGCGCCGCGCGGGCCGCCGCCGTCGCCGTGGCGAGCGGAATCTCCAACTGCAGCAACAACACTTCGCTGTTCGTGACGAGGTGGCGCGCCGGCGACGAGTCCAGCGTCAGCCGGCCGTTGGCCTCCGGCGCGACGACGATGACGTTCTCGCCGGCTGCGTCGACGATGACCGCGGCGCTGCCGCTGCGTCCGGGCACGGTGGTCAAACCGTCGGCGCCGACGCCGTTGGCCTCGAGGTGCGCGCGCAGTTGTGCTGCCGCCGCGTCGTCGCCGACGGCGCCGACGAACTGCACCGTTGCACCCGCCCGCGCCGCCGCCACTGCCTGATTGGCACCTTTGCCGCCGGGTGTCGAGCGCATCGAGGACGCCAATGCCGTCTCGCCCGGGCGGGGCAAATTCTGGACGTCGAACCCGATATCCAGATTCACGCTTCCCACGACGCAAACCCGTGTCATTCCGCCGACGTTATGGAGAAGCGACCGGATGCACAAACGTCGTGTTGATAACGGTTTTCGGCAAATCTCATTTCGCTCCTTGAGAGGCGATATTCTGCTGCGTGATCTGGGCTTTTTGGCCCGACAGCGAAAGGACGCCGATTGACGTCTCAGAGCTCAGCTGATCCGGCACCGCACGATCAACCGGTCCGGGCCGCAACTGACGAGCGCCATCGCCGACGATGGCTGTCCAGATTGAGCATTCAATCGAAAATCATGGTGATGCTGCTGGTCTCCAGCCTGGCGACGCTGGCGGGCATCGGTGTCGTCGGGTATGTCTCCGGCCGACATACCCTGCTGCCGATCGCAGCCGAACGCATGATCCAGTTGCGTGAAGGGCAAAAGCGGGCGATCGAAATGCTGTTCGCCGACTTGTCGAACTCGCTGGCGATTTACAGTCGGGGATTCACTGCGGACGAGGCGGTGCAGGCTTTTTCCGCGGCATTCGACCAATTGGCCGACGCGCCGACCGATCCCGGGAAAGCGCAAGCGTTAGAGCGCTACTACACCGACAAGCTGATCAAACCGATCCAACAGAGCACCGGGCAGAAGCTGGACCTGGACGCACTGCTGCCCAGCAGCAACGCGCAGCGATACCTTCAACTTCATTACACGCTTCCGTCAGCCGGCGCGGCGGCCCCGCCCGAAGACGCGGGCGACGGCAGCGCATGGTCGGCGGCGAATGTCCGGTTCAACAACTACTTTCGCGAGATCGCGACACGGTTCGAATATCGCGATGCCATGCTGCTCGACACGCGGGGCAACGTGGTCTACAACGTGCGGAAGGGCCCGGCGCTGGGCACCAACATCCTGACCGGTCCGTATCGAGCCTCCAATCTGCGTGGTGCCTATGAAAAGGCAATGGCCGCCGACTCGGTCGACTTTGTCTGGATCACCGATTTCGATCCGTTCCAGGCGGCCGGCGGAGTGCCGATCGCGTGGCTGGTGTCACCGATAGGCACGGCGGGCAAAACGGACGGGGTGATGGCGCTGCCGCTGCCGATCTCGAAGGTCAACCGGATCATGACCGCCGACCAGCATTGGAAAGCCGCGGGCATGGGAGCGACCGCCGAGACATACCTGGCCGGCCCAGACGGGTTGATGCGTTCCGATTCGCGGCTGTTCCTGCAAGACCCCGAGAAATACCAGCGGGACGCGGTGGCGGCGGGTACCCCGGAAGACATTGTCGCCAAGGCGATGCGTTGGCACGGCACCACGTTGGTGCAGCCTGTCGCGACTGAGGCGTTCCATGCCGCCCAACGTGGGCAGAGTGGAACGCTGAACGACACCGGGTACCTGGGCGACGGTGAACTCGCGGCTTATGGACCGGTGGCTATCCCCAATTCCGATCTGCGCTGGTCGATTCTGGCTGTTCGAGACAGCGAAGAAGCCTATGCCCGAATAGCATCCTTCGCCCGCACGCTGGTGGTGACGGCCGCCGTGCTGGTTTTCACGCTGTGTGTGCTCGCGATGCTGATCGCCCAACGATTCGTGGGACCCATCCGGCGACTGCGCGCCGGCGCGGAGGAGATCAGCGCCGGACACTATGACGTCGCGATACCGGTCACGACTACACGACGAAATCGGTTACCTAACAGCCGCTTTCAACGAAATGAGCCGGAATCTGAAGATCAAGGAAGGCCTGCTCACCGAGCAGCGCAAAGAGAACGACCGGCTGCTGCTGTCGCTGATGCCCGAACCGGTCGTGCAGCGTTATCGCGACGGCGAGCAGACCATCGCCCAGGAGCACCAGGACGTCACCGTCATCTTCGCCGACATCATCGGCCTCGACGAGATCTCCAGCGGACTGTCCGGGGACGAGACTGGTCGGGATCGTCGACGAACTGATGCGCGAACTCGACTCGACGGCCGAAACCCTTGGCGTCGAACCGATCCGCACCGTGCACAACGGTTATCTCGCCAGCTGCGGCCTGAACGTGCCGCGGCTGGACAGCATGCCCCGAACCGTCGACTTCGCCATGGAGATGCAGCGCATCATCGAGCGCTTCAACAGCGGCAAGGGCTATCAGCTCGGCATCCGGGCCGGTATCAACACCGGCAATGTGATCAGCGGACTGGTCGGCAGATCCAGCGTCATCTACGACATGTGGGGTGCCGCGGTGAACCTGGCCCACCAGATGCGCAGCGGCGCATCGGAGTCCGGAATCTTCGTCACGACCGACGTCTACGAGGTGATGCGCGACATCCGCCAGTTCACCGCCGCCGGCACCATCACCGTCGACGGCGTCGAGCAGCCGATCTGGCGATTGACGGAGCGAAAATGATCGTCCTCGACCCGTTGTGGTTGTACTGGGCGGTCGGGTTGGCCGTCGGATTGCCGCTGCTGCTGATCAGTCTCACTGAGTGGCAGCAATTCCTGGCCCGCCGGCGGAGCGCGCTGGCCAAGCCGGTCAACCTGCTGCGCAGCTACCTGGTGCCGCTTGCGCGCACTGCTTGTGCTGCTGGTCAAGGTGGCGCAGGTGCCCGCGCACTGCGACTCGGTGCGGATGCTGGCGACGGTATTCGGCTTCGTGGTCCTGCTCCTGGTGTTGTCGGGACTCAACGCCACGGTGTTCGAGGGGGCGCCCGCAAGGCTCGCTGGCGCAAGCGGGTCCCGACGATATTCCGCGACGTCACAAGGTTTTTGCTGATCGCAATCGGCCTCGCGCTGATCTTCTCCTACGTCTGGGGCGTGCGCGTCGGTGGCCTGTTCACCGCGCTCGGCGTGACGTCGGTGGTCATCGGCCTGATGCTGCAGAACTCCGTCGGGCAGATCGTGTCCGGGCTTGTTCATGCTGTTCGAGCAGCCGTTCCGGATCGGCGACTGGCTGGACACCCCGACCGCACGCGGACGCATCGTCGAAGCGAACTGGCGCGCCATCCACATCCAGACCGGTCACGGCCTGCAGATCACGCCGAACTCGGTGCTGGCCGCCACGTCGTTCACCAACCTCAGCCGCCCGCCCGGCGCGCACAAGCTGTCGATCAGCACCACGTTCTCGCTCGACGATCCGCCCGACCGCGTGGCGACTTCTGCTGGTGCGGGTGGCAAGCGCGTTGCCGCAGCACAAAGCCGACGCCGTGCCGACAGCGTCGACCGGTCGGTGCCGGCGAGTATCAGGTCAGCATCGCGTTGAACTCGCCGGCCGATGACGGCGCCGCGAAAGCGACATTCCTGCGCTGGATCTGGTACGCGGCGCGACGGGACGGGTCTGCACCTCGACGGGGTCAGACGACGATTTCTCCACGCCGGCGCGGGTGCAGATGGCGATGCGAGATGTGGTGGCGCCGGCATTGCGCCTGAGCCTCGCCGATCAGCAGATGCTGATCCCGCACGCGAGGATGGTGCGTTACGGCACCGACGAAATCGTGCAGTACGCCGGCGAAGTGCCCACGGGCATGACATTTTTGATCAAGGGCAGCGTCCGGCGGACCATGACCGGCGATGACGGTTCGGTCGCCCGCTGAGCCTGCTGGAGGAGGGCTCGTTCCTCGGGTTGAGCTCGTTGACCCGACAGCCGAGTCTGCCGGGCGCCTACGCGTTGGAGGAAGTGACCGCACTCGAGATCGAGCGCGAGCACATCGAAGACCTCGTGCTGCGGACACCGTTGCTGCTGCAGGAATTGGGCCGGATCATCGAAGACCGCCAGCAAGGAAGCAGTCATCGGCGATTGGGGCCGTCTCTCACACCGGCGCGTAGATGGAAAGCCCGCTACCCTGGGTCGATGAGTGTGCATGCCTTCTCGGCCCGGACGTGCGCCAGCAGGTGCACGACGCGCGCGCCGGGCCCGGGTCGCGCTCGCGTTCTGGCCTCACTGCCGACGGTCGCCAAGGACCAGGCGCTGCACGTCCGCCGCCGACGCGCTGGTGGCCAACACCGACCGGATTCTGGCGGCCAACGCCGAGGATCTGCGATGCGCCCGGGCCGCCGACACGCCGGCCGCGATGCTCGACCGGCTGGCGCTGGACCCCAAGCGCGTCGAGGGCATCGCCGCCGGGCTGCGCCAGGTCGCGGGCCTGCCCGACCCGGTCGGCGAGGTACTGCGCGGCTACACCCTGCCCAACGGGCTGGCGCTGCGCCAGCAGCGCGTGCCGCTCGGCGTGGTCGGCATCGTCTACGAGGGCCGGCCCAACGTCACCGTCGACGCGTTCGGCCTGACGCTCAAGTCCGGCAACGCCGTGCTGCTGCGCGGCAGCTCCTCGGCGGCGCAGCTCCAACGAGGCGCTGGTCGCGGTGTTGCGCGACGCACTGCGCGGCGAGGACCTGCCCGCCGACGCCGTGCAACTGCTCCCGGCGCCGACCGCTCCGGCGGTCACGCACCTGATCCAGGCCCGCGGCCTGGTCGACGTGGTGATCCCGCGCGGGGGCGCCGGCCTGATCGACGCGGTGGTCCGCGACGCGCAGGTGCCGACCATCGAGACCGGCGTCGGCAACTGCCACGTCTACGTGCACGATGCCGCCGATCTCGACATGGCCGAGCGAATCCTGCTGAACTCCAAGACCCGTCGACCCAGCGTCTGCAACGCCGCCGAGACGCTGCTGGTCGACGCGGCGATCGCCGACCAGGCGATGCCGCGGCTGATCAACGCGCTGCAGGACGCCGGCGTGACCGTGCACCTGGATCCCGAACGACGACCACCTGCGCCGCGAATACCTGTCGATGGACATCGCGGTCGCGGTCGTCGACGGCGTCGACGCCGCGATCGCCCACATCAACGAATACGGCACCGGGCACACCGAGGCCATCGTGACGACGAATATGGCTGCCGCGCAACGGTTTACCGAGGGGGTCGATGCGGCCGCGGTGATGGTGAACGCGTCGACGAGCGTTCACCGACGGTGAGCAGTTCGGGTTCGGCGCCGAGATCGGCATCTCCACCCAGAAGCTGCACGCCCGAGGCCCGATGGGGCTTGCCGAACTGACCTCGACCAAGTGGATCGGCTGGGGAGACGGCCAGACCCGCCCGGTCTGACATAGCTGAGGAGAAGAACCACGTGAGTGTGCCTGCGCGGCCCGCACCGCTGTTCGCCGACATCGACGATGTCGGCCGCAAGCTGGCCGAAACCGGCTACCTGCTGCGACACCGCCACTGCCACAGCAGTATTCCTCGCCGACCGGCTCGGCAAGCCGTTGCTGGTGGAGGGCCCGGCCGGAGTCGGCAAGACCGAACTCGCCCGCGCCGTCGCGCAATCCACCGGTTCCGGTCTGGTCCGGCTGCAGTGCTACGAGGGTGTCGACGAGGCCCGCGCGCTCTACGAGTGGAACCACGCCAAGCAGATACTTCGTATTCAGGCCGGGTCCGACGACTGGGACCAGACCAAGACCGACGTCTTCACCGAGGAGTTCCTGTTGTCGCGGCCGCTGCTCACCGCGATCCGCCGCACCGAGCCCACCGTGCTGCTGATCGACGAAACCGACAAGGCCGACATCGAAATCGAGGGTCTGCTGCTGGAGGTGTTGTCGGACTTCGCGGTGACGATCCCCGAGTTGGGCACCATCGCCGCCGACCGGAAGCCGTTCGTGTTGCTGACCTCCAACGCCACCCGCGAGTTGTCCGAGGCGCTCAAACGCCGCTGCCTGTTCCTGCACATCGACTTCCCGGACGCCGAGCTGGAACGGCGAATCCTGTTGTCCCGCGTACCGGAACTGCCGGCGCACATCGCCGAGGAGCTGGTGCGCATCATCGGCGTGCTGCGCGGCATGCAACTCAAGAAGGTGCCGTCGGTGGCCGAGACCATCGACTGGGGGCGCACGGTGCTGGCGCTGGGCCTGGACACCATCGACGATGCGACGATCGCCGCCACCATGGGTGTGGTGCTCAAGCACCAGTCCGACCAAACCCGCGCCACCTCCGAGCTACGGCTGAACTGAGGCGATCACCGATGGCCGTCCGCCGCGTTCGCCCCAACCAGCCGCTGGCCCCGCATGGCATCCCGGGCCATCTGGTCGGGTTCGTCGAAGCGCTACGCGGCCAAGGCATCTCGGTCGGCCCCTCGGAGACCGTCGACGCCGGCCGGGTGATGGGAGTCCTCGGCCTCGGTGACCGCGAGATACTGCGCGAGGGTCTGGCGTGCGCGGTGCTGCGACGGCCCGAGCACCGCGAGACCTACGACGCGATGTTCGACCTGTGGTGGCCGGCCGCACTGGGTACCCGGGCGGCGGTCACCGACGAAGACGCCATCGATCCCGACGTGCAGTTGCCGCCCGACGATGTCGAGGCGATGCGGCAGATGTTGCTGGATCTGCTCAACGACAATCCCGATCTCGCCGACATGGACGATCGATTGGTCGCGATGATCGCCCAAATCGTGGACGCCTACGGCAAATACAACTCCAGCCGCGGGCCGTCGTACTCGTCGTATCAGGCGCTGAAGTCGATGGCGCTCGACGAGTTGGAGGGCAAGCTGCTGGCAGGTCTGCTCGCCGGCTACGGCGACGAGCCCACGCCAACGCAGGAGGAGATTGCCAAAGCACTTGCTGCGCAGCGGATCACCCAACTCCGCAAGATGGTCGACGCCGAGACCAAACGGCGCACCGCCGAGCAACTCGGCCGCGACCACGTCCAGATGTACGGCATCCCGCAGCTATCCGAGAATGTCGAATTCCTGCGCGCCTCGGGCGATCAACTGCGTTCGATGCGCCGCGTGGTGCAACCGTTGGCCCGCACGCTCGCGACTCGACTGGCCGCCCGCCGCCGTCGCGCCCGCGCCGGTGCGATCGACTTGCGCAAGACCCTGCGCAAGTCGATGTCCACCGGCGGTGTGCCGATCGACCTGGTGCTGCGCAAGCCGCGCCCGGCCCGCCCGGAGCTGGTGGTGTTGTGCGACGTATCCGGCTCGGTTGCCGGGTTCAGCCACTTCACGCTGCTGCTGGTGCACGCCCTGCGGCAACAGTTCTCCCGGGTCCGGGTCTTCGCGTTCATCGACACCACCGACGAGGTCACCCACATGTTCGGCCCGGATGCCGATCTCGCCGTCGCCATCCAGCGGATCACCCGCGAGTCGGGCGTCTACACCCGCGACGGCCACAGCGACTACGGCAACGCCTTCGTCTCGTTCATCCAAGACCACCCGAACGTCCTGTCGCCGCGCAGTTCGCTGCTGGTGCTCGGCGATGGGCGGACCAATTACCGCGACCCGGCCACCGACGTCCTCTCGCACATGGTGACCGCCAGCCGGCACGCGCACTGGCTCAACCCGGAGCCCAAGCACCTGTGGGGCAGCGGCGACTCCGCGGTGCCGCGCTACCAGGACGTAATCACCATGCACGAATGCCGGTCGGCGAAACAGCTGGCCGCGGTGATCGACCAGCTGTTGCCGGTCTAGGGCCGGCGTCGACGCTCACCGACTGAGCACGGCAGCGAATTTTCTCCTCAGTTGCACGGGTCAAACTGAGGTTATGGTTAGCTCGGCATCAGATAAGCGTAAGAAGCCAGCTCAGGTGCGTTATTTGCAACCGGCAGGAATTGAATGGGGTTCGTCGTGCTGAAGAGTCTTCGCGTAGTCACGCCGATTATCGGTGCGACCGGCATTTCGATCGCCCTATCCGTGTCCGCCCACGCCGACGTCGATGCGCTGGCCCCGGCCGACCCATTGTTGGGCAGCACCAATGCGATCTTTCTCGGGGGCACTGCCGAACCGACGCCGTCGACGGCTTATGTGGAGGCCGCCGATCAGCTGTTTCTACAGCCTTTGGGGTTCGCCGATGGCACGTCAATCTGCGACATGGCCGGAAACTTGCCGTGCGACGGTTCATTGCAGGTGCTGACGACGCCGGAAGTGTTCGAGTTCGGCCCGAGCAGCCTCCAGGACGAGACGAACCTCGTTTACGCGGTGGAAGCCGAATTCCACGCAGGGGAGATGAGCTCCTCCGATCCGCTGACGATATTCGCCTACTCGCAGAGCGCCATCGCCGCTTCGGCGGCTGAGAAGATGCTCATGGCAGACGGCATCCCTCAGGACGACCTGCATTTCGTGTTCATCGGCGACCCGAGCGACGCGAACGGCATAGCCACCAACATCTATTCAGACCTGATTCAGTTGTTCGGCGGCGGTACAACCGGCACGACTCTCACGAATGACGTTCTCACCGCCATCAACGAAGACCAATTCGCCCCCGGCGGCCTGCTTGCCGGGTTCACACCGGATGATCTGTACCCGACGACCGTCTACACGATCGACACCGATGGGGTCGCCGACTGGCAAGAGGATTGGAACGCTGTCCTGGCCGCTGGCGGCAGCCCTCTGGACGCCCTCGGGAACGGTCTCTACCACTTCTTCACCACCCACGTGGAATACCTGGGGTTGACGCCGGAGGAGGTCGCCAGCGGCGTGGCGACGACGACCGGCTTGACCACCACCATCACCATCCCGGATGGATCGGACATGGGCGCCATCATCAACGACGGGACGGCGCTGTTGGACGCTTTCACCCACGGCGTTGCGGACAGCGGGGCGATCACTGCCTTATTTGACACCGTCGAGGACCTCTTCAACCCGGCCTACTTCTAACCGCATCCGGCCGACCGACTTACTTGGGCTGACCGGTTCCCGTCGCTGACACTCGGAGGTCAGCCACCCTGAAAAGCTCAAGTAAGCTGGCAAACCGTGCAAAAGCGGCGGCTGGGAGTCATGGGTGGGACGTTCGATCCCATCCACAACGGCCACCTGGTTGCGGCCAGCGAGGTCGCTGACCTGTTCGACCTCGACGAGGTTGTGTTCGTGCCGACCGGCCAGCCCTGGCTGAAAGGCCGCGAGGTCAGTGCCGGCGAAGACCGTTACCTGATGACGGTGGTCGCCACCGCGGCCAACCCGCGCTTCTCGGTCAGCCGCGTCGACATCGACCGGGGCGGTCCGACCTACACCAAAGACACCCTGCGGGATCTGCAGGCGCTCAACCCGGACTCCGAGCTGTACTTCATCACCGGCGCCGACGCGCTGGCCTCGATCCTGTCCTGGCAGGATCTCGACGAGCTGTTCGCCGTTGCGCGGTTCGTCGGCGTCAGCCGGCCCGGCTACGAGCTCGGCAGCGATCATCTCGCCGGCGTACTCGACGGACTGCCCGAGGACGCGCTGTCACTCGTCGAAATCCCCGCTCTGGCAATCTCTTCCACCGATTGCCGACTGCGTGCCGCGGAAGGCCACCCGCTGTGGTACCTGATGCCCGACGGCGTCGTGCAGTACATCTCCAAGACCGATCTCTACCGCAAACCGGGGGAGGAATCGTGACCGCCGCGTCCGAGGCCATCGACATGGCAGTAGTCGCAGCGCGCGCGGCCGCCTCGAAACTCGCCGACGACGTGGTCGTCATCGATGTCTCTGATCAGTTGGTCATCACCGACTGCTTCGTCATCGCGTCGGCGTCCAACGAACGACAGGTCAACGCGATCGTCGACGAAGTCGAGGAGAAGATGCGCGAGGCCGGGTACAAGCCCGCCCGCCGCGAAGGTACCCGCGAGGGTCGCTGGACCTTGCTGGACTACGTCGACATCGTCGTGCACATCCAGCACCAGGACGAGCGCGACTTCTACGCCCTCGATCGACTGTGGCGCGATTGTCCCGTGGTAGCGGTGGACGTCTCATGACGATCCGTCGGCTGGTGATGTTGCGGCACGGCCAGACCGCCTTCAATTTCGGCAGTCGGATGCAGGGCCAACTCGACACCGAGCTGACGGAACTGGGGCGCGCGCAGGCGGTGGCCGCGGCCGAGGCGCTCGCCAAGCATCAGCCATTGCTCATTGTGTCCTCGGATCTGCGTCGCGCCTACGACACCGCGGTCGCGTTGCAGGAGCGCACCGGCCTACGGGTGCGGGCCGACGACCGCCTGCGGGAAACGCATCTCGGGGACTGGCAGGGCATGACCCACACCGAGATAGACGCCATCGCGCCGGGTGCCCGACTGGCGTGGCGCGACGACGCCACGTGGGCACCGCACGGCGGGGAGAACCGGGTCGACGTGGCCGAGCGCAGCGTGCCGCTGGTTGCCGAGTTGGTCGCCGGCGAACCCGAGTGGGGGCCCGACGGCGAGCCCGCACGACCAGTCGTGCTGGTCGCCCACGGCGGCCTGATCGCCGCGCTGACCGCGGCGTTGCTCCGGCTGCCGGTCGGCAACTGGCCGGTGTTGGGCGGCATGGGCAATGCGAGCTGGACGCAGCTGTCCGGGCACACCGAGTCGGGCGCTGCGGCCGACGACTTCGACGCCATCCGATGGCGGCTCGACGTATGGAACGCATCGGCACAGGTTGCGGGCGATGTCCTCTGAGCGGCGGCCGACCCTGCTGGTCTTCGCCGACTCACTGGCGTATTACGGGCCAACCGGTGGCCTGCCCGCGGACGACCCGCGTATCTGGCCCAATATCGTTGCAGCCCAACTCGGTTGGGAATTGGAGCTGATCGGGCGCATCGGGTGGACGTGCCGGGACATCTGGTGGGCGGCCACCCAGGATCCGCGGGCATGGGCGGCGTTGCCGCGGGCCGGTGCGGTGATCTTCGCGACCAGCGGCATGGATTCGTTGCCCTCGCCGCTGCCGACCGCGCTGCGTGAACTCATCCGCTACGTGCGCCCGCCGTGGTTGCGGCGCTGGGTTCGAGATGGCTACGGCTGGGTGCAGCCGCGGTTCTCCCCAGTGGCCCGAGCCGCGCTGCCGCCGCGCCTTTCCGCCGAGTACCTCGAAGAGACTCGCGGCGCAATCGATTTCAACCGGCCTGGCATCCCCATGGTGGCGTCGCTGCCGTCGGTGCACATCGCCGACGCGTACGGCAAGGCTCATCATGGGCGCGACGGCACCGTCGCGGCGATCACTCAATGGGCCAACGAACACAACGTCGCGCTGGTCGACCTGAAAGCCGGCGTCGCCGACGAGGTGATGAACGGTCGCGGTAATCCCGACGGCATCCACTGGAACTTCGCGGCGCATCAGGCGGTCGCGGAACTGATGCTCAAGGCGCTGGCCGAAGCCGGTGTCGAGGCCGACAAGCCGCGCGGCTGAGTTCATGCCCGTCGTCGTCGTAACCGACTCCTCGGCACGCCTTCCCGACGCATTGCGTCGGCAGTGGGGGATACGTCAGGTCCCCCTGCACATTCTGCTCGACGACACGGATCTTCGTGATGGCGTCGACGACATCCCGGACAACATCCACGAGTACGGCCACGCCACCACGGCGGCGGCGACGCCGGCCGAATTGGCGGATGTGTACCGACAGGCGCTGTCCGACAGCGGAGGCGACGGGGTGGTCGCCGTGCACCTATCCAAAGCCCTGTCCGGAACGCTCGGCGCCGCGGAGGCCACTGCCGGCGAAATAGGCCCGGGAATAAGGGTTCTCGACTCGAAATTCACCGGAATGAACACCGGCTTCATCGCACTGACGGCGGCGCGGGCGGCTGCCGACGGCGCCGATCAGGACGGCGTTGCGGCCGCCGCCGCTGACGCTGTCAACCGCAATCACGGCTTCATCGTCGTGCAGCAACTGGACAACCTGCGGCGAAGCGGGCGTATCGGTGGCGCCGGCGCATGGTTGGGCACCAAGCTGTCGCTGAAGCCGCTGCTGCGCATCGAAGACGGTAAATTGGTTCTGGCACAACGAGTTCGGACGGCCAGCAAGGCGGTGGCGACAATGATCGACCGGGTCGTCGAGATCGTCGGGGACCGCCGGGCCTTGCTCGCGGTGCACCACGTCGCCAACCCCGATGGCGCGCAGAGCCTGGTCGAGTCGTTGGCCGAGCGGCTGCCCGGATGCGAACCGGCGATCGTTACCGGGCTGGGCCCGGTACTGGCCCTACACGTCGGCGCCGGGGCACTCGGGGTGTGCGTGGAGTTGGCCGACTAGGTCAAGACCGCTGTACGGCCAGCGGCGCGGTGTTGTCTTCGTCGGCCACTGCCGGCGGCTTCGGCTTGGCGTGGTCGCCGCGGGGATGGACCACCAGCGGCCACCAGAACCAGCGGCCGAGCAGCGTGGCCAGCGACGGCATGAACAACGTTCGCACCACCAGGGTGTCGAGTAGCAGGCCGATGCAGACCGTCGAGCCGAACTGGCCCAGCACGGTCAGGTCGCTGCCCAGCATCGACGCCATGGTGAAGGCGAACACCAGACCCGCCGATGTGACTACCGCGCCGGTGCCGGCCATCGACCGGATGTATCCGGTCTTGAGTCCGGCGTGAATCTCTTCTTTGAACCGTGACACCAGCAGCAGGTTGTAGTCCGAGCCGACGGCCAACAAGATGATGACCGACAGCGCCATCACTATCCAGTGGATGTGCATGCCGAACAGGTCCTGCCAGATCAGCACCGACAGCCCGAATGAAGCGGCGATCGAACTACTCGCCGTGCCCACGATCACCAGAGCCGCGACCACGCTGCGGGTCAGCAGCAGCATGATCATGAAGATCAGCGTCAACGCCGATACCACCGCGATCATCAGGTCGTACTTCTCACCGTCGGCCATGTCGCGGAAGGTCGCGGCGGTGCCGCCGAGATAGACCTTGGCATCCGACAGCGAGGACTGCTTGAGCCCCTCCTGAGCCGCGGTGCGCTCCGCGCCCACCCGGTCGATGCCTTCCGGTGTCATCGGGTCGCCCTGGTGAGTGATGAAGAACCGCACCGATTTTCCGTCGGGGGAGAAGAACATCTTGACGCCGCGGATGAACTCCGGGTTGGCGAATGCTTCGGGCGGCAGGTAGAAGAAGTCGTCGTTCTGCGACTTGTCGAAGCTTTGTCCCATCACGATGGAGGTATTACTCATCGCCTCCATCTGGTCGATCATCGCCTTGAACGTCTGATACATGGTCAGCGTCAGACCGTGCGTTGTCTTCAGCGTCTCCAGCATGATCGGGATCAGCTGCTCCAACTCGTGCGACGCCGTCGCGGTGCGCCCGATGTCGCCCGAGAGCTCGTGGAACTTCTCCGCGAGTTGGTCGAACCCGTCGATCGAGTCGAAGAACGACCGGAACGAGTAACAGACCGGAATGTCAAAGCAGTGCTTATCCCAGTAGAAGTAGCTGCGGATCGGCCGGTAGAAGTCTTCGAAGTCCGCGAAGTGGTCACGCAGGGTGTCGGTGATCTCGGAGGTTTCCTGCGTGGTCTTGGCACTGTCGAGGGCCGCGCTGGCCAGGTCGTGGGTGACTTTCGCCTGGCGGGTCGTCACATCGATCATGATCTGCATCTGGTCGGCCATCTTCAGAATGTCGGCCATTCTGTCTTTCAGAAACTTCATGTTCTGCATGGTCGTCTGGCTCTGGATGCTGTTCTGGAACGGAATTGAGCTGTGCTGGATGGGAATTCCCAGCGGCCGGGTGATGTCCTGGATCATCGCGATGCCCAGAGTGCGGATCTCGTTTTTGGCGACCTTGTCCAGCACCAGCATGTCGGAGGTGTTGCGCATGTCGTGATCGGCCTCGATCATCAGCAGATCGGGGTTCATCCGGGCTTCGGAGAAGTGCCGATCGGCGGCGGCGTAGCCGACGTTGGACGGCGCCGTCTCGGGCAGGTAATGGCGGTCGTTGTAGCTCGTCTTGAATCCGGGCAGCGCAACCATGCCGACCAGTACAGCCGCCAGGCTGACTGCGAAAATCGGTGCAGGCCAACGTACTACCGCGGTGCCCACCCGGCGCCACAGTTTGCCGCGGGATTGATTCTTCTTCTCGAAGAGGCCGAACCGGCTGCCCAGGAAAACGACGGCCGGGCCGAGCGTCAGGCCGGCCAACACGACGACCAGCATGCCGATGGCAACCGGCGCGCCCATGGTGGAGAACCAGGGCAACCGGCAAAAGCTCAGGCAGTAGGTTGCGCCGGCGATCGTCAGGCCGGACCCCAGTACCACGGGCGCTACGCCCTTGAATGTGGTGTAGTACGCGGTTTCTCGGTCTTCGCCTTCGCGGCGTGCCTCTTGATAACGGCCGACCAGGAAGATCCCGTAGTCGGTGCCGGCCGCGATCGCGAGCATCGTCAGGATGTTGGCCGCAAACGTGGTGAGCCCGAAGGCATCGTTGAACGCCAGCACCGCGACCACTCCTCGCGCACACAGCAGCGCGACAAACGTCATGAACAGCTGGATCAGCGTCGTGACGATCGAGCGGTAGACCAGCAAGAGCATGATCGCGATCGCGCCCAGGGTGAACAACGTGATCTTGGCCAGGCTGTCGTTGCCGATGACGTGCATGTCGTCGGACAGTGCCGCCGGACCGGTGACGTAGGCCTTCACCCCGGGGGGTGCTTTTTCTTCGTCGACGACCTTGCGAACGGCTTCGACCGAGTTGTTGGCGGTAGTGGTGCCCTGGTTCCCGGCGATGTTGACCTGCACGTAGGAGCCCTTGGCGTCGGCACTCTGCGCACCTGCCGCGGTGAACCTGTCGCCCCAGAAGTCTTGGATGTGCTGAACGTGCTTGGTGTCGCTGCGCAGTTTGCGCACGATGTCGTCGTAGTAATGGTGGGCTGACTCGTCGAGCGGCTTCTGGCCTTCCACCACAACCATCACCGTGCTGTTGGAGTCGAACTCGTGGAAGTTGTGGCCCATCCGCATCATCGCCTTCATCGACGGTGCGTCCAGCGGAGCCATCGGTGCGGAGTGCGCCTCGCCGACCACTTCCAGCGTCGGGACCATGACATTCACGATGACGGTCACGATGACCCAGCCAATGACGATCGGGATGGCCAGGATGCGGATCAAGTGTGGGAGGTATGGGCGGTGCGGTGGCTTGGATTCGGTGTGCTCGGTTGTCGCGGCTTCGTGGTTGCTCATGCGGACTTCACCAGGCAGAAGATTTGCGCGTTGTGGCCGTCGGAACTCTGATGCTCGCGCAACTCCCCGTCGACGGTGATGCTGCAGTCGATGTGGCCGGCATCGGTCTGCGCCATGATGTTCGCGCTGACCGTGGGCAGGGTGGTGGACACGGTGAATGTCCACGGCAGCGGGACGTTGTCGAGCTGGTGGGTGTTCGCGTCAGCATCCCAGTAGTTGATGCTGGCCGTGCTTCCGGGCGGGCCGACGATCTCGTACTTCACGACCTTGGGGTTGAACTGCACGATCTTGATACCGGCTCCTGAGTTGGCATTGAGGTCCTGCGAGCCGAACACCTTGTGCAGCCGCGTCACGGCGAGAGCGGAAACCGACAGCACCACAATGAGCAGCAGCGGTATCCAAGCGCGCTTGAGCAGGCCGCCAATCGACACTGACCTCACGCGATCTCCTCCCGCCGCCCGTTCGCACTGTCGTCCGCGAACACGTCAAACTGCGGATCCATTCCGCGATCCGAAAAAGACGCGTCCGGGTAGCTTGGCCGAAAGCGCAGGCCCTGGAATCGGTGTCGGGAAGCCAATGCCGATCAGAACCTTTGCTCGGCTAACGATGCTAGACGATAGGGCACGCCCGCGTTCTGCTTGGCCCCAACAATGTGCGCGGGTTCGCACTACGAGTGGGCGGCGCGCCCAGTCACCGGCGGAAGGTCGGCCAGCGTGACGATCCCGGGCTCGGCCGCCACCACGGCGGGCACCGCGTTGGTCACCGGCATCGCGGTGTAGATCATGCCCAATCCCATGAATCCTGGCTCGGTCCAGCCCTTGGGCGGCAGGCAGTGCACCACCGTGCGCATGTTGGGTACGCCAAACACCTGAATCACGTGGCCGTGCTCGAGTGGTTTGGGTGGCACCACGTGATTGCCCATGGTCCAGTTGAATCCGACGCTGACCACGTTGCGATCGCCCACCCAGCCGCGGTGGTAGCCGAAGACGCTGCCGACGGTCCCGGCCGGGATCTTCATGAACCCCAAGTCGGAGTCGCCGGTGGCCGCGGTGAAGGTGACGTCGAAGGTCATCTTGTCCAGCTGCGCCCCGATCGCGTCCGCCATCATCGCGGCCGACTCGGCGAAGACTTCGCTTTCGCGTCGCACATTCTCGGCCAGCCCCGGGGTGTCCGGGTCCTGCGAAAAACCCATGGCGGTTTGGGTCTCCGCCGATTCATAGGTGGAGCAGTCCACCGACTCGGTGATGCGGATCTCGTCGACGCGCTCACACGAGCCGCTGAGCGCCATCCCGACCAGGTTGGTCATTCCTGGGTGCGCGCCACTGCCGAAGATCGTTGACCGCCCTTGCTCGCAGGCGTCCAAGATCCGTTGCCGGTCCTGCGGTGTCTGCTTACCGCCGGTGATCCAGGCGGCGCTGGTGCACACGTTGACACCCGACTCGAGCAGCCGAACCAGCTCGTCGACGCTGGGCCACAACGGGTTGTAGCAGCACGCGTCGGGTCGCAATGCCAGCAGTGCGTCGATGTCGTTGGTGGCGGTGACGCCGGTCGGCTCCGGCCAGCCGGCCAGCTGCGCGGCGTCCACCCCGACCTTGTCCTGACCGTGCGCGTACACACCGACCAGTTCCAGGTCCGGCCTGCCGATGATGGCGTGCAGCGATCGTCGCCCGATATTGCCGGTGGTCCACTGGATCACGCGAAGCGGATGGCCTGGGTTTGTCGCGCTCATCGATGGCTCCTTTGCCGGTGTGACTGAACTCATTATGTTCAACCGGCCGGCCGGCACTCGAGGCGGGCAGCTCTTACGCAGAGTTAATTTTGGCGTTCCTGATAATTTTCCGCGTTTGAACAGAGGCGAGTCTGCCCACGCGCCCGCCGGGCATCTCGACCTGATCGAGCAGGCTGGGGCGAGCTACTCGAATTCGACACGTGTCAATGTCGGCTGGACGTGGTTATTTGCATTAAACAAGCGTTGAATTTGGCCGAAACCTGCACTGCCGCAACCGATAGGCGGGCGGCCCTGCTGGCGCGGCCTACGGTGAGTGATCGTTTACCAAGATCGGCCTAGCAATTGACAACTGACCCCCGGCAACCTTACTCTGAAGTAACCTACGCGTGCGTAAGTTATTCGAACCGCCGAGAGGGGTCTGATTGCATGGGCACACAGCAAACTTGTGGTGAACGTCGTCCGAGAAGTTAGCTCAAGGCTTCCCGGCGATGTCGCAACTACACGAGAGCACCGCGCGAATCATCAGTGAGGCGGACATGACACTCGCCGCGCTGCCCGGATACGGCCAACTCGACCCGCTGTCAGCGTGCGCCGTGGAGGAGTGGGTACGGCGCGGAAGTCTGCTGCCGGTCGAGAACGTCCCGGTCGCGGCGATTCGCAACTCGTACACGCCGCGCAAGAACAAGGCCAATGAGAGCCACGTCCAGGTATTGGCGCAATCGCCGCTGCCGCTGCCGCCGATCGTGATCCATCGGGGTTCGATGCGGGTGATCGACGGTGTGCATCGGCTTCGCGCTACCGAACTGCGCGGACACAGCACCATTGCGGCCCGGCTTTTCGAAGGTAATGACGCGGAGGCTTTCGCGCTGGCTGTGCATCTGAATGTCACGCACGGACTGCCGCTGACGCTCGCGGAAAGAAAGGCCGCCGCGCAACGAGTCCTGCAATTTTACCCACATTGGTCCGACCGGTCTATCGGGTTGATCGCGGGCGTATCGAATAAGACGGTCGGAAAATTGCGAGGGTGTACAACCGAGGAATTTTCCCAGTTGAACCCTAGGCTTGGGCGCGACGGAAAAGTGCGACCGGTGAGTCCGGCCAACGGCCGGCGCCGTGCTGCCGAATTCCTGTCCCTGAACCCGCGGGCATCGCTGCGCGAGATCGCGCGCAAAGCGGGCGTCTCGGTCACGACGGCACGCGATGTGCGTCAGCGCATCGACAAGGGCGAGAGCCCACTGCCGGACAACCTCGCCAAGAAGATCGGAAAGCATGCCGCACCGGTCGTCAGCGCGACCAACGGCGCCGCGGTGCCGGCGTTGGCGAATTCCCGCGATTCATCGCGCGGCACCCGGCTGGCGCCCGAGGGTCGCGGTCGTGATCTCCTCCAGCGACTCAGGAACGATCCCTCGGTCAGGTCATCCGAGCGGGGACGGGCACTACTGCGACTGCTGTCGACCGTCGTGGTCGCGATCAGCGCCTGCAACGAATTCGCCGAGGCAGTTCCGATTCACTGCTCGGGTACCTTCGCCGAGATCGCGAGGAAGAACGCTCGCGCCTGGCAGGAAATCGCGGAGAAGTTCGAAGCCAACGCGCGCTGAAAATTGCTTGGGCTGAATCGTTTTCACGCGTGATCGACGCTCAGAGGCCGAACGCTCCGGCGGCTAGGAACGCGCAGCCGATCACGGCCAGCGCGATCGCGACATCACGTCGGCGGCGCGACCTGATCCACTCGTGCAGCCCGGACACTGCTCTAGCTGTCGGCTTGGGTGCCAGGAGATAGCCCAGCAGCGGAATCTCCACCGACACGAAGGCCACCACATTGAACGCCACCAGGACGGCCACCTGGGTCAGCGCAGCGGCACCGGACGCCAGGATCACCGCCAGCGCGGCCAGATAGTCGACCGACGGCAGGGCGATGCTGAGGCCCGCGATCCCGGCGACCGACAGCGAATCACCCTTCAGCAGTTTGGTCGCCGGCCTCGCCAACGCCGCGGGTCGCGGACCGAGTCGCCCGACGAGGTCGAAGGCGACAATCGCGGCGATGCACAGCATTAGCAGCCCGATCAGCAGCTGAACCCGGGGCACTGTGACGAAGGTTGTTCCGAGCAGGATGCGTCGAAAAACGAACAGGACAATCAGGCCCACCGTCGTTCCCATGGCAAAACCGCCACACAGAAACGCGAATAGCTGAAGCGCGGGCCTCGGCCTATTCAGCATGAGCACGGTCATACCGATGCGAAATGGTTCGACGCTGACGGCAAGTGCCATTATCAGGACAGTCGCCAGCATGAGCTAATTCTGGTGGGCGATCCTCGGCCGGGCTAGGCGTCCAAGCGAGCGAATTGCTGTTGGCGGTACTGCTCCACGCACGCCGCGCGGCGGATCTTGCCGCTGGTCGTGATCGGGATGGAGCCGGCCGGGACCATGACGACGTCCCCGACGTTCAATCCGTGCGCATTGGAGATCGCCGACGTGACGTCGCTTCGGACGCCGCTGAGCCGGTGCCGGAGATCCTCGCTGGCCTCGCCGCGCTTCTTCTTCACCTCGATCACAGTGACCAGCTGCTCGGCGTTGTCCACCGGAACCGATATCGCCGCGACCCGCCCTTGGGCGATCAGCTGGACGGTTGCCTCGATGTCCTCGGGGTAGTGGTTGCGTCCACGGATGATCAGCAGATCTTTGATACGGCCGACGATGAACAGCTCGCCCTCGTAGATGAAGCCCAGGTCGCCCGTGCGCAGCCAGGGGCCGTCCGGAGTACCGGGCGACGGGTCGGTGAGCGTGGCGCCGAAGCAGGCCTGCTCTTCCGGCGGTTTGTGCCAATAGCCCTCGGCCACGTTCTCGCCGTGCACCCAGATCTCGCCGATCATGTCCGGGGGGCACTCGCGAAATGTCTCGCTGTCGACGATCCGCAGCGTGGGAGACCGCGGGATCTGGTACGGGACCAGTTCGGACCCACCTCCGGGCGCGCACCGTTCGACGCGACCGACGCCGAGCTCGCCGACATCGAAGTGCACCGCGGGCTTGGATTCACTCCAGGTGCCCGTCGCCACGAACACGGTGGCCTCCGCCAAGCCGTAGGACGGACGCATCATGTGGTCCTTGAAGTTGAAGTGCGAGAACCGATCGACGAACCGATGCAGCGTCGTCGGCTCGACACGCTCGGCACCACTGATGATGCCCAGCACGTCGCCGAGGTCGAGCCCCGCCAGATCGGCATCGGTCGTTTTGCGGGCGGCCAGGTCGAAAGCAAAGTTAGGAGCCGACGACCAGGCATTAGGGTTCTCGGCCAGCGCTCGCACCCAGCGCGCCGGCCGTTCCAGAAATGCGACCGGGCTGCTCAGCTGTGCGTGGTAGCCGCCCAGGATCGGCGCGCAGACGCCCAGTACCAAACCCATGTCGTGGTAGAAGGGCAACCACGACACGAGCGTGGAGCTCGGCGGGACTTTGTAGTTCGCGAAAAAGCTGGCCATGAGCTGCTCGAAATTCACCGTGACATTGCGGTGCGACATCATCACGCCGGTCGGCGTTCGCGTCGAACCCGAGCTGTACTGCAGGTACGCGATGTTCGGTACGTCGACTTGCGGAAGGCTCGGCCCGCCCTGGGCATCGACGTTCAACGTATCGATCGAGACGATCTTCGGCGCCGTGTCCATCCGCGACTGGTCGACGTAGTCGCCGACGTCCTCGGCCGCCGAGGTTGTCGTGAGGACAACCGAGGGTGCGGTGTCGGCGAAGACCGCGCCGACCCGGTCGTAGCTGGACCCGCGGTGGGGCAGCGGAAGCGGTACCGCGATGAGGCCCGCCTGCATGGCTCCCAGGAATGCCCGGACGTAGTCGAGACCCTGCGGGGCCAGGATGACTGCCCGATCTCCGGCCGACCCGTGCGCACGAATTTCGCGCGCCACGTTCATGGTCTGGCGGGACAGCTGCGACCAGGTCAGCGTTTCGGGAACGCCTGCGTAGTCCTTTTCGTAATCCGTGAAGGTGAATGCGGCGTCATTAGGTCGCAGACTGGCACGCCCGTGGAGCATCGAGAGAATCGTCGATTGAGACATATTTCGTCCGTCACTTCTTGTCGAATTAAGGGCTCGGATGCAGTGGTCAGTTTGAAGATTGGCTTGCGCCGTGCTCCAGCACCGACATGGCACCGCTGATCGCCTGCGATAACGGATCGGCACCGCCGCCGAACGTGGCTTGATTCGTCGGAGCGGTGACCACTGCCGGGTCAAAACCGTGCACCGGATCCACCTGAACCGGCGCCGTCGCCGGATCGTCGTTTCTAATGTAGCCCGCATTGACGCGTGGGATAAGTATCGCGTCCAGCTTGTTCAGCGTGTCTTCCGGAATACCGATGTACTTCAATGGCATGACCAGCGGAAGGTGCTGCTCCGGGACCATGATCGTGGTGTCTTTGGCGCCCCGCGAGTTGATGGTCGTCCGGATGTTCTGCGCCGGCACCATGCTTGCGTTGGTGAATGCCACGGCGGTGTGACCGGTGGCCAGGCCCAGCAGCGTGTTGGCGAAAGCGAACATGTTGTCCGGGCGGTCTGGGAAGTCCGCGATCGAGTCGTAGGCGGCGACAAACCTGTTTGTGTCGTATTGGCTTTCGTACCTTGGCGGCATGGTGTAGTCCAGCGCCGGAACGACGCTGCCGACCGGGAAAGTGGCCCGCAGGAAGCTCTGGCCAAAGGCGTGATTGCCGATGGGGTCGCCGAAGGTGGCGAAGTTCAGCGCATTCGGCGGGGGAGCGTCCGGGGCCGAAGCCAGCCGTAACTGCTCGCCGTCCACCACGAATCCGCCCTCGGACAGGCCGATCGCCGTACCGGGCCGGCCGGTGGTGCGGATTGCCCCGTCGAGGTTGTCGACACCGACGTCAACCGATTGGCCGACGCTGTCGCCGTCCAGGCCCACGCCCGGGAACTGCTTGTCGATGTTGTTGATTTCGCTACGGAGGCCCGGAAACAGTCGCGCGAGGACGTGTCCCTGCACCTGACCGGCGGGGTAGCGGACGATTTGCCGCTGTTGGCCGGGGAACCACTCCGCGCCCTCCATGCGGATGTAGTTGTCGTATGGGACACCCAGCACGTGCGCGCCCCCGAGGGCGTAGGCGGTCTGATCGCCCGGCGCTCCAGGTGATGGCGGTCCGCTGATTTCCGGGCCGTCGGCGGATGCGGCGCCGACGCCGAAACATCCTGTGGCGCCGACAGTTACCAGCGCTGATACTCCTGCGAGTAGTTTCTTCATCCCTACCCCCGACCGCTTGGGTTCGTTTCGTAGTCTCACATACATAACGGGTACCTGCTAACTGGCTTGTGCCTGTGTACGGGCTGCCGCGGACCTGTCCGGCCGCGAGGGCCACCAGTTGGCCCGACCCATCAACGCGGCGATTGCGGGAACGGTGATGGTGCGGACCAGGAACGTGTCGAGCAGAATGCCGACACCGATCACGACCCCGCCCTGAACGACTGTGCCGATGCTGGAGAACAACAGACCGGCCATCGAGGCGGCGAAGATCAGGCCCGCCGCGGTGATCACGCCGCCCGTCGAACTCAAGGTGCGAATGATGCCGTAACGCGTGCTGTGCGGAGACTCATCGCGCATTCGCGAGACCAGCAACATGTTGTAGTCGGCTCCCACTGCGACCAGCACCACGAACGCCAATGGCGGCACGCTCCAGTGCAGTTGCTGGCCCAGGATGAACTGGAAGAACACCGCGCCGATGCCGACCGCGGACAAGTACGACACCACGACGGACGCGACCAGATATAGCGGCGCGACAATCGCGCGCAGCAGCACGATCAGCGTCAGCAGCACGACCAGCAGGGTCGTCGCGATGATGAACCGGATGTCGTGCTGGTAGTAGTCGCGGGTGTCCTTGAGGCCGACGGTGTAGCCCGCCATCGAGATCTTGGCATCCGACAGCGCGGTATTCGGTTGCGCGCCCTTCGCGGTCGCCAGAATCGCATTCACCTGATCCATGGCCTCGGTGCTGAACGGGTTGAGCTTGGTTTGCACCAAGTACCGCACCGAATGGCCGTCGGCGGAGATGAACACCTTGGCGGCGTCCTGGAACTCCTGCAGGTGAAGCAGTTGCGCCGGGATGTTGAATCCGCCCATCGACGGTTGCGCCGCGTCTTTCTTCAGCGACAGCAGGAACGTCGCCGATTCGCTGAGCCCGGCGCCCAGTTGCTTGACCTGGTCGACCAGCAGGTTGACCGCATCGGCGATCTGCCGGCTGCCGCCGGCGAACTGGTTCGCGCCACCCTGCAGCTGATCCAGGTTCGCCTGCAGGCCACCGGGCTGGTCCATGCCCATCGATTTCAGCACGCCGGTGAGCTTGGCGATCGACGCACGCATCTTATCCGTCGACGCCTTGAGCTGCTTCTTGTCCGGGTAATCCTGCATCTGGTGGGCTAGGTCGTTGATCGCGTCGAGGTCTTCCTGGTCGCGGCCGCCGAGCAGTTGCTCGAACGCGCCGCGGGTGTTGCTGCAGGACTCGTCGAGGTCGCAGGTGGGGTTGCCCTCCAGCGCCTTAACCACGGGGAGGATCCACCCGAACAGGTTCTTGGCCCCGGTGTAGTTCCAGCCCATGTCGTTGCCGATCACGTTCACGTGATCGATGAGCTGCGCCGCGAGGTCGACCTCGTGGACCAGCGTCTCGCCGCTGTACTGGTCTTTCGACGAGGTGAAGGTGCTCTCCAGCTCCTGGACGCTGGACGCCAGCTCGGCGACCTGGCCGCGCACCTCGTCGAGTTTGTCGGCCAGTGACACTGACCCCTCCGACAGCTGGTTGAGATCGTTGGTGTGGTCGTTGATCAGGGTGGATCCGCCGGCCAGGAAACTGCCGATGGCACCCGCCTGGTAGGTGGCCCGGAACTGCTCCGGCACGTTCCCGGTGGGACGAGTGATGCCGCTGATTGCCGCGACGTTCGGCAGTTGGCTCACCCGGTCCGCCATCTGCTCCAAGTCCGCGAGGGCCTGTGGATTACGCAGGTCGCGCGGCGACTGGATGAACAGGTACTCCGGAATCGACTGGTTCACCGGGAAGTGGTGGTCCAGTGCGGTGTAGCCGAGCGAGCTCGGGGCCGAGGCGCCGAGCGCCTTGCGGTCGTCGTAGTTGTAGCGGACCAGCCCGGCGCAGCTGGCCAGGAGAGCCAGCACCAGCAAGCTGGCGACCAGGTGCAGCCGCGGCCGGCGCACGATGCGGATACCCGAGCGCCGCCAGAAGTGCGCGGTCAGCTCACGTCGCGGCTTGACCCACCCGCGTCGGCCGGCGAGCGCGATGATGGCCGGCAACAAGGTGATCGCGGCCAGGAATGCCACGCCGATACCGATCGCCGAAGCGATACCGACCGTCTGGAAGATGCCCATTCGGGCGAAGCTGATGACCAGGAAGGTGATGCCGACGGTGCTGGCAGACGCGGCGATCACCTTGCCGATCGAGAACAACGCCTTCTTGAGAGCGGTCTCGTGGGTCTCGCCCAAGCGCAGATAGTCGTGATAGCGGCTGATCAGGAAGACGGCGTAATCCGTTCCGGCGCCGGCCATGATCGCGCTCAGAAAGACGATGGACTGGTTCGAGACACCGGCGCCGGTCAGGAAGGAGTAGGCGGCGACCACTGCCTGCGCAATGACCAGTGACAACCCGATCGAGATCAACGGCAACAGCATGGTGATCGCGCTGCGATAGACGATCAGCAGGACGATCAGCACGAGCACGCCGATGGCCAGCTCGATCGGCATCCGATCCTGCTGGCCTGCGATCGTGAGATCAGCGACGGTGCCCGCGGGGCCGGTGAGGTTCGCCGTCAGCGAGCTTCCGGCGACGGTGTGTTTGACGGTATCGGTGATCTGCTTGAACGCCTCGTAGGACCGCGGCGTCCCCAATTCGCCCGCCACGCCGACCGGCAGTACCCAGGCCTTGTCATCCTTGCTGGTGACGATCGATTTCAGCGGTGGCGTGCTGATGAAGTCCTGCAGCATCACGACGTTGCCGGTGTCTTTGCGCAGGGTGTCGACCAGGGCGCGGTAGGTGGCCTCGTCGGCGGGGGTGAGCCCCTTTTCGTCGGTCAGGACCACCAGCAGGAGGTCTTCGGAGCCCGATTCGTGAAACGCCTCGGTCATCTTTCGCGCGGTGACCGCCGACGGTGCATCACTGGGCAGAATCGAGAGGGGGTGCTTCTCGGACATCTCGTTCAGCGACGGGAACAGCAGCGGTAGTGCCACCGCGACCGCGATCCAGGCCCCGATCACCACCCAGGGCCATCGCACCACGAAGTCAGCAAGGCGTCGCATGTAAGTCTTCCCCCCGGTCGGCGCCGTCGTAATGGCGCGCGATGTCGCGCCGTGTCCACCCGGCAATCGCGCGCTTCACGCTGGCCTCAGCCATCGAACTGGCCCACGTCAGGCGACGCGTCCCCAGTGTCCGCTGTCGGCGACCCGCACGCACACAGACTTCATTGCCTCCATGTAGCGGGTGGCCGACTTGAGGGCGATCGGATTGTCGGGATGCATGATCGCCATCACCGTGCCCTCTTTGTAGCGGAAGATATAAATAGTCAGTTGGTAGGAGAATCGCCCATCGGGATAGATGCCGATGTTGTCCGCCAGGCCCAGGTCGCCTGCCGCGAGGATAGCGTTGAGCGGCGCGGCCCCGCCATGCAGGAAGTTCGACACCGGGAAGTTCGGTTGTGGCCACTTCAGCCACGGTGCCAGCTCCAACACGCGGTAATACGGCACCCGCGCCATGTCCAGGCCTGAATCGAAAGACGTCTGTGCGGCGTGGGCCGCATCGTTGAACGAGGTCGCGGCGATCGGCACGGTGATCGGGATCAGCCCGGTGAACCAGCCTTGGGTCATGAAGTTGTCGGCGCCGGTGCGGGAATCCCTGGGTGTGAGCCCGTAGTAGGTGAGGGCGCCGGTGAATTCGTGCTCCACCAAGGCCAGACACGCATAGACGCCCCCGACGAAGCGCGCGCCGGCGGTCCCACACGCCGCATCGAACCGCTCTGCCTGCGCCGGGTCCATCAGCAGTTCCGAAGACATCTCGCTGCTGACGGTCTTCTGCGGGTCCCCAAGCGGTAGCGGGAACTCGGGAAAGCCGCCGTTGTTGTTCTCGGCGAAGTCGATCCATGCCTGTACGCCCGGGGAATCCACGGTCAGCTCACCGGTGGACTCCCGCTCGCGAACGCAGAAGTCGTCGAAGCTGCCGGCGTCGGGCAGCTCCAGTGCATCGCCGCCGCTGCTCAACGCGGCATACATGCCGTTGGCTTCGATCATCGTGGTGCCGATCAGCGTCGCGTCGCCGTGTACGTGGTCCATCGCGACAAAGAAGGTGAACTCGCCCTCGCGTTGCACAACCCCGAAGGTGAAGCAGCCCCATTCCAGGGGACTGGGAATCGCGATGGTGTGCTCGTGAATCTCGTCGACGGTCAGGTGGCCCTGGTTGACCGGCTCGAATTCGATTTCGGACGGATCGGTGATTGTGTGCCTGACGAATCCACCATCGTCGCTGCGCTCGAACCAGCTGCGGAAGGTGTCGTGTCGACGTAGGTAGGCGTTCAGCGCCATGTCCATCGCGGCGATATCGCACTCGCCCTTGGCGTCGCAGCTGGCAATGATCTGCCGGGAAAAGTTCAGTCCAGCGGCATCCCGCTCGTAGTAGTTACGCAGGTGCTGGCTCTGCATGTAGCTGACCGGCACCGCGCTCACCGGCGCGTGGCGCGCCTTTTCCGCGGCTGTGGCGGTCGGGTGCCAGGAGGTGACGGTGCCCGGGGTCAGCGTCCACTCACTCAGTGAGCCGACCGTAATTTGCCCGATGCGCAAAGAACTTCCTCCTCAGTTGAACGGCTCCGGGCCGGCCGCTGCTGGTCGCGACGAGACCCAAGATAACCCGCTCGGCTGTGACTGTCGCTCAGCGTCAGCCGCCTGTACGTGCCGCGTAATAAGGTCAATAATGTCAACCAGTACGCCTATTGACATAGAACCACCCGGCGTGCCAAGGGGTGATCTCAGCCATACCCTGCGGTACGGTTCGCGGAGTCCGGCACCGTCGCCGGAGCCACACTTGCATTAGTCGCCCTCGGCAGCAATTCTGTTGCGCATCCGGGCCGCATGCGGCGACCGAATCTTTTTCACCGTCCCCAAGTCGAGAGGACAACGCATGGCATCCGTCGAAGGCCAGCAGCAGTCAGCACCCCGTTTTGCGATCGTCGGTTATGCGGCGCGTTTCCCAGGAGCCGCGGACGCCAACGAGTTCTGGGACGTGCTGCGCGAAGGCCGGGACGCGATCTCCGAAGTCCCCGCCGACCGCTGGGATGTCGACGAGTTCTTCGACGCCGACCCCGACACCCCAGGCAAGGTCGCGACGCGTCGGGCAGGTTTCGTCGACGACGTCACGGGGTTCGACGCGCCGTTCTTCGGCATGTCGACCCGTGAGGTCAGGATGTTGGACCCGCAGCACCGGCTCCTGTTGGAGACGGCGTGGAGCGCGGTCGAGCATTCCGGCACTGCGCCAACATCTTTGGCGGGTACGAACACCGGTGTGTTCGTCGGTCTGGCCACCCATGACTATCTGGGCATGGCCTCTGGTGAGCTGACGTTCCCCGAGATCGAGGCCTATATGGCGATCGGGACGTCGAATGCCGCCGCGGCGGGACGGATCAGTTTCCGGTTGGGCCTGCAGGGCCCCGCGGTCGCCGTTGACACCGCGTGCAGCTCGTCGTTGGTCGCCATCCACCAGGCCTGCCAGGCGCTGCAACTCGGGGAGTGCGACCTGGCCTTGGCAGGTGGCGCGAACGTCCTGCTCACGCCGGCGACAATGATCACCTTCTCCAGTGCGCACATGCTCGCGCCCGACGGCCGATGCAAGACGTTCGACGCGGCCGCCGACGGCTACGTCCGCGGCGAGGGCTGCGGCGTCATCGTCATCAAGCGGCTCGAGGACGCCGTCAACGACGGCGACCACATTCGGGCCGTCATCCGCGGCAGTGCGATCAACCAAGATGGCGCGTCGGGTGGCTTGACAGTGCCAAATGGTGTTGCGCAGCAACGAGTTATCGCTAAGGCGCTGAAGCGCGCCGGCCTGACCCCGGCCGATGTCGACTACCTGGAGGCGCACGGAACCGGCACGTCGCTGGGCGACCCGATCGAGGCTCAGGCGGCCGGCGCCGCGCTCGGCGAGGGGCGCAAGGACGGCGACCCGTTGCTGATCGGTTCGGCGAAGACGAACATCGGCCACTTGGAGGCCGCCGCGGGGATCGCGGGCGTGATCAAGGTCATCCTGTCGCTCGAGAACGAGTTGCTGCCCGCGCACCTGCACTTTGAGAACCCGTCGCCGCACATCCCGTGGGACCGGCTTGCGCTGCAGGTGGTCAAGGAGGCCACTCCCTGGGAGCGCAACGATGAGCCGCGTATTGCCGGCATCAGCTCGTTCGGGTTCGCCGGCACCAACGCGCACGTCATCCTCGAAGAGGCTCCTGCACCCGCCGCCCAGATCATCGATGCGCCGTCGGACGAGCGGGCTTCGGACAAGCGGTTCAGCGTCCTGCCGGTTTCGGCGCGGACGCCCGACGCGCTGGTCCAGATCGCCGAGCAGTACCGCAGCTGGCTGAGCGCAAATCCGGACGCCACGCTGGCCGACGTCTGCCTGACCACCGGGGTCGGCCGGGCTCACTTCGAACACCGGGCCGCATTGGTAGTCAACTCCAAGGAATCTGCCAGCGAACTGCTCGGCGCGCTCGCCGACGACCGCCCGGCGCCCGGCCTGGTGCGCGGGGTCTCTGACGCCACCCCGAAGACGGCGTGGCTGTTCACCGGCCAGGGCAGCCAGTACCCCGGCATGGCCCGTGAGCTGTACGACACCGAGCCGGTGTTCGCCGAGACCTTGGACCGCTGCGCGGCCGCGGTCGCCGACGCGCTCGAAAAGCCGCTGCTGGATGTGATCTTTGACGTCGACGGACCGCAAGCCGAAGAGACGCTCAAGCAGACCAGCTACGCCCAGCCGGCGTTGTTCGCGGTGGAGCTCGGTTTGGCCCGGCTCTGGCAGTCTTGGGGCTTCGAGCCTGCCGTGGTGCTAGGTCACAGCGTCGGCCAGTATTCGGCGGCCTGCGTGGCGGGCGTGTTCAGCCTGGAGGACGGCGCGAAGCTGATGGCCGAGCGCGGTCGTCTCTTCGGCAGCCTGCCGGCCGGCGGCCGGATGGTGGCGGTGTTCGCCGCAGCCGAGCGGGTCGAGAGCCTGACCGATAAGTTCCCGAGTCTCTCCGTTGCCGCATACAACGGTGCCAACACCGTATTGTCCGGTCCCGCAGGTGATTTAGACAAGGCAGTGGCCACGCTGACCTCCGACGGCGTGCGGTGCGACTGGCTGGAGACCAGCCACGCGTTCCACTCGGCGTTGCTTGACCCCATCCTCGACGAGTTCGAGAAGTATGCGGACGGCTTCAAATACGCTTCACCGCAACGGATTCTGATCGACAACCGGACCGGCGCCGTAATCGGCCGCAGCCAGAAGCTGGACGGCAACTACTGGCGCCGCCACGCCCGCCAACCGGTCGAATTTTCCAAGAGCGTGCAAACGTTGGCCGAGCTGGGTTGCAAGGTCCTCCTGGAAATCGGGCCGCAACCGGTGCTCACCGCCGCGGCGCTGCGTGCCTGGCCCGACCCGGCGACCACGCCGCGGGCGATCGCGTCGTTGCGTAAGAACACCGCCGACCACCGCCAGATCACCGAGGCGCTCGCGGACGCCTACGCATTGGGGCATCTGCCCGACTTCGGGGCCGTGCAGCAGGGGCCGGCGCGCAAGCTCGACCTGCCGACCTACCCGTTCCAGCACCGCCAGTACTGGTTTCGGGAAAACCGCGAACTGCCGACGCAGCAGTCTCACCTTTCCTCCACCAGCGAGACAGTCCGGCTTCTCGAGGACGGCAAAATCGAAGAGCTGGCTGCGCTGCTCGGCGGCGCCGGCGATGATGGTCAGACCCTAAGCGTGCTGACAAAGGTTGCGGCGCAACACAACGCGCAGCGCAAGACCAAGTCGATCTCCGATGCGCGTTACGAGTTCCGTTGGGACAAGATCAACGCGGCGGCTCCGGCTGATCTCGGTGAGGCGGCCACCTGGCTGATCATCGGTGAGAACGGCGACGCGGCTCAGCCGTTGATCGAGGCGCTGGCCGCAGCGGGCCAGCAGCACCGGATTTTCGGGCTGCCGGCGTCGGATGCCGACGAGCAGGAGTTGACGGCCGCGTTACGGGCCGCGGCCGGGGAGTCGCCGGCGTTGCGCATCGTCAACATCGCAGCCATCGAGGGTGACACCGTGCCGTCGGAGCGTTCGTTGCTGCGGGTGCAACACCAGGTCCTGGCCGGCACCCAGCGGCTCTTCCGCGCCGCGGCGGCCGCTGAACTGCGTGCACCGATCTGGGTCATTACCCGTGGCGCACAACGAGTTACCGACAGCGATACCGTGTCGCCCGAGCAGACCGCGCTGTGGGGTTTCGGCCGTGCCGCGTCCCTGGAACTGCCGCAGCTCTGGGGCGGTCTGGCCGACCTCGCCGAAGGCACCGCCGACGAGTGGTCGCGGTTGATCAACCAAGCTGCCTCCGAGTCGCGCCGCGAGGACCAGTTCGCGATTCGCGAGCAGACGGTCTACGTGCCCCGACTCGCTCGACGGGCCGGACAGCCGAGCGCGGCTCCGCTCACATTGCGTGATGACGCAACCTATTTGGTGACCGGCGGTCTGGGCTCGATCGGTCTGGAGATCGCCGGATACCTGGCCGCGAGCGGCGCCAAGCATCTGGTGCTGACCAGCCGACGCTCGCCGAGTGAAGCTGCGCAAACGCGCATCGACGCGCTGAGTGAACAGCACGGCAGCGACATCCGCGTCGTCACCGCCGATGTCGCCGACGCGCATGACGTCTCGCGACTGTTGGCCGACGTCAAGGCTGCCCTACCTCCGCTGGCCGGCATCGTCCACGCCGCGGGCGAAATCGGCACCACCCCGCTGAGCGACCTCGGCGACGCCGAAGTCGATCGGGTGTTCGCCGGAAAAGTCTGGGGTGCTTGGCATTTGAGCGAGGCTGCAGCAGAGCTGAAGCTGGACTTCTTCGTCACAACCTCGTCGATCGCCTCGGTCTGGGGCGGATACGGGCAGACCGCCTATGGCGCAGCCAACGCGTTCCTGGACGGCCTGACCTGGCGTCTGCGCGATCAGGGTGTTGCCGGCGTCAGTGCGAACTTCGGACCGTGGTCGACCGGTATGGCCGACGCCGAGTCGCGCGCCAAGCTGGGCAAGCGCGGAATCAAGACCTTGTCACCGGCCGATGCACTTGCGGGTCTCGCCGATTTGATCGCGGTCTCTGCCGAACAGGGCGCAGCACAGGGTGTGGTGGCCCGGATCGACTGGGCGAAATTCCTGCCGCTGTACCAGCAGGGGGGCCGTCGGGCGTTCCTGGCCGAGTTGGAGCGGGAGGTGCCGAGCGCGGTGCCGGTGACCCTGCCGTCCGGAAAGACCGAACTCGTCGAGCGGCTCACCAATGCGCCGGTGCAGCAACGCCGCAAGCTGCTGTTGGACTTCCTGCGCGACGCGGTGGCCGACGTGACCCGGGTCGATCCATCCGAGATCCGCGAGGACGCCGGATTCTTCGACCTCGGCATGGACTCGCTGATGGCCGTCGAACTCCGGCGTCGCATCGAGCAAGGTGTCGGCAAGGAGATCCCCGCGACGCTGGCGATGGACCACCCGCGGCTTTCTGACACGGTGGACTACCTTCTCGGCGACGTGCTCGATTTGAGCGAACAGAAGTCCGGGCCGTCGCTGGCAGCCGCGGTGACGACCCGCTCCGACGAGCCGATCGCGATCATCGCCGTGTCCTGCCGATTCCCCGGTGCCCCGAACCCAGAAGCGTTCTGGGACCTGTTGTCCGGCGGTGTCAACGCGATCCGGGAAGTCCCCGAAGACCGCTTCGACATCGACGAGTTCTACGACGCTGACCCCGACGTTGCGGGCAAGACCTACACGCGCTTCGGCGGATTCCTGGAAGGGATCGACGGATTCGACCCCGAGTTCTTCGGCATCTCTCCGCGCGAGGCCGTCTGGATCGAGCCGCAGCAGCGGCTGATGCTCGAAACGGTCTGGGAAGGCCTGGAGCGGGCCGGGTACTCGCCAGCGTCGCTGCGGGGCAGCCGGACTGGCGTCTTCGCCGGGGTGGCCGCGAACGAATACGCGCATCTGCTGTCCGCCGAGTCGATCGACAAGATCGAGCCGTACTTCATCACCGGTAACGCGCTGAACGCGATCTCGGGCCGGGTTGCCTTCGCGCTCGGATTCGAAGGACCGGCCGTCGCGGTCGACACCGCCTGCAGCTCGTCGCTGGTGGCCGTCCACCAGGCTGTCCAGGCCTTGCACTCCGGTGACTGCGATATGGCCGTAGCCGGTGGTGTCAACGTCCTGCTGAGTCCGGTGACGGTGGTCGCCGCCTCACGCGCCCGGATGCTTTCGCCGGTCGGGCAGTGCAAGACCTTCGACGCGTCGGCTGACGGCTATGTCCGCAGTGAAGGCTGCGGGATCCTGGTGCTCAAGCGGCTCAGCGACGCCGAACGCGACGGCGACCGGATTGCCGCGGTGATCCCCGGCAGCGCCGTCAACCAGGACGGTGCGTCCAGCGGCCTGACCGTGCCCAATGGTGGCGCGCAGCAACGGCTTATCGCCACGGCGCTGGCCCGGGCCGGCCTGGCCGGCGGCGACGTCGACTACCTCGAGGCGCACGGGACGGGCACTCCGCTCGGCGACCCGATCGAGGTCCAGGCCGCCGGGGCTGTTTACGGCGGGTCCCGAGACGCCAACCGTCCGCTGCTGATGGGTTCGGTCAAGACCAACATCGGTCACACCGAGTCGGCATCAGGAGCCGCGGGTCTGATCAAGGTCGTGCTTTCCCTGCAGAACCGGGAACTGCCGCAGAGCCTGCACTTCGACAACCCGTCTCCGCATATCCCTTGGGGCACACTGCCGGTGAAGGTCGTCGACAAGTCGACCCCGTGGGAGCCCAACGGCCGGCCACGCCGGGCCGGTGTCAGCTCGTTCGGCTTCACCGGTACCAACGCGCACGTGCTGATCGAGGAGGCTCCGGCACCACAGCCGGCGATCATCGACGAGCAGCCCTCAGACGACGCTCCGGTCGCGTCGGAGTCGAACGGTCAGGAAGAGTCGGTCAATGTGTTGCCGCTGTCCGCGCGCTCTGCGGAGGCGCTGGTGGAATTGGCGCAGCGCTACACGACCTGGTTGACCAACAACCCGGATGCCGACCTCGCCGAGGTGAGTCGCACGGCCGGAGTGGGTCGCTCGCACTTCGAGCACCGCGCCGCACTCGTGGTGGATTCCACGCAGAGCCTGAGCGCGGGTCTCGCCGATCTGGCCGGGGGCCAGCAGCGTCCCGGTGTGGTCCGTGGCGAATGCACCGACCGTCCCACGACCGCGTGGCTGTTCACCGGTCAGGGCAGCCAGTACCCCGGAATGGCACGCGAATTGTTCGCCGCTGAACCGGTTTTCGCGGAAACGGTGAAACGCTGCGCCGACGCGGTCAGCGAGATCTTGCCGCAGCCGCTGCTGGAGGTGATCTTCGCCACCGACCGCGAGACCGGCGGCAAGGCCGGAGAGACACTGAAGCACACATCATTTGCGCAGCCGGCGCTGTTCGCCATCGAGATGGGCCTGGCCCGGTTGTGGCAATCGTGGGGCATCGAGCCCGACGTGGTCCTGGGCCACAGCGTGGGCCAGTACGCGGCGGCATGCGTCGCCGGGGTGTTCAGCCTCGAAGACGGTGCCCGGTTGATGGCCGAGCGCGGTCGCCTGTTCGGCAGCCTGCCGGCGGGTGGGCGCATGGTGGCGGTATTCGCCGACCCCAAGCTCGTCGAGCAGGTCGCCGGCGAATTCCCGAAGTGTGTCGGTCGGCGCGTACAACGGCCCCAACACCGTGCTGTCGGGCCCCGGAGAAGACCTCGAGCAGGTGGTGGCCAAGTTCAGCGAGGACGGGGTGCGCTGCACCTGGCTGGAAACCAGCCACGCCTTCCACTCCGAGCTGCTGGAGCCGGTGCTCGATGAATTCGAATCGTTCGCAAGCCAATTCGAGTTCGCGGTGCCGACGTTGCCGCTGGTCTGCAACCGCACCGGTTCCATCCTGACGGCGGAAACCCCGCTGGACGCCCAGTATTGGCGGCGGCATTCTCGTCAGCCGGTGCAATTCTCCGAAAGCGTGCGCACCATGGCGGCGCTGGGATGCTCGGTGCTGATGGAGATCGGCCCGCAGCCGGTGCTCACCGGAGCAGCAGTGCAGGTGTGGCCGGAGCATCTGGCCGCGCCGCGCGCGATCGTGTCGTTGCGTAAGGGTGTCGCTGACCGTCGCCAGATCGCCGACGCATTCGCCAATGCCTATGTAAGTGGGCATCGGCCGAAGTTCGAAGCGCTGCATCAGCACCGCGGCCGCAGGCTGGAGCTGCCCACGTACCCGTTCCAGCGCCGTCGCTTCTGGCCGAAGAGCTCGGCGATCACCGTCGATGGCCCCGCGACGTCCGGGCTGCTCGGCAGCGGAAAGGATCTCGCCTCCGGCGACTCCGTCTACACCAGCAGGCTGTCGGTCAAGTCGCAGCCGTGGCTGTCCGACCACGTCATCTACGGCACCGTCGTCGTTCCCGGCGCCACGTATGCCGCGATGGCCCTGGCTGCCGTCGGTACGCCGGCGCACGTCAAAGAGGTCTTCTTCTACGAGCCGATCATCCTGCCGGAGAAGGCTTCTCGTGAGGTACAGCTGACGCTGCATCCGCTTGACGACGGCAACGGCTGGAAATTCCAGGTGCACAGCCGCCCGTTCGGCGTCAAAGACGTCGACTGGTCGCTGAACGCCGACGGAACCGCCGTCCCCGGCGTCGAACAAGACGAGCCGGCAGCGGAGCCCGTGGAGCCGGTGGACGCGGCGATCGAGCGGATGGAGCGGATGAATCCGCAAGAGCTCTTCGAGACCTTCGACGACATGGAATTGTCGTGGGGACCGAACTGGTCCGGATCGCTGAAGTCGCTATGGCTCGGTGAGGGCGAGGCGATCGGCGACATCTCGGTCGGTGAAGAACTCTCCGAGAATCTCGGTACTGAGCCCATGCACCCGGTCCTGATGGACTTGTGCACCGGTGTCGCCTTCCCGGCGTTCCCGGCGTTGCGCGCAGCCGAACAGGGCGTCAACGGCTTGTTCCTGCCGTTGCGCTACGAGCGAGTGACGCTGCGGGACAAGATGCCTCGCCGGTTCTACTGCCGCGCGAAATGGCATACCAATGAACTCGACAGCGAGACTCAGGTCTTCGATCTCGACTACCTCGATCGTGACGGCAAACTGCTGGGCGGGATCAAAGGGTTCACCGTCAAGCGGGCGCCGCGAGAGGCGTTGCTGCGCGGGCTCGGCGGTGACGCCACCCGGCTGCTGTACACCCTCGGCTGGCACGAGGTGCCGATCGCGCCGAGCGAGGAAGCCGAAACCCCCAGCGGTACATGGCTGGTCGCCGGGTTCAGCGAGCTGGCGGCAGCTCTACCGGGCTGCATCCCGTTCGACCGGGCCAACGACTCCGAGCTGTTGGGTCAGGTGCTGGCCCAAGCGCACCAGAAGGGCATGCCGTACACCGGCATCGTGTGGCGCAGCTCCGGACCCAAGTCAGAAGAGTCGACCGCAGGGCAGATCAGCCGGCTGGAGGCCGAGGTCGAGAACCTGCTCAGCGCGGTGCACACCGCGCAGGCCGACAACTCGGTCAAGTTGCCTGGCGGACTGTGGATCGTCACCGAACGAGCGGTGGCAACCGAATCCGGTGAGCCGGTCGACGCGGTGCAGGCGGCGCTATGGGGGCTCGGGCGCACCATCCTCAACGAGGAGCCCGGGCTGCGCAGCAAGCTGGTCGATGTCGACGGATCGCCGGAGGCGGTAAAGCTGCTGACCGGTCTGCTCAGTACACCGGTCGACGAGCCGGAACTGGCAGTGCGCCAAGGAAAAGCCTTGGCGTCCCGGTTGCTGCAGTGGTCCCGTAGCGGGAATCTCAACGTGCCGCGTGCCGACGATTACGCCCTGCTTCCCACCGAACGCGGCGCGATCGACAACCTGCGTCTGACCGAAGCCGAGGTGTCGGCGCCGGACGAGGGTTACGTGCAGGTGCGGGTTGAGGCCGCGGGCCTGAACTTCCGCGACGTGCTCAACGTGTTGGGCCTTTACCCGGGCGACCCCGGGCCGGTCGGTGGCGACTTCGCCGGCACCGTTACCCAATTGGGCGAGGGCGTGACCGGACTGGAGATCGGTCAGCGGGTCTACGGCTCCATGCAAGGTGCTTTCGCCAGCCGGTTCAACGTGCCGGCCCAGTTCCTGGCGCCGATCCCGGACGGGGTGAGCGCGGTTGAGGCCGCGACCATTCCGGCCGCGGCGCTCACGGTTCGGCTCTCGTTCGACTGGTCGGGGCTGAATCCGGGCGACAAGGTGCTCATCCACGCCGCCAGCGGGGGTGTCGGATTGGCCGCCATCCAGATGGCGCAACATCACGGTGCAGAGGTCTACGCCACGGCGAGCACCTTCAAGCGGGCGACGCTGCGCAAGCTCGGCGTCAAGCACGTGTACGACTCGCGTACAACCGATTTCGCCGACCAGATCCTCGCGGACACCGATGGCTGCAGGCGTGGACGTGGTACTCAACAGCCTGACCAGCGAAGGGTTCATCGAGGCGACCGTGCGGGCCACCGCCAAGAACGGTCGTTTCGCCGAGATCGCCAAGCGCGATATCTGGACTCCCGAGCAGATGGCCGAGGCCCGACCCGACATCGCCTACGAGATCGTCGCGTTGGACACGGTGATGTTCACCGAACCCGACCGCATTCGCGACCTGCTCACTGAGGTGTCGAACGGGCTGGCCAAGGGGGAGTGGACGCCACTGCCCGCCGAGGTCTACCCGCTGACGGAGGCCAGGACGGCCTTCCGGCGCATGCAGCAGGCTCGGCACATCGGCAAGATCGTCTGCCAGATGCCGAATCCGCTTGCACCGCGGCCGGATCGGAGCTACCTGATCACCGGTGGTCTGGGCGCCATCGGTCTGAGCACGGCGTCATACCTGGCGCAGCGCGGGGCCGGTGACATCGTGCTGACCAGTCGGCGTGAGCCGGATGCGGAGGCGCAGCGGACGATCGAGGAGATCACCGAGCGATACAAGACCCGCATCCACACCTTCTCGGCCGACGTCGGCGTGGAGTCCGACGTCGAGAAGCTGCTGGAGCGCATCCGCGGCGAGCTGCCTCCGCTCGCCGGGGTCGCTCACCTGGCGGGTGTGCTCGACGACGCACTGCTCAACCAGCAGGATCTGGACCGGTTCCGGACGACGTTGGCGCCCAAGGCGTTCGGCGCGTTCTATCTGGACCGGTTGACGAGGGACGACAAGCTCGACTTCTTCATCGTGTCCTCGTCGGTGTCGAGCTTGCTCGGTTCCCCGGGTCAGGCCAACTACTCGACGGCCAACGCGTTGCTCGACGGTCTGATCGCGGACCGCAAGGCGCACGGCCTGCCCGCCACCGGGATCAACTTCGGTCCCTGGGGTGGCGGCGGTATGGCCTCCTCGGAAGCCGCCAGCGCCAACATCAGTGCGCAGGGTCTGCTTCCGCTGGATGCGGCGGGCGCGTTGGGTGCGCTCGCCGAAGTGGTCGCCAACGGGACCGGGCAGGCGACGGTGCTGAAAGCCAACTGGGCGCGTGCGGCGAAGGTGCTGGGCAGTTCCCGGCCGCCGATCCTGGATCTGGTGTTGCCGAGCGACGCGGCCGAGGTGGTCGACAGCGAGTTGCTCAAGAAACTGCAGGAACTCCCGGTGTCGGAGCGCGCCACGTTCATCACCGAATTCCTGCAGCGCGAGGTGCAGGGCTTTCTGCGCCTGGCGCAGCCGCCCGCCCCGACCAGCCGATTCCTGGATCTGGGCACCGACTCGTTGATGGCGGTCGAACTCCGCAACCGGTTGCACAGCCAGTTCGGTGGCAAGTTCACCATCAACGCCACCGCGGTGTTCGACTACCCGACGATCGGCGGACTGGGTGAGTACCTCGCCGCCCAGATGCCGGACGCGGAAGGCGAGCCCGCACCGTCGGATGCGCCGGCCGAAGCCAGCGCTGAGCCGGATTCTGGTGAGGCGCAAGCGGAGACGGAGACGCCGTTGTCGAACGGGTCGTCCAACGGGTCGGGGTCCGCTTCGCCCGCGGAGCCGGAGCCGGCCTCAGAGCAGAGTTGATGCTTAAGCGTCGAGATCGACGTTAGCGTGAGAAAGCGAGAAGTCTTCACGCTAACGTCGATCTCGTTGCCGGCCGAGGCTGTTAGAGCGTCACGACTTCGTAGTCGTTGACCTGATCGATCAGCACGTGCAGCTGGTCTTGCGACGACCCGAAAATGTGGTCGATCGCGGTCAGCCGTGCCGCGTAGTGGCCGACCGGGTATTCGTTTGTCATCCCGATGCCGCCGTGCAGCTGGATGGCCTCCTGGCTGATGTGGCGGCCCGAGCGGCCGATCTGCAGCTTGGCGCGGGCCGCGATCACCGGGTCGAAATTGCCGTCCGCCACCGAGAGACCGGCGTAGAGGTTCATGCTGCGGGCCAGTTCCAGCGAGACGTACATGTCGGCCGAACGCTGGGTCAGCGTCTGGAAGGTGTTCAGCGTGACGCCGAACTGCTTGCGCTGCTTGAGATAGTCGGTCGTCAGCCGCAGCGCTTCCTCCATGGCTCCGACCGCCTCCGCGCACAGGGCGGACTGGATGCGGACCAGGCCGTTGCGGATGGCCGTCGACGCGTCCACCGCGTCGCCGAGCGGCTCGCCCGCTGCGTTGTCCAGGTCGATCTGCGCGCCGCGCTGGCCGTCGAAGGTGCGGTATGGGTGGCGGCTGACTTCCTCGCTGTCGACCAGGAACAAGCCCACTCCGCCGTCGGGCAGCTTCGCGCTGACGACCAGGGTGTCGGCCGAGTCGCCGGCCAGTACCGGGTTCTTGTGTCCGCTCAGCACCCACGAATCACCTTGCTGCACCGCGGTTGTCGTAACGGCGTCGATGGACGCCCCGCGTGCTCCGGGCTCCAGGTGCGCGAACGCCAGCAGGCGCTGACCTTCGGCGACCTCGCCGAGCAATTCCTTCTGGGCGTCGTTGCCGATCTCTGCGATGATCGCGCCCGGCCCCAACGCCGCATGTACCACCGGTTCGGGTGCCAGTCGGCGTCCGACCTCGGTGAGTACGGTGATCACTTCGAGCTGCCCGGCCTCATCGGGGTCGAATCCCAATCCGAGAATCCCGGTTTCGGCCAACTGCGTCCACACCTCCCGGTTCCAGCCCAAGTCGGAATCGACGGCCTTGATGCGGCTTTCGGTGTCGTAGCCCGCGCCAGCAAGTCGCGGGTGGTGTCGCGAAGGAGCGTCTGTTCTTCACTCAGTTGAAAGTCCATGTCAATTCCTGTCTTACAAGCCGAGAATGGTCGACGCGATGATCGTGCGCTGAACTTCGTTGCTGCCGCCGTAGATCGACGTCTTGCGGTAGTTCAGGTAATGCGGAGCGCTGCCCTGTGCCCACGAGGGAGAAGCGATATCGCCGGCTTCGAACGGCAGCGAGTCCGGTCCGGCGACCTCGACGAGCAACTCGGTGGCGATCTGCTGCAACTGGCTGCCGCGCAGCTTGAGCACCGATGACGCCGGGTTGGGCTTGCCGCCCTTTGACCCGGACGCGACCCGCATCTGGGTGAGTTCCAGTGCCAGCAAGTCATTTTCGGCCTCAGCCACCCGGGCGGCGAACAGCGGGTCCTTGAGGAGGCCGCGTTCGGTGGCACGCTTTTTCACGTCGGCAAGCTTGACTTTGGTGCGGCCCACCTGCGCGATGCCGGTGCGCTCGTTGCCCAGCAGGAACTTCGCGTAGCTCCAGCCCTGATTCTCTTCTCCGACAAGTTGATCGACGGGCACTCGGACGTCCTCGAAGAACACTTCGTTGACCTCGACGCTGCCGTCGATCAACTTGATCGGGCGCATCGTGATGCCGGGGGTGTCCAGATCGATCAGCAGGAACGAGATCCCGGCCTGCTTCTTGGGCGCCTGCGGGTCGGTGCGCACCAGGCAGAAGATCCAGTCGGCGTATTGGCCGAGCGTGGTCCACGTCTTCTGCCCGTTGACGACGTAGCTGTCGCCGTCGCGCAGCGCGGTGGTGCGCAGCGACGCCAGGTCGGAGCCGGCTTCGGGCTCGGAGAAGCCTTGGCACCACCAGATGTCCAGGGCCGCTGTCGGCGGCAGGAAGCGTTGCTTGATCTCCTGCGAGCCGAACTCGGCGATGACCGGGCCGACCATCTTGGCGTTGAAGTTCAGCGGCTCCGGCACGGAGGCCAGCTGCATCTCGTCCAGCCAGATCTGGTGCTGGGCAGGCGTCCAGTCCTTGCCGCCCCATTCGACGGGCCAACTGGGGACCGCGAGTCCATGCTCGTTGAGGATTTTGTGGCTGGTCGCGATGTCGTCGCGGTCGAGGCCTTCGCCCGAGCGGGTCCGCTCGCGGATTTCCGCGGGGATCTTCGTCGTATAAATCTCGCGTAGCTCGTCGCGGAAGGCGGCTTCGTCCTTCGTGAGCGCCAGTTGCACGGCAGTCTCCTCTGCTGGATCAGACGGTCCTGTATTGCACGTTATCCGGCCGCCCAACCAACCAGTCAGGCGGCTCGATGCTGAATCGTTCATGCACAGTCGCCGCCCGATCCACAGCGGGCGGTTCACCGCCGCTTTGGAGCAGTCGCAGTGGCAGTGGGCGGCCCTACCGTCGGCGCATGCGAACAGAACTGCCCGCGCAGCGATTGCACCGCCGACTCGGCGCCCAGCCGGGCGCGGATGCGCAATCCGATGACAGCGACGATGCCGACAACGACCCGAACTCCTTGCTGCCGCGGTGGGTTCCGGACGGTTCGGCGCAGCATGATGGCTGGCTGGCCAAGGTGCGCGCGGATCCTGGCCGCGCCGGCGCCATCGCGTTGGCCGCGGTCGCCGCCGTCGCGGTGCTGGTCACCATCTTCACGCTGATGCGCGAAGAGCCCGCACCCGTCGCGTCGGCGAAGCTGCCGCCGGTCGACGTGACGGCCTCCGCGAGCCGTAACCCGAGCGCCTCCGCGCGGCCGAATCAGCCGGTCGTGGTCAGCGTGGTGGGCCTGGTACACACGCCCGGCCTGGTCACGCTGGCCCCGGGTGCGCGCATCGCCGACGCGCTGAAGGCCGCCGGGGGCACGACGGACGGTGCGGACACCATCGGGCTCAACATGGCCCGCCAGGTCGATGACGGCGAGCAGATCGTGGTGGGGATCGCGCCGGTGAAAGGCCAGCCCGCGGTGTTGGGCAGTTCGGTGAGCCCAGGCTCGACTGCTCCCGGCCCGACCAGTTCGGCATCCCGTCCGGCAAAGGGCGGGCCGGCGCAGCTGATCAATCTGAACACCGCGACCGTGCAGCAGTTGGACACCCTGCCCGGCGTGGGTCCGGTGATGGCGGCCGCGATCGTGGCGTGGCGTGACGCCAACGGCAAGTTCACCAGCGTCGACCAACTGGGGGAGGTGGACGGCATCGGCCCCGGACGTCTGGAGAAGCTGCGCCCGCTGGTCCGTGTCTGAGGACGGTGACGCAATCGTCTATCGCCGAGCCGACCGCGGCGCGGCTGGATGCGCGCCTGGTGCCGGCGGCGCTGACCAGTTGGGTCGTGACCGCTGCGGGAATCATCTGGCCGATCGGCACGGTCCTTGGGTGCGTCTGCCTGGCAACAGGCGCTGCCGGTGCGCTGCTGTGGCGCTTCGTGCCCGACCGGCCCCGGCTGCGAGCGGTGGGCATCGGAGCGCTCGCAGCCGGTGTCGTCGGCGGGGGCTTCGGATTCGCGATCGCGTTGCGGGTCAACGCAGTAGGGCACCACCCGATCGCCGCGGCATTCGGTAGCACCATTGAGGTGGCCGTCACGCCCATCGAAAGCGCGCGGTCGGTAGGTCACGGGCGGCTGCTGTTCCGCGCCAAACTTCGTCAGCTCGGGCGCAACGAGACATCAGGCCGTGCAGTGATTTTCGCCCCCGCGCGGGACTTCGGCGCGGTGATGGTCGGTCAGCCGTTGCGCTTCCGCGCGCGCATCACGGCGCCGACCCGTCGTGACCTGACGGTGGCTGTGGTGACCGCGATCGGTACGCCGACGATGGGTGGTGCCGGACCGCTGAACCGCGCCGCCCACGCCGTCCGCGCAGGGTTCGCCGACGCGGCCCGCCGCGTGCTGCCCGCAGACCAGGCCGCCATGCTGCCCGCACTGGTGCTGGGAGACATGTCGACGGTCACCCCGATCACCAGCCAAGAGTTCCGCACCGCCGGTCTGACGCACCTGACCGCGGTATCGGGCGCCAACGTGACGATTGTGTGCGGCGCAGTGCTGTTTTCGTCGCGCCTGATCGGCCCGCGCAATGCGGTCGGGCTGGCCGGCATCGCGCTGGTGCTCTTCGTCATCGTGGTGCAGCCCTCGGCCAGCGTGTTGCGAGCAGCGGTGATGGGCGCGATCGCGCTCGTAGGTGTGCTGTCGTCTCGGCGCCGGCAAGCGATTCCGGCGCTGGCGGCCACCGTGCTGGTGTTGATGGTGATCACGCCGCAATTGGCCGTGGACGTGGGCCTGGCGTTGTCGGTGGTGGCGACGGCGGCGCTGGTGGTCATCGCGCCGATCTGGTCGCGGCGGCTGGTGGCGGCAGGCTGGCCTAAGTCGCTGGCCGACGCCGTCTGTGTGGCGGGCGCGGCGCAGCTGGTGACCGCGCCGCTGATCGCCGGCATCTCCGGCCGAGTAAGCCTGGTCTCGGCGGCGGCCAATCTTGCGGTCGCGGCGTTAATCGCGCCGATCACGGTGCTGGGAAGTGCCGCCGCGGCGTTGTGTCTGTTCTGGCCGGGCGGGGCGCAGCTGCTGATCCGGTTCACCGGCCCGGAAGTGTGGTGGCTGTTGCGGATCGCGCACTGGTCGGCGAGTGTGCCCGGTGCGAGTGCGCCTGTGCCGTCGGGGCTTTTCGGGGTGGTGGCGGTCGGCGCCGTGGGGTTGCTCGCGGTGTTGCTCTGGCGGTGGTGGTGGTTCCGGGCGGGCATGGCGTTGGTGGCCTGCGCGCTGCTCGCCTGGTCGCTGTCCGGTCTGTTGGCGGGGGTTGGCGGAGCTGTCGGCCGAACGTGACACGATCAACCGGTGAGCCAGCAGGATTCGGCAGTGCATCTGGTACTGGGGGATGAGGCGCTGCTGGTCGAGCGCGCCATCGCGGACGTGCTGCGGTTGGCCCGCGAGCGCGCGGGCAACGACGACGTTCCTGTCGATCGGGTCCGGGCCGGCGATGTCGGTGTCTACGAACTGGCCGAATTGCTCAGCCCGTCGCTGTTCGCCGACGAGCGCGTCGTCGTCTTGGAGTCGGCCGGTGAGGCCGGCAAAGAAGCCGCCGAGTTGATCGCCAAAGCCGCGACCGACGTGCCCGCGGGCACCGAACTGGTGGTCGTGCACTCCGGCGGTGGGCGGGCCAAAGCCCTGGCCAATCAGCTGCAAAAGCTGGGCGCCCGGGAGCATGCTTGCGCGCGGATCACCAAGCCCGGCGAGCGGTTGGACTTCGTGCGCAAGGAGTTTCGTGCACTGAAAGTGAAGGTCGACGACGACACGGTCACTGCTCTGCTCGACGCTGTCGGATCCGACATCCGCGAATTAGCTTCGGCCTGTTCACAATTGGTCGCCGACACCGGCGGGCACGTGGACGTCGCGGCGGTGCGGCGCTATCACCACGGCAAGGCCGAGGTGAAAGGCTTCGATATCGCCGACAGGGCCGTAGTCGGTGACGTCGAGGGTGCGGTCGAGGCGCTGCGCTGGGCGATGCTGCGCGGCGAACCGCATGTGGTGTTGGCCGACGCGCTGGCCGAGGCCATCCACAGCATCGGTCGGGTCGGGTCGCTGTCGGGCGACCCCTACCGACTGGCTTCGGAATTGGGGATGCCGCCGTGGCGGGTGCAGAAGGCCCAGAAGCAGGCCCGCCGCTGGTCCCGCGACTCGGTGGCTACCGCGATGCGGCTGGTGGCGGCGCTGAACGCCGACGTGAAGGGGGCGGCCGCCGACGCGGACTACGCCTTGGAGGCGGCGGTGCGAAAGGTCGCAGAACTCGTCGCCGAGTAGGCGGACTAGCTGCTGAGCTTGTGCAGAGCGTGGGCGAGCGCGGACTTCTTGTTCGCCGCCTGGTTCTTGTGGATCACGCCTTTGCTGGCAGCCTTGTCCAACTCACGGCTGGTCGAGACCAGCAGTTCGGCGGCCTTGTCCTTCTCGCCGGCCTCGGCGGCCTCGCGGAAGTGGCGGACAGCCGTGCGAAGCGACGACTTCACCGACTTGTTGCGCAGTCGGGCGCGCTCGTTGGTGCGGTTGCGCTTTTGCTGCGACTTGATGTTGGCCACGCGTAATTTCCTTCTTAAATCTGAATGGCTTGTGGTGTCACGGCTTGCTCTAGCGATTCCACGCTTAAGCGACGACTGCCCAGGGTATCAGTCCTCGATGCCTTCAACCAAAGCGAAGTCCCCGGACCTGCGGAGCAGGACGATTTGATGCAGCATGGCAACGTGGCCCTTCGAACCGTTCCCGCAGAGACCAAGCGGCAAAAGCAGAGCAAATCGCCGAACTACGAGCGCATCTTCGACGGTTATAACGCCATCAATGGCTATTCCGAAGCCTTTGACGAGATGTTCGACGCTCAGGGCAACGTTCGGGGACCTTACAAAGGCATCTACCGGGAGCTGGCGCCGTCGAGCACCGGTGATCTCGACGACCGCGCTGAGGCGCTGAGCCGGGCGTTCGTCGACCAGGGCATCACCTTCTCGCTGTCCGGCCAGGAGCGGCCTTTTCCGCTGGACCAGGTCCCGCGGGTGATCTCCGCTGCCGAGTGGACGAAACTGGAGCGCGGCCTCATTCAGCGCGTCAAGGCGCTCGAGGCGTATCTCGATGACATCTACGGCGATCAGGAAATCCTGCGCGACGGCGTCATCCCGCGGCGGCTGATCACCTCCTGCGAGCACTTCCACCGCCAAGCCGTCGGCATCATGCCGCCCAACGGCGTGCGGATCCACGTCGCAGGCATCGACCTGATCAAGGATGAGAAGGGCATCTGGCGGGTCCTCGAGGACAACCTGCGGTCGCCGTCTGGAGTCTCCTACGTGATGGAGAACCGGCGCACGATGGCGCGGGTCTTTCCGAATCTGTTCGCCAGCCACCGGGTGCGGGCCGTGGACGACTACGCCGCGCACCTCCTGCGCGCGCTGCGCAATTGCGCGGCTACCAACGAGGCCGACCCGACGGTCGTGGTGCTCACGCCCGGCGTCTACAACTCGGCGTACTTCGAGCATTCGCTGCTGGCGCGCCAGATGGGCGTCGAGCTGGTCGAGGGTCGCGACCTGTTCTGCCGCGACAACCAGGTCTACATGCGAACCACCGAGGGTGAGCACCAGGTCGACGTCATCTACCGGCGCATCGACGACGTGTACTTGGACCCGATGCAGTTCAAGCCCGATTCGGTATTAGGTGTCGCCGGTCTGCTCAACGCCGCGCGGGCCGGCAACGTCGTGATCTCCAGCGCCGTCGGTAACGGGGTGGGCGACGACAAACTCGTCTACACCTATCTGCCGACCATCATCGAGTACTACCTGGGTGAAAAGCCGCTGCTGGCCAACGTGGACACCTACCGATGCTGGTTGGACGACGAGCGCGAAGAAGTGCTCGACCGCGTTGCCGAGTTGGTGATCAAGCCCGTCGAGGGGTCCGGCGGCTACGGCATCGTCTTCGGACCGGAGGCGTCCGCCAAGGAACTGAACGCGATCAGCAAGAGCGTCCGCGACGACCCGCGGGGCTGGATAGCGCAGCCGATGATGCAGTTGTCGACGGTGCCCACCCAGATCGGCGACACGCTCACCCCGCGTTACGTCGACCTGCGGCCGTTCATCGTCAACGACGGCGACGACATCTGGGTGTTGCCCGGCGGCCTGACCCGGGTGGCGCTGGTGGAAGGATCGCGGGTGGTCAACTCCAGCCAGGGCGGCGGGTCCAAGGACACCTGGGTGCTGGCGTCGCGGACCTCGGCCGAAGAACACGAGCTGGGCGCCGCCGAGGTGGTCAAGGCCCTACCGGCGCCGGCCACAGCGGCCGACGAGGAAGCGGCCGAGAAGCCGACTCAAAGGCAAAAGCAGTCGCAGATGAAATCGGGCCCGCAAAAGCGGTCGGGCCAGCAGCAGCAACAACAGCAGGCGGTGATTCGCTGATGCTCGCGCGCAACGCAGAGGCGCTGTACTGGATCGGGCGCTATGTCGAGCGCGCCGACGACACGGCACGGATCCTCGATGTCACTTTGCACCAGTTGCTGGAGGATTCCAGCGTCGACCCCGACCACACGTCTCGAGTGTTGTTGCAGGTCTTGGGAATTGAAGAGCCAGACAACGAGCTGAACTTGTGGTCACTGACCGACGTGGTGGCATTCCGGCGTCACACAAGGGGAGGCGGCAGTTCGATCGTCGACGCCATCACGGCCGCGCGCGAGAACGCGAGGTCGGCCCGTGAGGTGACGTCAACCGAGACCTGGGAGTGCCTGAACACCACCTACAACGCGATGGCTGAACGCATGCGTGCCGCCAAACGCCTTGGCCCGCATGAGTTCCTGTCGTTTATCGAAGGCCGCGCGGCGATGTTTGCGGGCCTGGCCGACTCGACGCTGTCCCGCGACGACGGTTACCGCTTCATGATGCTGGGTCGCGCAATCGAACGGGTCGACATGACGGTCCGCATGCTGCTGTCGCGGGTCGGCGACAGCGCGGCGTCGCCAGCGTGGGTGACCGTGCTGCGTTCCGCGGGTGCCCATGACAGCTATCTGCGGACGCATCGCGGTGTGCTCGACGCGAATCGGGTGGTCGAGTTCATTCTGCTCGACCGGCGTTTTCCGCGATCCATTTTCTACTCGTTGAAAATGGCCGAGCACAACCTGGACGAACTGCTGCGCAACTCGCACGGCAGCCTCGGCACCATCTCCGAAGCCCAGCGGCTGCTGGGCCGCGCCCGCAGCGAACTCGAATTCGTTCGCCCGGGCGTGCTGCTCGAATCGCTGGAGATGCGGCTGGCCGGTTTGCAGAAGTCATGTTCAGACGTGGGAGAAGCGTTGGCGGTGCAGTACTTTCACGCCGTTCCGTGGGTGGCCTGGACTGATGCCGGTCGGCGCGATCCGGTGCCGGTCAAGGCGACCAGGCAGGGGAAGAACTGATGTGGCGCATGCGCGTGCTGCACGCGACCGGTTATGCGTACCCGTCGCCGGCGACGGCCTCCTACAACGAGGCCCGGCTGACGCCGCGATCGGACTCCCGGCAGAACGTCGTCCTCAACCGTGTCGAGACACTGCCCGCGACCAGGTCGTATCGCTACGTCGACTACTGGGGCACCGCGGTGACGGCGTTCGACTTGCACGCCCCACACACCGAACTGACCGTGACGTCCGCGTCGGTGGTCGAGACCGAGAAGCCCGATCCGCCGGCCAAGGAGTTCACCTGGTCGGAACTACAGAACGAGTCCGTTATCGACCGTTACGACGAAGTGCTGACCCCTACCGAGCACACACCGGCAAGCAAACGCATTGCGGCCGTGGGTAAGAAGATCGCCAAGGAGCACGGACCCGTGGATGCCGTCCTCGCGGCGTCTGAATGGGTGCGCAGCGAGCTGGACTATGTCAAGGGCAGCACCGGTGTGTATTCGTCAGGTCTGGATGCGCTTCGCGAAGGCAAAGGCGTCTGCCAGGACTTCGTGCACTTGTCGCTGATGGTGTTGCGCGGCATGGGAATCCCGGCGCGTTATGTATCTGGATACCACCACCCCGACCCTGACGCCGCGGTCGGGGAGACCGTCGACGGGCAGAGTCACGCCTGGATTCAAGCTTGGACCGGAAGTTGGTGGGATCACGACCCGACCATCGACAGCGAGATCACCGAGCAGTACGTGACGGTCGGTGTCGGGCGTGATTACGCCGACGTGTCCCCGCTCAAGGGCATCTACCATGGGCAGGGCGCCACCGACCTCGACGTCGTGGTCGAAATCACGCGATTGGCATAGCCTTTCGTTCTATCGTTCCGGCATGACGGAATCGCGGCGGCACGATGGACCGTCGCCGGCGCTACTCGCGGGGCTGTCGATTGCGCTGCTGTTCGGTGGTCTGGGTGTCGGGGTCGCGATCGGCGGCATCATGCCGTTGCCGTACGGGTCGTCCGACGCGGTCCTGCACTACGTGCGGGCCGAGCCGTTGGCGCTGCACATCATTGCGGTTGCGGTTTTCGGATCCTCGGTCCTGCTCGCGGTGTACGCCGCGACCGTCTGTTCCCGGCTGCGCTGGCTCGGTGTCAGCGGCGCGGGGCCGAGCATCGCTTTGACGGGCGGGACGTTGGCTGCGGGCGGCCTGGCCCTGACCGGCTTGCTGGGTTGGATGATGTCGCGGCCGGAGATCGCCGGCGATGCTGCCTTGGTGCCGGCGCTGTATCTGCTGACCTTCCTGATTGGCGGCCCCGGGCACGTCGTCGCGCTCGGCATTCTCATCGCGGGCATCGCCGCCGCTGGGCGGTTGCCGCGAGCGACGGCGCGGGCCGGCATCGCGATCGCGGCACTCTGCGAGTTGTCGACTCTGGTGTTGGCCTGGACCGCGTTGGGGCCGATGTTGCCGGTGGCCCGGGTCGCGGCACTGTCCTGGCTGTTGGTGGCCGGCCTTCGGCTTCCGACACGCCGTAGCGACCCGGCCGCGACCTCGTGACCTGGCTGTTCTGCCGACTTTGCCCAGCTACTTACACGTCGGCCAATATCGCCGTAGCCTGGATGTGAACCTGATCACACTCGGCGGGAGGCTCGATGCGGATAGCAGACGTGTTGCGCGGCAAAGGCGGCGCGGTGGTGACGATTAACTCTGACGCGACGGTCGCAGAGCTGCTCGCCGGACTCGCCGAGCACAATATTGGTGCCATGGTGGTGGCCGGCCCGGACGGCATCAAAGGGATTGTCTCCGAGCGCGACGTGGTGCGCCAGCTACACAATCACGGCGCATCGGTGCTGTCGCAGCCAGTGGACAAGATCATGACGTCGGTGGTCTCGAGCTGTAGCAAAGAAGACACGGTCGACAGCCTGACACTCCTGATGACCGAAAACCGGGTGCGGCACGTGCCGGTACTCGAGAACGGAAAGTTGATCGGAATCGTCAGCATCGGCGACGTCGTGAAGACGAGGATGCAAGAGCTGGAAAGCGAGCACGAACAGCTGCAGTCCTACATCACTCAGGGCTGACGCCGCTCGGTCAGCTCCAGGAGTAGTCGCGGCGCAGGCGCACGGCTACCCGATCGAAAACCGTGCGCTCCAGGATCGCTCCTTCGCGTCGGATGCTCTCTTCGGGAACGTCGAGCACGCGGTCTAGTCGCACCCAACTGGGTCGGCCCTCGCCGTCCCAGCTTCCCGTGCCGATCTCGATCCAGGATCGGTCGGTGGCATGTCGTTCCTGGCTCGACATCATCAGGCCGAGCAGCGTGGCGTGGTCGCGGCCGACGACCAACACCGGGCGGTCCTTGCCGCGGGTCGGGTCTTCCTCGTACGTCACCCACGTCCACACGACTTCGCCCGGGTCGGCGCGACCGTCCAAGTCGGGGGAGTAGACGATTCTGCGGGCCCGATGCGCGGTGGGCGCACTATTGCGGGTCACCGGCCGGCCGGCGGTGACCTCGGCCTGCGGTTCGGCCACGGCGCCGATGATCGCGTCGATGCCGATCTTGATGCTGCGCTGGACAGCCGGCGAATGCTGCAGTTGCCGAATCAACTTCGGCGCCTCGTTGAACACCAGGTGCTCAGCCACCCGTTGGAACGTCCTCCACCCTGACGCCATCTTCGCAGTTTAGGTGCGAATGTCGCGGTTGTGCCCGTGCCCGGGGGTGCGCTTGCACACGCGCGGTGCGGCTGGCATCAACCCCAAGTTGTGGAGGAGATTCTCAGGTTCGATCACGTGCGCCGGTCGACTTCTCTCAGGGATTGATCGCAACAGCTGTCGGGACGTCCTCCCTGCTGGGGTCGACGACGTGTCTCATATGACCTTTCCCTCAGAGCAACTACGGTGCTTAAACGCCTTAATGGCGTGGCCACGGCCAGCGGGATCGTACGAACGGATGAACACCAAAAGTTGTCCCGCAGAAACGCTTTCAAGTCACACACATGTTTGTTACGTTCTTCTCAGGTTTCCAGCGGCGGGGTTAATGGCTTAGCGCCAGGGGTGCTGGGGGGACCTCCGACGAAACGCCCGGGTCGTCGGTTGAACATCTTTGAAAGGCAATCCTTTATGTATCTCCGTAAACTTGCTGCTGCCGCTGGCTTCGCCACTGGAGCAGCACTCGCATTCGCCCCGCTGGCAGCCGCGGACCTCGGCGACACAGTCACCACTACACTTGACAGTGAGATCTCGTCGCAGAACTCGCTTTTCGAGACCTATGCCCTCCTCGCCGGCGACTACGCCGATGTCACTAAGCACGCGGCTCCCGCATTCGACACGATCTTGCCGAAAGACATCCCGCATATCACCGACCCGGCTGACGCGTCTCAGGTGACCGCGTTTGAGTCCGAGTTGTACGGCGTAAACCCAATTGCCGCTGGTATCTCCGGCGGCACCGGTCCCTACAATGAGTTCAACGGCGCATTGACGCAGTTCGACAACGCCTACAATGCCGAGGTGTACTCGGCGGCCAACGGCGGTCACCTGGACACCACCGTCACCGACTACATTCAAAACAGCACGACCACAGCCGTTTTGGGTACCGCCAATGAGACGCCCACCCAGGCGTTTGACGCCTTCTACAACCAGGGCATCGGTGACTTGGGGGGTTACTTCCAGACCAACCTGTCGTTCTTGGACATCAACCCCGCGCCGGCGGCGGACGCGGCCAGTACCGTCAGCATTGCGTCTACGCTAACCAGCGAGGCTAACTCACTGAACAGCATTTTCGCCTCCGACGTTGCTGCCGCGGGAATCAATGCCGACAAAATCATCCCGGGCACTGGCGTGCTGCCGTTCGACACCATCGACACGGCGAACACCAACAGCACCTTCGACACGCTCGTCTTCGGATTGAACCCGGCTAGCGTTACGGGAGACCCTGGCGCGTACGACGTGTTTAACGGTTCCCTGGGCGAGTACGCGAACGCCTTCAATGTCGAGTACTACTCGCTCTTGAACTCCGGTGACCTTCTGCCGGCTGCGGACATCATTGGCACCCACGCCGAGCTAGCCACCGTCGCCACGTCAGTGGCCGAATACCTGCAGCTTGGCCTCAGCGACCTGGCCGGCTACTTCTGATCGGTCTGATCAACGCGTCACAACGAACCCCCGGAGGCAACTCCGGGGGTTTCGTTTTGGCCCCGGCACCGATCGCGCCGCGAGATTTAACGTGTTCGGCACACACTTAACCTGCACTCAGCTGATTGCGTAGCTACGCTCAGATTTCACCAGCAGCGCCGCTGAGGACTTCGACGTGTGCACCGCCCCGCCGCCACTGGGCATCGTGAAAGGCAGAACTATGAACGCTCGCAAAATCGCTGTGGTCGGAAGCTTCGTGGCTGGCGCCGCACTGGCATTTGCGCCGCTCGCCTCGGCGGACGACTTGACCACCACTGTCGACGGCGAGATTTCGTCGCTGAACTCTCTCTTCGAGAGCGAGGTCGCCGTCGCGGGCGACACTGCCGACCTCACCCAGGCTACGAACGTCTTGGACACCATCCTGCTGGCGGACGCGCCGGATGTGGCCCCTTTGACAACCCTCGACTACGAGCTGTACGGGCCGCTCGCGGACTTCATGCCTGGGGGTCTCGACTCTGCGCCGGGTGCGTACGACGTATTCAACGGCGCGCTGGTCGAGTTCGACGACGCCTACAACACGCTGGCGTCGTTCCTGATCGGCAACGACGCCATAATTCCGATCGGCGACCTGCTTGGTGCCTCAGATATCGCCCTCGATGATGGCACTCTCGCCGATCCAACCCTCTTCGCCGACTTCTTCAACACGGGCTTGAGCGACCTCTTCGGTTGGTTTGGCGCCGTTTGGCTGGGCTAGGCATCCGCTTCACCACGAACCCCCGGGGGCGACTCCGGGGGTTCGTTTTGGCCGACCTGTCCCGCGATTGTGCTGCGGCGCCTGTCCCTGGATACGCTGATAGCGCCTAAGCCCGGCTTCACCAGGAGATTCCCATCAGCAGTTTCGCCGACCAGACCTTCACCGCGCCGGCGCAGATTCGGAACTTCTGCATCATCGCCCACATCGACCACGGCAAGTCCACGTTGGCGGATCGGATGCTGCAGCTCACCGGTGTCGTGGCGGACCGGGATATGCGCGCCCAGTACCTCGACCGGATGGACATCGAGCGCGAGCGTGGCATCACCATCAAGGCCCAGAACGTGCGGCTGCCCTGGAACTTCGACGGCACCGACTATGTCCTGCACCTGATCGACACTCCGGGCCACGTCGACTTCACCTATGAGGTGTCCCGCGCGCTGGAGGCCTGCGAAGGCGCGGTGCTGCTGGTCGACGCCGCGCAGGGCATCGAGGCTCAGACGCTGGCCAACCTGTACCTCGCGCTCGACCGCGACCTGCACATCATCCCGGTGCTCAACAAGATCGACCTGCCCGCTGCCGACCCCGAGCGCTACGCCGCCGAGATCGCCCACATCATCGGCTGCGAGCCCAGCGATGTCCTGCGGGTATCGGGCAAGACGGGGGAGGGCGTCACCGACCTGCTCGATCACGTGGTGCGCGAGGTGCCTGCTCCAACCGGCGACGCCGACGCGCCCACGCGGGCAATGATTTTCGACTCCGTCTACGACATCTACCGGGGTGTGGTGACGTACGTGCGCGTGGTGGACGGCAAAATCACGCCTCGCGAGAAGGTCACGATGATGTCCACCGGGTCCACCCACGAGCTGCTGGAAGTGGGCATCGTCTCTCCTGAACCGAAGGCGTCTGTCGGCCTCGGCGTCGGCGAGGTGGGCTACCTCATCACCGGCGTGAAGGATGTCCGCCAGTCGAAGGTCGGCGACACCGTCACCAGCGCCCGGCACGGCGCCACCGAGGCATTGGTCGGGTACCGCGAGCCTAGGCCGATGGTCTACTCCGGTCTCTATCCTGTTGACGGCTCGGACTACCCCGACCTGCGTGACGCGTTGGAGCGGCTGCAACTCAACGACGCGGCCCTGACGTGGGAGCCGGAGACGTCGGTGGCGCTGGGGTTCGGCTTCCGCTGTGGCTTCCTCGGCTTGCTGCACATGGAGATCACCCGCGAGCGCCTGGAGCGGGAGTTCGACCTCGACCTGATCTCGACGTCGCCGAACGTCGTGTATCGCGTTGTCTTAGAAGGGGGGCAGACAATTCGAACTTATCGTCACCAACCCGTCGGACTGGCCCGAAGGCAAGGTGCGCGCGGTCTACGAACCCGTCGTCAAGACCACGATCATCACGCCCAGCGAATTCATCGGCTCGATCATGGAGCTGTGCCAATCTCGGCGCGGCGAACTCGGCGGCATGGATTACCTGTCGACCGAGCGCGTCGAACTGCGCTACACGATGCCGTTGGGCGAGATCATCTTCGACTTCTTCGACTCGCTGAAGTCGCGCACCCGTGGCTATGCCAGCCTCGACTACGAGGAGGCTGGCGAGCAGGAAGCCTCGCTGGTCAAGGTCGACATCCTGCTGCAAGGTGAGGCCGTCGACGCATTCAGCGCCATCGTGCACAAGGACGGCGCCGCCGCCTACGGCAACAAGATGACCACCCGGCTCAAAGAACTCATTCCGCGTCAGCAGTTCGAGGTGCCGATACAGGCCGCGATCGGCTCCAAAATCATTGCACGCGAGAATATTCGCGCGATCCGCAAAGACGTGCTGTCCAAGTGCTACGGCGGTGACATCACCCGTAAGCGAAAACTGCTGGAGAAGCAGAAGGAAGGCAAGAAGCGGATGAAGACCATCGGCCGGGTCGAAGTGCCGCAGGAGGCGTTCGTCGCCGCGTTGTCCACGGACGCCGCGTCGGAGAAAGGCACTAAGAAGTAGCCATGCGGACACTCGGACTGGCTACGGCGTGCACGGTGGTCGCCGCGTTCGCCGTGGGCTGCGGTCCGGTGATCGCAGGAACGGCGAAACCGGCGCCCAACCTGAAGCAAAAGCCGCTTTCCGGTCAGATCGTCAAGCAGGTGCTCCTCGACGGCCAGGTGCTGTCAAAGATGCTCGGTCAGCCGTTCGTCGCGCGTGCACCCGCCAAGTTCGGCGACGCCGACCTCCTGGACCAGCGCGAAGCGCCGCCAGAATCGGCCGCCTGCCTGGCCGTCACGGCGATGCTGCAGAAGAGCGTCTATGGCTCGGCCGATGCCCAGTCGGTGGCATCGGTGTCGTGGTGGAACGACGGCGACCCGGCCCAGGTGATCAGCGTGATGGAAGGAGTCGTCGCGTTGCCCTCGGCGGCCCAGGCCCAGGCGCTGTTCGCGACGTTCCCCGACCAATGGCGGAACTGCAAAGGCCAGACGACGACCGAAAAGACCGGCCCGATCAGCACGACCACCGTGATCAACGATATCCGCGTCACCGATTCTGTTGTCGCAGCGACGAATACCGCGACTGCGACCTTGCCCAACATGCCCGCCCTGCAGCCCACCCCGCAGGCGCGTGCCATCGGCGTCCGAATGAACTGCATCGTCGAGGTCGAGATGGTTTTCTTCGGCGACCGCCGGCCGTCCGACCCGGGATCGGCGGACCCGGACACCAGTGCGGTCGACGTCGCCCAGGCAATGATGGAGAAGGTCAGCGACCTGAGCTGACCAGGTAACCGCTGATGACGACGGACTCGCGCACCCGGGCCGACATGTGCCCCGGTGTGTGGCGCCCGTGGCAGGCCGACGATGGGCTGCTGATTCGCATCCGACTGATGGGTGGGCTGCTTCCCACGACGGCGCTGCGACGCCTGTCCGAGGTCAGCCAGCAGTACGCCAACGGCGGTATCTACCTCACTCGGCGGGCCAATCTCCAACTGCGCGGGCTCCCGGGTGATGGCGCTCAGTTGACGGACGACGTTGTGACCGCGATCGAGTCCACCGGCCTGTTGCCAACGCGCGCACACGAACTCGTGAGAAATGTGCTCGCCTCACCGCAGACCGGTTTGGCCGGCGGCCGCGCCGATCTCCGCCCGACGATCGCGCGCCTCGACGCCTTGCTGTGCGCAGACCCCGGGCTTGCTCAGCTGCCAGGGCGGTTCCTGTTCACACTCGACGACGGTCGCGGCGATCTGCTCGACCGTCTTACCGGCGCCGGAAAGCGTGGAACCGACTTGGGTTGCGTGGCGCTGGCCGACGACGTAGTCCAGTTGCGTGTCGGCGTTCACTGGGGCGACGTCACACCGTTGAGCGAGGTCGCCGACCGGTTGGGCGACCTTGGCGTCGCGATTCCTCGACGCTCGGGGAACGGGCGCCGATGCCCCGTGGCACATTCGCGAACTCACCCGGCCGCTGCAACCGCCCGTGCCCGCGGACTCTCGCGTCCCCGCTGCGGCGCCGCCGCTGGCCTATGGAAGGGTGCTCGGAGGCACCCACGTGCCCGCGCCCGACGGCGTCTTGACTGCCGATCTTGTCCGGTCGCTGCTCGAACGCGCAGCCGGCGTTGCGCATGTCGTCGTCACACCGTGGCGCGGCGTCCTCGTCGCGAACGCCCCGGAGGTAATCGAGTGACTAAGACGAGCCGGCCGACCCGACGCTACGACTATGTGGCCGACGGCCCCGCGATCTACGCGGACTCGTTTGCCACCATCCGTCGTGAGGCCGACCTGTCACACATCCCGGCGGAAGCCGAAAAGCTCGCCGTCCGAATGATTCACGGCACCGGGCAGCCGGACCTCGTCGACGATCTGATCATCCACCCCGCACTGGTGTCCGCCGCGCGCTCGGCGCTGCGATCCGGGGCGGCCATCCTGTGCGACGCGCGCATGGTCGCCACCGGCATCACCGCCGGCCGGCTTCCCGCAGCCAACGAGGTGCACTGCTTTCTGAACGAGCCCGGCGTGCCGGCACTGGCGAAGCAGTGGAACACCACCCGTACCGCAGCTGCCGTGTCGTTGTGGGAACCGTTGCTGCACAACGCAGTAGTGGCCATCGGCAACGCCCCGACCGCGCTGTTCCACCTACTGGAGATGCTCATAGATGGTGCGCAGCGGCCCGCGGCCATTGTCGGCTGCCCGGTCGGTTTCATCGGCGCCGCGGAATCCAAAGATGCCCTGGCATCGTTGGCCCGCGACCACGGCATCGACATCCCCTTCGTGACGGTGCGTGGACGGCGCGGCGGATCGGCGATCACGTCTTCGGCCATCAACGCGTTGGCCTCGGAGGTCGAGTGAGGGCCGCCCGCTTCTACGGAATCGGCTTGGGCCCAGGGGATCCCGAGCTGATTACCCGCAAGGCGGCACGGATCATCGGCGAATCCGACGTCATCGCCTACCACGCCGGCGTGAACAAGCAGTCCTACGCGCGGACCATTGCGGCAGACCTGATACCGGCCGACGCCATCGAGGAGGAACTGCGCTACCCGCTGACCACTGGGACGACCGATCATCCCGGCGGGTACGCCGGAGCGCTGGCCGAGTTCTACGAGGAATCCGCCGCCCGACTCGCCGCGCATCTGGACGCCGGCCGCACCGTTGCCCTTCTCGCCGAAGGTGATCCGCTGTTCTACGGCTCGTTCATGTACATGCACGACCGGCTCAGCGCGCGGTTCGCGACTGAAATCATCCCCGGAATACCGGCATTCACCGCCGCGACGGCGGTGGTCGCCTCCCCCTGGTCCGCCAGACGGACGTGCTGACCGTGCTGCCCGGGACGTTGCCGGAAGCCGAACTCGCGCGGCGACTGGCCGACACCGACGGCGCGATCATCATGAAGCTGGGCCGCACTTTTCCGGCCGTACGCCGCGCGCTCGCCGCCGCCGGACGTCTCGATCATGCGATGTACGTCGAGCGGGCCAGCCACCCGCAGCAGCGCTGGATGCCGGTCGCCGATGTCGATGAAGCAGGTGTTCCGTACCTGTCGCTGATCGTGGTCAACGGTGATTCGATCAACGGCCCGCGGTCCCGTGTCATGGTCGAAGAACCCAGACCCGCAACAATTCCCACCGGCACCTGCGTCGCCGAGCTTGTCGTGATCGGCTTGGGCCCGGGCCCGGACGGCTGGATGACACCGGAGGCCTCGGCCGCCCTCGCCGAGGTGGGTCACGTGGTCGGCTACGCGCCGTACGTGGCGCGCGTGCCGCAGCGAGAAGGCCTGCAGCGGCACGCATCCGGTAACACCGTCGAGATCGACCGGGCGCGTTTCGCGCTCGACCTGGCGCTACGCGGCGAATCTGTCGCCGTCGTCTCCGGCGGCGACGCCGGAGTGTTCGGGATGGCCTCGGCGGTATTCGAGGCTGCCGAAGACGAGCGATTCGCCGACGTTCCGATCCGGGTGCTGCCCGCCGTCTCGGCAGTGCACGCCGTCGCCGCCTTGGCCGGAGCACCCCTGGGCGCCGACTTCGCGGTGATGAGTCTCTCCGATCGGCTCAAGCCGTGGTCGGTGATCGAGAAAAGACTGCGCGCCATCGCCGATGCCGATCTCGTTCTGGCGATCTACAACCCGGCCTCGCGTAGCCGTCCCGACCAGATCAAGTTGGCCCGTGAGATCCTGCTCGAACATCGCAGCCCCGAAACGGTTGTCGTCGTCGGCCGTGATGTCGGGCGCGCCGAGGAGTCGCTGACCGTGACGACGCTGGGCGACCTCGATATCGACGCGATCGACATGAAAAGCCTTGTTCTGGTTGGTGCGTCGAGCACCAGGGCCACGGCGGCCGGGCGGGTGTGGACGCCGCGGTGGGTGCGATGAACGCAGTGCAGTTCGTCGGCGCCGGGCCAGGTGCCGCCGACCTGCTCACAGTCCGTGCCACCCGACTGCTCGCGGCGGCGGACACCGTCCTGTACCCGGGAAGCTATTTCGACCCCGATGTGCTGGAAAGCTGCTCTCCAACAGCCGAATTGATCGACACCCAGAATCTGAACCTCGACGAGATCGTCGCCAAGATCATCGAGGCGCACCGCGCCGGCCGACGGGTCGTTCGTTTGGTGTCGGGTGACCCTTCGTTGTACAGCGCGGTATCGGAGCAGACTCGTCGGCTCGACACGGCTGGCGTGCCGTGGGAGATCACGCCGGGGGTGCCGGCCTACGCCGCCGCCGCGGCGAGAGCCGGTCGCGAGCTCACCGTCCCGTTGGTCGCGCAGTCGGTGGTGTTGACGAGGACCCAGGCGCGATCCACCGCGATGCCGGACGCCGAGTCGCTGTCCGCGTTCGCAGCGACCCGCGCAACTCTGGTGCTGCACTTGGCGATCACCGCCATCCGCGCCCTGATGGACGAGATTGCACTGGCCTACGGTCCGGACTGTCCGGTGGTCGTGGTGTACCGGGCGTCGCAGCCCGAGGAACTCGTGATCGGTGGCACTGTCGCCGACATCGCCGATCAGGTCGAAGCGGCCGGCCTCAGGCAAGCCGCGGTGATTCTGGTGGGCGACGCGCTTGGCGCGCAGGCGGATCCGAGGGCGGGGGAGAGCCACCTGTACGACCCGCAGCGAGATCGATCGGCCAGCCGGTGAGGTCAGTCGACGGGTTTCGTGAATGCCCACTGGGTCACTGCGCGCGCCGGCGTCCAGCCGGTGAACGACCCGACCGGCGCGGCATGCTCGACGTGGATGCGGGTGAGCTCGCCGCCGTGCTCGCTGTAGGCCGCGGCGAGCAACGCCTCGGTCTCGACAGTCACCCCGTGCACGACGATCCGGCCGCCACCGGGCAGTGCGTCGACGCAGCGTTGGAAGACGCCGGGCCGACTGGCGCCGCCGCCGATGAAGATGGCATCGGGAGTTGCCAACTCGCTCAACGACTCCGGTGCCGTGCCGCAGACCACGTGCAACGCAGGCACGCCCAGCGACTTCGCATTGCGGGTGATCCGTTCGGCCCGCTGCGGGTCGGCCTCCACCGCGACGGCTCGACACGTCGGGTGAGCGCGCATCCACTCGATGCCCACCGAACCCGCTCCCGCGCCGACATCCCACAACAGCTGGCCCGGAGCGGGCAGCAAGCGGGCCAGGGCGGCCGCCCGAAGATCCCGCTTGGTGAGCTGGCCGTCATGCTCGAAGGCGTCGTCGGGCAGACCGGGCGCCCACCCGGTCAGCAGTGGTCCCTTAAGTTGCAACGCAACGATATTGAGCCGCGGGGAATCACCAGGGAAGTCGTCGGCCGTCGACTCCATGATCGTTTCGCGGTCGTTGCCGAGGTCGCCCAACACCACGAAGCGACTCGGCCCGTATCCACGATCGATAAGCAACTGGGCAAGGGCGACAGGGGTTTTCTCGTCGGACGACAGCACCAGCACCCGGCGTCCGGGCGCCAGCTCCCGCAGCGCGGCGTGCACGTCGCGGCCAACGGCGCTGACCACCGCGGTGGATTCCACGGACCAGCCAAGCCGGGACCGTGCGAGGGTTACCGACGACAGGTGCGGGATGACCGTCACCCGGTCGACACCCAAAATATCGACCAGCGTGGTTCCGATTCCGCTCAGCATCGGGTCGCCGGATGCCAGCGCGACGACCTGCCGGCCGGCGAATTGCGTCAACAGCTCCGGCAATGCCGCGCTCAACGGAGACGGCCATGGTTGGCGCACCTGGCGGCCGGCATCGGGCAACAGCGCCAGTTGCCGCGGACCGCCCAGCACGACATCCGCCGAACCGATGACGGCCCGCGCGGCCGGCGTCAGGCCGTCCCAACCGTCGGCGCCGACGCCGACGACGGTTACCCGCAGGTCAGAGGTCGGCACGGCCGCGATGCTAGCGTAAGCCGCAGATTCCGGCACCAGCCTGCCACGGTGATCCGTCGCATGAAACGAGCGGAGCCTCACCATGCCCCCAGCTAATCAGTTATATCCGTTTCCCGCTGTGGTCGGCGGCGACCCCGATGCCCCCGGCGGGCTCGACGACATGGCGCTGGCGCTTGTTCTCAGCGTCATCGACCCCGGCATCGGCGGCGTGCTGGTCCGCGGCGAGAAGGGCACCGCGAAATCGACCCTGGTGCGCGCACTCACCCAGATCCTGCCGCCCATCGATGTCATCGCCGGGGATCGGTTTTCCACCGATCCGGCCGAGCCGAATCCCGCCTCACCGGACGGATCGTTCGGCGCCGACGCAGCCGTGGAAACCCGGGCCGTACGACTGGTCGAACTTCCCGTCGGCGCCACCGAGGACCGCGTGGCGGGATCGATCGACCTCAAGCAGGCGCTGAGCGATGGCGCGGTGCGCTTCGAACCGGGTCTGCTGGCCAATGCGCATCGCGGGATCCTGTACGTCGACGAGGTCAATCTCCTGCACGACCATCTGGTCGACCTGCTCCTCGATGCGGCCGCCATGGGTACCGTCACCGTGGAGCGCGACGGCATATCGGTAACCCACGCGGCGAAGTTCGTACTCGTCGGCACGATGAATCCCGAAGAAGGTGAGTTGCGGCCGCAACTGCTCGACCGCTTCGGCCTCACCGTCGAGGTGGCCGCGCCGCGCGACCCGGCGTTGCGCGCCGAGGTGGTGCGCCGACGACTGCTGTTCGATGCCGACCCGCAGGCCTTCCGCGCCAGGTATGCCAAAGCCGAAGAGCGGCTTCGTGATCGGATCCAGCACGCCCAGGTCGATTCTGACCCGAATTCAACTCACCGACGCTGCACTGCTCAAGATCGCCGAAGTCTGCTCGGCTGCCGGTGTCGACGGCATGCGCGCCGACATCGTGATGGCGCGGGCGGCGGCGGCCCATGCCGCGTGGCACGGGCGCGAACACCCGAACATCGACGACCTGCGCGCCGCGGCGAAACTGGCTCTGCCACATCGCCGTCGGCGCAATCCCTTCGACGCGCCCGGGCTCGATAATGACGAACTCGACGAGCTGCTGCCGCCCGATACCGACCAGGGCCCGGATCCTGACACCGATCCCGACGACCCCGGTGGCGGGAGCGATGCCCCGGACATCCCGCCTTCACCGCCCGGCGGCCAGCAGAATCAGACATCGCCTGATCGGCCGCCGGTCGGTGCCGGGGAGCCTTACAAAACAAAGCTTTTCACGGTCCGTGGGGTGGGGGACGGACATGCCGGCCGTCGCAGCCGGGCCCGGACGACGACGGGTCGGCGCACCGGCGCCAGTCCGCTGTCGGAGTCGGGCATTCATCTCGTCGAGACCTTTCGGGCCGCGGCGCCGAATCAGGCCGCTCGCGGCCGCATCGGCGGTCGACTGCTCCTGCGGCCCTCTGACCTCCGCGGAGCCGTCCGGGAGGGACGCGAAGCCAACCTGGTGGTGTTCGTCGTCGATACGTCGGGGTCGATGGCGGCGCGGGAACGGATGCATCAGGTCAAGACGGCCATCCTGTCGCTGCTGCTCGATGCCTACCGGCGGCGCGACCGCGTCGGCGTCATCACCTTCCGTGACCAAGCGGCCGAGATCGCCCTTCCGCCAACAGGTTCAATCGAGATCGCGGCCAAGCGACTCGACGACCTGCCGGCCGGCGGGCGGACACCGCTTGCCGAAGGGCTGATGAAGGCGGCCGAGGTGGTGCAAAGGGAACGACTGCGCGATCCGAGTCGACGGCCGCTGCTCGTGATCGTCACCGACGGTCGTGCGACGGCGGGAACCGACCCAGTCGGCCGGGCCCACCGAGTCGCGGCTCATCTGGTTGGCGAGGGAGTCTCGAGCATCGTCGTCGACTGCGAAAACGGCCGGATGCGAATGGGTCTGGCCGCCGACCTGGCTCAGCATCTCAATGCCGAGCACGTGCCGCTTGGCCAGGTGAACGCGCAGGCGCTGGCCGACATCGTTCGCGGCGCCACCACTGCCGGAGCGGCCTGATGCCCCAAGGCCAGGTTTCGGTTGTGCCCGACGACCAGCTCACGACGCGTCAGCGGCGCAACCGGCCGCTGCTGATGGTGCACACCGGCGACGGGAAGGGAAAGTCAACCGCTGCCTTCGGATTGGCGCTGCGTGGGTGGAACCAAGGATTCCGTATCGGGGTGTTCCAGTTCGTCAAGTCCGCCAAGTGGCGGATCGGTGAGCAGACGGTGCTGGAGCGACTGGGTGCGTTGCACACCGAGACCGGCGAGGGCGGGCCCGTCGAATGGCACAAAATGGGGTCCGGCTGGTCGTGGAGTCGCAAGGCGGGCACCGAGGTTGACCACGCGGAGGAAGCCGCGGCCGGTTGGGCCGAGATCAAGCGGCGCCTCGCCGCGCAGACCCACGACCTCTACGTGCTCGACGAATTCACCTATCCGATCAAGTGGGGCTGGGTCGACATCGACGACATCGTCGACACCCTGGCCAACCGGCCAGGCCACCAGCACATCATCATCACCGGGCGAGACGCCGACCCCCGGCTGATCGAGATCGCCGACCTGGTCACCGAGATGGCCAACGTGAAGCACCCGATGGACGCCGGCCAGAAAGGCCAGCGAGGCATCGAGTGGTAGCGACTCAGCTTCCCCGCCTCGTTGTCGCGGCGCCCGCATCGGGACACGGAAAGACCACTGTCGCAACCGGATTGATGGCAGCCCTGAGCGGGCGCGGCTTGACGGTATCCGGCCACAAGGTGGGGCCAGACTTCATCGACCCCGGCTACCACGCGCTGGCCACTGGCCGGCCGGGCCGCAACCTCGACCCGTTCCTGGTCGGCGAACAACGGGTCGTCCCACTGCTGCTGCACGGCGCAAAATCGGCCGATATAGCCGTGATCGAAGGTGTGATGGGGCTTTTCGACGGCCGAATGGGGACCGCCGGCGAGGCGTCGACCGCCCACGTCGCGGCGCTGACGGCATCGCCGGTGTTACTGGTCGTCGACATCTCGCATGCGTCGCGCACGCACGCGGCAGTCATCGCCGGCCTGGCGGCGTTCGACCCGTCGGTTCGCATCGCGGGCGTGATCCTCAACAAGGCGGCCAGCGCACGCCACGCCGACGAGGTCCGCGACGCCCTCGGCCCGACCGGCATTCCGGTACTCGGGATTCTTCCCCGCGACAACGGCATCGAGACGCCGTCACGCCACCTGGGACTGGTGCCCGCCGCCGAGCGCGCCGAGTCCGGGCAAACCCTCGAGCGGATGTCGGAAGTCATTGCGGCGCATATCGATATCGAGGCTGTTCTGGACATCGCTGGTCAGGCCGACCCGCTACCCGGCACGCCGTGGGATCCGGCGCAGGAAATCCAACGGCCTTCGCGAGCCCAGGCTGTCATCGCGATGGCCGGCGGGCGCGCCTTCACTTTCCGCTACGCCGAGACCGAAGAGCTGCTGCGCGCCGCCGGATGCGACGTGGTCGAATTCGACCCACTGGTGGACGCGACTCTGCCTGCGGGGACCGCCGGCATCTACCTCGGCGGCGGATTCCCCGAAGTGCACGCCGCCGAGCTTGCCGAGAATCGGTGCCTGATAGCCGAATTACGGTCCGCTATCGCGGCGGGTGTGCCGACCGTCGCCGAGTGCGCCGGGTTGCTCTACCTATGCCGGTCGCTCGACCGCACGCCGATGATCGGCGCCGTGCCCGTCGATGCTGCCATGACGCCGCGGCTCACGCTCGGGTACCGAACCGCCACCAGCCCGGCGGATTCCCTGCTCGCTGAGCGGGGCGCCGTCGTCACCGGGCATGAATTCCACCGCACGAAAATCACCGTGGTTGACGGCCAGCCGGCGTGGCAGCTTCCCGCGGGGCCCGAAGGCTACGCCACGCCGACGCTGCACGCCGCGTACCTGCACACGCATTGGGCGGGCCATCCCGCCCTGGCCCAACGATTCGCACAGGCCGTGCATGCCGTCTCGGCAAATTACTAGCAGTCCGGCACCAAACCTCACCGCGGTCCGCTACGAATTACCAATCAAATGTCAGTAACCCTGGCATCACACTCAAGTGTGAATACGAAAAGCGAGTGAGTCACTGTGCGGGGCTATGCGGTTTTTTGCGCCTTGTCGACATTGGGCGCCGTGCTCTTGATCAGCGATGTCCTCGACCCCGATCGGCACCGGACGTTCAACCTGGTGATCGTGGCGATCATGTTCTGCGGCGCCATGTTGGATCTTGCGCTGTGGGCGCGGCGCAGACGGTTTCACCGGCGCGTCGAGCTTTCGCGCAGTCTAGGCAAGTCGGCGTAACCATTCGACGACATCGTCGACACCTGACACCAAGGGCACCCCGGGCGGTATGTCGGGTCGGCTGACGATCACGACCGGAATCCTCAACTCCTCGGCGGCCTGCATCTTCGGCCAGGTGTACTCACCACCGGAGTCCTTGGTGACCAACACATCCGCGCGATGCTCGCGCAGCACTGCCAACTCGCCGGCCAAGGCGTAGGGCCCACGATCCCGGATCAGCTTCCACGCCGCAGGCAAAGTGAGTTCCGGATCGTCCACAACACGCGCCAGTACTGCCAGCTCGCCGAGTGCCCCGATGAACGCCCCCAACTGCTGGCGCCCGACTGTGAGTAGCGGCCGACGACCCAGCCGTCGCGCCGCGTCGGCGGCCTGCTGGTGCGAGCTCACCCAATGCCACGACGGCGTGGACCGGTCGGCCCAGCCGGGACGTTGCAACCTCAACAGCGGAACGCCCTCGGCGGCACAAGCGTGTACGGCGTTGGCAGAAATTGTCGGCGAGAAGGGATGGGTGGCATCGACCACGACGTCGAAGTCCGCCAGCGCCTTTCGCAACCCGTCGACCCCGCCGAAACCGCCGATGCGCACCTGCCCCTCGGGCAGTCGCGGGTGGGCGACCCGCCCGGCCAGCGAGCTCGTTACGTCGACGTCCTCGGCGACCAGTCGCGCGGCCAGCGCGCGGGCTTCGGACGTCCCGCCGAGCACCAGCACCCGCGGCGTCATCGGCTCCGCCGCAGTAGATAGATGTCCATCACCCACCCGGTGTGGTCGCGAGCCTGCGAACGGGCGTCGGCGATCTGCGCGGTGACGTCGCCGAGTCGCCCCGATACCAGCCGCTCGCCCGATGTGCCGAGATTGGCCGCCCACCACACCGACCAGTCATCCAGGCCGGCCAGGTCGAGCCGCTCCGGCGGCGGGTTGAGCATCGCGACGATGTTGTCCTGCCCCGCGGCAACGGCCTCCTGCAGCAGGCGGCCCGTGGTGACGTGCACCGGGCGGCCGACCTCGTGCAAGACGATGCGATGCCGGGCGGCCAGCAGTTGCGGCGCGCTGATTCCCGGCAGCACGTCGAATTCGACTGGCACGCCGAGCTCCTGGATCTTCTCGACCACACGGACGGTCGAGTCGTACAGCGACGGGTCGCCCAGCACCAGGAACGCCGCGGTGCCGCCGCGTTCGCGCAGCACGTCGGCGTAGGCCTCGGCACGGGCGTCGTGCCAGTCGGCCACCGCGCGCTGGTAGCCCTCGCCGGTCAGGCCGCTCGACCGGTCCCGCTCCGGATCACGCACCACCACCACGTCGACCGAGCCGTCGGTATACGCATCGACGATCTCCCAACGCAGCGCCAGGAGTTCGTCGTCCGCGCCTTTGAAAGCGGCCAGCACGTAATCGACTGACCGCAGCGCGTCGGCCACTTCCGGGGTGACGTGCTGCGGCCCCATGCCGACCCCGAGGATGCGCACCCGGATTGGTTCAGGCACCGGCGCGGTCCTCGATGTCGCCTTCGACCTCCAGGTAGGCCTGCCGCAGCGCGGTCAACGTCTCCGGCGACGGATCGGCCCACAGGCCGCGGTCCGCGGCTTCCTGCAGACGCTCGACCATCCCGTGCAGCGCCCACGGGTTAGACTTGTCGAGGAACTCTCGGGTCTCCGGGTCGAGAACGTAAGACTCCGCTAGCTTTTCGTACATCCAGTCGTGCACGACGCCCGCGGTGGCGTCGAAGCCGAAGAGGTAGTCGACGGTAGCGGCGAGTTCGAACGCGCCTTTGTAGCCGTGCCTGCGCATCGCCGAAATCCAGCGCGGGTTGACCACCCGAGCCCGGAACACCCGCGCGGTTTCCTCGGCCAGTGTGCGGGTGCGCACCGCATCGGGGGTGGTCGAGTCGCCGACGTAGGCCTTCGGGTCGGACCCGGTCAACGCGCGGATCGTGGCCACCATGCCGCCGTGGTACTGGAAGTAGTCGTCGCTGTCGATAATGTCGTGTTCACGGGTGTCGATGTTCTTGGCCGCCACCTTGATTCGCGCGTAGTTGGTGCGCATGTCATCCGCGGCGGCGCTGCCGTCCAGCCCGCGACCGTAGGCGAATCCACCCCAGGCGGTGTAAACCTCGGCCAGATCATTGTCGTCACGCCAGGTGCCCGCCTCGACGACCTGCAGGATGCCCGCTCCGTACGACCCCGGCTTGGAGCCGAAAACCCTTGTGGTTGCCCGTCGTTCGTCGCCGTGGTCGGCGAGGTCGGCGCGCGCGTGCGCGGCCACATAATTGGCCTCGTCTGGCTCGTCGAGCAATGCCACCATCCGCACCGCGTCGTCGAGCATCATCACCACGTGCGGGAAGGCATCGCGGAAGAAGCCGGAGATGCGGATCGTCACGTCGATGCGCGGCCGCCCCAGCTCCTCGAGCGGGATCACCTCCAGCCGGCTGACACGCCGCGACGCCTCATCCCAGTCCGGCCGAACGCCCAACAGCGCCAACACTTCGGCGATGTCGTCGCCGGAGGTGCGCATCGCGGAGGTGCCCCACACCGAGAGCCCAACCGATTCGGGGTAGCTGCTGGTGTCGTCGAGGTAGCGCTGCAGCAGCGACTCCGCCATCGCTTGGCCGGTCTGCCAGGCCAGCCGCGACGGCACCGCCCGCGGGTCCACGGTGTAGAAGTTGCGGCCGGTGGGCAACACGTTGACCAGACCCCGCAGCGGCGAGCCGGACGGCCCGGGCCGCACGAAACCACCTGCCAGAGCCCGCAACACGGCGTCCAGTTCACCCGCCGTACCCGAAAGCCGCGGCACCACCTCGGTCGCGGCGAATCGCAGCGACGCCCGTACGTCCGGCTCGTCGTGCAGGTCGTCGACAACCCCGGCGTCCCAGCCGGCGGCCTCCATCGCCTCGACCAAGGCCCGTGCGCGGCTCTCGATCTCGTCCACCGCCGTGGTCTCGGCGCCGTCCTTCAGCCCGAGCGCGGTGCGCAAGCCCGGGACGGCGTGGTCCTTGCCGCCCCACACCTGGGCGGCCCGCAGTATCGCCAGCACCAGGTTGACCCGCGCCGGGCCCGCAGGCGCTTCGCCCAACACATGCAGACCGTCACGAATCTGGGCGTCCTTGATCTCACACAGCCAGCCGTCGACATGCAGCAAGAAGTCGTCAAACTCGTCATCGTCGGGGCGGTCGTCGAGCCCGAGATCCCGATGCATCTCCGCGACGCGCATCAGGTTCCAGATTTCGCCGCGGATGGCCGGCAGCTTGGCGGGATCCATCGCCGCGATGTTCCCGTACTCGTCGAGTAGCTGCTCGAGTCGGGCGATGTCGCCGTAACTCTCGGCGCGAGCCATCGGCGGGATCAGATGGTCGACGATGGTGGCATGCGCGCGCCGTTTCGCCTGGGCGCCCTCGCCGGGGTCGTTGACCAGGAACGGGTAGATCAGCGGCAGGTTTCCTAACACGGCGTCGGTGGCGCAGGCCGCCGACAGCGCCGCGTTCTTGCCCGGCAGCCACTCCATCGAGCCATGCTTGCCGAGGTGCACGACCGCGTCGGCCCCGAAACCGTGCTCCAGCCACCGATACGCCGCCAGATAGTGATGGCTGGCCGGCAGATCAGGGTCGTGGTAGATCGCCACCGGGTTCTCGCCGAACCCGCGCGGGGGCTGGATCATCAGCACGACGTTTCCCGACCGCAGAGCGGCGATCACCAGGTCGCCGTTGTCGTTGACGAACAGTCGTCCGGGCGCCGGTCCCCACGCTTGCGCCATCGCGTCACGTAACCCGGCGGGCAGGCCTGCAGTCCATTCGGCGTACTGCGCCGGGGTTACGGTCACCTGCGCGCCGGTGACCTGCTTGGTGGTGAGCCACTGTTCGTCCTGGCCGCCCGCGTCAATCAGCGTGTGCATCAACTGATCGCCGGCCTGCGTCTCGTCTTCGATGCCGAGCACGCCGAAGCCATCGCCGACGTCATAGCCGTCTCGGACGAGGCGGTGCAGCAGCCGCACCGCGGACGCCGGGGTGTCGAGGCCGACAGCGTTGCCGACCCGCGAATGCTTGGTGGGATACGCCGAGAGCACCAGCGCCAGCTTTTTGTCTTTGTTGGGTATCCGGCGCAGCACCGCGTGGTTGACCGCGATCGCAGCGACCCGTGCACAGCGCTCCGCGTCGGCCACGTAATGGGGGAGACCGTCGTTGTCGACCTCTTTGAAGGAGTACGGCGCGGTGATGATGCGCCCGTCGAACTCGGGGATCGCGATCTGTGTCGCGGAGTCCAGGGGAGTGACACCGTCGTCGTTGGACTCCCACTCCTCGCGCGAGGATGTCAGGCAAAGTCCTTGCAGCACAGGAATGTTGATTGCGGCGATACGCTCGATGTCCCACGAGGAATCGTCTTCACCCGCGCCGGCACCAGCTGACTTCGATCCGCCGGCGGCCAGCATGCTGACCACGACGGCATCCAGAGTGGCCAGCGCGCCGAACAATTCGTCGGGCGCGCTGCGCAACGAGGACGCGAAGATCGGGACGCCCACCGCGCTGCCGGTGGCATCGATCGCGTCGGCGAGCGCATGCGCGAAGCCGGAGTTGCCGCTGACCTCGTGGGCCCGGTAGTACAGCACGCCCACCCGCATCTGGGCGCTCACGTCGGCGTGGCGCTCGGCGTAACCCCATTCGGGAATCACCACCGGCTCGTCGAACCCCTCACCCGTCAGCAACACGGTGTCGCACAAAAACGCATGCAGCTGAGCGAGATTGGCCGGACCGCCTTCGGCTAGGTACGAGTGTGCTTGCGCCGCAAGCCCGATGGGAACCGTCGAACATTCCATCAATTCGGCGCTGGGCGCGCGTTCGCCACCGAGGACGATCAGCGGCAGACCGGTGGACCGCAGCGCGCTGAGTTCCTCGGCCATCTCCGCCGAGGAACCGAGCACCCGAAGCACCACGACCTCGGCGTCGCCGAGCACGTCCTCGATGGCCTCCCGCGCGGGGTTGCCCAAGGTGTAGGCCGCTCGTGACGCGCGGGCCGACAGCAGGTCGGTGTCAGACGTGGACAGCAAAGCGATGCGATGGGCACGCTGCGTGACTCCGGTATTCACGTGGTTCCTCCCCGGGGTTCTCGCCCCGTCCATTGGAGTGCCTCGTGACCAGTGTCTGGCTCAGGCCGCCGGCTCGACACCGAGGCCCTCACAGTGGCGGAACCGCCCCGGGGTCGCACCGGATTCCTGTCGCCACGAGACATGCGCACATCAGCCTAGTAGAGCCGGTTGGAATCGCTGAGTGCGCCGAATAGGGTGAGCCGGATGAACGCGATCCTCAGCTGGTGGGACGGCGTCGAGCTGTGGCTGTCCGGCCTGGGGTTTGTCTTTCAGTCCATCGTGGTGATGCCGGTCGTGCTGGCGTTGGCCTACGTGATCGCCGCGGCCTTGGACGGGGCGCTGGGACGCGGTATCGGCCTGCTAAACCGTCTCCGCCACAGAGACGAAGAGCCCGGATGAGCGGAAACACCGGGATGCCGCGATCACGGGTCACGCTGATACTTGTCGCGCTCATTGTATTGGTCATCGTTGCCTGGTTGTTGACGCGCTGACCTGCTGCGGGCCCGCGCCATTCTGTTACGCTTCGCCCATGCACGCAGCGTCCGGCAGTACCGAGTGCCACGTCTTGGCACTCATTGCCGTGGGCAATTGCGCCGTCGCTGACGTGCATTGTTGTCGCTGACTTTCTGCCCGCCGCGCCGAAATTCGCTTTCTTTCGCAACGGGATCGCCTCAGACGTCAAGCTCAATTCCGAAAGGTCGACCATTGTTCGACGACAACAAGAATCTCGCGGGGTGGCGGCACGCTGTCGTGTTGACCGTCGCCGCGGGGATGATCGCCGCCTGCCACGGAGGCGCCAGCGATGTCGTCGGCGGCGGAGGGTCGACCGGTGGGAACACCAGCATCACGCTGGTCGCCTACTCGGTGCCTGAACCCGGCTGGAGCAAGGTGATCCCGGCGTTCAACGCCTCGCCGGAGGGCAAAGGCATCCAGGTGATCTCCTCCTACGGGGCCTCGGGTGATCAGTCCCGCGGTGTCGTCGACGGCAAGCCCGCCGACATCGTCAACTTCTCGGTCGAGCCGGATGTCACCCGACTGGTCAAAGCGGGCAAAGTCTCGAAGGACTGGGACAAAGACGCCACCAAAGGCATCCCGTTCGGATCGATCGTCACCCTGGTTGTGCGCCCAGGTAATCCCAAGAACATCAAGGACTGGGACGACCTGCTCCGGCCCGACGTCGAGGTCATCACACCTAGTCCGCTGAGTTCCGGCTCGGCAAAGTGGAACCTGCTCGCGCCATACGTGGTCAAAAGCAATGGCGGTCACGACCCGAAGGCAGGCCTCGACTACGTCCACAAATTGGTCAGCCAGCACGTCAAACTCCGCCCCGGTTCGGGACGCGAAGCCACCGACGTGTTCGTCCAGGGCAGCGGTGACGTCCTGATCAGCTACGAAAACGAGGCGATCGCCACCGAGCGACTGGGAAAGCCGATCACCCACGTCAACCCGCCGCAGACCATCAAGATCGAGAACCCGGTGGCCGTGGTGACCACCAGCCCGCACCTGAACGCGGCTGTCGCGTTCAAGAACTTCCAGTACACCGCTGCCGCCCAAAAAGTCTGGGCGGCAGCCGGATTCCGCCCCGTAGATCCCGCGATCGCCGCGCAGGTCCGCGATCAGTTCCCGGCACCGCAAAAGCTGTGGACGCTCGCCGATCTCGGTGGCTGGCCGTCCGTGGACACGCAGCTGTTCGACAAGAAGTCGGGCAGCATCACCAAGATCTACACCCAGGCCACCGGATGACGACGGCGATCACCCGCGAGATTGCGGGCGGCACCGGTGGCGGTAAACCGCTGGGCCGCAACAAGTTGATCAACAACGGCACGTCACTGCGGGTGGGCGTTTCAGTGGTGTGGCTCTCGGTCATCGTGCTGCTGCCGCTGGCCGCCATCGTGTGGCAGTCGGTCGGCGGGGGCTGGGATGCCTTCTGGCTCGCGGTCACCTCGAACGCGGCGCTGGAATCGTTCCGCGTGACGTTGACGATCTCCGCGGGCGTCACCGTGCTCAACATGTTTTTCGGACTGCTGATCGCGTGGGTGTTGGTGCGCGACGACTTTCCGGGCAAACGGGTTGTCGACGTCCTCATCGATCTGCCGTTCGCACTGCCCACAATCGTGGCCAGCCTGGTGATGCTGGCGCTCTACGGCAACCACAGTCCGGTCGGTCTGCACTTGCAGCACACCGCATGGGGCGTGGGAGTGGCGTTGGCCTTCGTCACGCTGCCTTTCGTTGTCCGGGCGGTTCAGCCGGTACTGCTCGAGATCGACCACGAGACCGAGGAAGCCGCCGCGTCGCTGGGCGCCAACAACGCGACGATCTTCACCACCGTCGTGTTGCCGTCGCTGACCCCGGTGCTGTTGACCGGCGCCGGGTTGACTTTCGCGCGGGCTATCGGCGAATTCGGTTCCGTGGTGCTGATCGGCGGCGCGGTGCCGGGCAAGACCGAAGTGTCGTCGCAGTGGATCCGCACGCTGATCGAGAACGACGACCGCACCGGGGCCGCCGCAATATCAATTGTGTTGCTGTTCATCTCGTTCGTTGTGCTCCTTGTGCTGCGCACGGTGGGATCACGCGCGGCCAAGCGTGAGGAGCTGTCGGCATGACCCTCTCGCCCACAGTTCGCTACCTGCTTCGCTTCCTGGCCCTGGCATATGTGTCGGTGCTGCTCGTCGTACCCGTGGGACTGATCCTGTGGCGGACCTTCCAACCCGGCCTCGGCCAATTCTTCGACTGGATCAGCACGCCGGCGGCGATTTCCGCGTTGAACTTGTCGGTGCTGGTGGTGGCGATCGTGGTGCCGCTCAACGTCGTCTTCGGTATCCCGACCGCATTGATGCTGGCGCGCAACCGGTTCCGCGGAAAGGGTGTGCTGCAGGCGATCATCGACCTGCCGTTCGCGGTGTCGCCGGTGGTGGTCGGCGTGGCCCTGATCGTGCTGTGGGGATCTGCCGGACTGCTTGGCTTCGTCGAGAAAGATTTCGGCTTCAAGATCATCTTCGGCTTGCCGGGCATTGTGCTCGCCAGCATCTTCGCGACGCTTCCCTTCGTGGTGCGCGAGGTCGAGCCGGTGCTACACGAGATCGGCACCGACCAGGAGCAGGCCGCCGCGACGCTGGGATCGAATTGGTGGCAGACGTTTTGGCGGATCACCCTGCCGTCGATCCGTTGGGGTCTCACCTACGGGGTCGTGTTGACCATCGCGCGCACGCTCGGTGAGTACGGCGCGGTGCTGATCGTGTCGTCCAACCTGCCGGGGCAGTCGCAGACGCTGACCTTGCTGGTGTCCGACCGCTACAACCGCGGCGCTGAGTATGGCGCCTATGCACTTTCGACGCTGCTGATGGCGGTGTCCGTACTGGTTCTGATCGTCCAGGTGATTCTCGATGCTCGCCGCAACCGGGCAGCCAAGCAGACATGACAGGGAAAGGTGGTAGCTCTACTGTGACTGACAACGCAATCACCGTGCGAGGCGCCAACAAGCGCTACGGCGACTTCGTCGCGCTGGACAACGTCGACTTCGACGTTCCCGCAGGGTCTTTGACGGCGCTCCTCGGACCCAGCGGTTCGGGTAAGTCGACCCTGCTGCGCGCGATTGCCGGACTCGACCAACCGGACACCGGAACCATCACGATTGCCGGCCGCGACGTCACGACGGTCGCGCCGCAACGGCGCGGAATCGGCTTCGTGTTCCAGCATTACGCGGCGTTCAAACATTTGAGCGTTCGCGACAACGTGGCCTTCGGGTTGAAGATCCGCAAAAGGCCGAAGGCTGAGATCGCCGAGAAGGTCGACCATCTGCTCGAGGTGGTGGGCCTGAGCGGATTTCAGACCCGTTACCCCAGTCAGCTCTCCGGCGGCCAGCGCCAGCGCATGGCGCTGGCGCGCGCGTTGGCGGTTGACCCGCAGGTGCTGCTGCTTGACGAACCGTTCGGTGCGCTCGACGCAAAAGTCCGCGACGACCTGCGCGCCTGGTTACGCAGGCTGCACGACGACGTGCATGTCACTACCGTGTTGGTCACTCACGATCAGGCCGAGGCGCTGGACGTTGCCGACCGTATCGCCGTGCTCAAAGACGGGCGCATCGAGCAGGTCGGATCGCCGAGCCAGGTGTACGACACCCCGGCCAACCATTTTGTGATGTCGTTCCTAGGGGCGGTCTCGTCACTGAACGGGACTCTTGTTCGCCCGCATGATATTCGGGTGGGGCGTAGCCCCGATATGCAGATCGCTGCCGGCGACGGAACCGCGGAGGCCACCGGCGTTGTCCGGGCGACCATCGACCGCGTGGTCGTGCTGGGCTTCGAGGTGCGGGTCGAATTGACCAACGCCGCCACCGGTGGACCGTTCATCGCCCAGATCACCCGCGGTGACGCCGAGGCGCTTGGGCTGACGGCGGGGGACACCGTCTATGTGCGGGCCACCCGAGTGCCGGCTCTCCCCGAGAAAGCACTTGAAGTCGAGGCGATCACGGTGAGTTCCAGCTGAAGGCTGGTCCGAGCTTGATCGAGCCGACCCGGTCGGAGCCGAAATGGGCCACGCAGCCGGCTGCGTGACTGTCCAGCTGTTTCCACTCGGTGCCCGGCGACCATGCGTCGATGTGTAGCTGCGGATCGCGGTCCGCGCTGGCCGAATACTTGGGAAGCTCAGCCTTACAGCGATTCTCGATCTCTCGCTGCTCGTGGTCGCTGTCGGGGAAACGACTCAACGCCAGCATCGCGAAGAGTTCGTCGGTATGCGGCTGGTCGCAACTGACCGGCGAATTGATGGTTTCCTGGTAGCAGGTGCCGACCCGTGCGGATTGCGTTGTGCCGGTGATCAGTCCGTGTTTGGGCCATTCGATGTAGCTCCAGATCGCTGCCCACAACACGCAGATCACCATTCCCGCGACCGCCAGGCCGCGTCCGGATTCCTTGCCGCCCCGCGTCTTGACGAACGTGACGATCCCAGAGATCAGGCTCAGCGGGATCAGGCTCACCAATCCGAGCAGGAATGTCGCGATCGCCCACTTGCTGACGGGACGATCGGGCGCTGGTTCTGTCGGGTCCGGTTCTGGTGGCGACGTCATGGTGATGGCTACCGTAGCCCTATGTCGGGTACAGCTGCGAGAACTGATCATAATTGAGTGGGCCGTTGTATTCGTCGTGCGACAACACCAGCACCTCGACCGGACTTTTCAGGTCGACGTACTGGTGGCCTGGCCTACTGCTGTTCACCATCGGCACCATCAGGTCAAGCATCTCTGCGAGTCCCGCGTCGTCGAAGCTCCATGTCACGCGCCGGGTACCAAGCTCGATATCGGCAGCGCCGTCTTCTCGGACCACGCGATGGATGATCCCCTCGAATTCGAAGGTCGCTTCACCGTTGTCATGTGCCAGTGACACCGCCATTTGGAACATGCGGATGCCATCTTGATCGGTGTTCAGCAGGATCGCCGGGTCGCCCATGTACTCGAAAGGTTCGACACGAAGCTTGGCCACGCTCAGGCCGCGGCGCGCTGAGCTATCGCCGTAGCGAAGCGGTCCAGCACCGTCTCGGCCACCAATCGGTGCCCGCCGAGCGGTGCTGACATCGGAATGCCTTCCGCTGCAGCATATTTCGCGACCCGGTCGGTCAGCCGGCCGTGGGCCAGGAACCACGGCGCGATCACCACCCGGCGGGCGCCATTGCGGCGCAGCAAGTCAACGCCGTCAGCCGGCGAGGGGCCGTTTCCGGTGGCGAATGCCGTTGTCGTAGCGGCCCACTGCGCACCGGCGCTGAGCTTGTCGGCAACCGTGGCCGTGCGGGCGTTCGCCGCGGCATGCGTCGAACCGATCGCGACGACCAGCACGCCCAGCTCCGGGTCATGCGCGCTGACTCCCAGCTGGGTGAGCCGCTCGCGCAGCACGGACACCAACCGATCGTCCTCGCCGAGCACGTCGGCCTGTCGCACGGGCATGCCGCAACTGGCGATCTGGTGCGGAATGTCGATGCGCGCGTGATAGGCGTCGGCCAGCAGGAACGGCGTGACGACCGAGTCCGGGGTGAGGACGTCGGGTAGGCGTGGCGTATTCAGGTCGCAGAACGCGACCCGCACCCGCAGGCCCGGCCGCATGAAGCGAATCTGATTCGCCACGGCCCGGGCATTGGCGGCCGATCGTGGATCTGCGCTGCCATGCGCGGTCAGCACGAGGGTCGTCACGACGCGTGCAGCCCGCATTCAGTCTTCGACAGCCCCTGCCACCGCCCGCTGCGCGGGTCGGCGCCCTCGACCGGCTTGGCCGTGCACGGTGCGCAACCGATCGACGGATAGCCCTCGTAGACAAGGGGATTGACGAGCACATCGTTGTCGTCGATGTAGGTCTGCAACTCCTCGTCGGACCATGTGGCCAGCGGGTTGATCTTCACCAAGCCGAACGCCTCGTCGAAGCTGATCAGCGGCGCGTTGGCGCGGGTCGGCGCCTCCACCCGTCGCAGACCGGTGACCCAGGCGGAGTAGCCCCGCAGCGCTTTGGACAGCGGCGCGACCTTGCGCATCCGGCAGCATTCGCTGGGCTTGCGGGCGAACAGGTCCTTGCCGTGCAAGTCATCCTGCTCGGCGACGGTGTTCTCAGGCGTGACGTTGAGCACCCGTACGTCGTAGACGGCCTCGACCGCGTCGCGGGTGCCGATGGTCTCCACGAAGTGATATCCGGTGTCCAGGAACAGGACTGGCACGCCTGGACGGACCTTGGCTGCCAAGTCGACCAGCACCGCGTCCTGCATATTGGAGGCCACCACGTAGTTGCACGTCGCCGAGGACCGGGGTCCGCCGACACCGCCGAAGTTCTCGATCAGTCCAGCGCAGCAGGTCGGTGGCGCTGGCGCCCTCCAACTCCGTCGCACCCTTCTCGGCCAGCTCTCGTAATTCCGCTTCCGTCAGGTTGCTCATCGCAGATCCGCCTCCTCGGCGCGCAGCGCCCAGTTCGCGAAGCGTTCGTCGCCGTCTCGTTGCTTGACGAAGTTGCGCACCACGCGATCGATGTAGTCGCCCAGCTCGTCGCTGGTGACCTTGTGCTGGCGCAGCTTCCGCCCAAAACCACTGTCGAGGCCCAGGCTGCCCCCAAGGTGAACCTGGAATCCTTCGACAGAATTCCCGTCGCCATCGTCGACCATCTGACCCTTGAAGCCGATGTCGGCAACCTGTATGCGGGCACAGGAGTTCGGGCAGCCGTTGATGTTGACGGTGATCGGCACGTTTAGTCGCGTGTTGAGGTCCTCGAGCCGGCGCTCCAGCTCGGGCACCAGCGACTGCGACCGGACCCGGGTTTCGGCGAACGACAACTTGCAGAATTCGATTCCGCTGCACGCCATCAGGTTTCGACGCCAGTGCGACGGCCGCGATTGCAGACCCAAGGCGTCGAGGCCGGTGATCAACTCGTCCAGCTTGTCGTCGGCGACGTCGAGGATGATCAGCTTCTGGTAGGGCGTGAAGCTGACCCTCGGCGATCCCGCCTGCTCGGCCAAGTCGGCGACCGCGGACAAGATCGTGCCGGACACCCGGCCGGCGATCGGCGCGACGCCGACGGCGTTGAGCCCGTTCTTCAGCTTCTGCACACCGACGTGGTCGATTGGGCGGGTCAGCGGCTCGGGTGCCGGGCCGTCGATGAGTTTGCGCTTGAGGTACTCGGTTTCGAGCACCTCGCGGAACTTCTCGATGCCCCAGTCCTTGATGAGGAACTTCAGCCGGGCTTTGGCCCGCAGCCGCCGGTATCCGTAGTCGCGGAACAGCGAGGTGACGGCCTCCCAGACGTCGGGGACCTCGTCCAGGGGCACCCACGCGCCGACCCGTTGCGCCAGCATCGGATTCGTGGACAGGCCACCGCCCACCCACAGGTCTAGCCCGGGACCGTGCTCGGGGTGGTTGACGCCGATGAACGCGATGTCGTTGATCTCGTGTGCGACGTCCTGCAGACCCGAGATCGCGGTCTTGTACTTGCGTGGCAGGTTCGAGAACTCCGGATTACCGATGTAGCGACGGACGATCTCGTTGACCGCCGGCGTGGGATCAAGCACCTCGTCGACCGAGAGACCGGCCAGCGGGGAGCCCAGCACCACACGAGGGCAGTCGCCGCACGCCTCAGTGGTCTGCAGCCCGACTGCGGCCAGCCGGTCCCAGATCTGCGGTACGTCCTCGATCTGGATCCAGTGGTACTGCACGTTTTCCCGGTCGGAGATGTCGGCGGTATCCCGGGCGAACTCGGTCGAGATCTCGCCGAGTGTGCGCAGCGCTGCCGTGGAGATCGCCCCGCCGTCGCAACGCACCCGCATCATGAAGTACTTGGCTTCGAGCAGGTCGATGTTCTCGTCGCCGGTGAAGCTTCCGTCGTAGCCCTGCTCCCGCTGGGTGTAGAGCCCCGCCCAACGCATCCGGCCGCGCAGGTCGTTCTTGTCGATGCTGTCGAAACCGGTCTTGGAGTATTGGTTGATGATCCGATCGCGGACGTTGAGTGCGTCGTCGTCCTTCTTGAACTGCTCGTTGGGATTGAGCGGCTCGCGCTCACCGAGCGCCCACTGGCCTTGGCTCTTGGCGGGGCGGGGTGACGTCATTCGGCAATCTCCTTATGTGGAGCAGCCGGCGTGGAGCGCGCAAACCACCGGAAGGCTGTACCGGCGGCGCAGATCCGGGAGCCAGCTGAAGGTGCAGGTAGGCGGGTCTACGAAATCAAGCCGGACAGCGACAGCTGCAAACACGCTTGAAATCGACATGACGGCGCGCCACCAACGGGATACGAAGCTGGATTCGGTGGGCAACGGTCACTGCACCATTGTGCCACGGATATCGGCTGCCTCTGCTACCAGGGGCGAATTGTGCTCACCGTGAGCAAAACCATGCCGACCGCGCTCCCTCGGCTGGAGGTTGCGCCCTTACTGGTGAATATTAGGAAGACGTGACGGCATCCGCTTCGCCAGTCGATCTACCTGAACTGCAGCTCAGCCCGGACGGGCCGTTCGGCATCTATGTGCACGTGCCGTTCTGCTTCACCCGCTGCGGCTACTGCGACTTCAACACCTACACACCGGCCGAACTGGGCGGCGTCAACCCAGATGCTTGGCTTGAAAATCTGGCCGCCGAGCTGGAGTTGGCCGCCGCCCGGCTGGGCGGACCAACCGTGCAGACCGTCTTCATCGGAGGCGGGACGCCTTCGCTGCTGGGCCCGCAGCGCCTGACCCAGTTGCTGAAGTCGGTGCACGACAACTTCGAACTGGCCGCCGACGCCGAAGTGACAACCGAGGCCAACCCGGAGTCGGCGTGGCCGGATTTCTTCGCCGCTGCCCGCGCGGCCGGCTGCACGAGAGTGTCGCTGGGCATGCAGTCGGTGGCGCCGCACGTGCTGGGTGTCCTCGACCGTATCCACACGCCCAACCGGTCCGCCGCGGCGGCCCGCGAGGCGCTTGCCGAGGGATTCGACCACGTCAGCCTGGACCTCATCTACGGCACACCGGGGGAGTCCGACGACGACCTACTGCGCTCGGTCGACACCGCGATCGAGACCGGGGTTGATCACGTGTCCGCGTACGCCCTCGTCGTTGAAGACGGGACCGCGATGGCGCGCCGGGTCCGCAGTGGCGAATTGACCGCCCCGGACGACGACGTGCTCGCGCATCGCTACGAGCTCGTGGACGAGCGGCTGTCGACGGCGGGGTTCGAGTGGTACGAGGTGTCCAACTGGAGCCGTCCGGGTGGTCAGTGCCGCCACAATCTGGGCTATTGGGACGGCGGGCAGTGGTGGGGCGCCGGCCCGGGTGCGCATAGCTTCGTCGGTACGACGCGTTGGTGGAATGTCAAGCATCCCAACGGTTATGCGCAGGTTCTCGAGAGTGGGGCGCTGCCGGTCGGCGGTCTCGAACAGTTGGATGCCACCAGCCGCCACACCGAGGACGTGTTGCTGAGCATCCGATTGCGCCGAGGACTGCCCGTCGAACTGCTGGACGAGGCTGAACGCGCGCGCGCGGAAACCGCCGTCCAGGACGGCCTGCTGGTGCGCGAAGGTGAGCGTCTCGTGCTCACCAACCGGGGGCGGCTGTTGGCCGACGGGATCGTCCGCAACCTACTGGACTAGGCCGCGTGTCGAGCCAGCGCTATTCCGATGCGGACTTCGACGTCGGTCCTGGTGATGACCGGGGCCCGCGGAGGCGCTGACGATCGATACTGCGCACCGGTCGGCGTGATGAATTCTGCTGTGTGCGTGCCGCTTTCGTCGACGTGTGGTGTGACACGCCAGCCGGCGACCTCTTTGACGTAGTTACAACGTTCACAAAGTCCGTGCCCGTTGACCGCATCAGTCGAACCGCCGGCGACCCATGGGCGAGCATGGTCGCGGTGGCGAATCGGTGCGTCGCAATACGGCGTGCGGCAGCGCTGATCCCGTAGCCCGATAAACGCGGCCAACCCCCGGGGAAACAGCCGGGCCCGCGACTCCATTGCCACCAGCGCGCCCGAGCCCGGATGAGCGTAAATCCGGCGCAAGGTGGCCCGCGACCGTGGATCAGCGACAGCGTCTGATACCAGTCCGCGTGCGACGGCCGCCGGGATTGGACCGTAGCCGCCGACGTCCCCAGGAGCACTCGAACCGCCCAGCAGCGTTTCGTCCGACAGCACCAGGTTGACGGCGATCGGCGTCGCCGTAGCCGCGCTGCGTCCGGTAGCCCGCTCGACGAGAGTGTCGGCCATCACCTGGCCACGCGAACGCGCGTCGGCGCAGGTATCGGCTTCCCGCCGCAATGCTGCATACACTGAGACACCTTGCGCCACAGGCAATAATGCGGTCAGGTACGTCATCGTGTCTGGCGCGGGCCGAATCGTCACGGTCCGTTCGGTTTCGGCTCTGGCAGCCCGGTCGACGACCGCGTGCGGATCGAGCCGGTAAGCGATCGCCTTGGCCGCCGCTGCCACTCGTGCGTCGCCCATCCCGTGCAGTCCGGCTTGGTCGCCGCACAACTCGGCATCCAGGGTGCGCCGGTCTTCGACGTCCAGGCACGCGCTCTCGCGCACGATCAGGGTGGCCCGCCACTCGGTGAGCACCCCGGCCTCCAGCGCGGCCATGGTGTGCGGCATCTCGTTCACCAGAGCCTTCGCGAAACCCAGATGCCGATTGCCTCGCGCGGGCGAATCGAGTCGGGCGAGCGCGACTTCACTGGCGATGCCACGTCCGCGTCGGGCAGCCGGCACCCCCGCAGCGGCGTCGGCGGTCCGTCGGGCGGCGTCGAGCGCAACCGCGGCTCGAGCCTGGCCCGCCGCGGCGGCGCTCTTGGCGCGCTCCAGCTCGGCGATGCGCTCGATCAGCACCGACTCCTCGCTGGGAGGATCGACTTTGGCAAGATATTCGAACATATGTGCGATACTACATCGCCACACCGACAGGTGTCGCAAACCGGCTCGCCGATAACTGCGGATCCTGTCCACACGCACGGCGTTTGGTGTCACGCTGACCGGATGACAGAAGCCGAAGGGTACGTGGATCAGGCGGTGGCCGGCGTCGCCGAGCCGCAGCCGATGTACAAGGCATTGCGTGAGTCGAACCCGGTGTTCCGGTCGCCGCAGACGGTTGTGCTCAGCCGGCTGGCCGACATCGAGATGGCGCTCAAGCACACCGAGTTGTTCTCGTCGAGCGATGCTATCGACCTGGGTAACATCCGGCCGCTGATTCCGTTGCAGATCGACCCGCCGGAGCATGCGAAATATCGCCGCATCCTCGATCCGCTGTTCACGCCGCGCGAGATGGCCCGACGTGAACCACGCGTCGCCGAGCTGGTCAACGAGATGATCGACCGATTCGCCGATCGCGGCGAATGCGACTTCCACGAGGAGTTCGCCGTTCCACTGCCGTGCACGGTCTTTCTGCAGCTGCTCGGCCTGCCGTTGGAAGATCTGGACAAATTCCTGGAGTGGAAGGACGGGGTAATCCGCCCGGAGGGCGACGCCGGATACGACCGTAGCCACGAGAACATGGCACCTGCGGCCCAAGGGATCTACGACTACTTCGAGCACGCCATCGACGACCACATCGCCAGCCCACGTGACGACGTGCTGTCCTCGCTGATCGCCGCCAAGGTCGAGGGAGAACCGCTGACCCGCGAGGAGATCCTCGACATCTGCTTCCTGTTTCTGATCGCCGGGCTGGACACCGTGACCGATTCACTGGATTGCTTTTTCGTGTATCTGGCCCGGCACCCCGAGCATCGCCACCAGCTCATCGACGAACCGGACGTTTTACCGAGCGCTATTGAAGAGTTATTGCGTTGGGAGACACCGGTTCCCGGAGTCATCCGGGTCGCCACCGAAGATGTCGAGGTTAGTGGTTGCCCGATCAGCAAGGGTGAGCGGGTCAGCCCGTTGCTGGGCGCCGCGAACACCGACCCCGCCGAGTTCCCCGATCCAGATCTCGTCGATTTCCGTCGTAACCCTAACCGGCACCGAGCCTTTGGCGGCGGTCCGCACCGCTGCCTCGGATCCCATCTCGCCCGGATGGAGCTGCGGGTGGCGCTGCGCGAATTTCACCGGCGCATACCCGATTACCAGATCAAGCCCGGTACCGAGTTGATCTACACAGCCGCGCTGCGGTCGGTGGAGTCGCTACCGCTGACGTTCCCGGTTCCCGCGTCGTGAGTCGCGTGGCTGTCGACGCAGATCGCTGCGTCGGCCACGGGCGCTGTTACACCTTGGCGCCGAAGGTTTTCGATGCAGACGATGTCGGGCATGCGGTCGTGCTGGCCGAAGAAGTCTCCGGCGATCTCGAGGCTCAGGGGGCCGATGCCGAGCGGAACTGCCCAGAAGGCGCCATCACGCTGGCGCCGTAGCGGTGTTTAGTCCCGGGCGCCGACGAGCGGACGCCGAGTCCGGTAACCACCGAGCAAAGGAGAACGATGCCGCCGAAGCACCGACATCAACCCCGAAGCTGCCGCCCGCCGGGTGGCTCGCGCGGTCGAACGAGTACGGCATCACGTGGGGCGGTTGTACCTGCGGCTGGCACCTCCGCCGATCACGGTCATCGACATCGATCTTCGGGGCCTTTCTGTCTCAGGCGGTCTCCGCATCCGCGCAGCTAGGTATCGCCGACGCTCTTGCAGCGGGTCCGTTGACCAAAGAGGAGTTGGCGCGCCGCGTCGGCGCCGACCCGGACAGCGTTGCGCGGCTGATGCGGTTGCTGATCAGCCGCGGCGTGTTTCGCCGGCGCCGCGACGGGCGTTTCGCGCTTAACGCGCTGGCCGACACGTTGCGCACCGACTCTCCGGTCTCGATGCGTGGGGTTGCGCTGCTCTACGGCTCGCCGCAGCACCGGGCGAACTGGACGCTGCTCTCCGATGCGGTGCGCACCGGAGAGCCGAACCCCCCGAAAGTGTTCGGAAAAGACATCTTCGACTACCTTCCCGACGACCCGGAGTGAGGCGAAGATCTTCAACGACGCCATGACCTCCACGTCGTCGGTGTTGGAAGCGGCGGTGGTCGCCGCATACGACTTCAGCAACTTCGGCGTTATCGCCGACATCGGTGGCGGCCACGGCCGGTTACTCTCGTCCATTCTCGCCGCGGCACCCGCTGCTAGCGGCGTGCTGTTCGACCTCCCCCAGGCAGTCGAGGGTGCGCCGCCTATGTTGACCGCGCACGGCGTCGCCGACCGAGTCACTGTGGAGGGCGGTTCGTTCTTCGAAAGCGTGCCGTCCGCCGACGCCTATGTGATGAAGAACGTCATCCACGACTGGCCCGACGACAAAGCCATCGCGATCCTCGGCACCATCAAGGCCGCGGCCCCCCGGGTGCGAAACTGCTGCTGCTGGAGATGGTCGTCCCCGATCACGACCGCGAATACCTCGGGCCACTACGCCGGATATGGAGATGCTGGTGATCGCGGGCGCACTGGAACGCCGCCGGCAGCAGTGGAGCCGACCTACTCCGGAGGGGCGGCTTTCGGTTGCAGCGCGTGGTGGTAGACGGCAGGGCCGCTCTGCATCATCGAAGCCGTACCGAGCTAAGAGGCGCACCTCCTACCGGCGTCCCCCTGGCTCTTTGACCCGGTGTGTCACCCACGCCCACGCCGACGGGGAGTAGTGCGTGGTGACTTCCTCGAACCCGTCGACGCGGTGCACGCTGAGCACGCCGGTGTTTTCGTTGAAGGTCAGCGCATCGTCTCGGACCGCGCGGATCTCCTCGCCGTCGCGAATCCGGATAACGAACACAATGTCGTCCTCTCGTCGGGCCGCGGGTCCGGACGATCCTGTTGTCGGCCGCCCGCAGGGCTGGATTAATTGTGAGGCTGAGGCATGAACGGCGCGGTAAAGCCGCATGTAAACCAAATACGTAAGAAGGAATGTCGGTGATTAATCTCACAGCCGTCAAAAAGTTGATTGAGCAGTGCCTAGATCGCCAGACCATTTGCCTACCGGAGTTCCCCACCTGTTCATAGGTTAGGCTAAATTTACTAAGCGTGACCCAAGTCGGTGTCGAGACCAGTCCGGCAGACGCCGCATCGCGGTCATTTCCGTTGCCGGTCGACATCGCCCCGGCGGACCTCGCAGCCGAATTGGTGGCCGCGTTAGCCGAGGCTGACGGCGAGCAATATCTGCTCTACGAGCACGACGGGCGATGGGTCCTGGCCATCGGTGCGCTGGCGATGATCGAACTGGACAGCGACGAACTGCGCATCATTCAAGACGGCGTGACCCAACGACAGACCTGGTCTGGCCGGCCGGGGCCGGTGCTGGGCGACGCCGTCGACCGACTGCTGCTGGAGACCGACGAGGCTTTCGGCTGGATCGCGTTCGAGTTCGGCGCCTACCGCTTCGGTCTGCAGGAGCGCTTGGCGGCGCAGACACCGTTGGCGCGGGTCTTCTGGCCGCGCACCCGCGTCGTCGTGGGTGACGACACGGTCGCACTTGTTCGACGCCGACGGCCGCCATGTCGAAATCGTCAGCCGACTGCTCCGCGGGGGACTGCCGCCGCTGCCAACGCCGTCGGCGGTCGACGTGTCTGCCGACGGCTCCGATTACCGTGGCCGCGTCGCCGCCGCCATCGACGAGATCAACGCCGGCAACTATCACAAGGTAATTCTTTCGCGCTCCGTCAATGTGCCCTTCGCGCTGGACTTTCCGTCCACGTACCGGGTGGGACGCCAGAACAACACCCCGGCGCGCTCGTTTCTTTTGCATCTCGGTGGATTTCGGGCGCTGGGCTACAGCCCCGAGTTGGTGGCCGCGGTGCACGACGACGGCATGGTGGTGACCGAGCCGCTGGCCGGAACCCGGGCCCTGGGTCGCGGCGCCGACTCGCGACCGCGCAGGCCCGTGAAGATCTGGAGTCCAACACCAAAGAGATTGTCGAGCACGCGATGTCGGTGCGCAGTTCGCTGCAGGAGATTGACGAGGTCGCCGAACCCGGTAGCTCGGCGGTGGTGGACTTCATGACCGTGCGCGAGCGTGGCAGCGTGCAGCATCTCGGCTCGACGGTAATTGGCCGACTCGACGGGTCGAAAGACCGGATGGACGCCCTCGAGACGCTGTTTCCCGCGGTCACAGCGTCGGGCATCCCCAAGGCGGCCGGCGTGGACGCTATCCTGCGTCTCGACGAAAGCCCGCGCGAGCTGTATTCCGGTGCAGTCGTGAGGTTTTCGGCCGACGGCGCGCTGGATGCGGCGCTGACTCTGCGAACAGTTTACGAACGTGACGGGCGGACCTGGCTACGCGCCGGCGCCGGCATCATCGCCGCCTCAGATCCCGACCGGGAGTTCGAGGAGACCTGCGAGAAGCTGGCTACGCTGGCGCCGCATCTGGTTGCACGTCGCGGTGCACGCTAGCCGACGTCGGCCTCGGGTGCCCGTTCCAAGTATTCGGCCAGGATCTGGCTGACCAGCGACTCGATGGTCGTTTCGATCGACGACGCCAAGGTGGCGGTCACCGACGACACGGCCTGGGTGCGGAAGCGCACCAGCATGGTGATCAGTTCGGCGATTTCGGTGTCGGCGGGCAAGCCTCCCCGGGTTTGATCCGGTCGGCGACGTGTTCGGCTCCGGCGCGCACCAGCATCTCGCTGATCTGGTCGATCAGCGGGGCGATGTGCTCGTGCAGGTCGACGAGCTTGTCCATGCTCATGCCGTAGCCGCGAACCTCGTTGAACGCCTCGATGAGTTTCGGGCGGGTGATGGTGGCCTGCCCGTCGTCGAGGTGGATCACCTGCAGCTCACCAGGCGGTCGAAAGCCTTGGCGTCATCGATGAGTCGCTGTGCCTCGGCCAGCGGCATGGCTTGAGATTTCTCGCTCGTCCAGCTGCCCACGATCGCGGTTTCCAGGCCGAGCACATCGCCGAGATCCTTGCCTTCTTCCCAGGCGCTGAGCATTTCCCGGACATGCGCGATGTTGTACCCGCGGTCGAGCATCGAGGTGATCAGCCGCAGCCGGGTCAGATGGGTGTCGTTGAACAGCGCGATGCGCCCGACCCGCAACGGCGGTGGCAGTAGCCCGCGGTCGCGGTACACCCGGATGTTGCGGGTGGTGGTGCCGGCCAGCCGGGCCAGGTCTTCGATGCGGTACTCCCCGGACCCCGGTGCCCCGTGGGGGTAGCGGACGGCCGCGTCGAACAATTGCGACACCGCGTTCTCGACGACCTCGCGCGACTGGCGGCGGACCCGTTTGGGAACGCGCCGCAGGTTCGCCAAAACACCGGCGATGGTGCCGGTTTCAGCGCGGGGCGGTCGGTCGGGTGCCATCGCGTCAGGCGGACGAGCTCACGCGCACGGCGGTGTGTTCGACCGCGTCGTAGTCGGCGTACTGGAAATCGCGCATCTGTCGAAGATACTGGGTGGCGAAACCCGGGTACATCGACACGTTGCGTCCGTCCTTGGTCAAATACCAACTGCTGCAACCCGACATCCAGGTCGTCTTGGTCAGCCGCCGCTGGATGCGTTCGTTGTAGCGGCGCTGCACGTCCTCGCGGACATCGAGGTATCGCAGATTCGTTGTCCAGGATCGCGGTGATACCGCTTACGGCGTAGTCGAGCTGGCCTTCGACGTAGACCAGCAGCGAGTTGTGTCCCGGCCCGGAGTTCGGGCCGGTCATGAAGAACAGGTTCGGGTAGCCGTGCGCGCTGGCGCTCTTGTAAGCCTGTGCGCCGTCGGTCCATTCGTCGCTCAACGATCGACCACCCAGACCGGTGACCGGGAAAGGCGGACCGGTCAGGTGCACGTCGTATCCGGTGGCGAACACGAGGCAGTCCAGGTGGTGTTCGATGCCGTCGCTGGTGCGCAGACCGACCGGGCTCACCGTCGCGATGGGCCAGTCGATCAGCTTGCAGTTGTCGCGCTGCAGGGCGGGGTAGTAGTCGCTGGACATCAGCATCCGCTTGCAGCCCGGGGTGAAGTCGGGCGTCAGCTGGCGGCGCAGCCACGGGTCTTTGACCTGCCGGCGCAGGTGCATCTTGCCCAGCCGGGCGACCACTGACGTCAACGGAGTATTCCATACCAGCGCCGTCGCGCTCGCCTCATGACCCCAATAGAGCGCTTGGCGGGCAAGTTGTTGCACCGCAGGGGCTTTGGCGAAGGCCGTCTGCACCGCGGGCGGCGTCGCGAAGTCGAGGCGGGGCAGCACCCAGCCCGGCGTGCGCTGGAACACCTTGACGAACTCGGCCTGCTTGACCAGTTCGGGGATGATCTGGACCGCGCTGGCGCCGGTGCCGATGACCCCGACCCGCTTGCCGGCGAAGTCGTAATCCTTGTCCCACCGGGCGCTGTGGATCTTATGGCCCTGGTAGGAGTCGATGCCTCGGATGTCGGGGAAGCTGGAGTCCGGCAGCGGCCCGGAAGCCAGAATCACCGTGCGGGCCCGAAAACGCTTGCGGGTGGCCGTGGTTGCGGTCCACACCCCGGCGCCCTCATCGAAGGACAGCCCGGTGACTTCCTGGCCGAACTGGATGTGGCGACGGATGTCGAACCGGTCGGCCATCTCCTCGAGGTGGTTGCGGATCTCGTCGGCCGGTGAGTAGGTCCGCGACCAGCTCGGGTTCTTGACGAACGAGAACGAATACAGCAGCGACGGGATGTCGCAGCGGCGCCGGGATAGCTGGTGTCCCGCCAGGTTCCGCCGACGCGGTCGCTGCGCTCGAGGATCACGAAGTCGTCGACGCCGGCCTGGGCGAGCTTGATCGCGGCGCCCAGACCGCTGAAACCGGCTCCGACGATGAGGGTCGCGTAGGTGTGTGTTTTCGCCATGATCACGCCGCCGGCTCGTGGGTGACTTCTCGGACCCAGCTTGGCACCGCCGGCAGCAGGGGACGCGGGTACCGGTCGGAGAGCCAGACCATCGAATTGGCCAGCAGGTGGTAGGGGTGGCGCGGATTGGTGACCACTCCGGCGTAGCGCCGCAGGAACCGATATGTCGGTACCCGACTGGTGTGTTGGCCGCGGTCGCCGAGCTCTTTGAATCGCTTGACGGCCTTGTACAGCCGCTCGGGCTCCATACCCATGGCGGTGATCTCGTTGCGGATCCTGTTGATCAGCGGTGCACCCATGACCGCGCCGATGATCAGGCCCGGGGTGGCGTTGTGACCGATGAAGTCGATCAGCAGCCGCCGGATCTTCGCGTGGCCGATCAGATCGAGTACCTCGAAATCGACGACCAGGTGCCGTGATTCGTCGTTGTTGATCTTCTCGAACACCTGGTGGCACACCGGGTCGTGCACCTCGTCGAGGAGGAACTTCAGCAGGGCGCCGTCTAGCGCGACTTCGAGCATCGGGATCACGGTGCCCGAGTAGGGACAGCGGCATGTCGTCGGCCCAGCGGTCCAGCCAGTCGATGGCAAGCCGGATGTTCACGTTCGGTTCGGGGACTTCGCCGTCCTCGAGCATGCCCCAGCGCTTCATCAGCGCCAGTTCGGCATTGGCGTGCCGCTGCTCCTCGGCGTGGAAGTAGCGGTAGATCTCACCGATGGTCGGCGTCGGCGCCTTCTTGGCCAGCGCCGCGAAACCGCGGGCGCCGATGTTCTCGATCCAGCACAGGTCGGCCATGAACGACTTGAGCTGTGGCCGCTGCTCGTCGCTGATCATCTCGGCACCCGGTGCGTCCCAGTCGATGTCGGCTAGTGCCCACTGCCGGTCTTTGATCTTGGCCAGCATCGCTTCCATATCGATAGCCATCGCAGATCCTCCTCATGCTTGGTGTTGTCAGAGCGGGGCGACGCGGTTGAGCAGGCCGGCGACGCGGGTGTAGGTACCTGGTGCGAGTCGCTTGATGCTCCAGCCGATCTTCGCCTCGAGTTGCGGCATGCAGTACAGGTCGCCGCGGTCATGGGCGTCCAGGCAGGTTTGCGCCACTTTGTCCGCTGAGACTCCAGTCCAGCGCATGATTTTGTGGGCGAACTGATTCGTCTCGGTCGAAATTCGGCCGGATTCGAGGATGTTGGTCTTGACGAAGGTCGGGCACAGCACGGTGACTTTGACTCCGGTGCCGGACAATTCGGCGGCGAGGGTTTCGGAGAGCATCAGCACGCCGGCTTTGCTGACGTTGTAGGCGGCCATGCCGGGCGCGGCGCCGAACGCGGCGGCCGAGGCGACGTTGATGATGCCCCGCGGGACGCCGGAGTCGCCCGTCCGCAGGATGGGTGCGAACACGTGCGAGCCATGGATCGGACCCCACAGGTTGATGCCGAGCACCCAGTGCCAGTCTTCAAGCGGGAGTTCGCCGATCGGGGCGCCACCGGAGCCGACACCGGCATTGTTGATCACCAGCGTGGGCGCGGCGCCGAACCACGATTGCGACTGCGCGGCCAGATCCTGAACAGTCGTCGAATTGGGTGACGTCGCAGGCGATTGCGACCGCGTCGCCACCGAATTCGCCGATCGCGTTGACAGTTCGCTTGGCGGCGGTCTCGTCGATATCGCTGCACACGACCCGGCTACCGCGCTTCGCGAGTTCGATCGCGAACGCGGCGCCGATGCCGCTGCCGGCGCCGGTCACCACCGCACGCGCGTGGTGGCTCACCTTGGGTGATTTCCCGAACGGCCCGATCATCGTCAGCCCGCCTTTCCTGTGATGTTGTCAATGCTGCTGTCACGCAGCGCGTTGCCGATGAAACTGGCGGCCTGCGCCATCGCCTTGGCGGCTTCCGGCGTCAGCTTGGGCAACGCCTGAAAGACGTGCACCTGATCCGGCCACACCTGCAGGGTGCAGCGGCCGCCGCCGGTGCGGATGTCGGCGGCGAGGTGGCGCGCGTCGGCGAGCAGCATCTCGGCGCCGCCGGCCTGGATGAGTGTCGGCGGCAGCGCCGGTCCACCGGCGACATCGAGTTTCAGCCGCTGGATGCGTGGGATCGACGCCGCTGCTGTAGAGCCGGACCAGGCGGGCGGCGTCGGTGGCGCGGATCGCCGGGTCGCGGCGCAAATCCTCACGCGCACGGGCAAGTTCGAGTGTCAGGTCGATCAGCGGGGAGAACAGCACCAGCGCGGCTGGGCCATCGGCGGCGACGTCCGGTTGCAGCAGCAGGTCGACCGATAGATGGCCACCGGCGGAATCACCGGCGATCACAACGCGTTCCGGCCGGCACCTGGGCAGTGAGCCAGTCCCAGCCGGCGCGCACGTCGTCGGCGGCGGTGGGGAATCGGTGCCGCGGTGCCAGCCGGTAGTCGACGGTGAACACCGGCAGCCCGGTCAGCCGGGAGAGCCACGACGTCAAGCGGCGATGGGTGCGCGGCGAACACAGCGCGAAGCCGCTGCCGTGCACGAAGTAGATGGCGCCCCGGCTCGTCGAGACGCCGGGGGCGCGCACCCACTCACCGACCACGCGACGCCCGTCGTGTTGCACGTCGACGTGCTCGACACGGGTCCCGGCCAGCGAAGGTCCGAAGGCATCCATGACGCCCGCGATGATTCGTCGTGACGCCCACAAACCCCAGGCTTGCTCGGGCGGGAGCACCGCGCTGACCTGTCGCAATGTCGCCATGCTCACCAGCGCTGCGGAACGGGAACGCAGCGATCCGCGAGTCGGCATTGACTCCGTCATGCGAGAGAGTCAACACTCAATGGTGACATTCGTCAATGGCAACGTGTGGCGTGTCGGGCCCGAAGTGTGAACAGCAAACCGGATTCGGCGGCCCGTCCGGGACGGGTCGCGCTATGGCTTGCCGGTCACACGCACACCCATCCCGAGGATTCATTCGGCGGGAAGACGCACATCGAGCGACGTTGGGGCACGTGGTTTCTCAACGTCGCATCACTGAGCCGCCACCACATGCCCCGCACCACTCTGCCGATCAGCCGGCTACTGACGTTCCAACCGGGCAGCAACCAGGTGCGTGTGCAGTGCTACCTGCACACCAGCCAATTCGCCCCGCAGGGCTGGTACGAGAAGGCCGAGAAGTCGCTGACGCTGGATCGCCCGTTCAGTTGGTGAGGCGAGCGTTTGCGTCTCCCGGGAAATATAAGTGACCGGTCGTCTGTTAACGAGGTCATGCCACGACCATCAAACCCTGAAGTCCGCAAGCGACTGCTCGCGGCGGGCCTCGACCTCATCCACGCGCGAGGGTTCGCCGCCAGCGGCGTCAAAGACATCACCGAAGCAGCCGGCGTTCCCAAGGGCTCGTTCTACGCATATTTCCCCAGTAAAGAGGCGTTCGCCGCGGCGATCCTCGAAGATTATTGGGTCGACATCGAGACTCGACTCGTCCCGCTCCTGGACGGCGAAGGGTCCACGCAGGAGAGAGTCGCAGCGCTTCTTTCATGCGCTGACGGACGATCACGAGGCCGCCGATTTTCTGCTCGGCTGCCTGATCGGAAACCTCTCACTAGAGCTCAGCAGCAATAGTGAGCCGATCCGCGCCCAACTGATCAGCGTCCTGGAGCGCTGGGGGACTGCTATCGCCGAATGCCTGCGTTCCGGCGACCTCGGCGACGGGCTCGATGCCGACGAGATTGCCTCCCAACTGATCGAAGCCTGGGAAGGTGCGGTCCTTAGGGGCAAAATGATTCGCAGCCGGATTCCGTACGACCGTTTCGAAGCCGACACCATCCCCGCGCTTCTGCGCTGAACGCGTGCCGGGATGGGGCTGGCAGCGGATATCAAGCAGAACGACTGGTCATCTACGAACTAAGGAGACCGACAATGAGTGAGAATTTGAGTCGCGTCAGTTTCGACTTGAACAACGGCAGCAGCAAGATCCCGGCACTTGGGTTCGGAACATCGCTGTCGGATCGCGCGAAGACGCGCGACGCTGTCAAAGCCGCGGTCAAGGTTGGCTTCCGACACCTCGACGCCGCCGAACGGTATCGCAACGAGGCCGAGGTCGGCGCCGCGCTCAAGGAGCTGTTCGCGGACGGCACGGTCCGCCGAGACGAACTGTTCGTCACCACGAAGCTCTGGAATAACAACCATCGCCCGGAGCGGGTCAAGCCGGCGTTGCAGGCCAGCCTCGGCAGGCTCGGGCTCGACACCGTCGACCTCTATCTGGTGCACACGCCGTTCGCGTTCAAGCCGGGAGACGATCAGGATCCGCGGCACCCGGACGGAACCGTCGTCTATGACGACGGCGTCACGTTGCAAGAAACCTGGGCGGCGATGGAAAGCCTTGTCGACGAGGGGCTTACCGGAGCGATCGGGCTCTCGGACATCGACGTCGAGGGCGTCAAGAGAATCGTTGAGACCGCCAGGATCAAGCCGGCCGTCGTCGAGGTCGAGTCGCACCCGTACCACCCGCAGTGGGAGCTTCATCAACTGCACGAGACGGACGGGATCATCCTGCTGGCGTTCGCGTCACTGGGACACGGGCTGGAACCGCGACTGCTCGACGATCCGCTGATCGTCTCGATAGCCCAACGGCTGGGAAAGACGCCCGCGCAGGTGCTGCTGGCCTGGGGCATCCAGCGCCACAGCGCCGTTCTGACGGGCTCGGTCAACCCGGGGCGCATCAGTGAGAACTTCGACGTGACCGCGATTCCCGACAGCGCGGTCCACGACATCAGCGAACGTCTCGAGACCCGCTTCCGCTTCAATTCCGTTGTCGACGGCGGGGAACCGGGATTCGCCGAGGTGCCCGCGGGCAGTTGACCGTTAGTTACTCGACTTCGAGGCTCCACCGCGTCGAGCAGCACTGTTTACATATCAGGCCTCGTATGTAACATTGTGCAGCATGGTCGTGTCGGCGAGGAAGCCGCGGGTCGGCGTCATCGGCGCCGGTCCCGGTGGTATCGCCATGGGCATCCAACTGGCCCAGGCCGGCTACGACTTCACCATCTTCGAGCGCGGCGACGGGTTCGGCGGGACCTGGCGCAACAACACCTATCCCGGTGCGGCCTGCGATGTGCCGTCGCACTTCTACTCGTTTTCGTTCGCGCTCAACCCGTACTGGAGCAAGACCTACGCCAACCAGCCCGAGATCCTCGAGTACCTGGAAAAGGTCGCCGACGGCAACGGACTCGGAGAGCATCTGCGGGCCGAACACCACGGTGACTGCGGTGCGGTGGTCAGACACCGACTCGCGGTGGACGATCGAAACCGAGCAGGGTGGCCGGCATGAGGTCGACATCGTCGTCAGTGCCGTCGGAATGCTCGACGTTCCCAATATTCCGGCCATCCCGGGCAGGGAGTCTTTCGGCGGAAGAGTCTTCCACTCGTCGCGTTGGGATCATTCGAAATCGACCGCGGGGGAGCGGGTTGCATCGATCGGCACCGGCGCCAGTGCGGTGCAGTACGTTCCGGCAATCGCCGCGGAGACCGAGCATCTGACCATCTTTCAGCGCACCCCGATCTGGGTGGCCCCGCGGTTCGACGATCCGTTCACGCCGGAGCAGCAAGCACTGTTCGCGAGCGATCCCGTCGAGGCGCTGAAAGTTCGGGACGAGGCTTTCCAGCAATACGAGGCAGCCGACTTCGACGTTGAATCCGACATGACCAAGATGCTGACCGACATGTCTTACGGCTATCTGATGAAAAAGGTGCAGGATCCGGATTTGCGGTCGAAGTTGTTGCCCGACTATCCCGTTGGTTGCAAGCGGCCGCTGCAGTCCAAAACCTGGTTCCCGGTATTCGCGCTGCCGAACGTCACGTTGGAGACTTCGCCGATCGTCGCCTTCACCGAACGCGGTCTGCGCACCGCCGACGGTGTCGAGCACCCGGTGGACACCGTGATCTTCGGGACCGGCTTCAAGGCCGCCGACTACCTGAGCAGTCTGGATGTCTACGGTCGCGGCGGACGGCGGCTTCACGACGAATGGTCTGAGGGTGCCGAGGCGTACCTGGGCACCGCAGTGCCCGGCTACCCGAATCTGTTCACGCTGTACGGGCCAAACACCAACGGGATCACCTCGATGATCTACATCCTGGAGGCCCAGGCTGAGTTCGTGCGTCGGTTGCTCGACACGATGACCCGAGAAGCCGTTGCGACAGTTGACATCAAACGGGGGCCGCACGACGAGTTCAACGCCGAGATCCAGCAGGCCTTAGACACCACCGTCTGGGCGGCCAACTGCAGCAACTACTTTCGCCATCCCAGCGGCAAGATGGTGACTCAATATCCCTACAGCGGGGCCATGTTCGCGAAGCGGCTCGCCGCGGTCAACCTGGACGTCTTCGATACGGCAAAGGCTGGTGGCTCATGAACGGTGTTCATCACACGGCGATCGTGACCACCGACGTCGAACGAGCGCTGCGCTTCTGGCAGGACGGCCTGGGCCTCACGATCCTTTTCGATCATGTCTTCACCGGTGACTGGCCAAGCCTTTTCGACGCCAAAACCGATACCCTGCGATCAATCTTTCTCGGCGACCCGAGCGCACCGGACACCGGCATCGTCGAACTGGTGGTGTTCGACGATCCAGCGCCTGAGCGCGAACCTGCGACGGGCCCGGCGGCGGGTTTCTTCCTTGTCTCGTTGAACCGCGACGTCGAACCGGCGCTTCGCCGGCTGGCGGAGGCGGGATTCACTGACGCAGTGCGGCAGATAGCGGTTCCTGCGCCACAGGGAAAGCAGGTTCAGATGGCGGTGATCACAGCGCCGGACGGGGTCCGCGTCGAACTGATCGGACCCGCGCGGTGAGTGTCGTCGTGACCGGTGGCGCCTCAGGTATCGGTGCCGCTACGGCCGACCGGCTACGAGACGCCGGGCACGACGTCATCACCTGGGATCTGCGTGGTGGCGACATCGATTGTGACATCAGTGATCCCGACGCCGTGGCCGCGGCGCTGGAGCAGACGCTGGCGAAGGTCGGGGTGCCGGATCGTCTGGTCGCTTGTGCCGCGGTGGGCGCCTCCGGACTGTTGATCGCGCAGGATCCGGCTGACTGGAAACGCGTGATCGACGTCAACCTCACCGGGACCTGGCTGACGATGCGGGCGGTCGCGCAGACGATGATCGACAACGGTAGCGGCGGATCGATCGTCGCCGTATCGAGCATCAGCGGCACGGTCGCCGACCGCGATATGGGCGCGTACTGCGTCTCCAAAGCCGGTGTCGACATGCTGGTTCGGGTGGCGGCCAGCGAATGGGGCCCGCACGCGATCCGCGTCAACGCAGTGGGACCGGGCGTCACACGAACTCCGATGCTGGCCGGGGCCGAGCAGCTGCCGGGTTGGCTGGATGCTCTCAGTGAGCGGACGGCCCTCGGTCGGGTAGGCGAGGCCGACGATGTCGCCGAGGCCATCGTTGCGGTGCTCGAGATGGGCTGGGTCACGGGCCAAACCGTCCTGGCGGACGGTGGTCTGGCGTTGCAGAGCCCGATCGACACCTACGGGCAGGTCCAGCGACTGCGTGCCAAGCACAGGAATGGCTGACCGCTCAAGGGCGTTGTGCCGCTCATGCCTGCTGGAGTCCTGCTCATCCCACGCGCCGGTGCAGCCAATCTTGTCGACGATGTCCTTGATCAAGCGAGACGGGCTCATGAGCTTGGCGTCAGAAAAGTGTGGCTGGCACAGCAGCTGAACTACGACGCCATCTCGTTGGCGGCGATCGTCGGTGCCGCGGTACCCGGATTAGGTGTCGGCACTTCGGTGGTGCCCATCAACCCACGTCATCCGTTGATCGTCGCTCAGCTGGCGCAGACGGCGCAGGCCGCCACCCACGGCAACTTCAGCCTCGGGCTGGGCTTGGGTGCGCGCCTGATCGAACGCCCAGCGTTCGGCAGCGACTGGACCAACGTCATCACCCGACTTCGTGAGCATCTGACGATCCTGCACTCGGTCTTCGACACCGCGAGCGTCGACTTTCACGGCAGCGAGATCAGTGCCAGCCCAACCTGGCCGGTACAGGTCGCCGGCGGCACTCCAATTCCGGTCTATGTGGCGGCGATGGGCCCGAAGGCGTTACAAGTCACCGGTGAACTCGCGGACGCGGACCATTCCCTATCTGGCGGGCCCGCGCACCATCGGCGAATTCATTGTGCCGACCATCAACAAGGCCGCGGCCGAAGCGGGCCGCCCAGTGCCGCGCGTCATCGCCGCCGTGCCGGTCCTGGTGTCCGAAGATGTCGAGAGCGCCCGCGCGGCCGCTGCCCAGCAGCTCGGCTTCTACGAAGCCATCCCGTCGTATCGCAATGTCATCGCTCGAGAGGGCGTCGCCAGCATCACCGATCTGGCTGCCATCGGATCGGAGGAAGCCGTTGTCCGCCAATTGACTTCGTACCTGGATGCGGGCGCCACCGAGTTGACTCTCAGTCCGCTGGAGCGGACGGATTCGGCCGACCGCGAAGCGTTGTGGCGGCTGGCTGCGGCTCTGTGAGTACCTGCGCGCCGAGAACGACTGCGCTCGACGACCAACGGGCGCACCCAAGCGCGGCGCACTTGTCGTCAAAGAGAAAGAGTAAAGGCGTTTGCCATCGACTCGGCTCGCGAGTCGCGACTGTGGGAAGCTACCGCGGAATTACCTGCCGTGAAACGCTAGCAACGCATCGCCGGGAACCATGCTGGACGGCGAGGCCATCGCTGCACCCGCTCCGAAAAACGCCGCGCCGGTGGCCAGCACCGAAAAAGCGATCGACATGGCTGACCGCTTCGCCTCGATGCGGCCACTAGCCGCCGACGAACTGCTGTCAACTTGTGTCTTCATGTCACTGACAGTAATGGCGAAAGCTAAAGGATCTCTGTCCGAACTCGGTGAATTCGGCACCGAATCTTAAGACTGTAATTGTCGAATAATGGCCTTTTTGTCGACCTTGCCGACCGGTGTAGTCGGCAACGAGGCCATCGCTGTGAGCACATCAGGTCGCGCATGCCGCGCCACCCCGCGCTGGTCGAGATAGCTGTTCAGCTCCGGCAGAGTCACCGATTCTGCCGTGAAAACAACTGCGGCGCAGATCTTTTCGCCCAGGTAGGGATCGGGTAACGCTACCGCCGCCGCTGCCGAGATTGCCGGGTGCGTGCGCAAATGCTCCTCGAGATCGGCCGCCGGAATGGTCTCGCCGCCGCGATGAATGACGTCTTTCACCCGGCCGGTGACCTCTAAGTTTCCACCCGGGTGCTGACGAACAAGATCGCCGCTGCGGTAGAAGCCCTGGAGGTCAAAGGAGTTCGCATTGGCTTCATCGGCGCGGAAGTACCCGTTGAATGTGTACGGGCCCCGGACCAGCAGTTCACCCTCGGCGCCGGCCGGCACGGGTTGACCGGCGTCGTCGACGATGCGCAGTTCGTCATCGGCACACAGCGGACGGCCCTGGGTGTGGTCGACGACTTCCGGCGGGTCGCCGGGCCGGGTGTAGTTCAACAGACCTTCGGCCATGCCGAACACCTGTTGCAGGCCCTGGGTCAGCGTCTCGCGGACCCGTTGGGCATCAACGGCTTCCAATTTGGCCCCGCCAACCTGCAAGAGTCGCAACGACGTTGGGGCCTCTGGCTCCCATTCGGTGGCCTGTGCCCACAGGTTGGCCAGCGCCGGCACCAGCGCGGTGACGGTGACGCCGTGGCGCGCGATCGCGCCGAACGCCGACTCTGGGCTGGGGTTGGCAAGAAACACCGTGGTTGCACCGGCCGATATGGCGCCGAGCAGTCCGGGGCAGGCCAGCGGAAAGTTGTGCGCGGCAGGTAAAGCCGCCAGGTAAACATCGTCGGAGGTGAGCCCGCAGAGCTCGGCGCTGGCGGTCGCGTTGTACACGTAGTCGTTGTGGGTGCGGGGGATCAGCTTCGGTGTGCCGGTGGTGCCACCGGACACCAGCAGTAACGCGGGGGATTCCGTATCTGGATTGGGAGGCTGGGGTTTTGCGGCGTCAGTGGCGCCGACCTGCGACCACGAGGTAAATGGTCCGGGATCACCGTCGACGATCACGTGGCGCAGCCCAGGGTGGTTGCGGGACAGTTCCTCGGCCATCGGGCGGTAGTCGAAACCGCTTACGATTTGAGGGATCAGCAACGCCGTTGCCTCGCTCACCGCGGCGAAGTGCCCCAGCTCGGCCGCACGGTGGCCGGTCAGACACATCACCGGGATTGCGCCGGCCCGCAGCAACCCGAACAGTGCCACTGCGAATTCGCAGCTGTTCGGCAGTTGCAGCAGTACCCGGTCGCCGACGGCGATGCCCAGGTCAGCGAGACCCGCAGCGGCACGATCGGCGCGTTCGTCAAGTTCGGCGAAGGTCACTCGGTACTCGCCGTCGGCATCGACCACCGCGACCTGAGTCGGCCAGCGGTGTGCTGCGTCGGACAGCATCGAGTCGACGGTCCGGCCGCTCCAGTAACCGGCGGCTCGGTAGCTCGCCGCGCGGTCGGGCGGAAACGGCACAAAGCCTTCCATGACGGAAGACGACATCTGCTGCCTCCAGTTCGGCTGTCCTACGCGCGAAAGGCGGGACGGACGATACACGTCCATCCCGCCTTCGCGTGTCCTTCGTTCAGAGGTTAGAACAGCCCCGTGAACAGGTCGGGCAGTGCAGTCGAGACGGACTCCGCCGCAACTGATGCACCGGACTCAGCGCCCAAGGTGCCCAGTGCCGTCACGAACTGCTCGGTCCACGTTGTGTACAGCTCGTCGAGGAAGCTGCCTGCGTTGAGCAGGCCGGGGAATAGGTTTTCAGTGCCGTCAACAGGGTTGATGCCGGCGTCATATCCGTTGACGATGGCATTGAGCACGTCGGATCCCAGGTTGTTCAGGTCCGTCATGGCCGTGGCGCTGTCGCCGGCCGCGGAAGCGGCGCTGATGGCGTCTAGGTCGCTGGTTAGCGCAAACATTCCGCTGAGCTCGGGAGACAGCAAGGTCTCGGTGAAACCCTTCAGCTCGTTGTAGGTGCCGAACTGTTCCAGCAGATTGGTCTGGATCTGCGACAGCTCGACGGGAATCGAGAACGTCGTCACACCCTTGGTGGTCTCGTCAAGCAGCGGAGCCAGCAGTGGCTTGGCCGTGTGGTCCAACAGCTCCAGCGTGAAATTGTTGAAGTCGCTGAAGAGCTGCTCGCTCCCATTCGGGTTGGTCGAGATATTGGCAAAATCGGCCGATAGTGTCGCCAGCAGGCTGCCGGTGGGGGGGACGGCATCGGGACCACCGAGGACGGGCTCGCCGCCGAAGATCCCGAAGACGTAACCGTCGTCGCCGCCGTACCAGCCGCCGAACAGTGCGTTGTTGACGCCCGTCTCAAAGCCGGACAGAGCCGCGCTGATCTGAGTATCGAAGGCGCCCGAGACGTTTCCGAGTGCCGTCGACAGTTCAGTGCTCGACGTGGCGCCTTCCGTTTGCAGAGTCGCCAGGTTGTCGTTCACGTTGGCGAGGAACGTCGTCCAGTCAACTTCGCCGGAGGCCAGCTTTACATCGTGGTGCTGGACCTGCGGTCCCGTGTTGGCCGCGGAGGTCATCGCGAACAGGCCGACGCCCGCGACCGCGAGGCCGGCGATCATGAGACGGCTGGTGTGGGCCGCCTTCGAGTGAGGCGGGAAAGCTAGATGCACGGGCATCTCCTTAAGTGAACATAAGTGGATATCGCGTCATAACCTGGCGGGACGCGACGCTACCTGAGATTTAGCTGAGCCACAATAGGCTTGCCTAACCTCACTTAGTCAGCATTGGTTAGTGTTGACGGGCGTGCAATAACCGCTGGTCCGGCCGCTAACTCGCCCCGAAAATATGGTCCGCGTCACCTCGGTCGCAGCGTGTCGCCGTGGGATTCTGCGCCGGTAGCGTTCGCAGGTACCGAGCCACTAAAGTAGCCAGCAATTTAGGCTAGCCTCCACTAACTGACAGAGGGGTGGGTGTGACAACTGGCAGGGCCGGGGCTTCCGTTGCTGGGAGCCCACGTGAGGTGCGCGCCGAGGTCGCCGAGTTGCTCGGTGTCAGCGCCGATTCCGTCGACCCCAGCGGAAACCTGGTCAGTCAGGGCCTCGACTCGATCAGGATGATGTCGTTGGCCGGCAAGTGGCGTCGTCGAGGGGTCGACGTCGACTTCGCCGCGTTGGCGGCCGAACCCACGATCGAGGCGTGGTCGCTGCTTGTGGGTGCCGGTGCTGTCGAGCCGGTCGAGGCGGCCGCACGCAATGGTGCGTCCGCCGATGCATTTCCACTCGCCCCGATGCAGCACGCGATGTGGGTCGGCCGCCACGACAGTCAGCCGCTGGGTGGGGTGGCCGGTCACCTGTATGTCGAATTCGATGGCGGGGCAATCGATCCCGATCGGTTGCGCGGGGCTGCCACCTCGCTGGCGCTGCGGCATCCGATGCTGCGGGTGCAGTTTCTGTCCGACGGCAGTCAACAGATCGCGGCGCCTGCCGATTTTCCGGTCAGCGTGCACGACTTGCGCGACCTCACCCATGACGTTGTCGAACAGCGGCTTGCGCGGCATTCGCGAAGCCAAGTCGCACCAGCAACTCGACGGGCAGGTGTTCGAGCTGACTCTTTCGCTGCTGCCCGGCGAAAAGTCGCGCCTGCATGTCGATTTGGACATGCAAGCCGCTGATGCGATGAGCTACCGCACCCTGATGGCCGACCTGGCCAAGCTCTATGCGGGACAGCGACTACCGGAACTGGGCATCAGCTATCGCGACTACCGCCACGAGGTCGAGCGTCGGGAAGCCGAGCCGCGACCCGCCTACGACGCCGACCGGGACTGGTGGTCGCAGCGCATTCCCGAACTCCCGGACCCGCCCCGCCTGCCGTCGTCGACTGGAAAAGCTCTGTCAACCAACAGCACTCGGCGCTGGCAATGGTTGGACGCGGAAACTCGGGACGCGCTGTTCGCGCACGCTCGCTCACGGGGCATCACTCCCGCGATGATGTTCGCCGCCGCTTTCTCGCACACCTTGGCGTCCTGGTCGAGCACTTCGCGGTTCTTGCTGAATGTGCCGCTGTTCGGCCGCGAGCCCATGCACCCCGACGTCGACGATCTGGTCGGCGACTTCACCTCATCGCTGCTGCTCGACATCGATCTGACCGGCACGACCGACGCGGCGTCGCGCGCACATGCCGTCCAGGACGCCATGCGAACCGCTGCCGCGCACGCCGACTACCCGGGCCTGTCGGTGCTGCGTGACCTCGGCCGCCACCGCGGCACACCGGTACTCGCCCCGGTGGTGTTCACCAGTGCATTGGGACTGGGCGAGCTGTTCTGCAACGACGTCACCCAGGTCTTCGGCACGCCGAGTTGGATCATCTCTCAGGGGCCACAGGTGTCGCTCGACGCTCAGGTCACCGAATTCGACGGCGGCGTCATGGTGAATTGGGATGTCCGCGAAGACGTTTTCCCGGCCGGCGTGATCGACGCGATGTTCGCCCATCACATCGACGAACTGCGGCGGCTGGCAGCTGCCGACGACGCGTGGACGCAGCCCGACCCGCCGGCATTGCCCCCGGAGCAGCGCGCGGTCCGTGATGAGGTCAACGGCCGTAGCGCCGCGCCCAGCGGAGAGTCGCTGCACGACGGCTTCTTTCGGCGCGCGAAGCAGCAGCCTGACGAGCTCGCCGTGCTCTCCAGCTCCGGCGACCTGACCTACGGACAGTTGCGACGCCAGGCGCTGGCAGTTGCTGCGGCATTGCGCGCCAACGGAATCGGCGTCGGCGACACCGTCGCGGTGCTGGGCCCAAAATCCGCCGAACAGGTGCCCGCGCTGCTGGGAATCCTCGCGGCGGGGGGTGTCTACCTGCCGATCAGTGTCGACCAGCCCCGCGACCGGGCCGAACGCATCCTGCACGCCGGTCAGGTGAAGCTGGCCCTGGTGTGCGGTGGGGAGCCGCTCTCGTTGCCGGTGCCCGCGCTGACGATTGCCGACGTGCTGCGCGACGCGCCCGCCGATCCGCAGTTCCAACCCGTTGCCGGCGATCCCGCGACGCTTGCTTACGTCTTGTTCACCTCCGGCTCGACGGGTGAGCCCAAGGGCGTCGAGGTCACCCATGACGCGTCGATGAACACCGTGGAATTCATCGGGCGGCATTTCGAGATCGGGCCCGCGGATCGCTGTCTGGCGCTGTCGACCCTCGAGGGCGACATCTCGGTGATGGACGTCTTCGTCACCTTGCGTACCGGTGGCTCGATCGTGGTGGTCGACGAAGCGCAACGGCGTGATCCCGATGCCTGGGCGCGACTAATCGATGCTCACCGCGTCACCGTGTTGCACTTCATGCCCGGCTGGCTGGAGATGCTGGTCGAGGTCGGTCGCGGGCCGGCTGTCGTCGGTGCGGGTGGTGCCGACCGGCGGTGACTGGGTGCGGCCCGAGGTTGTTCGCCGTCTGCGCGCCGACGCGCCCGCGCTTCGCTTCGCCGGGCTGGGTGGCGCGACCGAAACTGCAACGCACAACACCATTTTCGAAGTCGGCGACCTGAACGAGCTCGCGCCGGAGCTGACCGCGCTGCCGTTCGGCACGCCGCTCACCAACAATGTCGTGCCGAGTGGTGAACGACCGGGGCGACGACTGCCCCGACTGGGTCGCCGGTGAGCTGTGGATTTCCGGACGTGGCATCGCGCGCGGATACCGCGGCCGACCTGACCTCACCGCGGAACGTTTCGTCGAGTACGACGGCCGGACCTGGTACCGCACCGGCGATCTGGCCAGGTACTGGCCAGACGGCACGCTGGAGTTCGTCGGACGCGCCGACCACCGCGTGAAGATCAGCGGCTACCGCGTCGAGATCGGCGAGGTCGAGGTGGCACTGCGTCGGATACCGGGCGTGGCGACCGCGGTCGCCGACGTTGGTCACGCGAGCGGGCGGCGCCGAGGTGCTGGCCGCGGCCAGTCCATGCCGACGACCCCCAGCTCACCGTCGATGGCGGTGCGTGCGGCGCATGGCCGATCTCGTTCCCGCGCACATGATTCCGCAGCCACGTGTCGCTGGTGGATCACGTGCCGTACACGCTTGCCGGGAAGATCGACCGACGCGTCGTCGACCGGTCAATTGGCTGCCGCGGTCGCCGAATCATCGGCGCCCGAACGCCGCGCCCCGTCGACACCGGTGGAATCCGCGGTCGCGGCGATCGTCGGCGACGTGCTCGGCGTCGACGCGGTCGGTGTCAGACGATGACTTCTTCGCCCTCGGTGGAGATTCGGTGCTGGCGACCCAGGCCGTCGCTCGCGTCCGGGCCTGGCTGGACACCCCAGACATCATGGTCGCCGACATCTTTGCTGCCCGAACCGTTACTGCGCTGGCCGGTCTGCTCGGCCGTCGCGAATCCGACCCGGGCCGCCTCGACCAGGTCGCCGAACTGTATTTGGAAGTCGTCGGCATGGATGCCGGACATGTAGTGGCGGCGATCGCCGGAAACGAAGCGGTGCAATGATTTTCGACAACCTGACCTCGGTGCAGAAGAAGGAATTCCCGTCCTGGATCAAGCGAATCCCCGGCCGAGGTGGGGGAGCGCGAGCCGCGACCGTCGTGTTCCCGCATGCCGGCGGCGCCGCCGCGGGCTACCGGAAGCTGGCGACCGCGCTGGCCGCCGGTGGCGGCGACGCGTACATCGTTCAGTACCCGCAGCGCGCCGAGCGGCTCAACGAGCCCGCCGCCGCAACCGTGCAGGATCTCGCCCGTAGCCTGTTCGTCGCCGGTCCCTGGCGTCAGGTGGCCCCGCTGCGGCTGTTCGGGCACAGCATGGGTGCTGTGGTCGCCTTCGAGTTCGCCCGGATCGCCGAATCCCGCGGCGCCGCAGTGCAGCGGCTGTGGGCCTCCGCGGCGCCGGCTCCGTGCGCCGTCGCGGCCAAGCCCGACCTGCCGACCAGCCACGACGATCTGCTCGTCGACATGACCGACTTCGGCGGGACGGATGCCGAACTGCTCGCCGACCCGGAATTCGCCGAACTGCTGGTCACCGCGATGCGCGCCGACTATGCGGCGATCAACCGCTATACCTGCGGCTCCCGATGTCCAAATTGCCGCGGACATCTCCGCGTTGGGAGCTCACGGCGATCTCCGCGTCGATGCCGCCGAATTTGCAGCTGTGGCAAAGCCACACCGCGGGTGCATTCGACGCTCGACTGGTACGACGGCGGACACTTCTATCTCAACGACCACATCGACGATGTCGCTGCGCGGGTGAACGCCGGTGGCTGAGGACAGGTCGGTGGCCGCCCCGGATCCGGTCGTGGTCGTCGGCATGGCGCTGGAGGCGCCCGGCGGAATCGACACCGCCGCCGCCTACTGGGAGTTGCTGGCCCACGGGCGTGAGGCATTGAGCCCGTTTCCCGTCGACCGCGGCTGGTCGGTCCGCGAGCTGTTCGCCGGCTCCCGGCGCAGCGGGTTCAAAGAGATCCACGACCGTGGTGGGTTCCTCAGCGGTGCAACGATGTTCGATCCCGAGTTCTTCGGCATATCGCCGCGCGAAGCCGTCGCGATGGACCCCCAGCAGCGCGTTGCGCTGCGGGTGTCGTGGCGGGCTTTGGAGAACAGCGGCATCAATCCGGACGACTTGGCCGGCCACGACATGGGCTGCTATCTCGGCGCATCCGCCACTGGATACGGACCCCAGATGGCCGAATTCTCTGAATACAGTGGCCATCTGCTCGCCGGCACCGCCTTGAGCGTGATCTCCGGCCGGATCGCGTACACGCTGGGATCGACCGGTCCGGCGGTGACGATCGACTCGTCCTGCGCCTCGGCACTGGTGGCTTTTCACGCGGCGGTCCGTGCCCTGCAGAACGGCGACTGCGACCTGGCGCTGGCCGGCGGCGTCAACGTGCTGGGGTCGCCCGGGTTCTTCGTCGAGTTCTCCAAACAGCACGCACTCTCCGACGATGGTCACTGCCGTGCCTACAGCGCGCAGGCCAGCGGGACCGTCTGGGCCGAAGGAGCGGCAGTCTTTGTGCTGCAGCGAAAGTCGGCGGCGCTGCGCGACGGGCGGCACATCCTCGCCGAAATCCTCGGCAGCGCCATCAACCACGACGGCCGTAGCGCGGGCCTGAGCGCCCCTAGCGGAGCGGCGCAAGTCAGCTTGTTCCGCCGCGCGCATCGCAGAGGCCGGCGATCCGTCCCGACGACGTCGGGATGGTCGAGGGACACGGCACCGGCACCCGGCTGGGTGACCGCACCGAATTGCAGTCGTTGGCGCAAACTTACGGCGAGACCGAATCCGGCCACGGAGCGCTGTTGGGTTCGGTGAAGTCCAATCTCGGCCACGCCCTGGCCGCGAGCGGGGCGCTGGGTCTGGCCAAGGTCCTGGTGTCCGCCGAGCACGGCGCCATACCGCCGACGTTGCACGCCGACGAAGCCAGCCCCGAGATCGACTGGGAAAAGCAAGGTCTGCGTCTGGCGACGACGCTGACGCCGTGGGCAGCCGTCGATGGGCACCGGATCGCGGCGACTTCGGCGTTCGGCATCGCCGGCACCAATGCGCACGTGATCGTCTCCCTTCCCGAGGTCGCGTGATGCTTGCGCAACCACTGCCCGACGGCCGCGTGCCGGTATTGCTGTCAGCGCACGATGAGCGGCTGATCGGTCAGGACGCCTCGGCGATTCTCGATTACCTGGACCGGCTTGGCGGGGAGCATGATCCGACCATCGAGGTCGCATCCACCTTGCTCCGGCTGCGGCGGGTTCGGCGGTACCGCGCGGTGGTGCGGGCCGCGGATCGCGGCGAACTGGTGGCCGCCTTATCGGCGCTGGCTCGCGACGAAGAGCATCCGCTGGTGGCACGGTCGTCGAAAAGCGTTGCGCCGTGCGTCGCGTTCGTCTTCCCCGGCCAGGGCAATCAGTGGCAGTCGATGGGGGCGGAGGCCTATCGGCGGCTGGCCGCGTATCGTGCCGAGGCCGATCGTTGCGCGGAGGCGTTCGTCGCGGCCGGGTACCCGTCACCTCTGCCGTACCTGCGGGGCGACGGGCGGCAGGAGTGGTCGCGGACCGAGATTCAGGGCGCGCAGTTCACCCATGCCGTCAGCTTGGCGTCGCAGTGGAAATACTGCGGGGTGCTGCCCGCGATCACCGTCGGCCACAGTCTCGGTGAGGTCGCGGCGGCGTATGTGGCGGAGAAGATTTCGTTGGCCGACGCCGCCGCGTTGGTCGGTGCACGTGCCACCGTGGTCGGGCGGTTGACCGGTCATTACGCGATGGTGGTGCTTGGTCTCAGTCTCGACGAGGTGGAGGCACTGATCGGCGAAACACCCGGCTGGCTGGAGATTTCCGCGGTCAACGGGCCATCGGCAACCGTGGTGTCGGGTGACCGTGGGGCGGTGGTCGCGGTGGCTGGACTTGCCCAGGCGCGCGGTGTATTCGCCCAACAACTGACTGTGGACTATCCGGGCCACACCAGCGCGCTGCGCCCGTTGGGTGACGAACTGGTCGAGCTACAGCCCCGGTCGGCATTCCGGGACGGTCCGATGGCGTTCATCGGCTCGGCCGCCGGTGCCGAAGTGGGCAGCGACGTGGAGTTTTCCCGGTATTGGTACGAAAGCCTTTGCAGCACAGTGCGTTTTGATCGCGCGGTGGTCGCCGCTCAAAAATGCGGTGCCGAGGCTTTCATCGAAATGTCCGCGCACCCGTCGTTGCTCTACCCGCTCAACGAACTGGTCGGCGACGACTCGGCGGTGATCCTCGGTTCGGGTCACCGCGACGGACCGATCACCGATGTGCTGTCGGCGAACATCGCCGCGGCCGCGATCGCCAACCCGGGCCACGTGTGGGCCGATGCGATGCCGGCTGAGCTTGCACCACCGCTGCGTGGATTCCCGAACGCGCCGATGCGGGCGGTGCACCTGTGGGCCGCACCAGGTCCCGTCACCACTACGTTCGCCGACGCGGCGCCCCCATTGACCATTGCCGTCGAAGACTGGCAGCACACTGAGGTGCCGACGCCGGCGGCCGCGACACGATGTGGCATTGCGATCGTCGGCGACAACGGGGGACAGTTCAGCGCGGCCGCCTCGGCGCACCGCGGATATCAGGCGGTGTCGCCGAGCGACGCGGAAATCGTTGCGGTGGTGGCACCCGCGCTCTATCAAACGGACGCGACGGAAGCTGTCACGCAGATCGCCGGACGGACAGACGCGGGGCTGCCCGACTACGACGCGATCATCGGACCACGCTGCCGGGCCGTCTGGCTGCTCACCGCCGGCGGCGAACGAGTCGTCATCGGTGACACCGCGGCCCGGCCTGCCCAGGCGGCACTCGCCGCGATGCATCGCAGCGTCGGCTTCGAATTCGGCGACCAGACGTTTGGCACCCTTGACCTTCCGGCGGGCGACGTCGACCCGCGAACCGCCGTCGCCGCCCTCGACGTGCTACTCGGTGACGTAGGTGTCATGGCGCTGCGCACCGGCGAGGCCGCCGAACCACTCCGCTACATTCGGGCACTGCGCGAACACCGCGAATCCGATACCACCCGACCGCTCGATGCGGCCGCGCTGGACAACGTTGTCATCACCGGCGGTAGCGGAGCCATTGGCCTGCGCTATGCCAAGTACTGCATCGAACACGGCGCCCGCCGGGTAATCCTGTTGAGCCGCAACGGTATCAAACCCGATGCGTTGAGCGCGCTGATCGGACGCCATCACGTCGAGGTGCGCGCCCCGCAGTGCGACATCACCGACCGGGCCGCAGTCGCGGCCGCCGCGGCTGAATTCGCCGACACCGGCGCCTCGTTGCTGATCCATACCGCCGGAATCGCCGCGGCATCCGGACACGCCGAGTTGAGCGGCGCGGACGTGGCCGCGGTGTGTGCCGCGAAAGTTGCCGGCCTTGCCGCGATTGCCGATGTGTGGCCGCTGCAACCGGAATGCCGGATTCTGGCCTGCTCATCGGTTTTCGGTGTCTGGGGCGGTCACGGTCACGCCGCCTATGCGGCGTCCAACCGGATCCTCGACATGTTTGCCGCGCAATTGCGCGCAACCGGGTTGGACTGCACGGCGATTCGATGGGGGTTGTGGCAGGACGCCGGAGTGGTCGCGGCCGCGGAGATCGCCCGCACCGAACGCTCGGGGCTGATCGCGATGCCGGCCGAGTCGGCGGTGACGGCCAGCCTGGGCCGGTACGCTGATGATCCGCTGATTTTCGACGCGGACTTCGATCGGCTCCGGGTTTTCTTCGAGAGCCAGGGAATCCCGACGCCATTCCATCAGCCCGCCGAGCACGGTGAGGCGCCGCAGACCGACTTCGGTGCACGACCGCTCGCCGACCTGGTCCACGCCGAACTCGCGGCGACCCTGCATCTTGGCGATTCGGTGTCGATCGATACGACCGCGTCGCTGATCGACCTGGGGTTGGACTCACTGCTGGCACTCGACCTGCGGCGGCGGCTGCGCCGGACCGTGGGCCACTCGGCTCCGGTCGCGCGGATGCTCGGCGGTATCACCGTCAACGAACTGGTCGACGTCCTGGGCGCCGACTCGGCCAACGGCCAGGACATGGGGAAGGTTGGAACGCACGCGTGACTGACACCACGGGTTTGGACACGCTGGACAGCGCAGCGCCTGGAGTTGCTGCGCCGCAAGATCGCCGAGCGTGGCCTGGCCCGACCGGACGTCGCCTCGGCTGCTGTTCCGTCGCGCCCGGAGATGTCCGACGGTCAACGCCGGATGTGGTTCGTGCAGTCGGTCGACCCGGACGGCGCGCTGCTCAACATCTGCGTCTCCTACCGCGTTACCGGTGACGTCGACGTCACGCGGCTGCAGGCAGGCGGTGGATGCCGTCGCGCTGCGCCACCCGGTGCTGCGCACGACGTATCAGGCCGGCGGCGACGGCGATCCCGCACCCGGTGATCCACGATGACCTACGCCCGGACTGGGCGGAGCATGACCTGTCCGGCCTGGCGGAGCAGGCCCGCCAGCTGAGGCTGGAAGTGCTGGCGCAGCGGCAGTTTCGTCAACCGTTCGACCTGACCAAGGATTCGCCGTTGCGGATCGCCGCCGCCCGGGTGGGTGCCGACGAGCTGATGCTGCTGTTCACCGCCCATCACATCGCCTGGGATGACGGTTCGTGGGCGCCGTTCTTCACCGACCTGATACGCGCCTACACCGACGCGGACAGCGCCGCGCCGGCCCCGCGGTTGCGGCCGCGGAGCCGGTCCGCAGCAGTAGTGCAGACCTGGCCTACTGGCGCTCGCTGATGACGGATCTGCCTGAGCCGCTTGAACTTCCCGGCGCATGCGGGTCAGTGGTGCCCAGCACTTGGCGCGCCCAGCGGGTCACCGCGCGGCTGTCGGCAGAAACCGTCGACCGGGCCGCGGCGCTCGCCAGAGAGACCGGCGCCACGCCCTACATGGTGTTGATGGCGGCGTTCGGCGCGCTGGTGCATCGCTACACCCACGCGTCGGACTTCCTCGTCGCGACCCCGGTGCTGAACCGCAGTGCCGGAACCGAGAACGCGATCGGCTACTTCGGCAACACCCTGGTGATGCGGATGCGGCCCGAGTCGCGGATGACGTTCCGGGAATTGCTCGCGCAGACCAGGGACAGCGCAGTCGGCGCTCTGGCTCACTCGCGCGTCGACCTGGAATGGCTGGTGCGCGAATCCAATCCCGACCGCCGGCACGGTGCCGAGCGAATGACGCGGGTCAGCTTCGGATTACGCGAGCCCGACGGTGGTGGCTTCAGTCCGCCCGGCGTCCGGTGCGAGCGCGCCGAGCTGCGCGGCCACATCAGTCAACTGCCGCTCGGTTTGATGATCGAATTGGATGGCCCGGGCCGCGGTGCGGTGGTCGAAGCCGAATACCTGGTCGAAGTTCTCGACCGTCCGCTGGTGGAGCAACTGCTGCGGCACTACGCCGTGCTGTTGGAACACGCGCTCGAGAACCCGGACACGACGCTGTCGGCATGCGGACTGATGAGCGAGGCGGACGCCGAATGGCTGCGCGACGTCTCGGCCGGTGAAGACTTCGTCAATCCGGCCAGCACGCTACCGGCCCTGGTGGCGCGCCGCGCGGCCCTGACGCCGGACGCCGTCGCCGTCGTCTACGAAGGCCGGCAGTACAGCTATCGCGAGATCGACGAGGAGGCAAACCGGCTGGCGCACTGGCTGATCGAGCAGGGCATCGGCACCGAAGACCGAGTGGCGGTGCTGCTCGACAAGTCGCCTGAACTGGTCATCACCGCGCTGGGAGTCCTCAAAGCGGGTGGTGTCTACCTGCCGGTCGACCCGACCTATCCGGATGACCGTTTGGCGTTCATCCTCGACGACGCCCAAGCGAAACTGGTTCTGCGTCGAACCGGTCACGGGCTTGGCGGACTACCCGGCCGTGGAGCCGGGCGAACTGGTCCGACCGCTGGGGCCGGAGAACACCGCGTACCTGATCTACACCTCGGGTTCGACCGGGCTGCCCAAGGGCGTTCCGGTGTCTCACGCCCCGATCGCGGAGTACTTCGTCTGGTTCGGCGACGAATATCGGGTCGACGACACCGACCGCCTGCTCCAAGTGGCCTCACCCAGCTTCGACGTGTCCATCGGCGAGATTTTCGGAACCCTGATCTGTGGTGCACGCCTGGTGATTCCGCGGCCGGACGGCCTGCGCGACATCGGATACCTGACCGAGTTACTGCGGCGCGAAGGCATCACCTCGATGCACTTCGTCCCATCGTTGCTCGGCCTCTTCTTGTCATTGCCCGGCGTCAACCAGTGGCGCACCCTGCGCCGAGTGCCGATCGGCGGCGAGCCGCTGCCCGGTGAGATCGCCGACAAGTTCCACGCCACCTTCGACGCCCTGCTCTATAACTTCTACGGCCCCACCGAAACCATCGTCAACGCCACCAGCTACCCGGTGGAAGGCGCCCAGGGCACCCGGGTGGTGCCGATCGGCCGGCCGAAGATCAACACCCAGATACATCTGCTCGACGATGCGCTGCAGCCGGTCCCGGTCGGTGTCATCGGCGAAATCTACATCGGTGGAACACATGTGGCCCGCGGCTACCATCGCCGGCCCGGTCTGACCGCTGAACGCTTTGTCGCCGACCCGTTCACCCCCGGTGCCCGCCTCTACCGCTCCGGGGACCTGGCGCGCCGCAACGCCGACGGCGACATCGAATTCGTCGGCCGTGCCGACGAACAGGTGAAGATCCGCGGCTTCCGCATCGAACTGGGTGAGGTCGGGGCGGCGATCTCCGTCGACCCCAGCGTCGGGCAGGCCGTTGTGGTGGCGAGCGACCTGGCGGGGCTGGGCAAGAGCCTGGTGGGATACGTGACCCCGGTCGACGGCGCCGGCCGCGAATCCGTTGACCTCGAACGGATTCGCGCGCGAGTGGCCGCCGCCCTGCCGGAGTACATGACCCCGTCCGCGTACGTGGTGATCGACGAGATCCCGATCACGGCACACGGAAAGATCGACCGCACTGCGCTGCCGGAGCCGGAGATCCTGGCAAAGGCGCAATACCGCGACCCCTCCACGGCCACCGAACACCGGATCGCCACACTGTTCTCCGAACTGCTGGGTCACGACCGGGTCGGCGTCGACGACTCGTTCTTCGACCTCGGCGGCCACTCGCTGGTGGCCACCAAGCTGGTCACCGCGATCCGCTCGGAATGTGCGATCGAGCTTGGCATCCGCGATGTCTTCGAGCTCGGCACGGTCGGGGCGTTGGCGCAACGGGTCGACGATCTGCGCTCCGGTGCGCACACCCAGACGCGGCCCAAGCTGATCGCGACCGCCCACGATGAACCACTGCCGCTGTCGGCGTCGCAACTGCGTAGCTGGTTCGCCTACCGCGTGGACGGGCCGAGCCCGGTCAACAACATCCCGTTCGCCGCCAAGCTCAGCGGACCCTGGGACATCGATGCGCTGATCGCCGCGGTCGGCGACGTCGTCGCGCGCCACGAAATCCTGCGCACCACCTACGTCGACGACGACGGAGTGCCCTATCAAGTCGTCGGCCCCGTCGGCGAGCCGGCGGTGCGCCGCGCCTCGGGCAGCGGTGAACAGTGGCTGCACGAACAACTCGAGGTGGAGCGTCGACACTGCTTCGAGCTGGACAGCGAATGGCCGATCCGCGTCGCCGTGCTCAACGCCGGTGGCGAGCACGTCTTGTCGCTGGTCGTCCATCACATCGCCTCCGACCACTGGTCGGCCGGTGTGCTGTTCGCCGACGTGATGACCGCGTACCGGGCCCGTCGCGTCGGGGAGGCCCCGTCGTGGGCTCCGCTGCGGGTTCAGTACGCCGATTACGCTGCCTGGCAACGCGATTTCCTGGGTGAGCCGGGCGGACAGGACTCCGCCGTCGGGGCCGAACAACGGGATTACTGGACGAGCCAGCTGGCCGGCCTGCCGGAGGACAGCGGCCTGCGGCCTGACTTCCCGCGCCCGCCGCTGCCCAGCGGCGACGGCGAATCGGTGACCTTCAGCATCGATGGAGCCACCCGTGCCAAGCTCGCCGACCGCTGCCGCGAATTGGGTGTCACCGAGTTCATGGCGCTGCAGGCGGCCGTTGCGGTGGTGCTGCACAAGGCGGGCAGCGGCGTCGACATTCCCCTGGGCACACCGGTCGCCGGGCGCAGCGAAGCCGAGCTCGATCAGCTGATCGGGTTCTTCGTCAATATCCTGGTGCTGCGCAACGACTTACGCGGGAATCCGACACTACGTGAGGTGCTGACCCGGGCGCGGGAGACGGCGCTGGCCGCCTACGCCCACCAGGACCTGCCGTTCGACCGCGTGGTCGACAGTGTCAGCCCGGTGCGCTCGCTGTCGCGGCATCCCTTGTTCCAGGTGATCGTGCACGTGCGTGATCACCTGCCCGCCACCCGTGTCATCGAATCAGCGCCGGACGGCGAGCAGGACACCGTGTGCACCTCGCTGGATCCGGTGTTCGACATGGCGCATGCCGACCTCAGCGTGAACTTCTTCGGCACCGACGGGTCCGACGGCTCCGGTTCCGCAGGCTATATGGGCACGTTGATCTTCCGCACCGAGCTATATCAGCGGACCACCATCGAGCGGCTGGCCGACTGGCTGGCTCGTGTCGTCGACCGAGTTTGCCAACGACATCGATCAGAGTTTGCGGGACGTCGTGCTCGCCGACGCGCAGGAACAGCAGCGCATCCTGACGCAGTGGAGCCGTGGAGCGCAATCGCCGCCCGATCGGCCGCGTACCGTGCCGGAGTTGCTCGAGGTGAGCCGGCGGTATGAGGCCGGACGGGTTGCGGTGCGCTGCGCCGGCGAAGACCTCGATTACATTGCGTTGCAGCGTCGTTCGGACAATCTGGCGGCGCTGCTTGTCGGCCGGGGCGTAGCGCCGGGTTCATTTGTCGGCCTGTCGACACGTCGGGGCATCGACATGGTGGTGGCGCTGGTGGGCATCGTGAAAGCCGGGGCTGCGTACTTCCCAATCGACCCCGGTTATCCGTTGGCGCGCAAGCAGTTAATGCTCGACGATGTGCGGCCGCCGGTGGTGCTCGCGACCGTCGAGGCGCTGGACACCTGGCCCGACGAGTCGGCGGCCGCCGTCATCTCGCTCGACGACCCCGAGGTGCGTGCCGCGATCGAAGGACCGGACCCCTTAGCGGTGCGACCGCGCGTGCCGCATCCCGACGACCCGATGTATCTGGTGTTCACCTCTGGATCCACCGGAAAGCCCAAGGGCGCGGTCGGGACTCAGCGCGCGATGGCGGCCCGGCTGGATTGGCAGCTGCGCCACTACCCGCCCCGCGCGCAGGACATTCGCCTGTCGCAGGCATCGATGACCTTCCTCGAAGGCGGCATGGAACTGCTGGCCGGCCTGGCCGCGGGTGCCACCATGATCCTGGCCGACGACACCGAGCATCGCGACGCCGAAGCGCTTGGCGCGCTGATGAAACGCGAGTCCGTCGTCCAGATCACCGCGGTGCCCAGCCTGGTGTCCGCGCTGGTGGACAGCGCGCCGGACTCGGTGCGATCACTGGCCCGGCTGGTGTGCGGCGGAGAGCCGGTGAGCAATTCGCTGCTGCAGCGGCTGACGGCCGCCTGCGCCGATGCCGGCGACCAGGGCCCCGAGCTGTTGAACAACATCGGCTCCACCGAGACCTCGGGTGCGGTGTCCCGCGGACAGCTGAGCATGCCGAGCCCGCTCGTCGGCTCACCGGTGGCCGGGGCGCAGGCCTATCTGCTCGACGACGGTCTGCGACCGGTGCCGGTCGGCGTGGTGGGCGAGTTGTACTACGCCGGTGATCAATTGGCTCGCGGCTACTGGAAGCGGTCGGCGCTGACCTCCACCCGGTTCATCGCCAACCCCTTCGCCGCCGAACCCGGTAGCCGGTTGTACCGCAGCGGCGACCTTGCTCGCTGGACCGACAACGGCCGGCTGGAGTTCGCCGGCCGCGCCGACCATCAGGTGCAGGTCCGCGGATTCCGCGTCGAGCTCGCCGAAGTCGAGGCCGCACTGGCCGCCGCCGAGGGAGTCGCCGCCGCGGCCGCACGCACCTGGGAGGTCCACAACGGCACCAGCCTGGCCGGTTACGTTGTGCCACAGCAACCTATCGCCGATGAGGCGGCTTTCGTGGCCTCGGTGCGTGCCGCGATCAGCGCGACGCTGCCCGGCTACATGGTGCCGTCGTCGCTGACGGTGCTCGATGCGTTGCCAAAGACCGAGTCCGGCAAGCTGAATCGGCCGGGGCTGCCGCGACCCGCGATCAGCACCAGCGGCCACACCGAGCCGGCGCGCACCGACACCGAACGGGCGTTGGCCGCGGTGTTCGCGGACTTGCTGGCCACGGCGGAGGTCGGTCGCTTCGACGACTTCTTCGCGCTCGGCGGAGACAGCATCCTGTCGGTCCAATTGGCCTCGCGGGCAAGGGCGGTCGGGCTGTCCGTCAGCCCGCGGATGGTGTTCGAGAACCCGACGGTCGAGCAACTGGCCGCCGCGGTCGACGCGCTGCCGGCCGCCGGGGAAGTGATCGAGGACGCGCCCGAAAGCCGGTTCGAGCCGATGACGACCTCGGGCTTGTCGGCCAACGATCTGGCCGCGGTGACGCAGCTGTGGTCGAAGTCGCGGGACGGAACCTCATGACGGCCACTGAAGCCGAGGCCACTGAAGCCGAGGCCACCGAAGCCGAAGCCACCGAGGCCGAAAAAGAGGTTGTCACGCCCGAAATCGAGGACGTGATGGCGCTGAGTCCCCTTCAGGAGGGCCTCTATTCGCTGACCGCCCTGTCCGAATTCACCGAAGGCCAGCCCGCCGACGACCCGTACGTGATCGGCATGGCCGCCGACCTCTTGGGTGCCCTCGATGTCGCGTTGCTCCGCGTTTGCGCGGCGAAGATGTTGGTCCGCCACCCGAACTTGCGGGCCAGCTTCTTCAGTCAGGGGATCGCCCGTCCGGTCCAGATCGTGCCGTCAGGAGTCGATCTGCCGTGGCGAGATGTCGCTGCTGTGGAAGCGGACATCGAGGCGATCGAACTCGACGAGCGGCGTCGGCCGTTCGATCTCGAGCGGCTACCGGCGCTCCGGTTCTTGCTCATCGAATTGCCAGATGCACGGTGGCGTTTGGTGATCACCGCCCACCACATCGTGATCGATGGCTGGTCGCTGCCGGTGTTCGTCGCCGAAATGATGATCCTGTACCGCGCGGGTGGCGATCTCGGCGCGCTGCCGGTCGCCCCGCGGCCTTATCGCGATTACATCGGTTGGCTCGCCGGCCGCGATCAGGAAGCCAGCCAACGGGTGTGGCGTGAACACCTCGCCGGCCTGTCCGGCCCGACGCTGGTGGCGGCCGCGTTCGGTGGCGAGGACGCCGCGCGCACATCGACGCGCCTGCCGCAGCGGACCGAGCTGCAGCTGGATACCGAGGCCAGCGAGCGGCTCGTCACGGGCGCCCGCTCCCATGGGGTCACGCTGAACACGCTGCTGCAGACGGCGTGGGCGACGATCGTGTCGCGCCTGACCGATCGCGACGATGTGGTGTTCGGTGTCACCGTGTCCGGCAGGCCCGCCGAGTTGGCCGGCGTCGAGACGATGATCGGACTCTTCATCAACACCGTCCCGCTGCGGGTACGCCTGAAGGCTTCCGCCCCGGTCGGGGAGCTGTGCCGCGCCGTACAACGTGATTCGGCGATCCTGCGCGATCACAGCTACCTGGGGCACACGCAGCTACGGGCCATGGGCGGCGTCGGCGAGATGTATGACACCTTGCTGGTCTACGAGAACTTCCCGACCGGTGGAATGGCCGCGGGAGATCAGTTGGCCGGCACCGGCGTCACGTTCCGACCGGCCGTGGTGGAAAGTCTCACCCACTTCCCGATCGTGCTCGCCGCGCACATGGCGGACGAGGGTCTGGTCCTGATGGTCGAGGTCATCGACGGCGCGATCGGGAACACCACCGCGACAACGCTCGGCGAACGACTGCTGGCCACCGCAGCTCGGCTACTGCAGCACTGGGACCGGCCGCTGAGCGAGGTCAGCGTGCTGTTCTCCGACGAATCACAGTCGCTCGGAGCCGCAGCGGCGAAAGCCATTACAGCGCAACCCATCCACCGCCGGTTCGCTGCGGTCGCCGCGCGCACGCCCGACAGCCCGGCGATCACCTGGTCGGGTGGCGTGTTGAGTTACCGGGAACTCGACGAATCGGCCAATCGACTGGCCGGTGCGCTCGCAGCCCATGGCGTCGGTGCCGAAACCCCGGTCGCCATCAGGCTTTCCCGCGGACCGCAGTACGTCGTCGCGATCCTGGCGGCACTGAAAGCCGGCGCGACGTACGTGCCGTTGGAGCCGGGGATGCCCGCCGAGCGGGTGAATTCGATTCTGCGGCAAAGTGGTGCCACCATCGTCATCGACGAGAACTTCCCATCCGACGGTGCCGATGGCCTCCGGCCAGTCGAGGTCGATCCCAGTCATGCCGCCTACGTGGTGTTCACTTCGGGCACAACCGGAGAACCCAAGGGCGTCATCGGAACTCACGCGGCGGTCGGCGCCTACGCCGACGACCATCTCGACCATGTGTTGCGACCGGCGGCGGCCCGACTTGGCCGTCCGCTGCGGATCGCGCATGCGTGGTCGTTCGCGTTCGACGCAGCCTGGCAGCCACTGGTCGCACTGCTCGACGGCCACGTCGTCCACATCATCGACGAACACACTCAAACTGACGCCGAAGCCTTGGTTGCGGCGATCGCCGAGCACGGTGTCGACATGATCGACACCACCCCATCGATGTTTGCCCAGCTGAGGTCGGCGGGTTTGCTGACGCGGGTGCCGCTGGCCGTGCTGGCTCTCGGCGGCGAAGCACTCGGCGGCAGTTCCTGGTCGTTCATCCGCAACCAATGCGCCCGCACCGGGATGACGGCCTTCAACTGCTACGGGCCCACCGAGACCACAGTCGAGGCGGTAGTGGCCGCCATCGACCACCACGACGAGCCGTCGATCGGGCACCCGACCGGCCGCACCCGCGGCTACGTGTTGGACTCCGCGCTGCGCCCGGTGCCCGGCGGCGTCGCGGGGGAGTTGTACCTCGGCGGCGCTCAACTGGCCCGCGGCTACCTGGGCCGGGCTCCCGAAACCGTTCAGCGCTTCGTCGCGGACCCCTTCGTCGCGGGCGAGCGGATGTATCGCACCGGTGATCTGGTCCGCCGCCGAGCCGACGGGTCGCTGCAATACGTCGGCCGCGCGGACGCGCAGGTCAAAATTCGTGGCCATCGCGTGGAACCGGGCGAGATCGCCGTCGTGCTCGAGTCGCACCCGGGCGTACAGCAGGCCGGCGTCGTAGTGCACGACAGCCACGGCCTTCCGCGGCTGATTGCCTATGTGGCAGTCAATGATTCGTCCGGCCGCGCCCCCGCGGTCAACGAGCTGCGTCGGATGCTGGTCGGGCGTCTGCCGCGGTACATGGTTCCGCAGCGCATCGTCATCGTCGACAGCATTCCGTTGACTCCCAACGGGAAACTGGACGAAGCCGCGCTGGCGGCCATCGACTCGGCGGCCTTGACCGAGCCGGGTGGAACCGAGCCGGAAACGGAGACGGAGACGGCGCTTACCGAAGTGCTCGCCGAGACCCTGCACCTGGACCGCGTCGACGCAGGCGCGGAGTTTCTGGAGCTGGGACTGGACAGCATCGTGGCGCTGTCGGTCGTGCAGGCGGCCCGCCGACGCGGTATCGCGTTGCGCGCCAGGCTGGTTCTGGAGTGCGCCAGCGTGCGCGAACTCGCTGCGGCCATCGACGCCGAAGCCGCTGAGGCCGCCGACTCGACGGTGGTCACCGAAACCGACAGCGGGCCCATCCCGCTACTGGCCAACGCACACTGGCTCTACGAATTCGGCGAAGCGCGCAGGCTGGCGCAGGCCGAAGCGATTCGGTTGCCAGCGGGTGTCACCGGGGAACAACTGCGCGCGGCACTGGCGGCCATCGTCGCCGGCCACGAGGTGCTGCGCAGCCGCTTGGATCGCGCGACCATGACGCTGCACGCCGATCAGCCGCGCGACATCCTCACCGAAATCACGGTTTCCGGCGACCTGCAGGCCGCCGTCGCCGCCCAGACAACGCAGGCGATCGACGGCATCGACCCGGAGCGCGGAAAACTGATGACCGCCGCGTGGCTGCGACCACCGACCGGTCGGAGTGTACTGGTGCTGGCCGCCCACGTGCTGGCCCTGGACCCGGTGTCGTGGCAGGTGGTGCTCGGCGAACTCGACGCCACCCTGCACGCACTCATGGCCGGCAACACCCCGGCGCCCGTCCGTGAGCACACCAGCTACCGACAATGGGTCAGCGCGATGACCGATCGCGCGGAATCACTTGACAGTGAACCCTATTGGACGATGCAACTCGCTGGCGACGATCCCGAGCTGGGTCGGCGGCGGCTGGCTCCGCACCGCGACCGGGCCGCTGGACTGCTGGTGCAGACAGCGATGCTCGAGGTGGACACCACTGCCCGGTTGCTGAAGTGCGGCCTGCCGGTGTTCGACGTCCTGATCGCCGCCGCGTCGCGGATGATCACCCGGTGGCGGCAACAGCGCGGCCAGCCGACACCTCCGCCATTGCTCGCGCTGGAAAGCCACGGCCGGGCCGACGCGCTGTTCGACGACGCGGCAGGCGGATTCGCGGACACTACCGAGACAGTCGGACTGCTGAGCGCGATCTATCCACTACGCGTCGACACCGAGGACCCCCGACGGGTGCGCGAACTGCTGACGTCGATCTCCGGCGACGGCGTGGACTACGGGTTGCTGCGCTACCTGCGCGGTGACACGGCCAGCAGGCTCGCCACTTTCGATGGACCGCAGCTGTTGCTGAACTACCTCGGTCGCGCCGAAGTCGGCGGTACCAGCGGGCTGTGGCTGGACCGTGGCCTGCTGACCGGGGTTTCTCCTCTACCGGAGCCCGACCTGGCGGTCCGCTACGAGCTGAGCCTGCTTGCCACCGTGCTCGGCAGTGGCGACCACCAGGTGCTGGTGACGCAGTGGCGGGCGCTGCCCGAGATACTGGGGGAATCGGACATCGCGGCTCTGCAGCAGCTTTGGACGCAAGCTATCGAGGAGATGGTGCCATGACCACGCTTGCGGTGCTCGGCGCCGGTGTGAAAGCGGTCGCGGTTGCCGCCAAGGCGCACGTGCTCAGTGAGATGGGCGTCGAGGCGCCCGACGTGGTGGCCATCGAGCGAACCGGGGTCGGCGCCAACTGGCAGGCCAGTGGCGGCTGGACCGACGGCGCTCAGCGGCTGGGCACCAGCCCGGAAAAGGACGTCGGGTTCCCGTACCGCTCGTCGCTGGTACCGCGCCGCAACGCCGAGCTCGACGAGCGGATGACCCGGCACAGTTGGCAGTCGTATCTGATCGCCACAAGTCAGTTCGCGCAGTGGATTGACCGCGGGCGACCGGCGCCGACCCACCGGCGGTGGAGCCAGTACCTGCGCTGGGTCGCCGACGAGATCGGCATGTCGGTGGTGTACGGCGAGGTCGAACGGCTCGCCGTCGACGGCGAGCAGTGGACGCTGCAGACCGACGAAGCATGCGTGCGGGCGGACGGTTTGATGATCACCGGTCCCGGACAAGCGGAACGCTCACTGCTGCCGGGCAACCCGCGGGTGTTGTCGATCGCGCAGTTCTGGCATCGCGCCGGACAGCAGGACCGGATCAACGCCGAGCGGGTCGCGGTGATCGGCGGTGGCGAGACCGCCGCGGCGATGCTGAATGAGCTTTTCCGGCATCGGGTTTCGACGATCACGGTGATCTCACCGCAGGTGACGTTGTTCACCCGCGGGGAGAGCTTCTTCGAGAATGCACTGTTCTCCGACCCCAGTGATTGGACCGCGCTGACGGTGGAGGAGCGGCGCGATGCAATTGCGCGCACCGACCGCGGGGTGTTCTCGTCCAACGTCCAGGATGCGTTGTTGGCCGACGACCGCATCCGTCACCTGCGCGGCCGGGTGGCCCACGCGGTGGGTCGCGACGAGCAGATCAGGCTGACGCTGTCGACCAACCGCGGCAGCGAAAACCTGGAGACCGTCCACGGTTTCGACCTGGTCATCGATGGGTCGGGCGCAGACCCGTTGTGGTTCACCTCGTTGTTCAGCCAGGATGCGCTCGACCTGCTGGAGCTGGGCCTTGGTGGTCCACTGTCCGGGGATCGCGTCACCGAAGCCATCGGACATGACCTCGCTGTCATCGATGTCGCGCCGAAGTTGTTCTTGCCCAACCTCGCCGGGCTCAATCAGGGACCCGGCTTTCCCAACCTCAGTTGTCTGGGGCTGCTGTCCGATCGGGTGCTCGGCGCCGATCTGGGCCTCGGCTACCCGTCCTCGACCAACAGAGCCCCGACCACGACGAGCCTCGACCAGGAGAGATGATGAGCACCAATCCCTTCGATGACGAGGACGGCACCTTCGTCGTCCTTGCCAACGACGAAGACCAGCACAGCCTGTGGCCGACGTTCGCCGACGTCCCGGTCGGCTGGCGCAAGATCTTCGGTGCGGCCGGCCGCGCGGAATGCCTGGCCTACGTCGAGGAGAACTGGACCGACATGCGGCCGCGGAGTCTCCGCGAGGCGATGGACCACTGATGGCCCGTGGGTTCCAGGGAGCGATGCTGCGGGGCTTCGGCGCCCGCGACCACACCGCGACCGTCCTCGAAACCGTCCGGATCGCACCACATTTCGTGCGAATCCGGATGGAGTCGCCCACGCTGTTCTCCGATGCCCAGGCCGAACCCGCGGCCTGGCTGCGGTTCTGGTTCCCCGACCCCGAGGGGTCGACCACCGAATTCCAACGCGCGTACACGATCTCCGAAGCCGACGTGCCCGCCGGTCGGTTCGCCGTCGACGTGGTGCTGCACGACCCGGCGGGTCCGGCGTCGCTGTGGGCCCGCGCCGTCGAACCCGGCGCAACCATCGCGGTGATGTCGCTGATGGGCTCGTCGCGCTTCGACACACCCGATGAGCACCCGGCCGGCTACCTGCTGATCGGTGACTCGGCGTCGATTCCGGGCATCAACGGCATCATCGACATCGTCCCCGACGACGTGCCGATCGAGGTCTACCTCGAACAGCACGTCGACGACGACCGGCAGATCCCGATCGCGCAGCACCCGCGGCTGCGGCTGCACTGGGTCAGCCGACGCGACGAGAAATCCCTTGCGTCGGCCGATCGAAACCCGCGACTGGTCGGACTGGTATGCCTGGGCGACGCCGGAAGCCACCACGCTCAAGCACGTCCGAACCCGGCTGCGGACGACTTCGGCTTCCCCAAATCCGAGATCCACGCACAGGCCTATTGGAGCGCAGGGCGCGAGATGGGTATCCGCCGCGGCGACCAAGAGGCGGCGGCCGCCGGAGACCCCGAGACCGTGGCACTCAGCAACGACCCGGTGACTGCGGAGCCGGAAAGTGTTGTCGTACACGATATGCCGACCTCGGTCCAGGGAAGCTGGCGCGCCCAGGCCGCGGGCCGGCTGCTTGCGCCGCTGCGCTCGGCGCTCATCGCCTCCGGTGTGCTGCAAGCCATCATCACCCTGGTTCAGCTGGCGCCGTTCGTGCTGCTGGTCGAACTGGCCCGGCAGTTGGTGTCCGGTGCCGCGTCGTCGCAGCTGCGCGACATCGGCTTCGCGGCGGTGGCGCTGCTCGGGCTCGGCACGCTGCTGGGTGCCGCGTTGACGCTGTGGCTGCACGTCATCGATGCGCGGTTTGCCAGCGACCTGCGTTCGCGGTTGCTGAGCAAATTGTCGCGATTGCCGTTGGGCTGGTTCACCGCTCGCGGTTCGGGGTCGATCAAACAACTGGTCGCCGACGACACACTGTCGCTGCACTATTTGGTCACCCATGCCATCCCCGATGCGGTCGGCGCGGTGGTCGCGCCGCTGGCGGTGCTGATCTACCTGTTCGTCGTGGACTGGCGGGTCGCGCTGGTGCTGTTCATTCCGGTGCTGGTCTATCTGGTGCTGACGTCGTCGATGACGATTCAGTCCGGCCCGCGTATCCCGCAGTCGCAGCGCTGGGCCGAGCGGATGAGCGGCGAGGCCGGTGCGTATCTCGAAGGCCAGCCGGTGATCCGCGTCTTCGGTGGTGCCGCCGCCTCGAGTTTCCGCCGTCGACTCGATGAGTACGTCGGCTTCCTGACCGATTGGCAGCGCCCGCTGGCCGGCAAGAAGACCTTGATGGATCTGGTCACCCGGCCCACCACGTTCCTGTGGCTGATCGTCGGGACCGGCACGCTGCTGGTCGTCGCCGGCGATATGAAACCGGTCAATCTGCTGCCGTTCTTGTTGCTGGGCACCACCTTCGGCGCCCGGCTGCTCAACATCGCCTACGGCCTCGGCGGTATCCGCGCCGGGCTGTTGGCTGCTCGACGGCTGCAAGTCACTCTCGACGAGCCGGAACTCTCGGTGCGCGACGAGTCATCCGAACCGGCTGGGGGCGCATCGGCCACCGTGGTGTTCGACCGGGTCACGTTCGGCTACCGGCCCGGCGTACCGGTGGTGCACGACGTGTCGCTGACGTTGCGGCCAGGCACGGTCACCGCGCTGGTGGGACCGTCCGGATCCGGTAAGTCCACGCTGGCCGCGCTGCTGGCCCGCTTCTACGACGTGCAGCAGGGCGCGATCACCGTTGGCGGACAAGACCTTCGATCGCTGACCGCCGACGAGCTCTACGCCCAGGTCGGATTCGTCCTGCAGGAAACCCAGCTCGTGCACGGCACGGTCGCCGAGAACATCGCGCTGGCCGTTCCCGACGCCACCCGCGCGCAGATCGAGGCCGCGGCACGTGAGGCGCAGATCCACGAGCGCATCCTGCGGCTGCCGAACGGTTACGACACCATGCTCGGCGCTGCCAGCGGCCTGTCCGGTGGGGAACGTCAGCGGCTGACGATCGCCCGCGCGATCCTCGCCGACACCGGCGTGCTCATCCTCGACGAGGCCACCGCGTTCGCCGACCCCGAATCGGAATACCTTGTGCAGCAGGCACTGAACCGGCTCACCCGGGAGCGCACGGTATTGGTGATCGCGCACCGACTGCACACCATCGCCGGTGCCGATCAGATCGTCGTGCTCGATCACGGCCGCATCGCCGAACGCGGAACCCACGACGAGTTGCTGGCCGCCGACGGACGCTATCGACGATTGTGGGACAGCGGCCGTCGCGATCCGGTGACCGCTGCCACGGCTCAGGAGACCAACCGATGATCCGCACCTGGATCGGCCTCGTCCCAGCGGAGCGTCGCGGCAAGGTGCTGGTGTACACCGTGCTCGCCTTGGTCTCGGTGATCGTGCGGGCCGTCGGCACCGTTCTGCTGGTGCCGTTGGTGGGAGCGTTGTTCAGCGATGCACCGCAGCGGGCGTTGGTCTGGCTGGGCTGGCTGACAGCCGCGACCGCTGCCGGATGGGTAATCGACACCGCCACCGCGCGAATCGGTTTCGATCTAGGCTTCGCCGTGCTCGACCACACCCAGCACGACGTCGCGGACCAGTTGCCCGACGTTCGGTTGGAATGGTTCAGCGCGGACAACACCGCGACGGCACGTCAGGCGATCGCGGCGACCGGCCCAGAACTCGTCGGGCTCGCGGTCAACCTGCTCACTCCGTTGGTCACCGCTGTTCTGCTGCCGGCCGCCATCGGGGTGGCCCTGTTGCCGGTGTCCTGGCAGCTCGGTGTCGCCGCAATGGGCGGCGTGCCGTTACTGCTCGGAGCGTTGTGGGCCTCGGCCCGGCTGGCCCGTCGCGCGGATCAGGCTGCCGCCGCAGCGAATACGTCGCTCACCGAGCGCATCATCGAGTTCGCCCGCACCCAGCAGGCGTTGCGTGCGGCGCGACGCGTCGAGCCGGCCCGAAGCATGGTCGGCGACGCGCTGGCTGCCCAGCACGGCGCGACCATGCGGTTGCTGACCATGCAGGTTCCCGGCCAGCTGCTGTTCAGCCTGGCCAGCCAGCTCGCATTGATCCTGTTCGCCGGCGCGACAACAGCTTTGACCATCACCCACACGCTGAGCGTGCCGGAGGCGATCGCCCTGATCGTCGTGATCGCCCGCTACCTGGAGCCGTTCACCTCGATCAGCGAGCTGGGCCCGGCTCTGGAAAGCACCCGCGCGACCCTCGACCGGATCCGCGCGGTGCTCGGCGCGCCGGTAATGGCCGCCGGGACCGGCACTCGTCGTGGTCACTACGACGCGCCGCTGATCGAGTTCGAGGACGTCACGTTCAGTTACGACGGCGCGACCGCGCCGGTGCTGGACGGGGTGAGCTTCGCGCTGCAACCGGGCACCACCACGGCGATCGTCGGGCCGTCCGGTTCGGGAAAGAGCACGATCCTGGCGCTGATCGCCGGCTTGTATCAGCCTGCGCGGGGCCGCGTCCTGGTCGACGGCGTCGACGTCGCGACGCTCGACGCCGATGCCCGCCGCGCCGCGAGCAGCGTGGTGTTCCAGCACCCCTACCTCTTCCACGGGACCATCCGCGAGAACGTGGCCGCCGGTGACCCCGCCGCCGGCGACGCGCAGTTCAGCCGCGCCGTCGCGCTGGCGCGGGTGGACGAGCTCACCGGCCGGCTGCCCGCCGGCGCCGAGACCATCGTCGGCGAGGCCGGCTCGGCGCTGTCCGGTGGTGAACGGCAGCGGGTCAGCATTGCGCGGGCTTTGCTCAAGCCCGCGCCGATACTGCTGGTCGACGAGGCAACCAGCGCGCTGGACACCGAGAACGAGGCCGCCGTGGTGGACGCGCTCACCGCGGACCCGCAGCCCCGGACCCGGGTGATCGTCGCTCATCGGTTGGCCAGCATCCGGCATGCCGACCGGGTGCTGTTCCTCGACGCGGGCACGATCATCGAGGACGGCGCGGTCGACGAGTTGCTCACCGCAAGCGGACGTTTCGGCGGACTTCTGGCGTCAGCAACGCGACGCCGCCGAGTGGCGAATCCATGTCGGCTAGGGGCGCGGCTTGCCGGCTTCGCTCTCGACTGGTTTCGATGTGAGACAACAGGTAATACGACACGCCGGTACCCAGGTCGCCAGAGATCACGCGATGACCAGCAGAATGACACCGGTATTCAAATCGAAGGGACAACGATGACCGTGAAATTGTTCGCCACCGGAGTGGCCGCCGTCGCCACCATGGGAGCCGCCGCGGCTGGCGTGACGGCACTGTCGTCCAGCGCCGCGCCGCAGGTCGCGCCCGTCGTATTCAGCGCGCCGCTCGACCCGCCGCCGCCCGCACCGGGTCAGCCGCCGCTGCCGAGCCCGGAGCAGTTGGCCGACGTGTGCAACCGGGTCACCGACCCCGGCGTGTCGTACGAGACCAAGGTCGGCCTGGTGGAGAACGGAATCCCGCCGGGTGAGGGCCACGTTGCCGATCACGACCTGCGTAAGGCCTTCCGCAACGGAAACTTCCCGGAGCAGTTCGCCGTCAGCAACATCCAGCCGATTCCGGGCAACGGGGTCAAGGCCGACGTCGCCATTACGGGACCGAAGTTCGCCGGGCCGGTCGAAAAGACTCTCGTGTTCATCGACCAGGGCGGTTCCTGGCTGCTGCAGCACGACTCCGCGCTCGCGCTGGTGCAGGCGGCCTCGGCCGAGAACTGACAGACCGGGCGCTACGCCTGGTCAGCGTGCTGGGTGACCGCGTCGAGGTCGAGCAGCCGCGCGTGCAGGACGGTGCGATTTCGCAGCGCCGCCCGCACCGCGCGGTGCAGGCCGTCTTCGAGGTAGATGACGCCCTTCCATTGCACGGCGTGCGGGAAGAGATCGCCGTAGAAGGTGGAGTCCTCGGACAGCAGGCGATCGAGTGCCAGCACCGTCGTGGTGGTGACTAACTCGTCGAGCCGAATCTGCCGCGGCGGGATCCGAGACCAGTCCCGGTAGGACAGGTTGTGCTCCGGGTACGGCTTGCCGTCGCGCACGCCTTTGAAGATCATCCGCGGCTCGTCTGCGGCTCGGCGCTCCCCGATGCGAGCGCATGCAGGACAGGGTACTTGCTGGTTGTCCCCGTAAACTGGTCTGGGTTAGGAGGGTCGATCGGATGGGAAGTGCCGATGAGCGCCGCTTTCAGGTGCTGCGCGCGATCGTCGCCGACTTCGTCGCCACCAAGGAGCCGATCGGCTCGAAGTCGCTGGTGGACCGGCACAACCTCGGGGTCTCGTCGGCGACCGTGCGCAACGACATGGCCGTCCTCGAGGCCGAGGGCTACATCACCCAGCCGCACACCAGCTCCGGCCGGGTGCCGACCGAGAAGGGCTACCGCGAGTTCGTCGACCGGCTCGACGACGTCAAGCCGCTGTCGGTGGCCGAGCGTCGCGCCATCCTGGGGTTCCTGGAATCCGGCGTCGACCTCGATGACGTGCTGCGGCGGGCCGTCCGCCTGCTGGCCCAACTGACCCGTCAGGTCGCCGTCGTGCAATACCCGACGCTGTCCACGTCGACGGTGCGGCACCTGGAGGTCATCGCGCTGACCCCGGCCCGGCTGCTGATGGTGGTGATCACCGATTCCGGCCGGGTGGACCAGCGCATCGTCGAACTCGGCGACGTGATCGACGATCACCAGCTGTCGCAGCTGCGCGAGATGCTCGGGCAGGCGCTGGACGGCAAGAAGCTGTCGGCGGCCTCGGTCGCGGTCGCCGACCTGGCCGCGCAACTGACCGGCCGCGGCGGACAGTCGAAAAGCCTCAGCGACGCGGTCGGCCGCTCGGCGACAGTGCTGCTGGAGTCGCTGGTCGAGCACACCGAGGAGCGCCTGCTGCTGGGCGGCACCGCCAACCTGACCCGCAACACCGCGGACTTCGGCGGGTCGCTGCGCTCCATCCTGGAAGCACTCGAGGAACAGGTCGTCGTCCTGCGGCTGCTGGCCGCGCAGCAGGAGGCCGGCAAGGTCACGGTGCGCATCGGGCACGAGACCGAGGCCGAGCAGATGATGGGCACCTCGGTCGTGTCGACCACTTATGGCACCCTCGACACGGTCTACGGCGGCATGGGTGTGCTCGGGCCCACCCGGATGGACTATCCGGGAACTATCGCCAATGTCGCCGCGGTTGCTCTCTACATCGGCGAAGTGCTGGGTACACGTTGAACCCGCTTTGCAGGCACAATTCAGTAATGGCCGTCGTTGCACGGCCGATCTGGGCCTGAGAAGCCCAGTAAAGGTCAGGAAGGTCAAGCGTGGCACGCGACTATTACGGTCTGCTCGGCGTGGGCAAGAACGCGACCGATACGGAGCTCAAGCGCGCGTATCGCAAGCTGGCCCGTGAGCTGCACCCCGACGTCAACCCCGACGATGCCGCGCAGGCGAAGTTCAAGGAGATCAGCGTCGCCTACGAGGTGCTGTCCGACCCGGAGAAGCGACGCATCGTCGACTTGGGCGGCGACCCGCTGGAGAACGCGGCGGCGGGCGGCGGTGGCGGCTTCGGGGGCTTCGGCGGCCTCGGGTGATGTGTTCGAGGCGTTCTTCGGCGGCGGCGCGACCTCGCGCGGGCCCGTCGGCCGGGTCCGGCCCGGTTCGGACTCGCTGCTGCGGATGCGGCTGGATCTCACCGAGTGCGCGACCGGCGTGAGCAAGCAGGTCACCGTCGACACCGCGGTGCTGTGCGACCGATGCCAGGGCCGCGGCACCAACGGCAACTCGCAGCCGGTGTCGTGCGACACCTGCGGCGGGCGCGGCGAAGTGCAAACCGTGCAGCGGTCCTTGCTCGGCCAGGTGATGACGTCGCGTCCATGCCCGACCTGCCGCGGCGTCGGCGAGGTCATTCCCGACCCGTGCCACCAGTGCGGCGGCGACGGACGGGTGCAGGCCCGTCGGGAGATCGCGGTCAAGATTCCCGCCGGCGTCGGCGACGGCATGCGGGTCCGGCTTGCCGCCCAAGGTGAAGTGGGGCCCGGCGGGGGACCGGCCGGTGACCTCTATGTCGAGATTCACGAACAGCCCCACGACATCTTCGTGCGCGACGGCGACGATCTGCACTGCACGATCTCGGTGCCGATGGTCGACGCGGCGCTGGGTACTACGGTGACGGTCGACGCGATCCTCGACGGCCTGACCGAGATCACCATTCCCGCTGGGACGCAGCCCAGTTCGGTGACGACCCGCCGCGGCCACGGCATGCCGCATCTGCGTTCCGGTGCGCGGGGCGACCTGCACGTGCACGTCGAGGTGGTGGTGCCGGATCGGCTCGACCACCAGGACGCCGAGCTGCTGCGCGAATTCAAGAGCCGACGCAGCCGCGACGTGGCCGAGGTCAAGTCGACGCACGCGGCCGCCAGCACCAACGGCGGGTTGTTCAGTCGGCTGCGCGAAACCTTTACCGGCCGCTAATTGGCCGGCCTGTTCTACATCGACGCGCTGCCCGGAAACGGTGAGTTGGCCGTCGTCGATGGCGACGAAGGCTTTCACGCCGCCACCGTGCGACGCATCCGCGTCGGCGAGGAGCTGATGCTCGGCGACGGCGGCGGCGGCGTGGCCCATTGCGTCGTCGAGGAGGCCTCGCGCGACGGGCTGCGGGCCAGGGTGGTGGACCGCCGGCAGGTCCCGCCCGCGCAGCCGCCGGTGACCGTGGTCCAGGCCCTGCCCAAATCCGAGCGCTCCGAGTTGGCCATCGAATTGGCCACCGAAGCCGGCGCCGACGCGCTGCTGGCCTGGCAGGCGGCCCGCTGCGTGGCCCGCTGGGACGGCGCCCGCGCCGACAAGGGCCTGCGGCGCTGGCGTGCGGTCGCGCGCGCCGCCGCGCAGCAATCTCGACGCGCCTACATTCCGTCGGTCGACGGTGTGGTGTCCACCGCGACGCTGACCACACGGATCGGCGAGGTGGTGGCGTCGGGCGGTATCGTGCTGGCGCTGGACGCGGCGGCCGACGGGCCGCTGACGGATCTGAGCCTGGCGCAGGCGAAGTCGGTGATGTTGGTGGTCGGCCCGGAGGGCGGGATCGCTCCCGACGAGTTGACCGCGATCACCGATGCCGGTGCCAAGGCCGTCCGACTGGGCCCGACCGTGCTGCGCACCTCGACCGCGGCGGCCGTCGCGCTCGGCGCGCTGGGTGTGTTGACACCGCGGTGGTCGTACCCGCCGAAATCGACGTGAGCGCGACGCGTACGCGACTTTTCGCGCGCTGGTGTCGATCTCGACGGCGGTACGAGTTAACCGCGATTGCGCAGCATTGCGACGCCGTCACCGCTGAGCTGGTCGAGCGCCCACGACCGTCCGGCCAGCGCCGAAGCCAGATGTGCGGCGCTCGCCGGAGACCGATGTCCAGCCGCTTCCGTGGGACCAATCCAGCATCGGTCGCATGCAAGCAGAGGCCACGGGCCCGTGCTGCTGCTGGAACGAACGGATTGGGCACGCGCACTTGGGTTTCCAGCACCGCGATCATTGCGCTCGGCGTCGACGGTCGGCTGCCAAGCCCAGCGGCAGGACGATGTCGAGTTCGTGAATCACGTGGTCGCCCAACAGGAGTCGTCGTGGAAACACCCGGCCCAACCCGTGCGGTCGATCGATCAATGCTGCGAAGTCGTCGATGAGCTCTGCCGGTGTCCGTCCTGCCGCCAGTCGTTTCGGCAAGGCCGGCGTTGGAGCGGTCGAACGACCCTCGGTGCCTGGCCATTTCGAGGGCGACTGTTCGCGGTGACGCCCCGCAGCCGATGACGAGGTGCGCCAGCACGTCGTGATTGGTCCACTCCGAGCACAGGCTGCGCCGTGACCAGTCGCGATCGGAGAGGCTGCGGGCGACGGCGAGGAACCGAAGATCGTTGACCCGCAGACGTTCATGCGCGGTCGACACGGAGGTGCCTTCGCAGAAACGCGGTCTGGTCGGTCAGCAGGTCGTCGCAGCAATGGGCGGTGGTAGACCTCGAAGTGGTCGCCGTCGTAGTGGCGCATTTCGCCGCGCGGTGCGCTGCGGGCGACATCCTCGGCGTGGCGCGGGTCCATCAGCGTTTCGCGCTCGCGACACGCATACCAGCAGCGGCGCAGAAATGCGGCGTGCCGCCCGCTTGGCGCTCGTCACCGCGATGCCGATGACGTTCGCCGCCGCGACCCGGTTGTCGAATCCGCCGCCTGGGTCGACAGTGGAGTTCCAGCCGTCCTCGGCTCCGGCAACGGTGACCGCGGCGAGGCTTCCCGGCGGTCCCACGATCGGGATGTAACGGCGCCCGCGACCGACGTGCGCGCAGAGTGGCGTCGCTGATGATCGCCGGCGTCAATCGCAGCACTGCGCCGGGCCCGATCCGGTGCAGGGTGGCGGGGCCGGAGACGATCGGACACTGCACCACCGACGGCGGCGATGTCGGTTCGCTCGGCGGCGACCCGCAAGACGTGCATTGCTCCGAGGCTGGTTCCCCACAGCGCAACCCGGCTGGCGTCGGCGCTCGGGCAATCGTGCGAACGAAATCGATCGCGGCGTGGAGGTCCTTGACGGTGTCGGCGCAGGCTCAATCGTTGTCGCGGCAGGCCCGTCGGATTCGCCGAGATGCCGGTAGTCGAAGGCGAATGTCGCGATGCCGGACGCGGCGAAGTGCTGCTCGTAGCGGCGAAGCGCCATGGTGTGGTTGGCGCCGAATCCGTGGGCGAATACCGCGACGGGGTGCGGTCCCGGCCCGTCGGGCAGGGTCAGCCAGGCCGCGCAACGCTGGCCGGCGGAAAGGAACGAGATCGATGTGGTGGTGCTCGATCGCATTGCACGACCTCCTAATACGTACGATGTACGTGTATGTATATGACGTACGCTGTACGTGTCAAGCGGTGCACATGAAAGGGCGGAAGCATGCGGGCGCGATTCAGCGTCGCCGAAATCGCGACGCACGCGCTGGAGATCGTCGATCGCGACGGCCTCGGCGGTTTGAGCATGCGGACACTGGCCGCACGCGCTGGGCACCGGACCGATGACGCTCTACAACTACGTCAAGGATCGCGGCCAGCTCGAAGAGTTGGTCGCCGAAGCGGTCATCGCCGGCGTGGAACTGCCTGACGCCGTCCCAGGATTGGGCCGCAGGACGTGCGGGCAGTCGCTATGGCGATGTGGCAGGCTGTGCGTCGTCACCCCAACGTCGTGCCGCTGGTGCTGACCCGCCGAACCATGTCGTCCTCGAGCTACGCTCCCGCGGAACGGCTCGTCGAGGCGCTGGCCCGCGCAGGCCTCGAGGACGCCGATCTGCTGGCGGCGTTCCGCGGCGGTGCTCGGCACTGGTGATGGGCAGCGCGCAGGCGGAATTGGCGGGTCCGCTGGCCGGGCCTGACCGGGACGTCGAGCAGGTGGCGGTGGCGGCGCAGATCGGCCGGCTGGCCGGCGCCGAACACCCCCGGCTCGCCGCACTGGCCGTGACCAGCCAGCAATCCAGCGCCGAGGCGGATTTCCGCCGCGCGCTCGACATGCTGCTGGCCGGCGTGCGGGCCCGATCAACCGGTGGCTGACCTTGGGCTTGCTCACAACGCGGCGGTAGACTCGAAGCGCTAACCCGCTGGACAGACCACAGAAAGCAGGCATTAGAACCCATCGTGACGCCCCGCGAAACCAACACTGCTGGTCCGTCCGCATCCTCGGTTCGCAGCAGCATCGATGTTCCGCCCGACCTCGTCATGGGCCTGCTCGGTTCCGCCGACGAAAACCTGCGCGCCCTCGAGCGTCTGCTGGCCGCAGATCTGCATGTGCGCGGCAACGCGGTGACGATCTCCGGCGAGCCTGCCGACGTCGCGCTCGCGGAACGCGTGCTGGCCGAGCTGGTCGCGATCGTCGCCAGTGGCCAGCCGCTCACTCCGGAAGGCGTGCGCCACAGCGTCGCGATGCTGGTCGGCACCGGCAACGAATCACCGGCTGAGGTGCTGACGCTGGACATCTTGTCCCGTCGCGGCAAGACGATTCGTCCCAAGACGCTCAACCAGAAGCGCTACGTCGACGCGATCGACGACCACACCATCGTGTTCGGGATCGGCCCGGCGGGCACCGGCAAGACCTACCTGGCCATGGCCAAGGCGGTCAATGCGCTGCAGACCAAACAGGTCACCAGGATCATCCTGACCCGCCCGGCGGTGGAAGCCGGTGAGCGCCTTGGCTTTCTGCCGGGCACGCTGAGCGAGAAGATCGACCCCTACCTTCGTCCGCTCTACGACGCGTCTGCACGACATGATGGACCCAGACCTGATCCCGAAGCTGATGTCGTCGGGAGTGATCGAGGTTGCGCCGTTGGCGTATATGCGAGGCCGGACGCTTAACGACGCGTTCATCATCCTCGACGAGGCGCAGAACACCACCGCCGAGCAGATGAAGATGTTCCTCACCCGGCTGGGGTTCGGTTCCAAAATCGTTGTCACCGGCGATATTACGCAGATCGACTTGCCGGGCAACAACCGATCGGGGTTGCGCGCGGCGGTCGACATCCTCGACGGAATCGAGGACATCCACATCTCGGAGCTCACCAGCGCCGACGTGGTTCGCCACCGGCTGGTCGCCGAAATCGTGGACGCCTATGCGCGAAACGAACAACCCGGGCTGACGATGAACCGGGCCGCGCGACGCGGCCCGGGCCGCCGGTGAGGCGCCGATGACCATCGAGGTTGCCAACGAATCCGGAGTCGACGTCTCCGAATCCGAATTGATCAGCGTCGCAAAGTTCGTCATCACGCAGATGGACGTGAACCCGGCTGCCGAGCTGTCGATGGTGTTGCTGGACACCGCGGCCATGGCCGACCTGCATATGCGCTGGATGGATCTGCCCGGGCCGACCGACGTGATGAGTTTCCCGATGGACGAGCTCGAGCCCGGCGGTCGCCCCGATGCGCCCGAGCCGGGACCGGCCATGCTCGGTGACATCGTGCTGTGCCCCGAGTTCGCCGCCGAGCAGGCCGCGGCGGCCGGTCACTCGCTGGGACATGAGTTGGCGCTGTTGACGATTCACGGCGTCCTGCACCTGCTCGGTTATGACCATGGCGAGCCGGACGAAGAAAAAGAGATGTTCGGCCTACAGCGCCGCCTGCTCGAGGAGTGGGTCGCCGACCAGGTCGAGTTCTATCGGCTGCAACGCCAGCACGAACGGGACCAGCGATTGCTGGACAAATCAAGGTATTTCGAGAATTGAACCACTCGGCTTCGCTGTTCGGTGCGATCGTGCTGATCTCTCTGGGCAGTGTGTTCGCGGCGATCGACGCGGCGATCAGCACGGTCTCGATGGCGCGGGTGCAGGAAATGGTTCGCGACGAACGTCCGGGCGCGGTGCGGCTGGCCAAGGTCATGACCGACCGGCCGCGGTACATCAACCTGGTGGTACTGCTGCGGATCGTGTGCGAGATCAGCGCAACGGTCCTGCTGGCCCAGTTTTTCTATCGACAGGTCAGCCGCGACTGGGGTCTGTTCATCGCCGCGGTCGTCATGGTGGTGATCAGCTTCGTTGTCATCGGTGTCGGACCGAGGACGCTCGGCCGGCAGAATGCCTACTCGATTGCCTTGGTGTCGGTGGTTCCGCTGCAAGCGATTTCGGTGCTACTGACCCCGATCAGCCGCGTGCTGGTGGTGCTGGGAAACATGCTCACGCCCGGTCGCGGCTTCCGCAACGGCCCGTTTGCCTCCGAGATCGAGTTACGCGAAGTCGTCGACCTCGCGCAGCAGCGTGGTGTGGTCGCCGCCGACGAGCGACGAATGATTCAGTCCGTCTTCGAACTCGGCGACACGCCGGCCCGCGAGGTTATGGTGCCGCGCACCGAAATGATCTGGATCGAGAGCGACAAGTCCGCTGCCCAGGCGACGTCGGTGGCCGTGCGCAGTGGGCACTCTCGGATCCCGGTGATAGGCGAGAACGTGGACGATATTGTCGGTGTGGTCTACCTGAAAGACTGTGTGCAACAGGCGTATTACTCGTCAGCCAGCGGTCGCGACACCACCGTGACCGAGGTGATGCGGCCGGCGGTGTTCGTGCCGGACTCCAAGCCGCTGGATGAGCTGCTGCGCGAAATGCAACGCGATCGCAACCACATGACGCTGCTGGTCGACGAATACGGCGCAATCGCCGGTCTGGTGACGATCGAGGACGTGCTGGAAGAGATCGTCGGGGAGATCGCCGACGAGTACGATGCGGCTGAAGTGGCGCCGGTGGAAGAGTTGGGCGACAACCGGTTCCGGGTGTCGGCGCGGCTGCCGATCGAAGACGTCGGTGAGCTGTACGGCGTGCAGTTCGAGGAGGATCTCGACGTGGACACCGTCGGTGGACTGCTGGCGTTGGAGTTGGGCCGGGTTCCGCTACCCGGCTCCGAAGTGGTGTCGCACGGCCTGCGGTTGCATGCCGAGGGTGGACCCGACCATCGCGGCCGGGTCCGGATCGGCACCGTCCTGCTCAGCCGTGTCGATGGAAACGGAGCCGACCATGACTGAATTCCACTCCGGCTTCGTCTGTTTCGTCGGCCGACCGAACACCGGCAAATCGACGCTGACCAACGCCCTGGTCGGCTCGAAAGTCGCGATCACGTCGAACCGCCCGCAGACCACCCGGCACACCATTCGGGGCATCGTGCACCGCGACGACTTCCAGATCATCCTGGTCGACACCCCGGGGTTGCATCGACCGCGGACCCTGCTCGGCAAGCGACTCAACGACCTGGTCCGCGACACCTACAGTGAGGTCGACGTCATCGGCTTGTGCATCCCGGCCAACGAGGCGGTCGGAACGGGGGACAGGTGGATCGTCGAGCAGATCCGATCCACCGCGCCCAGAACGACTTTGGTGGCCATCGTCACCAAGATCGACACCGTGTCCAAGGACAAGTTGGCCGCCCAGCTGGTCGCGGTGAGCGAACTGGTGGGCGCCTCGTCCGAGGTGGTCCCGGTCTCGGCGACCACGGGCGAGCAGGTCGACCTGCTGATCGGGTTCCTGGCCGCCGCGCTGCCGCCCGGGCCGCCGTACTACCCGGACGGTGAGCTCACCGATGAGCCCGAAGAAGTTCTGATGGCCGAATTCATCCGGGAGGCGGCGCTGGAAGGCGTGCGCGACGAGTTGCCGCACTCGCTGGCGGTGGTGATCGACGAGGTCACCCCGCGCGAAGGCCGTGACGACCTGATCGACGTACATGCGCTGCTCTATGTCGAGCGGGACAGCCAGAAGGGCATCGTGATCGGCAAGGGTGGGGAGCGGTTGCGCGAAGTCGGCACCGCCGCCCGCGGCCAGATCGAGAAACTGCTCGGCACCAAGGTTTACCTCGACCTGCGCGTCAAGGTCGCCAAGAACTGGCAGCGCGACCCCAAACAGCTTGGCCGACTCGGCTTTTGAGCAGTAGCTGTCTTATCGCACCGCTTCGGCTTCGGTGTTCCACCAGACGGCCGGCTGTTTCGACGCCCAACCACCCAGCGCCTCGAGTTCGGCGGCCAGGGACACCAGTAGTGGTTCGCTGTTGGCCGGTCCCATCAATTGCACGCCGATCGGCAATCCCTCGGAGGTGAAGCCCGCCGGAACGTTGATCGAGGGCCACCCCAACACATTCCACGGCCACGTCACCGGGCAGGCGGCGATCATCTGCCGATCGGTCGCCATACCGCTGAGCCCGTCGAAAGCCTCCGCGAGCGGCGGCGGCAACGCGGTCGTCGGCGCCAGGACCACGTCCACGATGCGGAAGATCGAGCCCACCCGACGCTGGTTGGCGGCTTCGTTCGCGCGGGAGGTGCGCAGGATCTGCTGCGAGAGGAATCTGCCCATCCTCATGTTGGACAGCGTGCGGCGGTCGAACTCAACGCCGTCGCCCAACCGCTCGGCCCAGTCAAGTAGCCCGGAGGTGGACCGCGACAGGAAGTTCCAAGACAACCGCAGCCCGTAGTCGGGATTGCCCTCGACCACGGTGTGTCCGAGCAGTTGCAGCTGATCGCTGACCGAATCCAGTGCGGCCTCGATTTCCGGGTCCAGTCGGGCCGGGAACGCGGTGAACGGGAACCGCGTCGACAGCGCGATGCGTAGCGAGCCGGGAGCGAGCCCGACGTGATCGGACACCGTCACCGGTCGCGGCTTGTGCAGGTCGCCGTCGACATTGCCGGACGCCGCGTCGAGCACCAGCGCCGCGTCGGCGACGGTGCGAGCCAGCACACCATTGACCGTGATCCCGTTGAACGCCTCCCGCAGCGGCCAGGTGGAGATGCGACCACGCTGAGGCTTGATGCCGACCAGGTGGGTCCAGGCCGCCGGAATGCGGACGCTGCCCGCCCCATCGGAGCCGATTGCGGCGGTGACCAGGCCGGCGGCCACCGCGGCCGCGCTACCGCCAGACGAGCCGCCGGGTGTGTGCCGACGCGACCACGGGTTGCGGGCGTGCCCGAACGCGGGCCCGCTGGTGAACGGCCATTGGCCGAGTTCGCAGGTGTTGGTCTTGCCGACGATCACCGCGCCGGCGGCCTTGAGTCGCCGCACGACCTCGGCGTCCTGGGTAGCCGGCTGGACATGGCCGGACGTGCCGAAGTAGGTGGGCTGGCCGGCGACGTCAACGTCGTCTTTCACCGCGATCGGCACACCCAGCAACGGTGCCTGGTCGCCGTCGGCGCGCCGACGGTCGGCCTTGGCGGCGTCGGCCAGTGCCGTCTCGGTGAGCACCACCCGGAAGGCGTTCAGCGTCGATTGGCTCAGCTCAATGGCGTGCAGCGAGCGACGGACCAGTTGGTCGGAGGTGACCTCGCCGCAGGCCAATTGGTACAGCTGGTCGGTCAGCGTCGGGAAACGTCGGTTGGCGGAGTTACTCATCGGTACCGACATTATCGGCGCGCGTGCGGGGTGCCGTCGCTACCTGGTGCCAAACTGATACCTATGCGGCTGTACCGGGACCGGGCGGTGGTGCTGCGCCAGCACAAGCTCGGCGAAGCCGACCGGATCGTCACCTTGCTCACCCGCGACCACGGGTTGGTTCGCGCGGTGGCCAAGGGTGTTCGCCGCACCCGCAGCAAGTTCGGCGCGCGACTGGAACCGTTCGCGCATATCGACGTCCAGCTGCACCCGGGCCGCAACCTCGACATCGTCACGCAGGTCGTCTCACTCGACGCGTTCGCCACCGACATCGTCAGCGACTACGGCCGCTACACCAGCGCGTGCGCGATGCTGGAAACCGCCGAGCGCCTCGCCGGCGAGGAGCGGGCACCGGCGCCGGAACTACACCGCCTCACGGTCAGCGCGCTGCGGGCGGTCGCCGACGGCAGCCGGCCCCGCGAGCTGGTGCTGGACGCGTATCTGCTGCGGGCAATGGGCATCGCCGGCTGGGCCCCGGCGCTGACCGAATGCGCGCGCTGCGCCACGCCTGGCCCGCATCGGGCTTTTCACGTCGCGGCGGGCGGCAGCGTGTGCACCTTCTGTCGCCCCGCCGGTGCGACGACACCGCCGCTCGGCGTGCTGGATCTGATGGCAGCGCTACGCGACGGCGACTGGGAGGCGGCTCAGGGCGCGCCGCAATCAGCCCGCAGCCAGGCCAGCGGATTGGTGGCCGCCCACCTGCAATGGCATCTGGAGCGGCAGCTGCGAACCCTGCCGCTGGTCGAGCGGATGCGACGGGTCGACGTGCTCGATCAGAGCCTCCTCGACCGTCGGGTCGCTCTGGTCAGGCAGGATGTGGCGCATGGAGACGAGCCGGGTGAGCCGCTCAGAGCGGAGGGCTGAGCGCAAGCGGAAGTCCGACTTCCCGCAGCTCGCCCCGGCTCCTGATGACTATCCGGTCTTTCCGGATACCTCGACGTGGCCGGTGGTGTTCCCGCCGTTGCCGCCCTCGCCCGACGGCGGCCCCCGCCGCCCGCCGCAGCACATCTCCAAGGCGGTAACCCCGTCGATTCCGGCGGAGCAGTTGCCCAATCACATAGCGATCGTGATGGACGGCAACGGTCGCTGGGCGACCCAACGTGGTCTGCCGCGGGTTGAAGGTCACAAGATGGGCGAGGCGGTCGTCATCGACATCGTATGCGGTGCAATCGAAATGGGTATCAAGTGGCTGAGCCTCTACGCGTTCTCCACCGAAAACTGGAAGCGTTCGGCTGACGAAGTCCGTTTCCTGATGGGGTTCAACCGCGACGTGGTGCGCCGCCGGCGGGTCAACCTCGACGAGATGGGTGTCAAGATTCGCTGGGTGGGCTCGCGTCCACGGTTGTGGCGCAGCGTCATCAACGAGTTGGCGATCGCCGAGGAACAGACCCTGAACAACGACGTGATCACGGTCAACTACTGCGTCAACTACGGTGGCCGCACCGAAATCGCTGAGGCTGCAAGGGATATCGCGCGTGAGGCGGCGGCGGGCAGGCTGAACCCCGAACGGGTCAACGAGGCGACCGTGGCGCGGCATCTGCACCGCCCGGACATTCCTGACGTGGATCTGTTGCTGCGTACCTCGGGAGAGCAGCGGACCAGCAACTTCATGCTCTGGCAGGCGGCGTACGCCGAGTACATATTTCAGGACACGCTCTGGCCCGACTACGACCGTCGCGACCTGTGGGCGGCCTGCGAGGAGTACGCATTGCGGCATCGACGGTTCGGGACGGCGTGATGGAATTCGCATCCGCCCAACGTCACTTCCGTAACGTCCGTAAGGGCGGCGGAGGACCCTTCTTTGTGCCCGCCTCGCAGCGAATTCCCACGGTTTTCGCTCAGAGGCGGGCACCTTGGTGGTCCCCGCCATGTGGTGACCAACGTGGCGGGTGTGACTGATGCCGTCGTTGCAGGAGCGGTTGCTCACCGTGCTCGCCGAGGTGCTGCCCGCCGAGGCCGAATCCGACGGCGCGCTGACCGTCCACCACGGTGGCACGATCGCCTCGCTGCGGGTGGTGACGATCACCGAGGACCTCGACCTGGTGTCGCTGACGCAGATGGTGGCGTGGGATCTGACGCTGAACAAGAAGATTCGCGACGCCGTCGCTGCGCAGTCGCACACCACCCTGCTGGGATCGGTGACGCTGACGGAGAAGCCAGGCAAATCCGCCGACGTCGTGTTGCGCTACAACTTTCCGGGCAACGGCCTCAACGACGAAGCGCTGCGCACGGTGATTCTGATGGTGCTCGACAAGGGCGCCGAAATCCGTCGTGCCGTAACGACTTAACGGCAGTCCGAGCAGGTGCCGTAGATCTCGATGGTGTGGCTGACGTCGGAGTACCCGTGTTTGGTCGCCACTTCCGCCGCCCACGCCTCGACCTCGTGATCGCCCACCTCGACGGTCGAGCCGCAGCTGCGGCACACCAGATGATGGTGATGATGATCGGAGCACCGGCGATACACCGATTCGCCGGTGTCGTTGCGCAACGTGTCGAGCAGGCCCGCACTGGCCATCGACTGGAGTGTCCGATAGACCGTGGTGAGTCCGATGTTCTCGCCGCGCTGCCGCAGCTCGTCGTGCAACTCCTGCGCCGAGCGGAACTCGTCGAGGGTGTCCAGTAGGCCTGCGATCGCCGCACGCTGCCGCGTGGCCCGCACGCCGGCGCCGGTAGTCACTACCTGTCCTCCCCGGCATGCGCCACGGCGTCGACGACGATGTGCGCCAGGTGGTGATCGGCCAGCCGGTAGAGCACTTCGCGTCCGGATCGCTCACCGGCGACGACGCCCGCGGCCTTGAGGATCTTCAGGTGCTGGCTCACCAGCGGCTGGGGCACGCCGAGCGCGTCGACCAGTTCGTGTACGCAGCGTTGAGAAACGTGCAGCTGCAGCACGATCGCGATCCGCACGGGCGCGGCCAGCGCACGCAGCAACTCGCCGGCGGCGTCGAGAATCTCCCGTGGTGGTGGCGCGGGCAGCTCTGTAGCGTCGCCGTGTTGGTGCTCGCCGACGAGTTCATCGCCGTCGGCTGCGGTGGATGAGGAGAGAGACATACTGCTTCCACTGTCACATGCATAACCACGCATGTCAAAGAGCGTGGGTTCGATCGCTACGATGACGGATCGTCCGCGTTTCACAACATCAGGAGTCAGCACCTCGTGGCGTCCGTCATCGACACCGTCGTCAACCTCGCCAAACGGCGTGGCCTGGTCTATCCCGCCGGCGAAATCTACGGCGGCACCAAATCGGCGTGGGACTACGGGCCGCTGGGTGTCGAGCTCAAGGAGAACATCAAGCGGCAGTGGTGGCGCTCGGTCGTGACCGGCCGCGACGACGTCGTGGGCCTGGACTCGTCGATCATCCTGCCGCGCGAGGTCTGGGTGGCCTCCGGCCACGTCGAGGTCTTCAACGACCCGCTCGTGGAATGTCTGAACTGCCACAAGCGTCATCGGCAGGACCACATGCAGGAGGCCTACGCCCTCAAGAAGGGCAAGGGCGAGACTGCCATCGAGCCAGACTCAGTCCCGATGAGCGAGATCGTCTGCCCCGACTGCGGCACCAAGGGTCAGTGGACCGAACCACGCGAATTCAACATGATGCTCAAGACCTACCTCGGTCCGATCGAGACGGAAGAGGGGCTGCACTATCTGCGCCCCGAGACCGCACAGGGCATCTTCGTCAACTTCGCCAACGTGGTGACGACGTCGCGCCGCAAGCCGCCGTTCGGCATCGGCCAGATCGGTAAGAGCTTCCGCAACGAAATCACCCCCGGCAACTTCATCTTCCGCACCCGCGAGTTCGAGCAGATGGAGATGGAGTTTTTCGTCGAGCCGTCGACCGCAGCGGAGTGGCACCAGTACTGGATCGACACCCGGCGCCAGTGGTACATCGACCTCGGCATCAACCCCGAGAACCTCCGGCTTTACGAACACGCAGCAGAGAAGCTGTCGCACTACTCGGATCGCACCGTCGACATCGAGTACAAGTTCGGCTTCTCCGGCAATCCGTGGGGTGAGCTCGAGGGTGTGGCCAACCGCACCGACTTCGATTTATCCACGCACTCAAAGCATTCCGGTGTCGACCTGTCGTATTACGACCAGGCCAACGACACCCGATACACGCCGTACGTCATCGAGCCGGCAGCGGGCCTGACCCGGTCGTTCATGGCGTTCTTGGTCGACGCGTACCACGAGGACGAAGCGCCCAATGCCAAAGGCGGAGTGGACAAGCGGACCGTGTTGCGACTCGACCCGCGGCTTGCGCCGGTGAAGGCCGCCGTGCTGCCGCTGTCCCGCCACGCCGACCTGAGTCCCAAGGCCCGCGACCTGGCCGCCGAATTACGCAAGTACTGGAATGTCGAGTTCGACGACGCCGGTGCGATCGGTCGTCGTTACCGGCGCCAGGACGAGATCGGCACGCCCTTCTGCGTGACGCTGGACTTCGACTCGCTCGACGACCACTCCGTCACGATCCGCGAACGCGACGCCATGACCCAGGAGCGGGTGGCAATCGATGCGGCTGTCGACTATCTGGGTTCCCGACTGCGGGGTTGCTAGCGGGCCCACAGCGGGCAGATCCGGAACTCCGATAAATTTCGCGATTCTCGCACCTATTGGTCACCAGTTTAATAACATGGGTACGTCGACGCGGCGGCTCACTAGGGCGTGGTGAGCTGCCGCGTCCACCATTTTCGGCAGACTTCCTGCTCAGAACCGGCCGCCGCCTCCCATGAAGCCGCCGTCTGAGGAACCCGAACCACCGAACGACGTCGGGCCCCAACCCCCACCGCCGCCGAAACCGCCGCCGAAACCGCCGCGCATCGCGTCACCCAGCATGTCGCCGATGATGATGCCGCCCATCATGGCGCCGGTGTGGTCGCCGCCGCCGTAGCGCGACGTGTACGCCATCTGCGCGGACTGCACATCCGATTCCGCCAGCGACTGCGCCTGCGCGGCCAGCGATGCGGCCTTGTTGGCCAGAGTGATCGCTGCGGTCAGATCGGTTGCCTTCTGGTCCTGCGCGGCGTCGACCTGACGACTCGCCTCGGCCAGCCGGGTCCGCGCCTCGGGCCCGACGCTGCCGCGGCGGTTGTCGATGTATTCCGAGACGGCGTGCACCCGCGACTGCGCGGTGAACAACGCCTGTTCCAGTGTCCGGGTGAGTCGCTCGGTGGCGGCCTGCTCCTCGGCGACGGTGGCCAGCAGCCGATTCAGGTCGGCGTCGATTTTGGTCAGCGCGGTGAACGAGGTGAGCGGGTCGGCGGAACCGCTCGCCTGCGTGCCGTGTCGAGTGCGCGGGCCGCCGCGTCGCGGGCCGCCGGCCAGATCGCGCAGGTGCGGCGCCTTGGTCTTCTGCGCGCTGCGCAGTGTGATGTCGGCCTGCCCGATCCCGGACTGGATGTCGGCGATCAACGACGGCAGTGTGGCGACGGCGTGCCGGATGTCGCTGGCGGCGCTGTCGACCGCGTCGAGCAGCGAGCGGGCTTGTCCGAGTGAGGATTCCGCGGCATGCACGGCGTCGACGAGTGTGCTCTGCTCGCCGCTGACCGGCTTGGCGGCCTTCTCACGCGCGTGGCCGAGGTTCTGTTCGGCGAAGGCCAGCCGGTCTTTGGCGGTCGTGACGTTGGTGGCTACCGAGGCCAGCGCGGACGAGTCGAACTCGTTGTGCAGCTCGGTCATTCGTTGCTCGGCGGGCTCGATGCGCGCGGTCAGGTCGACGACCTGCTGGGTCAGGGTGTCCAGGCGCGCCGGAGCGTTGACCACCAGGTCGCGCATCTCCTCGAAATCCTCGCGCTGCGATTCCAGCCCGCGGTCGGCCCGCGCCGCGGCGACGATCACCTCGGTCAGCAGCTCACGACGCTGTGCCCGGGTCTCAGGTATTGCGTCGTCGAGCTGCTGGCGCACGGTGAATGCCTGGGCCAGGGCCGCTTTGGCGGCGTCGACCGCACGGGTGAACGGCTGGGTCCGTTGCTCGCCGAACTCCTCGATCGTCAACGCGAGTTCGTTGGCGCTGGTGCGCACGGCGTTGTCGACGTCGACGACTTTCCACCGCGACAGGTCGTCGAGGGCGCCCAACGACAGCGACGCCAACGCATCGGGGTCGGTCGCGTCGACCCGCTTGGCCGCGGCCAGTTCGGCGGCCCGCCGTCGACGACGCCGCCAACGGGTGAACACATATAGCGCCAGCACCGCGAACAGGATGACGCCCAGGCCGATCAGCAAGGGCGTCGAGCTCGCCGACTGCGGGCCGCGGTCCAGGCCGTTGGCCGCCGCGACCGCTGCGCCGCTCCAGTCGCCGCGGCGCAGCGCAGGCTCGATCTGGTTGCGCCGCAGATCGTCGACTTGGCCGGCATCGATCGTCTTCACCCGGCGGGGGACCAGGAACGCGTAGGAATGGTCGACGGTCGCCACCGCCAGCACCGCGCCGAAGTCGCCGAGATCGCTGAGGCTCGAGGTGTTCTCCGCCCAGCTCTGGGCAGGTTGTCCGGAGAAGTCGTCGACGAACACCACCCACAACTGAATGCGGCGGTCGGAGTACAACCTGCCGCTGGCCGACTTAATTGCCGAGCGGTCAGCGTCATTGAGGACGCCGGCGTTGTCGGTGATGTAGCCGGGCAGCCGGAACGGAGGCTGGGCGGCGGCCGAGGGCGCGACTGTGAGAGCGGTGATCAGCATCGCCATGAACACGGCGACCGAGCGGCGGAGGGTGCTCATGCTCGACAATCTAGCCCCGCGACGAAGCGGGTCCCAGAGCAATCTCCTCTGACTGGCAGACTGTGGGTCGATGATGCCGCAAGACCCCTACGACGATTTCGACCGCCAGCGGGTGGTGCCCGAGGCGCCGAAGACCGCCGGCTTGCCGGGCACCGAGGGGCAGACCCGCACCGATTTCGCCCGCGATCGCGCCAGGGTTCTGCACAGCGCCGCGCTGCGTCGGCTTGCGGACAAGACTCAGGTAGTCGGGCCGCGAGAGGGGGACACCCCACGGACGCGACTGACCCACTCGCTGGAGGTCGCCCAGATCGGGCGGGGCATGGCGATCGGATTCGGTTGCGATCCCGACCTCGTCGACATGGCCGGGCTGGCCCACGACATCGGGCATCCGCCCTACGGGCACAACGGCGAGCAGGCTCTCGACGAATTCGCCGCCGCATACGGCGGCTTCGAGGGCAATGCGCAGAACTTCCGGATCCTGACCAGTCTGGAGCCCAAAGTCCTTGACCAACAAGGGCATAGCGTCGGCCTCAACTTGACGCGGGCGGCGCTCGACGCGGTCACCAAGTATCCGTGGCCGCGGGACCGGCATCGGCGCAAGTTCGGTTTCTACGACATCGACCGCGGCGCCGCCGAATGGATGCGCGACCGCGCCCCCATCGATCGACCCTGCCTGGAAGCGCAGGTGATGGACTGGGCCGACGACGTCGCCTATTCAGTGCACGACGTCGAAGACGGCATCGTCTCCGGACGGATCGACCTTCGCGTGCTCGCCGACGATGACGAAGCCGCCGCTCTGGCCAAGCTCGGCGAGCATGACTTCGCCGGGGTCCGCGGCGACGATTTGAGCGCCGCGGCGCACCGGCTGGCGGGGCTTCCCGCGGTCGCCGCGGTCGGCAAGTACGACGCCACGCTGTCGGCCGCGGTGTCGCTGAAGCAGATGACCAGCGAGCTGGTGGGCCGGTTCGCGTCGGCGGCGATCGCGGCCACCCGCGCCGATACCGGTCCCGGACCGTTGGCCCGCTATCAGGCCGAGCTGTCCGTGCCGGAGGTGGTGCGCGCCGAGGTTGCCCTGCTCAAAACGCTGGCTCTGCAATTCATCATGTCCGACCCGCGACACCAGGAAATCCAAGCGCGACAACGGGAATGCATTCATCGGGTGGCCCACGCGCTGCTGGCCGGAGCGCCCCACACCCTCGATCCGATCTACGTGCCGGCCTTCAACGCCGCCGCCGACGACGGCGGGCGCCTGCGTGTGATCGTCGACCAGATCGCCTCCTACACCGAGGGACGCCTCGAACGCATCGCCGCGGCGCAGGCGTAAACCGCCGGACTACGCTCCGTGTCCATGGCCAAGTCCTCCGTCCTCGTAGCCGCACTGTCCGCTATCGCGCTCACTTCCTGTAGCCCGCACCAGGAAGCCTCCACCGCGACCTCGTCGAGCACTCCCGCGCCGAGCGGTCAGACCCTCAGCGCGCAATTGCACACCGCCGACGGCCGGTCGGTGGCCACTGCCACCTTCGAATTCGCCAACGGCTACGCCACCGTCACGGTGAAGACGACCGCGGACCACGTCCTGGCCCCGGGATTCCACAAGATGCACATTCACGGCGTCGGCAAGTGCGAGCCGAACTCGGTCGACCCGATGGAACCTGGCAAGACCGGCGACTTCCTGTCGGCCGGCATGCACTTCCAGGCTCCGGGCCACACCGGCGAGCCGATGAGCGGCGACCTGGACTCCCTGGAGGTCCGCCAGGACGGCGCGGCCTACCTGGTGACCACCACCGACGCCTTCACCAGAGACGATCTGCTGGCCGGTAGCAAAACGGCGATCCTGCTGCACGGCGCCGAGGACACCCCGGACGCCGAGAAGCGATTCGCCTGTGGGGTCATCGGCACCGGGTAACCGGTCCTACACTGGGCCGATGGCCGGGCGCATCTCTGATCGCGATATCGCCGCCATCCGCGAACGAGTCAGCATCGAGGAAGTGGTCGGCGACTACGTCCAACTGCGCAGGGCCGGCGCGGATTCGATGAAGGGTCTCTGCCCGTTCCACGACGAGAAGTCGCCGTCGTTCCACGTGCGGCCCAACCACGGCCACTTCCACTGCTTCGGCTGCGGCGAGGGTGGCGACGTTTATGCCTTCGTGCAGAAGATCGAACACGTCAGCTTCGTCGAGGCCGTCGAACTGCTGGCCGACCGGGTCGGGCACACCATCAGCTACACCGGTGGTTCGACCGCCAACGTGCAGCGCGACCGGGGGAGTCGCAGCCGGCTGACTGCCGCCAATGCCGAGGCGCAGGCGTTCTATGCGGCGGCGCTGGAATCGCCGGAGGCGCAGCTGGCCCGTACGTACCTGACCGAGCGGAATTTCGACGGTGACGTCGCGCGCCACTTCGGCTGCGGCTTCGCGCCGTCGGGCTGGGACACCTTGACAAAGCATCTGCTGCGCAAGGGTTTTGAATTCAAGGAGCTCGAAGCCGCTGGTCTGTCGCGCGAGGGCCGCCGCGGCCCGATGGACCGCTTCCACCGCAGGCTGCTGTGGCCGATCCGGTCGTCGTCCGGGGAGGTGATCGGGTTCGGCGCTCGACGGCTGTTCGACGACGACCCGATGGAAGCCAAGTACGTCAACACGCCGGAGACCTTGCTGTACAAGAAGTCGTCGGTGCTGTTCGGGATCGACCTGGCCAAGCGCGACATCGCCAAGGGGCATCAGGCCGTCGTCGTCGAGGGCTACACCGACGTGATGGCGATGCATCTCGCCGGGGTCACCACCGCGGTGGCATCCTGTGGCACCGCGTTCGGCGAGGAACACCTGTCGATGCTGCGCCGACTCATGATGGACGACAACTTCTTTCGCGGCGAGCTCATCTACGTGTTCGACGGCGACGAAGCGGGCCGGGCGGCCGCACTCAAGGCGTTCTCCGGCGAGCAGCAACTGGCCGGCCAGTCGTTCGTCGCGGTCGCGGCCGACGGGATGGATCCGTGCGACCTCCGGCTGGCATCCGGCGACGGTGCGCTGCGGGATCTGGTGGCGCGACGAACTCCGTTGTTCGAGTTCGCGATTCGCACCACGTTGAATGACATCGACTTGGACAACGCCGAAGGCCGGGTGTCAGCGCTGCGCCGTTGCGTGCCGATCGTCGCCCAGATCAAGGATCCGACGCTACGCGACGAGTACGCGCGACAGCTGGCCGGCTGGGTCGGTTGGCCCGATGTCGCACAAGTCATCAGCCGGGCGCGCGAAGAGGCGAAAAACCCGACGGCCCAGGGTCGCAGCAGGCCTCGTCGTCCCACCACCGCCGAGGCCGCCGCCGGCGCAAAACCGGCTGTGCCCCGTCCCAATCCCAAGGACCCCACGCTGTGGCCGCAGCGCGAGGCGCTCAAATCGGCTCTGCAGTACCCCGCGCTGGCCGGTCCGGTGTTCGACGCGCTCACCGTCGAAAGCTTCACCCATCCGGGGTACGCCGCGGTGTGCACCGCGATCGAAGCGGCCGGTGGTACCGCGAGCGGGGTCGGTGGCGGCGAGTGGCTCGACTCGGTGCGCCAGAAGGCGCTGTCACCCGCCGCTGCCGGTCTGGTCAACGAGCTCGGCGTCGAGGCCATCCGGGTCGAGGACGACGAAAGACTGCCGCGCTACATCGCCGGTGTGCTGGCCCGGTTGCAGGAGGTGTGGATCGGTCGGCAGATCGCGGACGTGAAGTCGAAGTTGCAGCGGATGTCACCGGTGGAGCAGGGCGACGAGTATCACGCGCTGTTCGGCGATCTGGTCGCGATGGAGGCCTACCGGCGCAGCCTGCTCGAGCAGGCCAGCGGCGACGATCTCACCGCTTAGCGCTGGGACTGTTCCCGCTCGATCACGCTGGTCGCGTCGTCGATCTCGGTCAGCGTCACCATCCTCGCGTCCGGCGAGACCCGGTTCGCGACCTTGCGCCGGCCGGCGTCGATCATCGACTTGGCGGCGGGGCTGGCGGTCAGCGCGCGGTAGGTCCCGACGATCTGCTCGTAACGACGTCGACCGGCCTTGGTGCCCAACACATAGCCCAGTCCCAGCACGACGACGTAGCGGATCAAAACGGTCCCTTCTTCAGCTTCGGCGGTGTGCGTCCATCCTGCCCCATACCGACCGCCGTGCGCGCCCCGGCGGGCGATCGGTCTGGTTGGGCGTGCGCACGCCGGTACGCTAGAGTCAGCACTCGTTCCGCGCCGATGTGTTCGCGGACACCTAGCAGTCCCCTGTAGCTCAATTGGCAGAGCATTCGGCTGTTAACCGGAGGGTTGGTGGTTCGAGTCCACCCGGGGGAGCCAGTATTTTTAGTGACCGCCGAACATGCCCCCCAGGCCCCCGCTGCTTTTGGTCGGCGTGCTCGACTTGCTCAGATAATCCGGGCAGTAGGTGCTCGACGCCAGCGCGGCGAACTTCATCGCACCGGCATTGCTCAACCCGGGATTGAGCATGCTCAATTTGCTGACGACGTCCGTTTCAGCCGCACCCTGGTTCATCATGTCGCAGGCGTATCTGCCGGCCGCGACGGCATCCGACCCGTTGCGGAAGGTCATGCCGGCCTTACTGAGCGAGTCGATGAAGTGCGCATCGGCGGCAGGGTCCGGCGGGGTGGGGTCTGGCGGCGGGTCGGCCAGCGCCGGCACCGCCACGCCGACGGCTACCGCAATACCGACCAGACCGAGAAAAAGTCGCATCGAATCATTGTCTGCCAGATCGGCGCGATTGTCTTGTCGAACTGGCTTCCCGCGGGGCGGGTACCTGCAGGTCCAGCCGAATCAAAGGCTGGAAGCCGCGGCGAAGTGAGAGTTGGATGGAGCCTGTGACGACAGCTGAGGAGACCACGGTCGGCTGGGCCGACGGCGCTCTACTGGCCATCGATCAGCGCAGGTTGCCGCACGAATTCTGCTGGTTGCGAATCACGACGGTCGACGACCTCATCGATGCGATCAAGACGCTGGCCATCCGCGGCGCCCCGGCCCTCGGGGTGGCCGGTGCGTTCGGGGTTGCGTTGGCGGCATACGCGCACGTCGGCGACGACGAGAAGGCGACCTCGGAGGCCGAGCGGATCGCGTCGGCCCGGCCCACCGCGGTGAATCTGGCCTGGGGGGTGCGCAGGGCCCTGGCGGTGCTGCCCACCGGTGCGGACGCCGTGCTGGCCGAGGCGCAGCGGATGTTGGCGCAGGACGCCGAGGCCAACCGGCAATGTGCGACCCACGCGGCCGACCTGGTGTCGCAGCTGTGTCCCGATCGACCGCTGCGCGTGCTGACGCACTGCAACACCGGGCGGCTGGCCACCACCGCGGTCGGTACCGCGCTGGGCGCCGTTCGGGTGCTGCATGGTCGCGGCAAGGTCGCCGAGGTGCTGGTCGACGAAACCCGGCCGCTGCTGCAGGGCGCCCGACTGACCGCCTGGGAACTGGCCGAGGCCGGCATTCCGCACCGGCTGACCATCGACTCCGCCGCCGCGTGGGCGATGGCCACCGGACAGGTCGACTGCGTGCTGGTCGGCGCCGACCGGATCACCGCCGACGGCTCGGTCGCGAACAAAATCGGCACCTACGCGCTGGCGGTCGCCGCGCACCGACACGGTATTCCGTTCATCGTCGTCGCGCCCGAGTCGACCCGCGATCTGGCGACCGCGACGGGACGCGAGATCGTCGTCGAACAGCGGGCCGCGTCCGAGATCACCCATGTCGGCGGCGTCGCCACCGCCCCCGACCACACCGCGGCATTCAACCCCGCCTTCGATGTCACCCCGCCGGAGCTGATCACCGCGGTCGTCACCGAGAACGGCCCGATCGGCCAGCCGAACACCGCTGCGGGCCACCAGATTGCCGACATCGCGCAAAGTCTGTATGCCCGCGGCTGGATGCCCGGAACGGCAGGCAACATCTCGGTTCGGACCGGGCAGGCGGCGGTGATCACCGGCAGCGGCCTGTCCAAGGGTGAGTTGACCGTCGGCGACATGGTGACGGTGAGCGTCGCCGACTCCCGGCCGGTGTCGGGCAGTCGATGCCCGTCAGCCGAGACCGTCATCCACACTGCGATCTATCGGGCGACCGGCGCCAATGCGGTGGTTCATGTTCACGCGCCGCACGCGACGGCCCAAACCATCAATGCGTCAACGGCTTTGACGTACCGCGGCTACGAGCTGATCAAGGGTCTCGGGACCGCGGAGACCATCACCATCCCGGTCTTCACCAACCATTCGGACGTGGCAGGCATCGGCGACGACATCGAGCGACACCTGACCGAGCATCCGAACGGCCCGCCGGTGCTGTTCATCGCCGGCCACGGGATCACCGCCTGGGGTGACGACCTCGCGCAGGCCCGTGACCGGGTCGAGTGTTTGGAAGCCATCTGCGAACTGGTGACGTTGACCGGACGCCGCGAGATAGGGATCGAATGACACTGCTACAGGTGATGTCTGACAACGACGCCGACCAGGTGCGGTTGCGCACCGACGACGCGGGCCAGATCCGCGACGAACTTGCCGGGCGGGGAATCGCTTTCGATCACAGCCCGGTCGCGCCCGGCCTCGACGTGAATCAGCCCGCCGAACGGATTCTGGCCCGTTACGCCGACCAAGTTGCCGAAATCAACGCCGACGACCGCTACCGGCACATCGACGTGGCCGCTCTGCGACCCGACCACAACGACCCCGACTGGCGAGCCAACGCGGCCACCGCGCGCTCGAAATTCCTCGCCGAGCACCGCCATGCCGAAGACGAGGTGCGCTTCTTCGTAGCCGGACGCGCCTGTTTCTACCTGCATCTCGAGCCCGAAGTCTTTGCAGTGGTGTGCGAAAGCGGCGACCTGCTCACGGTGCCGGCGGGCACCCGGCACTGGTTCGACATGGGCGCGGACCCCGACTTTGCCGCGATCCGGTTCTTCGAGCGCGAAGACGGCTGGATCGGGGATTTCACCGGTGACACCATCGGACAACGCTTTCCGACGCTCGACCAACTCGCTGCGACGTGATCACCGCGATCGTCATCGACATCGAGGGCACCACCAGCCCGGCCGGCTCGGTCCGCGAGAAGCTCTACGACTACACCCGCCGGCACCTCGGGCCGTGGTTGGCCGACAACCAGGGCGGCACCGCGGACCCGGTGATCGCACAAACCCGCGAATTGTCCGATCGCCCGGATGCCGACGCCGAAGGTGTGGCGGAAATCCTCTGCGGCTGGCTGGATTCCGACGTCAAAGCTGCGCCGTTGAAAGCCGCGCAAGGCCTGGTGTGCGGCCGAGGGTTTTCGCAACGGGGAATTGCACGGCGAGTTCTTCGACGACGTTCCCGCGGCGCTGTCGTCCTGGCACGCCGACGGTCGAGAGCTGTACGTGTATTCGTCGGGTTCGGTTCGCAATCAACAGGATTGGTTCGCCTACGCCCGCGGTGGCGAGCTGGCGTCATTGATCAGTGACTGGTTCGATCTTGCCAATGCCGGGTCCAAGCGGGACGCCGTTTCCTACCACACCATCGCCGGGGCGATCGGCCGCGCGCCGGGCGAGATCTTGTTTCTGTCCGATCATCCTGATGAGCTCGATGCCGCGAGAGCCGCCGGTTGGTCGGTGCTCGGGGTCGTCCGCCCCGGCGAACCAATTCGCCGCGTCCGCCGCACCGCTGGGTCGGTTCGTTCGATGAAATCAGCCTGTCCGAGGTGTGAACGCCGTCTCTGAACAGGCATGTCTTGAACTCACGTTGATTTCAAATTGCTGGTATTCGTCGGCACCGGGAAACTTGTTCCTATGATCTTCACGCAGCACTACCTGGACTGCCTGTCGCAAGGGTCGTATCTCATCGGCGATGAGCATACCGGACGTGCCGTGGTCGTCGACCCACGCCGCGACATCGACGTGTACCTGAGCGAAGCCGCCGAGCACGGACTGAAGATCGAGCGGGTCATCGAAACCCACATCCACGCCGACTTTCTGACCGGCCACCTGGAGTTGGCCGCCGCCACCGGAGCGCAGATCAGCTACAGCGAAAAAGCCAAGCTCGAGTTCGCGGTCGAGCCGTTGCAAGACGGTCAGCGAATCTCATTGGGCGAAGTCACATTAGAGATACTCGCGACACCGGGTCACACCCCGGAGTCGATCTCCGTCGTCGTCTACGAGCACCCGGATGACGAGGTGCCCTACGGCGTACTGACCGGTGACACGTTGTTCGTCGGCGATGTGGGGCGGCCGGACCTACTGTCGGGCGAAGGCCTGTCGTCGGAGGAGTTGGCGCGATCCCTCTACAACTCGCTGCACGACAAACTGCTGAAGCTGCCCGATGCGACCCGCGTCTTTCCCGCGCACGGCGCCGGCTCGGCATGCGGCAAACAGATGTCCAGCGAGACCAGTTCGACGATCGGCGACCAGCGCCGCGACAACTACGCTCTGCAGTTTTCCGACGCCGACGAGTTCGTCGCGTCGATCACCGAAGGTCAGTCCCCTCAGCCGCGCTACTTCGAGTACGACTCGGTGCGCAACCGCGAGCAGCGCCCATTGCTCGACGACGACACGCCGCCACTACTGAGCCTCGACGAGGTCCGCAGGCATGCCGCGAGAGGAGCGATCTCTGCTGGACACCCGGGAAGCGGCCGAGTACAGCCGCGGCCACGTCAGCGGCGCAGTCAACATCGGACTTGGAGGGTCGCTTCGCCGAGGGAGCCGGCCAGGTTTTTCCGCCAGACCGCGACATCATCCTGGTCGGCGACACCGTCGCTCGCGCAGGAATCCAGGATTCGGCTGGCCCGTGTCGGCTTCGACCGGGTCATCGGCCAATTGGACGATCTGCCCAAGTGTTTTCACCCGATACCCGCACCTGGTGGAGACCGCGGCGCGCTTCACACCCGAACAGTTGGCCGAATTGCTGAACTACGAGCCCGGCTTTGCAGGTCGTCGACGTGCGTAACCCAGGGGAGACCGAAGACGGCGTCGTTCCCGGGGCGCAGCGAGATTCCGCTGTCGACGCTCATCGAATCACTCGAAAACCTCGATCCGACAGCGCCGGTCGTCACCTACTGCGCCAGCGGATACCGCTCACTGATCGCCGCCAGCCTGCTGCGTGCCGCGGGCTTCGAGAATGTCGGGGATCTGCTCGGCGGCTATCAAGCCTGGGACGAAGCCGGGCTGGCGGTCAGATAGAGAAGTCCTCGCCGTGCCACACGCCGGCTTCCGGTGGCCGGATGATGCCTTCGGTCTGCGGCGTGTGGGCCTGGTCTTCCAGCTTGGCGACCCGGGTGAGCAGGGAATGCAGGCTTATCCCGACCAGGTCGGGCACCAAGGCGTCGCTGCCGCTGGAGCCGTGGTGGCTGATGGCCTGTCCGGGAACTCCGACAACCACGGCGCTATTCGGAACCTCCTTGACGACAACGGAATTAGCCCCAATCCGGCTGTCGTCGCCGACTTTGATCGCGACCAAGAACTTTCGCGCCGGCGCCGATGATGACCCGGTCTCCGATCGTCGGATGACGCTTGCCAGTGTGCGAGCCGGTTCCGCCGAGCGTGACGCCATGGTAAATGGTGACGTCGTCGCCGACCTCGGCAGTCTCGCCGATCACCACACCGGTCGCGTGGTCGATGAACAGCCGGTCCCGAGGATGGCGCCGGGATGGATGTCGACGCCGGTCAGGATCCGGGTGACCTCACCGAGCGTGCGCGCGGCTACTTTCGCGCCGCGTCCCCACAACCAGTGGCTGACTGCGGTGACCCCAAATGGCATGCACACCTGGGTAGGCGAACACGATCTGCAGCGTGCTGGGTACGGCGGGATCGCGGTCTTTTGCCGCTTTGATGTCGCCCCGGAACGCGTCGAGCACTGCTAGTCCGCCAGATCGGAGAACAGCACGGTACTCAAATACCGTTCACCGGACGAGGGAAGGACCACGACGATCTGCTTGCCCTTGTTTTCGCGGCCGACGAGCCACTTCCAACGCGGCAACAACCGCTGCGCCCGAGGAGATACCGACGAGCAGGCCCTCTTCGGATGCCAGGCGGCGGGCCAGGTCGAGCGCATTCTTCGTTGCCGACCGGGATGACCTCGTCGACGACGTCTTCGTCGTAGACCGGCGGGACGAACCCGGCGCCGATGCCCTGAATCGGGTGCGGCCCCTTCTGCCCGCCGGACAGCACCGGCGAGGCGGCCGGCTCGACCGCGATCACCTTCACGTCCGGCTTGCGTTCCTTCAGGACCTGTCCGACGCCGGTGATGGTGCCGCCGGTGCCGACGCCGGCGATGAAGATGTCGACTTTCCCGTCCGTCTGCTTCCACACCTCTTCGGCGGTGGTGGCGCGGTGGATGGCCGGGTTGGCCGGGTTCTCGAACTGCTGCGGGACGAAGTAGCGCTGGTCGCTCTTGGCCAGCTCCTCAGCCTTGGCGATCGCGCCCGGCATGCCGTCTTTGCCCGGGGTCAGAACGAGCTCGGCGCCGTAGGCGCGCAACAACACTCGCCGCTCGATGCTCATGGTGTCCGGCATGGTCAGGACGAGCTTGTAGCCGCGCGCCGCCGCGACCATCGCCAGCGCAATACCCGTGTTGCCGCTCGTCGGCTCGAGGATGATGGTGTCTGGCTTGATCAGCCCGGCTTCTTCGGCGGCATCGAGCATCGCGACACCGATGCGGTCCTTGACGCTGCCCCCGGGGTTGAAGTACTCCAGCTTGGCCACCACATCGGCCCCGGCGCCTTCGGTGACCCGGCGCAGCCGCACCAGCGGCGTGTTTCCGACTAGTTGTGTGACGTCTTCGGCAATGCTCATTTACGATTCGCTCCCACGGTCGCGGATCAAAGGTCGTCGGCCTCCCAGCTTAGTGTCGAACTCTATGGCGGTCTCGGTGGGGATGGCTAGCGCAACGGGGGTAAACCGTTGCGCCGCGGGGTCCAACGCCACGCCGGTCAGCACGCGTCCGTGCAGATCGGCCGCGAGTTTTCGCGGTCAAGGTCGCGGCCGACGAACCCGGCGCCCGGCGGACGTAGAAATCGGCTGCCCGGCTCGACCGAATCGATGGCAAAGCCGTCCGCGTCGACGAGGTGGTGTCCGTCGGAGGCAGTCGAGCGTCAGCGGGGCGGTGACCCGGAACGGGCCGATCAGTTCGGCGTCGGCGACCGCATCGGTATCGATGAGTGCTGGCTCAGCGACGGCCTTTTGGGCCGTGCGAACGGCTGCCGCTGCGCCGGCGAGCAGGTAGTTGTACAGATGTACAACCTTGTCGGAGTTGCGGTAATGCCGCGCGCCGGTCAGCCAGAAATTGACGTGCTCGATTCTCGGCGTCCCGGATTCGGACGTGGCGATCAGGCGGTAGTAGCGGTAGCCGCGTCCGCCGCGGCCGTGGCTGTGGGCCGACAACGTGCTGCCCTCACCCAGCGTGCGCTGATAGCGGCCCGCGTCGCTGCCGGTGGTCAGCAGTGAGCCCGAAACATCCTGCCAAACAAGCCCATTCGACGACTTCTGCAGCCGCAGCTCCGCGCTGGACCGGGACCATACCGAGTAGCCGCCCAGCTGGGGCTCGCCGTCGAATTCGAACGTGGTGACGGCTCCGCGGGTGCGATGCACCGCGATCGGCACATTGAGCGGCCGGGTTTCCAGCGCCAGCCCATTGGTCAGGAACCAGATCGCGGCCTGGGTGGCGGCGATCGCCTCGTGCTCGCTGATGTTGGCGGTGCCGATCGGGTAACCGGCCGCGCGCACCTGCCGGCTCAGTTCGGCGGTGGGCAGCAGCGGATACGAGTGGCGCAGGATCCAGTCGACCTCGGCCTCCTTGCCCGACGCGCCGCAGGTGTGGGAATCCGACCAGGTGCCCGGCTGGTAGCGCGACGGATGGTGGGGCGAGACCCCGGTGAAGTCCAGCGAGTAGGCCGGCACGTTGGGATTGAGCCGAATCAGGTCGGTGCGCGCCGAGGTGCCGTCGGTGAAGATGACTTTTTCCACCGTGTGCGAATAAATGCCGCCGCGGTAGCGGGTCAGGCGTGACAGTTCGGTGGCCGGACGGACCGAAACGCGGCTTTCGGTCGCCAACTGTCCGGTCGTGCCGCGGCTGGAAAACAGAATCGTCATTGTTGCTTGTGCTTCCTGAAAGACTTTGTTGCGGTGCGCAATTCGATTCCTCCGGCCATGCGGAGGTAATCGCCCTGAGGCGGGGAAGCGCGAAGATTTCTACAGCGTCAGAAGGGCGTCAGGAAATCAACGACAACAACAGCAACAACAGATCACGGCGAGGCAGCGCGAGGGGGCGAGACGCGGCTGTGCGACGTGTTGCATATCGCCACTATAGGGCATGATTTGACGCGGGCCCCTAGACCGCCGCAACCGCACCCCCGCCGCGATAAAAATCATGGTGAGTTTTACACTTGCCTGGGTTCGGCGCGGAGCCACAGTCGGTCGAGCTGGCCTTCGCGGCCCGATACCGATCAGCACTCGACGACGGAAGGATCACGATGACGTCGGCTCAGAACGAGTCACAGGCACTTGGCGACCTTGGAGCCAGGCAGCTTGCGAACGCCACAAAGACTGTTCCCCAGCTTTCCACCATTACGCCACGCTGGCTGTTGCACCTGCTCAGCTGGGTGCCGGTGGAGGCCGGTGTCTACCGCGTCAACCGAGTGGTCAACCCCGAGCAGGTCGCGATCCACGCCGAGGACGGCGCGGGCACCGAAGGGCCGCTGCCCGAGACCTACGTCGACTACGAGACCAGCCCCCGCGAGTACACGCTGCGGACGATCGCCACGCTGCTCGACGTCCACACCCGGGTCTCCGACCTCTACTCCAGCCCGCACGACCAGGTCGCCCAGCAGTTGCGGCTGACCATCGAGACGATCAAGGAGCGCCAGGAGTCCGAACTGGTCAACAGCCCGGAGTACGGGCTGCTCGCCCAGGCGACACCCGAGCAGACCATTCAGACGCTGACCGGTCCGCCCACCCCCGACGACCTCGACGCGCTGATCACCAAGGTGTGGAAGACGCCGAGCTTCTTCCTGACCCACCCACTCGGTGTGGCCGCGTTCGGTCGCGAAGCCACCCGTCGCGGGGTGCCGCCGGTGGTCGTGAGCCTGTTCGGCGCGCAGTTCATCACCTGGCGCGGTATCCCGATCATCCCGTCGGACAAGGTGCCGGTGGAGAAGAGCAAGACCAAATTCATCCTGGTCCGCACCGGTGAGGAGCGCCAAGGTGTGGTGGGGCTGTTCCAGCCCGGCCTGGTCGGCGAGCAGGCACCGGGCCTTTCGGTGCGGTTCACCGGCATCAACGAGTCGGCGATCGCCCGCTACCTGGTGACGCTGTACAACTCCCTGGCCGTGCTCACCGACGACGCGCTCGCCGTTCTCGATGGCGTTGCCGTGGACCGATTCCATGAGTACAAGTGAGCACCGCGCGGTAGACGCCGAAAGCGACTTGCCTCTCAGCTCTGCGGAACTCTCGGCGCTGGCCACCCAGCTCTACGCAGCCAGCATCCGGCCCGGTTTCGACAGTCCGCCGCAATCGGCGCCGGTTGCCCCGCGGGGCAACGCGCCGGATACGACGACGGCCGCATCGGCAGGTCAGACAGCGGTCGGCTCCGCGGATCAGTACCCGGTGCCGGTTCCGTTGCTCGGCGTCTCCGACGTCATACGTTCCAGCTCCGACGTCCCCGGAACCGGAGCCGCCGCCGCAGGCGGTTCCGGTGGCTCCCGCGGGGCAACGTGCCGGACACGACGGCAGGTCCGTCCGCGGCGGCGACGTCCGGGGGCATCGCGGATCCGTTTGTGCCGGCCGACCTCAGCGCATTCGCGGTGCCGAGCGTAGGCATCGTCCCGACGCTGCCGGGAGTGCTGGCCGGGGGAGTGCCGACGGTTCCGGTGGCACCTCGCGGCTCATTGCCGTCGTGGCCGACGGGTGCACCGTCGGTTCCCGACCTGGGGTGGACGGGCTCGGTGCCCGTCGCGCCGGACGCGCCGATTGGCGATGAGGGCAATTATCACTTCCTCACCGCCAACGATCCGGTGCCGCAACTGACCGACGAGCACGAGATCTTCGACGTCAACGCGGTGCGAGCGGATTTCCCGATCCTCAAAGAGGTCATCAACGGAAAGCCGCTGATCTGGTTCGACAACGCAGCCACCACGCAGAAGCCGCAGGTGGTGATCGACCGGCTGGTGAAGTTCTACTCCCACGAGAACTCGAACATTCACCGCGCCGCGCACGAGTTGGCGGCCCGGGCCACCGATGCTTACGAGGAAGCGCGGGACACCGTCGCCGAATTCATCGGGGCGCCGAGCGTCGGAGAACATCGTGTTCGTCCGCGGCACCACCGAGGCGATCAACCTGGTGGCGCATGCGTGGGGTGGCAAGCATCTGCAGCCCGGTGACGAGATCGTCATCACCTATCTAGAGCATCACGCGAATATCGTTCCCTGGCAGCTGATTTCACAGAAGACCGGGGCGATCCTCAAGGTGGGCGCCGATCGACGACGCGGGCAACCTGCTGTTAAGCGAATTCGAGCAGCTGTTGGGTCCGCGGACCAAACTGGTTGCGGCCAGCCAGGTCTCGAATGCGCTGGGAACGGTGGTTCCGGTCGACAAGATCGTCGAACTGGGTCACCGCTACGGTGCGCGGGTGCTGATCGACGGCGCTCAGTCGATCCAGCACATCCCGGTCGACGTTGCTGAGCTGGGTGCGGATTTCTTCGTGTTCTCCGGACACAAGATCTATGGCCCCACCGGAATCGGTGCGCTCTACGGCACCGAGGAGGCGCTGACGGAGATGCCGCCGTGGCAGGGTGGCGGCCACATGATCGCGGACGTCACGACGGAACGTTCGCTGTATCAAGGGCCGCCGACGAAGTTCGAGGCCGGCACCGGCAACATCGCCGATGCGGTGGGGCTGACCGAGGCGCTGCGGTACGTGCAGCGGCTGGGCATCGAGCGCATCGCGGCCTACGAGCACACCTTGCTCGAGTACGCGACCCCGCGATTGGCGGACATCCCCGGTGTTCGCCTGGTCGGCACCGCCGATGAGAAGGCCAGCGTGCTGTCGTTCGTGCTGGCCGGTCACGAGCCACTCGAGGTGGGCAAGGCCCTGAACGCCGAAGGCATCGCGGTGCGGGCGGGTCACCACTGCGCGCAGCCCGCGCTGCGGCGGTTAGGGCTGGAGGCGACGGTGCGCCCGTCGTTCTCCTTCTACAACACCCACGAGGAGATCGACGTCTTCCTCCGGGCGGTGCGACGCATCGCCGAGGGCGGAACCAACGTCGGCTGAAGCTGTTCCCGCAGGCCCGACACTTGGCTGTAACCGAGTGTCGGGCCTGCGGGCATCGAGCGCATTTTGCCAGCTCAAAGTATGATTCTGGGCTGATGAGCACGTCGGTCTCATATTTCTTCTGATTGATTCGAAACCTCCCCTTGGTGGCCATAAGTCCGTAAGTTTCCGTTGTGGTCTATGCGTGCAGTCGGCCCACGGCGTTGGTGTCGTGCGCCTGCACGCGCGCGCACCCACTGACAGTCGGGTGACCAAAGACTTTCCCGAAGCCAGAGGAGCGCGATGAGTTGCATCAAGAGTCTGCGGAGCGAGCAAACTCGATGAATGCCGCAATCACCGCAAGTCCAATGATTGACTTTCGCGAATCAGTACTGATCAAGAGCTGTATTCCGGTTGGTTGGACGCCGCGGCCGGGGCATCGGCCCGCGCGCCCTGAGCAAACTCAGACGCGATCTTTGTCACATCGCCGGCGGATCGGGTAAGCCGGGTGCCGGAGAATTCAGGGGGGTCGGCCCTGTCACGGGTCGATTGGTCGAAACCTGCGCGTGCGGTGGGCGACTTCGTCGTCATGGCCGGAGAGACGTTCTCGGCTGCCTTCCGGCGCCCTTTCGCTCTGCGGGAATTGATCGACCAGATCTGGTTCATCGCGAGGGTGTCGATCGTGCCGACGCTGGTGCTGTCGGTTCCCTACACCGTCCTGATCGTCTTCACGTTGAACATCGTGTTGATCGAGGTCGGCGCCGGTGACCTGTCCGGTGCCGGCGCGGCGCTGGCGTCGGTCACCCAGGTCGGACCGGTGGTCACCGCGATTGTGGTGTCCGGCGCGGGTGCCACCGCCATCTGCGCGGATCTGGGTGCCCGAACGATTCGCGAAGAAATCGACGCGATGAAGGTCATCGGCATCAACCCGATCCAGGCGCTCGTGGTCCCGCGCGTCATTGCCGCGACATTTGTTGCGCTGCTGCTGTATTCGGCGGTCGCGGTGGTCGGTCTGACCGGTAGCTACTTCTTCGTGGTCTACGTCCAGCACGTCACGCCGGGCGCGTTCATCTTCGGAATGACGATCTTGACCGGACTCCCGCAGGTGATCGTTTCCCTGGTCAAAGCCCTGCTCTTCGGGCTCTCGGCAGGCCTGATCGCGTGCTACAAGGGGCTGTCTGTTGGTGGCGGGCCGACGGCGGTTGGGAACGCGGTCAACGAGACCGTGGTGTTCGCGTTCATGGCGCTGTTCCTGATCAACATTCTGGCCACCGCGTTCGGCGTGAAGGTGTCGCCGTGACGGATAAGTGGCAGCAGCGAGCAGGCGCGAGCACGATCGACGAGGACGAGCGGTACATCCCCGGTCGGGACTTTCTGACTGGAGTGCTCGACGCTGTCCGGACGTTGGGTGAGCAGACGGCGTTCATCGGCAACTCGCTCGCCTCTACGGTTGACGCGGTTCGCCGTTACCCAGGTGAGGTCTTGCGGCTGATTGCCGTCCTGGGGATGGGTACCGGAGCTCTCGCGGTCATCGGCGGCACCGTGGTCATCGTCGGATTTTTGACGCTGACCACCGGCGCGCTGATCGCGGTGCAGGGCTACAACACCCTGTCCAATGTCGGAATCGAAGCTCTCACAGGGTTTTTGGGAGCATTCCTCAACGTCCGCTTTATCGTGCCGGCAACCGCAGGGGTGGCACTGGCCGCCACCATCGGTGCAGGCGCGACTGCGCAACTCGGGGCCATGCGCATCAACGAGGAGATCGACGCGTTGGAAGCGATGGCCATTCGGCCGATCACCTACCTGGCATCGACCCGCATCGTGGCCGGGGTTGTCGCGGTCATCCCGATCTACACCACGGCGATGCTGATGGGGTTCCTGGCGACCCGGTTCGGCACGACGGTCATTTACGGGCAGTCCCGCGGTGTTTACGACCACTACTTCTCGTCATTCCTGCATCCGACCGATCTGATTTGGTCGTTCACCGAGGCGCTGGCAATGGCGGCGGCGGTGATGGCCATCCACACGTACTACGGGTACCACGCGACCGGCGGACCGGCAGGAGTCGGCGAGGCTGTGGGTCGGGCCGTCCGTTCTTCGATCACTGCGGGGGTTTTCATTCTGTTGACCATCACGCTGTCCGTCTATGGGCAGTCCGGCAACTTCCACTTGTCGGGGTGAGAAGGATGAGCCAAGAGACCCGGCGGCGCCGGGGGATTGACCCTATTTGGTGGGCACCGGTACTCGTTCTGGTGGTCGTCACCATCAGCACGCTGACCGCGATGGCGTTCGAAGGAACGTTCAAGACCACGGTGCCGCTCACCGTGATCTCTGACCGGGCCGGGTTGGTCATGGAGGACGACGCGAAGGTCAAATTGCGCGGGGTCCAGATCGGCGAGGTGTCGAAAGTCGAGAGCTACGCCGACTCGGCCGGCACAAATCTTTCGAAGCTGAAACTGAAGATCTATCCGAACGAATTCCGCTACCTGCCGAGCAACATCGAGGCGGAGATCAAGTCCAGCACCGCGTTCGGTGCCAAATACGTCGACCTCATCGTGCCCGCGTCGGGCGCGAGCCACCGTGAGTTGGCCAAAGGTGCGGTGCTGCATAGCCGCAACGTGACCGTCGAGGTCAACACCGTCTTCGAGAACCTGCAGTCGATCGTTCACGCCATCGACCCGGCGAAACTGAACGGTGTGCTGTCGGCGCTGGCAGACGGCTTCCGCGGTAAGGGCGAGCGCATTGGTCAGGCGATTGGCGGAGGCAACCAATTTCTCCTCGCGGTGAACCCGAAGCAGGCGACCATCCGGAAGGACTGGCAGCTGTTCGGTAAGACCGCTGAAGCCTATTCGGTTGCGGCGCAGGATATTTTGTCGACCCTTGATTCTTTCTCGACGACGAGCGTAACGATCACCAAGAACAAAAAGGCGCTCAATGGCCTGCTGCTGGATGCCATCGGATTCGCGGGCGCGGGGATCAACACGATCGGCCGAAACGAGCAGAACCTGGTCAGCGCAATCAACTTGGTGGCGCCGACTTTTGAGCTGTTGAACAAGTATTCACCGACCTACAAGTGCACGTTCGAGGGCGCCGTGTGGTACCTCGAGAACGGTGGTCGAGCCGCCATGGGGGGAAACGGTAAGTCCCTCAACATCGACGGTGGGCTGCTCTTCGGCGACGACCCGTACCGCTTCCCCGACAACTTGCCTCGCGTGCAGGCCAAGGGCGGCCCCGGCGGCCGACCGAGTTGTGGTTCCTTGCCCGACGCGAGCGCGAACTTCCCGGTGAAGTATCTGGTGACCGACACCGGATTCGGTACCGGACTGGACATCCGGCCGAACACCGGGATCGGTTTCCCCGGCTATGTCAACTACTTCCCGGTCACCAAGGGAACGCCGCAGCCGCCGCTGATCCGTTACCCTGGCGGCCCGGCACCGGGTCAGGCGCCGGCCTACCCCGGGCAGCCGCCGTACGGTGCGCCTGACTATGCGGGCGCCGCGACACCGCAGCTTCCGCCCGCGCCGCCCCCGGCGCCCTGAGCTATCCCCGACCATGACGAAAAGCAAGGAGCTGCAATGAGAACCGACGCCGGCGCGATCGCGCGCGTGGTGGCGTTCACCGTTGTCTCTCTTGCTTTCGTCTTCATCTTGGTGACGGTCTTCGGGCAGTTCCGATTCGACTCCCGGACTTCTTACAGCGCGGTGTTCTCGAACGTCTCGGGGCTCAAGGGCGGCAACTTCGTCCGGATCGCCGGTGTCGAGGTGGGCAAGGTCAGCGACCTCAAGCTGGAGAAGGACGGCACGGTTCACGTCGACTTCGCCGTCGACAAAGGACTGAGGCTCACCGAAGGCACCAAAGCGTCGGTGCGTTACGAAAACCTCATCGGCGACCGATATCTCGCGCTCGAGGACGGGCCCGGCCCGCCCAGGAGACTGGCGCAGAACGCCACGATCCCGTTGGCCCGCACCTCTCCCGCCCTCGACGTCGACGCGCTCATCGGCGGTTTTCGGCCACTGTTCCGCGCGTTGGATCCCGACCAGGTCAATGCGCTGTCCGGCCAATTGCTCAGGGTGTTCCAGGGTGAGGGCGCCACCATCTCCTCGGTGCTCGGTGAGACGTCCGCGCTGACTACCACGCTGGCCAACCGCGACAAGCTGATCGGCGATGTGATCACCAATCTGAACGTCGTGTTGCACACCTTCGGTAACCGCGACAAGGAGTTCTCCGACGGCCTGGACAAGCTCTCCCTACTGGTCGGGGCCCTGTCCGAGCGCAAGACCGACATCACCAAAGACGTGGCCTACATCAACGCCGCGACCGGATCGGTCGCCGATCTGTTGACGCAGGCGCGCCAACCCATCAAAGACACTGTGGTGCAGACGGATCGCGTCTCCGGGCAGATCGAGTCCGATCACAATTACTTCGACGATCTAATCCGGACGCTTCCCGACGTGTATCAGGTGCTGTCCCGCCAGGGTCTCTACGGCGACTACTTCGGCTTCTACATTTGCGATGCGATCCTCAAGCTCAACGGCCGAAACGGACAACCCGTGTTCGTCAAGCTGGTGAGCCAGGTAACCGGGCGGTGCTTGCCGAAACAATGACCTCCATCAAAGACCGCTTCAACGCTCTCAATGAGAAACGGCGCAACATCAAGCCGCTCGCCGACCGCAACCGGGTCACGGTTGGTCTGGTTGGCATCGGTATCGTCGTCGCCCTGGTCGCCGCTGTCTTCTCCTATGAGAAAATCCCGATCCTTACCGGAAAGTCCGGCTATTCCGCGTATTTCACCGAGGCGGGCGGGATCAAGCCGGACAGTGACGTGCGGGTGTCCGGACTGTCGGTCGGCCGAGTGACCAGCGTCAAACTGGACGGGACCAAGGTGCTGGTCAAATTCACCGTCGATGACGATGTCGCACTGGGCAACCGCACCGAGGCGTCGATCAAGACCGAGACCGTGCTCGGCACGAAGATGCTGGAGATCACTCCGCGCGGAGACGGCACGCTGCAGGGTGCCATCCCGGTGGAGCGCACTCGCGCACCGTACGACCTGCCGGATGCGTTGGGCGACTTGACCAGCACCATCAGTGCACTGGACACCGCCAAGCTGTCGTCGTCATTGACGACATTGGCGAACACTTTCAAAGACACGCCCCCTGATTTGAAGGCCGCACTGGAGGGGGTGGCGCAGTTCTCCAGCACGCTGGACAACCGCGATGAGAAATTGCGCAGCCTGCTGACCAATGCGAACAAGGTCGTGGGAGTGCTGGGCAAGCGCAGCGATCAGATCGCCAACCTGGTGATCAACGCGAATGCCTTGCTGGCGGAGCTTCTGACCCAACGCAATGCGGTCGACGCACTGATGACCAACGTCGGGGCCGCGACGCGCGAAATCTCGGCCGTGATCGGCGACAACCGGACGCAGCTCAAGCCGGCGTTGGACAAGCTCAACAACGTGCTTGGAGTTTTGGACGACCGCAAAAAGGAATTGCAGCGCACCTTGTACCTCATCCCGAAGTACGCGATGTCGTTCGGTGAAGTGCTGGGGTCGGGGCCGTTCTTCAAAGCCTCGCTACCGAACCTGACATTGGGACAATTTGCGCAGCCGTTCACCGACGCTGCCTTCTCCGATCTGGGGCTCGACCCCAATGTGCTACTGCCATCGCAACTTGTCGATCCGGGTACCGGCCAGCCTGGCCTGCCGCTGCTGCCGTTGCCGTACCCGCGAACCGGACAGGGCGGCGAGCCGCGACGGACGATCCCGGATGCCATCACCGGCAACCCGGGCGATCAACCGTGCAGTGTGCCCGGCAGGCCGGGAGCTCCCGGTTGCTATCCGTTCCGGGCGCCGCCACCGGCGCCGCCGCCAGGAGGGCCGCCTCCCGGCCCGCCGGCGGATCTCCAGCCGCCGCCCAAGCAGACGCCGGTGTACCAGCCGGCGCCCAACGAAGTGCCCGCGAACGGGGGTCGCTGATGGCATTCCCGAAAGTCTCTGCGCGCCTTGACAAAGGCGCCGCGTGGATCGAGAACCATCGCCGCGCCACCAAGATCGGGACCGGCGATCAGCCTGGTGCTGATCTTGGCCGTCGGGATCAGCATGATGGTCACGCCGTGGTGGAAGCAGGTGAACCGCAACACCTACATCGCGTACTTCCCGAACACCAACGGTGTGTACACCGGCGACGAGATCCGCATTCTGGGCGTCGCGGTCGGAACAATCGAGAAGATCGAGCCGCAGCCCAACGCGGCGAAGGTCACGTTCACCGTCGAGTCGGAATATCCGGTTCCCGCCGACGTCCGCGCGGCGATCCTGTCGCCGTCGCTGGTCACCTCGCGAGCGATCCAGCTTGTGCCGGTCTACTCCGGCGGGCCGAAACTGGCTGACGGCGCGACCATTCCGCAGGAGCGGACCGCGGTTCCGGTCGAGTGGGACGACCTGCGTAAGCAGTTGGAGAAGCTGACCGACTCGCTGCAGCCGACGACCGAGGGCGGGACCAGCGCGCTGGGGCAGTTCGTCAATACCTCGGCCGCGAACCTGCGCGGTGAGGGTGACACCGCGCGCGACACCGTCATCAAGCTGTCGCAGGCGGTTTCCGCGCTCGGCGACCACAGCACCGACATCTTCAGCACGCTGCGCAACCTGGAGACGTTCGTGTCCGCGCTGACCTCGAGCAGTGAGCTGCTCGCGTCGTTCAACAAGAACCTGGCCACCATCACCACCGTGATGACCAATACTCCCAACGAGTGGGGTCAGGCCATTGCGGGATTGGACGGCGCCGTCAACGATCTGCGCCCCTTCGTCGCCGAGAACCGCGAGGCCATCGGCACTACCTTCGACCACCTCAACGAAATCACCACGGCGTTGAACGACAGCCGCCGTGACATCAAGCAGACCCTGCACGTCGCGCCGAACGTGTTCCAGAACTTCCTGAACATCTATCAACCGGCGCAGAGCGCGGTCACCGGGATTCTGGCCCTGTCGAACTTCGCCGACACCGTCCAATCCATTTGCGGTTCAATCGAGTCCGATGGTCTGGTCGGGAGGAAACAGTCGGCGCGGTTGTGCGAGCAGTATCTGGCGCCGATCATCAAAAACCGCCAGTACAACTTCCTGCCGATCGGTCTCAACCCATTCGTCGGAGCCTCGGCACGTCCCAACGAGATCACCTACAGCGAGGACAAGCTCAACCCGCACATACCGCCGCCGGGAGCTCCGGCCGGCCCGCCCCCGCCGGACAACGCACCCCCGCCGATGTCGCCGCAAGCACTGCCGGGTGGTGCCGTCCCGCCGGGGCCGGTCGCGGTCCGCTCCACCGACCCCAACGGGGGGCTGCCAGGCCTGATGGTCCCCGCGGCCGCGCCGCTGCCGCCGGGAGGTACACCGTGAGGCGCATAGTGTCTGCGGCGCTTGCCATCTCGTGCTTGTGCCTGCTGACGAGTTGTGGGGGATGGCGGGGCCTCAACTCACTGCCCCTGCCGGGAACCGCAGGACAGGGCAAGGGCGCGTACACGATTCAGGCGCAGCTGCCCGACGTGGTGGTCATTCAGCCGAATACCCGGGTGCGGGTTGCCGACGTCAACATCGGCAATGTCACCAAGATCGAGGTCCAGGACTGGCACGCGCTGGTGACCATGCGGATCGACGGCAGCATTCATCTGCCGGCGAACAGCACCGCCAAGGTCGGCCAAACCAGCCTGCTCGGCTCCATGCACATCGAGTTGGCGCCGCCGACCGACGAACCGCCGCAAGGACAGCTCAAGAACGGCTCGGTGATTCCGCTGTCGAAGGCCGCGACCTACCCGACCACCGAGCAGACCCTGGCGTCGGTGGCGATTCTGCTCAACGGCGGCGGGCTGGGTCATATTCAAGAGCTCACAAAGACTTTCGCGACGGCGCTGACCGGCCGCGAGAAAGAGATGCGCAGCCTGCTGACCCAGCTGGACATCTTCGTCACCGAGACGAAGGAACAGACTGACGACATCATCACGGCCATCGACAGTCTCAACTCGCTGGTCGGCCAGGTGGCGGACAAAGACCCGATGGTCGACAAGGCGCTCACGACGATTCCGCAGGCGCTGGGAGTCCTGTCCGATACCCGTAAGAAGCTGGTCGACGCGATCGACAAGGTCGGCCAGTTCAGCGCCGTCGCCGCCTCCACGATCCACCAGTCCAAGAAATCGCTCGTCGACAACTTCCGCAACCTCGCGCCTGCGCTGCGCGAACTGGCCAACGCCGGGCCCGCGCTCACCAGGGGCCTGGACTTCCTCACGACCCTGCCGTGGGTGAAAAGCACTGTCCCCAACTGGTTCCGGGGCGACTTCGCCAACATCTCGCTGGTCGTCGACCTGACCTTGAGCCGTCTGGACAGCGGTTTCTTCACCGGGTCGAGGTGGGAGGGAAACCTCACCGAACTCGAGATGCAGTGGGGCCGAACGATCGGCCAGATGCCCAGCCCGTACACCGCGGTCAATCCGTTGATCGCGGCCTACCACTGGGGGGGTTACTAGGATGGCCGGTTCGAGCAAGCTGCGGCTGTCCCGCGGCGTATGGACCCAGCTGGCGATCCTGGCGTCGGTCACCCTGCTCTCCATCGGCGTGATGGCGTTCGGCTTCATCAAAGTGCCTGCGCTGCTTGGGGTTGGCCGATACACGGTGAAGGTCGATCTGCCCGCGTCCGGCGGGTTGTACCCGACGTCGGTGGTGAACTACCGCGGTAGCGAGATCGGCAGCGTCAAGTCGGTCGACGTCACCCGAAACGGTGTTCAGGCCGTTCTCTCGCTGAAATCCGACATCGCGATTCCCCGCGACGTGACCGCCGCGGTGCACAGCCGCTCGGCTGTCGGGGAGCAGTTCCTGGAGTTGACACCGCAGTCCGGCACCGTGCAGGACACCGGCCCGAAGTTGCGCGACGGCGACGTGATTGCGCTCGGCAGAACACAGATCCCGGTCGACATCGGATCCCTGTTGGACACCACCAACAAGGCGCTCGCGGCGATCCCGCAGGACAACCTGCACACCGTCGTCGAGGAAGCCTCGAAGGCCGTCGCGGGCTTGGGCCCGGAACTGTCCCGGCTCATCGACGGCGGCACCGCGTTGGCGATCGATGCCGGCAAGACCTCTGACTCGTTCTCCCGTCTGATCGACGAATTCCCGCCGGTGGCCAGTTCGCAGGTGCGAACGTCGGATTCGATCGCGACGTGGGCGAAGCGGGTGAACGCGATCACCAGTCAGGTGAAGGCACAAGACGACAAATTGGCCGACCTGCTCAACAACGCCGGCCCGGCGCTCGACGAAGGGCACCGCGCTGTTCGACCGGTTGGCGCCGACCCTGCCGGTGCTGCTGTCGAACTTGGTCAGCCTGGGCACTATCGCGGTGAACTACCGAAACGACCTCGAACAGTTGTTGGTCATGTTCCCGCAGGGCACTGCGGTGATGTCGTCCATCATCGTGCCGGACCGGGTTGCCAAGATGGACTACAAGGGCATCTATCTCGACTTCAACTTGAACCTCAACTCGCCGCCGCCGTGCAACGCCGGGTTCCTGCCGGTGCAGCAGCAGCGCATCCCGGTGCGGGAGGACTATCCCGACCGCACCGACGGCGAGTTGTATTGCCGTATCCCGCAGAACTCCGACATGAATGTCCGCGGTGTTCGTAACGTTCCCTGCGAAACCAAGCCGGGCAAGCGTGCACCGACCGTCGAGATGTGCGAAAGCGACGAGCAGTACGTCCCGCTGAACGACGGCCTGTTCTGGAAGGGCGACCCGAACGCGACGTTGAGCGGCCAGGGTGTGCCGCAGTTTCCAAAGGGCGGGCCGCCGTATTCACCGGGCGAGCACTGGCATCCGCCCGTCGACCCCGCAGCGCCGAAGCCGGTGCTCGCAATTCCCTACGATCCCCTGACCGGGAACTACGTCGGGCCGGACGGTCGTCACTTCAGTGATTCCGACCTGGCCTCCGGAATGAAAGGCAAGACATGGCAGAGCATGGTAGTGCCGCCGACAAAGCCGAAACCGTAGACGAGAACGTCGACGTCGAAAGCACGGCCGTTGAACTCGACGCCGGCGACGCTGAAGACGCCGAGGACATCGACGCCGCTGAGGCCGCACAGCCGGGCGGCAAAAAACGAGTGCCGGCTTGGGCTTCACGCATTCGCAAGCCAATCGCCGTCGGAGTCGCGATCGTCGTGGCGTTGCTCGGCTTGGGCGGCTGGCTGGGCTTCCGGCTGCACCAGGACCACCAGGTGCGCGCGCAACGCAACCTCTACGTGCAGGTCGCGCGCCAGACCGCGATCAACCTGACCACGATCAACTACGCCGAGGTCGACGCCGACATCAAGCGGGTTCTGGACTCGGCGACCGGCGGCTTCCATGAGGAGTTCCAGAACCGGTCGCAACCCTTCGTCGAGGTCGTCAAGAAGGTCCAATCGAAGACTGAGGGCACCATCGCCGAGGCGGGACTGCTCAACTACACGAATGACCAAGCGCAGGTGCTCGTCGCGATATCGGTCAAGACGTCGATGGCTGGGGCGCCGCCTGACCAAGAGCCGCGCAGGTGGCGGATGCGTCTCACCGTCGACAAGACTGGCGACAGCGCGAAGGTGTCGAAAGTCGAGTTCGTACCGTGAGCGGCCGAACCGCGTTAACCTCGCAGGAGGAGGAGGCCGGGATGTCCGGTGACAACGACTCGGTCGCCGACGAGTCGTCGGCCCACGACCTCGCCGAGCGCGACGATCCGGCCGGTGCGGCGGAGGTCGCCGACGAGGCAGACCTGCTTGATGCCGAAGAGACCGACGACGCCGACGCCTCGGACAAGGAGGGCGGCAGGTTCTCCTGGCGCCGTTTCCTGGTCGTGGCAATTCCGGCGCTGGCCCTGATCCTGGCTCTCGGAGTCGGTTATCTGTGGTGGCTTGACAGGACGCAGCGCGCAGCGGATTTGGCCGCAGAACAATCGGTCAAGGCGGCCTCTGACAGCACCATCGCGATCCTGTCGTACAAGCCCGAAACCGTGGACCAGGATTTGAAGGCCGCCGCCGACCGGCTCGCCGAGCCCTTCCGTGAGCAGTACACGCAACTCGTCACCGATGTCGTCGCACCGGGTGCGAAGCAACAGCACATTTCGGCGGTGGCCACTGTGCCTGCTGCCGCTTCGGTGTGGGCGACCGGAAAGCAGGCTGTGGTACTTGTTTTCGTCGACCAGACCACCACCATCGGCACCGATGCGCCCACCCAGAGCACGTCCAGCGTGCGCGTCAGTCTCGACAAGGTCGGCGGTCGCTGGCTCATCACGCAGTTCGACCCGGTTTAAGGAAGTCCGGCAGATATGAAAAGTGTGTTGAAGAGTTTCCGTCGACTGTCGGCCATCGCGCTGACCGTCGGGTGGTGTGCAGCGACGGCGATTGCCGGGTCGACGGGCATCACAAAGGCGGCCGGCTTCGAGAACCTGATCGGTGCCATCGCCGTCGATGGGTCGCGACATTCCGGTGGCCTTCCTGGCAGGCGGCCCGCATGCGGTGTACCTCCTCGACGGATTCAACGCCGCGCCGGATGTGAGCAACTGGGCGACAGCCGGCAACGGGTTCAACACCCTTGCAGGTAAAGGCATTTCGGTGGTGGCACCGGCCGGCGGCGCCTACAGCATGTACACCGATTGGGAGCACGACGGCAGCAAGCAGTGGGACACGTTCCTGTCGCAGGAGTTGCCGAACTGGTTGGCCGCCAACAAAGGCCTGGCGCCCGGCGGGCACGGCGTGGTCGGGGTATCCCAAGGCGGGTACGCCGCGGCGGCCCTGGCCACCTTCCACCCCGACCGATTCCGCTACGCCGGATCGCTGTCGGGATATCTTGCCCCCGAGCGGACCGCCGTGGATGGGGCGATCAGGAATTGCCTGCTGCAAGGCGGCGCCGACAGCGGTGCCATGTGGGGTGCGCCTCAGCTGGGTCGCTGGAAGTGGCATTCGCCGAATCAGAACGTCCAGCAACTGGTGGACAACAACGCCCGGCTGTGGGTCTACAGCCCGGGCAGCGGAGCCCCGACCGACCAGGGCGCGATGGCCGGAAACGCCGACATCGCCCAGGGCACCAACGCAACGTTCTATTCCCACTTCCGAGACGTCGGCGGCACGAACGCTCACTTCGACCTGGGGCGCGGCGGCGGTAACGACTGGCCGACCTGGGGACGGCAGCTGAGCGCGATGTCCGGCGATCTCGCGGCGAACATCCGCTAGGGATTCAAGAGATGAGACGCCATGACTGACAAGCGTATTCGCGAACTTGCATGGGCCATCGCGATACCGTTGGCCGTCGGACTCGTTGCGCCGATCGCCGTAGCGTCGGCCGCTCCCGGGGTTCCCGGCAACAACGACCGGCTCAACAACGGCATCGTGGTAAATGTCGACACCATCAAATTCCAGGCCGGCTGCACCACCAAGCTGAAGAAGAACCCGCAGCTGGAGGCCGCCGCGCAGCGCCACACGGTCGATGTGCTCAACAACCGAGGCCTCGACGCCGATATCGGGTCGGATGGATCGTCGGTGGCCGACCGGGCCCGCGGCGCGGGATATCGCGGCACTGTGGCCGAAACGGTGGCGATCAACAATTCACTGGCGATCAATGACCTTGACGTGATGGGCAATTGGTATTACCGCCCCGACTACATGGCCATCATGTCGAATTGCGCCAACACTCAGATCGGGGTGTGGTCAGAGAACAGCGTCGACCGCAGCGTGCTGGTCGCTGTCTACGGGCAGCCGGACCAGTGAAGCGCGCAATGCTGCGGGCCGCACTGGGCGTGACCGCGATATTCGTCTGCAGTGCAATGCCTTTGGCGCATGCCGTACCGGCACCCGACATCGAATTCATCTACGACACCACCGTGCGCAAGCAATACAGTTTCGCGAATACCACCGAAGCCATCAGCTATGCGCACGGCATCTGCGACAAGATCACCGGCGGCGCCGGTTACGGACAGGTCATCGCCGACGTGAAACGCGACGTACTGCCGAACGACGAATATTCGGCCAACTACCTGATTTCGAACGCGGTCAACATCTATTGCCCTGCCCAGCTCTGGCAGTTGCGCAATTCAGCGGGCGGTTACGTACCGCCCCCGCAGTAGCTAGCCGTTGTCGGCGTTGCCGAGGTCCGGTGCGTAGGACGGCGGCGGGTAGTTGCCCCGCAGCAGCCACGCGAATGACGCAATGCCGTATTCGAGCTCGTCGCTCGCGTCGTAGTCCGGGTTCGGATTCATGAGTCAGAGCCTACCTCGTGAGGATGTTGATCACCCTTCGAAGCCGCACCGGTCCCGAGCCGGGAAAGTAGCGCCTCGGTGTCCGCTGACGCGCCACGGTTGTACGGCAGTTTCGACAGCGCAGTTCCCATCGCGCACGTGTTCGAGACGGCGGCATACGTCAGGCCACCGCCGATCGCGGCGGCCAGCCACTTCAGCCGCGGGACCGCGACGCTTCCGAGCACCGAGGACAACACGATCGACCCGGCGACCAGGCGGACCTGGCGCTCCAAATCCCACCGCTGGACGCCACGGTTGACGTCGTACCCGTGGCCCTCCCAGTCGGCGATGCCGTTCTCGAGGACACTTCCGCCGGCGACGCCGGAGCCCCGCAGCAATTGCTGCGCCTGGGTCGCGCGTTGACCCGAACGGCACACCAACACGATGTCTTGGCTCTGATCGAGCTGTTCGGCCACCTTCGAGCCGTGGTCGTTGAGCACATCGAGCGGCACATTGAAGGAGCCGGCGATATGGGAGGTTTCGAATTCGGCGGGAGTCCGCACGTCAAGGATCCGGGGCGGCGTTTTGGACGCGATGCGTTCACGCAGTTCATTCGAAGTGATTGCGGAGGTCATAGTAGGGGCGTACCCCGCGGATCGCCGCCGGGAAACTTTCGATCGACGTGATTTTGCGGCGGAAAACTCGTCACCCGTTGAGCAGTGCCGAATCAGTAGCACCGGTCTCGTCGGCCTCGGCCCCCGGGAGGTTCTCCGGGTGCAGCATGTCGGCGTAGCGCAGCTGATTCGGGAATGCCGAACCCGTCGACGAGATCTTGTGCGTGTGGGCGCAGCAGCCGGCACCGGTCGTTGATCCCGCGGGTGACCGCCTTGGCCCGCTCGGTGGACAGAAATCGGTGCTCGACGTACCAGGCTTTGTCGGCCTCGATCACGGTCAGCGCGTACAGGTCGCAGACCAGCCCGAGGACTTCGCGAGCCTCGTCGTTCTCGCAGGCGTCGATTCCGGCGACGAAGGCCTCCAGCACCACTCGGTCGATGTGTGCCGCAGCGGCGTGCAGCACGTGGTCCTGCACCGAGTTGAATGCATCGAACGCCGACATCTCTTTCGAGTTGGCCTGCAGCCGGCGCGCCACCGAGGCGATGATGTATTGCTCCCGGTCCTCGAACATCTGGACCTGAGTGCCTCGGTTGAACAGGCTGCCTTCTTCTTCGTTGTCCTGTCGGGCGTCGATGATGGTCTGGATAATCGTCTCGGCCGCAGTGCGTTTCAGCACCCGTTCGCCCGCGAAGTTGGCCGCGAAGCGCACCCATTCCACCGGGCTCATGCCCTTGATGTCGTCGGCGTAGGCGGTCAGTAGCTCCTTGGCCACCAGCTGGGTCAGCACGTGGTTGTCACCCTCGAAAGTGGTGAATACGTCGGTGTCGGCGCGCAGCGCGATCAGTCGGTTGTCGGCCAGATAGCCGGCGCCGCCGCATGCTTCGCGCGCTTCCTGAATGGCGGTGGAGGCGTGCCAGGTGTTCGCGGCTTTCAGCCCAGCGGCCCGTGACTCTAATTCGCGCTGTTCCTCGGCGTCCGGCGACTCGGTGGTCTGCAGATCGTGGGTCTTCGAGACCAGCTCGTTCTGCGCGAATTGCAGTGCGTACGACTTGGCGATCAGCGGAAACAGCCGACGCTGATGTACCAGGTAGTCCATGATCACCACTTCGCCGCCGTCGTCGGGTGCCGTGAACTGCTTGCGCTGCAAGGCATATCGGGTCGCGATGTCGAGTGCCACCCGCGCCGCGTTGCCCGCGCTGCCGCCGACGGTCACCCGTCCGCGGATCAGCGTGCCGATCATCGTGAAGAACCTGCGGTTGGGATTCTCGATGTCCGAGGAGTACGTGCCGTCGGCCGCGACGTCGCCGTATTTGTTGAGCAGGTTGACCCTGGGCACACGGACGTGGTCGAACACGATGCGACCGTTGTCGACGCCCGGCAGGCCGCCCTTGTACTGACAGTCCGAGGTCGTCACGCCGGGCAGGTCGTTGCCTTCGTCGTCGCGGATGGGCACCAGCAGACAGTGCACCCCGTGGTTGACCTGCTCGCCGTCTTCGGTGGTGATGAGCTGCGCGAAAACAGCGGCGACAGTGGCAGATTCGGCGGCACCGCCGATGTAATCCTTGCGGGCGTTCGGGGTCTCTGAGTGGATCACGAACTCTTCGGTGTCCGCGTCGTAGGTTGCCGACGTCTCCAACGCCTGCACATCGCTACCGTGGCCGGTCTCGGTCATCGCGAAACAGCCGCGCAACTCGAGGCTGATGATCTTCTTCACGTAGGCCTCGTGGTGACGCTCGGTACCCAAGTTCTCGACCGCGCCACCGAACAGGCCCCACTGCACGCCGGCTTTGACCATCAGCGACAGATCCGACATCGCCAGCATCTCGATCATCGTCACCGCGGCCCCGACGTTGCCGTTGCCGCCGTGCTCCTTACGGAAACTGTCCTCGGCCGCACCCTCGGCGGCCATGATGCTCATCTGCTCGGCCACCTTGGTGCGGGCGATCACCGTGTTCGGCGTGTAGTGCGGACGGAAGACGTCGTCTGCCAATCGTTGCCGCATCTGATTCTTCACGTCGCGAAAGCGTCCGTCGAGCGAGTTTCGCAAATGTTCCGCAATGCTGGTCATACCCGACGGTAACCGATCAGAATGAAGACGCCGGGAAGACATCGGCCGCGACCGAACACTTCGCTCGCGCGGCACGGAGTTGAACGTTCCGTTAACCCAAGGTGTCTATAGTCTGCTCCGCGGTCGTCATCGTGCGGCCAAAGAAAGGGAGCCATGAGCGGGACATCCCGCGCTTTCAGCAGGGAAGGCGCGGTCGAGGTCGACGCCGTTGCGGCAGCCTTGCGGCCCCGGTTCACGGTGGTCACCGGCGAGGAGGTCACGGTCTCGCGCACCTGGCTGGACACCTTCGACTGGAGGCTGCACTCGGCCGGGATATCGCTGCAGCACGCGGACGGCGGGCCCCTGATCATGCAGTTTCCCGATGGCGCCCGGCTGCAGGCCCCGCTGACCGGCGTGAAGTGGCCCGCGCAGGCGCACGACCTGCCGACTGGACCGATCCGCGATGCGCTGGCTCCGCTCATTGCGCCGCGGGCACTGATGCCGGTCGTCACCGTGCACTCCGCCGCCCACGAAGCCAGGGTGCTCGATGCCGAAGAGAAGACCGTCGCGCGGCTGCTGACCGAGAGCGTTGACGACGGCACCAGCCAGCTGCGGATCCAGCCGCTACGCGGCTACGACTCGGACGGTGACCGGATCGCGCGCCTGCTGTCCCGGATCGACGGGTTCCGTGCCGTCTCAACGACGCCCTATGACCTCGCGCTTGACCCATGCCGACCGCAGTCCCACCAATGGCAGCGGCCCGGCAGAGCTCCGAGCGGAAACCCTCGCGGCCGTGGCCATTGCGGAGATGCTGACCGGATTTGCGGCGGCCATCGAGGAGAACGTGCCGGGCACGATCGCGTCGATCGACACCGAATTCCTGCATGACCTACGGGTCGCAGTGCGCCGCACCCGTTCGATTCTCAAGCTCGTCGGGGACGTGCTGCCCGACAATCTGGCCGAGCGGTTCGCGCCGGATTTCAAGTGGCTGGGTGATCTGACCACCCCGGTCCGCGACCTGGACGTCTATCTGCTCGAGCTCGACACCATGGCGGCGCGGCTGACGTCGGCCGACCCCGGTGACCTCGACCCGTTCCGGTCATTTCTGGTCAAGCATCGCGCCGCCGAGCGGCGGCGCCTGGTGCGCGGGCTGCGGTCCAAGCGTTTCGAAAATCTGCTCAGCGACTGGCGCGCCGAGCTGAACGAGGTAGCCGTCGAGGTCGGTCCGACGGTGGCGCTGCTGGCGCGCCGGCGCCTGCGGCGGGCGTACCGCAATGCGGCACGTCGCGGCGCACGGATCGACGTGGATTCGCCGAGCGACGACGTGCACGCGCTACGCAAGCGGTGCAAGGAGCTGCGTTACCTGCTCGAGGTGTTCAAGCCGGTGTGCGACAGCGCGGCGCACCGCGCGCTGCTCAAGGAGCTCAAGTCACTGCAGGACACACTCGGCGACTTTCAGGACGGCGAGGTGCAGCGCGAGGCCGTTCGCGAATTCGCCGCGGCGATGATGGAGCAAGGGTTGGCTCCGCCCGAGACGGTGCTGGCGATGGGGGAGATGGCCGCGCAGCTCGATGCGCATCAACTCAAAGCGCGCGCGGCGCTGGCGGGCCGACTGCAACCATTCCTGGCCGATGACAATCGCGCCCGAGTCAAGGCACTGGTGCGCTGATGAAGGTCTACGCGACGTACAACATCAAAGGTGGCGTCGGTAAGACGTCGACCGCGGTGAACCTGGCGCATCTGGCTGCGCTCGACGGGCACAACGTGCTGCTGTGGGATCTCGACCCGCAGGGCGCGGCGACATACATGTTCCGGGTACGCCCCAAGGTCAAGGGCGGTGGCCGCGCTCTGGTGGACGGATCGCGAACGCTCGACGATGCGATCAAGGCCACCGATTTCGATGGCCTCGATTTGGTGCCCGCGGATTTCCGCTACCGCAATCTGGACGTGCAACTCGACGACATGAGGCGGCCGACGCGCCGGATCCGCGAATTGTTGCGGCCGCTGATGAGTCAGTACGACACGGTCTTTCTCGATTGCCCGCCGAGCATTTCGCTGCTGTCGGAGAACGTGCTGCACGCCGTCGACACCCTGTTGGTGCCGATGATCCCGTCGACCCTGTCGGTTCGCACGTTCGACCAATTGACGGGCTTCGTCAACGATTTCGAGGGCCGTCAGCCGCGGGTGCGCGCCTTCTTCTCGATGGTGGATCGGCGTAAGCGGTTGCATTGCGACCTGGTGCAAAACCTCTCGTCCGAACGGCGGGAGATCTTGACCACATCCATTCCGGCGCTGTCGATCATCGAGCAGATGGCCGAACATCGGGCGCCGGTGACCGCCGCCGCGCCGCACAGTCCCGCAGCGAACTGTTACAGGGCGCTGTGGTCGGAGATCATCCGCGACGAACTCAGCTGATCGGTTGCTGGTTGTGCCGGTGTGACGGCCGCCGCAGTCGCCAGCGCAGCGCCGCAGTGGCGATGATGCCGTAGCCGATCAGCAGACCCATGTCGAGCAGCCACTGTCCAGACGAGTGCTGCCACGAACCATCGGCCTCGGCAAGCGGATTGACCGCATGCACGTCGACGGTGGATGCCGCGGCGGCGAAGCCCCATCGGGACGGCACCAAGCCGGCGATCTGCTCTAGGGGGAATCGGCCGGACACCGGAAACAGCGCCCCGGCGAACACCATTGAGACCAGAACGATCAGTACCGCAGCCAACAAGATCTGCTCGTAGAGCGTCGCCAGCGAGGAAAGGGCCAGCGCGACCAAGGCCGTGACGATGGCGGTGACGGCCAGCGCTATGAACAACTCGACGCTGGCCGCGAGTCTGTTGTGGCCCAGTAGGACGGCGCCGTGGGCGGGTGGCGTTTGGCCGACGGTCGCGACGATGGTGATGACGGCGGTCTGGACGATCGCGATCAGGCTGTAAACGATTGCCTTGCCGGCCAAGAACGCCGACGCCGACAAGCCGTGCGCCTGTTCGCGCCGGAACACGCTCTGTTCGCTGAAAAGGTCGCGGATCCCTAGAGCCGTACCCATGGCGATGGCGCCGAAGGTGAGCACGGTGAGAATCGCCAGCGCCTGGTCGGGGTTGCTGCCGTACCGGCTTGCCGGGCCCAGGCCGGCGTCCCCGGGTATCAACAGTGAGATTGCGCCGAAAAACACCGGAAGGATCGCCAGGAAAATGAAGTACCGCTGATCGCCCACCATCAGCCAGGCTTGGCGACGGGTCGAAACGGCGATCTGGTGCAGCGTATTTCGTTGCACCAGAGGGGCGCTCGGCGCTTCGGATGGTGGTGGCGGCGGCTCCGTCGGGGGCGGTTCCGGTAGGCGACCCAGGTACTCGTCGTGGGCGCCATAGGGATCCGTGCGGACTCGCTCGACGATCTCGGTCCAGTCGGTCGTGCCCAACTGCGGCCCGATCTGCGACGGTGGTCCGGCGAACACCGGAATGCCGGTCGGGGTCAGCAGCACCACCTGGTCACACACCTCGAGTTCGGTGGGCGCCGTCGTTGCCTCCAGAACGACGCGGCCCTCATCGGCGAGTTGCCGAAGCGTGGCGGTGATCCGTTGCGCAGCTTCCGGATCGAGATCTGACGTTGGTTCGTCGAAGACGATCAACGCCGGATCGGTCAGCAGCTCCGCCGCAAGCGACGCGCGTTTGCGCTGCTCGGCCGTCAGGGTGCCGGCCTTGAGCGTGCGCAGCGCGGTCAACTCCAGCTTGTCGAGCACCGAGCACACAGCCTCACGTTTCTGTTCAGCCGAAGTGCTTGGCGAGAAACGTAATTCGGCGGCGTAGTGCAACGCCTGGTCGACGGTCAGTTGCGGCCGTAGCAGATCGTGCCGGGGCACCACTCCGACATGTGGCCGCACGTCGTCGGCGGCAACGTCGTGGCCGTCGAAGTCGACTTCACCCATGCTCGGTTGCACCGCGCCGGCGAGTACATCGACCAGAGCAGACGTGCTGGCTTCGGACAGCCCGACCACCGAGGTGAGCGTGCCCGGTGACGCGGTGAAGGAAAGATCTGCCAGCGCCTGCTCGCCGTCGACGCTGAGTCGCACGCGACGCGCCTCCAGCGGACCGGCGATCGTCGTCGGTGGCGGCGTCGGCGGCGGCGTCACGGATTCGGGCTGCCCATCGATGGGCCGGTCCGGCTGCGCGGTCGGCACGGTCTCATGGGGGCGCCGTTTCAGTTTTCGCGCCTTCAGCTTCTGTATCGCACCGTTGAGGCGCGCGGCGACCCTCGGTTTGGGCTGCCGCGATGGAAAGGCTGGCTCACTCTGTTCCGGCGTCGGCGTCGGCGTCGGCGTCGGCGTCGGTGGTGGTGGTGGTGGTGCCGGCGGCGGCGGTGCCCACTGCGTCGGCCGCGGCGCGATCGGGGGCGGCGGCGGGGGTGGGGCCGGGGGATGGAAGCGCGCGACCGGCCGTGGCGGAGGCGGCGCGGGCGGACGCATGGGTGGCGGCGCGACTCGCAACGGCGGTGGTGGAGGGGGTGGGGCGCCGAGTTGGAAGATCAACCGCGGCCCATGCTGCGGGTCGCCGAGCGTGATCGCCCGACCGTCATGGATGAAAACCGTCGACATTCGCACCCCGTCGACGTAAATCCCGGCTTCGCTGCGGTCGACGGCGATCCACTGGCTGCCGTTGAAGTGCAGCACCACCAGGGGCGCGGTGGAACCGACCGAGCCATCGAGCCGGATGTCCGCGCCGCCGTCGAGGCCGACAGTGACGTCGCGACCTGGGGGGAAGGCGTACCTACGCGGACCGAGCCAAACGATCAGCGGGGCGCCGAATGTTGCAGACGACACATCCACCCCCCTGCTCGCCCGATTTGACTGGAGATTCCATTATCCAGCCGCCATCATGCGCCGAGAATCGACCGTAGGTCGTGGGCGCCGGCCAGAGACCGGCAACTCAGCCGCTAGCGAGACGCACCCGGTCGCGGGGTGGCTGCGGCATCCTCGAGCAGGCGGCGCAGCACGGTCACCGCCCCGTCCAAGGTCTGTCGATCCACGTCGTTGAGGCGGGCGAGCTGGGGCTCGATCGCACTGGCGCGGTCGGCCCGGACTCGATTGAGTGTCTTCATGCCTTCGGCGGTGATCCTGATGCGCACCGCACGTGCATCACTGGGGTCCACGTTGCGCGTGACCAGGCCCGCGTCCTCGAGCCGTCGCACCTGGGTGGTCATGGTCGGCTGCGAGCAGTGGTCCACCGCGGCCAGGTCGCAAATTCGCGCTTCGCCCTGGGCGTCGATGGTCGACAGCAGCCGGGCCTGCGCGGCCGGCAACTGCATCTGAATGCGCTGCGTGGCATAGCGATTGAGCCGGGCGACGACGGCAAGCAGATCCGCGCCCAGGCCAGCGACAGCCTCCTCGGCCGCGCTGCGCTCACTGGTTGCGAATGACGTCATGCGGCCAATGCTTGCATAGCCAGGCTATCTAGACCACCGGAAAGTCCATTTCTGCCGTTAACTTAAATGAACTGCCAATGTTTGCTAAGGGAAGCATCCCGCGACAGCTGGCAGAATCGATGAAATGAACGCGAATCGCCCGGCGAGCGGGGCTCCCGTGTCCCGCTCACTGCGCCCCGGCGAACTTGCGCAGTCATCGGTGATGGCCGCGTTGTGCGCGGCGACGGCGATCATCTCCATCGTCGTTCCATTTGCCGGGGCACTGGCGTTGCTGGGAACCGTGCCGATGGGGTTGCTGGCCTACCGGTACCGCTTCCGGGTGCTGATCGCCGCGACGGTTGCCGCCGGCTTGATCGCCTTTCTGATCGCCGGACTGGGCGGCTTGATGACCGTGGGCAACAGCGCGTACGTCGGCGGGTTGACCGGCGTCGTCAAACGCCGGGGCCGCGGCACCGGGACTGTGGTCGTGGTGTCCCTATTCGCCGGAGCGGTGTTCAACGCCTTCGCCGTCGCGGCGTTGGCGCTGCTCTCGCGGCTGCGGCACCTGATCTTCGATGCGATCACCGCCAACATCAACGGTGTCGCGGCCGTCCTGCGCTCGATCGGGCGCCTCGCGACAGAGCACTCGTTGCCGATGGGCACCAGCCTCGGTGCCACGCTCGAATGGTCGGCAGGAAAACTGCAGTGGCTCCTCGCCGAAGCTCTGCACTACTGGCCGTGGCTGATCTTCGCCAACGGCATCGTCTCGATCGTCGCTGTGTCCTTGATCGGTTGGTGGGCGCTGTCGCGAGTGCTGGACCGAATGCGCGGCATACCCGACGTGCACAAGTTGGATGAACCGATGGACAGTGCGCCGGTCGGCCCAGTTCCGGTGCGGCTGAACCAAGTCCGTTTTCGCTATCCCAACACCGACCACGACGCGCTCCGCCCGGTCAACCTCGAGGTCAGGGCCGGGGAGCATCTGGCGATCACCGGTGCCAACGGCTCCGGCAAGACCACCCTGATGCTCGTGCTGGCCGGCCGGGAACCGACATCGGGCACCATCGAACGCCCCGGGTCGGTAGGGCTGGGCCGGATGGGCGGCACCGCTGTCGTCATGCAGCACCCGGAAAGTCAGGTGCTGGGCACCCGGGTCGCCGACGACGTGGTGTGGGGACTGCCGCCGGGCACCACGACCGATGTGGCCGAGTTGCTACGCGAAGTCGGGCTGGAATCGCACGCCGAACGTGACACCGGAAGCCTCTCCGGCGGTGAGCTGCAGCGACTGGCGGTGGCGGCCGCGCTGGCGCGCGAACCCGCAATGCTCATCGCCGACGAGGTGACCAGCATGGTCGACCAAGAGGGCCGCGACGCACTGCTGGGCGTGTTGTCCGGGCTGAAGCAGCGCCACCGCACGGCGGTCGTGCACATCACGCACTACAACAACGAAGCCGAATCAGCCGACAGCACAATCAATCTCAGCGAATCCGGTGACAACACCAGTATGGTCGACACGGTCGCCGCTCCGGCGCCGACCTTGATGCCGGGGCATGAGTCTGAACCGGCCATCCTCGAGGTCATCGACGTCGGCCACGAATACAACAGCGGCACACCATGGGCCAAGACCGCGTTGCGCGACGTCAGCTTCTCGGTACACCAGGGCGACGGTTTGCTTCTCCACGGTGGCAACGGATCGGGAAAGTCAACGCTGGCATGGATTCTCGCCGGGTTGACGGTCCCGACGACCGGCCGCTGCCTCCTTGACGGCCGCCCGTCACATGAACAAGTCGGCGCGGTTGCCCTGTCGTTTCAGGCGGCGCGCCTGCAGCTGATGCGCAGCCGGGTCGACCGGGAAGTGGCTTCGGCCGCGGGATTCTCGCCCAAGGACCACGATCGCGTTGCCACTGCGCTCGGCGTCGTCGGGTTGGACAGCGGTTTGGCCACCCGGCGCATCGATCAGCTCAGCGGCGGTCAGATGCGCCGGGTGGTGCTGGCCGGTCTGCTGGCCCGCTCACCGCGTGCGCTGATTCTCGACGAGCCGCTGGCGGGTCTGGACGCGGTGACTCAACACGGCTTGGTGCGCCTGCTCGAAGAGTTGCGCCGCGAGCAGGGTCTGACCGTCGTGGTGATATCGCATGACTTCGCGGGCCTGGAAGATCTCTGCCCGCGCACGATGGATCTTCGTGACGGCGTGCTGCACGCGGTCTCGACGGCAGCCGGGGGACTGGCATGACCGCGGCGCCGCCCGACGAGCGATCCGAGCGCAGGCCATCTCGCTCGGTGGTGCTGCTGCGTCCGGTGCCCGGCACCTCCGCCGTACACGACCTGTGGGCCGGCACCAAACTGCTGGCGGTCGGCGGCATCTCGGTCCTGCTGACGTTTTATCCGGGCTGGATCGCCATCGGCTTGGTGGCCGCGCTGGTGCTGACCGCGGTCCGAGTCGCGCACATTCCCCGCGGCGTTCTGCCCAATGTGCCGCACTGGTTGTGGATCCTGTTGGTGCTCGGCGGGGTGTCCGCCGCGTTCGCGGGCGGCAGCCCGGTTGTTCACCTGGCCGGAGTTCCGATCGGACTCGGCGGGCTGCTGAATTTCCTGCGGGTCACCACGTTGTCGTTCGTGCTGCTGGGCCTGGGAGCGATGGTGTCGTGGACCACCAACGTCGCCGAAATAGCGCCTGCGGTAGCCACTTTGGGGCGCCCGCTGCGGTGGCTACGTGTCCCGGTCGACGAGTGGGCCGTCACGATTGCTCTGGCGCTGCGCGCATTCCCGATGCTGATCGACGAATTCCGGGTGCTGTATGCCGCGCGTCGGTTGCGGCCCAAGCGGGCCGCGGACACCCGCAGGGAACGTGGCCGGCGTCATGCACGCGAAGCGGTCGACCTGCTCACCGCGGCTCTCACGGTCACGCTGCGGCGCGCCGACGAGATGGGTGACGCCATCACCGCGCGCGGCGGCATCGGCCAGATCTCGGCGGTGCCGTCGAGGCCGAAGCAGGCTGACTGGATCGCGTTGGCGATCACCGTCGCGGTGTGCGCGCTCGCTGTCGCGCTCGAGATTCCCCTCGGGCGCTAGCGGCGGGCGGCCGCATTGGCGGCCTCCTGGGCCTTGCGCAGTGTCGTCGCGACATCGCTGCGGCCCAAGAACATCTCATCGAAATACGGCTTGATCGCCTGATTCCCGGCGGCGAAGCCGGTGCCGCCTGGCGCGGCGATGCGCGGACCGTTGAGTACGTCGAAGAACGGCTTGATGTCGACCCCTTTGCTCAGCCAGTGATCGAAGCAGGCCTGCTGGGCCGCGGTGACGGCGGGAATGGCGCTGCCCTGGCGGCCCACGTACTCGTTGCCTTCCTTGCTGCCCATCCAAGCCAGTACCTGGCGTACCGCGTCAGGGTGTGGGGATGCCGAATTACCCGCTGCTGCAATGCCATTGGTCACGCTGACCCGGCCCTTAGGGCCCGCGGGTAGCACGGCGATGCCCCAGTGGAATGTAGCCTGACTGGCGATCGCTGCCAAGTTGTAAGTGCCGGACTGGAACAATGCCATCTTGCCGGCCAAGAACTGGTTGCGGGAAAAGTCGCCATTGTCGTTGGTGTCCGACGCGGGCGGTGCAACGTGGTCGTGGTCGATCAGGCCGACCAGATAGGTGAAAGCCTCGATGGCGGCGGGGTTGTCGAAGGCGAACCGGTCACCGTCCTGGAAGACCCCGCCCGCCGACCCGATGTAGTTGAGATAGATGCCCTGAGCGTCGTTGGCCGCGTTGTAACCCCAGCGCCGGATGCGGTTGGGATCGAATCCCGGTGTGCCCGCTGAATGTCCATCGACGTCGACGGTGAGCCGGGCCAATAGCGGTCGAAGTGTGTCATCGCCGCCGGGGCTCCACCGCAGCGTCGTCAACGCGGCGGGGTCGACTCCCGCGGCGGCGAGCAGATCCGCGTTGTAGTACACCGCGATACCGCCGTCGGTCAGTTGAGGAACGGCCCACAGTGTCCCGTTCCGGGTGAACTGCCGGACCACCGACGACTCCCAGGTCGACGCGACATCGGGCCCGAAGGTCCCGCCGATATCCATCAGTCGACCGCTGTCTGCGTAGCCGGCCAGATAGGCGTTGGACAGCCAGAAAATGTCGTCGGCCGTGCCGCCCGCGACGTCGGTGCGCAGCGTGTTGAAGTAGGTGGAGTACGAAACGACATCGGTCTGCACTTTGATGTCGGGATGCGTCTTCATGAACGTCGCAAATGACAGCCGGTACGCCTTGGCGACCTGCTGATCCCACAACCGCACGGTGACAACGGTTTTGCCGCTGGGTGGTCGGGCCGTGACGTCCAGCAGCACTGCCGCCGCCGCCAGCAACACGGCGACCAGCACCCAGCCCAGGGCGAACAGTGTGGAGAACCGCGGCCGGGTCACTTGAGGGCGTCCATGCCGTGAAACTGCAGTGAGGGTTGCATTTTCGAGTCGGCCGCAGCCGTGACTGCTGTCTCACGGTTTAGTCGGGTCACTTGAGCCCCGTGACGACGATCGAACGCACGATGTGCCGCTGAAAAATCAGGAACAGCACCAGCAATGGCATCACCGCCGCGCCCACCGCGGCCATCACCAGCGTCCACTGCGCGTTATAGCGAGACTGCAGGGCGGCCGTCGCCACCGTTAGCACCTGCCATTTAGTGCCGCTGGTGATGATCAGCGGCCACAGGAAGTGATGCCATTCCGATACCACGGTGATCAGCATCAGCGTCACGATCACCGGCCGACTGGAGGGCACGACCACGTGCAGGATCACGTCCAGCGTGGTGGCGCCGTCCAGGTAGGCGGCGTTGATCAAGTCATCGGGGATCGTGCGAAAGTGCTGACGCAGCAAAAAGATCGCGTAGGGCGAGCCGAAAACAAATGGCAACACCAAGGCCCAGAATGTGTTCCGCAGCCCGAGTTGCGCCATCATCAGATACAACGGCACCACCGTCACGCTGCCGGGCACCATCAGCGTCGCCAGGTACACCCAGAAAAGTCCGTCGCGCCCGGGAAAGCGCAGCCGGGCGAACGCATAGGCGGCCACCACCGAAGAGCTCAGCTGCCCAAGCAGACTCACCGCTGTCATCAACGCCGTCACCGCCAGTGCCCGGCCGAAACCCGCCCCGCCCAAGTTGGCGTAGTTGACCAGCGTCGGTGGCCGCGGCCACGTCAACGGTGTGCCCGTCGCGAACTGATGTGCGGACGTGAACGAGGTCAGCAGGCCGAGGCCGAACGGCGCCAGCGTGATCACCGCGCCCACCGCGAGGCCGACGTAAATCAATGCTGCCGAAGGCTTTCTAAGTGAGGTCATAGCTGATCCGCCGTCGGAAATACAGGTGCTGAACGAGGGTGATGGTGACCAGGATGACGAACAGCACCACCGCCATCACCGACGCCCGGCCGATGGCTGCGGTACCGAACGCCTCGGCGTAGATTCGGTGCGCGACCAGATCGGTGCGATTCTGCGGCCCGCCGCCGGTCAGCGCGTAGACCGTATCGAAAACTTGTGCGGCACTGACGACTCCGGTGACCAGTACGAAGAACATCGTCGGTCGCAGCATTGGCAGCGTGATGCGCCAGAACCGCTGCCAGGACGTCGCTCCGTCGATCCGCGCCGCGGAATGGATCTCGGCGGGGATGGCCAGGATGCCGGCCAGGAAGAACAGTGAGACGTATCCGACGTTGGTCCACACGACGACCGCGCACACCACCGGCAGCGCGAGTCCCGGGTCGGTGAGCCATTCGATGCGATGCCCCAGCACCGTGCTGACGGCACCGTCGGTGGGTGCCAGAATCCAGCGCCACAGCACCGCGACCGCCAGCGGGACACTGATCCACGGCAGCACGTAAATGGTCCGGAACAACCCACTGCCGGGCAGGTCCCGGGCCAGCAGGGCCCCAACGGCCAGCCCGAGCACGGTCTGCGCCGGGACCACGATCGCCACGAATGTCAGCGTCACCAGCAGCGAATTGCCGAACGTCTTGTCGGTGAGCACCGAGCGCCAATTCTGGCCTCCGACATACTCGATCGGTCCCAGCAGGTCCCACCGGTGCAGGCTCAGCCACACCACCACCAGGATCGGCAGCAGCAGGAAGGTCACGACCCCGAACAGGCTCGGCGCGATCAGGGCATAACCGAGCGCCGGCGATCGGCGTCCCGAAGCGTCACCCACACACGTATTAAAGCCGGTCGATACGGTAGACGGGTGACACCGAACCGGGGGATCGATGCCGACTTCCTCAGCCTGCCGCGCCACGAACTGGCCGACGCCGCGCTGAGCGCCGCCACCGCGGCCGGGGCCAGCCACGCCGACCTGCGGATTCATCGGCTGGCCAACGAGGTCATCCAATTGCGCGATGGCGAGTTGGAGACCGCGCTCCTCAACCACGACATCGGGCTGGCGGTGCGCGTGGTGGTCGACGGTACCTGGGGCTTCGCCTCGCACGCCGAGTTGTCACCGGAGGTCGCCGCGGACACGGCGCGGCGCGCGGTGTCGGTGGCCCGCACGCTGGCCGCACTGAACACCGACCGCGTCGAGTTGGCACCCGAGCCGGCCTACACCGACGCCACCTGGGTGTCGAGCTATCGCATCGACCCGTTCACTGTGCCGCTCGCCGAAAAGATCGCCACACTCGACGAATACTCCGGTCGGCTGCTGGCCGCCGACGGCATCAACCACGTCTCCGCGAGCCTGATGTCGGTCAAGGAGCAGACCTTCTATGCCGACACCGCCGGCTCGTCGATCACTCAGCAGCGGGTGCGGGTGCAGCCGCGATTCGAAGCGGTCACGGTGGACCCGGGTGGCGGCGGCTTCGACTCGATGCGCACGCTGGCGCCACCGATGGGCCGCGGCTGGGAGGCGCTGGCCGGCGACGACGTGTGGCATTGGACCGACGAGCTCGCGCAGCTGCCGTCGCAGCTGGCCGAAAAGATCAAGGCTCCCAGCGTCGCGGCCGGCCCGACCGACCTGGTGATCGATCCGACCAACCTGTGGCTGACCATCCACGAATCCATTGGCCACGCAACCGAGTACGACCGCGCCATCGGCTACGAAGCGGCATACGCGGGCACCTCGTTCGCCACCCCCGACAAGCTCGGCACACTGCGCTACGGTTCGCCGATCATGAACGTCACCGCGGATCGCACCGTCGAATTCGGTTTGGCCAGTATCGGTTACGACGACGAAGGGGTGGCCGCCCAGAGCTGGGATCTGGTGCGTGACGGGCTCTTTGTCGGCTACCAGTTGGACCGGGCGTTCGCGCAGCGGCTGGGCCAGGCCCGCTCCAATGGCTGCTCGTATGCCGATTCGCCGCATCACGTGCCGATCCAGCGGATGGCCAACGTGTCGCTGCAGCCCGGCCCCGATGACCTCAGCACCGACGACCTGATCGGCAAGGTCGAGAACGGCATCTACATCGTCGGCGACCGGTCGTGGTCAATCGACATGCAGCGCTACAACTTCCAGTTCACCGGGCAGCGGTTCTACCGCATCCGCGACGGACGCCTCGACGGCCAACTGCGCGACGTCGCCTACCAGGCCACCACCACCGACTTCTGGAATTCGATGGAGGCTATCGGCGGCGCGTCGACCTGGCGCCTCGGTGGAGCGTTCAACTGCGGTAAGGCACAGCCCGGCCAGGTGGCTGCCGTCAGCCACGGCTGCCCGTCGGCGCTGTTCCGCGGCGTGAATGTGCTCAACACCCGTACGGAGGGCGGCCTGTGATCGGCGCGCAGCAGGTCATCGACATCGCGCTGGACACGGCGGCGAAGCTGGGCCAGGCCGCCGAGACCATCGTGTTGGTCAGCGACCGCTCCTCGACGTCGCTACGCTGGGCCAACAATTCGATGACCACCAACGGGGCGTCGACGGCGCGGCAGACCACGGTGATCTCGATTGCGCGACAAGGTGATACCGCCCGAGTGGGCTCGCTGACCACAGCCGAGCTGGAGTCGGTGGCGATCGAGGAATTGGTCGCCGCGTCGCAGGCGGCGGCCATTGCCGCACCCGAAGCCGGCGATGCCGCGCCACTGCTAAGTGGCAACACGGCTCCCGATGACTGGGATGCCGCGAGTCCGTCGACGGGCCCCGAGGTGTTCGCAGGCATTGCCGATCCGTTGGCGCGGGGATTCCGTGGCGCGGACCGGCTGTTCGGCTTCGCGCAACACACGGTCGAGACGACGTTCGTGGCGACCTCGACCGGACTGCGACGCCGCTACACCCAGCCGGCCGGTTCGGTGGAGATCAACGCCAAGCGTGACGGCGCCTCCGCGTGGGCGGGCGTCGGTACCCCCGACTTCGTTGGCGTGTCGACGGATTCGCTGCTCGAGCAGCTGTCTCTTCGATTGGGGTGGGCCGCTCGGCGCGTCGAGTTGCCGGCCGGACGTTACGAGACCATCCTGCCGCCGTCGGCGGTCGCGGACATGATGATCTACCTCGGCTGGTCGATGACCGGTCGAGGCGCGCAGGAGGGCCGTAACGCGCTGAGCGCCCCTACCGGCGGGACCCGGGTGGGGGAGAGGCTGACCGACCTGCCACTGACGCTGTACTCCGATCCCGCGGCGCCGGGGCTCGGCTGCGCACCGTTCGTGACTGCCACGAGTTCCTCGGAGACGCTGTCGATCTTCGACAACGGGATGAACATCGGTCGGGTGGACTGGATCCGCGACGGGGTGATCAACGCGCTGGCCTACCCGCGGGCCGCGGCCGGCGAATTCGGCGCACCGGTCGCCGTCGCCGCGGAGAACATCTTGATGACCGGCGACAGCGCCGAACTCACCGACATGATCGCCGCCACCGAGCGCGGCTTGCTGCTGACCACGCTGTGGTACATGCGCGAGGTCGACCCCACCACGCTGCTGCTGACCGGGTTGACCCGTGACGGCGTCTATCTGATCGAGGACGGCGAAGTATCCGCGGCGGTCAACAATTTCCGCTTCAACGAGAGCCCACTGGATCTGCTGCGGCGGGCGACCCAGGCCGGCGTCAGCGAGCAGACGCTGCCGCGCGAGTGGGGCGATTGGGTGACCCGCGCCGCCATGCCGTCGCTGAGGATTCCCGACTTTCACATGTCATCGGTGAGCCAAGCGACATAGGTCCACGTCAGTTTCCGCCCACCGGACGCGAATTCGCGATAGCGTGACGTCGGTCACATGACCGATCCGGGGGGTTCTGATGTCCAAGGGATTCGTTTCGCGCGCAGTGAGTGTCGCCTTCGCCGTCGCGGCGGCGTCCAGTTGGAGTTCGATCTTCTTCGAAGCGCACGCAGACCCCGGCGCCGGTGCCGACTTCCTCGACGGTTCGACGCAGGCCATCGTGATGGGACCCACCTACATGCCCGACCCGACCATGTTCCCCGGGTACATTCCCGGCGCCGTTACGGAATACCTGCAGCCACTTGGGTTTTCGGACGCCGGTACGATCACCCCACTGGTGACTGAAGAGTCGCCGAACTTCGGCCCGTCCATCGCCTCCGGCGTCGACACTCTGGTCCATGCCATCGAGTCGGACTACAGCGCGGGCGACTTCTCGGCAACCGACCCACTCACGGTGTTCGGCTACAGCCAATCGGCTGTCGTCGCCTCGTTGGCAGAAGAGGAACTCGCAGGCAAGATCCCGCTCGAGGACCTACGGTTCGTCATGCTCGGCGACGCGGCCGCCAACCCACCGTCGGGACCTACCGGCCTGCTCGACACCTGGGGAGCCACCCCGTTCGGCCAAGCGCTCGACCAATTCCTCGGCTGGTCGAATCTGGACAACGTCACCACCCCGAGCGACCTTTATCCCACCGACGTGTTCACCGTCGGCAACGACTTCTTCGCCGACACCGCCACGCCGGCGGATTTCGCGGCCGACCCGTTCGGTGCCCTATGGCAGGACTTCGTGGGATTCTTCGAACACGGCGTCTATCTCGGAGGCTTGCCTGAATCGGAGATACTGACGGCCATCGATGGTGGCGGTGTGATGGACGGCGCGACGACGTACTTCTCTCTGGCAGACCCGGTTAACCTCCTCGAGGCGCTTTGGGACACCACGCTGGGCAGCTTCGGCATCGCCGTTCCTTGATTCGAGCTGCGGATTCGCGACTTTCGCATGTCATCGGTGAGCGAAGCGACATAATTGCCGTGTGGTGCTGCGCGACGACCTGACCCGACTGGTGGCCCTGTCGCCCGGCGACGGGCGGATGACCGCGTTGGTTCGTCGGGTGTGCGCGCAGACCCTCGGCCTGCCGGCGCTTCCCGCTTCGGCCGACCCGGCAGCTGATGATGTTGTTGCCGATTTCGCTGAGCAGTTCAGCACCGACGTCTCGACGATCGGCGGCGAGCAGCGTTCGCAACTGTGGAAAGCGCTGGGCGACAGCACGTTCAGCACCGTCGTGCAGATGTACATCGCCGACTTCGTGCCGCGGGTCCGCGCCGGGCTGGAAGCGGTCGGTGTCGGTGGGGAGTACCTCGGCTGGGTGGTCGGGCCGGTTGCGTGGGATCACGACACCGATCCGTCTGACATCGTGTTCAACACCTTCTTGCCGACGGTGGCCCGGTTGCGTGAGCTCGATGCGCTGACGGCGGAGGTGGTGCGGCTTCGCGGCGCCACCCAGCACAACTGTCGGTTGTGCAAATCGCTGCGCGAGACGACGGCGCTGGACGCGGGCGGCACGGAGGCGCTGTACGAAGACATCGAGCGGTTCGAGGCGTCGTCGCGGTTGACCGACCGGCACAAGGCGGCGCTGCGCTACGTGGATGCGCTGATCTGGGCGCCGGGCCACATCGACGACGGCGTCGCGGCAGGGGTGCGCGCGCACTTCTCCGAAGCCGAAGCCGTCGAGTTGACGCTCGACGTGATGCGCAACGCGAGCAACAAAATCGCCGTGGCGTTGGCCGGTGATGCGCCGCGCGTCGAGCAGGGCACCGAGCATTATCTGCTCGACGTCGACGGTCAGACGGTCTTCACCTGACGCCCTTCAGCGCGGCGCCACTCTGAGGTGCTTACGCGCCTCGAGCTCGTCGTCGTCGACGGGCGTGAGCATGGGTGCGCCTGGAACGCAGTTTCTGACCGCCAGAACGGATGAACGATCGCGAACTCATCCCATCCGGGGAGAATTTTTCGCGAGCTGCAAGCGAGGATTTTCGACCAAGCTCGCGCTGGCGCGGAGGATGATGCCGTTCGTACGCGCGGAATTTTGCCGCTTATCGGCCCGTACGTTGACCATTGGCAAGCGCCGGTCTTGAACCAAACCGGCGCCGAACTCGTGGCACCACAGGAAGGCTGGTTATGGACATCCCGGAAACCAACCGGACACTGGTCGCTGACGCGTTCGCGCGGCTGTCAGCTGAAGATCGCGCGTGTGTTCGACGCGCGTATTATCACGGCTGGACAACCGCACAAATCAGCGCAGACCTGGGGATCGCCGAAGGCGCCGTGAAATTGCGGCTGCACCACGCGCTACGAGCCCTGCGGCAGGCGCTGCAGGAGATGGGGGTAGCACAATGACCGCCTTTCCGGAGCAGGGCGGCCACAAGTATGCGGAGTGGGACGCGGCCTACGTGCTGGGTTCTCTGTCCGAGATGGACAGGCGCGAATTCGAGGCCCACCTGGAACAGTGCCGCGAATGTAGCGATGCGGTGAGCGAGCTCTCCGACATTCCCGCGCTGCTGTCGTTGATCGACCTGGATGCGTTCACCGACGACGACGACCTGGTGGCACTTCGGCCGCCGTGGCCGCAGCCCGACCTGGTCGGTCGGCAGTGGGAAATGTCCGCCGTTGCAGGCTTGCTGGACCGTGCACGTGATGGCCACGGAACGGTGGTCGGTGTGGTCGGTTCGCCCGGTATAGGAAAAAGCCGGCTTGTGCGTGAAGTTTCGGCAATGGCAGATGCCCATGACGTGAACGTGTTCACCGCCTACTGCGAATCGCACACCAGCCAGGTGCCCTTCCATGCGGTAGCGCGATTGTTGCGCGCAGCCACCGGCGTCGAGGGTCTTGATCCGCGCACCGCCCGGGCGCGGATCCGGGTTCAGGCTCCCGACGCGCCGGCCGAGGATTTGCTGCTCCTCGACGACCTGCTGGGCATCGCCGATCCCGATGTGGAGCTGCCGAAGATCGATCCGGATGCTCGTCGACGGCGGTTGACCACACTGGTCAACCGGGCTTCGCTGGCCCGCCGGGCTCCGGCGGTCTTCGTCATCGAGGACGCGCATTGGATCGACGAAGCCAGCGAGTCGATGCTGGCCGATTTCGTCGCTGTCATGCCGCGGACGCCCTCGCTGGTGCTGGTCACCTACCGACCCGAATTTGCGGGCGCGTTGACCCGAGCCGCCGGTACCCAAACGCTTGCCCTTGCGCCACTGACTGATTCAGAAACGGCGGGACTGGTCTCTACGCTGCTCGGCCCGGATTCCTCGAATGGCTCGCTGGGCCAGAGGGTCGCCAAGAGGGCCGCCGGTAATCCGTTCTTCGCCGAGGAGTTGGTGCGCGAGCTGGCCGAGCGCGGCGTGCTGCGCGGTGAGCCCGGTGCGTACGTCTCGGCGGCACAGGTCGGCGAGGTCAGCGTGCCGGCGACGCTGCAGGCAACCATCGCCGCTCGCATCGACCGACTCGACGCGAGGGCGAAGCGGACGCTGAGCGCAGCGGCGGTGCTCGGCGCGCGGTTTGACCTGGACCTGCTGGCGGCGCTCGGTGTCGACGCGGAGGTGGATGATCTGCTGGCAGCTCAGCTCATCGATCAAGTCCGCTTCACCCGGCAGCCGGGATACGTGTTTCACCATCCGTCGATCCGCACCGTGGCCTATGAGCTCCAGCTCGAATCGGATCGCGCCGAGATGCATCGGCGCGTCGCGGCCGCTCTCGAGTCACGTAACCCGGCCGCGGGCGATGAAAATGCCGCCCTGATCGCCGAGCATCTGGAGGCGGCCGGCGATGGTCACGCCGCCTATGGCTGGCAAGTGCGGGCCGCAACCTGGGCAACCAACCGCGACATCGCCGCGGCATGGCGCAGTTGGGAGCGCGCTAGGACCATCGCCGACGCGCTTCCCGCCGATGACCCCGACCGGTTATCCATGCGCATTGCTCCTCGCACCATGTTGTGCGGGATCGCCTGGCGAGTGAACGAGCAAGCGACAGGCGACCGCTTCGAGGAATTGCGCGAGTTGTGCGCGGCGGCCGGAGACAAGCCCTCGCTGGCGGTCGCCATGTCGGGGCGGGTGATGGATCATCTGCATCAGGCCCGGCTGCACAAAGCGTCGCAGCTGGCATCGGAAGCGATGGCCCTGATCGAGTCGCTCGAGGATCCGACGTTGACGGTGGGCCTGTCCCTCGCATCGATCTACGCCAGAGCCAAGAGCGCCGAGTGGCCCGACGCGCTGCGATGGTCGCAGATGGTCATTGATCTGGCCGACGGTGATCCCTCTAAAGGCAACTTCATCATCGGTTCTCCCTTGGCGCTTGCGTTTACGACGAGGGCCACGGCCAGTTACTGCCTGGGACTTCCGGGATGGCGCGACGATCTGCGGCATGGCCTCGCGATGGCCCGCAGCACCGACCCGCTGTCCTACGCCACCGTTGTCACCTATGCCTACTCCGCGGCCATACCGCCGGGCATGCTGAGGCCCGACGATCGCGCGATGGGCGAGATCGAAGATGCCCTGCGGATTGCCGAACAATCCGGTGATGATGTCGCCGTCGCCATCTCCCAGATGACGCTGGGTATTGCGCTGGTGCACCGCCAGACGACCGCGGAACGCGACCGTGGACGGCAAGTCCTGGCGGAGGTCAGTGACGTGTTTTTGCGTCGGGGGTTCTTCCTGGCCGAGTTGCCTATCGTCGAGGTCAGCTTGGCTCGAGAGCAGGCTCAACGCGGAGATCGCGATGGCGCCATACCGATCCTGCGCGAGGCCACGGACGGCCAGTTCCGCGATGGACGGCTACTGGGGTGGAGCATTCCGGCGACGGGCGTGCTGGTCGAAACACTGCTCGAGCGCGGGGCGGAGGGTGACGTGGTTGAAGCCGAAGCCGCGATCGAGCGGTTGGCCGACGCCGAGATCGAGCGCTTGATGGAACCGGCTAACGACGGTTTTGCGGTGCGCGAGATCTGGCTGCTGCGGCTGCGGGCTCTTCTGGCGCGGGCCAAGGGCGACGCCGTGTCCTACGCGCAGTTCCGCGATGGATACCGAGACATGGCGGAAACGCTTGGCTTCGAGGGCCATATCGACTGGGCCGAGGCATTGCAGTGACCGAGGTCGCGTCGCACTCGGTGATGTTGGTACGTCCCGGGCATTGAGGTGCAAGCCGCTCTGACTGCCGCACACCGCCTACCCTTCGCGCTAAGTGCGGGCGCTAATGTCAAGATCGTGCGACGGGTGTTCACAGCCCTGGGGCGGTAGCTCAGTTGGTTAGAGCCGCGGACTCATAATCCGTTGGTCGCGGGTTCGAGCCCCGCCCGCCCTACTATAAAAGCCCGGATCAGGGCTATCCGATCTATTAGGTTCACCCGCGAGGGCCGTTCGTCCCGGCGGGCGGCGTCGGTAAAATTCCTCGCCATCGTTTTCTCCAAGCACCCGATACAAATGCCGCACACAATTCGCCGAGAGCGGCACCCCCGCCCCTCGCCAGGGTGCAAACTGGGGCGTCGTCGCGGCAATCCGAACTAATCGGCAGGGGCAGCGGCGGCCGAGAGATCCACGCCGAGCCGACCAATTACCGAGAAGAGTTCCTCGTAGATGTTGCCGGGGATAGTGTACGGCTCCGTTCCAGAGACTTCTGAGAAGTGATCTGCGATGTCATCCGCTGTGGCTGTGGCCTCACGGTCTGGTAACCAACCATCACTTAAACCAACGAAGACGCGGGCATAGCGGCCAGCGCACGCCGAATAGTTCTCATGGCTGGATGCACAAGCGCGGCTGGCCAGATATGTCACGATGGGCACCACTTTCTCCGGGCCGATCAGCTCTAGCAGTCCCAAATTCTCGAGCGTGTCCGAGTCCACCGACTCGGTAACCATGCGCGAGAAGCCAAAGGGCAACACCGTATTAGAGAGAATGCCGTGATCGGCACCCTCAAGCGCGATGATGTTGCTCAGCCCGACCAATCCCGTCTTGGCGGCAGCGTAGTGCGCCTCTAGGTGCTGCCCGAACAGTCCACCAGAAGATGAGATGAAGACGAATCTGCCGTACCCCTGCTTCTTCATCACCTTGAAAGCCGGCTGACTCAGATAGAACCCGCCGTCCAGGTGCACCGCGAGCATTTGTCGCCACTGCGACGGTTCCATCTCATCAAAGGCGATGCTGTTGAAGATTCCGGCGTTGCTGATTACGACGTCGAGGCGTCCGAAGTGCTCGACGGCGGTCTGGACGATGGCCTCACCGCCCTCCGCAGTGTCGACCGAGTCGTAGGAGGCGACAGCCGTGCCTCCTGCGGACGTGATCTCCTCGACCACCTTGTCCGCAACCTTGCTGTCGGCTCCCTCGCCGCGCATTGTGCCGCCAAGGTCATTGACGACTACCGATCCGCCTCGCCGCGCTACGTCCATGGCGTAGAGCCGACCAAGGCCACGGCCCGCGCCCGTGATCACTGCCACCTGGTCCTTGAAATCAATCACGCGGCGATTCCTCTCCCTGGTTCTCTGTAATGCCAAATCAGAACCCACCATAAGGCGGACCAATTATTTGGTCAATGTGGCCTTGAGCGGTCAGCGGTTGACCACGCGCGCTAGCCGGCCTGATCGGCCAGCACGCGATAGACGGTGGCTCTGCTGATGCCGAGCGCGGCAGCGATTGTGCTGGCCGGCTCGCCGCTAGTGTGCATCCGCTGCGCAACAGCCACTTTCGACTGATCCAGCACCTTCGGGCGACCGATGGACTGACCGCGTGCCCGCCTGCCCGAGCGTCGTCGGCAGCGGTAACGACACGCGACGGAGCCCCACCCTGCGCGATCTTGATGACTGTCTTCGTCAATTGCCGCGCTGCACGAGAACGAGCGCGAGTCCGGGTAGCGGGACGCAGTAGTCCGCTCGATTCCAAAAGGACAACCTCGCAATGAGGGTGAGCCGGTGATCCCTCGGTGTTGGGCAACGGCCGTTTCCGCGCGGTACTGCCGGGGTATTACCTGACGCGTGACGTCCTTATGGCTAAGCGACCGGGTCGAACAGCCTTGGGCCGCAAGTGAGATTGAGCATGGCGCCGAGGGTGCCGAAGTCATCGTCGTAGGCGCGGGGATCACCGGGCTGATGACCGCGGTTCTGCTGTCTCGCGCCGGCAAGGACGTATTGGTGTTGGAAGCCCGCACGGTCGGCGCCTGCGCTACCGGAAACACCACGGCCAAAGTCAGTTTGCTTCAGGGCAGCCATCTTTCGAAGATCCTTTCTAAGCACGGCACGGGCGTAACTCGCGCTTATTCCGACGGCAATCGTGAAGGTCAAAGCTGGGTGCTGAATCACTGCGCTTCACACGGCGTCGCAGTGCAGCGCGAAGATGCTTATACCTACGCGCAATCCGCCGAAGGCGTGGCATCTGCGCGCGCCGAATTTGAGGCGTGCAGCGCGGTGGGTTTACCCGCCACGTGGGAAGCCGACGCCGAAGTGCCGTTCCCGTACCACGGGGGCGTGCGCCTGGCCGAGCAGGCGCAGTTTGATCCGATGTCATTCCTGGATGCGTTGGCCGTCGAGCTACTCAGCCACGGCGGACGGTTAGTTGAACACACCCGTGTGCGGCGGGTCTCGGGACACGGCACAAACCTGCGCGTCCACGTCAATGACGCCGCGCATCGGGAGGTGGAATTGTCGGCGGCGCAATTGGTGCTGGCCACTGGGATTCCGATTCTCGACCGCGGCGGCTACTTTGCGCGGGTCAAGCCAGCCCGGTCCTACTGCTTCGCATTCAAAGTCCCGGGCGAGATCACCCGGCCGATGATGATTTCGACTGATTCGCCCACGCGTTCTGTGCGCTACGCACCCGTCGCCGACGGAGAGCGCCTAGTTGTGGGCGGCGCGGGCCACACCGTCGGTCGCGAGAAGAGCCCGTCTAGAGCTTTGGATGAACTGTCGTCTTGGACGCGAAAGCATTATCCGGGAGCGGAGCAGACGCATTTCTGGTCTGCGCAGGATTACACGCCGATCGACGACCTGCCCTACGTCGGCCCCATCTTGCCGGGTAACGAAAGCATCTTTATTGCAACAGGTTTCAATAAGTGGGGAATGACGAACGGCGCTGCCGCGGCGTTGGCGTTGTCGAGCCGCATCCTGGGCGGGCGGATGGATTGGTCGAGTGCATTCGCCAGCTGGAGTCCGCATGAGCTTTCGGGCTTGCGAACGGCCATGCAATCCAATTTCGAGGTCGGATTCAACTTGACCAAAGGCTGGATTACCCCGTCGGCTCGTATAGGACGTCGAGGTCCCACCGAGGACGAGGGCGGCGTGGTGAGCGGACCGCCCTGGCATCTTGAAGCCAGATGTCGTGTTGCCGGTGTGGAGCACCGTGTTTCGCCGGTGTGCCCGCACTTGGGCGGAATCGTGAACTGGAACGACGCCGACGAGGCCTGGGAGTGTCCGCTGCACGGCTCACGTTTCGCTCCAGATGGCACGCTGCTCGAAGGGCCGGCGACGCGCGATCTCACTGCCTCGCATCGAACCTAACAAAGAATCGGTTGCTCGATTCATCGCTTCGACGTTCGTCACAATTGCTGCTTCGTCGACCATCTTGACGTGAGTAGGTACGTCACAGCTGACCGCTGAAGTCATGACACCAAGCCGAGGCGCTCACCTCAACGAGAACGCCGAAGTCTCAAAACGCGATCGAACGGTGACGAGTGTTGTCGGAGTGAGCGGCGATCGATACGCCACACCAAAGTGGATACAGGCATAGACTGGTGCCAGGGTGTGTCCGTAGCAGCGGTAATCGCATGCTTTGAAGGGCACCGATCATGAGTGCTGAGTTGTCCGCACCGTTGGCCAGGCTCGTTTCCACAGCAGAGGCAGCCGCTCAGCTGAGCGCCAGAACCCGACGGAGCGTCATCGAGCACCTCCAGCATTCCCAACACACTTTTATGGTCCTGACGAAGAAAAGTCAACGCGTCCATAATCTTTCCTGTCATGGATAGTCGGAGCAGCCCCCGCCAGAGTGAAGTGCTGGCGGGGGCTGACTGAGAGCAGGGCAGGTACTAGATGCGCCCGGGGGTTGCTGTGGGTGCTGCGCCGACCCGGGCGTCGGTGGTGTTGCGGCGCTTCAATCCGGCCAGCCCGAACAGCCCAAGTAGGCCAAACATCCCCCACCTACCGCTGTTGTCGTTGTGCTGTTCTGTGTTGCCGTTAGTGTTGTCCGCCAATGTCATTGACGTCGACGACGGCTCAGTTGCACCTTGAACGGCAGCGTTGGCAACGCTCGCTCCGCCGACCAGCAGTGCCCCGGTTGCTGAGACGATCGCAATAGTCTTATGCATGATTACTCCTGATTTTTGGCGCAGAGCCAAATAGGGGATAGAGACTTCGGATTCGCGGACCAGTTTGTTCTAGCCCCGGCGAAGCGACGCAAAAATTAAAACTCAGCGCGCCCGTATGAAATACCCCATGCCGCATCGCCGAAACTCCGGTGAGCGGCCGACTTGAATTAGATGCCCGCAGCGACTCCTCAAGGCGCCGGCAACTCCTCCGACGATCCGTCAGGCCGATGGACGCCTCGAGTGCTAGTTGGGCTTAGCGCAGGTGTCGATGACCCGCTGGGCGATGTCGGCGAGTTTGGTCTGACTCTCTTGAGATATCCGCCGCAGCATTTCAAACGCGCGTACGTCGTCGACGCCGTAGGACTGCATGAGGATGCCTTTGGCTTGCCCGATACGGTCTCTGGTCAGCAGCGCCGACTGCAACTGTTCGCCTTTACGTTGCGCCAAGATGGCCGTGGCGGCGTGGGCGGCGAGAATAGCGCCGGTCGTCTCAGCGTCAGTGTCCCAGGCATCGGCCCGGTGACTAAAGACGTTCAGCGCGCCTGCCGTGCGGTCTGCTGTGTACAGCTTGAACGACAGGCCACTGAGTACTCCGAGCTCGACAGCGGCCGGTGCGTATTGCGGCCAGCGCGACTCACTCCGAAGGTCGTCGCTGCGCACAACTGTCTGCTGAAGGGCGGCCTCAGCACAGGGTCCTTCACCGAAATCGTGCTGCAATCTATCCAGCTGCGCGACCAAACTGTCGGTTTCTGCGTGGGACTCGAAGGCACCGCCTTTCTTCACGAGCAGAACCCCCGCAAGGTCAGCACCCGGTATTAGCTCCAACGTTGCGGCCGTCACATCGTCGAGAATCTGCTTCAGCGTGCTCGAGCCAGCAGTAGCTCGTGCAAGCTCGGCCATGCGCGTCGCGAGCTCGTGCCTCAGGCCAGCGTCCGAAGAGTCCATGTGAATCGATTGTGCCCCGACTCAGCCACAGCCGGGACCAAGCGGCCGAATTGGCGCCAAGGAACGGCCTGCTGGCACCTGCATTGGTGATTGGCGGTCACGAATGCATCACGATTCACTACACGTTCGTTAAGGAACACATCACTTTTATGAGAAGTCGGTGTATTTGAACGGCAACTTCTGTCGCGCACCTCACAAAACAGGCCTGCGGCAGTCGACCCGGCGCCTTCGCGTCGGCTCCTCGGTGAATAAGCGTCTAGTTCACTTGAGCTACCTTGGAATTCAGGGACGAGCAGAGTTTCCCGCGATCTGTCAGATCTATTCAAAGGACAAACTGATGATGACAATCAGTACTCCCATCACGCGCCAGCACGCCGGCATGAGCGCAGGCTGTCTGCTTGGAATTGCGATGGCCGTGGGAATCTCGGCGGCGCCGTCGGCGCTCGCGGCACCTGACTGCAGCCCGACCGGAGTGAACACCACCGTCTCGTCGGCTACTGGCGCGGCGCAGCAATATCTTGCCGCGCACCCGGACGCCAACCACGTCGTGATGGCCGCGTACGGCCAGCCCCGTCCGCAGGCGGAGTCCGATCTACGCAGCTATTTCACCGCGCACCCCAATGAGTACTACGACCTGCGCGGCGTTCTGGCTCCGATTGCTGACACCGAACGGCAATGCAATGTGACTGCGCTGCCGTCCAATCTGGAGTCGGCTTACCAGGAGTTCATGGCTGGCTGATTTTGCTAAAAAACGACCCGCCCCGATGCCGTGGCGGGTCGTTTTACGCTTTGGCGGGACGGGGTGCCGCCCGGAAACAGGACTTCCTAGCGGGATAGGAATGCGCTACTGGGCATCATCGGGGACATGTTGTTCGGCAATCATCGCCAAGCGCCAGGTGCACTCCCGATTCCGCGGCGCTACGCCTAGCAACTGGACACTGTCGGGGACCCAGCGCAGCGGAAGGCTGGTGGCGAGCTCACTCATCTCGACCCGACACCCTCCTCCCTGAAGGTCGCTCAGCCGCAAGGTGATCTGCGCCGTCGCCGCCGGGCGTACCTTCGCGAGCAGAACGAGCTCTTCACCGGGCACCCAGCTCTCGGCAACGGTTTCGTCATCGATGACCGCGGGCCACGTCCCGATGGAATGCAGAATCCGCGTGCCGGGAGCCGGCCAATCCGAATCCACCGCGCGGATCCGGCTATTGCCGACCACCCAGCCCGAGTAAGTCCAGCCGTTGGCCAACACGTCCCACACCCGCTGACGCGTCGCGGCAATGTCTCGTGCCACCGTCATCGCCAGCCTCCAATTCCGTTAGATACAGGCACCGCGCGGCGTCGCGCGATGGCAAAGGAGTACCCAGAACGAAGGACGGCACGCATCCCTAAATGCCGTCGATTGCGATGCCGGGCGGCGCGAACTTGTTGCTATCCCAACGCACGTTGCCGCGACCGAGTTCATCCAGCCAGAGGATGGCCCCATCTGTCGTCTCGTTCGCTTCGAACCACTTCTCGTGTGGAGCGAGCAGCTGCTGTACGCCCAAGCTGATCGGCGCGGATCTCGTGCTCAAACGAAGGGTTCGTGTTGGCGGCCGACCGCTCCTGGCCCGTTAGTGAAACGCGTTCGGCGCGCGAGGCGTTCGGTGTTGGTGATGATGACGCTTTTGCCGTCGATCCGGAAAGGCATCGTCCTGACTATGCGCATAGACAGACATCGTCACGAGATCGCCCACGAAGTAATTGGGGAACTCGTCGCGGATCGGCCACCGCGACGTTGTACCCCGAACCACCGACAATGAGTGTCCACAAATCAGACAAGTATGAAGCCCATCGGGTGATCGAGGCATGACCGAGGCCGTGGCGATGGCAGACACCGACACGAAACTCCAGAACACGTCACGTAAGCGCACCTCGCCTAAGACGGGCAGCCCCGGAAAGTGGGACGGCCCGATGACTTATTCAGACGCCGGCTGAGGCGCTCAGGTTCCCGGCGGGAAGTCCCATGCGCCGGTGTCGGGGTTCCAGTTCCCTGCGGAGGCTCTCGGTTTAATTCGCGTGTGCCTCCGCGGAGATTCCAACGGCGGCAATCGTTTCATGGATCATCACGTTGCGGAGCTTGTCGAGACAGCGATACCCGAAGTAGTCGTAGTAAAGCGCGTCGAAGATTGCCCTCGCGGCTTGGAATCTAGAGCTTTCCCTAGTGAATTTCGCTTTCACCTCTTCGAGAGTCCGCTCTTGGTGGTAACAAAGCATGGAGCCGAGGGACAGCACTGCACCGCGAAGGCGGATTCGAGCGAGAGCATGTCGTCGGAGTTAGCTCCAACTTAATTGGGCCAGATTTCGACGATTGAGCGGCATTAGGCTCATGGGCGCTCAGGTTTCCGACCGAGGAGGTCTTGTGACGGCGATTGCTTTCGATGCTGGCAGCCTCTGACCGTGCGCGCCTTCGGATGCCCCAACTGCGGACAGGCCTTGCCGTTCGAGGCGCAGCAGTGCCCGACATGCGCCTCGACGGTCGGTTACCACCTCCCGTCGCGGCAGATGGTGTGCGTACCGTCGCAAATGCTCACGGTAGATGGCCGCGACTGGGTTCGGTGCGCACACTGGGAGCGGGGCTGCAACTGGCTGGCCGCCGACGACTCCGCATCCGGCTGCTGCTATGCGGACAGTTTCGTGCGCGAGGGACCCGCGCCCGACGATACCGAAGCGATGGATGAACTCGATTCGACGCTAAAGGAGCTGCGACGGTTGATCTTCGAGCTGATCGATCTCGGCCTGCCGGTCCACCCGTACTATGCCGACCCCGCAGGACTGGCGTTCGACCTGCTGTCGAGCAAAACGCTGGGGCGGCCGGTGACGATCGGTCACTCGAACGGAGTGATCACCATCGACCTGGCCGAGTCGATGGAGTTATACCGAGAACGACTGCGCATCAAGCTTCACGAGCCCTATCGCACGATGCTGGGTCACTTCCGTCACGAAGTCGGCCATTACTACGAGATGCTGCTCGTGCAGAACACCCCACTCATCGAAGATGCCCGGACGATATTCGGGGACGACCGGCAGGACTACCAGGCAGCACTGCTGCGACACTACGAAGGCGATTCGCCGGCCGACTGGCAGCACAACTTCATCTCCGAGTACGCCACCGCCCACCCCTGGGAAGACTTCGCCGAAACCTGGGCACACTATCTGCACATCACCGGAACCCTTGCCACGATCGCTGATTCAGGACTTGTCGTCCAAGCCGACCGGGTGAAATGGGGCCTGGCCGACGATGTCGATGCTCGGGTGTCCTACGCGGATTGTGCCATCGAGGACATCATGGCTGACTGGCTGGTGTTGTCGGGAGTGCTCAACCGGGTGAACAACGCGATGGGTCGCGACGACCTGTACCCGTTCACCATCTTCCCGCACGTCGTCGCTAAGCTCGGTTTCATCCATCAAGTGGTGACGACGGCTGCGATTGAACATACTGCGGTGAAGGAGAATTGACTCCATTGGCCGGTACACCAATCGACTCCGACCGCATCACTCAGGCGATTGCCGCGGCGCACAAGAAGCACAAGAACAAGCGCGGCGGGAAGAACGCGGGCTACATACCTGCCTTGGCTGAGGTCGACCCAAATCTGTTCGGGATCTGCGTAACAACCGTTGACGGTCAAACATTTTCGGCCGGCGATGCCGATTGTGAGTTCGCGCTGGAGTCCATCTCGAAGGTATTCACGGCTGCGCTCGCTATGGAGCAGGTGGGCCCGCGGGCGTTCCACCGTAAGGTGGGCGCTGATCCGACTGGTGAGGCGTTCAATTCAGTTCTGGCACTGGAACTTCATAACAACAAGCCGATGTCGCCAATGGTCAACGCAGGCGCGATGACAGCAACGAGCCTGGTCTCGGCGACCGACGCCGACGACCGCTGGCGCCAGATTCTCGAGATCCAAAGCAATTTCGCCGGCCGATCGATCAGGGTCAGCGACAAGATCGCCGACTCCGAACGCGCCACGAACTTTCAAAACCGCGCGATCGCGTGGCTGCTGCGCTGCGGCGGATACATGTACAGCGACCCGATGGAGGCCGTTGACATCTACACCCTGCAGTGCTCGACGCTGGTCACCACCGTCGATCTCGCCATCATGGGCGGGACCCTGGCCAACGGGGGTGTCAACCCCGTCACCGCCGAACGCGTGATCGCGAAAGCCAACGTGGCACCTGTATTGGCCTTGATGGCGATGGAAGGTATGTACACCGCCTCCGGCGACTGGGCTTACACCGTCGGGCTGCCCGCTAAGAGCGGTGTTGGAGGCGGCCTCGTGGCAGTGTCGCCAGGCAAACTGGCGATCGCCGCGTATTCACCGCCGCTAGACCAGGCCGGCAACAGCGTGCGTGGTCAGGCCGCGATCGCCCAGATCGCCCATACTCTTGAACTGGGGCTCTTCAACACGTGACGCCTGCGTAGACCGCCGAACGTCGAACCGTGCTGTTCGACAGTGGTTTATCGCGTCTGGCTAGGTGGGTTGAAGTGCGGGCGGTACTTGACGAGTCAGCATCCTGCCTGCTGGTTCTCTGCGTACTCAACGCACCTTCGCACCGGCATTTAGATCCTTAACGCGTTGCAGCACAGCGAATTCACGCTCATTTCCACTACGGACAACAATATGTCGTGGATGACAATCATCCACGAAAAACGTTCCCATATTCCGTTGGTCGCGGGTTCGAGCCCCGCCCGCCCTACTGTAAAAAGGCCTGGTTAGAAGTGGTTCCGTTCTCTGACGTCATCCCTGGGACCCCGTCTCGGTGTCACGAGTTGTCACAACTCGACATGTTCAGGTCGCCCAGGGGCCGACGCCGCCGACCTTTTCGATCGTGATGTGAGTCAGGTATCCATTGGGTGCGTCGGGCGGCGGGAATCCGGTGCCGGGGCCGAAGATAGTCGTGGCGATCTCGTCGAGCAGCCCGGGAGCACCGCCCTCCTCGACGCGGGCGATGCCTTTGATCGACAGATAGGGTGTCTGCGGCCCGCTGCGGTCGGTGGACGCGATCGTCACCGCCACCCGGGGATCGCGTCGAATGTTGCGGATCTTTTGATGCTCCTGCAGATGAGCGATGACCAGCTCATCATCGCCGTTGGTCGTACGTTGCACCGTTACCCAAACCAGGCTGACTTGCGGGCTGCCGTCGCGATTGATCGTGACGAGCGTTGCAGGGTCGGAACCGATGAGTCGGCGTGCGACTTCGTTGAGTTTCATTTGATTGCGTTCTCCTCAGCTGTCGTGATTCCCCGCATTTCGGGTGTCTACCTACACGACGAAGAAGCGGTGCATAGACCGACAGTCCGTTCGGACGGAAACGCTGGCTCGACGTGGGCTTACCTCAACTTTGGTGCGCGAGTACCTGCAACCTCCGCCCACCGCCACGCCAAATCAGTGGCGAGCCCTGGTCCGCTGAGCGGACCGAAGCCTTGTCCGACGGCCCGGCCCGGCGAATATTACGAGGGAATCGTGCGCCAGAAGGAGATTGTCATGCACCAAATTCACCCGCCCCGGCGACATTCACCGCCAGGGGGAGAATTTACTACGGACTGTATAAGCAGCACCGGTGATGCTGTTTGGGCCAACAGTCATACGTCATGCCCGTTCGCCAAGAATGTCCTCGAGCAGTACGCGTTGGCGAATCCAAAAGGAGCCGCCTCAGGGGCCGACTCGTGGGTGATCGACGCCTGGAGTCCCGTAACGAACCAGAACTACACGATGACCTGCGTTAGGGAAGGTGATGCAGTCATTTGCCGGGGCGGAAACGACGCAGCGGTTTTCTTCTACATTGAATGACGCCTGGCCGATGACATGCCGCCAGCCGAAATATGCGGCGCGCAGGGACCATCGAGCTCACGATTCCCAGCCCTACCGAAGCCGTAGCAGATTCGTTGCCCTCCAGGCGATCCTGCTCAGTCCAGGTCTGCGAGGGCCTTACGCGCGGCGTCTAATTCGGCTTCGAGGGCGGCGACCCTGGCGGCCTGCTGGGAGCGCGCCTCTTCGATGAGCACGTCTATCGGTTTGGAGAGGTCTTCGTGTAGTTCCTTTGCCGCCCGGGAAACCGCGGCGGCCGCAACCGCGAGGTTGCGCGCAAGGTAGCTGCTGCCCTGCTTGAGCTCCGCGTGCCATTCGCCATCGGCGGTTCCGGTGACGGTAAGAGTCAGCTCGAGGGTCTTGGTCTTCTTGCCGGCCGCTTTCTTGGCCGGGGCTTTCCTCGGCTTCTTATCGGCGGTAGCGCCGGCGTCGGACGAGGGCTCGTTCACTGGCGAGGCGCTCTGGACGGAAGAACTCCAGCCCTCGGGAGTGTCGGAGTCGGTGTGTGGCGCTTCGGGTGTCAGGGTGTTTACAGTCGTCATCGAGGCGTTCTCCTCCTGAATATCGGCCGCTGGCGGTCAGGCCTCATTAGAACATGTGTTCGACTTATGCGCCAATTCGCGGCGCGCCTTCAATCGACGCGGACGGGCTCAGTGCACGAACCTCGTTTGCGATTGCGGGTAGCGAAATAAGCTGTGTCCCAGATGATCTCATCTTTTGTTGGTGAGATCCAGTTGTCGATACTAACGCGCCTCGCGGCTCTTGGTGTCAGCAGCGAGAGCTTTTTGCCAACCCGACGCGATGTCCCAGACATCCTTGACACGCGCGACCGCTGCGGCCTCGCAGTGTCCGCAGCCGCATGCTTGTGAGTGGGTGAGCAAATCATCGATCACACGCCTGACCAAAGTCATCGTCAGCGGCTCGCCGGTCACCTTGGCGGCGTTGAACACATCAACGGCGACCAGGTCGTCGGCATCGGCCATGCGCATAGTCGTCAGTGTCCCACCGGAATCACGGCGGGCGCCGCCGCCACACCTGCCAACTCGCTGCCAGTTCGGTGGAGCGGCATGGATGCGCACCCCAAGCGTTGACAACTTCTGCTGTGGATCGCGTAGTATGCAACTAGTCGAAATTCTAAGTGTTCGTGTTTTACACACGCTCGCGCAGAAACTTGGTGCGGGCGTCTCTTTCTCCTTGCAGGGCAAGCCAGAAGTAGCGTCTGATCATTCGGCTTGCCGGTCCGCATGGTGTGGACCGGAATCCTGACAAAGGAGATTCAAAATGACACAGGGAACTGTGAAGTGGTTCAACGCTGAAAAAGGCTTCGGCTTCATCGCGCGCGAAGAGGGCCCGGATGTCTTCGTGCACTACTCCGAGATCGACGGCGGCGGCTTCCGCAGCCTCGAAGAGAACCAGCAGGTGGAGTTCGAGGTCACTCAGGGCGCCAAGGGCCCGCAGGCCAGTAACGTCCGGGCCATCTAGCCCACCCACGACTTGAGGAAGCCGTACCCGCTTTGTATTGAGCGGGTGCGGCTTTTCCGCGTGGCTCGCTCAGAGCCGGCTCACGGTCCGGCTATCGACGCTTCGACGCGAAGAACTGCCAGATGGTGTCGGTGGCATTGATCGCCGTCGACGGTGCTGGGATGTTACCGGCCCGCTGCGCGAGCGGACTCGGGTCACCGCCAGGCCATTGATGGCCTGCGCCCTGCACCGAAATCAGTTCCACGGTGCGGCCATCGGCGCACCCGGCCGTCTGAGTCGTCACATCCCCGGCTGTCGTCGAATTGGGTTGTCCACACGCGTCGATGCCGCGCCACGTCGCGTTGACGGACTCCACCGAAGGGCCGTCGACGCGCGCCGCCCCGTCACGCGAAAAGGCCTTGCCCGGCCCACCGTTGTAGGGGACTCGGTCGTCGGCGGTGCCGTGTATCTGCAGCACCGACGCGGGCCGCGCTCCGGAGCAGTCGGCTTCTAGCGTGCCGGCCACCGGGGCGATCGCGGCGAATGTGTCTGTCTGACAACCCAAGCGAAGTGCCATCATGGCCCCGTTCGACATGCCAGTGGCATAGACGCGTGCCCGATCGATCGGCATTTGTTGTTCGATGGCGCCGACCATGGCGGTGATGAAGGCGACGTCGTCAGTGTTGGTGTGCTGCGGTTCGCCACAGCAGCTTCCGGCGTTCCATGCACGCATGACTCCGTCGGGGTAAGCCATCAAGAAGTGGCCCGCGTCGGCTTCGCTGTCCCAGTGGTACGAACGTTCGGCCTGAGCTCCGGTTCCGAATCCGCCGTGCATCATCACCACCAGCGGCGCGGCGTCGCTCAGGCCGGGCGGACGGTACAGATGAAAGGTTCGGCTAGTGCCGCCGACGTCGATCGTGTGAGTGGATTGTCCTTCCGGGATCGACTGTGCACCAGGTGTTCCCAGTGCGTGGCCGCCGCCGATGCAGCCGCCGAGAACTACCACTAGGACTGCGAGGGCGCCGACGACAAGAGCCCGAAAGTATCGAGGTCGCATGGCCCTCATCCTGGCAGCCCCATCCACGTTTGACAAGTTACTTGTCAATATTCGAATAAATGGCACACTGCTAAACCATGGGAGCTTCTCAAGACGCCAAATGGGAGCCCACGGTGCCGGCGCTGCTTAACCTTGTGGCCGCTTCCGGGGCGCCCCGCCTGCGGGCGGCTTTCGCGGCCGCCGGACTCGACGGGATCCGGCCCGCGCAGGCGGTCGCCCTGGTGCCACTGGTGAGCGGCGGGCTACACGCGTCAGATCTGGCCGACCGGCTCAGGGTCAGCCGTCAGGCCGTGGCGCAGGTGGTCGCCGTGTTGGAACGGCATGACTATGTCGTTCGGGGTCCGCATCCCTCTGACGCCCGGGCACGGATCATCGAACTCACGCCGCGGGGACGCGAAGCATTACGCGTGATGCGATCCAACGCACTCGAGGTCGAGAAGCGTTGGCGCAAGACCCTGGGCGAGAATCGGTTTGGTGAGCTGCGCGAGATGTTGGTGGCGCTGCTCTCGGCGGAGGCTTAGGTCGGGCCCGCAATGCTGTCGATTGCTCGCCTGCCCGCCGTCTCTCCTCGCTAATATCACTTTCTCGACTCGTTACGACTACCTAGTCGCGAGACGGCCTTGGGAAGCTGATATGAAGCGCGTGGTCATCATTGGTAGCGGACTGGCGGGTTTGAGTGCCGGTCATCGGTTGCACGAGCAGGGCTGTCACGTCACGGTGTTTGAAACCTTGGGCCGCGTCGGGGGACGGGTGCTGTCTGAGCCCGACGGCGGCTTCTTGTTCGATGTCGGCCCGACCATCGTGACGGACAACTACACCGAATATACGAAGCTTCTTCGAGATGTGGGACTGTCGGACAAGCTGATTCATTGCGCGCCCAAGATGGCCGTAGTGAAGGGCAGTGATCTACACATATTCGACCTGAGCAAGCCTCTCCGGGCGTTTCTGACCACCAGGCTGCTTCCGCCCGCCGCGAAGCTGCGGTTGATTGCGCGTGGCGTGCGTCTGATCAAACCGCTCTACGGTCTGAATCCTTACGATCTGGGCAATCATGCCCAGTACGACACCGAGTCGATTCAGGCTTACCTCGACCGAGTGTTTGGACGCGAGCTCAACGATCTGATACTCGACGGCGTGACGCGCTCAATGGTGACCAGCTCTCCCGCCGAGGCGTCGGTGGTGGGATTTCTCGCGGGCGCGGTCACTGCGTCGGGGAAGATGCAGACCCTCAAGGGCGGTTTGCAGCTCCTACCTTCAACGTTGGCCGAGAAGCTCGATGTGCGTCTCAACTCGCCGGTCACCGCAGTCCGGACTACCGACGCCGGAGTAGAAGTCCACTACCAAAGCAACTCCAGGGTGGCCGGCTGCGAACGTGCAGACGCATGTGTAATCGCCACGCCACTACAAGCCGCCGTCGACATGTATGAGCCGCTGAAAGCGGTTACGGGCGAACTCCTGTCGAGGTCGAGGGACTCGGGTTGTTGCTCACTGCAACTCACCTATTCCAGGCGCACCGTGAAGGAACCGTTCCTTGTGATGGTGCCGAAGGCCGCTTCTCTCGAGATCGGCACCTTGTTCCTCGAACACGTCAAGGCACCCGACCGTGCCCCAGCTGGCACCAGCCTCATCACCGCTTTCTTTCCTGACCAGTCGGATATTGACTTCGCGAGTTGGAGTGACGATCGACTGGTGTCCACCGCTCGGGATCTGATCGAGCGACTGTTCCCGGAGCTTCGCGACCACTTTTTAGGTACGCACCTCAAGCGATGGCGGTCCGCGGGTAACCACGCCGATGTCGGTTACTACAAAGCGCTGCGGAAATTCCTTAGCGACTATCCAGTCGATGTCCCAGTGCAGATCGCCGGCGACTACATGGCTCTACCCTCACAGGAATCGGCAGTGGTCGCGGGTAATAAGGCCGCTGCACGAATCCTCGCCGCCTAACCGAGCTACTTTTCGATGTGCTCTCCGGAGTCGGCGAACGCCCTCGACTCCGCCGCGCCTCAGAACTTCGCTTCCGGACGGCTACTTCTCGCGCGTAATGGGTACCTACCCCACAGCGCGCCGCAGCCTATTCGGCGTCGCTGCAAGACGAGGAGGTACTTCATGACTGAGCGGTACACGACAACCGACGGCGGCGCCCCCGCGCCCAGCGACGAACAGTCGTTGACGGTGGGCCCCGACGGCCCGATCCTGCTCCAGGACCACTACCTGATCGAGCAGATGGCGCAGTTCAACCGGGAGCGCATCCCGGAGCGGCAGCCTCACGCCAAAGGTGGCGGAGCGTTCGGCCATTTCGAGGTGACCCACGACGTCAGCAAGTACACCAAGGCGGCGGTGTTCCAGCCGGGGACCAAGACCGACACGCTGATCCGCTTTTCCACCGTCGCCGGCGAGCGCGGCAGCCCAGACACCTGGCGCGACCCGCGTGGATTTTCGCTGAAGTTCTACACGTCCGACGGCAACTGGGACATGGTCGGCAATAACACGCCGGTGTTCTTCATCCGTGATCCGATGAAGTTTCAGCATTTCATCCGCTCCCAAAAGCGCATGCAGGCAACGAATTTGCGCGACAACAACATGCAGTGGGACTTCTGGACGCTGTCGCCGGAGTCGGCGCATCAGGTGACGTGGCTGATGGGGGATCGCGGCATCCCCAAGAGTTGGCGGCAGATGAATGGCTACAGCAGCCACACCTACAGCTGGATCAACGCCGCCGACGAGATCTTTTGGGTGAAGTACCACTTCATCAGTGATCAAGGCATCGACTTCTTGACTCAGGAGGAAGGCGACCAGCTTGCCGGCGAGGACGGCGACTACCACCAGCGCGACCTGTATGACGCGATCGAGAGCGGCAGCTTCCCGAGTTGGACGCTCAAGATGCAGATCATGCCGTTCGAGGAGGCCAAGACCTACCGGTTCAACCCGTTCGACCTGACGAAGGTGTGGCCGCACAGCGACTATCCGTTGATCGACGTTGGGAAGCTGACGCTCGACCGCAACGTCACCGACTACCACACCGAGATCGAGCAAGCCGCGTTCGAGCCGAACAACATCGTGCCCGGCACCGGACTGAGCCCGGACAAGATGCTGCTGGCCCGCGGCTTCTCCTATGCCGACGCACACCGCGCCCGGCTGGGAACCAACTACAAACAGATCCCGGTCAACACACCGCACGTCGAGGTCAACAGCTACTCCAAAGACGGTGCGATGCGGATCAAGAACGTCACCGACCCGGTGTATGCGCCGAACTCCTATGGTGGTCCGCATGCGGATCCGGCGCGCGCCGCCGAGATCCGTTGGCAGGCCGACGGCGAGCTCGTCCGCGCCGCGTACACCCTGCGCCCCGAGGACGACGATTGGGGCCAAGCCGGGACCCTGGTGCGTGAGGTGCTCGATGACGACGCACGAGACCGCCTGGTGCACAACATCGTTGGTCATCTGTCGAAGGGCGTCAAGGAACCGGTCTTATCCCGGGCTTTCGAGTACTGGCGCAACGTCGATCCCGATATCGGCAAGAAAGTCGAGGAGGAATTCCGTTCGGGCTAAGGGGATCTGTCCACCGATCGACGGATCTTTCTAAGTTAACCGCGGTATTGCGATAAAACCCGCCTTTGTGGACTGGGCAATGAATTACCGTGCCCTTGACCTCAATGGCTGAGGTCGGGGAGACAAGGTACTCCGATCCGCGCACGACGCTCGCTGACGCCCACAGTGACTGGCCGGTGGCCCGCCGCTGACAGCACGCGTTACCGCCGGATCGTCTTGACTCCGTGCCTATCCGTACAGCACGGGGCTCGCTGCGCGACGATCTGTCACTGCGGCGCGTGTCTACCGGATCGCCAGCGCTTCAGCGCCTTATCGGCAGAGGCGCTATCCGACGGCGAAATGAGCGTCCCACAGGACAAACGGGACACACACAATTCCATATGGCGCGATTTTGCGTCGACAGGCCCGGAGAACACTTCATGCCCAAAATCGCCGTCAGCACATTTCTTGCGGCCCCGTCAATTCTTGCCGCCTCGATGTTTATCGCCCAGACGCCTGACGTCCGGCATCTCGACTACAGATTGGTCGACGACGAAGCTCTGATCATCATTCCGGTCGACAATCCGGCGTATGCGGACGCGGCCGCAGATCTATACCTGCACGCGGCGGGTTCACCGTCGACCCCGACTACAGCAACGTCGCCACCCTCGACATGCCAGAGGTCGTCGCGAGCGGAACGTTGAACGACGCGGTGAACTACGGCGTGACCGAATTGGTAGGAAAGATCGAGAGCGAAATTTCCACAGGGGATTTCAGCGCCGCCGACCCGCTCTATGTCTTCGGGTACTCGCAGAGCTCGGTCGTCATGGGAATGGCCGAACAACAACTCGCTGCAGATAAGGTTCCGGGGGACGAGCTGCACTTCGTCATGGTTGGCGACAGTGCATCTGCCGAAGGCGGATTTCTGAATACGTTCCTCGACGAGTTCCCAGCATCGTGGCAGCAGTCAATTGTCGACTTGTTCAAAGAATTTGGGGCCGACGAGATGCTGGGCCAGGTAACTCCTGACCGCTACATCCCGACCGACGTCTACTCGCTGTCCGGCGATGGCTGGTCGATTTACGACAACGGCCTCAACAACGCCGGCCTGTTCTCCGACCATCTCGAGTACCTCGGTTTGACCTCGCAAGAAATCGCTACCGCCACAGCGACGACGGTGGGCGGAATGACCAGTATCACACCATCCAAGACTCCATGGTCAACAGCCTCGAAGCGTTACTCACCCAACTCCAGATCGCGGATAGCGTGCTTTTCTAAATCGACGCAACACCATCGGACCCTGCCGATAGGCTGCCTCGCTGGGTGGCACTGACGTCACCTCATTGCGGCAGGAGGAATCGATGGCAGGTCGGTTGGCTGGCAAGGTTGCGGTCGTCAGCGGCGGCGCGCGCGGCATGGGCGCCTCGCACGTTCGCTCCATGGTGGCCGAGGGAGCCAAGGTGGTCTTCGGCGACATCCTCGACTCCGAGGGCGAAGTGGTCGCCAAGGACGTTGGGGCGCAGACGCGTTACGTGCATCTCGACGTCACCCAACCCGACGACTGGGAGCGTGTCGTCGCGACCGCGGTCGAGCGAATTCGGCGGCGTCGACATCTTGGTCAACAACGCCGGCATCATCAACGTCGGCACCATCGAGGACTACGAGCTCTCCGAGTGGCAGCGAATCCTCGACATCAATCTGACCGGCGTGTTCCTCGGCATCCGGGCTGTCGTTCCGTCGATGAAGGCGGCCGGCCGCGGGTCGATCATCAACATCTCGTCCATCGAGGGCATGGCCGGCACCATCGCCTGCCACGGCTACACCGCTAGCAAGTTCGCGGTTCGGGGGCTGACGAAATCCACGGCATTGGAGTTGGGGCCCAGCGGAATTCGGGTCAACTCGATTCATCCGGGCTTGATCAAGACCCCGATGACCGAGTGGGTGCCCGACGACATCTTCCAGACCGCGCTGGGCCGGGCCGCTGAGCCCAAGGAGGTGTCCAACCTCGTGATCTATCTGGCCAGCGACGAGTCCAGCTACTCGACGGGATCGGAGTTCGTCGTCGACGGCGGCTGCACCGCGGGCTTGGGGCACAAAGACTTCTCCGCGGTCGACACCGGGCAGCAGCCCGAGTGGGTCACCTAGGTCGCGACTGCTCCGTGTGTTAACAACACGCACATCATCCGTCTCAAGCCCGCGGTCGACCTGTCCGATTCGTCGAACTTCGCGTCCACCGCCATAACCGTCACCGCCCTGCCCCGCACCGGCCGCCGTCGCCCCCGTCGCCGCGGCCACTCCTGGGCCGATGACCAGCGCTGACCTGCCGCTGCGTGGGTTTCCGGCCGCTTCAAGCGGTAGGTCCCGGCTCCTCAGCTGAGCAGGATCAACTTAAAACGGAATATTTACGCCGAGACTGGCAGGCGTGACAGCGACGTAACATTCCCGGAACCGATCGTCCTTAGTGTCGGGCCCGGACGACAAGCTGACGCATCCCGGCGATAGGAACTCAATTGAGCGGAAATGCAGTCCGTCTGCAGGCGATCACCAACGTCGAGGCGTACGTGCCTCCCGCCATCAGCTTCGACCCAGGCGAAGACGCCGGGCGAGATCTTCGGCGCCAACGTCTTCACCAAGGCCGAGATGCAGGCAGCGGCTGCCGAAGGCGGTCTACAAGTCCGTCGTCGCGACCGATCGAGAAGGGCGCCAAGCTCGACCCGGCGGTCGCCGACGCCGTGGCCTCGGCGATGAAGGACTGGGCGCTGGAGAAGGGCGCCACCCACTACGCCCACGTCTTCTACCCGCTGACCGGCCTGACCGCCGAGAAGCACGACAGCTTCCTGGACCCGGTCGGCGACGGGACCACGCTCGCCGAGTTCGCCGGCAAGACCCTGATCCAGGGCGAGCCGGACGCGTCCAGCTTCCCCTCGGGCGGCATCCGCAGCACGTTCGAGGCGCGCGGCTACACCGGCTGGGACGTCACCAGCCCGGCCTACATCCTGGAGAACCCGAACGGCAACACGCTGTGCATCCCGACGGTGTTCGTCTCGATGACCGGCGAGGCGCTGGACAACAAGACGCCGCTGCTGCGCAGCCAGCAGGCCCTGGGCGCGCACGCCGAGCGCATCCTGAAGCTGTTCGGGCACAAGGACCTCGACCACGTCGTGTCGTTCTGCGGGCCCGAGCAGGAGTACTTCCTGATCGACCGGCACTTCTTCCTCGCGCGTCCCGACCTGATCAACGCCGGCCGCACGCTGTTCGGCGCCAAGCCGCCCAAGGGCCAGGAGTTCGAGGACCACTACTTCGGCGCCATCCCGGAGCGCGTGCTCGGCTTCATGATGGACACCGAGCGTGAGCTGTTCAAGCTCGGCATCCCGGCCAAGACCCGGCACAACGAGGTGGCGCCCGGCCAGTTCGAGATCGCGCCGATGTTCGAGCGGGCCAACATCGCCACCGACCACCAGCAGCTGCTGATGACGATCTTCAAGCCCATCGCCAAGAAGCACGGCATGGCGTGCCTGCTGCACGAGAAGCCGTTCGCCGGCGTCAACGGCTCGGGCAAGCACGTCAACTTCTCGTTGGGCAACGCGAGCTGGGCAACCTGCTCGACCCGGGCGACACCCCGCACGACAACGCGCAGTTCCTGGTGTTCTGCGCCGCGGTCATCCGGGCCGTGCACAAGTTCTCCGGGCCTGCTGCGGGTGTCGGTGGCCTCGGCCAGCAACGACCACCGCCTGGGCGCCAACGAGGCCCCGCCGGCGATCATCTCGATCTTCCTCGGCGATCAGCTGGCCGACGTCTTCGAGCAGATCGCCAAGGGTGCGGCGACGTCGTCCAAGGGCAAGGGCACCATGATCATCGGCGTCGACACGCTGCCGCGCGCTGCCGACCGACCCCGGCGACCGCAACCGCACCAGCCCGTTCGCCTTCACCGGCAACCGGTTCGAGTTCCGCGCGGCCGGCTCCGGGCAGACGATCGCCGTCCCGATGATCATCATCAACACGATCATGGCCGAGTCGCTGGACTACATGGCCACGGAGCTGGAGAAGGCCGTCGGCGACGGCGAGGACTTCGACACGGCCGTGCAGAAGCTGCTCACCGAGATCATCACCGAGCACGGCGCCGTGGTGTTCAACGGCGACGGCTACTCGGAGGACTGGCAGACGAGGCGGCCGAGCGCGGCCTGCCGAACCTCAAGACCACCGTCGACGCGCTGCCGGAGCTGGTGAAGCCGGAGGCGATCGAGCTCTTCGAGAAGTACAGCGTGTTCAACGCGCGCGAGCTGCACAGCCGCTACGAGGTCCGCTTCGAGCAGTACGTGCTGACCGTCAACGTCGAGGCGAAGCTGACGCTGGAGATCGGCGCGACCGTGATCCTGCCGGCCGCGATCCGGTACCAGACCGAGCTCGCCCAGAACGTCGCGGCGCTCAAGGCGGCGGGCGTCGAGCCGAGCACCGCTGCTGCTGGAGGCGGTTTCGGCGCCGATCTCGGAGCTCGACAGCGGCGTTGGCGGCGCTGAAGAAGGCGATGGCCGAGCACGGCGGCGACACGGCCGCTCGACGAGGCCAAGCACGCGCAGGGCCTGCTGCCGGCGATGGACGCGGTGCGGGCTGCCGCCGACACGCTGGAAGGCTGGTGGCCGACGACCTGTGGCCGCTGCCGACCTACCAGGAGATGCTCTACATCCTCTGAGGCAAGAATCGGGTCGTCTAACTATACTCTGGAGCTCGAAGTCTGTGCCCTGGTTGAGTCCGCAGCCGATGGCGTATTGCGAAGAAGTTCGCGGGACATCGGTCCACGGCAACCCTTGTCTCGGCGCGCAATTTGCGACAACGAAAGGGCGGTACAACCATGCCCTCCTGGCAGGACAACCACGCTCACGAGGCGACAGCGACGACGATGGCCGATCGCGAAGTCGGCGCGCAGATCGACGTCGAGGTCACCGCTCCCACTAGGCTGGAATTCCAGATTGCGGTCGCACGCCAGCCCGGCCTTGATATCCGCGAATCACTGGCAGTTACGTTCAACGGCAACCCTATTCAGCCCCGCGAGATCATCGGGCCGCACGACACCCGGATCCACTCGATCGAGGTCGGCGAAGGGGCCGTGAGCCTGTCGTATCAGGCAACGGTCTCCGGCGAAGCCCAGGCCCGCGCCGATCCGCGACGTCGACCTGATCACCTATCTGCGTCCGAGTCGCTACGCGGAGTCGGACAAGTTCTTCCATCGGCCCGCGCACCGGAAATCAGCAATACGAGATTCTTAACCGGAGTAGGTTACATAAACATCA
>CAVVNB010000021.1:0-36945 GCA_963749375.1 uncultured Actinomycetota bacterium
ACCGCCGCCAATGCGATCACGACGTTGTGGACCTACACCCCGGAGAACATCGACAAGCTGGCCGATCGGGCATCGCAGTACCTCAGCGGTGACTTCCAAGCTGCCTACCGCAAATACCTCGACGCGCTCGTCGCACCTAACAAGCAGGCCAAGATCACCAACACCACGCAGGTAGTCGGCGCGGCCGTGGAATCGTTGACCGCCTCGGACGCCACCGCGATCGTCTACACCAACACGGAATCGACCAGTCCGTCGACCAAAGACGTTCCCTCGTTGAAGTACCTGTCCTATCGGCTTGTGCTGCAACGGGATCACGCGCGCTGGATGGTCACTAAGATGACGACGATCACCTCACTGGACCTGACCCCCAAGTTCTAGTTGAACGCAAGCCAGCCCGGCAGCGAGCGCTCGTGCGCGTCGCACAGCACCTCGCGGGTGTCGCAGTTGCCTTTAGGGACGCCGGCTCCCGCCCACATGCCGCCGGTATCGCGACGGAGCACGATCGCCGATGACGTGCCGCCGTCGAGCAGCACCGCGGTGTCGCTGCCAAGTCCGCGGAACAGATCTTGCACATTGTCGGGGGTATAGCTCCCGCCCTGGAACACATACATTTCGTCGCGAGGCTTGGAGTAGGCCAGCGCCGTACGGGCTGCGCTCGGCCCGCCGTCGTTGAGCTGCCCGGTATTTCCAGGGGCTAGCAGCCCGAGCCCGCTGACACCGACGAATTGCTCGCCGCGCTCCACCAGCCCGGTCACGGCCGACGTGGCGGCGTCGTAGTCATGCCCGTCCCGACCGCCCCTGGGCCACAACACCGTTGGGGCGCCGCGCGTCGGTAGGATCATGGTGGCCAAGGCGCTCCAGTTCTCGTTTCCGCCGGACAGGCCTTGCTTGCCCGCGTAAGGGATGGTGCCGGTGACCGCCTGGTTGACGCGGCCCTGGCCGTGCGTGTTGTCGACGTAAGTGCCCAGCGGTGAGCTGCAGCCCGTCGAGCGCCACGAGCCGCCCTTTTGGCCGCGGATGTCGAAGAAGTTGGCGTTGATCGCAATCGTTGGCTGGTTTAGCACCTGCCAGGCCTGCACCGCGGTGTAGGTCTCCGACGCCTGGATCAGCCCATCGCCGGTGCGCGCATGCGGGTTACGTTCGCAGCGCGACTGGTAGCCGTGATGGCTGTCCACCAACAGATGCGGCTCGAGGCGTTGCGAGGCGGCTTTGATGATCATCAGATGGCCGCCGCTACCGCCGTCGTACCAGTTACCGGCGGCATTGAGCATCGGTGCCGGATGCCCGCCGCCGAAGTTGTACACCAGGTAGGACCCCTGAGTGTTGGCTATGGCACTGGCCAGCAGCTCGCGCGCCTCGGCGCGAGCAACCGGCTGCCCCGTGCTGGTCGCCAGCGTCAGACACAGCGCGGTACCGGCGCCGCAGGCTGCGATGCGCCGGAAGGCGGTGGCGAGATATGGCACGGTTGCCCTTTCGGCGCGAAAGTCATTGCAAATAGCAGAGCATTACCCACAGGTATTACACAGCAACTTCCATAACAGCAGCGTGACGGTTCAGCCGCAGTCCAATGACGTTCGGCCACTATGCGTTTGCGACCGTTCGGCGGCCCTACTGTTCGGGGTAGTCGACCTCGGTCTCCGGTGGGTCGGCGACGGCATCAGGCGTATCGGCCGCCGGCACCGTCGAGACACGGTGGTAGCCGCGCCGGTCGTAGAGGCGGGTGACGATGACGCCGAGCAGCACACCGATCACCAGGCCGCCCGCGGTCAGCTCCACCGACTGCGACAGACCTGCGTCGGCGCGCCCGCCCAGGTACAGCAAAGCCCTTGCGCCCAAGAACACTTGGTGCATCGGCTCGAACTTCGCCAGCCCCTCGAAGAGCGCCGGGGTGGCCTGCAGCGGCACCGTCGCGCCCGCCGACGGCAACCCGAGAATGATGAACACGAACAGGCTGACCAGCGCGCCGAGTGCGCCCAGTGCGGCGATCAGCGATGTGGAGGTCACCCCCACCGCCAAAATTGCGAACGCGCTGAAAAGCCATAGTGCCAGGCCGTTCTGAACCGGCATGCCCATGTTGTCGGCGATCAGCAGATAGGCGGCCGACGTCAGCAAGGCCAATACCGCGATCATCGCCCACTTGATCAGCAGCGTGCGAAACCGCGAGATCTTGACCTGCTCGGCGAACCGATAGATCGGGCCGACTTCGGCCGGTACAAAGCCCAGCATCGAGTCCACCAGCCTGCTGACCACGACGCTGCCGATAAAGCCGGCGAGCAGTAGCAGCAACGCATAATAAAAGGCGGACAGGCCATTACCGGTGCCGTCCGGAAGCATGTTGTGCACCGTCGACTTGACTTCGATCGGATTGGCCAGCATCAGCGCGACCGCGCCGGGCTCGGGACTCTTGCCGGTCTGCTGCGCCACCTCCTGTGAAAGCCGTTGGCCCACACGCTGATCCATCATCGTGACCGCACGCTGAAGGGTTTGGCCGGCGATACTGGCACCCAGTGTGCCCGCGCGCGGGTTCGTTGAGACGATGATGACCGCCCGTTCGACGCGTCCCGGTGTCAGTGCGCTTTTCGCGTAGGCCTGCAGCTTCGACGAAAAGTTCGGCGGTATCACCGCAATGCCGTAAATCTCGGCGTTATCCAGCTGCGTTTTGGCTTGATCGTGGTTCAGCACCCGGACGTCGTAGGCATCGTTGTCGAAGCTCGCCTGCATCCCCTTGACGACCTGTGCGCCGGTGGGCCCGGCGTCCTCGTTGAGGATGGCGACCGGGAAATGCCGCAAGTTTGTCATCGGCTGCAGGATCCCACCGAGATAGAAGGCGGCCAGCGCCGACAGTACCGCGAGCGCGACGAGTATCGGTAGGCCCCAAAAGCGCACTGTTCCAGTAATTTTCGGGCCAGCGAGGCCATAGTCGTTGGCGGCTGCGGAGTCGTCGTCGCCGTTCGCGACGTCGGATGCTGCGTGACGGGCTTGCGGTTCAGACATTGTGGCTCCTGTTCGTCCGCGCCAACCCTAGTCGCCGAGCGCTGCGTGCATCTCCCAGACGAGCAATTCAGCGTCCTCGCGGGCCGCGACTGTTGCCCCGGTCGACGCGGTGATCCGGGCCGCGTCACCGTCTACAAGCGCGGCCTCGTCAAAGTTCACCCGCCCCCGGGCGACATACAGGTGCAGATACGGCGCCGTCGGCAGGGTGAGTTCGGCACCGGCGGGCAACCGAGCGGCATGCAACGCTGCCGATCGGTTGTGGATGGTGATCGCGGTATCGTGGCCCGGTATCCCCGATGCGATTGTCACCAGGCGACCCGCCAGCTGATCGTCTTCGATCGTCTGCTGCTGGTAGCTGGGTTCGATTCCGGACTCATCGGGCCGCACCCACATCTGTACGAAGCGCACCGGGTCGGTGTCGGATGCATTCTTTTCCGAGTGCGTGATGCCGCGGCCGGCCGACATCCGTTGCGCGAGACCGGGATAGATGACGCCGCTGTTGCCGGCGGAATCGCGATGTGCCAACGAGCCTTCCAGCACCCAGGTCACAATTTCCATGTCGCGGTGCGGGTGGGTATCGAAACCCGCAGCCGGCTGCACGATGTCGTCGTTGCTGACCAGCAGCACACCGTAGTGGGTGTTGGCCGGGTCGTAGTGATCGCCGAAGGAAAACGAATGCCGCGACTGCAGCCACGACGTCGTGGTGACCGCCCGGTCGGCGGCACGCCGTATCTCAACAGTGGCGGGCACGTGGTCACGCTACCCCTGGACTCAGCAACGCCTGGGCGTGCACCAGGGCGGCGTCGAGATCGGCAAGGGCCAGCTCGTCCTGGCCGCCCAGGTGTATCTCGATCTGATACTCCGGCTGGCCGTCCCGCCCGAAGATCGGCAGGACCACGAATTCGGTTGACGCCAGCTCACTTTCAAGCACACTCGTCACCGATTGCAGCGTCACAATCGTCATCAGGGCGCTGAGCTCTCGCGTCACCTGCGCGGTGGGTTCCAACGACGCGAGCACCGCGGCGAGCCGGTCGTGCAGTGAGCTATGCGCGGCGTCGAAACGCCATGCTCCGTAGCCGCGGTCGCGGATCTCGGCCAGCACCAGCCGATGACCGGCGATGTCGGAGTCAGTCAGCCGCGGCGTCACCCGCCGCAGCCACCCGTCGATCGCGTCCTCGCCCCGCCAGGCCATCGCAACCAGGCCGAACGGTGGTCCGATCGGAAAGCGCTGGCCGACCGCATGCTCGCCATCGGTGCCGTGGCCGACGGCGTCGATCGTGATGAGATGCGTCTGGCCGATCTTGGACATCGAGCAGCCCGCGCCCAGCGTGGTGTGCAAGAAGCCGAGCGTCTCGCGGCCGCGGTCCAGCAGCGGGAACTGCACTCTGAGGCCGTGCACGAGCCCGAACAATCCGCTGCCCAGCGTGTAGCGGCGATCCAACCTTCGGGTCACCCAGTTGCGTCGCTCGAGTTCGGCGAGCACCAGCGCGCAGGTCGACGTGCTGATCCCGCAGCTTTTGGCCAACTCGGCCGATGTCCGACCATTCGGTGAATCCGACAGCGACGCAAGCACATCCATCACGCGACTGGTGGGCGGTGACTTCACCGGCCCAGTCGCGTTCGGCGGCGCTGTTGACGGATCCACGGCAACCTTCCTACCATCCGTCCTAAATCTACTTTATGGCGTCCTAATATTAGGATAATCGATGTACAAGGTCGGCGTCTGGGGTCCGGGCTCGATGGGACTGATCGCACTGCGAGGAGTGATCGACCACCCACAACTGCAACTCGTCGATCTGGTCGTCCATAGCGATGCCAAGGCGGGTCGTGATGCGGGGGAGTTGTGCGGGGTGGATCGGGTGGGTGTGACGGCAACCCAGGATCCCGCGGGCCTGCTGTCCGGTGACGCCGACGTGGTGGTCTACGCGGCGGCGGCCAACCTGCGGCCCGCTGAGGCGATCGACGACATGGTGTCGATCCTGCGAGCGGGCAAGGATGTGGTGTCGTGCTCGGTGGTGCCGCTGGTGTACCCCGACGGTGTCGACGCGGCGTTCACCGCGTCGCTGCGCGAGGCCGCGGCCGCGGGCGGCGCGTCGTTCTTCACCACCGGGATCGACTCCGGATTCGCCAACGATGTTCTACCGCTTGTGCTTACTGGGGTATCGCGGGTCATCGAGTCGGTGCGGGTGACCGAGATGTTCAACTATGCGACGTACCCGGACAAAGACGCCGTCTACGAGATATTGGGATTCGGCAAGCAGCCGGAGTTCACCGCATTCGCCGCGGCGCCGGGGATATTCACCTTCGGCTGGGGGCCGGTACTGCATCAGCTCGCCGCGGGGCTGGGCGTCAAGATCGACAACCTGGACGAGAACGTCGAACGCGTGGTCGCCGAGGAGTCGTTCGACACGCCCACCGGGCACATCGACGCCGGAACGGTCGGTGCGATGCGGTCCACGCTGACCGGATACGTCGACGGGAAGCCAACTTTCGTCATCGACCACGTCACCCGCATGCGCGACGACCTTGCACCCGACTGGCCGCAGCCGCGCATCTCGATACCCCCGCGCGACCTCGGCTACGGCCCGGCATCCGGCCGCGGGCTCTACCGCGTCGAGATCGAGGGCTCGCCGACCATGCGCTGCGAATTCGAGATGGCCGACGACCACGACCACGACCTGGGCGCCCGGATGGCCGGCGCATCCCGGATGGTCAACGCCATCCCGGCGGTCTGCCAGGCGCAGCCGGGGCTGCTGTCGGCGCTGGACCTGCCGTTGGTTACCGGCGCCGGGCTGGTCCGGTCGGTGGCCGGGCCGCCGCCGGACAGCCGGCTGTTCTAGCTTGCTCTGGGTCGGCTGGAGGACTCGGATCGGCGGTTTGGCGCCATGGTTATGGGACGCGAACTAACCACTCTGGTTATGGGGGAGGGCATCGTCGGGTTGCGATGAATGCTACCCGCGGCGGCGGAGCCGATGCCTGATGTCAGTCGATGGCTGGAGTGGGGAGTAGGCGGTCGATGGTTTTGGGTAGCCACCAATTCCACTGGCCGAGTAGGCGCATGAGTGCGGGAACTAGGACGAGGCGTACGAGTGCCGCGTCGATGGCGATCGCGACGGCCAATCCGAAGCCGAGTTGCTTCATCTCGAGGACGTCACTGGCGATGAAACTGGCAAAGACGCACACCATGATGGCTGCCGCGGCAGTAATCGGTCTTGCGGTGTGGGCGATTCCGACCGTGACTGCCTGGATGTTATCGCCGGTGCGCAGCCATTCTTCGCGAACGCGCCGGATCAGAAACACTTGGTAGTCCATGGATAGGCCGAACACGACGGCGAAGATCGTCACGGGCATGTAGACCTGCAGGTAGCCGACGCTGGTGAAGTTCAGGATCGGCGACAGCCATCCCCACTGGAAGACGGCGACGGTGAGGCCGACGGCCGCCGCGGTGGTCAGCAGATTCATCGCAACTGCCTTGAGCGCCAGCGCGACGCTGCGAAACACGGTGAGCAGGAACAGAAATGAGGCGCCCAGCACCAGGGCCAGCACGGTGGGTGTGTCAGCGCGGGTGACCTCGCCGAGGTCGATGAACTTCGCGGTCGCTCCGCCCACCAGAATCTGGAGGCCGCCGCCGCGAGCCACGGCGCCGGCGTCGCTGCGGATGCGTTCAACAAGCGCTGTTGTTGCAGGCGAGTCGATTGGCGCTGTGGGCACAGCGGTGATCAATAGGTAGCCACCGGATTGATCAATGTCGATGCTGGCGACGCCCGGATCTGTTCGCAGTGTGCTGGCCAGTTGGGTCGCTTTTTGCACGCCCACCTCGTTTATAGGCTGGTCGGCCGGTCCGCTGGCGATGATCTGGATTGGCGCGATGGCCCCAGGCCCGAACGACCGCGACAGCGCGGCACTGGCTTGCCCGGAGGGGGTGTCCCGCAGCGCGGACATGCCCAGATCCATACCGTGGCGAAGGCTGCCCAGCGGCCAGGCGGCCAGCAGCAGCACGCCAGCCGCCATCGTGCCCGCAGCAACGGGGTGCTTCATGATCCCGCGGGCCCAGCGCGCCCAGCCACTATTGATGGTGTGGTCGTCGGCGCGGGCATCGGCTGGCTGCCATCGGTCAGGCAGGCTGAGGTTATTAACCCGCGTTCCCAGCGCGGCCAACAGCGCGGGCAGCACGGTCAACGCGCTGAGCAGGGTGCAGGCCACCGCTGAGCCGATGGCGATGGCGAGCTCACGATAGATCGGGGCGCCGATGACAAACAGTGAACACATCGAGACGGCGACGACGGTGCCGGCGATCACGATGGTGCGTCCCGAGGTGGCCACGGCGGTGCCTACCGCACGCTCGGTCGCCATGCGCGGTGATACGCCCTGGTCGCGTAGCTCGGCCGCCAACTGTTCGCGAAACCGGGTTACGACGAACAGCGAGTAGTCGATGGCGATGCCGGTGCCGATCATCGTCACGCACGACATGATGAACGAATCAAAAGAGACCGCCAGCGAGGCGACCGCAAGCACGCCGAAAGTGATCAGCAGCGACGTGACCGTGACCGCAAGGGGCACAACGGCAGCCACCGCTGAACCCAGGGCAACAACTAGCACGATCAGTGCCAGTACGACGCCCAGAGTCTCACCGCGAGTCGCCCCACGTTCTTCAACGCTGATCTCGTCATTGAAAATCGGCGACAGTCCCGTTACCCGCGCCCGCACGGGGCTGTTGGCGGCAGCGCTTGCCACTGTGTGTTGCAGTCGCACGGCGGCAGCGGCTCGCTGCGCCGGGTCACCCGTTAGGCCTACCAAGGCGAACCCGACTCGGCCATCGGCTGAGATCGGGTGTGCAGAAACCGCGTCGAATGGCCCGGTCACCCCGGACACCCCGGCACAACCACCGGCCGCGGCCACGATCCGATCGACGGCATCACGCATTGCCGTGAGGTTGCCTGGTGTCTCAAAGACAATGACATCTTGCTCAGCACCGTGCGCGGGAAGGTGCTGCCCGATCAATGCGCCAACTCGCGCCGACGCGCTGCCATCGGCCTCCCAATCTAGACCCGTCAACTGCGCGCGCAGGTATGGATAGAGGGCCGCTGCGGCAATCGCGGCAAGGAGTCCTGCCAGCAGCACAACGCGTCTGCCGCGGGCCACCAAGACTCCCCATCGGTACAAGACAGACCGCGGTGAGTCAGGTCGATCACCCGTCTGCTCAGGAACTGGCAAACTCACTATTGCGCACCGTTCTCGGGGCCGACCGAGCTGGAGAATCAAACACGGGAAGAAACTCCGCGGCGCCTCGATAACTAACCGTGAGGGCGTCGGCTTCCAGACTCTCCATAATCGCCCTACTCCGTTTCATGACGCGCGAGCCTGATTGCGCGACGGCCTCATCGGCCTGCAACACGCCGGGAAATCTGGCCGCCCAGAACGAAAACGATGGCCTCCTACGGGAGAGAATCTCATGACCGCGGACATCGATATCACCTTTTGAGAATGCTCGTGGACCTGGGCATCGCGACCGTCAGGCAGCGAAGAGGCCGTCCTGTTTCATTTCAATGATGCTTGCCGAGAAGGCTTGCGCCACCTCCGCGATGTCCTGCTCGCTATGAGCGGCATTGAGCAGGATGGTGTGTAGTTCCGGCAGGTATACGCCGTGGCCGCGCATATAGTACGAAAGCGCTATGCTGGCTTTGACATTGGACCCAGACAGCTTGTCACGCGCGAATTTGCCTTTCGCGTAATCGAATCCGATTGCGAAGATCGAATGTTCCGCCTTGATGTCGCAGGGGATATCGAGCTCAGCCGCCGCCGTCCTCATGGTTTCTGACAGGACTCGGGTGCGCTCGTTGAGCTGGACATAGATGCCTGGATTCTCGGAGAGTTCCTGCAGCACAGCCAGGCCGGCAGCGGCGGTGACTGAATTGCCGCTCATGGTTCCACCCACGAACGCGCGGGTATCGACATCCAGGAACGGGTCTCCGCTCGGCGCGGCGATCTCCATTATTTCGCGCCTGCCGGCGAGAGCGCCACAGGCCAGCCCACCCCCGATGATTTTGCCCAGGCAAGTCAGGTCGGGCTGCACGTCCACGATGTGTTGCACGCCCCCGTAGCAGACCCGAAACCCAGTGACGACCTCATCGAAGATCAGGACAATCCCGTGCCGGTCGCAGACCTCACGCAATTCGGTCAGGAAGTGGGCGTCGTAGGCCACCATGGCCGATGGCATCGGTTCGACGATAACTGCGGCGATCTCGTGTGCGTGTTCGGCCAGCCGCGCGGGCGAGGTGGGATCACCGTACTGCAGTACGACGGTGTCATCGACAACGAGTTGCTGCGCTCCTGCAGAATTCGCTACCGGGGTCGGCTCTGCCCGGTTGCCGCTGTAGCGGAACCAGGAGCTCACCAGGCCCAGATCGGAGAAACCGTGGTAGTGACCCTCGAACTTCGCGATCCGTTGCCTTCCCGTGTAGGCCCGCGCGATGCGCAGCGCCATCTGGACGGCCTCGGTGCCGGAGTTCGAAAAGATCACGCGGGTATCTGCACCGAATGCCTCGCCGATCATCTGGGCGAGTTCGATCTCAGCGCGGCTGCCGAGCGAGTTCACCGCGCCCGCTGCGGCAGCGTCGGCAATGGCACTAACTACACGCTTTGGCGCATATCCGAGGATGTGCGGTCCGTATCCGGACGACAAGTCGATATAGGTATTGCCGTCTATGTCGGTGATGCGTGCTCCTTCCGCACGCTCCACAATCAGCGGAAAAGCACTGGGTAGCGCGAAGCGGTCCAGATGCGTTGGTGCCAGCAGGGCGCGAGCGGGATCGTCTTTGACTCTCATCGACTGCTCGAGGCCGGTGCCGATTTCGACGTCGAAGTGATCGCGTAATTCTTCACTCATGTAAGGCGAGAAACGGTCGGTGAATCGGCGGCCGTTCTTCCAGATATCGATATCCGGATCCACTCGGCTGATGAACCCCTCACCGGTCAGAAATCCAAGCGCTAGCAACGAAAATACGGTGGTGACGCGTGCACCGTAGCTACGCAGCAGCCGGGTGCCGTCGTCGAAGAAGCCGACGGTGGACCAGGTGCTGGCCTCAGACTCGAAATGGTGAAGCAGGATATCGGCTAGCCGCTTCTCGTACTCGTCACGGACAGACCCGAGCCGGCCTGGGTCCGCGACGAACGCGCGGGTGAAGCGATCCACGGCCAAGCCCCATTGTTTACGGATGCACGCGTAGAAGAAAGAGCCGAGGTTCCATTTGTCGTCCTCGCTCAACACACCAATGAGCCCGAAGTCGAGAACGATGATCTGGCCGTGGTCGCCGAATATCACGTTGCCCGGGTGCGGATCGACGTGGAAGTACCCATGGAGAAATGCCATCGTGTAGAAAACATCCTGCATGCGTCGCGCCAAATCTGTTCTCTCGGAGCCGATTTCAGCGAACCGTTCACCGGAGAGCCCGTCGACGAACTCCATCACCAGCACCCGACTGCGGGATAGGTCGTGGTATACCTGCGGAACGTGCAGGAAGGGATGAGCGCGGAAATTTTCGGTCACAGTCTGTTGGCGTTGGGCTTCGCCGAGCATGTCGCACTGGTCGGTAAGCGCGGGACGTAACTCCGCGAAGTGAGCTGGTCCGTCAAGGGCATGGACTGCCGGTATCAAACGATGGCCGGTCGCAAGGATTAGGGAGATCAGCGTACAGCTTGCATTAATCCGTTCGGCTACACCGGCTTTAATGACCTTGACCGCGACTGCGCGGCCATCGTGGAGTACCGCGCGGTGCACCTGGGCGACTGAACCGACTGCGATCGGTTCCGGATCGAAAGAAGCGAAGACCTGATCGGCGGATTTTCCGTACGCCTTACGCAACACACGCTCGAGCTGGGCCCTACGCATGGGCGGCAGACCGGAGAAGAACGACCGAAACTCTGCGCTGGCCTCCCGAGAAAATAGCCCTGTCTGAGTACCCAGGATCTGTCCTGCCTTGATGTACAGGGGTCCCATTCGTAGTAGGTAGCGGCGCACGATGGCCGCTCTCCGGACATCGCTGCGTCGACTGCGGGGTTTGAGGATGTATTCCAGGGCGAGCAGAGAGGTCCAGCACAACAGCCGCACGGTTTCGGTAAGGCCAAATGCGAGACGCGTCAGCCGGGGTGTGGTGGGACCGTGTATAGCTGTCATCTCGAATCCACAGACGGTGACGGGAACTGACTTCGGTAAAGGCTGGTGGCAGCGACCGGGCCGGCTCCGGCGGCGAGAAAGAGCAGATTAGTGGAGGGCATAGGGTTCGCCGCAACCAGCGAATACGCAGCGATTGGTGCCGCGGAATGCGGATCGCGGCCGGTTCCGCCCGGCGCCGCGTAAACATCCGTGACATCGAGTTCATCGGCGACTCGCTGAGCGAACCCGGGGAACGGCTGAGTGATCACCAAGCCGAAATCTTTAAGCGATGACTGCTCGCGGATGAGGCATGTTCGTGCCAGCGTGACGCTGAGTTTCACCAACTCGTCTTCATCGGCGCCACCGTGTTCGAACAGCATCGTTTCACGGCCCTGGTGACCCATCGTGGCTACGTCGACGTAGCCGTGCGGGACTGGTTTCGCGCTCCCGGCGCTCGACCATATTCGGCCGAAACCAATTGGTGCGGCTGTGTAACTGAGCAGCGCGGCAGCGCCGACCTCCGCGTAAGGAAACCCCCGACCTCCGCGTTTAGCCGGATGTCCGTCCCCAGCGACGACGAGGCATCGCCCCTGTCTGCCGGGCAGCAGCACCGAAGCCGTCCCCACCGCGGTCAGAAACCCGCAGGGCCCGTTAAGGAGGTCAAATGACAACACCGGCTCTTGGCCAGGGGTATAGCGCAGTCCCAGGCCCAAGCGTTTTTGTATAAGGGCAGCCACTGCTGGCTCGACAATATTGCTATCGCGGTATACGCCGACGTTGATGAGCGCGTATACCCGGTCGTCGTCGGATTGCTTCAAGCATTCCCGTCCGGCACTCGCGAGGCGGTCGATGCTGCTTAGAGTCTCGGTGTCGTCCCACGAGATGTGCGCATTCTCGATAACTACGCCCATGTTTACACACCCACTTCCGTCAATGTTGCCGAAATAGCCCCCGAGACAATTCCCGAAGCCGAGGGGATAATGAGAACTTTCGACCCCCGCGGAAGTGAGCCACGACGCAGATGTTCGTGCAGGACGACAAAGTGGGAAGTCGATGCAGTATTTCCCAACGACTCGAGGCTTGTTAAACTTACCGGCTGCGGCGCGGAGAATTCACGCGCCATTAAGCCGTTGATCGCGTCTAGTGCAGGCCGGCTGAACTGATGGTGGACAATGAACTCAAAAGCCTCAGCCTCAAACGTGGACCCACGTTGGCCCAGTACATCACGAAGTCGTGAAATCGCCTGTAAATAGCGGTCTTCGTTCTGCATTGCGCGATTGTCAGAGTACATAGCCATGCCCTGATTGGTATCGCTGGGCATTCCAATACAGAGCTCGGCACCCTCGGCCAAGGTCATCATGTCGACGAAATGAATGCCGTCATCTGGAGTCCCCTCGTCATCAAGGAGAACTGCCGCGCCGGCATCCCCGACCGTAAGCGATGCAAACTGCGGATCGTAAGTGCGAGATATGTCCGAGATAGCAGTCTCGGAAATAGGTGTTATCTGCTCGCCGCTGACGACAAGTCCCCGGCGCGCAGTTCCCGCGGTAATCATGCGATCGAGAATTAGTAATCCTGTTGTCATACCCGCGCAGGCATTGGTGATATCAAAATGTGTCGCTTGCTCCGCTTCGAGTTTGTTGCGAATGAATAGTGAGAGGCCTGGTTCGAAGCAAAATTTGGTCCTCGCAGTCGTGCGGGTAATCGAAGTCGAAATGATGACATCGAGGTCGTCGGCACAATAGCGCGAATTCATCAAACAACGCTCGGCGGCCGAGATCGCCATGCTAGCTGAGTCCTCGAATAATTCGTCCGAGCGCGCGTGGACCCGCCGCTCGTGGATACCGGTGATTCGTTCCACGTCGAAGCGAAATTCCGGTTGAATGCGACTTATCAGTGCGCTGGTCTTCACCGATTCATCCGGGAGATGTATTCCGATTGCTTCGATACGAGACTGTGTCATTACTTTGACTTCCATCAAAACGCAGCGCTGCTGCGCTGCGTACGACTAGTTATACAGAAAACGTATCTCTAGGAGACATACGCTGGGGCTTGATCTACCTGAGATCACCAGATTTTCGGCCTCATGCAGCCAAGCTTTTGCGCGCGCGAGAACCGTCATGTTCTACAACTCCCCGATGACAAACAGGACTCCCAGCGGAGTGTAGCCGGACTCCTTGCGTCATGATAGTGCGCTCTTACAGTCTCGCCGCCTGATGCCCCCGCAATAGTGATCTGCATCACAACTACCGAGTAGCCTAGTTTCCGGGCTCTTCGGGAAATGGAGTGCCGGGAGTTGGCCCGGCGGCAATTCCGGCTGGCCTTCCCGCCTATCACGATGCGCGCCTGCTGGAAGAGGTGGAGCGGTTCCTGTTCTGGTATGTGCCTGCGGCTTGCGGAACGCCGTCGATGAGGACGCGCGGCAGCACTTCGAGGCGATCTGGTGCGCACTGTTGCCCACGGCCCGCGCGGTGCCCGACACGATGGTCCATCGCGATTTCTTCGTCGAGAATCTGCTTCTGCTGCCGCGCCCGGGCCTGACCGCGTTGGGGCTGCTGGACTTCCAGGACGCGGTGGTGGGGCCGATCACCTTTGACCTTGCCTCGCTGCTGGAGGATGCGCGCCGCGACCTGCCCGCGCCCCTGATCGACGCCATGCGCGCGCGCTATCGGGCGGCATTCTCGCAGCTATCCGGCGCGGATTTCGATGCCTCGTGGGCGGTGATGGCCGCGCATCGCCATGTGAAAGCCTGGGCCTGTTCGTGCGATACCGCTTGGCGGTGGCAGAGAAATCGGTCCTGCCGTCATCGGCAAATTCGCGGGCGAGCACGCTCACCGGACCGAGCTTACGTACTGCCTGTGACAGTGGGTCTACGCTGCCCCTGATGGCAACCACCCATACCGAACACACCTTCGGCGGCGTCGGCGATGTGCGGATTGTCTACGACGTGTGGACCCCCGATGTGACACCGCGTGCAGTGGTGATCCTTGCGCACGGGCTCGGCGAACACGCCCGCCGCTACGACCATGTCGCCGCGCGGCTGGGCCGCGAGGGATTGGTGACGTATGCGCTCGACCATCGCGGGCACGGCCGCTCCGGCGGCAAGCGGGTGCTGCTGAAGGACATCTCTGAGTACACCGGTGACGTCGACACCCTGGTCGGCATCGCCGCCAAAGAACATCCCGGTGCGACGCGCATCGTGCTCGGCCACAGCATGGGCGGCGGCATCGTGTTCGCCTACGGCGTCGAGCATCCCGACAACTACGACTTGATGGTGCTGTCCGGACCGGCGGTGGCAGCCCAGACCGCCGTCTCGCCGCTGCTGGCCCGGATCGCCAAAACCGTCGGTGCGATCGCGCCGGGTCTGCCGATGCAGGCACTCGACTCGAGCGCGGTGTCCCGCGACCCGGCCGTGGTGAATGCCTACGACACCGATCCGTTGGTGTATCACGGCAAGGTTCCCGCGGGCATTGGCCGAGCGCTGCTGCTGGTCGGCGAAACGATGCCGCAGCGAGCCCCGTCGCTGACCGCGCCGCTACTGGTGGTGCACGGATCCGACGACCGGCTGATCCCGGTCGAGGGCAGCCGCCAGTTGGTCGCGGCTGTGGGTAGTTCCGATGTCGAGCTGAAGGTTTATCCGGGGCTCTATCACGAGGTGTTCAACGAACCGGAGCAGGACCAGGTCCTCGACGACGTTGTGTCGTGGATCAACGCCAGACTGTGAGTGGCGGCGCCGAGAAGTTCTACGGTTCGCCTAGTTTGGTGGCATGACTGACGACAAGATGCTGGCGCGTATCGCAGCCCTGTTGCGTCAAGCCGAGGGCACCGACAACGCCCACGAGGCCGAGGCGTTCATGTCCGCCGCTCAACGGCTGGCCACCGCGACGTCCATCGACCTGGCGGTCGCGCGGTCGCATGCCGACAAGCGCACACCCGCTCAGGCGCCGGTGCAACGCACGATCACTATCGGCGCCGCCGGCACCAAGGGATTGCGGACCTATGTGCAGCTGTTCGTGCTGATCGCATCCGCCAACGACATCCGCTGCGACGTCGCGTCCAACTCGACGTTCGTCTACGCCTACGGATTCGCCGAGGACATCGACGCCACCCATGCGCTCTACGCCAGCCTGGTCGTCCAGATGGTCCGCGCGTCGGACTCCTACATTTCCTCAGGCGCACACCGGCCGACCCCGACGATCACCGCCCGACTGAATTTTCAGCTGGCGTTCGGAGCGCGGGTGGGTCACCGGTTGACCGAGGCCCGCGAGCAGATGCAGCGAGAAGCGAAGAAGGACCGTCGCCGTCCGCCCGGCACGGCAATCGCCCTGCGGAACAAGGAGATCGAGCTCCGCGATTACTACCGAACGGCGTCGAAGGCGCGGGGCAGCTGGCAGGCCAGCCGGGCCACCGCGGGATATTCGTCGGCCGCTCGGCGGGCAGGGGACCGGGCCGGTAAGCGGGCAAGGCTGGGCAGCGGCCCGGAGTTCTCCGGGGCGCGGAGCGCGCTGGAGCGGTGAACGCCGACGATTCGTCCGCGCGGGATTCGCAGCGCTCGAAGGTCTACGCCGCCGAGGAATTCGTGCGGACGCTGTTCGACCGCGCCGCCGAACACAGCTCGACCAGTGTGGAATTCTTCGGCACGCAGTTGACCCTGCCACCCGAGGCGCGGTTCGGGTCATTGGCCGCGGTGCAGCGCTACGTCGACGACGTGCTGGCCCTGCCCGCGGTCCGACGCGAGTGGCCAAAGGTGGCGTCCTTGACGGTGCGGGCCCGACGGGCCGCAAGCGCGGCGCACTACGAAAACCGCGACGGCGCGGGAGTTATCGCGGTTCCCGATCTGGCTACCGCCGACTGGGCGATGCGTGAATTGGTCGTGCTGCACGAAATCGCGCACCACCTGTGCGATGTACAGCCGCCGCACGGGTCGCAGTACGTCACGACGCTGTGCACCTTGGCCGGATTGGTCATGGGGCCCGAAGCCGGGCACGTGCTGCGGGTGGTGTACGCGAAGGAGGGTGTGCGCTAGCCGGCGACCTCGACCATCTCGTCGCCGCACTTGCAGATGTATGCCTGATCGGTGCCGCTGCAATGACATGCGACCTCGATGCGAACGCGGCAGCCGCAGCCGTCATGACCACAGCTCAACAGGGTGCCTGCTTCGTTGGACATCTTCTTCACCTCTTCTGGATCGGGACCTGACATGGACCAAAGTTATACCCCATGGGGGTATATCGCAAGGACGGTTAATGCAGTGGCGGCACGCATCGCCGCCGGGCTAGCGTTGGCTCATGACCCAAAAGCCAACCCCCGCTGAAGTCGACGAATTTCTGGACACCGCGGTGCTGCACGACGATCCGGTGTTGTCCGCCGCACTCGAGGACAGCGATGCTGCCGGGTTGCCGAAGATCGCCGTCTCGGCGCAACAGGGCAAGTTCCTGAGCCTGCTCGCCACCGCGATCGGGGCCCGTCGCATCTTGGAGATCGGGACACTGGGCGGCTTCAGCACGATCTGGCTGGCCCGCGGTGCGGGCCCGGACGGTCGAGTCACCACGCTGGAGTACGAGCCCAAGCACGCCGAGGTGGCCCGGGCCAACATCGACCGCGCCGGTGTCGGCGATCGGGTGGAGGTGCTGGTCGGCGCCGCGCTCGACACCCTGCCGAGCGTCACTGGCGGTCCGTTCGACCTGGTGTTCATCGACGCGGACAAGGAGAACAACCCCGGCTACCTGGAGTGGGCCGTCAAGCTCACCCACCCTGGCTCAGTGATCTTGGTGGACAACGTGATTCGGGAGGGTGCGATCCTGTCGCCCGATCAGGATGCCGTGCTGCGCGGGACGAGAAGGGTGCTCGAGCTGATGGGTGAGCATCCCGGGCTTGACACCGCGGTGCTGCAGACGGTGGGCGCGAAACATTGGGACGGCTTCGCGATCGCGCTGGTGAAGTAGGCGCTACCCGCAGATCGCTCCGTGGGCCGCCGATCCCACCAGCTTGACGTACTTGCCCAGTACGCCGGACGTGTAGCGCGGCGGCAGCGGGGTGAAACCTTCACGGCGGGAAGCGAACTCGTCGGCATCGACCAGCACGTCCAAGGTGCCGTCGGCGACGTCGAGCCGGATCCGGTCGCCGTCGCGCAGGAAGGCGATCGGCCCGCCGTCGACCGCCTCGGGTGCGACGTGCCCGACGCACAGGCCGGTGGTGCCGCCGGAGAACCGGCCGTCGGTCAGCAGCAGCACATCCTTGCCCAGGCCGGCGCCCTTGATGGCACCGGTGATGGCGAGCATTTCGCGCATCCCCGGTCCGCCCTTGGGGCCTTCGTAGCGGATCACCACCGCATCACCGTGCGTGATGGTGCCGTCCTCCAGGGCATCCAGTGCTGCCCGCTCGCGCTCGAAAACCCTTGCCGTGCCCTCGAACACGTCGGAATCGAAGCCAGCCGACTTGACCACTGCGCCTTCGGGCGCCAGCGAACCGTGCAGGATGGTGATGCCACCGGTGGGGTGGATCGGATTGTCCAATGCCCGCAGCACCTTGCCGTCGGGGTCCGGCGGGGCGATGTGCGCGAGATTCTCGGCCATCGTCTTGCCGGTCACCGTCAGACAGTCACCGTGCAGCAACCCGGCGTCCAGCAGTGCCTTCATGATCACCGGGACGCCGCCGATGCGGTCGACGTCGAACATCACGTGGCGGCCGAACGGTTTGACGTCGGCCAGGTGCGGCACGCGCGCGCCGATCCGGCTGAAGTCCGCGAGTGACAGCTTCACGTGGTCTGTCAGTAGCTTCGTCCCCGATGCTTCGATGCCGATTCCGTGGGTCGACGTCTTCAAATACATGGGCGACGAAGATAAAATCGAAGTTTACGAGAAGAAGCTCACGGAGCAGAAACTCATCGATTCGATCTTTGCAATCCCGGTGGAAGAAGAAGCCGAGGCGAGGGTCGGATCGTGACGGGAGGCGACACGTTTCGACTGAACGGAGTGGCCGATCGGCACACCTGGGTCGTCCTCTTGGACCCGGTTTACGATCCCAAACGCGTCTTGATCGTTAGCTTTACGAGCTATACAGCCGGTATTGGAATGGACGCGGCCCTATCCGGAGAGCCCCAAGAACTGTCGATTCTGACAAATCGATCGTGCATCTATTATGAGGATATTAGAGAAGCGTCCGTCGCCAATCTCCAGACTTTAGAAAAGGCGGGAAGGCTTCAGAAGCGGACACCCGTATCGGGGCTCCTTCTCCAGAGGATCAGGGACGGGGCCATCGACTCTGACGAATGCCCCGAGAAATTCAAGGAATTCCTCAAGAAGCAAGGGGTTGTCACCACGACCCCATGATCAGTGATGCTGCGGAAATGTCCGTCACGCCTGAGACATCAACCACGTTGTGCTCCGTTGCGCGCCACCTGCTCGCGGAGCCAGTCGTACCAGCCGGCCAGGCCGTCGCCGCGGAGGCCGAGACCTCCAGGACGCGGATCGCCGGGTTGACCTGGCGGGCGTAATCCAGGCAGCGTTCCACGTCGAAGGGCACGTAGGGGAGCAGGTCGATCTTGTTGAGGAGCAGGAGCTGGCTGCCACGGAACATGTGCGGATACTTGAGCGGCTTGTCGTCGCCTTCGGTGACCGAGGCGATCACGACGCGGGCGCATCGCCGAGGTCGAAGAGGGCCGGGCAGACCAGGTTGCCGACGTTCTCGATCAGGACGACCGAGTTCAGCGGCGGGTCGAGCTGCTGCAGGCCCGAGGCGAGCATCGAGGCGTCGAGGTGGCAGCCCGTGCCGGTGTTGATCTGCACCACGCGGCAGCCGGTCGCCTGGATGCGCTCGGCGTCGTTGATGGTCTCCTGATCGCCCTCGATGACCGAGAACGGCAATTCGTCGCCCAGGTCGCGGATGGTGCGCTCGAGCAGGGTCGTCTTGCCGGCCCCCGGCGAGCTGACCAGGTTCAGGGCGAGGATATTGCGGCCGGCCAGCCAGCCGCGGTTCCGCTCCGCCAGGCGGTTGTTCTTGGCGAGGACCGCCGTCTCCAGGCGGATCGTCGTCGTGCCGTGCGAATGATCCGCGCCGTCGTGGCCATGGTCGTGATGATGATCGTGATCATGATGGTGGTGGTGATGCGTGATGGTGGTCCGGGTGGTGCGTCCCGCGTGATGGTGCATCGTGGTCATGAGCGGCGTCGATCGCCAGAGTCGCGCCGGTCTCCAGGTCGGTGAGCCGGGCCGGGAATGGTCGGAGCAACCGCAGGTCTCGCACATCAGACCACCTCGAATTCCTTGATCTTGAGTTCGTCGCCGGAGAGCCACTCCAGGTCGGTGCTGCCGCACTCGCAGCGGCCGAACGGGCGTTCGAGCGTCACGTCGCCGCCGCAGTCGCGGCACCGAGCGAGGCCGGGGATCTCGATGATGTCGAGGGTGCCCCCTCGACCACGGTGCCCTCGCTGCAAGGTCGAAGCAGAACCGGATCGCGTCGGGCAGGATCGCCGCGAGCTTGCCGATCTCGAGGACCACCCGGGTGACCTTGCCCCGGAGCGTGCTCGCAGACGATCGCCACGATCTCCTGCGCAATTCCCAGCTCATGCATTCGGCGATCCCTTACATGCTCTTCGCCTTCATGTACCTGCCGATCGAGCCGAAGGCGAACAGCTGAACCCGACCAGCGAGGATGAACACCGAAACAACGGCAACGACAGCCCCGGCAAGTGTTTCGAGGGCTTTCATGTCATGGTCTCCCTTCAATGGAACAGGATCAGTGACTGATTCGGTCACGGCCACGCGATCAGTCGCGCGGATCTGGTTGACGAGCGACTCGATCAGATCGACCGCACCGTCGACGGCCGCCTGGACGGGCTCGCTCAGTCCCGGTGCGAAATCCTCGTCGGGGTCGAGCGGTGTGGGCTCGCAGCCGACCAGGAGCACGCGCTTGGTCCGGCCGCCCAGGGCCGTGGCCAGGCGGAGGACCTTGGCGGGGTCGATGCTATGCGGATCGATCAGCAGTTCTCCCGGTTCGGGCTCACCCGCCTCGCCCGACTCGGGCTCGATGACGTAGAGCGTGCCGGCCGGCTCCCCGCGCGGGGCGGCGTCGACCAGGATGACGACGTCCAGCGTCGTCCAGCAGCGCGAAGGTCAGGTCGAAGCCGCGGATGCCGAAATCGACGACCCGGACGCCCTCGGGCAACGGCCTTGCCAGCAGCCGGCGGGCCACCTCGACGCCGAACCCATCGTCTCCCAGGAAGATGTTGCCGATGCAGGCGATCAGGATCCGCGGGCTCATGATCGGCTCCTCGCCGCATCGTCGTCATCGAGCGGTTCGACTTCTTCGGGCCGGAAGAAGAAGCGGTGGCCGGGCTTTCCCTCCAGCCGAGGTCCCGGCCGGGGTCGTCATCTACCGTCACGGCGAAGTGGATCTGGTCCTCGTAGTCCTGCTCGATCGACGCGATGGTGGCCGTCTTCCCCTTCAGAGCCAGGTCCAGGATGTCGGCATCCCCGAGCGGCCAGAGCCGGACCCGGTCGCCCAGCTTGTACTCGACTCCGGCAACGCGGATGCTCTCAGCTTCGGCTGTTCAACCATCGGGTCCCAGCTATCGCTCGTGATTCATGATCGTGGCTCACCACGGATCAAATTCAGGATACTTGTTAACCACGGATAAGCACGGAAAACACGGAATGAATTGCAAGACGAAATAATCGAAGCAATTAGACTAAATAGTATATACAACTATATTTATGAGATTGTCGCTTGAATATTTATCTGATTTTGCATTTTTCCGTGTAATTCGTGTGATTCGTGGTGGAAACGTATGGTCTGATCGGCTACGAGCTATCCGTGGTCGTTTTCGCCATCTAGCGGCCTGGAGCCCGCGGAAGGTGCCGTGCAGTCCCACGAGTTGATCGCGCGCGAGTGATTCGGTCCGTTCCAGGAGTGCACGGCCTCTGCTGTCGACGGCGGACATCGCCCGCTTCTCGTCGTCGGTCAGGGTCATGATCCGGAGCGTCAGGATCTCGTCGATCTCGGTGCGTCGAAGAGGTCGCCGGGGCTCTCCGGGGCGATCTCCGGGTAGTCGTAGAGGATGATCGGCGACGAAAGCATCGTGTCTTTTTCGCCTTCGGCCCCGACCAGGACCGGCCAGGTGCCGATGTTGCGACATGCGGCCGCCAGGGCGCGGCAGCGGCTCGGGAGGGTCGAGCAACGAGACGAATTCGCCATTCCTCACACCCAGGATGGTATGCGTCGAGACGAGGCCTGCATCAGTGCCTCGTCGCGGTGGCGCCGGTCTCGTCGATGCTCCAAGGGGTCTGGTTCTCGATCCTCACGGTGAGCCGGAAAGGCCCTTCCCCGACGATCTCGGCCGAGAGGTCCACCGATCCGTCGATCGGTCGGTGCTCGCGATCGAAGAGCCCGACGATCGCTCCATCCGGGTCGCGCAACGGCTCGCGATCTTGGCCGGCATCGAAGATGAAAGTCGACTTGTCGCGGTTCGGCGGCGAGTGCGACCAGGTTCGATTCGCCGAGGTCAATCTTCTGCTCGACCGCCTCTTGCCAGGCATGATGACCACGTCGCCGACCTGCAGCGACTCGACCATTCGCCAGGGGGTTCGCCATCCTCTCTCCGGCCAATCGTGCAGAGGCGAGCTGAACTCACCGACCCGGCGGGCGACGAGCTGGAGGAACCGAACCGAGACGTGAATAGTCGTGCCCGAGCCGCCCACGACCAGGCATTCCGTCTGCATGGCACAGGCGTCGCCGCCTTCCGTGCGACCGCAATAACCCTGCGGGATACAGCCCGCCGAACGTCCAGCGCTGGCGGTTCTTCACCGAGGGCCGATAGGGATAGAGGATGTAGCCCTCGTAGAGGACGGCCTCGGCAATCTGGTCGACGAGGGCCTGGTTCATGTTCTGACCTCTTCTTCGCTCGCGTCGAGCAGGCGTCTCGAGCGCCTGCTCCCAGGTCGGCAAGCCGTGACGGCTCTTGTACTGGTAGAGTTGATCGAACACATCCTGGCGCAGGCAGAGCCAGGCGCTGTTCGGATAGTAGTGTCCATCATCTCCTTCCAGACCTGGACCGGCAGCCGAAACGTTCGCTTCCTTCTCCCAGGGGATCTGGCTGACCTGCAAGAACCCGTCGTCAGTCGACGTAGAAGATCGTGCCGCTGAAGAGAGGAGAGCGGGACCTCTCCATCCTCGAGGGCATAGAAGTATTTGGTCGCGGCCACGTTGAAGTCGAACGTGCACGGCACGGGCAGGTCGACGACGGTGCTGCCGGTGAACTGCGGGACGACGACGCCGGTATGGGTCCAGAGCATGCTGCGCAGCGTCTGGCCCCAGCGCTCCGGCTCGCCGAACAGGTCGAGGAGCCGTTCCTGTTCGGCGCGGATCGTAGCGGCGGCGGGTCGGCTCGATCCGGATCTGGCAGCGCAGCGCGACGGCCGGGATCGGCGTTGCCGCGTCTTCCGGCCTCGACGATCCGAAGCTTGAAGATCAAGAGCGGCGCCGCGGCGTAGGGCAGCGGTTCGGCCCGCTCGACCTCGAAGTTCAGGTCCGGCATGACGCTACCCTCCCGTCGACCGCGACCGCTCTTTCAAGCCGGCGAAGAACCGCCCGATCTCCTCCCAGACTTCCGTGCCTCCCGACAGGCCCGCGCCAGTTGGTCCGGATCAGGCCGACCAGCTTGTAGCACTCGTCGATCGGCACGCGGTAATACTCGCGGTCCGGCCCGAGCCGGTTGACGAGCAGGGCCTCGACGTCCGGCTCGAGCTGCGGAGGACCGGGTTCTCGGCCGCCAGGGCCTCCAGGCGTCGAGCGTCAGTAGCGATTCCGTGGCCCCGGCCGGGCTCGGGATAGAAGGCCAGCACCCGCCCGGCCGCGTGCTCGTCGGACGAAGAAGGCCAGATTGATCGGCAGGTGCAGGTCCTCCCACTGGGCGTCGGTCAGGCGGAAGTCCGGCAAACAGCTCGACTGTGTGCTCGGACCCGGCGGATAGCGGGCATCTTGCTGGCCGCTGAAGAGGATCGCGCAGGCGTCGCAACTGCAGACGCAGTCTGCCGGCTGGCCGGCTCGAGCAGATGGCGATGCTCGGCCGCCAGCGCGATGCCGCACAGCTCGCAGCGCTCGGCCGGCGGCCGCGGCCGGGCGAACTGGCGGAGGGTCGACCAGGGACTGCCGGCTCGCTGGAGTTGGGATCGACGTCATCGTCATGTCCTTGTCGCGAACGGAGAGAGTCAGGCTGGCCGAGGTCACGAGGTGGGGGATGACCGCGGCCGCGGAGCGGCCGACGACGCCCTCGACCTCGATCGCCGCGACGTCGGGAGCCGCGCGTAGATCGCCTCTTCGATGGCAGTCCTTGAGTGTCATCGCCGACGAAGGGCAGCCGTGACAGCTCCCCTGCATCCGCAGCCGGACGACGCCGTCGGTCGAGCCCGAGCAGCTCGACGTCGCCGCCGTGCGATGCGGAGCTAGGGGCGCACCTGGTCCAGGGCCTGTTCGACGCGCGACTCGAGGTCGATCGGGATGAAGCCCGTGGAGCAGGAGCAGGCTCGACACCAGGTCGTCGTCGGCGAGCGCCTCGAGGAGTGGCTCGCCCGGGTTCTCCGGCCGTCGGCGATCTGGTCCAGGAGCTTCGCCAGGGCCGCGCCGTGGAAGTCGAGGACCGCTGGACCAGCTCCCGGGCCTGGGCCTTGGCGGCGGGATCGGCAGACTGCTCGAGCTCCTGGATCAAGACGTCTCGAGCCGCTCGAGTTGCCGCTGGATTTCGTTGTCGTTCGTTGACGTGCTCACGATCGGTCGTTCACTCTGGCGCGCCGTCTACCGCGCGCCTTGGACGCCGAACATGGGCGAGTGCTTGGCTTCGAGCACCTTGCCGTTGCCCAGGTACATGTGCACGCCGCACGGCAGGCACGGATCGAAGCTGCGCACGGCCCGCATGATGTCGATGCCCTTGAACTTGTCGGGGCCGTTCTCCTCGAAGATCGGCGTGTTCTGCACGGCGTCCTCGTAGGGGCCGGGCGTGCCGTAGATGTCGCGCGGGTTGGCGTTCCAGGGCGTCGGCGGATAGGGGTGGTAGTTGGCGATCTTGCCGCTCGCGGATCACGACGTGGTGCGAGAGCACGCCGCGCACCGCCTCGTGGAAGCCGCAGCCGATCGCCTCGTCGGGCACCTTGAACTCGGTCCAGGTCTTGGTCCGGCCGGCGTGCAGCTCCTTCAGCGCCTGCTCGACGAAGTAGAGCGCCGCCGCCGCCGCGTAGGCCTGGAAGTAGGTCCGCGCCCGGTCGCGCTCGATGGCGTTGCTCCACTTGGGGATCTTCCACTCGAACTCGACCTCGGGCAGCGTCGCCGTCTTGGGCAGGTAGATCTTGACGCTCTGGCCGGTCGCCTTGACGTAGCCGATGTCGACCAGGCCGGCCAGCGCCGTCGCCCAGAGCCGGGCGATCGGGCCGCCGCCGGTGTCGAGCGCCAGGTGGTCGCCTGGTCCGCTTGTCGTACCAGCGCGGCGACATGACCCAGGTGTACTTGCCCTTGAAGTCGCGCTTCTGCGGCTTGCGGGATGCGTCGTCTGGTTCCACGGATGCCGCTGGTCGACCGGGTTGCCGAGCGGGTCGTTCTTGACGAACGTCTCGCCGTCTGTCCCAGTCGTCGTAGTACGAGCTGCCGAGCAGGATGCGGATGCCGAGGTTGATGTCGACCAGGTCGGTGGTGACCAGCTTGCCGTCGACGACGACGCCGGGCGTGACGTACATCGCCCGGCCCCACTCGGTCATGTTCTTGTACGTGTAGTCGCAGACGTCGGGGTCGTTGAACGAGCCCCAGCAGCCGAGCAGGATGCGCCGGCGGCCGACCTCCTCGTAGCCGGGCAGCGCCTCGTAGAAGAAGTCGAAGAGGTCGTCGTGCAGCGGCACGACCTTCTTCATGAACTCGACGTACTTCATCAGCCGGACGAGGTAGTCGGTGAAGAGCTGCACGGTGGGCACCGTGCCGACGCCGCCCGGGATAGAGCGTCGAGGGGTGGACGTGCCGCCCTTCCATCAGGCAGAACATCTCGCGCGTCATCCGGCTCATCTGCAGCGCTTCGCGGTAGAACTCGCCCGGTGAACGGGTTGAGCGCCCGCATGATGTCGGCGATCGTGCGGTAGCCGTGGAGCGTCGGCGTGCGGCGACTGCGGTCTGCTCGGCCTTGCTCCCAGACGCCGGGGTTGGTCTCCTTGACCATCTGCTCGCAGAAGTCGACGCCGACCAGGTTGTCCTGGAAGATGTTGTGGTCGAACATGTACTCGGCGGCCTCGCCGAGGTTGACGATCCACTCGGCCATGTGCGGGCGGCCTGATGCCGAAGGCCATGTTCTGGGCGTAGCAGGCGCAGGTGGCGTGGTTGTCGCCGCAGATGCCGCAGATCCGGCTGGTGATGAAGTGGGCGTCGCGCGGGTCCTTGCCCTTCATGAAGATGCTGTAGCCGCGGAAGATCGACGAGGTGCTGTGGCACTCGGCGACCTGGCGGTTGGCGAAGTCGATCTTGGTGTAGATGCCCAGGCTGCCGACGATCCGGGTGATCGGGTCCCAGGACATCTCGACGAGGTTCCCGGTCTCGGCCTGAGCGTCCGTCGCTCGGGGATGGTCACGGTGGCCATCGTGTCGCCTCCTTCTGCTAGCGCGTGGCCGTAGGTCGTGGGGTGATAGCCGGTGGTCAGCTCGGCGCCGCGGTGCCGCCACTTCGGTTCCTTGTTGACCGTGTCGTTGGTGAATGCCGCGGAGCGTGCGGATGATCCGGCCGTAGATCCCGATGGCCGTCGACGACGAGCGTCGCCGCCGGGCGGCTCGTCCATGAACGGCATGAACTTGTCGGGGAAGCCGGGCATGGTGCAGCCGATGCAGATGCCGCCGACGTTCGGGCAGCCGCCGATGCCGGCCATCCAGCCGCGCTTGGGGACGTTGCAGTTGACGACCGGCCCCCAGCAGCCGATCTTCACCAGGCACTTGGGCGAGCCGTACTCGTGGGCGAAGTCGCCCTGCTCGTAGTAGCCGGCGCGGTCGCAGCCTTCGTGGACCGTCTTGCCGAAGAGCCAGGTCGGCCGCAGCTGCTCGTCGAGCGGGATCATCGGCGCCAGGCCCGCCGACCTGGTAGAGCAGGTAGAGCAGCGTCTCCATGAAGTTGTCGGGCTGCACCGGGCAGCCCGGGCACGTTGACGATCGGCAGCCCGGCCTTCGACTTCCAGTCCCAGCCGAGGTAGTCGGCCAGGCCCATGCAGCCGGTCGGGTTGCCCGCCATCGCGTGGATGCCGCCGTAGGTCGCGCAGGTGCCGATCGCGACCACGCGCCAGCGCCTTGGGCGCCAGCCGGTCGATCCATTCGCAGGTCGTGATCGGCTGGCCGGTCTTCTTGTCGGTGCCCAGCGCGGCCCAGTAGCCTTCGCTCTTGATCTTCTCGTTGGGGATCGAGCCTTCGACGACCAGCACGAACGGGTCGAGCCGGCCCTCGCTCGGCCTGGTACCAGAACTTCATGAACTCGTCGCCGTTCTCGTAGGCGAGCACCGGGTTGTGCAGGTGGACCTTGGGCAGCCCGGGGATGGCCCCCAGGACGACGTCCTCGATGCTCGGCTGGGTGGCGGCGGTGATCGAGACCGAATCGCCGTCGCAGCCCAGCCCGGCCGTGATCCAGAGGACGTGAACCTCCTTGACGGCCGGCGCCCGCTGCGTCTTGCGTCCGTAGGGGACGCCGTTGCCTTCGGCCATGCGTGTCAGCTCCTTTCCGAGTCGACCTGTGAAGCGACTTCGCGGTCAGGTCGGCATCCGGATCGTCAGCAGATCCTCGGCAATTGTTCTCCCGACGAGCATCGTGACGACCCGCTCGCCGCCGACGACCGACCGCATGGTCACCATGCCCGGATGTTCGGCCACGACCTCGCCGATGACGGCGGCGTCTCGTCCCAGCGGGATGCGTCCGCATGACCTCCAGCAAGCTGCGTCGGCATCCTCCGGCGGGACGACGGCGATCAGCTTCCCTTCGTTGGCGACGTAGAGCGGGTCGAGCCCCAGCATCTCGCAGGCGGCCCGGACCTCGGGCCGGACCGGGATCGCCGCCTCGTCGATCCTGACGCCGACCCGCGAGGCCGCCGCCAGCTCGTTCAGCGCGCTCGACACGCCGCCGCGCGTCGGGTCGCGCATGCGCGCGGATCGCCGGGCAGGCGTCGAGCATCACCCGCGTCAAGCTCGGTCAGCGGGGCGCAGTCGCTCTCCAGCACGGTCTCGAACTCGATCCCTTCGCGCACCGACATGATGGCGATGCCGTGGTCGCCGATCGTGCCCGAGACGACGATGCGGTCGCCGGGCCGGGCCGCGCGGATCGAGAGCGACCGGCCCTCGGGCACCAGGCCGATGCCCGGTGGTGGTGATGAAGACCTGGTCGCCCTTGCCGCGGTCGACGACCTTGGTGTCGCCGGTGACCAGCGCGACGCCCGCCTCGTCGCAGGCCGCGCGCATCGAGCGACGATCCGCTCGCAGGTCGGCGAGCGGCAGACCTTCCTCGAGGATGAACGCCGCCGAGAGAAGAGCGGCTCGGCGCCGCCGACGGCCAGGTCGTTGACCGTGCCGTGGACGGCCAGCCGGCCGATGTCGCCGCCGGGGAAGAAGAGCGGCCGGACCACGAACGAATCGGTGGTGAAGGCGAGCCGCGGGCGCCTTCACGCCGTTGCTCGCGCCGAGCCGGACGGTCGCCTGATCCTCCAGCGCGGCGAGCACGTCGTTGCCGAACGCCGGCACGAACAGCCGCTGGATCAGGTCGGCGGTCAGCGGCCGCCGCTGCCGTGGCCGAGCACGATGTGGTCGTACTGCGACCGCGGCAGCGGGCAGGTGCCCGAAGGCTCGGCGATCGATCGACGTCGGCATCGTTCGCCGTCGAGATCTCGTCGGACCTGGCGTGCTCATCCCGCGGATCGATGACATCAATCTGCGGCTCGCTCATCGGCTGACGTCAGACTCGGCGTCGCCATTCGCCTCGAGATGCCGGCCGTAGGCGTAGTAGGCGGCGCAGGCCCCTTCGGACGAGACCATCGTCGCGCCCAGCGGGCGTCTGCGGCGTGCACTCGCTTGCCGAACGCCGGGCAATCGTGCGGCTTCTTCAGCCCCTTGAGGATCTGGCCGCTGATGCAGACGCGACGATTCCTGGGTCTCGATGTCGTCGACGTCGAAGAGCCGCTCGGCGTCGTGGTCGCGATACTCGGCGCGGAGCTTGTAGCCGCTCGTCGGGATCGTGCCGATGCCGCGCCACTTGCGGTCGCAGACCTCGAAGACGTCCTCGATCAGCCGCCGCGACTGCGGGATTCCCCTCGCGGCCGGACGGCGCGGGCGTAGGGTTCTCGACCTCGGCGCGGCCCGTCTTCGAGCTGCTGGACGGTCCAGCAGGATGCCTTCGAGCAGGTCGACCGGCTCGAAGCCGGTGATCACGATCGGCACGCGGTAGCGGCCGGCGAGCGGCTCGTACTCCGTCGTAGCCCATGACCGTGCAGACGTGGCCCGGGCCCGAGGAACCCCTGCACGCGGTTGTCCGGCGCTTCGAGGATGGCCGTCGATCGCCGGCGGCACCAGCACGTGCGAGACCAGCACGCTGAAGTTCGTCAGCCTCCGCTTCTGCGCCAGCCAGACCGCCATCGCGTTGGGCGGCGCGGTCGTCTCGAAGCCGATGGCGAAGAAGACGACCTTGCGGTCGGGATTGGCCGCGGCGAGGTTCACGGCGTCGAGCGGCGAGTAGACGATCCGGACGTCGCTCCCTCGCGACTTGAGCTGCAGCAGGTCGCCGCGCGACCCGGGCACGCGCAGCATGTCGCCGAACGAGCAGAAGATCACGTCGGGCCGCGAGGCGATCGCGTGCGCGCGGTCGATCATCTCGAGCGAGGTGACGCAGACCGGGCAGCCCGGCCCGTGCACCAGCTCGACGCCCGGCGGCAGGATCTGGTCGATCCCGTACTTGACGATCGTGTGCGTCTGGCCGCCGCAGACTTCCATGATCGTCCAGGGCCGGGTCGACGGTCCGCGCGATCGCCGCCGCCAGCTTGTCCGCGGCGCGTCGCCGTCGCGGTATTCGTCGAGGTACTTCATGACGGAGGCGCCTCCAGTTCGTCGAGCTGATCCATGCTGCTCGAGAAACTCGAAGACCCGCTGCGCCTCGTCCTCGTCGATCCGCGACAAGGGCGAAGCCGACGTGGACCAGCACGTAATCGTCGAGCGCGACCTCGGGAACGTGCTCCAGGCAGACGCGCTTGGAGACCCCGCCGAAATCGACCTTGCCCATCAGCACGTCGTGCTCGCGATAGGTCTCGACGACCTTGCCCGGGATTGCAAGGCACATCCGCAACTCCTCACAAACTGGAGAGATCGAACGTCGGCGATGTCTCATGACTGGCAAGTCTGTGCCGCCGCGATGGCGAGCTGGCCCAGGCTCAGCCCGCCGTCGTTGGGCGGGACACGGCGATGACGGTAGACCCGGAAACCCTCGCCTTCCAGCCGCGCGGTCGACCTCGGTCGTGAGCAGGGCGTTCAGGAACACCCCGCCGCTCAGGACCACCGCGTCCAGCCCGGTCTCGCTCCCGCAGCCGGCGCGCAGACCTGGCGATCGATCTCGACCAGCGTCGAATGGAACCGCCGGGCGATGACGGCCGCGGTCACGCCCCGGCGACGCTCCGCGGCCACCTCGGCGATCAGCGGCCGCGTGTCGATCGGACCAGCGGAGCGTCCTCCGTCCGGCGATCTCCAGAATCTCGAACGGGTAGACGCCATCGGCCGCGACGTCGCGTGGCCAGCCATTCGAGCTCCATCGCGGCCTGCCCCTCGTAGCTGACCCGATCGCGGACGCCGGCCAGGGCCGCCACCGCGTCGAAGAGCCGGCCCGCGCTGGAGGTCATCGGCGCAGTTGAACCGCCGGTCGATCAGCCGCCGGACGGTCGCCAGCGCCGTCGCGGGCACGCGATCCGCCAGCAGAGTCGTCGCTCCAGCCCCGCGTCGAGCCAGGTAGGCCGCCGCCATCCGCCAGGGCTCGCGGATCGCCTGCTCGCCGCCGGGCATGGCGACGTAGCGCAGGTGGGCCGCGCGGCGAAAGCCGCGGTAATCGCCCGTGAGGAACTCGCCGCCCCAGATCGCGCCATCGGTCCCATAGCCGGTGCCGTCGAACGCGACGCCGATCACCGGCTCATCAAGACCGTTCTCGGCCATGCAACTGGCCACGTGCGCATGGTGATGCTGGACGGCCAGCAGTCGGGATCGAGCCCGTCGCGCTGCTCGCGCGTACCGCGTCGATGCGTAGTCCGGATGAAGATCGTGGACGATCAGCTCGGGCCGCATGGCGAACAATCGCTCGTAGTGCTCGATCGCCTCGACGTAGGCGCGATACGCCTCGTAGTGATCGAGGTCGCCGAGTGATGGCTCAGGAACGCGTGCCGCCCGCGGCCGAGGGCGAAGGTCGCCTTCAACTGGCCGCCGAGCGCCAAGCGTCGGCCGTGCGACACGACACCGGCAGAGCCAGTGGCTCCGGGGCATAGCCGCGCGACCGCCGGAGCGGCAGCTCCGACGCCGGCGACGCACCCGCGTCACCGAGTCGTCGCAGCGCAGGTGGATCGGCCGGTCGTGCGTCAGGAAGACGTCGGCGATGCCCGAGAGCCGTTCGCGCGCGTCGTCGTCTTCATAGGCGATCGGCTCGTCGGAGCGGTTGCCGCTGGTCATCACCAGCGGGATGCCGTCCAGTCTCGCAGGAGCAGATGATGCAAGCGGCGTGTAAGGCAAGCATCACGCCCAGGAACGGATTCCCCGGCGCGACCTGTCGGCCACCGGCAGCCCCCGGCCGCCTGCGCAGCAGGACGATCGGCCGGCGCGGCGAGACGAGGAGTGCCTGCTCGCCCGGCGAGACCTCGCAGAGCTCGCGGGCCGCCCGCGAGGTCCGCCACCATGATCGCCAACGGCTTCTCATCGCGGTGCTTGCGACGTCGCAGCTCCGCCACGGCCGACGCGCTGTCGGCCCGGCAGGCGAGGTGGTAGCCGCCCAGGCCCTTGAGGGCGACGATCTTTCCCGTCCGCGAGCGCGGCGACTGCCATGCGCGAGCGGATCTTCGACCTCGACCGCTTGCCCGCGGCGCATCGAGCGACTCGCAGCCGCGGGCCGCAGGCGGGACAGGCGGTCGGCTGGGCGTGGAAGCGGCGGTTGGCGGGTCTTCGTACTCCGCGCGGCACGCCGGACACATGGCGAACGACGCCATGGTCGTCCGCTCGCGGTCGTAAGGGCTGTCGCGAATGATCGTCAGCCGAGGGCCGCAGTTGGTGCAGTTGAGGAACGGATAGCGGTAGCGGCGGTCGCGGGATCGAACAGCTCTCGCAGGCAATCGTCGCAGGTGGCGACGTCGGGCGAGATGAAGATCGGGCCAGCGGACTCGTGCTCGCTGGCTTCGATCCGAAAACGAGGATCGCCCCGGGGAAAGCGTGACTCCCAGCGGACCTCGTCGATCCGCGCCAGCGGCGGCGGCTTGGACGGTCAGCTCGGCCAGGAACCGATCGAGGGAATCGAGCTTCCCCTTCCACCTCGATCAGGACGCCGCCGGTCTGGTTTCGCACGAAGCCATTGAGACCGAGCCGGGTCGCAAGATCGTAGACGAAGGGACGGAAGCCGACTCCCTGAACGATGCCGCTGACGGCGATCGCACGACGGTCCATGAGGTGGCCTCGGGTTAAGGCACCCATCATCGACCAAACCTCGCTCGCTGCATCGGATGATGCCAAACCATGGGGTCGCAAGTGAGACGTTGCGACCGGCCTGTGCCAACCGCTATATATCTCTGCCTTGTCGCGTCTTATCGGGTTCAATACAACCCCAGAATCTCTCACGTATCTAGCAATGGTGTGCGCCAACCCCTCCATTCGTCTGACAAACTTTACGACACATGATCAACGCGAACGATAACTCCTACGGTCGCACTGGCGCGGGCGAAAGTCAACAACCCTGTTGACCCGCGTCTCAGCCGAGGCGGGGGCCCCAATTCTGGACATCTCGATCTACGCCATCTGGCGGCTTGACCGCCAGGCAGCTCGATCGAGTTGGCTTGAGCTCTCATGATTGTTAGGATACCGTAACGAGAAGCTCGGTGTTCGGAAGCATTTTGATCTCACTCACTTCTTAGCGGCGACTGGCAAGACGTCGACTTTCATGATCGGAAATCGAAGCACGGAATCCTGTCACGACTTCGGATCGACATCCGAAGGGAGCGTGTCATGGGCGAGCAAGACACCCACAAATCGGATCTGGAGTTGACCAAGGAGGAGCTCGTCGCCGAGCTTCGGGCGTTGCGCGGCGAAAACGCCGGTCTGAAACGGTCCGAGGCACTGCTGCGAGCCGTCATCGAGGTCATCGACGAACCGGTGTACGCCAAGGACGAGCAGGGCCGTTACCTGGTGGTCAACACGACTACCGTTCACAGGCCGGCCATCCGATGGCCGACATCCTCGGTAAGCGTCTCGCGGATCTTGTCCCAACCGAAACGGCGCGACGGATCATGGCGGACGACCGCGATATCATGGACAAGGGAACGGCCAAGACCTACGAAGAAGTTGTCTCCCTCGACGGCATCAGCGGGCCCGTCTTGACCACCAAGACACCCTATCGGAACGAGAGTGGTCAAATCATCGGCCTCGTCGGGATCTCCGGGATATCACCGCGAAAAACGCCCAAGCAGGCCCTGAGGCAAAACGAGTCGTTGTTAGCCGAAGCCCAACAACTCGCCCATATCGGCAGTTGGAATCGGGATATCGCGAGCGGTATCGTTACCTGGTCAGACGAAACCTACCAGATCGTCGGCTTGAAACCACAAGAGATCGTCATGACGTTGACCGTTTCGTGAGCTTCATCCACCCGGACGACAAGGCAACCGTCGTGAACGGAGTGGATCAGGCGTTCCGAGATCACAAGACCCTACGATTGTTATTGGCGTGTGCTTCGCGAGGATGGATCAGTGCGGTTCGTGCTCCTCGAGGCAAGCGGTGTCCGATGAGGAAGGCAAGCCCGTCCGCATTTCGGAACCATCCAGGACGTCACCGAAAGAGACGCAACGCGGAAGTGATTGAGCAGACCCAACGACAGCTCCGGGCCATTCCCGAAAACTTCAGCCACCGACGGACTCCTGCTGGTGGATGACAACGGCGACTGCGTGAACGCGAACCCAGCCGTCTGTCAATCTCTGGGTGACAGCCGTGATGAACTCCTGCAACTCAGCGTTTCGGACCTCACACCGGTTGAGGGCCGAGACCGAATACCCGGACTCATCAGCCAGCTTCTCGCCGCCGGCACATCAACGGGCGAATACACAGTGTTGTCCAAGGACGGATCAACCCGGGAAGTCGAGTTTGCGCATGGCGAACATCCTCCCTGGCCTGCACCGACAGCAATACGATGAGTCAGTAGCACATAGACATTGCTCACAGACGCTGTCCCGTGCGGCGAGCTCGGTGTGCCCCGAGGTGGCGCATGAGAGTGACCGCATTCATGGTGCCCGTCGGGGTTGCCTGCTCGACTCCTTGCCGGGGCACGAGTACGACGTAGACGCTGTGGCCGAACAGTGGCACCGTCTGCCCATCCGCAAACACGTCGAAGTAGGGGTAGAACGTGTGGCGCTGAGCGAAACGTCCGACCACACCCTGCGATACGACGGCCTCGCCTGAAGCAGGGATTTGTGCCTCCACGCGAGCGAGTTCGGCGGCGGTCGCGTTGTCGACCGCAGCGAACATTTGGCCGGATTTCGGCGTCCAGTGGGCGCTCAGGACCGCCGTCTGGATCACGGCACCGGCAGCCAGGGCCAAGGCCAAGGCCGTCAGGCCGATTGGCCAGCGCCCGTCGAGTCGTGCGCCTAGCCGAGTGAACCATGTCGCCACCATGGCGATTCCCACAGCCACAGCCATGACCGCCATGATGTTTTGCGAGCCCCCGATATCAGAGATGAAGGCGGGTGACGAGTTCAGCGCACTCGGTGCAAGGACGATGATGGAGAACAGGCCGCCGAATACGGAGAAAAACCCAATCGTGCCCGCTCCACCGATGAACTTGTAGATCTCCCCCCAGCGCGAGGTAATCACGTGGCCAGCGATGCTCGGATGGAAGAGCATGCCGGACAGGATCGTGGCGATTCCTCCGACGTTGTCGTTCACGTTTGTCTTGTTGTCGAGATACGCGTAGTCACTCAACACAGCTCCGTCACCCGAATGAACAAGGCCGACAATGGCCAGCCACACAACACCGACTCCCAGCAGGATCAGCCCTAGTGCGCCAACGTTGCCGTCCACTGATGAGCGCGACCACCCCGAGCGCGACCACGTACGACCCGGCCACATTGGTGCAGAGCAAAGCCAAGACCACGAAAATCCAGCCACGCCGGCGGTCGTTCCAAAGATCGCGGCCAGCGAGCAGGACGAAGAACGTGGCGAGCGGCTCGGAGTGATAGTCATATGACGCGGCCCAGTAGGTCCACGGGGAAGGACCAATACGGCGCCCACACACGAGGCGATGGCGACAGCAAAGCGTCGGTTTGGCGCGTGGACCTGGAGGTGTTCGAGAGCCCATCGATACGCGACGAGGCCGGCCCCGGCCAGCGTGGCGTCCTGCACGATCAAGAGGTCGACGCCGTGCGGCCACACCCAGTAAAAAACGGCGAGAGGCCACATGATGAGCTCGAAGTCCGACTGGTAGAAGGGGTAGCCGTAGTGCGGATAGTTCCAGGGATACGTGGTGTCGTAAGGGTTGAGGTGCCCCGTGGCAATCTGCTGCCAGGCCTGGCTGTACTGGCCAAAATCCGCGGTCAAATCGAAGTGGTCCGACAGGTACGAGCGGCTGCTGCCGACCAGCAGCACGAATTCGGATCGCGAACACCGCGAGTCCGACGAACCACGCGATTCTGAGCCTTACCTGTACGTGGCCGGTCTCTTTTGATTGTTTCTCGTCGGGGACCGTCCAACATCGCCGACCACCGTCGCTTCCGGCACTGCGGTGGCCACCGAGCAAGTGTACGAGATGGGGCACCGCTGAGACGGTCGCGCCGCCGCTCAGCGATCGGGCGATTCGCCTCGTTGCTCTCTCAACTCATGCCTCACGGGGTGACATACAGACTCGCGGCGCTGCCCTCTGGCGGGTGACGCAAGGACAGGAGGCCTCGTTCAAGGCACCCCAAGCGAGCCTGGGTATTGGGCAGCGCGGTGCACCTTCCGTGGGCTCGCCTCACCTGGCGGAGCGCCAATCCGACGAACACGCTGAGGAAAAGGAGGAGACCAATCGAGGTCAGCTGGCCACGGCTCGAAGCGCAACCAGGGCAATGGCCCATTCGGTACCGGGAGAACCCCCTGGCAGAGGCATGATGCTTGGTCTGGTTGGTCGAGTCGGACGCACGGGAGTGAGGGGTAGACCGAACGATGGAAGCGACAGCGGCTGCGCTGCAGAAATTCCAGATGCACGGCCAGGACATCCCCTGGCTGCTCGCCCACTGGGCCGAGACCGACCGGATCACCCGGTACTGATCTGGGACCCGCCGAGCGGCGACGGACGGACCTGGACCTACCCGCAACTCTGGAGGACGCCCACCGACTGGCCGCCGGTCTCGTCGACCGGGGGGTAGGGGCGACAAGGTGCTCATCCACGCCGACAACTGCCCGGAGCTGGTGCTGGCCTGGCTGGCCTGCGCCACCGTCGGGGCGGTGGGGGTGACCACGAACACCAAGTCGGTGGCAGCCGAGCTCGCCTACTTCGTCGAGAAGGCCCAGTGCGTGGCCGCAATCACCCAGCCCCGTTACGCCGAAGTCATCGAGGCGTCGGTCCGAGCTGGCCTGGGTGGAGCGACGTAGCCTGACGCGGACGAGACAAGGGTCTCCGCCTGAGATCGTCCACTCGTTCGACGACCTGTTCGGTGCGGCCGCGGACTGGCCCGGACGACCCGAACCCTCCTGCCCTTCGGGATCATGTTCACCTCGGGCACGACAACAAGCCCAAGGCCGTCGTCCACACCCACGCCAACGCGATCTGGGCCAGCCGCATCGGCCCCCGCAACATCGACCTCGGCCCGACGACCGCTACTCGATCTACCTGCCCTTCTTCCACGTCAACGCGCAGAGCTGGTCGTTCTTCTCGGTGCTCGGCGTCGGCGCCACCGCCGTGCTCATGCCGAAGTGGTCGACCAGCCGCTTCTGGGACGTCGTGCGAGCGCAACGAGATCACCCACATCTCGCTGATGCCCTTCGTCATGGGCACGCTGGGACGCCGGACCGCCCGAAGACGAACTGCGGGTCGGCGTGTTCGGGCTCATCATGCCGGGTGCTCGACCAGATGTTCGGCATCGACGTCTACGCCGCCTACGGCATGACCGAGACCGTCACCCACGCCATCACCGGCAAGCCCGACGGACCGCCTGCCCGAGCGGTCGATGGGTCACGTCACGCCCGGCTACGAGATCGCCGTGGTCGACAAGGAGACCGGCGGCTGTGCGCCGAGGGCGAGACCGGCGAGCTGTGGCTGCGGGGCACCCGGGGCATCCAGCTGTTCCTCGAGTACTTCGACAACCCGAGGCGAACGCCAAGGCCTTCGAGGACGGATGGTTCAAGACCGGCGACATGGTGGAGCTGGGCGCCGGCGGCAACGTCTTCTACCGGGAGCGCGACAAGGACCTGCTCAAGGTGGGCGGCGAGAACGTCTCGGCCCGCGAGGTCGAAGAGGTCGCCACGTCGCCGGCGTGGCCCAGGTGGCGGTCGTGGGCAAGCAGCACGAGTTCCTCGACCAGGTGGTCGTGGCCTTCGTCATCAAGTCGCCCGACGCGCCGG
>CAVVNB010000022.1:0-9052 GCA_963749375.1 uncultured Actinomycetota bacterium
CCGGACGCTGCGTATCCCGCTGGTCAGCAGACTGGTGGCCCGCCAGTCGCTCGCGGTTGCGCGGTCGTTCACGCTGCCGGATTACTGAGCGGCTGCGCCGTGTCGTCCGGCGCCGGCCGCGAAACGCCCGGCGCCTTCCGTCGCTTCGGCGGATACCCTTGAGATGCTGGCGAATTCGTAATCGAGCGCCTCGGCTTCAGGCAGACCCCACTGATGCAAGGCCGAGAGCCGGTCCGATCTCATGCACTGCTGGGGCAGCGCGGCCAGCTCGGCGGCCAGCTGCTCGGCGGCTTCACGGGCGTGGCCCTTGGGCACCACACGGTTGGCCAGCCCGATCGCCAGCGCTTCGGTCGCGTCGACCGCGCGCCCGGTGAGGATCATGTCCATCGCCCGACTCTGCCCGATCAACCGGGGCAGCCGGACCGTGCCACCGTCGATCAGCGGTACCCCCCAGCGACGGCAGAAGACCCCGAACACGGCGTCCTCTTCGGCGACCCGCAGGTCGCACCAGAACGCCAGCTCCAGGCCGCCGGCGACCGCGTAGCCGCTGACCGCGGCAATCACCGGTTTTGACAACACCATTCGACTCGGCCCCATCGGACCGGGGCCGGTCCGATGCACCGCGTTGGCGTGCGGCGTGCCGAACGCTTTCAAATCCGCTCCGGCGCAGAAGGTTCCGTGGTCACCCCAGAGCACTGCCACGGATGCGGAGTCATCGCGATCGAATTCGTCGAACGCCTCGAACAGTGCGGCCGCGGTCGGGCCGTTGACGGCATTGCGCGCCTCGGGTCGGTTGATGATGACGGTGGTCACCGGACCATGGCGTTCTACTCGTACCGGATCGCTCATGTCGCCTCCACTAGTCGGATGTCGTCGCGCCGCTGCGAGCAGTTCGGCGGCGAAGTCGTTGTATGCGGCCCGCAGTCGCGTACCCGGCCAGTTCGCCGGCAGTAACTCGTCGGGCAGCACCGGATCGGTCAGCAGGTGACGCACCATCCCGGCGGCTGTCACGAACCGGTCGGGCACGTCGCTCGCATCGGCCATGTCGTCGAGGAGCCGTTGACCGGTGTCCGCCCACGACGGTAGGTCCCACAATTGGCCGGCCAGCTCGGCGGGGTGGTCGTCATGGGCCTGCACGATCCGCACCCGATCGCGGACGTCGGAGTCCAGCTCGAGCCCGAGATTGTCGGGCCGCATCCAGACGCCTTCGCGTAGTTCAGCGAAACGCTTGTGGTACAGCGTAGTTCGCAATGCCGCCCGAGTGCGGGCATCGGTCCCGACGCTGGTGACGATCAAGGTTGTCCAGCTCCCGCGCCAGGGCCGCAGTTGGGGCCGCATCGAGTCGTCCTGCCGGCGCTGGCGGGCCAGCAGGCGGTCTGACAGCCGATAGCCGTCGGCGGAGCGAACCAGGTCACCGGCGCTGACCATTCGGGTCAGCGCGACCCGCAGCGTGGCCTCCTTGATGTCGAAGTCTCCGGTGAGCCGGATCAAGTCGGCGGCGCTGGCCCACGCGGGATGCGCACCGAGCATCACGCTCAGCACCACCGACCGAGCGGTCATGCGGGCCAGCGACTTTGGCATGGGGTCAGACCTGCGAGGCTCGGCGGCCGTAATCACCGAACGGTTCGTCGCGGTGCTTGACCGCTTCGCGGAAGCCGTGTTCGACCGCGTCGGCGACGAAGGCGTGACCCTCAGGCGTGTGCCGGGCGACGCCGTCGAACACGGTGCTGACCATCCTGCTGGTGGCCACGCCCTGTTGCAGCAGAGCCGAATTCAGCGCGAGCTTGACCATGATCAGCTGGTTGACCGGGACCGCGGCGATCCGCTCCACCAAGCGCTCGGTGCGCTCGTCGAGGTCCTTCGGATCCGGCGCCTCGACGGCCAGACCCCACTCCGCGGCCTGGGCGCCGGTGATGCAGTCCCCGGTCAGCAGAAGGCGTTTGGCGCGCTGGTCGCCGAGTCGGTGCGCCCACATCCCGGCCGCCGGCACACCCCAGACACGGGTCGGCGGATAGCCGATCTTGGCATCCGACGCGGCGATCACCTGATCGGCGTGCAACGCGATGTCGGTGCCGCCGGCCACGCAGTAACCGTGAATCTTGACGACCGTCGGCTTGTCCGCATAGAGCAGGCTGGAGAAGCCTCGGACGAAGCGACTCATCATCTGGTAGTCGATCATCGGATCCCACGGCTGGTTCGGTAAGTGGTTGACCGCCTGGGTTTTACCGTCAAGCGAGGTGCCGTGGTACGCGCCGGTGCCGCCCGCCGAGCCGGTGCGGTCGGCGTAGGCGCTCAGGTCGAAGCCCGCGCAGAACCCCTCACCGCGACCCGAGACCAGGATGACGTGGACTCCTGGGTCCAGATCGGCGCGTTCCACCAGAGCCGAAAGTTCCAGCGGGGTGTCGGCGATGATCGCGTTGCCCTTGTCGGGCCGGTTGAAGGTGATTCGCGCAACCCGGCCGGTGACCTCGTAGGTCATCGTCTTCAAGTTGTCGAAATCGACCGGCCTTATCGCGTGTGTCATCCCTTGACTAGAGCACGCTCGATGATCGGCGCGAGATCCAGCCCGGCGGGCATGGTCCCGAAGGCGCCGCCCCACTGGCCTTCCAGCCGGGTGGCCAGGAACGCCTCGGCCACGGCCGGATGCCCATGCCGCACCAGCAGCGAACCCTGCAGCGCCAGGCAGATGTCCTCGGCGACCTTGCGGGCCCGGTACTGAATCGTCTCCAGGTCGCCCAGCTGCGGGCGCAGTCGCTCGACGTGGCGGTCCAACCGGACATCCTGGCCGGTGCTCTTGCCGAGTTCGTCGAACAGCACCTCGATACATCTCGGGTCGAGTTGCCATGGCGCGCAACGTGTCCAGCGCGCTGACATTGCCGGAGCCTTCCCAGATTCCCATCAGCGGGGCCTCACGGTACAACCGCGGCATGCCGGACTCCTCGACGTAGCCGTTTCCGCCCAGACATTCCATGGCTTCGGCGGCATGCGGAGTGGCACGCTTGCACACCCAGTACTTGCTGGCGGCCAACCCGATACGACGCAGCAGGGTCTCGGTCTCGTCGCCACGCACCGCGTTGTCGGTGGCACCGGCCATCCGCATCGCGACCATGGTGGCGGCCTCAGCCTCGACGGCCAGGTCGGCCAGCACGTTACGCATCAGCGGCTGGTCGATCAGATACTCGCCAAATGCCTTGCGGTGCTGGGCATGGTGCACGGCCTGGGTCAGCCCGGTCCGCATGCTGGTGGCACTGCCCAGCGTGCAGTCCAGCCGGGTGAGGTTGACCATCTCGATGATGGTCGGCACGCCGCGGCCTTCCTCGCCGACCAGCCACGCGGTCGCGCCGTCGTACTCGACTTCACTGGACGCGTTGGCGTTGTTGCCGAGTTTGTCTTTGAGGCGCTGTAGCCGCATCCGGTTGAGGCTGCCGTCGGGCAGCACCCGCGGCAGGAAGAAGCAGGACAACCCGCCCGGTGCCTGCGCGAGCACCAGGAAGATGTCGCACATCGGCGCTGAGGTGAACCACTTGTGGCCGGTCAACTGGTAGGTCCCGTCGCCGTTGGGCGCGGCCTCGGTGTTGCCGGCGCGGACGTCGGAGCCACCCTGCTTCTCGGTCATCGACATGCCCGCGGTGATACCGACTTTGGTTGTCGCAAGCTTCAATTCGGGGTCGTACTCGCGGCTGGTCAGCAGCGGCTCGTAGATGGCCGCAAGCTCCGGGTTGAACCGCAGCGCCGGCACGACGGCGTACGTCATCGAAATCGGGCACATGTGGCCGGGCTCGGCGGTCCAGACACTGGTCTTGGCTGCGCGCACCACGTGCGCACCCGGGCGGTCGTCGGCCCAGGGCGCGGCATGCAGGCCATGCTCGATCGCCACGCGCATCAGCTCGTGATAGGAGGGGTCGAATTCGACCTCGTCGATCCGATTGCCGTACCGGTCGTGGGTACGCAGGATCGGCCGGTTGCGCTGGGCCAGCTCGCCCCAGCGCTGGGTCTGGCGGGCGCCGGAGATCGCGCCGACCGCGGTCACGTCGTCGAGGCCCCACTGCCCGCCCTCGCGGATCAGCGCCTCGATGAGCACCGGCGACGAGGCCGGGTTGTGCTCCTCCAACGGCGGCACCTGGTTACTGACGACATGAGTATCTGACATGCCGACAATGTTACATTTTTTCTACAACCGCACAAGAGGTGTAATGCTCAGCGGTGGTGGCCCTCGAAAAACTCCCAGAGCTTGCCGGTGGCGAAATCAGGCCAACGGTGTCCGCCGTCTGCGACGGTGATCAGGGCGACGCTGCGACCTTGCACGCATCCGGCGGTCGAAGTGGTGACCTGACCGTCGGTCGTCTCGGTGGGCGGCTGGCATTGATCGACCTTGCGCCACAACGCATTGAGCTCCGGTATCGCCGGACCATCGATATGGGCGAAGCCATGGCCTTGGCCGCCCCCGTACGGGATGTTCGGGTCGGCGGTGCCGTGAACCGCCATCACCGAGATCGGGCGCGGCGACCTGCACGGGTCCAGTTGCGTGCCGGCCACCGGGCCGATCGCGGCGAACAGCGTGGTGTCGCAGGCCAACGTGTACGACATGATGCCGCCGTTGCTCATACCGGTGGCGTACACCCGCGAGGCGTCGATACGGATGTTCTTGGCGACGTTGGCGACGACCGCGCTGATGAAGGCGACGTCGTCGATGTTCTCCCGGGCGGGCTTGCCGCAGCAGCCTCCGCCATTGACATTCCACGCCCGCTTCACACCGTCGGGGTACACCGCGACGAATTTGGCCGAATCCGCCAATTGGTCCCAGCCATAAGTTCTTTCGGCTTGCTCGGCGCTGCCGAAGCCGCCATGCAGCACCACGACCAGACTTGCCGACGGAGGCAGCCCGGGCGGCTTGTGCAGCCGATAGACGCGATCGTGGCCGTCCACGCTGATGGTGTGGATGCTTGCGCCATCGACAAAGCCGGACGGCGGCTTCGGATGAAGGACCCCACACCCCGCAAGAACCAAGACAACGCCCAGCAGCATCGCGATCCGATGACGCATCTCAGGCGCTCGTCTTCTCCCGCAGGAAAGCGATGTCGTCTTTGCGGCCCTCTTCGGCCGTCTCGCAGATCACCGGTGCATCCGCGGCCTTGACCACCGCCACCAGCAACTCGGGATCGATCTGTCCGGTGCCGAAATTGGCGTGCCGGTCGCGCCCGGAGCCGGCCGAGTCCTTGGAGTCGTTGCAGTGCACCAGGTCGATGCGGCCGGTGATGGCCTTGATCCGGTCAACCGCGTCGACCAGCCCCTCGCCCGCCGCCCAGGCGTGGCAGGTGTCGAGGCAGAATCCGACACCGGCGTCGCCGATGTGATCCCACAGCCGGGCGATGGTGTCGAAGTGACGGGCCATCGCGTGATCGCCGCCGGCGGTGTTCTCCAGGTACACCGGGACTTTCGTCTCCAGCTGGTCGAGCGCCTTGCGCCAGCGCTGGAAACCTTCGTCGAAGTCGTCGTCCTCGGTGACGTGCCCGCCGTGCACGATGACCGCTGCGGCCCCGATCTCGGTGGCGGCGTCGCACGTCTGCTGCAGGATCTTGCGTGACGGGATCCGCACCCGGTTGTTCGCCGAGGCGACATTGATCAGGTACGGCGCGTGTACGTAGATCGGCAGCGCCGCGGCCTTGAGTTCTGCGGCGTCTGCACGCGGTTTCGGGGCCTTCCAGCTCTGCGGGTTGCCGAGGAAGATCTGCACGACGTCGGCGTTCTCGGCCGCGGCGGTGGCCAGCGGATCCTGCGGGCTGATATGTGAACCGATAAGCACGTCGGCCAGTCTAGTGAGAGCCGCTGACGGGCTGGCGACTTCTCACCAGTCACAAGAAAGGGAGCCCATGTCGGTGTGCCCGCCTCCGAGCGAAAACTCATGAAGCGGCCGATCCATCGCGGCCACTTTTCGCTGAGAGGCGGGCACATTGCCACCCATGGACCGCTAGTGATCTATGTGACAGAAGTGACTGGCTTATGACTGACTTTCGCTGCCCGGTAATCCGCCTAACATTTCTGCCATGGAGCAACTGCGTGTAACACCGCTGCTCTGCAAACAATGGCCGCCCGGTGGAACGCATCGGTTGGCGAATTGACCGAGGGTGAAGTTCCTACGGTGGCTGGCAGCCCGGCGCAACCGAGTGCAGCAGCGGTCGGCGCCGCCCACGTCGACGTAAGTTTCTTCGCGGCGGAATTGGCGTCTCGGATCGAGGTGCGTGCACGTCACGTCGCCGAGGCCAACACTGGGTTCGTCGCCAATGAAATTTGCTCGGCTAACGACCTCGCCGCCCTGACCCATTCATCGGTTGTCGTCTAGTCATGGCAGCGGTCGTATCCATTCCAGGTGTGTCGCAGCTGATGGATTGGCCCACAGAACATTTGACGGATGCGGCCACACATTGGGAAACCGTCGCTGCGCGGAGTTACGGGCTGGCCAACCAGATCTGGCGCGATGCGTCATCGGTTGACTGGCGAGGCAACACCGCGGACGCGCTGCGAGCGGCCACTCACTCCGACATGCTGGCCACCAGCGCGGCAGCAGACCAGCTGCAAAGTGCGGCTCAGGTCGCCCGTCGCGGCGCGTCAGATCTTTACGCGGCACACACTCGGCTCCTCTACGCAATTGAAGATGCGCAGACCGCCGGATTCGACGTGGATGAAGACGGGTCGGTCATCGACCGGTCAACGGGCGGATCGGCTGCGCAGCGTGCCGCTCCGCAGGCCGAAGCGGAAACCTTCGCTGCCGACATTCGGCAGCGCGCAACGCAATTGGTCGCCACCGACCAACAGGTAGCCGGTAAAGTCGCCACCGCCGTTGCCGGGATCCGCGACACCTTCCCGCAGAATCCGAAATTCACCGCCGTCGACAACCACACGTTCAAGCAAGATCCCGCGCCCCGCGATCCGAATGCTGATCAACCCTGGCGAGATCGGCCGTCCCCCAAAAATGCACAGGACGTCCAAGATGCGTTGCTGCAACTGCAGAAAGGAATCAATAAACCGAATCGGCAGCTGGACACGCCTGAGGAGATGCAAGACTTCTGGGACTGGCTTGCCAAGAATGGCCGTGATCTGCCCTCCTCAGGCAGTGTCACGCGAAAGGCACTTGAGGACGGCACGGAGATCAAGGTGCGGCCCACTAGCGAATCAGGCGGGCCGACGGTCGAGGTAATTTTTCCGGGCGGCGGGAGGGAACGGAGGGTGCACTTACCTTTGTCACCTGTCATCAGCGCTCCGCCGGAGTTGCCACAGCTCGACCACCCTTCGATGACGCCTGCGCTGCCGGGGCCGGGGCATCCGCTTCCGGCTCCGTTGCCACCGACCCAGTTCGCCGACCCGGCTGACCTTCCACCGTGGTTGCGAGACCCGTCACCACCTGGTTTCATTGTCAGCCCGGTGCAGCAGCCACCTGTCTTCGGCTGGGACCAACCAGACGCACCGCCGGTGCCGAACCAGGCGCCACATGGGAGCGGGCAGTCGCCGTGGCCTCAGTTTGGCCACGACCTGGCTGAAGCCGGGAAAAAGACGTTTCAGTGGATCGTCATCGGTGGAATCGTGGTGGGTGGATTGTTAACTGCCGGAGGGAAACTCGCCGTCGGAGGACCGAGCGAAATCGCGCCCGCCCCATGACCGAGTCGTCGCTGCCCCCAGAGGCTCAGCTGGTTTCACCGTCATCGCTGGTCGACGTTCTCTTAGAGGACGAAGACATCGAAGAGGTCGGTGCGCTTCGTGTTGAGCAGTTGCCTGAATGGCTGGACCAGTTGCCCATCCTCCGTGGCTGGCAACAGGTTGATCTTTCTGACAGACCGACAGTTCCGTTGGCGAGGATGGTGGTTCACGAGCCACGGGTCGACGGTGGTTGGGCCGCTGCCGAAACGGTCAGCGTATTTGGCTACACCGGTTGGCCGATATTCGGTGAGGTGTTGCGACACTCCGGCGACACATTGCGCTCGCTGGGAGCCGTCGACATCAACACCAAAGTGCTGTCGGCACCACAGGTGCGGTGGGTCGCCGCTCTGCGCAGTAGCGGCACTGCCCGAATTGGCACCCGCCAGGTATGGATACAACAAAGCAACTACGTTGCCGGGTCCGAAGGACGGCACGCAGGCCGGCTTATCGTGCAGAGCATTTTCGTTGACGACTCCCACCACGCTGAGTTAGTCCAAGAGATTGCGCAGATGAGCGACAACGTCTATCACGGATTTATCGCAGCGATCAGCGGCTAACTTGACACGACTTAGTCGTCGGTCGCAACGAGCAAGGCCACTTCGTCGATTCGGCGGTCGATCAAAACGAACTCGTGAAAGCCGTCTACGCGCCAAACCTGACCCCAATCGTGTTGCGCTATCTCGCGCAGGTCGGGAAGTTGGTACCTGCTGGTGGCGTTGGCGATCCGCGGGTAGACCACTCGCTCCATTGCCGCTCGGTCATCGTCGGTCAGTGGCACGGTGTACTCCGCCCAGGTGCGGATTAAGGCTTCTACGTCACTCGCCGGCACCGCCTCAAATGTCTTCGGCGTAATGGCTTTCAACCAATAGGGCCCGTGAATCGTCTCAGCGTCCTTGAAGTCCGGCTCCGCATAGCTGTCGCGGTAGCGCACATGACGGATTAATAAGGCCAGAATCGCTTGGTCGTCCAGGTCGGGCGGTAGCGCGAACAGCTTGATCAAAACCCACTGACGACTCGTTCGGAAATTAACGAACACATCGCCCTGATAGACCAATCGCTCCTCGGCGGGCACGTCGACGTCGGGTTGGGTCATCGCGTGTCACCTCCCTCATACGGCTGCGCGCCAATACCTTCGCAAATTGCCATCTTGCCAAAAGCACACGCGAAATCTCGTTGAGAATCAAGCCACCCGCACCACCTGGTGCCACGAGTGTGCACCCAGCTTCACACCGGACGTCGAGCGTGCGGCTGGGCGCACGCTCGGCGGACTCGGGCACGAAAAAGCCCCGGGCGTGAACCCGGGGCTTTTTCGTTGTACGCCGATAGCGGGGACTACCGGTAGTCGGAATATCCGTAATCG
>CAVVNB010000023.1:0-16802 GCA_963749375.1 uncultured Actinomycetota bacterium
GATCGCGGCGGGTGCGGCGAGTTGCTCGGTGCGCAGCGCTGCGGTGATCTCCTGAGCTCGGGTGTCGAGGTTGCGTTGTCGCCCAGCATGTTTGAGTGCCGATCGGATCTTGGCCAGGCTCATACGAGTTGCCTCGCCAGGAGTTGAGCGCGCCCAGGACGGCCAGGGTATCGCGGTCGTGCAGGTCGTCGAAGGCCTCCAGCGCGGCCGGGTAATACTCCCGCAGTGCGCTGCGTAGGGCGTTGGTGTGCCGGGTGCGGGCCGGGTCGGTTCTGGTGTCCTCGGCGAGGACCTTGATCGCCTCGGCTTGGGAGCTGTCGCCGGCCATCGGGCGGTGGTTGTGCCGGTCGGTGCGGACCAGATCGGCCAGCAGCTTGGCGTCACCGGCGTCGGATTTCGCGCCCGAGACCTGATGCCGCTCGCGGTAGCGGGCGACGGCCAGCGGGTTGACCGCATACACCTGGTACCCGGCCGCACTCAAGGCTTGCACCCACAGTCCGCGGTCGGTTTCGATGCCGATCACCACCTGGCTGGGTTCTACGACGTGGGTGGCCACTCCAACTGGTGGAACCCCGCTGATGCCTGCGAGTCCTTCGGGTAGCCGGCGTGACGCAAGCCGCGCCCCGTCAGCGTCCAGCACGTGGATGTCGTGATGGTCCTCAGCCCAATCATCCCCGACGAATATCATCTTCTCGCCTCCTAACTCCGTTGTGAAGAAACAACATTCAGAGCCGAAGGCCACCCGGCTGCAACCTAATGGACCAGTGCTCGACCGGCACGACATCCCATAAGCGCTACAGGCAACCTCACCAACCGGCCGGGGCACGCTCTACAGTTAGAAATCGACCAATGCTCCAGGTTCTCACGTGTGCTCACCGGCCGGCGGCTCAGTAATCAGCGTCCCGCGCAGTAAACGAAATCCCGGTAGAAACACGCTGATCAGGTTCCCATTAGGTTCTCACGCGGTTGGGCGCTGACCCGGCAGAGCTGGGACGTGCTGAAAGGTGACGCGTCGCTGGCGCTGTTCCCGCTCCTGTCCACGATCTTCGCCAGCCTCGCCATGGTCTCGATCTGGGCGCCGACGCTGATCGCTCGCGGTGTCTTCGACCACCAGGGGGCGTTCCAGCCGCACCCGATCTAGCCGATCAGCATCATTCTTGAAAAATAGTTAAAGTTGAGCGGAACAGACTCAACCTTGACGGCGTTGAACAACGCGACAAGCATTTTCCCGCCCCTTCTAGACGAATGGAGGTGTCGTGGACTCGTTCAACCCGACCACGAAGACCCAGGCGGCGCTGACCTCGGCGTTGCAGGCGGCGACCGCCGCCGGCAACCCCGAGATCCGGCCCGCACACCTGTTGATGGCACTGCTGACGCAGAACGACGGCATCGCCGCGCCGCTGCTGGAGGCGGTCGGCGTCGAACCCGCGACCATCCGCGCCGAGGCGCAGCGCCTCTCGACCGGCTGCCCAGGCCAGCGGCGCCAACTCCCAGCCCCAGCTGTCGCGCGAGTCGCTGGCCGCCATCACCGCGGCCCAGCAGCTCGCCACCGAGATGGACGACGAGTACGTCTCCACCGAGCACCTGATGGTCGGCCTGGCCACCGGCGACTCCGACGTCGCCAAGCTGCTCACCGGCCACGGCGCATCCCCGCAGGCGCTGCGCGAGGCGTTCGTCAAGGTGCGCGGCAGCGCCCGGGTCACCAGCCCCGACCCCGAGGCCACCTACCAGGCGCTGGAGAAGTACTCCACCGACCTGACCGCAGCGCGCCCGCGAAGGCAAGCTCGACCCGGTCATCGGGCGTGACACCGAGATTCGTCGCGTCATGCAGGTGCTGACGCCGGCGCACCAAGAACAACCCGGTGCTGATCGGCGAGCCCGGCGTCGGCAAGACCGCGATCGTCGAGGGCCTGGCCCAGCGCATCGTCGCCGGCGACGTGCCCGAGAGCCTGCGCGACAAGACCGTGGTCTCGCTGGACCTCGGGTCGATGGTCGCCGGCGCGAAGTACCGCGGCGAATTCGAGGAGCGGCTCAAGGCCGTGCTCGACGAGATCAAGAACTCCGCCGGGCAGATCATCACCTTCATCGACGAGCTGCACACCATCGTCGGTGCCGGCGCGACGGTGAGTCGCGCGATGGACGCCGGCAACATGATCAAGCCGATGCTGGCCCGCGGCGAGCTGCGGATGGTCGGCGCGACCACCCTCGACGAGTACCGCAAGTACATCGAGAAGGACGCCGCGCTGGAGCGGCGCTTCCAGCAGGTGTTCGTCGGCGAGCCGTCCGTCGAGGACACCGTCGGCATCCTGCGCGGACTCAAGGACCGCTACGAGGTGCACCACGGGGTGCGATCACCGACTCCGCGCTGGTCGCGGCGGCCACGCTGTCCGACCGCTACATCACCGCCCGCTTCCTGCCCGACAAGGCCATCGACCTCGTCGACGAGGCCGCGTCCCGGCTGCAGATGGAGATCGACTCCCGGCCCGTCGAGATCGACGAGGTCGAGCGCGTGGTGCGTCGGCTCGAGATCGAGGAGATGGCGCTGGCCAAGGAAGAGGACGCGGCGTCCAAGGAGCGCCTGGAGAAGCTGCGCGCCGAACTGGCCGACCACAAGGAGAAGCTGGCCGAGCTGAGACCCGGTGGCAGAACGAGAAGGGCGCCATCGACGTCGTCCGCGAACTCAAAGAGCAGCTGGACACGCTGCGCGGCGAGTCCGACCGGGCCGAGCGCGACGGCGACCTGGCCAAGGCCGCCGAGCTGCGCTACGGACGCATCCCCGAGATCGAGAAGAAGCTCGACGCCGCGCTGCCGCAGCGCCGAGGCCCGCGAGGACGTGATGCTCAAGGAAGAGGTCGGGCCCGACGACATCGCCGACGTGGTGTCGGCGTGGACCGGCATCCCGGCCGGCCGGCTGCTGGAGGGCGAGACCGCCAAGCTGCTGCGGATGGAGGACGAGCTGGGCAGGCGCGTCGTCGGACAGAAGCAAGGCCGTGCAGGCGGTGTCCGACGCGGTTCGCCGCAGCCGGGCCGGCGTCGCCGACCCGAACCGGCCGACCGGTTCGTTCATGTTCCTCGGCCCGACCGGCGTCGGCAAGACCGAGCTGGCCAAGGCGCTGGCCGAGTTCCTGTTCGACGACGAGCGGGCGATGGTCCGCATCGACATGAGCGAGTACGGCGAGAAGCACTCGGTGGCTCGGCTCGTCGGTGCGCCTCCCGGCTACATCGGCTACGACCAGGGCGGTCAGCTGACCGAGGCGGTGCGGCGGCGGCCGTACTCGGTGGTGCTGTTCGACGAGATCGAGAAGGCGCACCCGGACGTCTTCGACGTGCTGCTGCAGGTGCTCGACGACGGCCGGCTGACGGATGGCCAGGGCCGCACGGTCGACTTCCGCAACACCATCCTCATCCTGACGTCCAACCTGGGGCCGGGCGGCACCGAGGAGCAGGTGATGGCGGCGGTGCGCGCGGCGTTCAAGCCGGAGTTCATCAACCGGCTCGACGACGTCGTCGTGTTCGACGCGCTGACCCCGACGAACTGGTGCAGATCGTCGACATCCAGCTCGATCAGCTGGCCAAGCGGCTGGCGCAGCGTCGGCTCGAGCTGGAGGTGTCGCTGCCGGCCAAGAAGTGGCTGGCCGAGCGCGGGTTCGACCCGATCTACGGCGCGCGGCCGCTGCGGCGGCTGATGCAGCAGGCGATCGGCGACAAGCTGGCCAAGATGCTGCTGGCCGGCGACATGCACGACGGCGACGTGGTGCCGGTCAACGTCAGCCCCGACGGCGACTCGTTGGTTCTGGGTTGATTCCACACTCGCACAACAAGAATCGCCCCCGTATTTGGCGGTTTTTAGGGGTCGTCGCAACACTGCTGGTTAGTTGGTCAGTAGTAGATCACGCAGACGCTCGGCTGGGGTATCCCAGTCGAGCGTTTTGCGTGGGCGGCCGTTGAGTTCCTGGGCGACGTGTTCGAGGTCTTCGGGGCCGTAGACGCTGAGGTCGGTGCCTTTGGGGAAGTACTGGCGCAGCAGGCCGTTGGTGTTCTCGTTGCTGCCGCGCTGCCAGGGGCTGGCCGGGTCGCAGAAGTAGACGGCCATGTCGGTGGCCATCGAGAACGTTTGTGCCGGCCATCTCGCAGCCTTGGTCCCAGGTCAGCGAGCCGCGTAGGTGCGCCGGCAGAGTGCGCGATGGTCGCGATCAGCCCGTCGCGCACGGCTTCGGCGTCGTGCCCGTCGGGCAGGTGACCAGCATCATGTAGCGGGTCGCGCGCTCGACCAGGGTCGCGATCGCGGTCTGGTTGCTTCTCGCCGGTGATCAGGTCGCCTTCCCAATGCCCGGGCACCGCGCGGTCGTCGACCTCGGCGGGCCGGTCGCTGATCATCACCATCGGATCGACGAAGCGGTTGATAGCGTTCGCTTCGCTGCGGTGTGGTTTGCGTCTGGGTGCGCCCGGTCCGCAGCGCCTGCTGCACTTCGCGTTTCAGACCGCCGCGGGCCTGGAAGTAGAGCGCTTGGTAGATCGTCTCGTGGCTCACCCGCATGCTCTCGTCGTCTGGAAAGTCCTGACGGAGGCGATGGGAGATCTGCTCCGGTGACAGCTGCGTGACAGGCCTTCTTCAACCGCTTCCCGCAGGACCGCGTTGACCACCAGTTTGGACTCCTTCGGCCGGGCTCGCGCCGCCGTCGCCGCCCGATCGGCCTGATACGGCAGATACCGGCCATCCGACGCTGTGGCGACGACCTCGCTAGACACCGTGGAGACGCTCTTGCCGATCCGCCGTGGCGATCGTCCGCAGTGAGTGTCTGCCGATCAGGCCGTCGGCAATCGCTACCCGATCGGCGATCGACAGATACCGGCCATCAATGCGGGCGGTCCGCTCTTATCGCAGGTCACGCTGGTCACCGCGCTGTTTGTAGACGATCTTGCGGGTGTAATCCACGACCCGGCCATCGGGATAGGTCCTCATGTTGTTGACTGCTGGATGCCCTTTCGCCAGTCGCGGGCAGTCCTGTTCGTTCACGCCGACCTCGCGCGCGGCTTGTATCGTCGACCAGCCCGTAGCCATCAGCTCCGGCAACGACGTTTGGCCTCGGGCTTGCCCCACTCGGATCTTCGCGCTGGTGACCCGCCCCTGGGCCACCAGCACTCGACGCGCAACCGAATGCGACACCCCGCAGGCTTTAGCGGCCTGGTTGATCGAGCCGGATGAGTCGAAAACCGCCACGATCACAGTCCCGATCGAGGACCCCACGCTGCTCACCGTCTTTGCCGAGAGCGCGCGGTTTGCCGGCAGGACGGCCGATCGACCGCAGAATCGCATAACACCGATCACGCGGTATCCCGAGAGCAACAGCCGCTTCTTTCACCGGCACTCCGGCATCAACCAGCCTCGCTAGCCGATCGCCAAACCGAACACAATCCTCCGAAAACGACACGGTCGCCGCAACCTCTCAAATCGAGAGCGTTGCGACGACCGCGTGAACCCGCCCCAGCCGATCGGGCTGCCACCGGGGGTTACTGGTTTATCCGCTCAGCCCTCGGCGACGACGTCGAGTGAGACGTCGACGTCGACGTCGGGGTGGACGTGCAAAGTGATCGGATGGCTGCCAACGGCCTTGATGTGGCCTTGGGCAAACGCACCACGCGCTTGTCGAGGTTGGGGCCGCCCGCCTTGCGGATGGCCGTGACGACGGCTCCGGTGCGGTGACCGAGCCGAACAGCTTGCCCGAGTCGCCGGCGGTCTTCACCGCGAGCGGGACCGGGCCGAGGCCCTCGAGGGCCACCTTGATTTCGTTGGCGTGCTCGAGATCGCGGACCTGTTTGGTGTCGCGGGCGCGACGGATGTCGTCGGCCTGCTTCTGCGCACCACGCGACGCGACGATCGCCAGGCCGCGCGGCAGCAGGAAGTTGCGGCCGTAGCCGTCCTTGACCTCAACGGTGTCGCCGACGGAGCCAAGGTGGTCGACGTCGGCGGTCAAAATGAGCTTCATTGTTTCGCTGATTCCGTTCTGCGTTTATGCGCGCTTACCGCGTCGACGAGGTGAAGGGCAACAACGCAACCTCGCGGGCGTTCTTGACCGCGATTGCGACGTCGCGCTGGTGCTGGACGCAGTTGCCGGTCACCCGGCGGGCACGGATCTTGCCGCGCTCGCTGATGTAGGTGCGCAGCAGTTGGGTGTCCTTGTAATCGATGTCCTGGCCCTTTTTGGAACAGAAGATGCACTTGCGTGCCTTGATCGGCTTTTCCGGCGCCGGACGCCGCTTGGTGGACTTCGCCATGATTTCTCTTTCGTTCTGTCGTTAAGTTTTTAGAAGGGGGGCTCGTCGTCGCCGCCGGCGAACGAACCCGATGCCGGGGCGCTGCCCCACGGGTCCTCGCCGCCGGTGCTGGCGCCGGCGCCCTGGGGTGCGGACTGGCGGGATCCTCCGCCACCGCCACCGCCACCGCCGCCGAAACCGCCACCGCCGCCGCCGCTGCGGCTGGCTTTGTTCACCTTGGCGGTGGCGTAGCGCAGTGACGGGCCGATCTCGTCGACCTCGAGCTCGACGACGGTGCGCTTCTCGCCCTCACGGGTCTCGAACGAACGCTGTTTGAGCCGTCCGCTCACGATCACGCGCGCGCCGCGGGTGAGGCTCTCGGCCACGTTCTCGGCAGCCTCCCGCCAGATGTTGCAGCGGAGGAACAGCGCTTCGCCGTCCTTCCACTCGTTGGTCTGACGGTCGAACATCCGCGGGGTCGATGCCACCGTGAAGTTCGCGACGGCCGCGCCCGACGGCGTAAAACGCAGTTCGGGGTCGGCAGTCAGGTTTCCGATAACCGTGATGACAGTGTCACCAGCCACTGTGACCTCCTGAGTCCTTTTGGGCCTACCAGAATCGGCGAATGATCATGAGCGAGTCACGCTGAGCCTACGCAACGGCTCGGACGTGCCGCGGTCATTCGCCAACAGGTCAGTGCTTGTCGGTGCGCATCACCTTGGTGCGAAGCACCGACTCGTTCAGGCTGAGCTGACGGTCGAGCTCGGACACCGTGGCGGGGGCGGCTTTCAAATCGATCACCGCATAGATGCCCTCGGCATGCTTGAGGATCTCGTAAGCCAGCCGGCGCTTGCCCCAGATGTCGACCTTCTCCACAGTCCCGCCGTCCTTGCGGACAACGTTGAGGAAAGTCTCCAGGGACGGAGCTACAGTGCGCTCGTCGAGAGTCGGGTCGAGGATGACCATTAATTCGTATGGACGCATGGGAACCTCATCACCTCCTATGGTCGTGTGCGGCCACGGGAATCCCCATGGCAGGAGGGTCGCCTGCGTCGGCAACCGTCGTAGGTTACCGGACGGGGGCCGGGCTTGCGAAATCCTGCGCCTCGGATATGAAGCTTCGAGTGTGAGCTCAGGGATCCGAGTATGAGCTGGCGGCGGAAATCTCGCCGGATTCTCGCCCAGGACGCGCACTCGACGCCGTGGTTGCACGCTCGATGGCCGCGACCTGCCGCGGTAGCCCGCGTGGTCGCAGCCAGCCGGGCAGCCAGCCCGGTGGCGCATCGGCCGCGCGGTCGAACACTCCGCCGGCCGGATCGTCGACCCGTCCACCCCAGCGGACGAGATCTTCTTCGGGTCGATAGATCTGACGGACCACCAGCGCGCACAAGATCAGCACCGCAACGTCACGCAGGAGCACCGTCGTGGTGAACCACTGCTGAGGCAACCCCCGGTCGGGCACGCTGTAGAGGTAGTACATCCGCGGCACCCAGACCAGTGCGTCAATCGTCATCCACGCCAACAGCATTCGCCGGTGCGGCAGGGCCAGCACCGCCAGCGGCACCAGCCACAGGGAGAACTGCGGGCTCCACACCTTGTTGGTCAACAGGAACGCGACCACCACCAGGAACGCCAGCTGCGCCGCCCGCGGTCGACGCGGCGCGGTCAGCGCGATGTAACCGATTGCGGCACAACACAACGCGAACAGCACCAGCACGACTGTGTTCAGGTTGCTCGGCGGCTGCCAGAAACCCAGGTCCGAGTCGAAGCCCGCCCAGCCGGTGAACGACTTGATGACGCTGTACAGCGAATCCATGTCGTCGCCGCGCCGGGCGTTCAGGCGGAAGAACTCCGACCAGCCCCGCGGAAAGAGCACCAGCACCGGCAGGTTCACCAGCAACCACGTCACCGCCGCCGCGGTACCGGTGCGGACCACCTCGCGCAGCCGTCCGGTCCGGATGCCCAACACCAGCAACGGGCCCAGCAGCAACAGCGGATACAACTTGGCCGCCCCGCCCAAACCGAGCAGCACTCCGGCCAGCAGTGGCCGCCGTCGGGCCCACGCCAGCAGCCCACCGAGCGCCAGAGCCGTTGCCAGCGCGTCGAAATTCGTGAAGATCTGAAAGATCACCAACGGCGAGGCCCCCACCAACGCGGCGTCCCACACCCGCCGTCCGGCCAGGCCCGCAGTGGCCCACACTGTCGCCAGCCAGGCCAGCGCCAACCCCAGCGCGCAGACGTCGAAGAACACCACCACCTCGGCGACCACCGGCAGTGGGAGCATCCTGCTCGCGGCGGTGTAAGTCTTGGCCAACGACATCGACACGTACTGGTACACCCCGGTCAGGACCGGATACTCCATGTAGCGCACTGCCGGCTTGCCGTCGTAGCGGGTTTGCGGCTTGCCGCTGCCGTCCTTTTCGATCCAGCTCGACTTGTACGGAAAACGGCCCTGGCTCAACAACTCTGCGCCGTACAACGGCACGGTGTCGGAGTAGCAGAGCTCGTAGTAGGCCCGTTGGTTCTGCCAGTTGGCGACGCGCTGGTCGCCCGGCCCGGTGCCGACGGTCTGCAGGCACGGCGCTTTGGTCGACCAGCCCAGTGCCATGAACACCAGCGCGATCAGAAACATCACCCGCAGCGGCGTCAGGACCCTGGTACGCCCGATAATCGCGTGCCGACCCACCGGGCCGCCCACGACGTTGGACAGGGCGGAGCCCAGAAAGTCGGTGCGGCTGGGGAAATCGCGGTCATCGGCGGAGCGCAGATCGCCGGCCAACCGCCGCGGTGAGATGTCGGCGCGATCCGTCTCAGCGACGGTCACGGCGGGGGCGGCGGTCCCGGCTCAGGCGCTCCCGGGACCGGCACCGGCGCGGGCGCCACCGGAACCGTGGTCGGCGGGCCGATCGGAATCGTGATGCCCGGTGCGATCTCCATCGTGGGCTGGATGACCGTCATCTGCGGCGGCTGGGGTGGGGGAGGTGGCGCGGCGGGCACCCCCGCGGAGCCGCCGATCTCCGTCGGCTTGGGGAAGGTTTCGTTGTTGGTGCCTTTGAGCGCACCATCCATCGTCGCCTTCCAGATATCCGACGGCAGACCGGATCCGTAGACCGCCGAGCCGCCCTTGGTCACCAGCGGGATGTCGCCCTTGACGGTGCCGATCCAGACGGCCGTCGACAGCGACGGCGTGTACCCGACCATCCAGGCGTCCTTGTCGGCGTCGGTGTCACCGAACTGGGTGGTGCCGGTCTTGGACGCCGACGGCCGCCCGCCGGCCAGCGCGTGTCCGCGCGAATACGACGCGATCGGCTGCATGGCCGAGGTGACGTTGTCGGCGACGTCCTTGGGAATCCGCTGCTCACCGGAGTTGTCGGAGTTGGTCGAGTCGAACAGCACCTTGCCCTCGGCGTTGACCACCTTCTGCACGAAGTGCGGCCGGTGATAGATCCCCGAGTCGGCCAGCGTGGCGTACGCCGAGGCCATGTCAATCGGTCGAGTTTGATACTGGCCCAACACGATTCCGTTGTTGGGCGGGCCACCCTTGCCATCCTCGGACAGCGTGTGCGAGACACCGGGGAAGCTGCCGGCAATACCGGCCTGGTGCGCGGCGTCGGCCACGTCCACCGGGCCGTTCTTCAGCTTCAGCATCAGCCGGTAGTAGGAGGTGTTCAGCGAACGCTTCAGCGCCTCGGCGATATTGCAGACCCCGCAGCCCTCGCCCTCGACGTTGGTGATCTTGATGCCGTTGACCGTCAACGGCGAGCTGTCCACCTGGTATCCCAGGCCGATGCCCTGCTCGAGCGCCGCGATCAACGCGAACACCTTGAACGACGACCCGGTCTGCAGCCCGGCCTGGGCGAAGTCGAATCCGTGGGCGTCCGCGCCGCCGTAGTAGGCCTTCACCGCGCCGTTGTGCGGATCGATCGACACGACCGCGGTCCGCATGTCGGCGTTCTGTCCGGCCAGATACTTCGCCACGGCGTCTTCGGCGGCCTTCTGCGCGGTCGGGTCGATCGTGGTGGTGATCTGCAGCCCCTGGGTGTTCAGCGTCTGCTCGTCGATGTTGAACAGCTCCATCAACTCTTTGGTCACCTGCCGCTGAATCAGCCCGTTGGGCCCGGTGGTCTGGTTCTGCTCGCGGGCCTGATCGGGCGGCACGGTCGGCGGGAACTGCTGGGCTGCGCGGTCTTTCGCCGACAGGGCTTTGTCGTCGACCATCCCGTCCAGCACCCAATTCCACCGGCCCTCGGCGCCCACCAGGTTGACCGCCGGGTCCAGGGTCGAGGGCCGCTGGATCAGCGCGGCCAGCAGCGCGCCGTCGGCAACAGTGAGTTGTTCGACGGGCTTGTCGAAATACGCCCGCGACGCCGCCGAGATGCCGTAGGCGCCCCGGCCGAAGTAGATGATGTTCAGATAGGCCTGCAGCACATCGTCTTTAGACCACTCGCCGGTCATCTTGGTGGCGATGACGAGTTCCTTGGCCTTGCGGACCAGGCCGCCGATCCCGGCGCGCTGCGCGCCCACCAATGCGTTCTTGACGTACTGCTGGGTGATCGTCGAACCGCCCTGCGTGTCGCCGCCGAAGATGTTGTTCTTGAACGCGCGGGCGAACCCGGTGAACGAGAAGCCCGGGTTGGAGTAGAAGTTGCGGTCCTCGGCGGCGATCACCGCCTGGCGGACGTGCACCGGCACCTGGTCGATGTTGACGTCGACCCGGTTACCTTCGGGCGGAACAATTTTCGCCAACTCCGAGCCGTCGCTGGCCAGGATCGTGGAGACCTGGTTGGTGCGGATGTCGCCGGGTTTGGGGATGTCGACGATGAAGTAGGCCATCGCGAAGGTGACGATCGGCAGCAGCAGGATCACCACGGCGCTGACATAGATTCCGCGCCGGACCCACCGCCAGTTGACGTGCTCGAGCCACTCCCAGTCGAGACGCTGCGCCCAACCCGGGCGCGGCGGCTTCTTAGGCGGCGGGCCCTTCGGCGGGCCGCCCGGCGGTGATCCACCCGGGGGTGGTGGCGTGCGCGGCGGTGACTTGGCGTCCAACGCGGCCGAGGCCATCGACAGCGGGTCGTGCCGCTCGGACGACCGTGGTGTCGGCCGCCCGTCCAAGGCGGCCTTCACGGCGTCGATCGGGTCCCGGTAACGGTTCGGTGTGTCGTCCTTGACCGGAGGGAGGATCGTGGTGAGCCGATCGTCCGGAGGGACGGGAGGCCTTCCCGAACTCTGCCGCGGCCACTTCGACCCGCCATCGGCCCCTGACCCTTTCGGGTTGTCAGCGGCTGATCGGTCTTGCTGCCCTTCGTTATTCACTGGCCGTGCGGGCGCCATCGCGCGCCGTCCGAGTGCTGCGTGACTTGCGCGGCGGACGAGCCGCGGGTGTCGCGCCGAGCACATACGACTTGACCAAGTGATTCCAGCTGCAGGTTCGACATACCTCCACCACATGCACCGCGAATTCTTCGAACCGCGACGCTAGTAAGACCAATTCTTCGGCGTTCCGCGCAGACCCAGACACCGCACCCAGGTGCTCGCCGAACACCCACGAGACCAGCGTCAGCTGCTCTTTACGGCAGATCGGGCACATGACCGAGCTGACCTTGCCGTGGTACTTGGCGGCGCGCAGCAGATAGGGGTTGGCGTCGCAGACCTCGGTGACACCCGTGCGGCCCGAGTAGACCTCGGCCAGCAGCGAGCGCCGCTTGAGGGCGTAGTCCACCACCTGTCGCTGCAATCGCACGATGACCAGAGTACGTCCGCGCGGCTGGTGCGGAGAGGTAGGTCGGTCACGTTTCGGGGCTCAACCGGGCTACGAAGCGCTGACCTCGCCGACGCTGGGTAAGAACGCCGACCTGACCGGCTCGGCGGCGCGGGCGAGGCGCGCACTGTCGTCGAGCAGACCGCGCTCGGCGAGAAGGGGGCGGACGCCCTCGCCGAAAATGTAGGCCTCTTCCAAGTGCGGATAGCCGGACAGGATGAAGTGGTCCAGTCCGAGATCGGCGTACTCGGCGATGCGATCGGCGACCTCGGCGTGCGAGCCGACCAGGGCCGTGCCGGCTCCGCCACGCACCAAGCCGACACCCGACCACAGGTTCGGGTAGATCTCCAGCCGTCGGGCATCCGACCCGGCCGTGTAATCGTCGCCGCCGCCGTGCAATTGGCGCATCCGGCGTTGGCCCACCGATTCGGACCGGGCCAGCGACTGCTGCGCGGCGGCCACCGTCTCCGGGTTGAGCGCTCCCAACAGCCGCTCCGCCTCGGCCCAGGCCTGTTCGCTGGTGTCGCGCGAGATGACGTGCAGCCGAATGCCGTAGCTCAGCGTCCTGCCCTGCGCGTCGGCCAGGCCGCGGACCCAGTCCAGCTTTTCTTTGACCTGCTCGGGCGGCTCGCCCCAGGTCAGATAGGTGTCGGTGTAGCGGGCTGCAACCTGGCCGGCCTCCGCTGAGGAGCCGCCGAAGAACACTCCGGGCAGGGGGTCGGGCCGCCGTGCCAGGGACGCCTGCTCGACGCTCAGGTGTTCGCCCGTCACGGTCACCGGCGTCTCCGAGGTCCACAGTTGGCGAACGATGTCCAAGAACTCGCCGCAGCGTGCGTAGCGGTCCTGCTTGTCCAGGAAGTCGCCGAAGGCGCGTTGCTCGGAGCTCTCGCCGCCGGTGACGACGTTCAGCAGCAGCCGGCCCTGCGACTGCCATTGGAAGGTCGCGGACATCTGTGCGGCCAGCGTCGGGCTGATCAACCCCGGACGGAACGCCACCAGATACTTCAGTGACTCGGTGTTGCCGATCAGCATCGCGGTGGTGAGCCAGGCGTCTTCGCACCACAGGCCGGTGGGCGTCAGCACCGCCTCGAAGCCGTTGATCTCGGCCGCTTGGGCGAGCTGGATCAGGTATTTCAGGTCGGCCGGCCGATCGCCGCGCATGCTGCTGCCATGCCCGCCGGCGATCAGGTCGCGCGAATCCCCGTAAGTCGGGAGAAACCAATGCAGATGGATTGACACGTTGTCTGGTTATGCCTCGCCCAGTCCATCAGCAACAGGCTTGCAACCACGCTGATTGCAACCCCGCTAGCCGTCCTGACCTGCGGGCGACGAGTGGTTGAACGGAGTGCGAACTTTGGTGGCCGCCCGAAGTAGCGCCGAATATATCGGCCCGATACTATGACGCGAGACAGTTTCTCGACATAACGACGTTGCACTCGGATCCGGCAAGGAGGTGACTCGGTGTTAGAGCTCGCCATCCTGGGACTCCTGCTCGAGTCGCCTATGCACGGCTATGAGCTGCGTAAACGGTTAACCGGTCTACTCGGGGCGTTCAGGGCATTCTCCTACGGATCCCTGTATCCCGCACTCCGGCGCATGCAAGCCGACGGAATGATCGCCGAGAACGCTGCGCCGGCTGGAACGCCGGTGCGCCGGGCCCGGCGAGTTTACGAAATGACCGACGCGGGCCGGCAGCGCTTCAGCGAGCTGGTGGCCGATACCGGGCCGCACAACTACACCGACGACGGATTCGGCGTGCACCTGGCATTTTTCAACCGCACGCCCGCCGCTGCGCGGATGCGCATCCTGGAGGGCCGTCGCCGCCAGGTCGAAGAACGACGCGAAGGGCTGCGTGAAGCAATAGCGCGGGCCAGCAATTCTCTGGATCGCTACACCCGCCAGCTGCATCAACTCGGGCTGGAATCCAGCGAGCGCGAAGTCAACTGGCTCAACGAGCTGATCGCGGCCGAACGTTTAGCGCAGAGCAGCGCTGAGCAGGCCTAGAGCCAAGCAATCCCCCACGAAGAGAGTTAAGGAGAACGCCCCATGAGTGAGCAGACCGCGCCGCAGGCGTCCACCGAGGTACGAGTCGCCATCGTTGGCGTCGGCAACTGCGCGTCCTCACTGGTCCAGGGCGTCCAGTACTACTACGACGCCGACGAGAACAGCACCGTGCCGGGCCTGATGCACGTGAAGTTCGGCCAGTACCACGTCCGCGACGTGAAGTTCGTCGCCGCGTTCGACGTGGACGCCAAGAAGGTCGGCTTCGACTTGTCCGAGGCGATCTTCGCGTCGGAGAACAACACCATCAAGATCTCCGACGTGCCGCCGACCAACGTGACGGTGCAGCGCGGCCCCACGCTCGACGGCATCGGTAAGTACTACGCCGAGACCATCGAGATCTCCGACACCGAGGCCGTCGACGTGGTCAAGGCGCTGCAGCGAAGCCAAGGTCGACGTGCTGGTCTCCTACCTGCCGGTGGGTTCCGAAGAGGCCGACAAGTTCTACGCCCAGTGCGCGATCGACGCAGGGGTGGCGTTCGTCAACGCACTGCCGGTGTTCATCGCCTCTGACCCGGTGTGGGCCCAGAAGTTCAAGGACGCCGGTGTGCCGATCGTCGGTGACGACATCAAGAGCCAGGTCGGTGCGACCATCACCCACCGCGTGATGGCCAAGCTGTTCGAAGACCGCGGCGTGCAGCTCGACCGCACCATGCAGCTGAACGTCGGCGGCAACATGGACTTCCTCAACATGCTCGAGCGCGAACGCCTGGAGTCCAAGAAGATCTCCAAGACTCAGGCCGTCACGTCCAACGTGCAGCGGGAGTTCAAGACCAAAGACGTCCACATCGGCCCGTCCGATCACGTCGGCTGGCTCGACGACCGCAAGTGGGCCTACGTCCGCCTCGAGGGCCGCGCCTTCGGTGACGTGCCGCTGAACCTGGAGTACAAGCTCGAGGTGTGGGACTCGCCGAACTCGGCCGGCGTCATCATCGACGCGGTGCGCGCGGCGAAGATCGCCAAGGACCGTGGCATTGGTGGACCGGTCGTCGCGGCGTCGGCTTACCTGATGAAGAGCCCGCCCAAGCAGATGGCCGACGACATCGCCCGGACCCAGCTCGAAGAATTCATCATCGAGGGGTAGCTCTTACTTTCACGATCGTGCGGTGAGGTCGCGTGATGCGGCTTCACCGCACTTTCGTTTTCCGGGGGCTTTTTCGGGTTGTCGTCCCACGCGTCACAAGACCTCTGGGGGCTCGTTGTGCCCGCCTCGTAGCGAAAAGGCTGCGGTGGCTTGCGGGAAGCACGGGAGTTTTCGCTCAGAGGCGGGCACAACGGCACCCGCCTACTTCCTGTTACGGGAGTGACCTGCCCGATTCCGTCGACACGGCGCTGTGCAAGTGCTTAGCATCATGTCTCGATGAAGGTTCAGCCCGCCGCATTCCTGCGCACCACCCTGCCGCTGGATCTGTCACGGCTCGGCGACCTGGACAGCGGTCGCTACCACTCGATCTGGCTGCCCGATCACATGGTCAGCTTCTGGCCGGATTCGATCTGGACCCCTGAATTCACCGATCTGGCAACCGTTTCGCCATCGCCGCATCGCCATCTGGACGGGCTGGCGGTGGCAGCCGCGGCCGCGGCCCTGACCCACAACGTCCCGTTGGTCTCCGCCGTCGTCGACACCGTCCGTCGTCATCCCGCGATGCTGGCCCAGACCGCCCTGACCGTCGACCACGTGGCCCGCGGGCGGTTCGTCCTCGGCCTCGGCAGCGGGGAGAGCGAGAACACCCTGCCCTACGGCTTCGACTTCGCCCGGCCCGTCGCGCGATTCGAGGAAGCGCTGCGGGTGATCCGGCTGCTCTGGGAAAGCGACGGGCCCGTCGACTTCGACGGGCAGTTCTACACCTTGCATCACGCCCGACTGGACACCGAGCCGTATGACGCTCGGCTGCCACCGATCTGGATCGGGGCGAGCGGGCCACGAATGCTGGACATCGCCGGCCGCTACGCCGACGGCTGGTGGCCGGCGGGCGCCTGGACACCGGAGCATTACGCCGAGATGCTTTCCGCGGTAAGGACATCCGCCGAACGCGCCGGTCGCGACCCGATGGCGATCACACCGTGCTTCATCCAAGTCTGCCTGATCGGCGAGAACGAGGCCGCGCTTACCGAGATCTTGGAGGCGCCACTGGTGCAGGCCTTTCTGCTCCAGGTATCCGCCGACACATTGCGTGGATTCGGTTTCGAGCATCCGATGGGCCCCGGATTGGCGCGGCTTCCAGGACATCGACCCCGCGGTGCTGACCCGCGATCGGATCGTCGAGTTCCTGGCCAAGGTGCGGCCGGAGATGATGCTCGCCGTCGTTCCACACGGCACCCCGAAGGAGGTCGCCGCGATCATCAAGACGTTTGTCGACGCCGGCCTGCGCGTTCCCAAGATTCTCGACTACAGCGCAATGGCCGGCCTCGGCCACGCCGCGTCCTCAGCAGCAAATGTCCTCGCTGCCGAAGATGCATTGCTCGCACTGTGCGGAGACGTTCGGTGACTCTGGACGCCGCCGAGTTGCTGGCTTCCGCGGCCGCTGAGACGGGTCTGACCGACTACGGCGACCCCACCTTGCCGGAGCGCTTCGCGGTGGCCGTCGACCATCTCAACCGCCTCGGCCTGGACGCAGCGGGGAACGCCGCGGCGGCCGAGGTCTGCCGGTGGCTGCTGACTTCGCGGTTGGAGTTTCTCGAGGACCGCCACCGCTACCCGATCGCGGACGAAGTGATCGATGCG
>CAVVNB010000024.1:0-17613 GCA_963749375.1 uncultured Actinomycetota bacterium
AGCAGCGAGTCACCCGCACCGCCGCACACCGCAACCCGCGAAACCAACCGGTCCGGGTCACCGGCGGCGCGCACTCCCCACGACGTTTGCGGCAACCCTGCCCGACTCGGGACACGAACGCGCTCAACGGCTCTGGCTGTGGCAGCGAGCCGATCCGTCCCAGCCCGACGTCACCCGGCGTCGGCGCCAGCGCGACGATGTCGAACGCCGGCTCCTCATACGGGTGCGCCGTGCGCATCGCCGCGAGACCCGTCCCCGCACCCGCGCGGGCGCGACAACCTCGACCCGGTCCTCGACCACGTGTTCGACGGCGCCGACGCTGCCGATGGCCGGCTGTGCGCCGTCCTCCGGCAGGAATTGGCCGGTGCCGGTGACGCTCCAACTGGAGTGCGAATAGTCGCCGATCTGGCCGGCCCCGGCCGCGAAGATCGCCGCTCGCAGCGCATCCGCATTCTCGGGCGGGACGAAAATCACCCACTTGTCCAGATTCAGCGACGCCGGCGCGGGCTCCAGAACCGCCTCGACGGTCAACCCCAGCGCGTGCGCCAGCGCGTCGGACACACCGGGTGACGCCGAGTCGGCGTTGGTGTGCGCGGTGAACAGCGAACGCCCGGTGCGGATCATCCGGTGCACCAACGCACCCTTGGCGGTGGTGGCGGACACCGAGTCCACCCCACGGAGCAGCAGCGGATGGTGGGCCAGCAGCAAGCCGCCGTCGGGCACCGCGTCGACCACCGCGGCGGTGGCGTCGACCGCGATCGTCACCGAGCTCAGCGTGTCGTCGGGGTCGCCGCAGACCAGACCGACGGAATCCCACGACTGAGCAAGGCCGGGCGGGTACGCCTCGTCCAACGCGTCGATGACCACACCCAACCGAACCGTCATCGCAGCACCCCGCTCTTGGCGATGTCGGCGATCGCCTCGACGAGCCGCGGCCACTCCGGTCGCACCGCGGCACGCAGGTAGCGACCGTCCAGGCCGACGAACGTGTCGCACCGTCGCACCGCAATTCCCCTGGCGTGCAAATGCTTCCGCGTCAACTCGGCGTCACCGACGGTGAACAAGACGAATGGCGCGCGGCCGTCGACCGGCTCGACACCCGCCGAGCGCAGGCCGGACACCATCTCGGCGCGCATCGCCGCCAACCGCAGAGCACCCGCCGCGGCTTCGGCCACCGCCTCGGGCGCACAGCAGGCCGCGACCGCGGTCAACTGCAGCGTGCCCATCGGCCAGTGCGGGCGGGTAGCGGTCAGCCGCGCGAGCACCTCCGGCGCACCCAGCGCGTAGCCCACCCGCAGGCCGGCCAACGACCAGGTCTTGGTCAGGCTGCGCAGCACCAGGACGTCGGGCAGCGGCTGGTCGGCCAACGATTCCGGCTCGCCGGGAACAGCATCGGCGAAGGCCTCGTCCACCACGACGATGCGGCCGGGCCGCCGCAACGACAGGATGTGTTCGCGCGTGTGCACAACCGCGGTCGGGTTGGTCGGGTTGCCGACCACGACGAGGTCGGCCTCCTCGGGCACCTGCACACCCGCCAGACCGAACGGCGGATCGAGCACGACGTGATGCACCGGGACGCCGGCGGCTCGCAGCGCGACGTCCGGTTCGGTGAACGACGGTGCGATCACCGCGGCCAGTGTCGGACGCAGATTGGGTAGCAATGCGAATCCTTCGGCGGCTCCGGCCAACAGCGCGACCTCGTCGTCGGCGCGGCGGTGCCGGCCGGCGACGGCCTGGGTCGCCGTGAGCTCGTCGTCGACACTCGGGTATCCCGCCAAGTCGGGCAGCCGCGCGGACAATCGCGCCAGCAGCCAGACCGGCGGCTGCGCGTGCCGGACGTTGACGGCGAAATCGAGCATGCCGGGTTCGGCCGCTTGGTCGCCGTGGTAGCGGGCCTGCGCGAGCGAGATCGATGCGCTCGAATCCGGACTCGCCACATCTCAAACAGTAACGACCGCACGTCGACGTCCGGTATCGGGACACGATCACCGGCACGCCGGGCCGTCCTGGACAATAGGTACGTGACAGGCACGGTCTCGGCAGCTGATTCGAATTGGCCGGCTCTCCCCCGCAAGCGGGTGGGGGTACCCCCAGCCGCACGGCGGCGAGGGGGCGTACCCCCACCTCCCGCCGGTTCGCGGCGCGCATCGTCGCCTGCCGCCGCCCAGCTGGTGATCTTCGACCTCGACGGCACGCTCACCGACTCCGCGGACGGCATCGTGTCCAGCTTCCGGCACGCACTCGGCGAGATCGGTGCCGTTGTGCCCGAGGGCGACCTGGCCAGTCAGATCGTCGGCCCGCCGATGCACCACACCTTTGAGGCAATGGGGCTGGGCGAGCACGCCGAGGCGGCGATCGCCGCCTACCGAGCCGACTACACCACCCGCGGTTGGGCGATCAACAGCCTCTTCGACGGGATCGGGCCATTGCTCGCCGATCTGCGGGCTGCCGGTGTCCGACTGGCGGTAGCCACCTCCAAGGCGGAGCCGACCGCGCAACGCATCCTGGCCCATTTCGGCCTCGACGAGCACTTCGAGGTCGTCGCCGGCGCCAGCGTCGACGGCACCCGCGCCGCCAAGGCCGACGTGCTCGCGCATGCTTTGGCGCAACTGCGGCCGCTGCCCGAACGGGTGCTCATGGTCGGCGACCGCCGGCACGACGTCGAAGGCGCGGCCGCCCACGGCATCAATGCGGTCGTCGTGGGCTGGGGCTACGGTCAGGCCGACTTCGTCGACACCGGCGCGACCAGTGGTGCCGTACACGTCGCGACGATCGCCGAGCTGCGGAGGGCGTTGGGTGTCTGATTCCATGCTGCACATCACCTTCGTGTGTACCGGCAACATCTGCCGGTCGCCGATGGCGGAGAAGATGTTCGCCCACCAGATCACCGAACGCGGCCTGGACGACTGGGTGCGGGTAACCAGCGCGGGAACCGCCGGCTGGCACATCGGCAAGTCTGCTGACGAGCGCGCCAACCGCGTGCTGCGTGGGCACGGCTACCCCACCGACCACATCGCCGCTCAGGTCGACATCGACCATCTCAACGCCGACCTGGTGATTGCGCTGGCCCGCAACCACGTACCGCTTCTTCAGCAGCTGGGCGTCGATGCCGGTCGGATCCGGATGCTGCGATCCTTCGACCCCCGTTCTGGCGCTTTCGTTCTCGACGTCGACGACCCCTACTACGGCGACCACGACGACTTCGAAGCCACCTTCGCCGCGATCGAGGCGTCGCTGCCCGGACTGCACGCGTGGGTCGATGGGCAGCTCGCACGGGACGGGCACGGCTGATGCGCCGCCTGGCCTTCCTGCTGCGGCCGGGCTGGATTGCGCTGGCCGTGGTGGTGATCGCATTCACCTACTTGTGCTTCAGCGTGCTCGCCCCGTGGCAGCTGGGAAAGAACACTAAAACGTCGCGGGAGAACGACCAGATCCAACGATCGCTGACGACCGCCCCGGTAGCGTTGAAAACGCTTTTGCCGGATCAGGATTCATCGGCGCCCGACGGACAATGGCGCAGAGTGACGGCGACCGGGCACTACCTCCCGGACAAGCAACTGGTGGCCCGGTTGCGGGTGGCCGAGGGCGACCCAGCGATGGAGGTGCTGGTGCCGTTCGTCGTCGACGGCGGCCCGACCGTCCTGGTCGACCGCGGATACGTGCGGCCACTACCGGGTTCGCGGGTACCGCCGGTCGCGCAACCGCCCCGTGGGACGGTGACCGTCACGGCGCGTCTGCGCGACTCCGAGGGGCCGGTGCTAGATAAGGAGTCTTTCGTCAGTGATGGTGTGCGACAAGTTTATTCGATCAACACGAGTCAGATCGCCACGCTGACCGGAGTTCCGCTGGCCGGGTCGTATCTGCAATTGGTCGGCGATCAACCCGGCGGGCTAGGCGTCATCGGCCTGCCCCACCTGGACGCGGGTCCGTTCTTGTCCTACGGCATCCAGTGGATCACCTTCGGCGTCGTCGCGCCGATCCTGCTGGGCTACTTCGCGTACGCCGAAGTGCGGGCACGCCGCGCCGACAAAGCTCAGGCGTCACCGGCGAAGAATGACGGGAAGCCCACGACGGTCGAGGACAAGCTCACCGACCGCTACGGACGGCGGCGCTGACGCCGACGAGCGCCAGCGCCGCAGCCGCTTGCACCGCACGCGAAAGCCGCACGGCGCGCCGCAGATCCGCGACGGTCGGGGGTGGACCTGCACCGAGGGCCGGCCGGATCTGCAACTCGTAGTGGTACTGGGTGGGCCCGCCGAGTTGCACGCCCAGCGCCCCGGCAAATGCCGCCTCGACCACGCCGGCGTTGGGGCTGGGATGACGACCGGCATCGCGACGCCATGCGGTCACCGCGCCCGACGGCGAGCCGCCGACGATCGGCGCGCACACCACCGTCAGCGCCGCGGTCACCCGCGCGGCGGCATAGTTGGCCGCATCATCCAACCTCGCTGCGGCCCAACCGAATCGGGCATAGCGCGGTGAGCGGTGACCGATCATCGCGTCGAGCGTGTTGACCGCGCGGTACCCGAGAACGCCGGGCACGCCGCCCGCCACGGCCCACAACAGCGGGGCGACCTGCGCGTCGGAGGTGTTCTCGGCGATCGATTCGACTGTGGCGCGGGTCAATCCCGCGGCGTCGAGCAGCGCCGAGTCGCGGCCGCACAGCGACGGCAGCAGCCGTCGGGCGTCGTCGAGGTCATCGTTTGCCAGCAGCTCACCCATCGCTGATCCGGTGCGCGCCAGCGACGTTCCACCGAGCGCGACCCAGGTGGCCGCTGCGGTGACAACGACCGACCCGAGCGGGCCACACCGACGGGCGTAACGCTGCAGCGCGGCCCCGAACAGGCTCACCGTGCCGACCAGAATCCCGACGTGTACGGCACCACCGACCCGGGTGTCGCGATAGGTGAGCCGCTGTACCGTCGTTGCTGCGGCGCCGAATCCAGCTACCGGATGACCCGCCCGCGGGTCGGCCAACACGAGGTCGGCCAGGTAACCGACCAGCACACCGACGACCCGGGCATGCCGCGTGGCGCCAAACACTCCGGCAGCGTCTCACACGTGGTCTACTCGGCTGATGGGGCCTTCATCGCGGGCGCAGCCCGCCGGAAACAGAAGGAAGGGGCGCGCCACCCGGGTCGCTGACCTGCTGAATCCCGCCGCTGTGCTGCTGCCCGCCGCGAACGTGATCATGCAGCTGTCGCTGCCTGGCGTCGGCTACGGCGTACTGGAAAGCCCGGTCGACAGCGGCAACGTGTACAAGCATCCGTTCAAACGGGCGCGAACCACTGGAACGTATTTGGCCGTCGCAACCATCGGTACCGAGTCGGACCGCGCGCTGATCCGTGCTGCCGTGGACACGGTTCATAGCCAGGTACGGTCGACGCCGGCGAGCCCGGTGTCCTACAACGCGTTCGACCCGGGCCTGCAGCTGTGGGTGGCCGCCTGCCTGTATCGCTACTTCATCGATCAGCACGAGTTCTTGCACGGCCCGCTCGATGATGCGACCGCGGACGCGGTCTATCAGGATGGCAAACGACTGGGCACCACACTTCAAGTTCGCGACGCGATGTGGCCACCGGACCGCGTCGCGTTCGACGATTACTGGAAGCGGTCATTGGAAGACCTGCGCATCGATCCCGCGGTCCGCGAACACCTGCACGGAGTGGCCGCAATGGCGTTTCTGCCGTGGCCGTTGCGAGCGCTGGCCGGGCCGTTCAATCTTTTCGCGACGACGGGCTTCCTGCCACCGGAGTTCCGCGCGATGATGCGCTTGGAGTGGTCAGAATCCCAGCAGCGCCGGTTCGAGTGGTTGCTCGCCGCACTGCGGCTTGCGGACCGGTTGATTCCACGTCAGGCGTGGCTTCTCGGCTACCGGCTCTACCTGTGGGACCTGCGGTTTCGCGCCCGAATGGGCTGGCGGATCGTTTAAGGCCTAGATGACGAGGGTGAGCGCCACCATGCCGATAACGCCCACAACTGCCAGCCAGAACCACGGCTGCAGGAAGAGGGGGCCGGTGTGGGCGTCGAAGTCCTTGGGCAGAACGTCGGTGTCTGTGCGCTCGGGAGTCAGCTGCGAAGTCATGTACCAAGCATGGCTAATTAGTCAGACGAAGTAAATGTGGCGCTCGCCACCCTCGGAGTGCCGATGCGATCTAGGTCACACTTGGATCGCCCGCCCGCCCGGCGCACACTCGCCAGAAAGGAATCCGAGTCATGGCATTTCCTGCACTCAACCACGTCGCGCTGACTGTCCGCGACATGGCCGTCAGCGGACCCTGGTACCGCCGGCTGCTCGGCGCGGACCCCGTGGTCGACGAACACACCGCGACCGGATATCGGCATCTGGTGTGGATCCTCGATGGGGGCACCCTGCTCGGCATTAACCAGCATGAGCACCCAGCACCCGATGAGCGCTTCAGCGAGTTCCGGGTGGGCCTGGATCATGTCGGCTTCGGCTGCGCGGACCGTGCCGCACTGGAGACCTGGATGGACCGGCTCAATGAGCTGCGCATTCAGCACGGTGGAATCGTCGACGCGCCCTACGGCTCGGGTTTGAGTTTCCGCGACCCGGACGGCATCGCGCTCGAGTTTTTTGCGCCGCCACGATGACTGACATGAACGCCCCGCCGGCGTCGCAGATGTGTCAGCATGGGCGGGTGAGCGCCCGGAAGATCGCCCATTGTTTTTGCGCCGCATTCGTAACAGCCTGGTCGGCACTGCTGAGCGCACCGCTCTTTTTCGCCTCCGCGTCGGCGGCTACCTGCCCCGACATCGAGGTGACATTCGCGCGTGCCACCGGTGAGCCGCCCGGCGTCGGGGTGGTCGGCCAGGAATTCATCGATGCGCTGCGCTCGCAGGTAGGGGGTCGGTCCGTCGCGATCTATCCGGTCAACTACCCCGCCTCGGCGGATTTCGCCCCGTCGGCGAACGCCGGTGGGGTGGATGCGAACGCTCACGTCGAGTCGATGGCCGCCAGCTGTCCGAACACCAAGCTGGTGCTCGGCGGGTACTCCCAAGGCGCCGTCGCGATCGACCTGATCACCATTGCCCAGGCGCCGGTGTCGGGCTTTGTCCCGGTGTCGCTACCGCAAGACGTGGCCGATCACGTTGCCGCGCTTGCCCTGTTCGGGAATCCGTCGGACAGATATCTGGGTGCGCCGGTGAGCACGCTCAGCCCTTGGTACGGCGCGAAGGCCATTGACTTGTGCGCGCCCGGCGATCCGGTCTGCACTCCAGGCGCACTGTTTACCGTGCCGACGCCTGACGAGCTGTCGTCGGCGCCGCATCTGTCCTACCCGCATTCCGGGATGCCGGCTCAAGCCGCAGCTTTCGTAGCAAGTCACGTGTAGCCGGTGCGCGCGGTTGTCATCACCAAGCACGGTCCCCCGTCGGTGCTCAAGGTGCAGGATCGTCCCGACCCGCCGCCACCGGCGGCCGGCCAGGTGCGTATCTCGGTGCGTGCAGCGGGTGTGAACTTCGCCGACCATCTCGCTCGCGTCGGGCTGTACCCCGATGCGCCCAAGGTGCCCAGCGTCGTCGGCTACGAGGTGGCCGGGACGATCGAGTCCGTCGGCGACGGCATCGATCCGGCGCGAGTCGGCCAGCGTGTGCTGGCCGGAACCCGTTTCGGCGGCTACGCCGAGATCGTCAACGCTGGCGCCAACGACACTGTCCCGCTGCCGGACTCGATGAGCTTCGAGCAGGGCGCCGCGGTCCCGGTCAACTACGCGACGGCGTGGGCGGCGCTGCACGGCTATGGCTCGCTTCAGGCAGGCGAGCGGGTGCTGGTGCATGCCGCGGCCGGGGGCGTCGGCATCGCCGCGGTGCAGCTGGCCAAGGCCGCGGGGGCGGTCGTGCACGGCACCGCGTCACCGGGCAAACACGCTCAGCTCGCTGCGCTCGGTGTCGACCAGGCCATCGACTATCGCCGCAACGGGTGGTGGAAAGGCCTGGGCCCCTACGACATCGTGCTCGACGCCCTCGGTGGTACGTCGCTGCGGCGTTCGATGGGCTTGCTGCGCCCGGGCGGACGGCTTGTCGCCTACGGTTTCTCGGCCATGCAGCAGGGCGAAAAGCGGTCGCTGCGCCGCGCGGCCCCGCAGGTGCTGGCGATGTTGCGCGGGTTCAGCCTGATCAAACAGATGGAAGACTCCAAAACCGTAATCGGTCTCAACATGTTGCGGCTGTGGGACGACCGCGGCACCCTCGAACCCTGGATCGGACCGCTGTCGACGGCATTGTCGGACGGCACGGCCGCGCCGGTCGTGCATGCGGCGGTGCCGTTTGCTGACGCGCCGGAAGCACACCGGATCCTCGCTGCGCGCGAGAATGTCGGCAAGGTCGTACTAGTTCCCTGAGCCGGCGGTCAGCCAGCACCTGCCTGCGGCACCGGGTGTCCATAGGAGTCGCTGACTGGAACCGGCGGGCAATGAACTTTCTGGTCCACCGAGCGGACCGAGACCTTGCCGACCGCGGGCGATCGATGCGAATGGATTGGGCAGGTACCGGCCCGACGGATGGCTGGTTCTGAAAACCCGACGCGTACCCGCAGGTCCGGCCGACCGCCGCGTCGCTCCCAGCGACTATCAGCCAGCAACGAGCAACGGCCTGCGGATCGGCGCCAGCGCAGATGGCAACACGCCAGGCGAGTTCTTCGCTGGGGTGATCCAAGACGTGGCGGTGTACGACAGCGCGCTCGACTTCAAGGACATCGTCAGCCATTACTGGGTCTTCGCAACCGGATACCCGGAGCCTGAAGGTTAGGCACGGGCGTCATCTTCCGATCGCAAACCAGCCCACTGCCGAAGCCAGCACCGAGCACGTGAGAGACACCGCCAAAAGCCATCCGGCGACCGGCTCGTCAGCGAGCCGTTGCGGCTATAAGTCGATTCTGGTGGGCGCTGGTGCAGCAGAGACGCTGGGCGCTGCCCCTCCCGACAAGCTGCGCGTAAGCTGTGCGTTCAATTATTAACGGGCCGAAGCCGCCGAAGCATGACGTACGCCATGCTTCTGGGGGAAGGTGTTCCAACGCCGGTGGCAACGGGTGCCCCCAGCTAATCGAGGATCGGATGAGCGAAAAGTCCAACAGCCCGGCACGTCCACTGATCGGGTTCGTCACCCGTGATGACGCGCCACAGATTACCCCGGCACCGGTTAGCCGGACGTGGATGTCAGAGACACGTGAGGGGTGGCCTACTCGGTGTTTGCCGATGCTCATCGCTAACCAAAGCGGTTGGGAGCTGCGAAATCCATGCGCGTTCTCCGCTACGTGGGTGGGTCAGAAAAATGACGTGGACGTGATCATCACACCCGATAAGCGTGATACCGGTCAGTTCCTGCCCCTCAGCCATTTCGGTAACGGCATTCTGACCTGGAAGTTGCCGGTGCTTTTTCGGACTCCACCGGGCTACAACTTGTTGGTCCGCGGACCCGCAAACTATCCGAAGGATGCCGTTTGCCCGTTAGAGGGCATAGTCGAAACAGATTGGGCGAGTGCGAGTTTCAGCATGAGCTGGAAACTCACCCGCAAACTGATGCCGGTGCGATTCGAGGTCGACGAGCCGATCTGCATGATCGTCCCGCAGCGGCGAGCCGAACTTGAAGAGTTCGTCCCTGAACTCAGGCTTATCGAGTCTGATGAAGATCTGCAGCGCCAGCATGAATTCTTTCTCCGCTCACGTGACGCGGCAAAGCAAATCGAGCAGTTAGCGAGGGTCGCCGCGGGAGAGCGAGTGGAGTGGCAAGGCGACTACACGCGAGGCAATCACACCGACGGCGAGGCCGGGGCACCGGATCACCAGACTCGCCGTCATCTTCGTTCATTCGTTCAGCCAGAACATGAGAAGCGACAGTAGCGCTGTCGAGGTGGACCTGGCCAAGCCCGAAAAGCCGCAGCCGCCAGGGATCGTCGCGACTACAGCGCCGCAGAGGTTCACGACTTCGTCATTGAGGCCAGCGCGACCGACTCCCCCAATTCGCACTTAGTTGTGACAACGCTGGGGCCGCAGCCGCACGGTGCGAGGACATCGGCGGGCTTTGCCGGCTCGACACTGTTGCGCCGTGTCCCTACTCGATATCGCCCCGCTGGGCCATGTGCACGATTTGCGCAGACGCTCCCAAAGAAGAGATTGCAGCTGAGACAAGGATATTGGCATCGCAACGACGCGGAGCATCCCGCGTCAGCGCGCAGAGATCCGAGCACGTCCAGCACATAGGGTGCGACCCAGTTCTGCAACGACACGACAGGAAACGACAATGAACCCAGCAGACATCGATCCGCAGTCGCGATGCCGGATTCCGTTGGTACGCCGTGAGGATCTAGACACCGACGGCCAGGAGTTATTTGATCACTACACGTCCAGCGCGATGTTGCGCGGGCTGCATGGGCCCGCCGGTATCTGGCTGCACAGCCCAAAGTTGGCCGAGCTGTATCAACCGCTGGACACTTACCTGCGGCACGGTTCGGGCCTCAGCGAATCGGTGCGCGAGGTCTGCATCCTGGCCATCGCCCGTGAATGTGACAACGCGTTCGAGTGGGCAGCACACGAACTCGAAGCGTCGCGTGTCGGAGTGTCGCAACAGGTCATCGACTCGATCAAACTCCGGGTGTCGAGCGCCGACATCGAGGCGCCGTTTGGCACCGTCGTCGAGCTGATCCGCGAGGCGTTCACCGTGCGAACAGTCAGCGCGACAACCTACAAGGCTGCCGTATCCCAGTTTGGTGTAAGGCTTCTCATCGATCTGGTGGCGCTAGCCGGGATGTACGCCGGTACTGCCGCGCTGCTCACCGTCGTCGACATGCAACTCGACGCCGGCGAAACTCACCTGCTGCCGCCCCGCGACTGACACGTAGCTCGGCACCGCGGGAGAAGCTCGTTCGTCTGCAACGACGAAGGATTGGCGCGGGCCCCGCGTGTGTCGGCTGCGGGTAAAGCATTTCTGAACGTCCGCGTGGCGTTGCGGCAGTTTTGCGGCATCTCCGTCGATGATGGCTTATGCGGCTATCCGACGCCCCGCTGAATATGCCAAGTGCATCGCCGATGGCGCGAACGAGGGCTTTCACACGTAGGCTCGGTGCGGCTGCATGCAGCGCCAAAATCGTGGTTCTCGTGCTCGTGGGCACTGCCGCTTCGTTGGTCGCTTCGGCCAGCGCCGTCCACGCCGCCTCGGCCCGTCCCGTCAACCCCGATGTCGGGATGTACGGCGACCCCGTCGCCGCCGCGCCCTACTGGCGCCAACAACACACTTCCGACTGCGGGGAGATGGCGGTGGCTGACGTGGTCGGCCAGATCACCGGAGACGAGCCCGCCGAACAGCGCATCACCGCGCTGGCCGAGAGCACGCCGAGCGGAGTGCGGCCCGGCCCGATCTGGAACCTCACCGCGGACACCGATATCAGGGATCTGCCGGTGCTGCTCGCGCACTACCGAATCAAGGCCGACAACATTCAGACAAGCATCGACGAGCTGGAGCATGATCTGGCCGAACGACGCCGGGTCATCGTGATAGTCAACGCCGAAACCATCTGGAACCGGCCCGGCAACCGAAACGCCGCGAACCACTTCGTCGTCGTCACCGGGATAGACCCCAGAGCAGGGGTAGTGCACCTCAACGACAGTGGCGTCCTCAATGGCCGGGATAAGCAGGTCCCTATCGTTACGTTCGAGCAGGCCTGGGCGCCAAATCACAACTCTGCCATCGTCACGAGATGACGGGCATTTTGCCGGCACGGATCGCTGAGCCCAGGTTGTCGAGCTCGGCAAAGTGTTCGTTGTTCGCTGGGCGTACAAATCGTGACGAGAAAGGCGGTGTCGTGCCGATAAGCCGCGAGGATCGCGACTTTGTGCAGACTCTCGAACGCGGGCTGGCGGTTCTTCATGCCTTCGATGCGGATCACGAAACCTTGACGCTCCGGGAAGCTGCTGACGCGGCGGGGATTTCCCGGCCGGCGGCACGGAGGCTGTTGCTGACACTTGAGGCGTTGGGATATCTGTCTAATGAGGGTCGAGCTATCGATTGACAACGCAGGTCCTCACATTCGTGGACGGCTACCTCGGGTCTCGCGCGATCCACGAGATTGCTCAACGGCATCATCGTCGACGTCTTCCTCGGAAAGCCAGCGATTTTGCATATCTGAGAGAATTATGAGCTGAAAGTAGCATTTTACTGAGATACGGCGCTCGGTTCGATCATGAACTGGGGATTGAGAGTCAGCGCAGCCTTCGCCAACGCCGAGCATCACCGTCTTACGCTGGTATGTCGGCGCGAAGAACGTTGTTAACCTAATCTGGCAATCTTCGCGTCAGCTCAGGTGCTTCTCAGGTAGAGTTCCCAAAAGCAGGTATCGCAAGGTCGTAGGGCCGCACCGTCGGGGGTCACCATGCAATTAGCCGCTCGCTCGTACGCCATTTCCGCCGCTGCATTGCTCGCGGGCACCCTGCTCGCCGTGACCCCAACGACGTCGTCCGTGCCCAGCGTTCAGGTACGCCCGGCTCAGCTCACCTCAGCGGATGACCTGTTGGCTTTACCTAGCGACACGCTGACTTCCGCCGACTCGCTGCTGAACCTGCAGGCAGACGAACTCAGCTCGGACGCCACGCTCATCGCCAACGAGTTGGCCAGCAATGCCGGCGTCGTGGCCGACGAGGAAAGCTTCGAATCAGACCTCGCCTCGGCGTTTCCCGGTCTGTTCGACGTCGGAGGTCTCACGCCCGTCGGCCCCGTAGCCGACATCGTCGGCCCCATCGCTGTTGGTGGTGGCCTTGGCCAGGTCTTCGACCGCCTCTTCGATGTCAACAACCTGTCGCTCAGCACTTCAGAGAACTTATTCAACAGTCTGATCGGGGCGGATAACTTCGACCCGGCGGCTATCAACGCCAGCCTGCTCATCGACGGAGGGGTTACCGCCGTCCCCCCTCCCATCGCTGTCGACGGCGTTGCCGAGCCTTTAGCCGGCATCGCTATCGGCGCTCCCTTCGTGAGCGGCCAGATCGGTGGACTCGAGGGCATCACCGGCAACAGCCTCGCCGTCGACTACGCAACCATCAATTTCCTGAACACCGAACTCGGCCTCACCCTGCCGAATTTCGTCTTCCAAGATGTCGTCACCTTGGGAGACGATTTGATTACCTTCAATAACGCCCTCGTTGCCGACGAGTTGGCCTTCAACACGCAGCTCCTCAACGAGGAGTTGGCTGCTGAGGCGGCGGCCTTCGGTGGCAATGAAGATGCCCTCAACGGCAGTGTCGAGCGGATGTTCAACATCGACAACCTGTTCCTGTCGACTGAGGAAAACAGTTTCAACAGCTTGATCGGGGTGGAATTCAGTCCTGCCGAGATCACGCAAAGCCTGCTGACCGGCACCACGACCGACGTCTTCGACACCGGCGATCTCGGCGGCCTTCAGGGCATTTTCGACCAGGACCTCGCGCTCTCCGCCGACCTCGCCGGCCTCACCTCCGGTGACATCACCAGCGCCTTCGCCCCCGGGGCGTTCGACGCCACGGCATTCACCGCAGCCATCGGCGACCTGTTCGACGTCTCCGCTTTCAGCAACCTCACGCCCGACTTCGCCACGCTCTCCACCGACCTCGGCACCATCTTCACGAGTATGTTCTGACGACCCACGACAGCAACGGTCATTGCATCTCAAGCCGAGTGCTATTTGTGTAGACGAGTTTGAGAGGGTTCGCCTGTCAAACCGACTAGATCGCCTTATGGCGCTGACCTGCACAAACTTTGGTGGGCGCGGACGGTATCGAACCGCCGACCGCTGGTGTGTAAAACCGAGCCGGACGGTCTACGGCGTTTCACACGGTGCTATCGCGTCCTGAAATGCCCAGCTCAGCGGCCTGCTCGTGTCCACGCTGTCTCAGGAATTTCGGGCCGTGTTTGCCCGTCTTGGCACACTCTTGGCACAACGGGGGTTTTGGCGGCGTAAGCGACCGATGAAAGGCGAGCGGTCCGCGGTGCGCGACGTGGTTCAGCTACAACAGCGCGGCTGCCGTGCAGCATCCATCACTCCCCTCGCTGGTATTGGCCGGGTTGTGGGGTGGTGTGGTCGCTGTCACGGCTCGGCTCGGAGCCGACCGCGTAGCGGCGTGGCCTTGACAGCGACCGCGCCACCGTTCACCACGATTTGAGGCCCGGCGTGGGGACTCCCGGAAGGTGGCTGAAACGAAACGTCTACAGCTACGATTATCTGTAGACGTTACGTATCATGGCCTGGGAGAGGAGGTGGCTTTTGTGGATGCCCTGACGCCGAACACTGCGGGGCGGGCTGGCCTGTCGCGCAGTGCGCTCTACCGTGGTGCGCGCGCGGGATCGTTGGACCGCATTGCCCGCGGTGTCTATCTGTCCGCGGAGGCATCGGCCGCCGACTGGGATCAGATCGAGGCCGCGACGCGGCGCCCCGATGCGACGATCTGCCTGATCTCCGCGCTGGCTCATTACGACCTGACCGATGAGATCCCTCGTGCCCTCGACGTTGCGATCCCCCGCGGGTCGCGGACACCGGCGAGCACGGGTGCGATCGCGTGGCATCAATTCGACCGGGCCACCTTTGAGATCGGACGCCAGCAGATCACGATCCCGGGATCGGATCAGACGATCGGGATCTACTCGCCTGAACGGTCGATTGCCGACGCGTTCCGGCTTCGCGGCGAGGTCGGATACGAGCTGGCGCGCGACGCGCTGCGGGAGTGGTTACGTCGAGGCGGTCACCCGGCCAGGCTGATGAAGATCGCGTCCCGCCTCCCGCGTGCGAAATCCCCGGTTCTGCAGGCATTGCAGGTGCTGGGGTGAGGACCGGCGACGTCGTCTTCCGCCAGATTCAGGCCATCGCTCGGTCCACAGCAACTAAGGGCGGGACCGGGGCACCGACGCAGGAGTATTTGATTCGGCACACCCTCGAATCGTTTCTAGACCGGCTGACGCGCACCTCTCATGCCGGCGACTTCGTTCTCAAGGGCGGAGTTCTGCTGGCCGCGTACGGGGCACGGCGGCCGACGAAGGACGCTGATGCCAATGCCGTCAGCGCCGATGTCACCCCTGAGTCTCTGACCCAGGTGGTCCGGGACATAGCCGCCGTCGACATCGATGACGGGGTGGTGTTCGACCTCGACACGATCAACGTGCAGGAGATCCGCCAGCAGGCCGACTATCCAGGCCTTCGTGTACGGATTGCCGTATCGATCGGACCGTGGACGGGCGCCGCCCCCTGGGATGTGTCCACCGGAGATCCGATCGTGCCGCCTCCCCGGGAGGTGACCATTGACCGGATCCTCGGTGACCCGATCACACTCCTTGGTTACGCGCCCGAGACCACCATTGCCGAGAAGGGTGTCACCATCCTCGAACGCGGCATCACCAGCACACGCTGGCGTGACTACGTCGACATCGTCCAGCTCGCCCGCCACGGCATTCAGGCCGATGAACTCCTCCGCTCGGCACGGGCCGTCGCGCGACACCGCGGCGTGATCCTGGAACCTGTCGCACCGCACCTAGTCGGCTACGGCGAAGTCGCACAAACGAAATGGGCCGCATGGCGACGTAAGGAGCACCTCGAATCCGCATGCGAGGAAAACCTCGACGACCAGATCTCCCTGGTCGCCGCTCACCTCGATTCCGTCTTCGCCCGAGGCCCCGAATAGACAAAGACAAGATCAGTGCCATCGCGGAGTAACGTCCTGCACCGCAGCCGTGGGCATCACTCTGTTGGTCGGTTCTAGGAACGTTTCGCAGACCACGCCGAGCAGATAGGGGCTCAATCTGATGGTTCGTCGATCGCCATGGATGAATCAACGAGCCGCTCAATTAGTGCGACTGCTCGATCAGCGCCACGGCCACGCCATCACTGAAGAGGCTGCGCGGGAAGATATCTCGCATCAGGTTGAGCTCATAGCCGAGCGGATGCGGATCGGACGGCAAGCCGCAAAGTATTACGTCACGGAGGAGTACATCACCGGCTTTGCCGACCACATCGCTGCTGTAATCGACCGGCACAATGCGGCGGTCAGCAATGGTGAGGTGTCTGACCTGTCGGCGAAGAGACGTCAGCGTTTTCCGCGACCGCACACCGCGGATTAGAGCCAGCCCCTCGCGCTGCGATCGCGTAGTTATGAGCTAGGCACCAGGTATTTGCAGATGTCCGCCTGATCTCAAAAGCGCAGGCTAACGGGGGTTCGATATCTCACGGCTTCCGCGCCGTCGCACTGATTTGAGCAAGTTTCACGGAGTTTTGTTCCCAAATCTTGCGCTCGTGGACCAGCCGGCAGCCGGCCGATTCCCGCTCGAGAACGAGCTGCGCACCCTGCTCTCGGCAGGTGGGCGGCACTGCGCTCGCCCCGTAGAGGCCGGTTTGCGTGCGGTGGTGCGGGTGGCTGCCAAGGCTCGGCCTCGAACCGGCCTGGGTGGCGCCCGCCCACGACTACAGGGCCGCTCTATGGCCTCGTAATCGTCACGCTGGAAAGATCTAGTTAGACCGAACAAGCGGCCCACGCGCACGCGATGAACACCGAGCGCACGTCGGTGGAGACATCATGGAAGGAGGGGGAAGAGACGAGGTGAACTATCTAAAACGCATTCGATTGGCGCGCAGCGCGGTTGAAGACTTCACTATCTATCCGTTCTCCTTGCCGCTCGTCAGATCCCTGAGCACGGTTGAGTTCGATTCCCCCGTAACATTTTTCGTAGGCGCCAACGGCGCTGGCAAGTCAACACTGCTCGAAGCGATCGCCGTGGCGCTCGGCTTCAACGCCGAGGGAGGAAGCCGAAACTTCAACTTCGTAACTCGAGCCTCGCACTCGAACCTGCATGCTTATCTCGATATTGCACGCAGTACCCGCAAACCCCGCACGGGATACTTTCTGCGCGCGGAAAGCTTCTTCAATGTCGCCACAGAGATAGATCAGCTTGGCTCCGACATTATTGGAGCCGCCTATGGTGGCCGTTCATTGATAACAATCGCACGGTGAATCATTTTTGACACTGATGGTAGAGCGATTCACTCGCGACGGCCTCTACCTGCTTGATGAACCAGAAGCGGCACTATCCCCGACGAGCCAGCTCGCCGCCCTCGTAAGGATGCAAGACCTCGTTGACCAGGGCTCGCAGTTCCTGATAGCAACTCATTCGCCAATCTTGATGGCATACCCCGGCGCGACCATCTACTCCTGCGCGGAACCCGGCATCGACCGAGCCGCCTACCAGGAAACCGAACACTACCGCGTCACCCGCGACTTCCTGCAAGCGCCCGAGCAGTTCTTAAGACAATTACTCGACGCGGATTTGCCGGGCTCGTAACAGCTGACTCAGAGCGCTATTTCGCGCATGCATCCCAGCAGCGAGGTGCGTGAAGAATGACGCGACGCCCTGTTCACGTCGCGGCCACGGCTTCGAACGCTTAGGTGTTCGTTCAGGTCGTTGACAGCGAACGTCGCTAGATTTCGCGCACGAAGATCGCCGTGACCGGGATGCTGCTTGCCGCATCAACCGCCCTACACTGGACCTGTCCCCACTGTTGATCAGGTGGTCGCGATCATGGTTGTGGCGTGGTCCCGCTGAATGACTCCAACAGATCTGCGTTGCAACCATTTCACTTCGGGGTGGATA
>CAVVNB010000025.1:0-27347 GCA_963749375.1 uncultured Actinomycetota bacterium
TCCACCGAAGCCGCCCCCGCCAAAACCACCACCGCCGAAGCCGGGGAAGCCACCGAAGCCTGGCCGCCACTGCCAAAGCCACCGGGGCCACCGAACCAGCCGGGACCACCACCAAAGCCCGGGTTCCCACCAAATCCACCGGGGCCTCGACCAAAGCACCGGGTTCCCGCCACCGAAACCCGCCAGGCGGACCACCGAACCCACCAGGTCCACCGCCAAAGCCACCAGGGCCACCGGCAGCCCGGACCGTGCGGACCACCAAAGCCCGGGTTCCCACCACCAAACCCGCCAGGCGGACCGCCAAACCACCAGGAAACCCGGGTTCCCACCACCAAACCCGCCAGGCGGACCGCCGAACCCACCAGGGCCACCACCAAAGCCGGGATTCCCGCCGCCAAACCACCGGTGCGGCCCCGCCAACCCACCCGGGTGCCCACCAGCAGACCCGAGGCGGACCGCCGAACCCACCAGGGGAGGCAAAACCGGGCGCCCTCGATCGGTGCCTGCGGCGACGGGATGTGCACCGGCTGCGGCAGGTGAACGGGCGCCGGCGCTGACGGGACGTGGACTGGCACGGGCAGCGGAGCGGCGTGGACCGGCAACGGCGCACGGACCGGAATTGGTAGCGGGAGCGGAGCAACCACCGGCGCAGGAGCTGCGACAGGAATCGGCGGCGCAGCCGGCACCAATGCGGGCGCAGCGGGCCGCGGAGCCAGAATCGGCGCGTGGGCGGGTGCGGGCACAATCGCCGGGGCGATCAAGTGGTTGGCCGCCGGTACCTGAAGTTTGCCGGAGCCGCGGCAGGCGCCGGGGCCTGGATGATGAGGTTCTGCAGCGGCCGGGGCAGCAAGGCGACACTCGGCCGAATCCCAAGCGCCAGCGCAACTTCCAGCGACAGCGCAGCCGCCACAAACACAACCGCGAGAATGCTTCCGACGAGAACGAGGGGTCTGCGCTCGGACTCGTGGTCGAGATGCTCCTCGGTGATCACATCCTGAGCGACAGTGTGGACTTCGGCATCTTCATCCGGAACGGCGCTGTACGCCAGATCCTCTTCACCCAACTCGGTACCGAACGGAACATCCGGTGCTGCAAGGTATCCCGGCGACACCGCAAAGGGATCGACCGCCCCGGTACCCGGGTCTTGCGCGTACGCGAGGGCCGCGGTCGACGAGGCAAACAACGGCGCGTTGGCCGACGCCAGCGCCGCGCCCCACGCCAGCGCGGTCTCCGGTTCCTCGGCCGCGGTGACAGGGAGCGCCGTCAGCGTCTCCAGTTGCGGCTTGATCGCAGCGACGTCCACGCCGGTGCCGACAATGAACACGCTCTGCGGGCTCGTCTCCAGCTCGTCCAAACCCGCCAGCATGCCGGCCAACTCCGCGACGCTGTCGCCCGGAATCAGCTCCTTGTGAACGTCGCTGATGGCGCCGTCCGCGGAGTCGACGACTGGCCAGCGTCGCGGTGTCGGGCTCGAGGAACAGTAAGGCGGTGTGGTGGTCGCCGACGGTGTTGGCGACCGTCTGGGCCAGTGCGGCCGCGGCCATGAATGCCGACACCAGCATGACGTTTTCGATCTTGCGGGTGGCCAGAGCCTCGTGCAAACCGGCGGCATCGACCGGATCAGTCCAGGTGACGCCCGTCGACGTCAGCGCATGGCCAGCCTCGGTGGCGCCCTCGCGGGTGCCCAAGGATGGCGGAGATCACCTGATCGGCCGCGCTCAGCGTTGCCGCGTCGTCGTCGGTGGCGATGTCGAACTCGTTGTCCTCAACGGTGACGCCGTCGGCGTTTTCGCCTTCGACGAGCAGCATTCGGACCGATGTGGGTGCCATCGACACCCCGAGCACGATATCCATCGCGCCTCCAAGAGCCATGCGTAGCGCGCCACGGCTTTAGGCGGAGGGAACACCGCGTCCGGCGCTACATGTGAATCGTCGCCATAGAACCTGTGCTGTACTGCAGGTGAACTTAAGTGGACCTTATGAAATTCAGGTACGAACGCGACGGGGTCGGTCCGCGTTGGCCCTGGTATTTCGACCCGACGCTCGCGCTGCCATAAGGATGCTCGGCAGGACTGGTCAGCCGCAGGATGCACAGCTGGCCGATTTTCATGCCCGGCCACAGCGTGATCGGCAGGTTGGCGACGTTGGAGAGTTCCAAGGTGATATGACCGCTGAAGCCCGGGTCGATGAAGCCGGCGGTCGAATGGGTGAGCAGGCCCAGGCGTCCGAGCGACGATTTGCCCTCCAGTCGCCCCGCTAAATCCTCCGGCAGCGTGCAGGTCTCCAGCGTGGAGCCGAGCACGAACTCGCCGGGATGCAGCACAAACGGCTCGCCCTCAGCCGGTTCCACCAAGCTGGTCAGCTCGTCCTGTTGCTGCGCGGGGTCGATGTGGGTGTACCGCGTGTTGTTGAAGACCCGAAATAAACTGTCGAGGCGAACGTCGACGCTGGACGGCTGCACCAAGGCGTCGTCGAAGGGATCAATTCCCAACCGCCCAGCGGCGATTTCGGCTTTGAGGTCGCGATCAGAGAGCAGCACGCGAAGAGCGTAGCCGCTCCCCTGCCGCCGGGATGTCGATGAACGACGCGATGCCGGGTGTTAGCCTTCCCAAGCAACATCGCCGATGTAGTTCAATGGCAGAACATCAGCTTCCCAAGCTGAATACGCGGGTTCGATTCCCGTCATCGGCTCCACTACCGAGCAGCGCCAACGCCATTCAAATTGTTCGACTACCCCGTGTCGTTTCGCGATCACCGCGACCTCAGGCGTCGGCTGTCTGGCCGGTCGCCTGGAAGATAACGCGACGCCCAATCTCAACCGCGTGGTCGGCGAAGCGTTCATAAAACCGGCCCAGCAGCGCAACATCTACGGCGGACTCCACGCCGTGCGTCCATTCCTGTTCTTTGAGCAGAGTGAACAGGTGCTGGTGAAGTTCGTCGATGATTTCATCGTCACGGCTGATCTGCGCTGCCCGTTCGGGATCACGCGATAGCACAACGTCTTTGGCGCTGTTGCCCAAGTCCACGGCGACTCTGCCCATCTCGGCGAAGCAGTCGTTCACCTCGGCGGGCAATGTGTGTTCGGGGTGTCGGCGACGGACGATCTCAGCAACGTGTCGCGCCAGGCCGCCCATCCTTTCGACGTCGGCAACATTCTGCATCGACCCGACGACGATTCGCAGGTCCGCTGCAACCGGAGCTTGCAAGGCCAGCAGCACAAAAGCAGCCTCCTCGGCAGCGGTCTGCATCTGCGCCAGGCGTTCGTGGTCGGCGATCACCGTCTCGGCAAGATTCAAGTCGGCTTGCAGCAGCGCGTGCGTGGCCTGTTCCATCGCCAACCCGGCCAGTCCGCACATCTCGCTTAACGTCTCGATCAGCGAATCAAGCCGCCCATGGAACAAAGTCCTCATCAGCTGACGATAGAACGCTCTAGTGTCGGCGCAGAAAGCATGGCTGGACGCGCCCTAAACGGATCGTCAATTGTGCGTAAAAGGGTTTCCGGCGAGTGATCGGATCGGCCAAGCTTATGTACTAGGGGTTCAGATTGAAGGGATCATGGCGCTGTCCGACGTGCTGATGCGGGTGGTCGGTTTTCTACGTGCTGGATACCCCGAGGGTGTTCCTGCCCATGACTACGTCCCGTTGCTGGCCCTGCTTCGCCGCCGACTTTCCGACGACGAGGTGATGGCCGTTGCCGCCGAACTGACCTCTGACGGGAGCATGACGCCGGTCGGCGGTGCCGACATGGGGGTTGCCATCACCAAGCAGACCGACGAGATGCCGTCGCCGGAAGACACCGAGCGAGTTAGGCAACGACTCGTTGCGGTCGGCTGGCCCGTAACCGACGCCGTAGATGGGCCCGACTCGACGTGAACAATGACGACCAGCGGTAAACGCCGCGACAACTCGGCACCCACTTCCGCCAGCATCGACGCCGCGGCCCAGACCCAGCAATCTGAACGTGCCCAAGCCAAGAGTTTCTCGGAGATGCTGCGTCAAGAGCTTGCCGGGTTGACCGAGAAACTCGTTGCCGCATAGGTCCGCTGGCTCCGCCGCTGCGAGGCCGGCGGGTACGTCGATCCCCCCGAGCGCATCGCCTTAGTCCGACGACGTGTGTCCGACCTGGAAGGGATGCTCAAAGCATTGGGCACTCGATTCCCGCGCACCTAAGGTTCGGCCGCCACGGTCATGCTTATTGTCGCTACTGCGCCGAGGGCACCGATTGCGGGCGCGGGGAGTCCGGCGCGAATGAGGCCAGCCCCATTCCTCCGTAGCGAGCCATGTGCCGTTGGTACTCCCGCCGATTCCGGGTTAGGGACCGGTCTCAACGACGTGCTCGAGACGGTCGCCCCACCGGTACCTGTACGCACCGAATCGACCTCGCAAGCTGAATACGCGGGTTCGATTCCCGTCATCGGCTCCACTTGTGAGGAGCTTGAGCGGCATATCAAAGTATCGAAATGTTGCCGTTGGCGATCAACTCGACCGGCTTTTGATCGTGACGAGACTAAGCGCCGGTTATTTCTTGGTTTTGCGATTAACGTCGAACTCGGACGCCATGATTCCAAACCGCGGGGAGGGAGCGCGGAGGACTGGTTCGACAACGACTCCTACAAACGTGACTACGAGAAGAGCGCGTGTCGTGTAGCCCAATGCTCATTGAACTACAGAGTTTAACGAGCCGGTAAATATTTTTCATGTTTCCGGACGCGCGTTCGCGGCGACCCGTGTAGATTCAGAATTCCCAAGCTGTTGGGCGTTCTTACAATATCTACAGGGGGCTCCTATGTTGAAACGACGTCGTCTAATGCTGGCACTCGGCGCTGCTACTGGCGGCTTGGCAGCTACTGCATTTCTCCATATACCGCTGGCCAGCGCCGATCCCTGCAGCCTTGGTGAATGCACTTTGGTGTCCGGCGGCGAGCCGACTGACGTCGAATACTACGGGTTTCGGCCGTTGTTCGAACAGTGGGTGGACAACCAGCCGACCAATGTTGACGTGGCTGGTTCGTCCTTTGCCGATGGTATCTCCGGGAGCTACGACGTCTCGGAGAACGACATATCGACCCCATTCCTCGACGAGGCGACCTACGTGTTCGGCGACTTCACTTCTGCTGCGGATAATGCCACCGGTATCGACTCAGACGGTCTAGCCGGGGCGAAGGTCTACGACGAGGTGTTCGGCCCGGGCGGAAAGACAGTGGACGGCGCAACGACGTATGACTTGCAGGATTTCAACGTATATTTCGCAAACGGCGACCACGTCTGGATTATCAACGACCCCGGTCAGTTTACGGACTACCTGTACTCGACTCCGACTGATTCGGGGGACTGGATCCAGTACGCCGGCGCGTCCGCGCCCACGTTGATCTATGACACCTTGAACAACCCGGCATTCCCCACTGAGATATTCAACGTCGCCGATTATCTCCCACCCGACTCCTGGTTGCCGGACTTCTTCAGCATGTTCCCCCCAGGCCTAACATAGCCGACCGAGCGACCGCCTAGTCGGTCGTCTGGGTGAAACCGGACCAAACGCCGTGCCCTGCGTCATGCGGGCACGGCGTCCCGAAGGCGGCACAGGTAGTCCAGCATCGTGAACACACTTCTGGTCGACCGCCGAAGGCGCCTCAGCCCGCGTGGCGGGGTTAGGGATGGGGGTACTCGCGGGCGGCCGGCTCGGCGAACTTGTCTAGCTCCGGGAGGTTGACCACGATCGGGTCGGGGTTCGAACGGGTGACAACCCAGACGGTCGGGCGCTCGGTGGATGCGTTGATCTCCTGGTGCGCCGTGTGCGCGGGAATGAAAACGAAGTCTCCCGGACCGGCTTCAACGACGTGCTCGAGACGGTCGCCCCACCGATACCTGGCGGTGCCTTCAAGCACGTAGAGGATTGTCTCCTGATCGCCGTGGTGGTGCGCACCGGTCGCTGCGCCGGGTAGCACCGTGCTAAGGAAAGCGCTCAGTACCTTGGCGTCGGGGTTGCGGCTGTCGAAGGCGACCTCCCGGAGCAGTCCCGGGGTCTGCGGAGTGTCATCGGAGAGCTGGTCACGCCGAACGACGCGGACCGAAGGCTCGGGCATTGGTGTTTCCTTTCTTTCCCTGACCGACCGGCAGAGCGTTATCGCCCACATCTTCCAGCGCAAACGGTAGCGGGTCGTATTCAGGTCAGCTATCGACGTCCATCTCGGTCAAGACACGTCGCAGCAGCTTGCCTGTGGCATTGTGTGGCAGCTCGTCGACAAAAACCACATCCCGGGGAACCTTGTAGCGCGCCAAGTTGTTTTTGACGTAAAGCTTGATCTCCTCGACGTCCTGCGGTGCGCCGGGCTGAGAAACAATGAAGGCGCGCAACCGCTTTCCGAACTCAGAGTCGTCGACACCGACCACGGCCGCATCGAAGACATCGGCGCGTTCGACAAGCAGGTTCTCGACCTCCTGCGGAAAGACATTCTCACCGCCGGAAACGATCATGTCGTCATCGCGCCCGTCGACGAACAGTAATCCGTTCTCGTCGAAGTAGCCCACGTCGCCGCTGGACATGTAGCCGTCGATGATCTGCTTGTGCCGGCCGTCGGTGTAACCCTCGAATGGCGCCGCATTGCGGACGAAGATCCGACCCCGCTTGTTGGCGCCATCGACACGACGGTCGCTGTCGTCGTACAACACCACTTCGCACGTCACCGGTGAGCGGCCCGCGGTCCCGGGAGCCACACGGAGCTCGTCCGGTGTCGCGATGGTTGCGATCCCGCACTCGGTTGAGCCATACATGTTGTAGAGCACATCACCGAACGTGTCCTGTACGCGGTTGGAGAGCTCTGGCGTCAGCGCCGACCCGGCGATCACTATCGCCTTCAGCGTCGACACGTCGTGCTTGGCGATGGTGGCGGGCGCGAGTTCGACCATGCGGTGCAGCATCGTCGGGACCGCCACCAACATGTCGGCCTTGTGGTCGGCAATGAGCTTGAGTGTGCCTTCGGGATCGAAACGCCGGGCAGTGACCACCTTGTTTCCCAGCGCCTGCCCAACCAAGAAGGTGGCCAGACCGGTGCTGTGAAAAATCGGCGAGACGATGACCATGGTCCCCTTCCTGAAATAGGGGACCCGGTCGATCAACTGCACTGTCGCAAATGGGGAGACCTTGGCACGTGGCGCGCCCTTTGGCAGCCCAGTCGTGCCGCTGGTGAGGACGACGGTCCCGCCGGGCTTGGTCGGCGGCGGCAACGGCTCGGTGCTGTTCGTCGCGATGATGCCGTCGATCGTCGGCATGTCGTCGGGCGGGTGGGTGCCCTCGTCCACCCAGGTCAACGCTCGAGGCAACTCGGCTGGCAGCGCGTCGAGCAAGCGCAAGAATTCGCTGTCGTGAAGCACGACCTTGACGCCTTCGCGCTCACATACCTGCGCGAACTGCGGTTTGGCGAAGCCTGTGTTCATCAGAACAGTCCGGGCGCCGAGCTTTCCACACGATGCCATCGCGACGACGAGTCCGGAATGGTCACGGCAGAGCAGGCCCACGACCGAACCCTCGTCGACGCCGAGGCTCTTGAGCCCGCGGGCGAGCGCGTTGGACATGTCGTCGACCTGCTTATAGGTCAAGGTCGAGTGCTCATCGACAATCGCAGGCAGTGACGGGAATTTGCGACCGCCCTGGATCGCCATCGTCGCCTGCGGTCCGTAGACGCGCGAATTCTTCACGGTCTGCAGCGTCACGCCGAGGTTGCCGAGGTCGACGATGCCGCTAGCGTGCAGTCGCTGTACACCTTTTGCCATCTCAGCGGCGCGACTGAGCTTCTGCCGAATTCCGCCCAGTGCCTTGGCCATCGGGTCTCCTGTGATCTAGAACTCGGTCCGGTCTAGCCGAGGCCCTTCGCGAAACCGCTGAGATCGCGCACGCTGGCGGCGAAAACGTCGGGCATCGCGCCCGCCAACAACATGTCACCGCCGTGACAGGTACCCGCGACCACTCTGCCCATGGCAGGCACGCCCGCACGCACCAGACGCCGGTAGTAGTCCAAGCCTTCGTCGCGCATCGGGTCGAGCTCATTCACCGAAATCACATGCGGGGGTAGACCACTCAGGTCCTCGTCGGTCGCGACACCGGCGAAACATGTGGGGTCGTCCGAGTGCGCACCGTCGGGGTCGTAGATCGAGCGCTCCTCCAGCGGCGCATCGATGGTGAGCGGCACGGCGGGCATGTTGGCGGCGAGCCCAAACTGCGCCAACGCCTCGACCATTCGCGGGTCCGACCGAGGGTCGGTTCCCATCGAACAATCCGGGTCGGCGAGACGACCTTGAGCCATTTGGCGACGGTACATCGACGTACACGCGTAGACCGCCGGTTAGCCCAGATGCCCTGGTTCGTCAGGCAGCACAGTGTCGGGTCGCACGGGGTAGGTTTCGTTGCTGACCAGGCGCTCATTGACCATGTATCCGCCATAACAGTCGTTGTAAGACGAGTAAGAGCTGCCGCTGCTCCTGCTGGTGCAGATCGGCGTCGAATAATGCGCGGGAACCCAGATGGTGCGTTCCCGGCTCCAGCTGCCGTCGCCGGCGACCGGACCATCGCACAGGGTGCGACGCTGCGAGCCCAGGATGCCAAACGGCTCGGTCTTGCAAATGGCCTGCGCGCGTGTGGAACTGGCCAAGTTTGGCGGCGGTGCGCCGTCGTCGGCGTGGCTCGTCGCGGCGAGACCGACGGCAGTCCCGGTGAGTCCCATGACCAGCAGGGCGCCGGCCATGGTGCGGCGCCGGAATCCGACTGGTGTGGCGCGCGCTGCAATTTTCGTGGTGTCGTGGATCGGGTTGGTGTTTGTTGAAATGTTCATGGCATTGATCATCAATCGAGCGAAGGCGTCGCAGTAGTGGTCGCATCCTTGCAGGGATACAAGCGCGCCTTGTGGCGCCAAGGCCCGGTATCTTTGCCTTCACCTGGCGTTTTGACGCGGCAATGGACCTTGCGGCGCTACGATCAGGCGTGGCGCTAAGCACGCGGATGCCCGAACTTTCCGCACTTGAGTTGTTGTCCGCGATCGCGAAGGCGGGCAGTTTGAATGCGGCCAGCCGCGAAGTGGGAACCAGTCAACAGGCCGTTTCGGCTCGATTGACCTCGATCGAGTCTCAGATCGGCGTGCGTCTGGTGACGCGCACGACGCGAGGCACTCAATTGACCCCGGCGGGCGAGGTCGTCGCCGAATGGGCGGACCAGGTACTCGATGTCGCGCAGCGCGTCGACACCGGACTGGCGTCGTTACGCGCCGAGCGTCGTAGCCGGCTCAAGGTGGTCGCGAGCCAGACAGTGGCCGAGCAACTGATGCCTCGGTGGTTGGTGTCGCTGCAGACGGCCGCCGCACGGCACGGTGCCGTCGCGCCCGAAATCAGCTTCACGGCAACCGAAAGCAAGAAAGCAATCGCCGCTGTGCGGGAGGGCGAGGCAGAGCTCGGCTTCATCGAGACCCGCGGCGCACTCCACGGGTTGCGCAGCCGCGTTATCGGGCGCGATGAGCTGATCGTCGTCGTGCCACCCGATCACAAGTGGGTGCGCCGTTCGGCTCCGATCACTGTTGCGGAGCTGCGCCAAACGCCGTTGGTGTCGCGCAAGTCGGGATGGCAGCTCCTCCTAGGCGCCGACGAGCCTGTGGAAGCCGATCAGCCGGCCCCCGTCGCTCATCCGCTCGAACTCGCTTCTGCGGCAGCGGTGCGCGCTGCCGTTCTGGCCGGTGCCGGTCCGGCGGTGATGAGCCGCCTGGCCGTCAGCGACGACCTCACGCACGGTCGCCTGCGCGCAGTGCCCATTGCGGATCTGGATTTGCGACGCGATCTCCGTGCGATCTGGATGGGCGCCCAGAACCCGCCCGCGGGGGCGGCAAGGGACTTGCTTCACCACATCGCCACCACACGGTGAAGGCAGCCGGCTGGCACTAACTGACGGCCGCACAAAATCGCGAAAAATGGGGCAATTGCCCGATGCGCGTGGCGCAGCCGACGCTGTTCTAGGGCACTGCGAAACAAAGCCCGCGGCAAGCGATTACCCGACTGGTAACTTCGTCCGCTATGGGTGCTTTGGACGGACGCGTTGCCTTGATCACCGGCGGAGCCCGCGGGCAGGGCCGCGCACATGCGTTGGCGTTGGCCGCCGAAGGCGCCGACATCGTGCTCGCCGATGCTCCAGCCGCGATGGCCGACCTGACCTACCCGCTGGCCACCGAAGATGACCTCCGCGAGACCGCGAAGCTGGTCGACGAGCTGGGCCGGCGCTGCATGCCATTGACCGTGGACGTGCGGGATGCGGCCGCGGTCAACGCCGCTGTCAAACAGACCGTCGCTGATCTCGGCAGCCTCGACATCGTCGTGGCCAACGCCGGAATCGTCAGCACCGGGCCACTGGACGAGGTCAGCGATGGAGTCTGGCAGCAACTCATCGACACCAATCTGACCGGCGCGTTTCACACCCTGCGCGCAGCCATTCCCGTAATGCGGCAGCAGAAGTTCGGCCGAATCGTTGTGACCTCGTCGATGGGCGGCCGGATGGGCATCCCCGACCTGGCCGCCTACAACGCGACTAAGTGGGGTGTCATCGGCCTGGCGAAGTCCGTTGCCCTGGAGGTCGCGAAAGAGGGAATCACGGTCAACGTCGTCTGCCCCACCACAACCCAGACACCGATGGTGCAACCCACCGGCGGCGGAGATATCCCGGACGATCTCGTGCGCCGGATGATGAAAGCCAATCCGATCCCTCAGCCATGGCTGCAGCCCGAGGACGTCAGCCGCGGAGTGCTGTACCTGGTCACCGATCCAGGGGTCATCACCGGTAGCGTCCTCGAGATCGGCCTCGGCGGAAGCGCACGCATCCACTGACGCCAATAACGCTGCCTATCAAGCGTTTACGAGCGACTCGTCCCTCTTTATCTCCAGCGGCGCGGGCCATGGTGACGGCTTCGGCCGTTGCCGGACGACCTGCGGCCACCAGAACCATTTCCCCATCAGTGCGGCGATGGACGGCGTCATCAGCGACCGCACGATCAGGGTGTCGAAGAGTAAACCGAGCCCGATGGTGGTTCCGACCTGGCCGATCACCGTCAGCTGACTGACCGCCATCGTCATCATCGTGAAGGCGAAGACCAGCCCGGCCGAGGTGACCACCGACCCGGTGCCGCCCATCGACCGGATAATCCCGGTATTCAGGCCGTCGTGGATCTCCTCTTTGAACCGCGACACCAGCAGCAGGTTGTAGTCGGCGCCGACGGCGAGCAGGATGATGACCGACATCGCGAGCACCATCCAGTGCAGCTCGATGCCGATCAGGTGCTGCCAGACGAGCACCGAAAGCCCGAACGACGCGCCCAGGGATAGCAAGACGGTGCCGACGATCACCGCTGACGCCACCACACTGCGCGTGATGATCAGCATGATGATGAAAATCAGGCACAGCGAAGCGATTCCAGCGATCAACAAGTCGTAGTTGCTGCCGTCCCCCATATCCTTGAACGTCGCTGCCGTACCACCGAGGTAGATCTTCGAGCCCTCCAGTGGGGTGCCCTTCAACGCCTCCTGGGCCGCGTGCTTGATCCCGTCGATATGTGAAATACCCTCTGGTGTCATCGGATCACCCTGGTGACTGATGATGAACCGCACGGCATGCCCGTCGGGCGAGATGAAATTCTTCATCCCCCGCTTGAATTCGGCGTTCTTGAACGTTTCCGGCGGCAAATAGAACGAGTCGTCGTTCTTCGACTCGTCGAACGCCTTACCCATCGCGGCTGAGTTCTTCTGCGACTCCTTCTGCTGATCCTGCAGCCCTTTCTGGGTCGAGTACATCGTCAGCATGGTGGTCTTCATGTCCTTCATGTTGGCGATCATCTCGGGCATCAACGCCGTCAGTTGAGGCATGAGCTTGTCGAGGTTATCCATGACGGGCAGCAGACTTTCGATGTCGTCGGTCATCGTGTCGATGCCATCGAGCCCATCAAACACCGACCGCAGCGACCAGCACACCGGGATGTCGAAGCAGTGCTTCTCCCAGTAGAAATAGCTGCGGATGGGCCGGAAGAAATCCTCGAAATCAGCCATCCTGTCGCGCAATTCAGCGACATCAATGGTCATGGAATGCATCTTCTGCACCATCACGTGCATGTCGTCGGACATCTGCTTGGTCAAGTTCTGCATCTTGACCATGCTGTTGATGGTCGAATCCATCATGGTGGCCTGGCGCAGCATATCGGCCATCTGATCTTCCTGATACTTCTGGTTCATCTGCTGCGTGACGCCCTGCATACTGATCTGAAACGGGATCGAGGTGTGCTCGATCGGGGTGCCCTCAGGCCGCGTGATGGCCTGCACCCGACCGATGCCGGACACCCGGAAGATCGCTTTGGCGATCTTGTCGATGACCAGAAAGTCCGCGGAATTGCGTAGATCGTGGTCGCTTTCGATCATCAGCAACTCGGGATTCATCCGCGCCTGGGAGAAATGACGATCGGCCGCCGCGTAGCCGGCGTTGGCCGGAAGGTCGGCGGGCAAGTAGTTGCGGTCGTTGTAGTTGGTCCGGTAGCCGGGCAGGGTCAGCAGCCCGACCAGGGCCACGGCGATGGTCGCGACCAGGATCGGCCCGGGCCAGCGGACGACGACCGCGCCGATCTTGCGCCATCCGCGAATACGCTGGGTCCGCTTGGGTTCGAGTGTTTGACGGAACCGCGACGCCACCGAAATCACCGCGGGGCCAAGCGTTAACGCGGCGGCCACCACGACCACCATGCCGATCGCCAATGGGATACCGAGCGTCTGGAAGTAGGGCAAGTTGGTGAAGTGCAGGCAGAATGTCGCACCGGCGATGGTCAGCCCGGACCCGAGCACCACGTGAGCGGTTCCACCGAACATCTCGTAGTACGCGTCTTCGCGCGACCCTCCTTTGGAGCGCGCCTCCTGATATCGGCCGATCAGAAAGATCGCATAGTCGGTGGCGGCCGCGATCGCCAGTGTGACCAAAAGATTGGTGGCGAACGTCGAGAGCAGGATGACCTTGTGATAGCCGAGGAACGCCACCGCTCCGCGGGCGGCGGCAAGTTCGAACACCACCATCGCCAGGGTGAGCAGGACGGTGACGACCGACCGGTACACCATCAGCAGCATCGCGATGATCACGACGAACGTGACGGTTTCGATCACCTGCAGGCTGCGGTCGCCCGCGATGTTCTGATCGGCCGATAACGCCGCAGGTCCGGTGACGAACGCTTTGACGCCGTTGGGCGCCGGGATGCTTCTGACGGTCTGCTGGACCGCCTCGACCGATTCGTTGGCCAACGCCTCACCTTGATTACCGGCGAGATACACCTGCACGTATGCGGCCTTGCCGTCATTGCTCTGCGCCCCCGCACCAGTCAACGGGTCGCTCCACAGATCCTGAACGTGCTCAACGTGTTTGTGATCCGCATCGAGCTTCTTGACGACCCGGTCGTAGTACGCGTGCGCCTGTGCGCCGAGCGGCTTCTGGCCCTCGAGGACGATCATGACCGAGCTGTTCGACTTGTACTCTTTGAACACCTCGCCCACGCGCTTGGTCGCGATCACCGACTGCGCATCCTCGGGGCTCATCGATACCGAACGCATTTTCCCGACCGCTTCCAGCTGCGGGACGACCACGTTGAGCAAGGCGATCAGCGCGATCCAGCCGATGATGATCGGAACAGCGAACGTGCGGATGAACCGCGGCATCCTCGCGCGGGCCACGTGCTTGGCGACCGGGATCTGGTCAGTGTGGGCGTCGGGAAAGCTTATGCTCATGCTGATTTCACCATGCAGAAGGTCAAGGCGTGCACGCCGTCGGAGGTTTTCTCGTCCTTGACTTCGTTGTCGACGGTGATGCGGCAGCCGAGGATGTCACCGTCGCTCTGCGCCGACAGCGTCGGGAACACCGACGGCGCGGTCGTACTCAGGGTCAGCGCCCATGGCAGCGGCGCACCATCCAGCCGCTGGGGCTGCGCACTCAGATCCAGATAGTTGACGTTGGCGCGGTGGGCCGAGCCGAAGACCTCGTACTTGACGATTTTCGGTTTGAACGGTTTGGAATCGTCGAGTCGCGGAGTCGTCATGACGCCGGTGTCGTGGGCGCCGAAGAACGACTTGACCCGCGTCACCGCGAAGCCTCCAACCACGACGACAGCCACGATCAACAGCGGCAACCACGCGTTGCGGACCAGCTTGGATATCTGCACCTAGGTCGTTCCTTCCTGGCCAGATGGCGGCGACGCGGTTGCGCGCAAACTGCGTGCAGCGGGACCCGATGCGGGTAGGCACCACGAATCACCCTGCACCGCAGACGGATTCATTGCCGCCGAAAACCACGGGCTGTCGTCCGCGTACCGCCGCGAAAGCATCACTACATAATGTGCATATTTTGCAGATTGTGCAAGTTTTGCAGAGTGTGCGTCAGATCACCCGGTGAAAATGCTGTTGACCAGCGCAGCCGCTCGCTCGACGTAGGGCATCGGTGTGTCGTCGGCATCTTCCGGCGTGCCGCTGGTCCAGCGCTCGATGCCCGAACGGATGGCTGTCAGTGCCAGCGCTGAGATCACAGCCGGAATCTCTTCGTCCGGTTTCATGCCTTGACGACGGGCGACGATGTCGATCAGGTGGTTCTGAAACCGCTCCAAATCGGCGAGGAACGCCGCCAGCATCGCGGGTGTCGTCTTGGCGAGTTCGAGCATGGTTTCTGCTTGATCGCGATCCGGGGGCGTGTGTCGCAGATGATGCGCCGCAAGCATGATCAGCTCGTCCAAGACGACGGAGTAGGGGCCGGGCCCCGCCGCGACGAATTCCTCGACCAGTTCCGGAGGTATGTCCGAGGGGCCGTAGGCGATCGCGGATTCTTTGTTCGGGAAGTAGTTGAAAAACGTGCGTACCGAGATTCCGGCTTCGGCGCAGATCTCCTCGATCGTCACCTTGTCGAAACCGCGCTCGCGAACCAAGCGCACTGCGGCGCCGCGGATGTCCGCGCTGGTCTGGCGACGGCGTCGCTCGCGCAGGCCTATCTCACTCGCCATACCTCATGGTTGCACGTTATGCAGACATTGCAGCCAAAGACGACGACGCGGGCCTAGGCGGCCGACTTCTCCAGGATGTGGACGCCGCACGCCGAGCCCAGGCCGATCACGTGGGCCAGGCCGACCTTCGCGTTCTCGATCTGCCGGTCGCCGGCTTCGCCGCGAAGATGGTGGCAGATCTCCCAGATGTTGGCGATGCCGGTGGCCGCGATGGGATGCCCCTTGGACTGCAGGCCACCCGACACGTTCACCGGGGTCGAGCCGTCCCGCCATGTCGCACCCGTGTTGAAAAAGTCTGCGGCTCCACCTTTTTCACACAGCATCAAGTTGTCGTAGTGCACCAACTCCGCGGTCGCGAAACAGTCGTGCAACTCGACCAGGTCGAGGTCGCTCGGGCCGATACCGGCCTGCTCGTAGGCGGTCGCGGCGGCGTTGCGGGTCAACGTGTTGACGTTGGGCAAGACCTGGCAGCCATCCTCGAAGGGATCGGTGGTCAGAATCGACGCCGAGACTTTCACCGCGCGCTGGCGCTGCTGCAAGGCCAGCGACTTCAACGTCTCGCCGTTGCACACGACCGCGGCCGCGGCACCGTCGCAGTTGGCCGAGCACATCGGCCGGGTGTTCGGGTAGGCGATCATGACGTCGTTCATGATCTGCTCGAGGGTGAACTTCTTCTGGTAGGCGGCCAGCGGATTCAGCGTCGAGTGGGCGTGGTTCTTCTCGCTGATCTTGGCGAACAGCTCGAAGCTCGTGCCGCCGTACTTGTGGCCGTATTCGGTGCCGATCTGGGCAAACACACCCGGCATGGCCTCGGTGCCGATTCGCCCGTCGACCGGCGCAACGGCCCCGTAACGGCCGCGAGGCGTCCAGACGTCAGCGTCCTTTTTCTTTGTGCCGGCACCGCCGAGCAGCCCAGCGCCGGAAAGCTTCTCGACGCCGACCGCCAATCCGTACTTCACCTCACCGGCCTTGACGGCCATGATCGCCGTCCGAAGCGCGGTGGCTCCCGTGGCGCAGGCGTTGGCGACGTTGTAGACCGGGATGCCGGTCTGCCCGATCTGCTTTTGCAGCTGCTGTCCGATTCCGGCGTTCGCGGCCATCAGGTTTCCGGCGGCAATGACGCCGATGTCGGCCATCGTCACCCCGGCGTCGGCGAGCGCGCCGGTCGCGGCTTCGGCCGCCAGGTCAACAGTGTCCTTGTCGGGGTGCTTGCCGAATTTGGTCATCCGGATCCCGAGGATCCAGATGTCGTCGGTGGCGCTCATAGTGATTGCTCCTTCGTGAAGTGGATCGTCAGGTCGCGGGTTCGAAGCCGAAGCCGATCGCCTCGGTGCCTGCCGAGTCGGTACCGATCGAATAGGTGGCCAGCCGCACTTTCATCCCGTCGCGGACGTGCTCAGGATCGGGTTCGACATTGACCAAATTGGCGCGCACCTGGGTTCCGTCGCAGTCGACCACCGACGCGACGAACGGGGTGGGAATGCCGGGTGCGGCAAACGTGACGATGGTGAACGCTCGCAGCGTGCCCTCGGTCGCAACCGCAACGGGTGAGAATTCGGACGCGAAACAACTAGCGCAAGCATTGCGCCGATCGAAGAATCGGGCGCTGCAGTTTGTGCATTCCTGCGCGACGAGGTGGGGATCGCCGTCATCGAGCACCAAATAGTCGACCAATGGGATCTGGCCCGTCATGACACCTCCGTCGTATGTACTGTTGACCGTAGCGAGTGCGGCCCGATTACAGATCCGGAATATCAAGATCGGAGCGTAGCAAAACTGAGACTTCCGCCGCGACAAGCGATATGCGTAAACTCCTCGCCAACGATAGTTAAGTAGGCGCGACAATTTTTAGGTCGATTTGGTTATGCAGGATGCGGCTCCGGTTCGGGTTGAGACCGACCATCAGTCGCTGTGGACCTACGTCGCCTGCCCCACTCTTGTCGTTGATCAGACCGGATCCATCCGGGCGCTGAGTGCGTCAGCGCAGTCGCTATTGCCCGAGGCAGGGCTGGGCACTCAGCTGGAGACCGCCGTCGGATGGCTGTCGCCCGTGCATCTCCGGCTCGTCGAGCCAGCATCCGTCCCGGACGGTCGGGATTCGTTCAGCGCAGCGGGCCCCGTGGCAGGGCGCAAGTTCGACGCCCACCACGCAGTGCTTCCCAGTGGCGAGGTGGCGTGGTCGCTGGTCGAGGACACCGGCCAGGTGCTGCGCGAGGCCCAACACGCAGTGACGCGCGAGAACGAACGCGCCGAATTCCTGCTCGAAGCGTCATCGGTGTTGACGGCGTCGCTGAATATCGACCGGTGCCGGGAAGCGACCGTGCAGCTGGCGGCTCGGGATCTCGCCGACGCGGCTGTCGTTGTCGGGCCCGCCAGCCGAGGCCGGCGGATGCCGATTTTTTACGGCGACTCGACCGGTGCCGTGGAGCAGCGCAGTGTCGATGCCGATCCGGCGTCGGTGGCCGGGTTGAGCGAGGCATTGCGGGGATTCCCGCCGGTTCCCTCACGCTGGATCGACGCCGCGACACTGCCGGACTGGCTCATTCCGTCGGGCTTCCCCCAGCCGGTGGGTTCGGTGATGATCACCCCGCTGCCGGGTCACGGCGTGTCCGCGGGTGCGCTGGTGTTGCTGCGGCACGCCGATGAGGGCGTGTTCAGCGAAGGCGAAGAGGTACTCGCGCAGTCGTTCGCGGCGCGAGCCGGTGCCGCGTTGTCGGCGGCCCGCCTGTATGCCGAGCAGGCCTCGATCACCCGCACATTGATGCGTGACTTGCTGCCGCCGCCGCTACAGCCGATGCACGGGATCGAGTTCGCCGGCGGCTACCGGGCTTCGGAAGATTACGAGGTCGTCGGCGGCGACTTCTATGACGTTCACCCCGCGGCGACGGCGGACGGCGAGACGCTGGTCGTCCTCGGCGACGTGTGCGGCAAGGGACTCGAGGCCGCGATGCTCACCGGCAAGATCCGCAACACGTTGCAGGCGTTGACCCCGCTGGCCGCCGATCACCAGGCAGTCCTCGAGTTGCTCAACGGCGCAATGCTGTCCACCGAGCACGCCCGCTTCGCCACCTTGGTACTGGCTTCGGTCGCGAACCGGGACGGCGACGTGGTCCTGCGGCTGACCAGCGCCGGCCACTTGCCGCCGCTGATCGTGCGCGACGGCGGGCAGGTCGAGCAGGCCGAAACCTGCGGCACACTCATCGGCGCGTTGCCGAACATCCAAGCGCAGTCGTTCGAGACAACCCTGGCGCCAGGCGAGACCTGCGTGCTCTATACCGATGGGGTTACCGAGGCGCGGGGTGGCCCGCTGGGTGACTACATGTTCGGCGAGGAGCGTCTAGCCGCCGCGCTGGCCGAGTGCTCCGGAATGCCCGCCGAGGCGGTGGTCGAGCGTGTCATGGTGCTGGCCACCCAGTCGATCGGTCAGCAGGTGCACGACGACATCGCCGTCGTGGCCATCACCGCGCCACGCCGCACACACCAGAGTGCCGTCGACGGCCATACCCGGCGAAGGTTCACGGCTTGAGCCCTCACGCCTCACCGCCCGAAGTGTGCCGGCCGCCACATTGTTTCCGGCACTCGATCTTCTGGGTACACAGACGCATGACTTTCGCCATCGCCGACAAGAAGGGTTCGGCGACCGACCCCCCATTGAATCCATGAACTTTTCCGTGACAATTACCGAAACAGGACGATCGGCCCGCGTGCGGGTTACCGGCGACCTCGACTACGAGTCTGCCGATGAGGTCGTCGAGGCGGCAACGCAATTAGTCGCGCGTCAGGTCGACCTGATCGACCTGCACCTCGACTTCAGCGCGCTGTCATTTCTGGACTCAGCGGCCCTTTCCGGCCTGCTTCTGCTCCAGCGCCGCACCACTCAATCGGGTGTACAACTGCATCTCGACCACCGTCCGGCATTTCTCGACCGGGTGCTGCAGGTGACCGGGCTGCACGACCATTTCGCCGCATCGCATTCAGATGCAGCCGCCAGTGAGCGAACACTGGCCGGCCAAACTGGCTCAAGTGAGTCAAGCGCTCGCTGAGCTCGGTGTTCGACTAACGGGTCTAGTTTCCGCTGGCCGTATCCAAAACGTGACACATGCTTTATCGAATCGCTAACGCGCCCTTAAAGTTCCAACATTCCGGACACCACTAAGATCGCTATTGCAAACCTCTAACTAAAGGAACTGGCGCATGCGGGCGGTCGTTCAGTCTGTTGTTGTGGTGATTGGGATCTCGGCGTCGGTAGTCACCGGGCCGTCCGGCATCAGCCTGACGGCGTCACACCAGTCAGACACCTTCGCGGTTGCTTCGGTTCGGCCATCGACGGGCCAGGTCGTGGGCGTTGCACATCCTGTAGTCGTCACATTCCGCGCGCCCGTCGTCAACCGAAGTGCGGCCGAGCGGGCCGTTCGCGTCGCATCGACACCCTCGATGACCGGCAAGTTCGAATGGATCGATAACGATGTCGTGCAATGGGTTCCGGACCGATACTGGCCGGCGCACAGCACCATAGCGCTGTCCGTGGGCGGCCTGTCGACGGATTTCAAAACCGGGCCTGCCGTCCTCGGTGTTGCCGACATCTCAGATCACACCTTCACGGTGAGCGTCGACGGGGTTCCGAGCGGACCGTCGCCGCAACTGCCGGCCCCGCACCACCAACCGCACTGGGGCGAACCGGGCGTCATGCCGGCCTCGATGGGTCGGCCGCAATTTCCCACACCTGTCGGTGTTTATACGGTGATGTCCAAAGAGCGCACAGTGATTATGGATTCGAGCAGTGTCGGCGTTCCGATCACCGATCCCCAGGGTTACAAGACACCGGTGGATTACGCCAGCCGGATCAGCAGTCGCGGACTGTTCGTGCATTCGGCTCCGTGGGCCGTCCGGTCGCTTGGACGTGAAAACGTCAGCCATGGCTGCATCAGCCTGAGCCCCGCCGACGCCGAGTGGTACTTCAATACGGTCAACGTGGGCGACCCGGTGGTCGTCAAGGAGTAGCGAAGCCGACAGCCATCGGCTGTCAGCGGGCGCCACACCCTAATGTCACATGTACGGCAGAACGCTGTTGCCGTGCAGGGCTTTCCACATTCATTCCCGAACCGCCGGCCGGTATGAGCGCTGAAAAACGCCCCCGGGTACCACCCGGGGGCGCGACGTCGTCACCCTTACTCCACGGGGCCAGGCAGGATGGGCTGACCGGACACGGGGCCGCCTGCCGACGCCGGACCAGTGGGCGCGCCCTTACCGCCAACGCCGCCCGTGAGCACAGCACCCGGAACCGGAGCACCTCCTCCGCCAAGCGCAATCAGTGGCGCACCGGCAGGAACAACCGGTACTGGGGCGCCTGCCGGAACGGGAGCGCCAGCAGGCACGGGAGCACCCGCCGGAACGGGAGCGCCAGCGGGAACCGGAGCGCCGGCGGGAACCGGCGCAGCCACTGGCGCACCGCTCATTTCGGCGAGTGGAGCGCCAGCCGCCGCGCACGCCGCCGCGCCGCCGGCGACTGCCGGGGCAGCTACTTCGCCCGCGGCGCCCTGCATGCACGCGTAGCCGCCTGTCTTCAACGGAGCGGCTGCCACATCCGCGCTCAACGCTATCGCGGCGCCGCATAGGCCAACGCCGGCAACGACTTTGATACTGAATCGGTCGAAGGTTGCCATCGACGTCAACTCCCTATCCACATTTGGGCATTTCCCGCACAGCAAAAGACACAGCCAAAAGCGCGCAGCCATAACGGATTCGCGTTTCGACCAAGATCATTTTTAGTAGACCGGTGTTCAACATGCACTACGCCACACCACACTGTTGCCAAATAGTGACGTTTAACCAGCGATAACCCGCAATCCGCCGCCGTGCATCACGGTGCGATCGCAGCGGTCGCCCAATACAGCCCCTGTTCATAGCGTTTGACTCGGCCGACGCCGACTACAACGAATTGTTCTCGGAAGTGGTGAGGCCGCGCTGACTCGGTCAGCGAAGGTAAACTTCCCCGCCCCTCGGGTATCCGCCACCGTGGGTGGTGATGTGGACGTGGTCGTAGTGGCCGTAGCCGGATCCTGACGGCCCCCTGGGCGTGTAGTACGTACCGCGCCAAATGCAGTCCTGCAACGAGAATTTGTCCGCGTTCCTGAGCGCAAACGAGACGATCTGGTTACCGAGCGCTATACCGGCGGCGCTGGAGGGGTTGGGAATCATCACGTCGATCGCCAAACCCTCAGGATGCCACCTGAGCGCGTCCGGTCGAACGCCGCCCATGCTCTTGATCTCCGGGAACACCGCGCTGATGGTGCGAGCTGCCAGGATGGTTTTGACCTGCAGGCCATGTTCCGGAGCGATATCAGCGACCAGGACTTGCGGGGCGTTCTTGGAGGCGACGTGCCATCGCGACGCGCGTGATGCGGGCGCAGCCTCGGCGGGAGCGCCGATGGGCGGGACGGCGGACGCGGCCCACGCCGCCGTGGTCGGTGCGGCGGCCGTGATCTGCAGGTGACAACAGGCTTCGCCAGCTACCGCATCAGCCTTGCCGTGGTGGTCCTCAGCGTGGGCGCTGCCGCCAAGGGCAAAGATGATCGCGGCCGGGGCGGCAACCGCAGCCATCACTACCGGCGACTTTCGCCCACCGCTGGCTAACTTGTGACTGACCACGGCAAGCAGCTTACGAGCAAATCGCGAATTAGTCACGATCAGGTAACGGCGCCGCAGGTGAGGCGGAGTGCAACACCGCTCAAGCGCCGCCTGCCATCGGCCAGTCGCCCGACTCGGGCACAAATCGAAGTGTGACCGCGGGAGGTAGCGTTCGCCGCTCGCCGGCCGATATCGCGTCGAGCATCAGCGCAACGTAGCGACGCCAACCGTCACTGCCGGAGTCCATCGTCCACAGCACGCTGTGCAGCATCGCGATCATGCGCGGCAGGTCAGCGGGGGCCAGGTCGGCCCGCACAACGCCGGCCCGCTGGCCGCGATCAGCGAGCTCCTTGAGCGCCTCGTGCAGCGCGGTCGAGACGTCGGACGTCAAGGATCCGGCTCGGCGCGCGGCCGTCAACAGGTTGTGTTCGCGCGCGCCCAGCGATATCGCCGCATCGAAGAGCTCGGCCAGACCCGCCAAGGGGTCAACGGCGCTAAGGACTGCCTCGATCGTCGGCGTGAGGTCTTCGGCGATGCACTGGTCCAGCGCCGCCCGAACCAGTTCGGCCTTGGTCGGAAACCTCCGGTAGAGGGTGCGCTCACCGACGCCGGCGCGACGGGCGATCGCCTCGATGGGCGCGTCCGGCCCGAGTTCGCCGTAGACCTCCCGCGCGGCCTGCAGGATCCGCTCGGCGTTGCGCGCGGCATCGGCGCGTAACGGCCGGTCGGTCACCGCAGTCATCGCGCCAGCATAACTGACTGTTGACTGCCACTTAGTCGCGCTTTACGCTCGTGCAATTGACAGCCATCTGACACTTAGCGGGAAACGCCGATGACGTCGACAACTTCCGATCTACCCGTGGTTCCGCTGCCGCGCGCAGCCCAGTGCCCGCTTGCGCCACCGATCGAATTCGAGCGCTGGCGGGAGGAACCCGGCCTCCGGCGGGCGATGTGGAACGGCCAACCAACCTGGATAGTCAGCCGCTACCAGGACATCCGGGCGGCGCTGGTCGATCCGCGGTTGTCCGCCGACACCCTCCCGGACATCGTCGGGCCGTCGAGCGAGGAAAGCACGCCGGTCATATTCGCGCGCATTGACGATCCCGAACATCACCGGTTACGGCGCATGATGACCAGCCAATTCACGTTCAGACGCACCGAAGCCATGCGGCCTGAGATTCAGGAACTGGTCGACCACTACCTGAACAAGATGATCGACGCAGGGCCGCCAGCCGACATCGTGCGCGACTTCGCACTACCGGTGCCGTCATTGGTGATCGCGCTGCTTCTCGGCGTCCCTCCCGAAGACCTCGAACTCTTCCAGCACAACAGCAGCGCCGGATTGGACGTGAATTCCACCGAAGAGCAACGGGTTCAGGGCTTCGCGGAGATGTATAGCTACATCCAGGAGTTGGTGGCGCGTAAAGCGCGCGAACCCGGCGACGACCTGATCAGCCGCCTGATCACCGACTACGTCGCAACCGGCCAACTCGACCACAACACCGTCGCCGTCAACGGCGTGATCATGATGCTGGCCGGCCACGAAACCACCGCCAACATGATTTCGTTGGGAACCGTTGCGCTGCTTGAGCATCCCGACGTGTTCGAGCGACTCGGCCAGAACCGATGACCCAGTGGTCATCGCCCATGCCGTCGAGGAGCTCATGCGCTACCTCACTATCGTGCATGCCCAGGTGGACCGGATCGCGACCGAAGACCTGACGATCGCGGCCAGTTGATCCGCGCCGGCGACAGGCTGCTGATGAACTTGCCCGCCGGAAACTGGGACAGCGAATTCGTCGACAGCCCAGAGAAATCTGGACATTCAGCGAAATGCCCGCGGGCACTTGGCTTTCGGCTACGGCACGCACCAATGCATCGGCGCCAACCTCGCCAGAGTCGAAATGCAGGTGGCGTTCGCAACGTTGGCGCGTCGACTCCCTGGGCTGCAACTGGCGGTGCCGCCGGACGAGCTGCAGTTCAAGGAAGCCGACATCTACGGCATGAAAGAGCTGCCGGTTACCTGGTGACACACGACATGCGCTTCGACGACCAGGTCGCGGTGATCACCGGTGCCGGCGGTGGCTTGGGTAAGCAATACGCGTTGCTGCTGGCGTCGCGCGGCGCGCGCATCGTCGTCAACGACACCGGCGGTTCGGTGACGGGAGCGGGCTCCAACATCGACGCGGCCACCGCGGCCGTCGAGGAGATCCGCCGCCACGGCGGTGAGGCGGTCGCCGACACCCACAGCGTGGCCAGTCCCGAAGGCGGACAGGCGATTATCGACACGGCGCTGCAAGCCTGGGGGCGCGTCGACATCGTGATCAACAATGCCGGCATCGTGCGCGACGCGCCGTTCGAGGACATCACCGCCGATCGGCTCGACCCGTTGGTGGATGTGCATCTGCAGGGGCGCGTTCCACGTTGCTCGAGGCCCGCATGGAAAATCATGCGCGAGCAGCACTATGGACGAATCCTGAACACCTGCTCGGCCGCCGGTCTCCTCGGCGCTGAGCGGATGAGCAATTACGGCGCCGCCAAGACCGGGCTGGTCGGCCTGACCCGGGTGCTCGCCGCTGAAGGGGCCGATCGCAACATCAAGGTCAACGCCATCGCGCCGATCGCCTACACCCGGATGCTGGCGCATTCCGTCGACGGAGCAACCGGCCGGCAGGCCGCCGAAAATGACGCGGCGGCGCAGGCCGTGCTGGATGACCTTGTCGCCCAATACCTTCAGAAGCTCGATCCAGCGCTGGTGGCTCCGGTGGCCGCGTTCCTGACGCACCGGGATTGCCCGGTGTCCGGTGAGATCTACACCGTCGGCGCCGGACACGTCGCCCGATTCTTCATCGGCAGAACGAAAGGCTTCTACAGTCCCGCGCTGTCCATGGAGCAGGTGCGTGATCATCTCGACGAGATCCGCGACGAGGCGGACTATTCCGTACCCGCTGGGCCCGCCGACGAGATGAGCGCGCTGTTCGCCACCATCATGGCGAACCAGCCCGACTGACGGCTACAGGTGGCTGGCGGCGAAATCCGCGGCCTGCGGGTCATGCCGTTCACCGGGTAGGAGGAGTGCGCGAAACTCGGCAGCCCGCCGGGATCGCCGTTGCAGATGGTGTCGCCGTCGGCGCACAAGTCGTCGGTCTTCGGCGCATACAGCGGGCCGATCACGACCGCCGGCGCGCCGTAATTCTGCAGCCACTGCGCCGACGGCTTTCCGAAGAGCGTCACCGCGGCGACGTGGTTGGCGATCTCGGGCGGCATCGGCTTGGGCAAGAACGAGCGAGTACTCCGCGGGCATCCCTGCGGGGATTGACGCCGAGGTGACGAAGCCGGCAACGGCCGCGCCCTGCGAGTACCCGCCGAGCACGATCCTGGTCTTGGGGCAGTTCGCCGCGGTTGCCTCGATATGACTGGTGGCGTCTTTGATCCCGTCGACGACGCTCTGGGCGAACTCGACGCGGTCGGAGAAGTCGCTGCTGGCTTCGTAATTCACCGGGTACACGTCGAGCGACTTGGGACCGATCGCTGTGCGCAGCTCGTCGACGAACGGCTCCCCGATCCCGCCGACACCGGGTGGCTCGCTGGTACCGCGGGCGAACACCGCCTCGACGTCAGGGCATGGTTGCGCAGAGCTGATTGCGATGGGGGCGCTGAACAACCCGCCGACGATCACCAATGCTGCGATGAGGACACGACCGATCTGGCGTAGACGCATGATCCCCATTGTGGCGTACGGAACGCGAACGTGCCGCAGCGAGGTGACCAACGTCGCCGCTTTCATCGCGCAACGGCTTACGGCGTCTCGCCCGAATCGTCGAGAACACTGACGGCGATGCCGTACGGCAGGAAACGGACTTTGCGGGTCGAGTCGGTGTTGTTCTGGTTCGCGCGCAGCGCATCGAGCTCGGAGGCGTACACCTCCTCGACGCGGGCGCCGCCGTCGGCACTGACCGTGTAGATCGCCCACACCCCGTCACCGGCTTCGCCGGTGGTTTCCGGCCTGGTCCGGGTGCGCCGCGCCAGGTCCTCGAACACCGACGACCACCCAGCCCGGTCAGAGGGCACGCGTGAAGAACCGGCCGACTCCCTCGAACGCGTCGCGAAGTCCCTCGGTCGCGTCGCGGATCACGTGCTCGAAGTCTTCCGGATCGAATCCGAACCGACCGTTGTCGTCCATTGCGGCCTCCTGGCAGCTCACACCGATACACCCAGTGTGCGCATTTCAGCCGGCTCGCGCCACGCCTAGTAGCCGTACCCCGGGTTCGAGTAGGGATTCTGCGGCATGTACGGGCTCTGCTGGTACGGATTCTGCTGGTAGGGGCTCTGCTGGTAAGGGTTCTGCTGCTGATACGGGTTTTGCGGCTGCTGATTCGCCCCACCCTGACCTTCGGGCACCTGGATCGGTATCGGCACCGGCACGAACGGCAGGTTCAGATATGTCGTCGTCATCGCCGGGGCCGTGGAGGTGCTGGGCGGCGGCGGTGGTGGTGGCGGGGGCGTCGTACTCGGCGTGGTGCTGCTGGTCGCCTGCGGCGTGGTGGTCGTCGGCTGCGGCACGGTCGTCGTCACCCGCGCCCTCGTCGTCACCGGCGGCGGCGGGGGTGGCGGCGGCGGGGCACGTACGTCTCGATCGGAGCCGGAGGCGGAGGCGGCGGAGGCGCCTCGCTGGTCGGCGGCGGGACGACGATCGGCGACGGCTCCGCGCTCGGCGGAGGTGGCGGCACCGGGCTCGGCGACGGAAGCTGCGAGCTCAGTGGCGGCGGGGGCGGCGCCGTCGTCGTGCTGCTCGGCAGTGTGGGCGCGCGGTTGTCGCTACTGGTCAAGGTGAACGCCACACCGCCGATCGCGATCATCGACACCAGCGCGGCGAGTCCCAGAAACAGCTGCGGCAGACGAGTTCCGCGGGGAGCCATGTCGAACGGCTCGGCCTTCGGCAGTTGCATCAGCTGCGAGGGGGTGGCCCGGTTGTCGTCGGTGTCATAGGGCTCGCCGGTGTAGAGCACCGGCTCTTCGCCGGAATCGTCGGCCTGCGACCAGGCCAACTCCGTCAGCCTTTCCGACGGGTCGTCGAAAAGCGCACCGGCGGTGGGGATGCCGAAGGTGCCGGTCGGGGCGCCGAAAGTGCCGGTCGGGGTCCCGAGCGCGTCGGTGGGAGCCAGGAAGCGACCGGTGGTGGCAAGCCCGCTGGTCGACGTCGCGAAGCTGCCGGTCGACGCGCCTACCAGCGCGGCCATCGTCGTTTCTTCGCGCTGCCCGTCTTTCTGCTCGATCGGCTGCGTGGCGGAGAGCATCACCGCGCCGACCGCCGTCGCGAACACCGGCTGCACGGCGGTCACCACAGATGCTTTGGTGTGCGACGAAAGACGCTGCGCGACAACCGGAATCTTGGCACCGCCGCCGGCCATCGCCACCGCAGCGAGATCCCCGTGACGAACCCTGTTGCGGCGCAACAGGTCATCGAACGCAGAGAGCAGATCGTCGAGACGTTCTTCGATCAGGCTGTCCAGCTCCGCTCGGCTCAGCTCGAGGCTGGTGCGCTTGCCCGGCAGATCGATAACCAGATCGGTCGCCTTCTCGGTGGACAGCCGCTCTTTGGCCAGACGGCACTCTTCACGCAGACTGGCGAACTGCCCGACGACGGCGGTGCTGGCGGGATCGGTGCCGCTGCTGTTACCGGCG
>CAVVNB010000026.1:0-309671 GCA_963749375.1 uncultured Actinomycetota bacterium
AGTGATCTGCCAGCATCGGTCTGACATGTTGACCCTCAAGGCCAAGATGGTCGTACTTGCAGCGGCGCGCTTATCACCCCGGTACTACTACTTAATTCTCGTTCAGCAGATTGGCCGCGCGGATTAGCCAACGGCTCAGATTTGGTGGGGCGCAACTTGATGCGCCATCTGCACGATTGGATCGAGATTTGGCCGCGTCCCGGCTGCAAGATCACCGCCGAAAATAAAGAGATCGGGCTCAACGACCTTTATTTCTGGGAGGGGCAGAAATACGGCACCCTCCAGTCTGCTGGCGCGATGGCCTCGCTGGGATCCATGGAGATGCTGACCAACCAACCGGGCTGGCTGCCGAAGGCCATCCGCCTGATGAGCCCGGCGGTGCGCCCGATCTACGACCGATTCTTCAACGGCGGGCTGGTGTTGGCCGCGATCATGGAAGACCTGCCCTATCTGGACAACCGTGTCCTGCCATCCGATCGGCCCAGCTCGGACGGGCGACAGAGGCTGCGACTTCAGTACCGCTTACACGCCAGCGAGATCGAGCGCCGAGCCGTGTTTTTATGCCAGGTGAAAGAGGTGTTGAAGCCATTTCGCAAACTCACGCTGCGGACAGGCGAAAACAACGCGACCCTTGGCCATGTCTGCGGCACGTGCCGTTTCGGCACCGACCCGAAAACCAGCGTGCTGGAGCATATAACCGGGCCCACGAAGTGGACAACCTCTACGTGGTGGACGCTTCGTTCTTCCCTTCCAGCACTGGTTTGAACCCCAGTTTGACCGTCGCGGCAAACGCCTTGCGCGTGGCCGAGCACATTAATCGAGAGCACTTCGCGAGCTGACGAATAGGATCGCTTACGTGGATCTGTTCGTGCGCGAATCCGGTGCGGTCGGGGCCCCCGCCATCGTCTTCCTGCACGGCGGAGAATACAGCGGCCGGTCGTGGCAGCCCGTGGTCGATCGACTGCAGCGGTACCACTGCCTGGTTCCTGACCTGCCCCAGCACGGCCGGAGCATCCGGCACCGGCCGTTCGAGATGGTCGGAGCCGCCGCGGCGGTGGCAGAGCTCATCTACGCGCGGGTGGGCGCCGGCCGGGTGCACGTGGTGGGCTTTTCGCTCGGGGCCCAGGTGGGTGTGCAGCTGCTGGCGACCGCGCCGGAGCTGGTCGATCGAGCGGTGCTGTGCGGGACCCTAGTCGACGTGATGCCGGTGCACCGCAGACGCAGCAACTGTTGGAGCTGCTCGCCCGGGTGTCACGGTCGCTGTGGTTTAGCATCGGGAGGAATGCGCGCCACGTCGGGCTCGTCCCGGCGAAGCTCACCGATCACCGCGCTGATATGCGTCTGATGCCGCCCGCCCAGGTCGCCCAAATCGTCTCGGCGTCCGTGGGGTTCAGCCTTCCCGAGGGACTCGACAAGGCAGATTCGCCCACGCTGTTTCTCAGCGGCGCCAACGAGATGCGGTTGGTACACCGCTCGGCGGCGGCGCTCGCGCAGCAGACGCCCAACGGAACCGACCGAGTCGCAGTCGGCATGCGACACGACTGGCCCCTGCGCTGCCCGGATCTGTTCTCCCGTACCGTCGCCAGATGGCTTTCGGGTACGGCCCTACCCATTGAGATCGCGAAGCCAGACTCGAGTCGTCGCTAACGCACTCGCCATTGTCATCACTTACGCCAAAGCACGCCCGTCCCGTCGATGTCGACGATGTCCGCGGATATTCCGTGTTTCCGCGGTAGTCGGTGACAGCCTGCTCGCATGCCTTCACCGCCTGGTAATCATCAATGATGCAGAACCCCCCAGGGGACAATCGTGGATACAGCGCATCGAGCGCTTGAATCGTGGATTCATAAAGGTCGCCGTCAAGCCTCAATACTGCGATGCGATCAATCGGGGCGTCGTCCAGAGTGTCTTTGAACCAGCCGGGAAGAAAGCGGACCTGGTCGTCTAGCAGCCCGTAGCGTTCGAAATTCGCCCTGACTTCCGCTTCCGAAACGCCCAGTATGCCCGCAGCGAACTCTGCCCTGATGCCTTTATCTGCTTGGTAGTTCTCCGGATCCGACCGGGGCACGCCTTGGAAAGAGTCGGCTAGCCACACGCTTCGCGTCTCATCCCCGTAGGCCGCAAGAACGGCGCGCATGAGGATGCAAGCCCCTCCGCGCCACACTCCGCATTCGATCAGATCGCCCGGGATGCCTTCGGCCAGTACGGTTTCGACGGAATGCTGCAGGCTGGTGAGCCTCTGCATCCCGATCATCGTCTCCGCTTCGGCCGGCCAGTCCAGCCCCAACTCGCGACTGGGCTGGGCGAACAGACCCGTGCCGTTGCGGACGGAGTTAAGCGTGTTAACGGCTTTGAATAGCAGGCGTCGCCGGAGAGGCCATTCAGTGGGCATTCGCTCATGCATGCCGTACCTGGTGAGGTTGCGCCGGAGCAAGTCGAGGTACAGCGAGCGAACGTCGTGCTCGATTACGGTCAAAACTGCCCCTATCTCCACTTGGCGGCGTTACCGGCGCTGAGTCTAGACTTCAATTGCACGCGTGTTGAAGAGTATTCCAGGATCGAGTCGCGGATCGATTGATTATGGCTAGGCGATGTTTCAGGCGCTGGACTCGGCGGCGAGCCGGTAGGCGCGCACGGCAAGCGGAATGAATACCGCCACCAGCACGACTGACCAGATGAGTGTGATCCCCAACGGCCACCCGAGGGGCCGTCGTGGGCCAGTGCCCGCATCGCCTCGACAGGCGGCGACATCGGTTGCATTCGGACCAAAGGCTGAAGCCAGGCTTCGGAAACAGCCTAATTGGAGTGATGCCTGGATTGAGGAACGCCAGCGAGATGGTCACGCTGGCTAACACGGTCATCGCGGTGCGGGCATTGCTGCGGACAGCCAGCGCCGTTACGAGGGCGGTGAACCCGACGACCATGATCGGGGGAATCGCAATGAACACCAGTGCCGCGGGCAAGCCGTGTGTGAAGCGTAAGCCCAGCATTACTCCGAGGGCGGTGATCACAATTGTTCCGACAAGCGCACGTACGGCCTCGGCGGCCAGCCGTCCAGTGAGCGGGCTTGCCCGATGCACCGGCAGGACCCACATGCGGCTGAGCAGCCCAAACTGGCGGTCCACCTCGATGCCCTCGGATGTCCGCAGGGCCCCCAGCACCGCCGACATCACCGCGCAGACCGGGACCAAGCTGTAGACACTGGCGACGCCCGTGACCTTATATATCCGCTCGCCTAGCACTGCCTCATACGTGAGCAGAATGCAGACAGGCACGACCAGCGATCCCATCGCGACCGCTCCGTCACGACGCCACCGGGTAAGGAGTCGACCGGCTTGCACCCAGGTCTGCGTCAAAAGTGAGCCACGCATCTGGGACTGCGTTGTCACTTGCCACGCCTTTGCACTCGTAGCGCGAGCGCGCCGAAGACCAGCACCATGCCCGCACACCAAACCAGGCTGGCCACCAAGTTGCTCGCCACCACGTGTCCGGTGGCCAGGCCGCGCAGTGTTTCGGCGACCTGCGACACCGGCTGGTCGCGCACGTACGGGCGCATCCATTCGGGAAAGGATTTCTCCGGGGCGATGCCGGTGGACAGCATAAAGAGCATCAGCTGAGGTGCCGTCAGTAACTGGCTCACTCCCTCGACACTGGTGCTACTGGATCCCAGCGCGTCGGCGCCCAGCGTCACGGCCAGGCAAAATAGCAGCGTGATGACGACGAAGGCCACTGCATAGCCCGGACCGCCGTCCATTCGGAATCCAAACGCGTAGCCAGCGGCCACTGCCACTAACAACGCGAGTGCGGCCCGGACCAGCGTGGCCAGGATGCGCGCGCCCATTGGAACTGCCGCGGCATACGGCAGCGTCGCCAACCGGTCGCGCATCCCACGCACGTGATCATGGGTGCTGCGCCCGCCGGCGAGTACGGCGACGAAGATCACCGACTGGATGACCACAGCGGGGACGAGGTACTGCGCATAACTCATGTGGCCGGTATCGATCAGGCCCTGCAGCGCAAGGGTGAAGCCTGCCAAATATGCTGCGGGCGAGAGAATCTCGAAGATCATTCCCCCGTCGCGGGCCGCGGAGACCAGCGAACGTTCGGTCAGTGCGACCAGGGCACTCATGATCGCGCGACGGTCGCTTCGGTCAGGTGCAAAAACACCTCGTCGAGGGAAGGTTTGCGCAGCGAGATGTCCAGGAGTTCGATTCCCAACGCGTCCATCCAGCGAAACACTTCGCCCAGCGTTGCGACCCCGTCGGGGGCCAACACCGAGACAGAGTTGTTGTCGGCATCGATATCGAGCCCATTAAACCCTGCCAGCGCGTCCGCGACCTTCGGCAAATCGGCCGGATTGGTCGGTGTCACTTGGCAGTAGCTGGTACCTACTCGGCGCTTCAGATCGTCAGCAGTGCCGCTGGCGATCACCCGTCCGTGGTCAACGACCACGATCGAGTCACTGAGCACGTCGGCCTCTTCTAAATACTGCGTGGTCAGCAAGACGGTGACGTCCTGCCGAGCCAGCGAACTGACCAGGGCCCATACGTCGCGGCGGCTGCGTGGGTCCAGCCCAGTGGTGGGCTCGTCGAGGAAAAGGACCTTCGTCGGAACCACCAAAGCGCTAGCGAGATCCACGCGGCGCCACATTCCGCCCGAATAGGTGGTGACCTGGCGGTCAGCGGCGTCGACCAGATCGAACTGCTCGATCAACTCATCGGCGCGAGTCTTGGCCTCGCGCCGGCGCAGACCGCGCAGCCTGCCGAACAACACCAGATTCTCCCGACCGGTGAGCAACGGGTCCATCGCGGTGGTCTGCCCGGCCATCGAAATGCTGGCCCGTACCTCGGCGGGTCGGTCGACGACGTCGTACCCGGCCACAATCGCTTTACCGGAGGTAGGTCGGAGCAATGTAGACAAAATTTTGACCGTGGTCGTCTTACCAGCGCCGTTGTGCCCCAGCAACGCGCAGACGGTCCCCGTGGGAACTGAAAACGTTACATCGTGCAGTGCATGTATCGCACCCCTGTCGAACGTCTTGGCTACGCCACTGAGCTCGATCACGAGAACAGATACTACGGTTAGTTAGACGGGTGTTGAACAGGAATGGTTCGGGCCGTTGTCGCCGATCAGCTAACTCGCCGCAGGCGGGCGAACTCTTCAACACGATCGGCAGCGCTAGCCACGCTTTCGGCGGGTTTGGTCATCCTGGCTGCGACCTCGCGGGCCCGGATGGCGTATTGCGGGGCAAGGATCGTGCGAAGGTCAGCGACGAGCGACTTTTCGGTGGCGGACGAAAAACGCCGGGCGGTGCCCACTTTCAGCCGTTTGACCGCTGCTCCCCACACCACCTGCACGTCAGCCATCCAGAGGATCAATGTCGGCACGCCGGCGCGCAGACTTGCCGCCGTGGTGCCCGCGCCACCGTGGTGCACGACCGCGCGGCAAGCGGGAAAGACCGTGGCGTAATTCATCGCGCTAACGACCTTGACGTGATCGAAATGCGGGACGCTACTGAAGTCAGATGCCGCAGCGCACACCAGCGCTCGCTCGCCCAACCGCGCGCAGGCCGTGGCGATCATCGTGATCATCTCAGCCGGAGAAGCGACCGGGATGCTTCCGAAGCCGAAGCAGATTGGCGGCTTTCCCGCAGCAATCCACGACGCGACCTCATCATCGGTCTCGGTCGGCGACTCCAGGGTCAGCGTGCCGACGAAGGGACGATGACCATCCCATTTCGCCCACTCGGCGGACAGCCCCGGAAAGCACACTGCGTCGTAAGCCTGAACTTCCAGCGATCCGCGTTCCGCGATACGTCGAGGTGCGGGCCCAGTGGCCTCTGGCAGACCCAGTTCACGGCGTTGCGTGCCCTCGACCTTTTTCACGCCGCGCCAAACCAGCCACTCGTAGATGTACATCGCGGAGCGGAGCAACGGCGCGGGCAGAGTCGGGATGACATGGCCGTTGACCCGTATCGGAAACCAGAGCAGCGTCGCCAGTGGAACATGCCGATGCTCTGCGACGTTAGCGGCGAGTTCTTGATAGCTCATGCCGCTGATGAGCAGGTCGGCCCCGTCCGACAGCGAGGTCAGCATCGTGCTCATCTCCGCCCAGCGCTGGGTGCCGGGTTCCCGAGCTTCGCGGAGAAAGCGTTTCACGTCGCGGACCCTCCAGAAGTTGCGGAAGAAATACGCCCAGAAGTTGCGCGTCGCTTCCAGCCATTCCTGGATGTCTGGTCCATAGGGAACCGCGGCCAGCCCAGCCGCTTCAGCGAAGCTGACCAGGTCGGGCGGGACGGCCACGCTTACGTCGTGGCCCCGGCGTAGCAGCTCACGCCCGACAGCGACGCCTGGCTCGACATCTCCGCGGGTTCCGTAGAAGGCCAGGACAAACTTCATCGCGTGATCCTGGCCTTAAGCCCAAGTCCCGCGTCGCCGGTGCGCCAAAGCGAGGATCTCGAGGGTCAGCTTCACCATGGACGGCAGCATGAACCGGTTCAGTTTCCGGTAGCGATTGAAATCCTGGAACGCAATGCGGAAACCACGTTCGCTCGCCCGATATCCTTCGAGAACGCGATCTAGCGCAGACTCATCCCAGGGTTCATCGCGCGCGGCCGCCCGTAGGTTCTCGTAGACCGTGGAAATCCACTCGGTGCCAAAGGGTTCCACCAGCGGGCCGTATTGTCGATGGTGTCGAAGGCTGGGTGTCAGAAACGCGTCGATCGAATCCTCGTCACTGGCATTGAGATCGATTCCGAGGGCCACGGAAATCCGCTTCATTTCTCGGCGCCAGTCTCCGAGGAGGTTGGCGTATTCGACGAATACGCGCGGCACTCCGCGCGTGTCCCTCTCTGCCAGCAGCGTGTATTTCAACCACCAGGCACAGGTGAGCTCCGGCGAATCTCTAACGTAATTCTGACTGTCGGCGCGTTTTGCGAGGGAGGCGACGACCTCTTGAGGATGGCGTACCGCAATCGCTGTGACAACGTCGAATCCCGCGAGCCGGGCCGCCTCGAACCAGATGTCGGACACCGCCGTAAGCTTCGGTTCCTTGATCACCACGAGCGGCGCAGCGGGCAACGTGCTCAGAAATTTCCTGATCTTGGCGACGTCGGCGGCATCCTGTTCGGCGTCGAACGCATCCTCCTCGTGCATGCGCATAGTTAGGTCGTAGCCAGAGCTGCCGCGGCGGCGCAGGATCGTTTCGTTGAGATGGATAGCCGCGCGCGGCTCCCAATAGCCGCGCGGATTCTCGCCCGTGGCACCCAATAGCCCGGCTGGAAGCGCAGCGCCGCACAACGAGAGAACTCGGGTGAGCGCCGACGTTCCGGATCGGCCAAAACCCAGCACGAACAGGATGACAGGCTTCGCGGCATTGTGTCGGCTGTCATTCATGGCGTCGGCTACTCTACATGCGATGAATAGGTCTAGTCCGACTAAAGACCACGCCGTCGGCCGCGCTTCTCGCGGTGACGGGTGGCCAGATAATCGGCTGGCATTGATGGACCAAGGCTTCTTCGCGGGCCAGCGCGCCGCCGGTCAGCAGGAAGTCATGCAGGTCGTATGGATCTATGAGCACGCCCTGGACTTCGACGGGGTCAGGCGTGTCCACCGCAATCTCGGTGAGGGGCTGTTGGGAAGGCGCATCGAGCGTTCGCCGTTGCCGTTTGCGCGGCACCGGTGGGTCTTAGATCGGGGGCCGTCGGACATCGATATCGCCGAACGCGCCCGTCCACGTGCTGAACTCAGCGACTGGGCCGATGAACGCTCACAGTTGCCTATCGATCCGGAACAGGGCTCCGGCTGGCATATCGGCGTCCTTCCACTGACGGACGGCGCGACAGCGGTCAGCTTGGTGGCTTCCCACTACCTGCTCGACGGCTTGGGGCTGATCGTCGCGTTGGTTGAGGCCATGATGGGCAACACGCGAGATCTCGGCTACCCACCGCCGCGTTCACGCACTCGGCTGCACGCGATTGTTCAGGACGCCCGCGAAACAGCCCGGGACATGCCGCAGGTCGCCCGTGCGTTTGTTGCGGCGGCAAAATTCGCCCGCCGCCAGCGACGCGCGGGTACTCCGTCCCGGGGCGTCGCAGGCCGCCACCCTTTGTAGAGACGAGGGTGATACCTCGGTCGTCGTGCCCGGTATCACGATCAGCGTCGACCTGGACGAATGGGATGCCCGTGCGAAAGCTCTTGGTGGGACGAGTAATACGCTCGCCGCCGCATTGACCGCCAAACTTGGGGAGCGCATCGGGCGCTGCGGTAGCAGTGACGGTGTCGTCACTGTGCAAGTTGTTATGAGCGAGCGCACTGAGGGCGATCCGCGTGCGATGGCGGTATCCATTGCGCCTGTCAAGAATCGACCCAACGCAGCTAACGACGAATTTGCGTGACACTCGCGCCGCCATCAAGCAGGCGCTGACGGCTCGGCGGGAAACGCCAGACGAGTCGTTGGAACTCGCTTCGCTGATCCCGTTCACGCCGAAACGGACGTGGCAGCGAGGAGTCGTGGCGGCCCTGACGGACCCGGATCGCCCAGTGGTCTACTCCAACCTCGGCGACGTCGGTGCGATAGTCAGTCAACTCGACGGCACCCACTGCGAGTCCGCCTACGCGCGCGGGATTAGGCAAGGTGTGACGCGAGAGTGGCTTGAGCGGACGGGCGGGCAGATGCAGCTACTGTCGTTCCGCTTGCCGGTGTGCGGCAAGGTTTGCATCCACGTCCTCGCCTATGAACCGGGAGCCGAGAACACAAAGACGCTTTGCGGGAACTGGCCGCCTGCACGCTGGCCGACTTTGAGCTGACTGGCCAGATCGACTAGCGAAGCATCCCCGCACGAACTGCTATAGCTCGGCGGCGTCCACTGATTGCCTGATTTTCTGCGCGTGCGCTACCTGCTGCGCGGTGTAGCCGATGAGCAGCGCCACCCCGCAGAGCAGGATCGACTACCCCGGCCAGCCACAGCAGGCCGTAGGTGTAGCCGTGGTCCAGCGCATGCAGCTGGGCGGCATTCATGCCTTCACCGGCCCGCTGGTGCCGCCCAGGTGCAGCGTGCGCGACGTGATGGCGACCTGGACTGGCGACCAGCACTAGCGGCCCGCCGAGGCTCTGCAGCATCACCGAGATCGCCGAGGCGGGCCCGATGCGGTCGACGCCGACGCTGGCGACCAGCGATAGCCCGAGTGGGACGCTGATCATGCCGAGGCCGATGGCGCCGACGACGATGGGCAGCACCAGGTTCGGGAAGTACGGGATGCCGCGCGTTGAGCGTCGAGCCGTAGAGCACCGCGCCCAGCACCAGGATGCCGCCGGCGATCACCACCACCCGCGGCGAGAACCGACGTCACCAGCCGCGACGACGCGGCCGTCCCGATGGCCATTGCGATGGCGAACGGGATGAAGCTGATAGCTGCGCGCAGCGGACTGTAGCCCATGATGTTCTGCACATACATGGCGAGCAGCACAGTCATGGTGAAGCCGATCCCACGGACCAAGAACATGGCCGCGAACGTGGCCAGCCGGTTGCGGTCGGAGAACAGGCTGAACGGCACGATGGGGTTCTCGGCCGTGCGCTCCACCACGAGAAACGCCACGAAAGCGGTCATGGCCACCAGACCTGGACCGATCGTGGTGGCCGACAGCCAGCCATTCTCCGGCCCCATCGACACGCCGAAAACCGCAGCGGTGCAGATCAATGTGGCCAGCACGCCCCGGTGGCGTCGAGCTTCATTCGCTCCTTCTGGGTTTCGGGCAGGCTGGTGCGGGCCAGGTAGATCACCAGCAGCCCGATCGGCACGTTCACCAAAAACGCCAGCCGCCACGACACCCCGGTGAGCGCCCCGCCCACCACCAGGCCCAGCACCGCGCCGATAGCGCCCATCGCGCCGAACACCGCCGTCGCCGCATTGCGTCGTCGGCCCCTTCGGGAACGTGGTCGCGACCAGCGCCATACAGGTCGGCACGACGATCGCGGCGGCCACGCCGTGCAGCAGCCGGGCCAAAACGAGGACGCCCCCGTCCCAGGCGATGCCGCAGATCGTCGAGGCGAAGGTGAACAGCGCGACCCCGACGATCAAGGTGCGCTTGCGACCGAAGGTGTCACCGAGGCGGCCGCCCGAGCAGGATCAGGCCACCAAAAGTCAGCGCGTAAGCGGTGATCACCCAGCTGCGCGCGGCATCCGACAGTCCCAGCTCATTCTGGATCTTCGGAAGCGCGAAGATCGCGACGGGGCCGTCCATCGCCGCCATCAGCTGAATGCCGCCGATCGTCGATAACGACGATGACGAACTGGCGAGACGGCAGCCGAGTCGCTAGCGTCTTGCCGGGCGCTGCAGCGTGGTCGGATCCATGGCGCGTTGTGTCGTCCAGAGAGGTAGCGCCCGCTCTGCGTCGTCGAGAGCCGCCATAGCGGGGCACACTACAACACGTGTGTGCAGTAAGCCGTCCAGGTCTCCGCACTCGAAGACCGGCTTGTGACGTATTTTGCCGAAACTCTGGATCGTTCCCGCCGGCCTCGAGTATGGTTTGGAGTTGTTCGACTCGTGTCGAACTATGAAGGTCTGCGAGAGCCGATGAGCATCAATCTGTTTGACGACGATCTTCGTAGTGATCAATGGGCGGAAGGTTGGGCGCAGTGGTCGAACCCGGTGTGCGCGACGTGCGCGTTGCGGAACCCTGGTCCGATGTCGTCGTTCCGGACCTCCCCGACGTCAACCAGTGGTCGGAGCGCGGACCGACGTGTCCGCAGGGTCCTCGAGAACCCGCACCCGCGTCTCGCGCTGATCGAAAGAGTCATCGAAGTCGTGGCGTCGTGATTTTCGGTGTTGCGCGGCGGTTGTGGATTCCGTTGCTCATCTTGGTCGGTGATCGGCGCCGGAGGATTGACGGTGTCGCGGCTGCACGGCGTTTTCGGCTCTGAGCAACGGCCCTTGTACGCCGATTCCCAATCGACGACACCACGCCTTTCGACCCCAAGCACCTGACGTATGAGGTTTTCGGTCCGCCAGGGACCGTGGCCACCATCAGCTATTTCGACGTCGATGCTGACCCGCAGCGCGTCGTGAACGCGCGCTTGCCGTGGTCGGTGGCGTTCGCTAGCACCGAGGCGACGGCCATGGAAAGCGTCGCGGCGCAGGGCAATAGCGACAGCCTTGGCTGCCGCATCCTGGTCGACGGCGTGGTCAAAGCGGAAAAGACACGCACGAAGTGAGCGCGTTTATCTCTTGCAAGTTGAAGGACGAATGAGCAACCATCAGCTGCCCAACGGTCGGCCACTCGTAGCGCGGACGATCCATCGACTGGCGGTGCCCATCATCTTGGCGTGGTTGGCGATCACCGTCATCGTGACTATCGGCGTTCCCCCGCTGGAGCAGGTCGAGAGAAGAGCATTCGGTATCGCAGAATCCTGAAGATGCGCCGTCGTTCAAGGCGACGGATCGCATGGTGACGGACTTCAAGGAACGCAATTCCGAGGGCACCGTGATGGTCGTCTTGGAGGGTCAGCACCCCTGGGCGACGATACTCACCGGTATTACGATCGTCTGATTCGTCAGTTAAAAGACGATCCGAAGCATGTGCAGCACATCCAGGATTTCTGGGCAGATCCACTCACGGCGGGCGCCGCGCAAAGCGCCGACGGTAAGGCCGTCTACGTTCAATTGGACCTCGCCGGTGCACCTGGCCCGGCCTTAGCGAACGAGTCGGTCACAGGCCGTCCGGCGACATCGTGGACGGGACGCAACCTCCGCCGGGCGTCAAAGCCTATGTCACCGGGCCGGCAGCGATCTCTGCGGATATGCGCAATAGTGGCCAACGGACAGTTCTCTTGATCACGGCGGTAAGCCTCGCGGTGATCTTCGTGATGTTGCTGCTTCGTCTACCGCTCGGTTATCACCGTAATTCTTTTATTGCTGATGGTCGGCATAGAATTGCAAGTGTCGCCGGGGATTCGTCGCGCTTCCTCGGCCATCACCAGATTATTGGTCTGACTACCTTCGTCGTGAATATGCTGGTATCGATCGGGATCGCGGCGGGAACGGACTACGGAATATTCTTCATCGGGCGCTATCAAGAGGCCCGTCAAGCCGGCGAGGATCGGGAAACGGCTTACTACACCACATACCGTGGGGTCGCCAAAGTCGTCTTGGCCTCCGGTTCGACGATCGCCGGGGCACTCTTCTGCCTGAGCTTTACCCGGTTGCCGTACTTTCAGACCCTGGGCGTCCCTTGCGCGGTGGGCATATTCGTCGCGGTCGCGGTGGCGCTCACGCTGGTTCCGGCAGTTATTGCCGTCGGCAGCCGTTTTGGGTTATTCGACCCCAAGCGCATGATCAAGGTCCATGGCTGGCGGCGGGTCGGCACCGCGATCGTCCGATGGCCCGCGCCGATTCTCGCCGCGACATTAGCGATCGCGCTTATCGGGCTATTGATGCTGCCGGGATACAAGCCCAGCTACAACGACCAGAAATACATCCCGAAAAATATTCCCGCCAATTTGGGGTATGCGGCCGCAGAGCGACATTTTTCCGCATCCCGAATGATGGCCCCGAGATCCTGTTGGTCGAGGCCGATCACGATCTGCGCAATTCGGCAGATCTTCTGGTATTGAACAAACTAGCCAAAGCCGTCTTCGCGGTTCAAGGAATTGCCAGTGTGCAGTCCATAACTCGGCCCACCGGGGCCCCGATCCCGCACACGTCGATACCCTATATGCTCAGCATGCAAAACGCCGGCATGCTGCAAAATATGCGGTTTCAAAAAGACCGCATGAAAGACATGCTCAAGCAGGCCGACGAGCATGGCGAAATGATCAGCTTGATGCAGCACATGTATAGCTTGATGCAGCAGACTGAGCACCACGACTCACCACATGGTCGGCGAAACGCACGACATGGCGGACATCACCGACGAGTTGCGTGGTCACATTTCGGATTTCGAGGATTTCTGGCGGCCGATTCGCAGTTATTTCTACTGGGAAAAGCACTGCTATGACATTCCCATCTGCTTTTCGCTGAGATCCATATTCGACACACTCGACGGTGTTGACGAGGTTAGCGATAAAATGCAGGATCTCGTCAAAGACATGGACCAGCTAGACGTGCTCATGCCGCAGATGCTCGCCCAGTTTCCGCCGATGATCGCGATCCATGCAGAGCATGCGGACCATGATGCTGACCATGCACAGCACCATGTCCGGGATCTTCGGCCAGATGGACGAAATGGGCGCGAACGCCACCGCCATGGGAAAAGCGTTCGACACCGCCAAAAATGACGACTCCTTCTATCTGCCGCCGGAGCGTCTTCAAGAACAAAGACTTCCAGCGCGTCATGAAAGTATTCGTGTCGCCGGACGGGAAAGCCGCCCGTATGCTGATTACACAAAGCGGCGATCCCGCGACACCCGAGGGCATCTCGCGGGTCGACCCGATAAAAACCGCGGCCGAGGAAGCGCTCAAGGGAACTCCGCTCGAAAACGCCAAGATCTACCTCACCGGCACCGCGGCGATGACGAAAGAGATGGTGGACGGCTCCAAATACGATCTCTTGATCGCGGGAGTCGCTGCGCTCTGCCTCATTTTCATCATCATGCTGATGATGACGCGAAGTTTTATTGCCGCCCTCGTAATCGTGGGTACGGTAGCGCTTTCACTGGGCGCATCCTTCGGGCTATCCGTGCTCGTCTGGCAGTACCTTCTCGGCATACAAATACACTGCGATGGTGCTGGCGATGTCGGTGATCGTCCTTTTGGCGGTGGGGTCTGACTACAATTTGCTGCTGGTATCCCGGATGAAAGAGGAAATAGGCGCCGGGATAAACACCGGCATCATTCGCGCGATGGGCGGTACCGGCAAGGTCGTGACGAACGCGGGCCTGGTGTTCGCCTTCACCATGGCGTCCATGGCGGTCAGCGACCTGCGCACTATCGCTCAGATGGGTACCACCATCGGCCTGGGTCTGTTGTTCGACACATTGGTCGTGCGTGCGTTCATGACGCCGTCGATCGCCGCGTTGCTGGGACGCTGGTTCTGGTGGCCGCAACGAGTGCGCCCGCGTCCCGCCAGTTCCCTGCTTCGGTCGGTCGGCCCCCGGCCGCTGGTTCGTGCCTTATTGCTGAGAGAGCAAGCCGAGAATGACGGACCTGCGGCTCCCAACGGGCACCACGCCGCGGGATGCGGGCCTCAGCGGCAGATCGTTCGTAGGTACGACCATGCCCGGCCGCAGGCCGCGCCGAGCGCGCGAACGTTCCCGGCCATCCTTCGCAGCACGGGCGATCTGCAGGTTTTCGCTGCTCGTCATCCTGGCCTGGGTGGCGCTGACTCTGCTGGTGACTTTCGCGGTTCCATCGCTGGAGCACGTCGGGCAAGAGCATTCCGTATCGGTCAGCCCCAAGACGCGCCGTCGGTGCAGGCCATGACTGCGCATGGGCAAGGACTTCAAAGAATCCGATTCGGACAGTTTCGCGATGATCGTGCTGGAGGGGCAGCAGCCGCTCGGGGATGACGCTCGCAGCTACTACGCCGGCTTGGTTCGTGAGTTGCGAGGCGATCCAAAGCATGTGCAGCACGTGCAGGATCTATGGGGGGATCGACTCACGGCGACGGCCGCGCAAAGCCCCGACGGTAAGGCCGCCTATGTGCAGTTGAATCTGGCCGGCAACCAAGGCACGACCGTTGGGCGACGAATCCGTGGCGGCGGTCCGGAACATCGTGCAGCAGACACCGCCGCCTCCCGGGGTCAAGATCTACCTCACCGGCGCGGCACCGCTCGTTTCGGAAATGCAGCACAGCGGGCAACAAATCCATTGTGAAGATCACCGTGGCAGCCGCCGTGATAATTTGCGATGCTGCTGCTGTTGTCTACCGATCGATCATCACCGTAATTCTGCTGTTGGTCACGGTGGGGATCGAATTGCTCGCAGGCCCGGGGAATCGTCGCGTTCCTCGGCCATCTCAATATTTTCGTGCTCTCGACGTTTGCCACCAATTTGCTGGTGTCCCTCGCGATGGCGGCCGGAACCGACTACGGGATATTTTTCTTCGGTCGGTATCAGGAGGCGCGTCAGGCCGGCGAGGACCGCGAGAACGGCCTACTACACCGCATACCGCGGGGTCGCGCCCGTTGTCTTGGCTTCCGGGTTGACGATCGCCGGGGCGATGTTGTGTCTGAGCTTCACCCGGCTGCCCTACTTTCAGTCCCTGGGCGTCCCGTGCGCAGTGGGCATGCTCGTCACGGTCGCGGTCGCGGTCACGCTGGTTCCGGCGGTTATCGCGGTCGGAGCCGTTTCGGGCTGTTCGATCCCAAGCGCAGGATCGGGGTTATCGATGGCGCCGGGTCGGTACCGCGATCGTCCGCTGGCCCGTGCCGATTCTGGCTGGCGCTTGCGCCATCGCGCTGATGGGTCTGTTAGCGCTGCCGGGATATAAAACGAGCTACAACGACCGGCTCTACATCCCCAAGACATACCAGCCAATCTAGGGTATGCGGCCGCTGATCGCCATTTCTCTCAGGCGCGAATGATGCCCGAAGATTCTGCTGCTCGAGTCGGATCATGATATGCGCAATCCATCGGATTTCCTGATACTGAACAGGGTGGCGAAGGCAATTTTAAGGATTCAAGGGATTTCTCGGGTGCAGGGCATAACCCGGCCCGAGGGAACCCCGATCGAACACACGTCGATCCCGTTCCTGCTCAGCATGCAAAACGCCGAGCAGCTGCAAGACATGAAGTTACATGAAAGACCGCGTGAACGACATGGGGCAGCAGATCGACGAGCATGGCGAGAATGATCGACGGTAATGCAGCGCAGTACAGTCTGATGCAACAGATGACTGACACGACTCATGACACGATTACGGTAACGAAAGAAGTCACCGCTATCATCGACGAGTTGCGGGATTACATTGCGAATTTCGAGGATTTCTTCAGGCCGATCCGCAGCTATTTCTACTGGGAAAAGCATTGCTACGATATTCCGATCTGTTGGTCACTGAAATCCATATTCGAAGCAGTCGATGGTGTCGACGTGCTGAGCGATAAAATGCACGATCTCATCAAAGATCTCGATCAAATGGATGCGCTCATGCCAGCAACTGGTAGCCCAGTTCCCGCCGATGATCGCGATCATGCGAGAGTATGCGGACCATGATGCTAGACCATGCACAGCACCATGGCCGGGATCTTCGGTCAAATGGACGACATCGACTCAGAACGCTAACGCCATGGGTCAGGCGTTCGACGCCGCCAAGAACGACGATTCTTTCTATTTGCCTGCCGGAGATTTTCCAGAACCCAGACTTCCAGCGCGCGATGAGCTTCTTTCCTGTCTCCGGACGGGAAAGCGGCTCGGTTCATAATTTCCCAGCGAGGCGATCCTGCGACACCCGGAGGCAATTACGCGTGTCGACCAGATAAAGACGGCGGCCGAGGAGGCGCTCAAGGGAACACCGCTCGCGAACGCCAAGATCTACGTCGCAGGCGCCGCGTCGACTTATAAAGATTTGCGCGACGGCGCTAAATACGACCTGATGATCGCGGGAATCGGTGCGCTTTGCCTCATTTTCGTCGATCATGCTGATCATGACGCGAAGTTTGATTGCCGCGCTGGTCATTGTGGGCACGGTGGCGCTGTCGTTGGGCGCATCGTTTGGGCTGTCGGTGCTGGTTTGGCAGTACATTGCTGGGCATGCAAATTGCACTGGATGGTGCTTGCGATGTCGCGTGATCATCCTATTGGCGGTCGGGTCTGACTACAACCTATTGTTGGTGTCCCGGATCAAAGAGGAGCTCGGCGCCGGTATAAACACGGGCATCATCCGCGCGATGGGCGGTACCGGCAAGGTCGTCACGAACGGCGGGCTTGGTGTTCGCGTTCACGATGGCGTCGATGGTGGTCAGTGAACTGCGCGTTATTGGCCAGATCGGTACCACCATCGGCCTCGGTCTGTTGTTCGACACCTTGATCGTGCGCTCGTTCATGACGCCGTCCATCGCCGCGTTGCTGGGACGTTGGTTCTGGTGGCCGCAAATAGTGCGCCCGCGCCCCGCCAGTTCCCTTCTGGAGCCGGTCGGCACCCGCGCGTCCGTTCGTGTCTTGTTGAGACAGCACGAAGCAGAGCGAGGGGGATTCCGGACCCCGACGACTCCTCGACGACAGCGACGACGACGCCCCCACCCGGCCACTCAGCCTCGTCCGGACTCGGCTATCACGAGCGAGCCCTCATGCCCAATCGATTGGCCATAGCTCGCCGACGCGTCGAGCGCCGACGAGTGACGCGTGACGGCAGAACCTGAGAAGTTAGCGAAAGATCCCACGTACCGGTTTCGTATTCCACATGCGTCGAGTAACTTGCGAGGCGGGGCTGAGGACGCCGGTATCGGCGTGGAGTTCGAGTAAAGGCTGGATAGTGGCAGGTCGGCACGCAAAGCGGAAAACTCGGTCACGTAGCGCCAAGCTCCGGGTTTGTTGCGGCAGTAGGTCTGCCCACTACCGCGGGCGCGTTTCTGGCGGCCGCAATGGGCTCGATTGCCCCCGCGCCGCAGGCCAAAGCCGACTTCGGCATCGACGATTTGATCATGAACTTGCTCGACCCCGGCGTATTGGCGGCGGCCGCCGAGCCCGCTGCGACGGTAGATCTGGGCACTCTGCTGGCCGATCTTTTCAGCGGCACGGGAGTGACCGACTCCACCGCTCTCGCGATCACTGACTCCCATGCCCGACCCGAGCTCGGTCGTGTCTGCAGCCGTCGACGTCTCCGACCCCAGCGCGCGTCGCCGCCGCTACCGAACCCGTCACCGATGCGGCTACCGCTGGCTTACCCAACGCCGACGCGGTCCTCGCCTCGATCGCCGCGGCCGCCGAACCCGCCGCGGCCGCGCCTGCCGCCGACGCCGCTTTCGCTCTGAGCGGTCTGCTGGCCTTTTTTGGCTTCGTCGGCACTGGGCAACCCGACAGCATCGCATTTGCCGACTCCTTCCAGGAGGGCCTCTACCAGCCCGTGCACACGTTCGTTGAAGACTGGATCAACAGCCCAGTCGGCCAGTTCGTCGACAGCGACATCAATAGCCTGTTCCAGACGCCGAGCAACGTGTGTGGCGTGATTTGCGACGGCGTCCCCGGAACGGAGGCAGACCCCACCGGCGGTGTGGGCGGGCTGTTGGCCGGTGACGGCGGGGCCGGCTGGACCAGCACGCGGACGGTACGGCCGGTGGTGACGGCGGCAGCGCCGGGCTATTCGGTGACGGCGGTGACGGCGGTGGCGGCGGGCTCGGCGCCGACGGTGGTAACGGCGGCGCCGGCGGCGAGATCATGGGCAACGGCGGCGTCGGTGGTGCCGGCGGTGATGGCACTGCCGCTTTGGCCGCCGGTAATGGCGGCGAGGGCGGGAGCATCGGCACAAACTTCACCGACGTCAGCGCGCTTCGGCAACGGCGGCGACGGCGGCGCGGGCGGGGCCGGCTACGCAGGCGGGGCCGGCGGCTATGCGGGTGGCAACGGCGGCGCGGGGGGCGATGGCTCGTTGTTGATCGGTTACGGCGGCACCGGCGGCGCTGGCGGGGCCGGTGGTAACGGCGGTGCCGGCGGTAACTGGGCGGCGCTCGGCGGCAACCAGCGGCGTCGGGCAGGCCCCCAGCGGCGTTCGGGCTAGACCGCTGTAATCAGTTGGAAGGAAACACCATTGAGCAAATGGCCATTGAGATTGGCTGCCGCGGTTGCCGGTCTCGCATTGTCGTTGACCGTTAGCGCAGGAGCCGCGTCCGCCGATCCTGATCTGGGTCCGATCGTCAACACAACCTGCAACTACTCGCAGGTGATGGCCGCACTCACTGCCCAAAACCCAGCAGCTGCCGACCAATTCAACAGATCGCCGATGGCCCAGTCTTATCTGCGTTCGTTTCTCGCCTCTCCGCCGAGCCAACGCCAGGCGATGGCCCAGCAGGCCATGAGCTCGCCAAAGGCCGCTCAGCAGTTCGGGCTCGTCCAACAAGTGGTCGCCACCTGCAACAACTTCTGAGCGCCGCACGTGAGCAGCGGCTTGGTCTGATGGCGCGTCTGTGACCTGATTGCGACACGGTCACGGATTTATACCTATTGAAATCCCAGAGGTTTCAACCGCCACATTCGCCTCTATCGTCACATCAGTAACTGCGAACGTCAATGTGTTCCAACGGCGACGGCTCGCCCCTCGAGAGGTGGGACATGTCGGCGATTCGTCGAGTTGTTTCGGTACCCGTGGCGCTGGTGACCGTTATAGGGCTAATCATGCCGATCAGCTACGCGCCGCCCGCTTTTGCCTTGCCCTGCAGTGCCCCCGAGGCGAATATCCCTCCGCCCGCGGGGATGCCGACCATCCCCTCGCCCGGTCCGGTCGCGCCGCCGACCGGCCGCAGGCCGCGTGGTACCAACGACAACGCGCCGCTGCCCAAGCTGGGTCCGCTGATTTCGGGCCTGCTCAAGGCCATTCCCCAACGGCCGGCGCAACTCCAGGCGGCGGTGACGCCCGTCCCCCCGGTTCCGGGAGCGGCCGTTCCGCAGTCGCCCAACGCCAATCAGGCTGTGCCGGAGGCGGTTCCGGTGCCGCCATCGCCGCCTCCCGCCGGCATCGCGGGTGCGCCGACCTCACTCGTCGAATACGTGACCGGACCGAACAGCCCGAACCGAACCCTGCAGCGGTTTGGCATCTCCGGCACCGACCTCGGGATTCCCTGGGACAACGGTGATCCCGGCAATCGCCAGGTCCTGATGGCGTTCGGCGACACCTTCGGCTATTGCGCCGTGCACGGGCAGCAGTGGCGGTACAACGTGTTGTTCCGCAGCCAGGACCATGACCTGTCGCACGGCATCCATGTCGCCGACGGCGTGCCCAACAACCCGTACTCCGGTTCTCCGGTGTGGGCGCCGGGCCTGTCCAAGCAGGTGCTCAACAGCATTCACAAAGCCGGCCACGAGACCGGCATGATTCCGACGTCCGCGCTCTCGCTCGGGCGAACCCAGTACATGAGCTTCATGTCGATCAAGAACTGGGGCCGCGACGGCGAGTGGTCGACGAACTACTCGGGGATTGCACGCTCGTTGGACAACGGTCAGAGCTGGGGGATCTACCCCAGCAGCATCCGACTGGCCGGTGCGGACACTGTGCCCGGTGGACGCTTCGTCCCCGGTAACGAGAACTTCCAGATGGCCGCGTTCATGCGCGGTAAGGACGGCTATCTGTACTCGTTCGGAACCCCGTCCGGCCGTAGCGGTGCGGCGTTCCTGTCCCGGGTGCAGCCGAACGCGTTGCCGGATGTCGGCAAGTACCAGTACTGGAACGGCGAGGGGCGCGGCTGGGTCCCGGCCGACCCGGGCGCGGCGACGCCGATCTTCCCCGGTCCGGTCGGCGAGATGTCGGCGCAGTACAACGACTACCTGAAGCAGTATCTGGTGCTCTACACCAACGGTGGCAACAACGACGTCATCGCGCGTACCGCGCCGGCGCCCGAGGGGCCGTGGAGCCCCGAGCAGCCGCTTGTTTCGTCGTTCCAGATGCCGGGCGGAATCTACGCCCCGATGATCCACCCGTGGTCGAACGGCAAGGACCTGTACTTCAATCTGTCGCTGTGGTCGGCGTACGACGTGATGTTGATGCACACCGTGCTGCCGTAGCTACGGTCGCGCTATTTGGGTCAGGCTGAAGCTCATATCGACCGCCGTTCCCTTTGGCGTGCAGTCCATTTCGAGCCAGTCGCTTACCGCGCGGATCAGTAGTAATCCGCGTCCCCGGCCGCCGGGATCGGTGGCCGCGGGCTTCCACGAGCCTTTGTCGGTGACCTTGACGCGTACCCGCGCGCCGTCGTTTTCGCCTTTGAGCCGGATCTTTCCCGGCTTGCGGCCCTGATAGCCGTGTTCGATGCTGTTGGCGCACGCTTCGTTGACCGCCAGCACAATGTCGGCGACTTGCTCCTCGCCCACACCTCCGTCATGCAGCCACGCCGCGAGCCGGTGCCGGATGTCGCCGAGTTGATCGGCGTTGACGACCTGGTGGATCGACAGCGTTGGGTACGGTTGCCGGTAGACGACGATCGCAATGTCGTCGTCGTATCCGTCCGGCGGCGCCAACTCGGTGAGTGCCGCGTCCGCGACGTCGTCGGCGGTCAGGTGCATCCCGCCGGCCACCGTCGCGCCGAGGTGTTCGATGCCGTCGTCGAGCGTCACGTCGCGCCGCTCGACCAGGCCGTCGGTGTAGAGCATCAGCGTAGAGCCGGGTGGCAGAATCACCGACGCTTGCGGACGAGAATGCCTGCGCTGCACCGCTAATGGCACCGAACGTGCGTCGGTGATCAGGGTGTGCGCCTTGCCCGGTGCGGCCAGCACGGCGGGTAGATGGCCGGCGCAGCTGTAGGAGAACTCGCCGGACTCGGTGTCGAGGATGGCGAGAAAAACTGTGGTGCAGAACGCATTTGGAATCAGTTCGGCCACCGCGTCGAGCTCTTCGAGCAGCTTCGCGGGCTCGGCGCCGGTGAGCAGCAGCGCCCGCGCGGAGGCACGAAGCTGACCCATCACCGCCGCAGCCGACAGGCCGCGGCCCACGCAGTCGCCGACGATGATGCCGATCCGGTTGTCGCCGACCTGCAGCACGTCGTACCAGTCGCCGCCGATCTCCAGCGGCGTGACCGCCGGCTCGTAGCGAACCGCGAAGCCGGGCGGCAGCTTGGCGGGTGCCAGCATCGCGTGCTGCAGGGTGAGCGAGGTTTCGCGGGCGGCCTCGAACTGGCGCACGTGCTGAATCGCCAGCCCGAGATGGCCGACCAGCACGGTGATCAGTAGCCGATCTTCGGCGCTGAGCCGTCGGGGCACCCGAAGCTCGAGCCACAGGGCGACACCTCCGCCGCCGGTGAGAGCGGCAACGACGCCACTCGATTGGCCTGGGGCGTCCGAACTTTCAACGGGTTGAACGGTCAGCGGTAGCTGGCGGCGGGCCTGCTCGAAGATGTCCCGCAACGCCGGATCCAGGTGCCGCCAATCTGGCGACACCCGTTCTCCGGCGACTTGAATCGCGGGTTCCACACTGTCTGTCGGCCAAACCGCGGCGACCACCCGGTGCACGTCGAGGGCGAGTCGGCATTCGTCGAGCGTGATCGACAAGACGTCGGACATGCTCTTGGCCACGCCGACCGCGGTGGCCAGCCGCAGCACCGCACTTTCCCGCGCGGCGAACGCGCGCTCGGCGGTGATGTCACGAAGGGTGCCCACGTAGACGTCGCCGTCGGCGGTATCGGCGTCGACCCGGTTGACGTTCGCCGCAACCCACACCAGCCGGCCGTCGCGATGCCGGATCGGGGTCTCGTACTGGACCTGGGCTTCTTCGCGTCAGCCGGGACTGCTGTAGCCGCGCTGCCTTCTCGTCGACCAACCACGGATGGGGCAATCGGTAGGGCAGACCCTGGGCCGAGTAGCCGGTGAGTTTGGCGAAGGCGTCGTTGAGTTCGATCACGGCGCCGGTGCGATCGGAGACGAAAAACCCCTCCTGCAGCGAGTTCACCACGGCATCGCGGAACTGGTCGCGATCGGCGAGATCGTCGGCGCGGGCCCGCTGTTCTTCGGATCTCTGTGTCGCGGCATCGAGGGGGGCGAGGGTGTGCAGCAGGAAAGCCAGCGCCTCCGCGCCATCGAAGTCCGGAATCTCTTGCGCCAGTTGGCGGACAAGCTCGGAGTGTTCCTCGACGATCTTCAGCATGCTGACGTCGTTATGCAGCGCTTGGCGCCCGAGCTCATTGCCCACGCCGAGGTCGTGCGCGCCGCTCGTCTGCAGGTAGGCACGCAGAGCGGCTTGCGTAGTGGGCGTGGAAATCGTCGCGGGTCATGAGGTCAGCGCCGGCGCCGGTGGTCACCTGAACCGGCACAGGGACGTCGACATTGATCCTCCCGGTTCTCCGCGGCGGACATAAGTCTCGCGCCCAGACTAACCGAGCCTCGCGGCGCCGGAGCTTGCAGTACGATTTCTGCGACTTTGCCTGGCGGCTTGGGTCGGCACCGCATCCGCCGGTAATGACACGACTTCGGATGAAGGATGGCCGGTGGAAGCTGCGGATCCGATCACCACTTCCGTTGCGCATCGGGGTGGTGCCGCCGTCGTCAGCATTGGCGGCGAAATCGATTTGAGCACCGCGCCCGCTTTCGAAGGGGCGATCGCGCAAGCTCTTGAAGTAAATCCCGCTGTTCTCGCGATCGAGCTTTCCGAGGTGACGTTCATGGCGTCGGTCGGGCTGCGGATATTGGCGGCCACCAACGAGAAGGTCGGCGAATCGACCCGAATCGCCGTGGTGGCAAACAGTGCGGCGGCCAGCAGGCCGATCCAGCTGACCGGCCTGGACCACATCGTCGCGCTGTATCCGACGCTGGATGCCGCGCTGAATGCGGCGGACGATTAGGGCCTAGGGCCGCAGCACCTGGCGGGCGATCGCGTACTTGTGCACTTCGGTCGGGCCGTCGTAGAGCCGGAACGCCCGTATGTCGGAGAAGATCATCCCCACCGGCGTCTCGTCGGAAATGCCTATGCCGCCGAGGATTTGGACGCAACGGTCGGCGACCTTGAACAGCTCCTCGGACACGTAGGCTTTGACCATCGAGCTTTCGTGTCGGCCGGTACCCCGGTCGCCCATGTCCAGCGTCCAGCACGCCCACCAGATGGCCAGTCGGCATTGCTGCAAAGCGATTTCGTTGTCGGCGATCATGAAGCTGACGCCCTGGTGCTCACCGAGCGTCTTACCGAACGCGGTGCGCTCGCGGGCGTGCTTGATCGCGATCGACTGCGCGCGTGACGCGGCGCCCAGCCAGCGCATGCAGTGCGTCAGCCTCGCCGGCGCCAACCGCAACTGCGCATAACGCAGGGCGTGGCCGACTTCACCCAGCACCGCCGAGGCGGGCAGTCGCAGATCGGCGAACTGCACGACGCCGTGTCCCTCGACGTAGTTGCGGTCCATCGTGTTCATCACCCGCTCGATCACAAGGCCTTCCGGGCCCGTGCGCCCGGCCCTCACACAGGAACAGGGTCGGGCCGTCGGGACCATGCGGGTTCGGTGCGACCCGGGCCATGATGATCCAGGTGCGCGCGCCGTTGGCGCCGGTGATCAGCCACTTGCGGCCGTTGATGACGTAGTGGCTGCCGTCGAATTCGGCGGTCGTGTTGAGCTGGTTGGGATCTGAACCGGCGCCGCCAGGTTCGGTCATCGCGAACACCGACCGCTGCCGCCCGTCGATCACCGGGATGAGGAACTGCTCGATTTGCTCTTCGCTGGCGACCTTGCCCAGCAGGAACATGTTGCCCTCGTCGGGCGCGGCGCAGTTGAGCGCGATCGGGCCCAACGTCGACCAGCCGGCCGCCTCGAACAGCACCGCCTGCTCGCGGTGCGACGGCTCGCGTCCGCCAAAACGCTTGGGCGACTGGAAAGTCAGCAGCCCGGCCTCGCGGGCCAACCCGACCAGCTCGGTGCGCAACCCGTCGTCGGGGCCGTGCCGGGTGAGGCGCGGATCGGTTTCGTACGGCACGATCTTGTCGTTGACGAAGGCGCGGATCTGGTCGCGCAGCGCGGCGACGTCGGCCGGGATGTCGAAGTCGATCATGGGGTGTCCATCAGGGTCAGGGCCTGCTCGAACAGGTGCACGGTGGCCTCGTGGAGCAGGTCGCCGATTTCCTTCGGGGCTTTACCGGCGTAGGCGCGGGCATGCGTGCCCTCCAGCACGATGCCGAGCTTGAAGCACGCCAGCACGGTGTACCAGGTGACGTGCGACAGGTCGCGGGTGGTGTTGCGGGCGTACTGCTCGACGAGATCGTCGGCGGCGGCCAACCCACCCTTCTCGAACAGCTGGCCGCCGAACGCCGCGGACCCTCCCCAGGTGGCCAACAGCCAGCCGAGGTCGAGCAGCGGGTCGCCGATGGTGGACATTTCCCAGTCGACGATCGCGACGACCTCGGGGCCGGTGTGGGAGAACATCACGTTGGCGGCGTGATAGTCGCCGTGCATGATGCCCGGCGTCCACTGCGCCGGCCGGCCCTTGTCGAGCCACTTGGCGACATCGTCGACGCCGGGGATGTCCGGGCCGGGGTAGTTGTCGAACTCCGAATACGACTCCAGCTCCGAAAGCCAGCGTGGCACTTGGCGTTCCAGGAAACCGTCCGGCTTGCCGTAGTCACGCAAGCCCACCGCGGTGTAGTCGACGGCGCCGAGCTTGGCCAGCGACTCGGCCATCGACAGTCCCATCCCGAAGCGCACCGCCGGGTCGCCGGCGTGCAGCTCCGGCAGTTCCTGGCCGGCGTTGAACCCGTCGATGGGTTCCATCAGATAGAAGACCGCGTCGCCGAGCACTTCCGTGTCGGCGCAGCTGGCGATCAGGCGCGGATGCGGGACGTCGCTGCCGGCCAGCGCCGCCAGCACCTCTGTCTCGCGCATGATCACGACGTTGCTGCGCGGACGGAGATGCTTGGGCCCGCGCCGCAACACGTACGGCCGGCCCGAGCGGGTGAACCGCAGCATGATGTTTTGTGTTCCGCCGGTGATCTTGGAGACGTCTTCCAGCGGGCCATCGCCTAATCCCTGGTCCGACATCCACTCCGCGAGGCCGTCCGGGGCTTTGAGCTCCTCCACGAAGGTGAAGCTACTACTCATCCCAGCGCCCTCACAGCCGGCCCGCGTAGTGTCCGACGCTGGCTACTAACGGGAGGAACGAGGATGGCGCGGACCGACAACGATTCCTGGGAGATCACCGAGAGTGTGGGGTCGACCGCGCTCGGGGTCGCCGCGGCCCGAGCCGCCGAGACCGCCAGCGAGAGCCCGCTGATCCAGGACCCGTTCGCCCAGGTATTCCTCGACGCGGCCGGTCCAGGCATGTGGAGCCTGACGTCGGACCCGAACCTCTCGGCCGCGCTGACCGACCTGGAGCCGGACGTGGGCGCCCATCGCCAAGTCATGGTCGACTTCATGGCCGTGCGGACCAAGTGGTTCGACGAGTTGTTCATCGACGCAGTGTCATCCGGCATCCGGCAGGTGGTGATCCTGGCGTCCGGCCTCGACTCGCGCTCCTGGCGGCTGCCATGGCCGGACGGCACCACGGTGTACGAACTGGATCAGGCGAAGGTGCTGGAATTCAAGTCGGGCACCTTGGCGCGCCACGGCGCGCAGCCGGCCGCACGACTGGTGAGCGTTGCGGTCGATCTGCGGGAAGACTGGCCGAAGGCGTTGCAGGACGCGGGTTTTGATGCGTCTGCGCCGACGATGTGGTCGGCCGAGGGGCTGCTGCGCTACCTGCCTGCGGCGGCGCAGGATCTGCTGTTCGAGCGGATCGACTCGCTCAGCGCGCCCGGCAGCCGACTGGCCACCAACGGGCCGTCGAAGAACGCGGTGAACCCCGAGTTGCTGGCCAGCCAGCGCGAGCAGTCGACGCGCTTTCGCGCCGCGGCGGCCGAGGTGCTCGGCGCCGAGATCCCCAACGTCGAAGAACTCTGGTATCCCGAGGAGCGCACCGAGATCGTCGACTGGTTGGGCGCACATGGCTGGGACGCAACGGCAATCGGCATGGCTGATCTATTGGCCCGGCACGGGCGCGACATCCCCGCCGACAACGTGATGCCGCCCGTCACCTTCACCTCCGCGCGGCATCCCTGATTTGCTGACGCCCCCCGCCGACCAAATCGGCGGGTCGGAGAAGCCTCGTTTTTCTAGCACCGCCGTACTGATCTGTCGCCTCTGTTTCGACAAATCTGCTGCCTGTTATTCAGGATGCCGAGCCTCTCTGTCGGTATTTCAGATGCTGTGTCCGAATGTTTGGACGCTTGACGGCCTGGGTACGTTAGCTCTGCTATACGTTTTTGTCCGACATTGACGGAGGTCAGGATGCGTGGCGGAGGTTTGATCAGTTCGATCGTGGTGGTCTGGTTGGTGATCGGCGTGATCGCCGCATTTCAGCGGGACTACCTGAAGAACACCGAACAAAATTGTGCCTCTTTGGGCACGATCGCAGTCACAGTGTTGGCGGGTCCCCTGAACTATGCGGGCGTCAACCCGAGAGTCACCGATTGCCATTTACCGCAACCGAGTTCGATGCCCGCAATGGATATCGACCAACTGATTGGGATGGAGGCGTCATGATCGGCCTGGGCATCATTTTGTTGATATTGGGATACATCCTCAAAGTTGCTGTGCTGCAAACGATCGGCGTGGTCCTGCTGGTTATCGGTGCGGTGTTGTGGGTTCTAGGTTCTGTCGGTCGCCCGGTAGGCGGCAGACGTTATTGGTACTGACGCCGCCGAATGAGCAACAATTCTTAACAACTAAAAAGGAGTCATCATGATTGTGCTCGGAATCGTTCTTCTCGTCATTGGATACTTTGTGCCAAGCCTGAGCATCTTGTACACAATCGGCGGAATTCTCGTGGTCATCGGCGTGATCTTGTGGGTTCTCGGGGCCGTTGGGCGGCCGGTGGGTGGGCGAAAAGTCTGGTTCTAAGCCCCTCGAGGTTGGCTCACAGCTGGCGCATAGGAGTGCCATAGCAGGCCCTCATCGGTGTGCGCATACTTAGTAGTTGTGAGCCAACCCCACCCCCAAGCCCCCGTCGAACGTGTCGTCATGCGCCGTGCCGACGGAAACCCGATCAACGTGCTGGTGGTCGACGACGAAGCCGTTCTCGCTGAGATGGTCTCGATGGCGTTGCGCTACGAAGGCTGGAACATCGCGACCGCGGGCGACGGGGCGGCGGCCCTGGAGTCGGCCCGCTCGCAGAGGCCGGATGTCGTCGTTCTCGACGTGATGCTGCCCGACATGAGCGGGCTCGACGTTTTACGCAAACTCCGCGAGGAGACGCCCCAGTTGCCGGTCCTGCTGCTGACGGCAAAGGACGCGCTCGAGGACCGCATCGCCGGCCTGACCGCCGGTGGCGACGACTACGTCACCAAACCATTCAGCTTGGAAGAAGTGGTGCTGCGGCTGCGCGCCCTGCTGCGGCGCACCGGGGTGACCACCGAGGACAGCGGCGCACAGTTGGTGGTCGGGGACCTGGTGCTCAACGAGGACAGCCATGAGGTGACTCGTGCGGGGGAGCAAGTCTCGTTGACGTCAACAGAATTCGAGTTGCTGCGCTTCATGATGCGCAATGCCAAGCGGGTTCTGAGCAAAGCGCAGATCCTCGACCGGGTGTGGAGCTACGACTTCGGCGGCCGGTCCAACATTGTCGAGCTGTACATCTCCTACCTGCGTAAGAAGATCGACAGTGGGCACGAGCCCATGATCCACACGCTGCGTGGCGCCGGGTACGTCCTCAAGCCGGCCCGCTAGCCATGGGCGGGGCCTGGTCCCTTCGGTTTCGCCTGCTCGTCGGTCAGATCCTCATCCTCGTCATCGTCTGTGTCGGCATCGGCGCGGCGACCGAGTTTGCCCTGTACAAGTACCTGGTGGCGCAGCTCGACACCCAATTGCAGGACGCGTCGCAACGATCGGTGCGGATATTCCTTGAGCCGCCCAGGGCGCCTTGGCGGCATCACCCCCGGCCGTTCCCCCGACCAGGTCCGGGCCCGGTCTTCCTCGATGCTCCGGCTCAGCCGGTCGGCATGGTCGGGGCGGTCGTCAGTCCGAACGGGATCGAGGCGGGCTACCTGACGGCGGCCGGCGGGCGTGCCGGCCTGACCGATGCCGCCCGGGCCGAGTTGGCCTCGTTACCGGTCGACCGGCGCCCGGTGACCCGGGACGTCGACGGACTCGGCCGGTATCGCGTGGTCGCCGCGACCTCGCGCCGCAGCGGCGAGGTGGTCGTCACCGGGCTGTCGATGTCCGATGTCGACGCGACGATGATCCGCGTCCTGCTGATCTTCGGCGTCGTCACCGTGATCGCGGTGGTGGCCGCGATCAGCGCGGGCATCGTGATCATCCGGCGCGCACTGGCACCGCTGCGTCGGGTCGCCCTAACCGCCGGCGAGGTCGTCGATCTGCCGCTGGACCGCGGCGAAGTCGCCCTGCCGGTCCGGGTACTCGAGTCGGATGCCAACCCGCGCACGGAAGTCGGCCAGCTCGGGTCCGCGCTCAACCAAATGCTCGACCACGTCAGTGCCGCGCTGTCGGCGCGGCAGGCCAGCGAGACGCGGGTGCGGCAGTTCGTCGCCGACGCCAGCCACGAGCTGCGCACCCCGCTGGCCGCCATCCGTGGCTACACCGAGTTGGCCCAGCGGGTGGGCGACGATACCGACGCGGTGGCGCATGCGATGAGCCGCGTGCAGTCCGAAACCGAGCGGATGACGCACCTCGTCGAGGACCTGCTGCTGCTGGCCCGCCTCGATTCCGGGCGGCCGTTGGAACGCGAGCCCGTCGACCTTTCGCGGGTCGCGGTCGACGCGGTCAGCGATGCGCACGTTGCGGGGCCGGACCACCAGTGGGAGCTGGACCTGCCCGAGGAGCCGGTGATGGCGTCCGGCGATGCGGCGCGGCTGCATCAGGTGATGACCAACCTGCTGGCCAATGCCCGCGTTCACACCGCCGCGGGCACGGTGGTGACCACCCGATTGGAGTCAGACGGCACGCATGCCGTGCTGAGTGTGTGCGACAACGGCCCCGGCATTCCGGAGCAGTTGCAGTCAGAAGTGTTCGAACGATTCGCTCGCGGTGACACGTCGCGATCCCGCAAGGGCGGCAGCACCGGATTGGGCCTAGCCATTGTCTCGGCGGTGGTGAAGGCGCACCACGGCACGATCACGCTGCAGAGCGCTCCGGGCCGCACTGACTTCACGGTGCGATTGCCGCTGTCTCATGAGTCGTGAAAGCCGCTGGTAATCAAAGCAGTTGGGCTCGATCGCCCGTCTTCGGTTTCCGCCGGACGACAGCGACGCCGGGTCGTCGCTGTCGTGTCGGCGAAGTCCGCTAGATGTCCGCCGGACCCCGCCCTAGGGGCAGGTCACATCGATTTCGAAGGTCTTGTTCACGGGTTGCATCGGGTTGGCCATGTCCACCCCGGTCGCAGTCCCGCTGATCTTGTACTTGCTGCCGTCCTTGGTTGCTTCGGCCTTGCCCGCGCCGGGAACGCCCGGCGTGTAGCCGAGTGTCACGCCGTTGACGTTGCCCAGGCCGACCGACTTCACCGACGGCGGGGAGGCGTCGGTCAGCACGGCACCGATACCGGTCGAGGCTCCACCGATGGCGATGTTGACGCTGCCGGCAGCTGTGGTGCAGGCGACCGTACCCTGGATGCTCTGGTCTTTGCCGTCGATGGTGACCTTGGCTGTCGACGATCCACTCGCGGCCGTGGCGCCGTTGTTCGAACCCCCCGACGACGACTTGTTGCTCGAACAGCCAGACAGGCCGACGACGACGATTGCCGTCGCCGCAGCCGCGACCGTTACTGAACGCTTCACCCGGTTCTCCTTTGTTTTGTTGCGGCCCGTCGACAATGACAAGCCGTTTCGGCAGTATGCAGGTTTGCTGAAATGGCGGATAGCAAATTCGTCAAAATTTGAGCTGCCTGTTGAGAGCCCATGCGCTCGATTTACCTGGTATTTGCCGGTCGGCCTCTTGTGAGTCCCACAGCAACTTCGAAGTCCAGGCCGGCGCCAGGCGTGCGATCTACGACCCAGCCATGGAGCAAGGTCAATAACCGGCGTCAAACATTCGCTGATTTGTCTCTTCCGACACCGGTTCAATAGTGGCAATCTCGACCCCGTGGAACAGAAATCGCCGCAATCCGAAATTACCGATTTCGACGACGCGGACCGGGGGTTCATCGGCGCGCTGACGCCGTGCGTCGTCAAGGCCGCCGACGGACGGGTGGTGTGGGACAACGACGCGTATGCATTTCTGTCCGGCGATGCGCCGCCGTCGGTGCATCCGGGCCTGTGGCGCCAGAGCGCGCTACTCGCCAGACAAGGCCTCTACGAGGTCGTGCCCGGTATCTATCAGGTCCGCGGTCTGGACATCTCCAATGTGAGCTTCATCGAGGGCGACACAGGTCTCATCGTCATCGATCCGTTGACGTCGACCGAGGTGGCCTCGGCCGCTCTGCAGCTGTATCGCACGCACCGCGGTGATCGGCCGGTCGTCGCCGTCATCTACACCCACAGCCACGCGGATCACTTCGGCGGCGTGCTCGGCGTGACCTCGCAGGCCGACGTCGACGCCGGAAAAGTCGCGGTGCTGGCGCCCGAGGGATTCACCGAACACGCGGTGCAGGAGAACGTGTACGCGGGTCCCGCCATGAGTCGGCGCGCAACCTACATGTACGGCATCAGCCTCGAACGCGGGCCGCTCGGCCAGGTCGGGTGCGGCCTGGGCCAGGTCCCGTCAACCGGCGAGGTAGCGCTGATCGTGCCGACTGTCGACATCTGCACGACGGGTGAGACTCACACCATCGACGGCGTTCAGATCGAATTCCAAATGGCGCCGGGCACCGAGGCTCCCGCCGAAATGCACTTCTATTTCCCGCAATTTCGCGCCCTGTGTATGGCGGAGAACGCCACGCACAGCCTGCACAACCTGCTGACGCTTCGCGGCGCGTTGGTGCGTGACCCGCACGCGTGGGCGGGATACCTGACCGAAGCGATCGACACCTTCGCCGACCGGGCTGATGTCGTGTTCGCCTCCCACCACTGGCCGACGTGGGGTCGTGAACGCATCCTCGAATTCCTTTCACTGCAACGGGATTTGTACGCCTACCTCCATGATCAGACGCTGCGGCTGCTCAACCAGGGCTACACGGGGGCCGAGATCGCCGAGATGTTCCAGATGCCACCGGCCCTGGAGAAGGCGTGGCATACCCACGGCTACTACGGCTCGGTCAGCCACAACGTCAAGGCGGTCTACCAGCGCTACATGGGTTGGTTCGACGGCCATCCCGCCCGACTGTGGCCACACCCGCCCGAAGCCCTGGCCGCCCGGTACGTCGAGGCGATGGGCGGTGTCGACCGCGTCGTCGAACTTGCGCAGCAAGCAGTGGACTCCGGTGACCTCCGTTGGGCGGCAACGCTACTCGATCACGCGGTGTTCGCCGACGAATCTCATGCCGGTGCTCGCAGGTTGCTCGCGGACACGTTGGACCGGCTGGCTTACGGCGCGGAGAATGCGACGTGGCGCAACTTCTTCCTGTCCGGGGCGACCGAGTTGCGCGACGGGAACATGGGCACGGCGCTGGGGACGAACTCGCCGTCGTTGTTGTCGGCGCTGACACCGGAGCAGATCTTCGACGGGCTGGCCATCACGGTCAATGGGCCCCGGGCGTGGGACCTGGACTTGGCGTTCGACGTCGCGTTGACCGACCTGGCTGTCAATTACCGACTGACGCTGCGTAACGGTGTCCTGGTGCACCGCAAGGCTCCCGCCGATTCGGCAACCGCGACGGTGACCATCAAGCTGGACAACGCATTTCGCCTGATCAGGGCGGCGATGGGGGACACCGGCTCGCCGGGCCTGGAGATCGTGGGCGACCAGGCCGCGCTACAGAAACTGCTCGGTGTGCTCGACCCGGCTGACCCGGCGTTCAACATCGTCACTCCGTGACGCGGAAGCCACATTCGCCTCACCAGTCGTTGCGTCGGGCGGATACCGATGTGCCCGCCTCTGAGCGAATTCGTGCTATCTCGCGGCGAGTTTTCGCTCAGAGGTGGGCAAACCGCATGGTGCCTCCGCGCGGAGACGCGAGTGACGGGTGGGATAGCTCGCGCTGCGAGACTGCGCTGGGGGCTGTGATTTCAGGAGATTCACGACCCTTATTTCTGTTTCGCGGCATCAAGTGACGTCGATGACCACCTTGCCGACCGCCTTGCGATCGGCCATCAGCCGCAAGGCCGCCGCGGTGTCGGCCAGCGGAAATCGCGCACCGATGTAGGGCCGGATCACCCCCGTCGCGAACATCTGCGGTCAACTCCCGCATGTCGCGCGCGGAGTCGTCCGGCCGGTCGGTCACGAACGTGCGGATCTCCATGCCGCGGACCATGATTCCCTTCAGCAGGACCAGATTCAGCGGGATCGCCGGGATCGCACCGGCGGCGTAGCCGAGGGTGACGAACGTCCCGCCCCGGGAAAGGGCGCGCAGTGCCGGTTCGGCATAGGGACCGCCGACCGGGTCGAGCACCACGCGGGCGCTGTCTCCGGTGAGCTCGCGGATGCGGGTCTTCAGGTCTTCCCGGTCGTAATCGACCGTCGCCTCGGCGCCGCGCCGGCGGCACAAGTCGAGCTTCTCGGGGCTCGACGCCGCGGCCAGTACGCGTGCCTTCATCTGCACCGCGAGATCGACTGCGGCCAAACCCACGCCGCCGGCGGCGCCGAGGACCACCACCCAGTCGCCCGGTTCGACAGCGGCGATCGATCGCAGCGCGTGATAAGCCGTGCGGTACGTGACACCGAATGCCGCAGCGGACACGAAGTCGACGTCATCGGGTATCTCGCTCACCATCTTCGAGTGCAGCAGCGTCTGCTCGGCGAACCCCCCGACGAATGTCGTAGCTGAAACCCGTTGGCCTGGAACAAATGCCGCGCCCTCGCCGGCCGCGACCACCTCGCCAGCGAGCTCGCTGCCGGGCGTGAACGGCACCGGAGCCTTGACTTGGTACTTGCCCTGGATCATCAGCACGTCGGGGTAGTTGACCGCCGCCGCGTGCACCCGCACCACCACCTGCCCCGGCCCGGGCACCGGATCGGCGATGTCGTCGACGACGAGGTCTTCCGGCGGTCCGTAAGCGCGGCAGACAACGGCGCGCATCAGCTCACCCCCAGCCCGCGTAGGCAGAACCGCACCAAGTGGTCGACGTCGGCAGGCCGCGGGCGCTGCGCGGAATCCAGGTAGCGCCGCATGGCCGACACCGTGCACAGGAACACGGTGTCGGCGTCGCGGTCGATGTCCTTGCTGCCCAATGCGGCAATAGGCTCCGCCAGCAGATCGCGCATCGGTCGCATGATGGCGTCGTCGGCGGCCCGCCAGTTGGTGGTGGCCGAAATCTGACCGGCCGCAGCACGACTCATGCTGATCAGGTGCGGGTCGGTGACCTGCGCGAGCGCGCCCTCGATCCACCGCCGGACCTGGCCCGCCGCCGTGCGCTCCTTGGTCATCTGGTGTTGCAGATACGAGACGACGATCGCGACACCGCGTTCCATCACGGCGAGGATCACGTCGTCCTTGCCGGCGAAGTAGCGGTAGAACGCTTTGTTCGACGAGCCGGCTTCGGTAACGATGTCGCTGACCCGCGGCGGTTCGGGCGCTACCCGTTCCATCACCCGGACCGCGGCGGCCAGGATGCGCTCGACCTCCTCGGTCGCCTCGCGCTGACGGTCGTCGAGCGCCCGCTCGACGGCGGCCGCCACCCGACTACTGGTCAACGAGGGCACCGTATTTGGCGCGGGCGGCCTCGCGGCGGATGTCCAACATCTCGCTGGGCCACTCCGAACTCTCGGCCTCGACGTTCTTGAGCAGCATCCGCGCCAGGTTGACCTTGTGCGCTTCGGTCGGCCCGTCCGCCAGACCGAGTGCGATACCGCCGAGCAGCACGTTGACCAGCGGCATCTGATCCGTCAGCCCGAGTGCACCGTGTACCTGAATTGCCCGCAGCGCAATCGATTTCAGCACTTGCGAGGCCAGAATCTTGCAGGTCGAGATCTCGGCTCGGGCGCCGTGCTCGTCGCCGCTGTCGATCAACCACGCTGCGTGCAGTACGGTCAGCCGGAACGGCGTCAGCTCGGTATAGGAGTCGGCGACAAACTGCTGCACCAACTGCTTGTCGGCGAGCAAAGTACCTTGCGTGAAACGGCTTTTCGCGCGCCGCGCCATCATCTCGACGGTCCGCTGGGCCATTCCGATCGAGCGCATCGCGTGGTGCAGCCGGCCACCGGCCAGCCGGGTCTGCAAGATCAGGAAGCCCTGGCCGGCCTCGCCGAGCAGCGCGGACGCCGGCACCCGCACGTCGTCGTAGTGCACCAGCGAGTGGCCCGGTTCGTGCGGGTCGGCGCCGACCAGATGGTGGTTAGCCACGACCTTGAGGCCCGGGGTGTCCGCCGGGATCAGGAACGTCGACGCGCCGTGATGGACCGCCACGTCGGGATTGGTGATCGCCACGACGATGAAGAACGATGCGACGGAGGCGTTGCTGGAGAAGTACTTTCGTCCGGTGATCACCCAGTCGTCACCGTCGGGGACCGCGCGGGTGGTGAAGACGCGAGGGTCGGCACCACCCTGCGGCTCGGTCATCGAGAAGCAGGAGAAGATCTCGCCGGACAGCAGACCGGACAGATAGCGGTCCTTCTGTTCCTGGGTGCCGAAACGGGCGATGATCTCGGCGTTGCCGGTGTCGGGCGCCTGCGTCCCGAACACGATGGGCGCCCACGGGCTGCGACCCAGGATTTCGTTGATCAGCGTCAACTTGACCGCGCCGAATCCCTGCCCGCCGAGCTCGGGCCCGAGGTGCGGCGCCCACAGACCCTGATCGCGGACCTGCTGTTTGAGCGGGTCGACGATCTTTCGCCGCTCGTCGTTCAGCGGCAGGAATTCACAGCCGGGGAACAACACCTCCAGCGGCTCGATCTCTTCGTGGACGAACTCGCGGACCCAGTCGAGCTTCTTCGCGAACTCGGGCTCGGTGGAAAAGTCCCATGCCATATTGATTACTCCTGAGGTTAAGGGAATCCACCGTCGGCCCGCAGAATCGAGCCGGTGGTGAAGCTGGATGCGTCCGATGCCAAAAACAATGCGGCGCCGACGATTTCGGCAGGGTCGCCAGCCCGCTGCAGTGACATATGACCGAACGGGTTGTGCGCGGCCTGTTCGATGTTCCACGACTTGCTGACGTCGGTGAGGAAGGGCCCGGCCATCAGCGTATTGACCCGAACCTTCGGTCCGAGGGCCCGCGCGAAGCCCTCGGTCATCGCGTTGAGCCCGGCTTTCGAGGAGGCGTACGGGATGATGTCGGGCGTCGGCTGCAGCGAACCCGCGGTGCTCACGTTGATGATCGAGCCGCGGCCGGCCGCGACCATCCGCTCACCGACCAACGCGGACAACCGAAATGGGCCCTTGAGGTTCAGGTTCACCACCGCGTCGAACAGCTTCTCGGTGACATCGGTGAGTTTGTCGTAGAGCGGCGACATGCCGGCGTTGTTGATCAACGTGTCGACCTTGCCGAACCGGTCGTACACCGCGTCGACCAAACCGTCGAGTTGGTCCCAGCGACCGAGGTGCACCTGGTACGGCATGGCCGTGCGACCGGTCTCGCTCTCGATCTGCTCGGCGACGGCGACACAGTTCTCCATCTTGCGGCTGGCGATCACCACGTCGGCGCCGCAGCGCGCCACCCCGAACGCCATCTCCCGCCCAAGCCCGCGGCTGCCGCCGGTGATCAGAATGGTCTGGCCGGTCAGGTCGAAAAGCCCTTCTGCATAACTCATTTGAGTGAACCGGCCAACCCGGCCGCGGTGGTGATCAGTTGCGGGACCATCGCCCCGAACGCGTCCTGGATCTTCGGGTCGACCTTGCCGCTACGCACTCCTGCAGCGTAGGTCTTTTCCAGCACGATGCCGAGCTTCCAGTTGGCCAGCACCAGGTAGTAGTCGATGTTCTCGGTCGACAGCCCGCTGACCTGCTCGTAGCGCTCGAGCAATTCGGTTCGCGTCGGCATCCCCGTCATATCGAGATAAAACCCGTCTTCCTTTGGGTTTTCGCCGTCGTAGCCCAGCAGGCACCAGGCCAGATCCAACAGCGGGTCGCCGACCGTCGTCATCTCCCAGTCCACGATCGCCGCCAGCCGGGCCGGTCCGCCGTGCTCGAACATGACGTTGGCGAACTGGTAGTCGCCGTGCATGATGCCGGGTTTGTAGTGGGCGGGCCGGTTGGCGCGCAACCAATCTGCGGCCTCGTTCAGGCCGGGAAGCTCACGCACCTTGTAGCTGTCCAGGAAGGCCAGCCACCGGTCGACCTGACGCTCGTGGAACCCGTCCGGCCGGCCGAAGCCATCCAGACCCTGTGCCTGCCAGTCCACTCGGCCCAGCTTGGCCGCGCCCTCGACGAGCTGGAAGGCCAGGCCGCGTCGCGCTTCCAGGTCGTCGCCGAACGGCGCCTCCCAGCCGCCGTCCATCGGGCTCCACCCGTCGATCGCCTGCATCACGTAGAACGGCTTGCCGAGCAGGTCGCCGGCCTCGTCGGCGGCGATCAATGCGGCGTGCGGGACGTCGGTGCCGCCCAACGCGCGAACCAGTCGGATCTCGCGCAGCAGCCCGTCGATACGGGCGGCGTCGGCCCGGTCGCCGGGCATCCGCAGCACCATGCGCTCGTCGCCGCGGTGAATCAGGTACAGCGTGTTCTGCGAGCCGCCGGACAACACCTCGAGCCGCGGCTTCTCGCCGTCGCCAGGAGCGCCGTTCGTGTCCAGCCAGCGTCCAAGGACTTCTGCGTCCAACATCTGCACACCCCAATCTCCGTGCGGAGAATAGCATTCTCCGCCGGCGTCGTGAAGGTGTTCCGGCTCGTGAAAAGCTGTCCGGATGCAGTTGCTTCTGGTCCGGCACGCGTTGCCGCTCCGCAGCGGCCCGAATCCCGAGGGAAGGGGTCAGGGAGCCGACCCGGACCTCTCCGACGAGGGCCGCGAGCAGGTGGCCCGCCTTCCGGAGGCGCTGGCCCGATTTCCGATCACCCGAGTGGTCAGCAGCCCGCAGCGCCGCGCGGTCCAGACCGCGGAACCAGTCGCCGAGGCGCGCGGGCTCGACATCGAGATCGAGGACCGTTTCGCCGAGTACGACCGGGAGCTACCGGTCTACATCCCGATCGAACAGATCCGTGCCGAGAATCCGAAGGAGTGGGCGCGGATGGCCCAGGGGCACCTCCCGAGCACGGTCGACGAGGACGCGTTTCGGGCGCGGGTGCAGGCGGCCGTCGACAACGTCGCCGCCACCGCCGAGCACGACGACACCGTCGTGGTGTTCAGCCACGGCGGCGTGATCAACGTGGTGCTGCACGAGATTCTGGGCACCAGGCGGATCCTGTCGTTTCCGATCGACTACGTCTCGGTGACGCGGCTGCTGTTCTCTCGGTCCGGTCAGGCCAGCGTGGTGACGGTGAACGGCACCGAACACGTATGGGACCTGCTGCCCCGAAACAAGCGGTAGACCTCCGGTGACGATGCAGCCGGGACGGCTGAGGAGGAGGCGGGCCAGAATGATAAGAAGACCTCGTGACGCTTGATGGGCTCGACCTCTCCGCGCTGGACAGGCATCTGCGATCGGCCGGCATCAGCCGCGACGGTGAGCTGACCGCGCAGTTGATCTCCGGCGGCCGGTCCAACCTGACCTTTCTGGTGGCCGACGACTCGTCGAAATGGGTGCTGCGCCGTCCGCCGCTGCACGGGCTGACGCCCTCGGCGCACGACATGGCGCGGGAGTACACCGTGGTCGCCAGCGCTGGCCGGCACCGACGTTCCGGTGGCCCGGGCGATCACGCTCTGCAACGACGACTCGGTGCTCGGCGCCCCTTTCCAGATGGTCGAATACGTTGCCGGGCAGGTGGTGCGAACTCGGGCCGAGCTCGAGGCGATGGGTGGCCAGCGCGTCATCGACGAGTGTGTCGACGCGCTGATCAAGGTGCTGGCCGACCTGCACGCCGTCGACCCGGCGGCGGTCGGCCTCGCCGATTTCGGTAAGCCCAGCGGCTATCTGGAACGCCAGGTCCGGCGCTGGGGCTCGCAGTGGGAGCACGTGCACCTGCCCGACGACGACCGCGACGCCGACGTGGCGCGATTGCACGCGGCGTTGCAGGACGCGCTTCCGCAGCAGAGCCGGACGTCGATCGTGCACGGCGACTACCGGATCGACAACACCATTCTGGACTCTGATGACCCGACACAGGTGCGCGCCGTCGTCGACTGGGAGCTCTCCACGCTGGGCGATCCCATCAGCGACGCGGCGCTGATGTGCGTGTACCGCGACCCCTCGCTCGACCTGATCATCAACGCACACGCCGCGTGGACGTCACCGCAATTGCCGGTCGCCGACGAGCTGGCCCACAAGTATTCGGAGATCTCCGGACAACCGTTGGCGCACTGGAACTTCTACATGGGGCTGGCCTACTTCAAGCTGGCCATCATCGCGGCCGGCATCGACTTCCGCAGGCGGATGTCCGGAGGCGCCGACGATGTCAGACGCATCCGATCGGGTCGGGGAAACGGTGGCGCCGTTGATCGCCCGCGGATTGACCGAACTGAAGGGCTCGTAGATCAGCGACCTGCGAACAGGTTCTTCTTCGCCGCGCGTCGCAGCTGGTAGATCCGCGCCGTGCCGGCGAGAAACGTGACCAGGCCACCGCTCACCGCAGCCAGCAGGATCGCCACCCCGAGCGGCAGCGTCCAGTGCCAGCCGAGGAAGGCGAAATCGCCCGATGCCGTGTTCTGCGTGATGAAGACCAGCAACACGATCAGGATCAGGAAGCCGGTGGCCAGAAACGACCACAGGCCGGCGGTACGGGTGAACTTCACCGCCGACTCGGGCGGCGGAAGCCGGTCCGGGGTCGGCGCGGGCGTTACTGGCGGCTCTTCAGGCGAGACCGACGGATCGCTGCTCATGCTGTCATCTTTACCCGTTTGTCGCCTGAAGTGAACCGAACCACCGCGAAAGGCGTGCAACGCTAGTGTCGGTTGCTATGAGCATGCTGCGCCGGCGCGGGCACCGCGTCGCGGTGTGGCTGACCGCCCTGTGCCTTGCTGCGACGGCCTGCGGCAGCTCGAACCCGCTCGGCGGGGCATCCAGCGGTCCGAACTCGATCGTGGTCGGGTCGGCCGGTTTTCCGGAGTCGAAGATCGTCGCCGAGATCTACGCACAAGCGTTGCAGGCCAACGGATTCAACGTCGGCCGCCAGATGGGTATCGGCAGCCGGGAGACGTATGTGCCTGCGCTGAAGGATCATTCGATCGATCTGGTGCCCGAGTACGTCGGCAATCTGTTGCTGTACCTCGAGCCGGAGGCCACCGCGACAATGCTCGACGATGTCGAGCGGGAGTTGAGCCGACGGCTGCCGCCGGACCTGTCGCTTCTGACCCCGTCGCCGGCATGTGACACCGACACCGTCACCGTCACCGCCGCCACCGCCACCAAGTGGCATCTCAAGTCGATCGCCGACCTCGCCCCCCATTCGGCCGAGGTGAAGTTCGCCGCGCCCTCGGACTTTCTGGTCCGGCCCTCGGGCCTGAAAGGGCTGCAACAGCGATACGGACTGAACGTTGCGCCCGGCAATTTCGTCGCTATCAGTGACGACGGTGGTGCCGTCACTGTTCGCACCTTGACCGAGGGCAAGGTCAACGCGGCCAACATCTTCAGTACCTCGCCGGCGATCCTGCAGGGAAACCTGGTGGTACTTGACGATCCGCTGCACAATTTCCTGGCCGGAAACATCGTCCCGCTGGTGAATTCGCAGAAGAAGTCGGATCGGCTCACCAAAGTGCTCGACGCGGTGTCGGCGAAGCTGACCAGCCGCGAGATGGCCAATCTCAACGCGTCGGTGTCCGGCAACGCCGGCGTCGACCCCGATCAGGCCGCCCGGAAATGGCTGCACGACAACGACTTCGACCATCCGATCGAGGGCGGACAGTGATCAGCTTCCACGACGTCCACAAGGTCTACGACGACGGCACCGTCGCCGTCGACCGGCTGAACCTCGACGTGCCACCGGGAACGCTCACGGTGTTCGTCGGCCCGTCCGGATGCGGCAAGACCACGTCGATGCGGATGATCAACCGGATGGCCGAGCCGTCATCGGGGACCGTCGTCGTGGACGGCGCCGACGTGGCGGGCGTCGACCCGGTGCGGCTGCGCCTCGGCATCGGCTACGTGATCCAGGGCGCCGGCCTGATGCCGCACCAGCGGGTGATCGACAACGTCGCGACCGTTCCGGTGCTCAAAGGCCAGTCCCGCCGGGCGGCGCGCAAAGCCGCCTACGCCGTGCTGGAGCGGGTGGGCCTGGACGCGAAGCTCGCCGAACGCTATCCGGCGCAGCTGTCCGGCGGTGAACAGCAGCGCGTCGGTGTGGCGCGGGCGCTGGCCGCCGATCCGCCGATTCTGTTGATGGACGAGCCGTTTTCGGCGGTCGACCCGATCGTGCGCCACGAGCTGCAGCGCGAAATCCTGCGACTGCAAGCCGAATTGCACAAGACCATCGTGTTCGTCACGCACGACGTCGACGAGGCGATCCGGCTGGCCGACCGGGTCGCGGTGTTCGGCCGGGGCGGTGTTCTGCAGCAATACGACGAGCCGGCCAAGCTGTTGTCGCGTCCGGCCAACGATTTCGTGGCCAGGATGATCGGCGCCGGCCGCGGATATCGCTGGCTGCAGTTCCTGAGCGCGACGAACCTGCCGCTGCATGACATCCCCACTGTCACCGACCCGTCGGCCGTCGGCGAGGAGCAGCTGCGTGACGGTTGGGCATTGGTGGTCAAGCCCGACGGCTCGGCGTTGGGCTGGATCGACGCCAACGGTGTCCGCAAGTATCGCGGCGGGGCATCGCTGCGCGACAGCGTGACCTCGGTGGGTGCGGTGTTCCGCCCGGGCGCCAACCTGAGCCAGGCACTGGATGCCGCGCTGTCGTCGCCGGCGGCGATGGGGGTGGCCGTCGACGACGCGGGCAAGGTCACCGGCGGCGTACAAGCCGGTGATGTGTTGGCCGCGTTGGATTCTCAACGGCGGGATTAGCCGTGCACTATCTGCTGCATCACCTGCCCACGGCGTGGGCGCTGACCGTGATTCACCTGCGGCTGTCGCTGGTGCCCGTGCTGGCGGGTTTGGTGCTCGCGGTGCCATGGGGTGTGCTGACGTGGCGAATCCGGGCATTGCGACGGTTCACGACGGTGGCCGCCAGCGCGATATTCACCATTCCGTCGCTGGCGCTGTTCGTCGTGCTGCCGCTGATCATCCCGACCCGGATCCTCGACGAGGCCAATGTCCTTGTCGCGCTGACGCTTTACACCTCGGCGCTGCTGGTGCGCGCGGTGTTCGAGGCGCTGGATGCGGTACCGGCGCAGGTGCGTGACGCCGCCAGCGCCGTCGGCTACCGACCCATCGCCCAGAATATTGAAAGTCGAACTGCCGCTGTCGATTCCGGTGCTGGTCGCCGGTCTGCGCGTGGTCGTCGTCACCAACATCTCGATGGTCTCGGTGGGTGCGGTGATCGGCATCGGCGGCCTGGGGACCTGGTTCACCGAGGGCTATCAGGCCAACAAGAGCGACCAGATCGTGGCCGGAATCATCGCGATCTTCCTGTTGGCGGTCGTCATCGACATCGCGCTGATGTGGGCCGGCCGAGTCGCCACACCGTGGGATCGGGTGTCGCGATCGGGCCGACGGTTGCTGACAGCCCGGTGGTGGGTGGCTCGCGATGAACTTCCTTGCCCAAGCGCTGTCTTACTTGTTCACCGCCGACAACTGGTTCGGTCCGGTCGGCTTGGCGCAACGGACGCTGGAGCATCTGGAATACACCGCCGCGGCAGTCGCGGCCTCGGCGCTGGTCGCCATCCCGCTCGGCTTGGTCGTCGGGCATACCCGGCGCGGCACCTTGGTGGTCGTCAGCGTGGTCAACGCGCTGCGCGCACTGCCGACGCTGGGGGTGCTGCTGCTGGCCGTGCTGCTGTGGGGCCTGGGCCTGATTCCGCCGATCGTGGCGCTGATGCTGCTCGGGATTCCGCCGCTGCTGGCGGGCACCTACGCCGGGATCTCGGCGGTGGATCGCACGGTGGTGGACGCCGCGCGCTCGATGGGGATGAGCGAGTTGCGGGTGCTGTTCCGGGTCGAGGTGCCCAACGCGCTGCCGCTGATCCTGGGCGGGCTGCGGACCGCGACGCTGCAGGTCGTTGCGACCGCGACCGTTGCGGCCTACGCCAGCCTGGGCGGGTTGGGTCGGTATCTGATCGACGGCATCAAGGTGCGCCAGTTTCACATTGCACTGGTCGGTGCGCTGATGGTCGTCGCCTTGGCGCTGATCCTCGACGGCCTGCTGGCGTTCGCGGTGTGGGCGTCGGTGCCAGGTACTGGGCGATTGCGCGCGAAGGCCACACCGCCAGACGTCGAATTCTGTCCAGCCGTCGCCTAACGTAGACGCGTGAGCCAAACCCCGTCAGATCAGACGAGCCACGCGCGGTCGACGATGCTGACCTGGCGCTCACAGGATGCCCGGCGGATGGAGTCGGTGCGGGTGCAGTTGTCCGGCAAGCGAATCAAGGCCAACGGGCGCATCGTGGCCGCCGCGACCGACACCAATCCGGCTTTCGCCGCCTACTACGACCTGCTGACCGATGAAACCGGCGCGACCAAGCGACTCGGTATGACGGTGACGCTGGCCGAGCGGGAGCGGCAACTCGTCGTGGCACGCGACGACGAGAACATGTGGATGGTCACCGACCACCAGGGCGACTCGCGCGCGGCCTACAACGGCGCATTGGACGTTGACGTGGTGTTCAGCCCGTTCTTCAACACGCTGCCGATCCGCCGAGTCGGCCTCTACGAACATGCCGACTCGATCACGGTGCCGACGGTGTACGTGGGCCTGCCGGAGATGTCTGTTGCCGCAGCTGCGATCAGCTACAGCAGCGTCGGCGATGGGGTGAAGGTGCACTCGCCGACGTCGGACACCACGCTGACCGTCGACGCCGACGGGTTCATCGTCGACTATCCAGGCCTGGCAGAGCGGATCTGATCACGCCGCCGGCGCGACCGGCGGCAGCCAGCTCGGCCCGCCAGTTCTTGTCGCCGACGAATACCCCGACGATCTCAGGCCGCGAGAAGCTGTCGTAGCGCGCGCGGGCGGCATGTCCGCTCTCGACCAGCTCGGCGACGGAGTCGTTGTGCACCAGTGAATTTCGTGCCTGGCTGAGTAATTCGATGACCCGGTCCACCCGCGGCAGCAGTTGGCCCGCGTTGGCTTCGCACATGGCCCGCACCAGATCCGGCGCGCTGCCGGCGACCCGGGTGCCGTCCCGGAAGGAGCCCGCGGCCAGCGCGAACGCCAGCGGGACCTCCGCGGCGGTCACCGCCAGGGCCTCGGCGAGCAGGTGTGGCAGATGAGAGATGGCCGCGGCGGCGGCATCGTGCTCGTCTGATCTGGCCGGCACCACCACCGACCCGCAATCCAGCGCCAATCGCAGCACCGTCGACCAGACGGCCGGGTCCACGTGGTCGTCCACGCTGATCACCCAGGGAGCTCCGACGAACAGCCGGGCATGCCCGGCCTCCCAACCGGAGTGCGCGGTGCCCGTCATCGGGTGTCCACCGACGAAACGGGCCTGCAGGCCCGCGGCGGTGACCGCGTCCAGAACTGCGCCCTTGACGCTGGTGACGTCGGTGAGCGGGCAGTCGGGTGCCGTTTGGCTGATGTGGCTGAGCAGAATCGGTAACGCCGGCATCGGCACCGCCAGCACGATCAGCGCACCGAGGTCGGCGGCCCGACTCAGGGCGCTGTGCAGATCCGTCGTGGAGTCGAAGCCGTCAAAACGGGCGGCCTGGGCGCCTTCGACCGAGCGGTTGTAGCCGAAGGCCTCGCGGCCGGCCTCGGTGGCGGCGCGCAGCAGCGAGCCGCCGATCAGCCCCAGGCCAAGCACGCACACCGGTGTCTTCGAAACAGGATGAGCCACCCGTCAAGGTTGGCATATCCGGCTGCGGACGCGTCACTGATTTGCTGGGCATGTGCTGGTCAACGGGCTTCGGCGCGACTAGCGTAGGCGCCCATGGGAGCACAGCAGGCGTCTGCACAGGCCGATACGCCGGACGGATTCGGTGTGGCGGTCGTGCGCGAAGACGGCAAATGGCGTTGCTCAGCAATGGGTCCGAAGGTCCTGGTCAGTTTGTCGGAAGCCGAGACCGAATTACGCGAGTTGCGCAGCGCTGGAGCGGTTTTCGGCCTGCTGGATGTCGATGATGATTTTTTCGTGATCGTGCGGCCGGCGCCGTCGGGAACGCGCCTGCTGCTGTCGGATGCGACCGCGGCCCTGGACTACGACATCGCCGAAGAAGTGCTGGACAACCTGGACGCCGACATCGAAGCGGATGATCTTGAAGACGCCGACCCGTTCGCCGAGGGCGATCTCGGGTTGCTGTCCGATGTGGGCCTGCCCGAGGCGGTGCTCAGCGTGATCTTGGACGAAACCGACCTCTACGCCGACGAACAGCTGGGCCGCATTGCCCGTGAGATGGGCTTCGCCGACGAATTGTCGTCGGTACTCGATCGCCTTGGTCGGTGATCGCAAGCGCGGCGGAGCCGGGCGCTGCGGGTCGCCGCCATGAGACCGGTCGCTGACGAAGAGCTGATCCGCGCCGCGCTGGCGGTTGCCGCGACAGCAGGTCCCCGCGATGTGCCGGTGGGCGCCGTGGTCGTCGCCGCCGATGGAACCGAGCTGGCCCGCGCCGTCAACGCGCGGGAGGCGCTGGGTGATCCGACTGCCCACGCCGAGATCCTGGCCATCCGGGAAGCGGCCCGCGTGCTGGGCGACGGGTGGCGGCTGGAGGGCGCGACACTTGCGGTCACCTTGGAGCCCTGCACGATGTGCGCGGGGGCGCTGGTGATGGCGCGGGTCGGCCGGGTGGTGTTCGGGGCCTGGGAACCCAAGACCGGCGCAGTGGGTTCGCTGTGGGATGTGGTGCGCGATCGGCGGCTGAACCACCGTCCGGAAGTGCGGGGTGGTGTGTTGGCGCAGGAGTGTGCCAAGGTGCTCGAGGATTTCTTCGCCCGCCAGCGATTGGGCTAGCGGAGCCGCCGTTGGGTAAGCTCACCGGCGGTGGCGTGTCCGAGCGGCCTAAGGAGCACGCCTCGAAAGCGTGTGACGGGTAACCCCCGTCCGAGGGTTCAAATCCCTCCGCCACCGCCAGAGCTCCTCGCCAGTTTATGCAGGTGAGGAGTTTATTTCGCCCGCTTCGACGTCACGACGCTCGGCATCTGTGCCGTTGCGGCTGATCATGATGATGTCGAGGTTACGGGGACTCGTCTTCGGCGAGCGGGCCGTCGGTCGTGGCCAGGTGGCGCATGATTCGTTCGTTGAAGGTGGCGAGCGTGTCGAGCTCCTCTGGAGTGAACAGGTCGATGAAGTTGCGGCGGACGTCCTCCACATGTCGCGGTGCGGCTGTTTCGATGGCGGAGCGTCCGGCGGGCAGCAGTCGAACCACTGTGCTGCGCGCGTCGTCGGGGTTAAGTTCGCGGCCGATCAGCCCGCTGTTCTGCATGCGCCGCAGCTGATGGGAGAGGCGACTCTTCTCCCAGTCCAGTGCGGCGGCTAGGTCGCGGGCAGGCATGCAGTCCCCGTCCGTAGCCGACAGCACCACGAGAATGTCGTAGTCGGGCCCGGACAGCCCCGACCGCAGGCGCCGATTCAGGTGCGCAACGAGCTGCCGCTGCGCGAACACAAAGGCCCGCCACGCGCGGTCTTCGTCGGGACGCAGCCAGTTCGGCACCATCGGGAACCACACTACCTCGATTAGTTGACGCCTCATCAAAAATATGCTTAAGGTTGATACATCAACTAATAGTATAGTCAACCAAATAGGAGCACGCATGAGCAGCATCAGCATCGTCGGCCTCGGCACAATGGCCAGCGCCCTGGCCCACCGCGCACTCGCGGGTGGCAACGCCGTCGAGATCATCGGCCGCGACGCGGCCAAGGCCAACGACTTGGCCGCCAAGCTCGACGGCGCCACCGTCGGAACGGCCGGAACCGCACCGGCCGGGGACATTGTCATCCTTGCCGTGCCCTATACCAGCGCGGCGGAAGTGGTCAGTGAATACGGGGACGCCCTGAACGGCAAAATTGTCATCGACATCACCAACCCCGCCAACTCCGACCTTTCTGGCTTGGCCACTCCCGAGGGCAGTTCCGGAGCGCAGGAAATCGCCAAATCCGCGCCTGCCGGCGCGCATGTCGTCAAGGCGTTCAACACCGTCTTTGCCAACGTGCTCTCGACCGCCGCGGACCAGGGCCGCTCGTTGGACGTGTTCGTCGCCGGCGACGACGCCAAGGCGAAGCGAGATGTGTCGGCGTTCATCGAAAGCCTGGGCCTGCGCCCTATGGATGTCGGGCCGCTGCCCTTGGCGAACGCCTTGGAGAACGCAGGCCTGCTGGAAATGAACCTCATGAACACCCTCAAGCACACCAACTTTGCCCTGGGCATCACGATTCTTGACTAAGCCCACCCACGCCTCCAACCTGAAAAGGACAGACACATGCGCGTTTTCATCACCGGTGGGACCGGTCACGCCGGCTCGCACATCATTCCCGAGCTCATCGCCGCCGGGCATGAAGTCACCGGCCTGGCCCGATCGGACAAGTCCGCGGCGGCCCTGGCCGCGCAAGGCGCGACGGCGCGTCGCGGCGACCTCGAAGATCTCGACGGACTCAAGGAGGCGGCTGCGAACGCCGACGGCGTCATCCACGTCGCGCACAGGCAAGACCTGCTTCCCTCCGGCGGGATGGACGCTGTGGCCGCCGCCGAGCTGCCGATCATGCTTGCCTACGGCGAGGCACTAGAAGGGACCGGAAAGCCGCTGGTCGCAGCGGGCAGTATCGGCTCGCCTGGAAACCTGGGCCGACCGGCCACCGAAGAAGACCCGGCCCTTTCCAGCAGGGAAGAGGACAAGGGCACGCTGCGGGTTCGTAATGTCGTGGAACGGGCCGTAGTTGGCCTCGCCGAGCGGGGAGTGCGGTCATCGATCGTGCGGCTTCCGCTCATCGCCCACAGCACGACCGATAGTGCCGGCTTTCTCCCAGGGCTCATCGCGCTCGCGCGGGACAAAGGCTTCGCCGGCTACCCCGGAGACGGCATGAATGTGTGGAACGCCGTACACATCCGCGACGTCGCCACCCTATTCCGGCTCGCACTGGAAAAGGGCCCGGCCGGCAGATACTGGCACGCGATTCAGGATGGGGGCATCCCATTCCGCGAAATCGCCCGGGCCATCGGCAGCCGTCTGGACCTTCCCGCGGTTAGCGTTCCCATCGACGTACTGATGCTGCCGGGATACTTCGGGCAGTTCACGAATCTGGTCACGATGGACCTCCCAGCGTCCAGCCTCATTACGCGCGAAGTCCTGGGCTGGGATCCCACTCAGCCCAAATTGTTCGCCGATCTGGACAACGGCCACTACTTCTCCGCCAACTAAGACCCAGGAGTAACTTTGACCTCCTTCGCCCCGCACCGCGACACGCTGGAATCCTTTGTCGATTGCATCAACGGCGCTGGCATCAATGGCGTCGACACAGACGCCCTCTCCCGTTTACTCGCCGAGGACGTGGTGATCTACGGGCCGTTCGGCGATGACCCGGTCAGCGGCCGCGACGCAGTCGTGGAAACCATTCGAAGCGTTAACCGACTGTCGACCGACGACACCTACACCGAGGTCCTGAGCGGTGATACCCACCACGCCGCGCACTTCCGTCTGCAGATCGGAGACGCCGCGGTCAACGGGATCTTCATGGTTCTGCTCAACTTAGACGGAGAGATCGCCGAGGTCAGAATCTTCTATCGCACGCTGCCAGCCGGTGTCGCGCTCCAGCAAAACATGGCCAACACTCTCGGTTGGCAACCATGGGAATTACACACCGACGACTAGGCGGTGGTCTCCTCTGTTATCGCAGATGAAGGCCGCATTTCAGATTCCGGCCGCGCTCATCGCGCGCGGTTTGGGCCCGGATTGGGCATACTTCGAATCGAGAGCCGAAGCAAATCGGTGTCGAACAAATCCCCATAGGTGTCGAGCGTGATCCCGCCAAAGCCGTGGTCACGGACGCCCAAGTCATCGACGTTTCAGGGGAGCGTGCACGGCTGGGGAGAACGGGGCCATGGTGAGTAAATACGACACGTCAGTCCACGAGTACGGGTACTGCGGTCACGTCTGCGACGATCCGGGCGGCCCGTTCGACACCTACGTGTGCTTCCTTACCCGCGGCCACGACGACGACATCCACCAGGCCGTGCAGGTGCAGGACCCGACATTGGCCGGCCTCGTCAACGGGGCATGGACCGAAGACAGCACACCGGTGCCCGGCCTGGTCACACTGACGCCGGAAGCGCTGGCCAAGGCGCCCATGCGGCACATGTCACCCGAGACGGAAGCCCGGGTCCATGAGCGCGTAGACGCGGTATCGGAGAGCGTGCAAATGCTGGTGTGGGAATACCAGATGCGCACCGCCGACAGTGAAGCGTTCAACATCATGGATTTCACCGTGTCGCTGGTGCGGGGCTGCCGCCGACAGCATCCCGACAGCGAGCAGGCGCTGGCAGCTGTGTGCGAACAGCTGGCCGTCGCCGTGCAGAAGCTCGCCGCAGCCTCGGAAGTGGTTGCCTGAGCCGGAGGCCATGCGTCGCCCTAGGCGTTAGGGATTGGCGCGGTCCTTCTCCGTCGGCTGCGGAGGAGACGAGGGTTTCGGCTGCGTCAGAGTGACCAGGGCGCCCGGCGAGGAATCCGATTCGTGCAGCACGATCTTGGTCGGGCGCACACCGGGCGTCACGTCGAATGCGAGCTTGACGCTCAACTGAAGCCCCGGGTCGATCTTGTTGACCGACGGCTCCATGGCGCCTGCCGAATGCCCACGGTCGTCGCTTTCCTTCAGCGTCTGAGCGGTCATGTCGAAAACCTGCGCCTGAGTGCCGATATTTCGGATCGCTGTCGACACGATGAGCCAGACACCGCGGGCGTCTGTGTCACCGAACGTGGGAGAGGTGCTGACTGAGTTGACGATGAACGCGAAGTTTCCGTCAACGACTTCCTGGCCCAACCCGGGCGGCGAGGATCTGCTGTGGAAAGCGTTGCACGATGCGAGAAATACGGCGACTGGCACCAATAGAACTGCGATGAGTCGTTCCCTGCGGCCTGAGAACATGCGGCCAAGGGTATGTGGGTTTCTGCCGCTTGCGCGTCAGCTTCCGGCTGAGTTCATTTCTCGTTCGTTTAGCAGTTTGCCCACCACCAGCGTCAGCCCTCTTGCCTGCGCCTTCAGAACATCGTGCGTCAAAGTGTAGGGAAAGCCCTTATTGAACCTCGCACACCGTTCACTGAGTATTTTCTAAGGGTTTCTTTACGTGCGAAGAAGGAAGACCATGGAAAACATCGCGGGCTCGGTCGGCTGGGCACCATCGCAGTCGGCTTAGGAATTGGTGCCGCGGTGGCCCAGTCGCCGGTCGCGTCGGCGGACACCTCCACCGACTGGATGTCGTCGATCGACAGCTTGCTCACCGGTGGGACGATGCCCGCCCTGGCGTCGTCTGCTCTGGACTACCAGATCTTCTTTGACGGCTACGACCTCTTCCCGACCACGGGCAACCTTGCCACCGCTACCACCACGACCGGGGAATACGGTCTTGCGATCGCCTACGGTGCCGGTGCGATCGCGACAGCCACCGACGGCACCGGCAACGACGGTGACACCGCCATCGCGCTCGGCGCGAATGACACCGCCGCAACGGGCGACGGCAACGGTAACTTCGCCGAGGTGATGGGGCCCGCGGGCAGTTCGGCGGATGCCGCTGATGGCAATCACGACATCGCCTACCTGCGGGCTCCCTTCGGCAGCACAGCCGGCAGCGCGTTCTCCGGAGACGGTAACTACGACCTGTCCGCCGTCGTGTTGACGGACGGCAGCGCGACGGCATCCGGCAGTGACTACCTGTACGACATCATTTCGGCCCTGGGTCACGAGACCGCAGCCCTGCCCACAAGTCTCGCGACCCTGCTGACAGATTTGTCGGCGTTGTTCTAAAGCGGCGGTGGGGCCTGCCGACTCCGGCTCAGCTTCCGCCGTGCAGGCCGTCGCTGATGTCTTGTAGATCGTGGTTGATGCCCTGCAGGTCGCCCTCGATGGTCTGCAGGTTGGTCACCGACTTCTGGTACGTCTGCTGTGCCTGGTCCGTGCTCGCCGACTCGAACTGCGGGCAGTAGGTGACGACGGCGGCGCTGGTGAAATCGGCGCTCTGGCGGGCATCCCAGATCGTCGACCGCTGAACGAACTGGGTGGCGTCGGTGAAGTTGGGCTGGCGCCCGAGGAAGTCGCATACCGCATGCCCTTGCGTCGCGATGTAGTCGCTGTCGGGCACTGGCACGCCCTCGTGCTGCAGGACGTCGACCATCGCCTTCTGGGCAATGTCGGCAGGCGCAGGGTGGCTGGCCGGCGCGAGCAACGGCGGGCTCGGGGCGGGACTTGATCGCTCGTCGGACACCGGGGTCGCCATTGGCTCGGACGGCCGAGGGTGCCGGTGCAACACGAACATCGCCACCAGAACCGCCCCAACGGCGAGCACCGACAGCGGCACCGCCGCGCGCAGCGCCAGACGCAGCAGCCGACCGCGGCGACGGCGACGCGGGCGCTCGGGGGTCTCCTCGAAGGGCGCCAGGATCTCGTCGAGAACCGCAGTGTCGGACAGCACGTCGACTGGGTGCCCGAGGCGTTCGTCGAGAAGCGCGTCGACCTGTTGACTGGACGGCCGTCCGCCACGCTCGCGGATCGAGCGGAGCTCGGATGCCACGCGGCGTAATTCGGAGTCGATCGTCTCCCGATCGCGCATCCCAAGAGCTTACGACCAAGTGGCGTATCGGATTACCGTGATTGCCTTATCTCGTCCCAAATCGTTCCCAGCCCGCGGAGAGCAGCGCCAGCGTCAGGCCGCCAGACAATGCGACCGTCACGGCGAACCGCGAAATTCGATTCATGCTAGGAAATTTGCGCCGCAGGCACCCAACTGCCCGGCTTCACCGAACTGGAAAACTTCTTCGCCTCGGCGGAGGCCTGGTCGGAGCAGACCATCGGGGTGCCTTACGGCCAGCTCGTCGACCAACTCAACACCGACTTCAACCCGTTCACCGCGCTCATCGACGCGGAAGCGCCGATCGGCACCGGCATTCAAAACCTGTTGGACCTCACCGGCATCCAACAGGATCTGCTCGATCCGGTTCTCGGACTCGTCGGATCGATCGGCGGAATGTTCACGAGTTGAACTGATTCGCTTATTTGGACGCCGCGTCCGCCGGCAGCGCCTTAGATGAGTTCATGGAACTCATGAGTCCACTCGACTCGGTTTTTTTGACGATCGAATCGCGCGAGCACCCGATGCACGTCGGCGGCCTGCAGCTGTTCGAACCGCCGGAAGGCGCCGGGCCAGAGTTCGCCCGAGACCTCCGCGACGCGCTGGTCGCCAACCGTGACTTTCAGCCCACCTTCCGCAAGCACCCAGCCTGGACGTTCGGCGGAATCCCCAACGTCGCATGGACCTACGACGACCCCGATGACGTCGACATCGACTATCACGTGCGACGCTCGGCATTGCCGACGCCGGGTCGGGTCCGGGAGCTGCTGGAGCTGACCTCGCGGTGGCACAGCGGTCTGCTCGACCGGCACCGCCCGCTGTGGGAGGCCCACTTCGTCGAGGGACTGAGCGACGGCCGGTTCGGGGTGTACAGCAAGTTCCACCATTCGTTGATCGACGGCGTCTCGGCGCTGCGGCTCATGCAGCGGACGCTGTCGCCAGACCCCGAGAACACCGACATGCAGGCGATATGGGACTTGCCACGGCGGAAGCGGGAAGCCGAGAAGTCGAAGCGGCCGAGCCTGACTCAATTGGCGGGATCGGTTGCGGCATATGGCCCTTCGACGTGGTCACTGGCCCGCGCCGCGTTGGTTGAACAGCAGCTGACGTTGCCGTTCGCGGCACCGCGCACCATGTTCAACGTGCCGATCGGCGGTGCCCGACGGGTGGCCGCGCAGTCGTGGGCGATCGACCGGCTCAAGAGCATCAAGGTCGCCGCCGGGGTGAGCTTCAACGACGTCATCCTTGCCATGTGCTCCGGCGCGCTGCGTCACTACCTGCAGGACGAGCACGCGTTGCCCGACACCCCGCTGATCGCGATGGTGCCGGTGAGCATGCGTTCAGAGGCCGATGCCGACAGCGGCGGCAACCAGGTCGGCGCGCTGTTGTGCAACCTGGCCACCGATGTGGACGATCCGGCGAAGCGGCTGGAAACGATCAGCGCATCGATGCGCGGCAACAAGAAGGTGTTCGCCGAATTGCCTCGGCTGCAGGCATATGCGTTGTCCGCGGCTCTCATCGGACCGCTGGGACTGTCCATGTTGCCGGGCTTCGCCCGTACGTCACCGCCGCCGTTCAACATCGTCATCTCCAACGTGCCGGGGCCGACCAAGCCGATGTACTGGAATGGTGCCCGGCTCGATGGCAACTACCCGCTGTCGATCGCGCTGGACGGGCAGGCGCTGAACATCACGATGGTCACCAACGCCGACAACATCGACTTCGGTCTGGTCGGATGCCGCAGGAGTGTGCCGCACCTGCAGCGGCTGCTCGGTCACCTGGAAACCTCGCTCAAGGATTTGGAACGCTCGGTCGGAGTGTGACTCTCGTGCCCAAGCTCAGCGCGGGCCTGCTGCTGTACCGAGTGCGAGACGGCGTCGTCGAAGTCCTGATCGCCCATCCGGGTGGGCCGTTCTGGGCGCGCAAGGACGACGGCGCCTGGTCGATTCCGAAGGGCGAATACGTCGCCGACGAAGACCCCTGGGCGGCCGCGCGACGCGAGTTCGAAGAAGAGGTCGGGGTCGGCGCCACCAGCCGGCCCGCGCATCGACTTGTCGCCGGTCAAACAACCCGGCGGAAAGGTCGTGACCGCATTCGCCGTGCGAGCGGACCTCGATGTCACCGATACCCACAGCAATACCTTCGAGCTCGAATGGCCAAGGGGCTCAGGGCAACTGAAATCCTTCCCTGAGGTCGACCGGGTCGAGTGGTTCACCGCGGCGCAGGCCAGGGGCAAGCTGCTGAAGGGTCAGCTCGCGCTACTGGATCAGTTGATGGCAGACCCCGGGTTGGCCGACCTGCGGGAGGCCTGATCGGCCTGGCGTATGTTCACACTCATGCAGAGGCTGCGCACACCTGACGACCGGTTCGCCGGGCTGCCTGAATTCCCTTATCGTGCACATTATTCCGATGTTTCCGACGGCGAAGGCAACACGCTGAGGATGGCGTGGGTGGAAGACGGCCCGGCCGACGCCGACCCGGTGCTGCTGCTGCATGGCGAGCCGTCGTGGTCCTACCTCTACCGAAAGATGATCCCGGTGCTGGCCGCGGCCGGACATCGCGTCATCTGCCCGGACCTGGTCGGCTTCGGGCGGTCGGACAAGCCGACCCTGATCGAGGACCACAGCTATGCGCGTCACGTCGAGTGGGTGCGCGAGCTGGTGTTCGACAAGCTGGACCTGCAGCGGGTGACCCTGGTCGGACAGGACTGGGGCGGGTTGATCGGGTTGCGGCTGGCCGCCGAACATCCCGAACGGTTCAGCCACCTGGTCGTGGCCAACACCGGCTTGCCCACCGGCGACATTCCGATGCCGGAAATCTGGTGGCAGTTCCGGAAGGCGATTCAGACCGCGCCGTCGATCGACGTCGGCCGGTTCGTGCAGGGCGGCTGTCGCCGGCCGATGAGCGACGAGGTGCGTGCCGCCTACGACGCGCCGTTTCCCGACGACTCGTATTGCGCAGGACCGCGTGCCATGCCGGGTCTGGTGCCGACGTCACCCGAGGATCCCGCCGCCCCGGCCAACCGGGCTGCGTGGGCCACACTGACGGCCAGTTCGACGCCGATGCTGGTCGCGTTCAGCGACAGCGACCCGATCACCGGTGGGATGGCGCCAATCCTGCAGCGTGAGATGACAGGCGCGCAAGGAATCGACCACCGGGTGGTCGGCAACGCCGGGCACTTCCTTCAGGAGGACGCCGGCGAGGAACTCGCGGAGTACGTCGTCGCCTTCCTCAGCACGACACGTTGATCGTGAACGTCTCGGCCTTCAGCCGGGTGCGCTCTGCATCGTTGAAACCCAGTGCGGCGCCGGTGATGTGATAGGTACGGCCGGTCATCGTGACCGAGGCCTCGCCCTGCAGCGCGTGCTCGAAGGACCCGGTGAAGCCGTCCACGTCGTTGAGCCGGACGAACTCAGCCTTCAGCTTGTCGGCGTTGGAGAGCATCGCGCTGACTTTCGACGCGCGCAGATCGGTGTGGATCCGCGTCATCCAGTCGATCGTCTGGCAGCGGACCGAGTAGGTGGTGCCGACGTCTTTCCCGTCGACACTGAGCACCGCGGTGCCCGGCGGCAACACCCCGCGCGGCGGCGTCGCGGCTTTGTCGGAGCAGCCGCTGATCAGGACCGTCGTCACGGCGACCGCCCACACGCCTTTCTTCACAGCAGGAATCTAACCCGGCTACCGCCTTGCTGCGCTGAAACCCGAGCCCGACCGTAGCTACCTGCAATTTCTTTCACACCTGCACAATGCAAATATGTCTGCCACGTCAAGTGTCGCCGGGCCGCAGGAACTTCTGCTGCAACTCCTGGATCCGGCCAACCGAGCCAACCCGTATGCGGTGTACCAGCAGTTCCGGGCGGCCGGCCCGATGCAGATGCCGGACAGCAACCTCACCGTCTTCTCGTCCTATCGCGACTGCGACGAGGCGTTGCGGCATCCGGCGTCGTCGGTCGACCGGCTCAAGTCGACGATGGCCAAACGTATGTTCACCGAAGGCGCGACGGCGCGACCGCAGGGGCCGCCGATGTTCCTGTTTCTCGATCCGCCCGATCACACCCGGCTACGCAAACTGGTCAGCAAGGCGTTCGTGCCCAAGGTGGTCAACGAGTTGACGCCGCACATCACCGAACTGGTCGACGGGTTGCTGGACCGCGCCGCCGAACGAGGACGCTTCGACGCGGTCAGCGATCTGGCCTACCCGCTGCCGGTGAACGTCATCTGCCGGCTGCTGGGCGTTCCGCTGCAGGACGAGGCGGAGTTCAGCCGCGCCTCGGCTTTGCTGGCGCAGGCGCTGGATCCGTTCTTCATGGTCACAGGTGCACCGGCCGGCGGCATCGACGAGCGCATCCAGGCCGGGCAGTGGCTGCGGGGATACCTACACGACCTGATCGCGCAGCACCGCGCGCAACCCGGCGACGATTTGATGTCGCGGCTGATCGCGGTCGAAGAGTCCGGCGACCAGCTGGCCGAAGACGAGATTGTGTCGACCTGCAGCCTGTTGCTGATCGCCGGCCACGAGACCACCGTGAACCTGATCTCCAACGCGATGCTGGCGATGCTGCGCGACCGGCCGTACTGGACGGCCCTGGGCGCCGATGCCGAACATGCGTCGGCGGTCGTCGAGGAAACGCTGCGCTACGACCCGCCCGTGCAGTTGGTGGCCCGAATTGCCGCTGACGACATGACAATTGGCGATACCCATGTCATCAAGGGGGACACGATGGTGTTGCTGCTGGCCGCGGCTCAGCACGACTCTGCCGAGTTCGACCAGCCGGCGACCTTCGATCCCGATCGAAAAGCGTTCCGGCACTTGTCCCTCGGGCGTGGACTGCATTACTGCCTGGGCGCACCGCTGGCCCGGCTGGAAGCCGCCGCCGCGCTGTCGGCGGTGACGGCGCGCTTCCCCAATGCGCGACTGGCCGGTGAACCGGTCTACAAGCCCAACGTCACACTACGTGGGCTGGCGTCACTCGAGGTCGTCGTCTGAACCGCTGTCGAGTCAATCCCGCGGCGACGGCGGTCCGGTGGGCGCGAGTGCCACAACTGGGATGACGCGCGACGTCCTGGTCTCGTAGTCGGCGAACCCGGGATAGCGCTCGGCCTGCCGCGCGTACTTCTCGTCGCGCTCCTTGCCCTCCAGCTCGGTGGCGTGCACGTCGATGATCTCGTCGCCGACCTCGATGCGAGTGTCGGGATTGGCTTTCAGATTCCAGTACCAGGCGGGGTTCGTGTCAGCCCCGGCGTACGAGGCGAAGATCAGATACCGGTCGCCGTCGGCCTGATACATCATGATGTTGGTCCGCGGGTCACCGCTTTTCGCGCCGACCGTGTGCAGGATGACCAGTGGGGCACCCTCGAATTGGCCGCCCACACGGCCGTGATTCGCGCGGAACTCGGCGATGTTGCGTTCGTTGAAGTCGTCAGCCATGAAGGTCAGTCTCCCCGGTTGCGCCCAAGCCCGGAACGATATCGCCGAGGCTGAACGTGACGGGGTTGTCGAGCTGCGCGTAGGTGCACGACGCCGGCTCCCGATCCGGCCGCCAACGGTTGAATTGGGCGGTGTGGCGGAACCGCTGGCCTTCCATGTGGTCGTAGCGGACCTCGACCACGCGCTCGGGCCGCAGCGGTACGAACGACAGGTCCTTGCCCGCGTTCCAGCGGGAGAACTCGTTCTTGCGGGGCGTGCGTTCGCCGGCCTCGTGGGCGGCCCAATTCCACGGGTGGCCTTCGAAATCCGTCACCAACGGCTGCAATTCGGTGAACAACTCCCGGCGCTTGGCCATCGGGAACGCCCCGATCACACCGACCGACGCCAGGGTTCCGTCGCTGTAGTACAGGCCGAGTAGCAGCGAGCCGATCGCGTCGGCGCCGGACTTGTGCACCCGGTAGCCGGCGACCACGCAGTCGGCGGTGCGCTCGTGCTTGATCTTGAACATGATGCGCTTGTCCGGCTGATAGGTGATCGACAACGGCTTGGCGATCACGCCGTCGAGGCCTGCGCCCTCGAACTCGTCGAACCAGCGTTGCGCGGTGTCCAGATCCGTCGTCGCGGGAGTGACGTGAAACGACGGGCCCGAGTCCTCCAGCGCGTCGACCAACGCATCGCGGCGCTCGGTGAAGGGACGGCCGGTGAAGTTGTCGTCGCCGAGGGCCAGCAGGTCGAAGGCAATGAACGACGCGGGTGTCTTGTCGGCCAGCATCCGCACCCGCGAATCGGCCGGGTGGATGCGTTGCTGCAGCGCCTCGAAGTCCAAGCCGTGATCGGTGGCGATGACGATTTCGCCGTCGATCACGCAGCGCTGCGGCAACTCGGCGATGGCCGCGTCGATCAACTCGGGAAAGTAGCGGGTCATCGGTTTCTCGTTGCGGCTGCCGACTTCCACCTGATCGCCGTCGCGGAAAAGGATCGAGCGGAACCCGTCCCACTTGGGCTCATACGACGCGTCCGGCGGGATTGTTTTCACCGATTTGGCCAACATCGGCGAAACCGGCGGCATGACAGGCAAGTCCATGGCCTCATTGTGCTGGAATCGGAGGATGGCATCGCCAGCGGAGGAAATCGACGTCGACGGGATCGCGGTCCGGTTGACCAACCCGGACAAGGTGTACTTCCCGAAGCTGGGCTCCGACGGCACCAAGCGCCGGCTCGTCGACTATTACCGGGCCGTCGCCGCCGGCCCGATGCTGGCTCCGCTCAAAGACCGGCCGACGCATCTGCAGCGCTTCCCCGACGGCATCGACGGCGAGGAGATCTACCAGAAGCGGATTCCGCAGCATCATCCCGACTACCTGGAAACGTGTCAGATCACCTTCCCGTCGGGACGGACCGCCGACGCGCTGCGGGTGACTCACCCGGCGGCGATCGTGTGGGCGGCTCAGATGGGCACGATCACGCTGCATCCGTGGCAGGTCCGCTGCCCCGATGCCGAGCATCCCGACGAGTTGCGGGTCGACCTGGACCCACAGCCGGGCACCGGCTTCGACGAAGCACGCAGCGTGGCGGTCGACGTGTTGCGGCCACTGCTCGATGAACTCGGGCTGGTCGGCTACCCCAAGACGTCCGGCGGTCGCGGCATTCACGTGTTCGTGCGGATCAAACCCGAGTGGGATTTCATCGCGGTGCGTCGCGCCGGCATCGCGCTGGCCCGCGAAGTGGAACGCCGCGCGCCGGATGCGGTGACGACGTCGTGGTGGAAGGAAGAACGCGGCAAGCGGATCTTCATCGACTTCAACCAGAACGCCCGCGACCGGACGTTCGCGTCGGCCTATTCGGTGCGGCGCACCCAGATTGCGACGGTGTCGATGCCGCTCAGCTGGGACGAGCTGGCGACGGCGAACCCCGACGACTACACGATCGCCACCGCGGCGGAGCTGGTGGCCAACCGCAACGACCCGTGGGCCGACATCGACTCGGTCAAGCAGTCGATCGAACCGCTGTTGGAGATGGTTGCCGCCGACGAGGAGAACGGGCTCGGCGATCTGCCGTATCCGCCTAACTATCCGAAGATGCCCGGCGAGCCGAAACGTGTTCAGCCGAGCAAAGATACGGATAACCGGAAAAACAAGCGGAATTGACGTCTTTCCAGTCGAGCCGTACTGAGGCGAACTGTCACACGCTTTGCGCTGAAATCCCGGCCGCCCGCCTACTCAAAAGAGAGTAAATAATCGCCGCTGCCAGTGTGGTCGTGGCTGCCATCATCGGCGCCAAGGCCCCGGCGAGGGGTTGCCACCCGGGATGCGCTGATTGGAGGGTCACCCGTTACGCGGCGCCAGATGCAGCACCGGCGCGCTACTGGTCCCCTTCCGCTGATCGGCCGCCTCGAATACGGCGACGAGCGCTAGGACTTCCGGCACTGACAGGTCCGCAATCTTGACCCTGTTCATCAGCTCGCGCAGCCGTTCTGTCGCCGGCCAGTGCGCTAACGCGAGGAAGTCGTGAAGGCCGGGGATATTCTGGGACATGCTGAACTCCTAGCTAGTTCGGCAAATATCCCGGCGGCGGTGACACCGTCGTCGGGGCCAACCTGCAAGCCGCAGGCAGGTATGGGGGTTGCACGCAAGTCACAGGCGGGCGCGTTCAACGCCACAGCGCATACGCAGCAGGTTCTACGGGAACGAACAGAGTCGGCCGCGGTCACGGTGTTGGTAATACAGGCGAGTTCTCGTCCGATAATCTGAGGCACAGCGCGCGTTAGTGTCCTGCATATGCGCTGGTCAGGACAACGTTCAAGGGGTAGGCACACCGAAGATGCCCGGCGAGCCGAAACGTGTTCAGCCGAGCAAAGATACCGACCGCAAGAAGTGACGCTAGAGCTTGCCCGCCACGTACATCGCGGCCTGGGTTGTCATCCCGTTCTGATCGTATAAATGATGTGCGGCCTCGTTGGTGCCCTCCGAGCAGATCGGGTCGTCGGGCGCACACAGATCAATCGTCTTGGGGCGGTAGAGCGGGCTGAGTGTTGGGAGATAGCCGCGCCCGTACGTCCTCGCCAATGCACTTTTCGGATTGCCGAAGAGGGCGACCGCGGCAACATGCTCAGCCACCTCGGGCGGCAACTGTTCGGTGACCAAATCGATTACGGCCGCGCCCTGCGAATATCCACTGAGCACGATTCTGGTGTCGGGGCAGCCGGCAACTGTGGATTGGACATGAGCACGCGCATCGTCAGCTCCGGCTGACTCACTCTTGTTGTAATCGCCGTTGGCGGGATAGCTGACCCCGTACACCTCGAGGGATCGCGCAGGAATTTCCGGCCTGAGCGCATCGATGAATGTCTGCCCGATACTGCCGGGGCCCGGGGGTTCATCGGTGCCACGAGCGGACACCACCTCGACGTCGGGGCACGGGCCGGCAGAGGCGTGACGAGTATCGGCGGCCGCGGTCAGCGCCCACACCATCGCTACCGGCACACCGAGGAAGCGCGCGATGATGTGTGCACTCATCGTCGGACGCGCTAAAGCTTCTGCGCGACAAACGTCGCGGCCTGGTTGGTCGCGTCGGGCACATAGCCCAGATGGGCGATGATGCTGCCGCCCTCGGCGCAGATGTTGTCGTTGGGCAGGCAGATGTCAAACGCCTTTGGGGTGTAGCTCGGATTCAGCGGCGGAATTTGGTTGTCCGCCAAGCCTTTTGCGTAGCTACTTTGCGGGTTGCCGAACAATGCCAAAGCGGCGACGCGGTTGGCGACCTGCGGGGGTAACTGATGGCTGGTCAGGTCGGCCACACCCGCGCCCTGCGAGTATCCCCCGATCACGATCTTGGTGTTGGGGCAGTTGGCGGCGGTGGCCTGAACATGAGCAACCTCGTCGGCGGCACCTTCTTTGGCACTGTTGGCGTAGTCGGTGGTCGAGGGGTAGTTGACCGCATAGAGGTTGATCGTCTTACCCGGAAGCTGCGACGTGAGCGAGTCGTAGAAGGCCTGGCCGGGCCCGCCGGGGCCGACGGGTTCACCGGTGCCGCGAGCGAACACCACTTCGGCGTTAGGGCAGTCATCGGCTGCGGCTGTCGGGACCAGCTGACCCGCAGCCGGAGCGGTGAGAAAGGCGAAAACCATCAGCGGCGCACCGGCGACGATGCGAGCCACATTGCGACGTGTCATGAAGGGAATGTTGCCATCCCCCGGTGGGCGGCGTGCGCGCTACCGGTCTTCCAGCAGGCGAAGCGGGTGCAGACCGTCGACCGCGCCGACGAATGGCGGGTGAATGCTGTAGCCGAGCATCCGCTGGATGTCGTCGGACACCGTGCGAGCGATGTCGCGGGATATCGACAGGGTGAAGGCTTCCATCGGTCGCAGCCACGGCTGGCAGTACTGCGCGGTGACGGCCAGACGGTCGGCGGCGGTGGTGTTGGCGCCGCCGCCGTGCCAGAGCGTGCCCACGAAGAACACACACGAGCCGGCCGGCATGACGACGGGCAGCGCCTCGTCGTCTGGGCCGGGCCGTCGCTTGCCCCAGGTGTGGCTGCCCGGGTAGAGCACCGTCGCACCGTTGTCGGCGGTGAAGTCGTCGATGGCCCAGATCGTCGCGGCGGCCAACGGCTCCCGTGGCCGGGGTACCGGGTAGAAGCCGTCGTCGTGGTGAGCGAGTTGCGCGGCCTCGCCGGGCTGGATGTTGATCGCCTGCAACGCCGACAGCAGGTAGTTGGCCATCAGCAGCCGATCCAGCGCGGCCAGCACCCGCGGGTGGTCGACGACCGGGTCGCACACTCGGGTCCGGCTCAGCACGCTGTAGATGCGCTGGGTCCGCCGTCCCTCGAAGGAGTTGCGTCCGGTGTGCCCGAGCCAGGGCAGCACCTCGTCGCGAATCTCGCTGCACTGCTCGGGGGTCAGCAGGTTTTCCCAGATGACGTAGCCGTCGCGGGCCAGCGCAGCCGCATCGGCTTCGGCAACTGCCGGATCCACCGCAGAGCCGCCGCTCGACGTCCATTTGTAGCGGAGCGCGAGATCGCTGCGCAGGTCTTCCAGCGTTGTGACGGACTCGTCGTCGGGGGGGTTCATGTGCGCTTGTCCTTAACCGGCAGGACCACAGCCTAACTCCGCCGACAATCCCGCCGTCGGAGGTTTGGCACCCTATCCTGGGAGAGCCCGGGGGGCCCATTGGCGGAAGGTCGGATGACGGCCGTGAAGGCGTGCTGCGTATGCGGCACCGAGCTACTGGACACCGCCAGGTTCTGTCACGAATGCGGTGCGCCGGTGGGCCAGTCCGCTGCACGTGCGGAGTACAAACAGGTGACCGTGCTGTTCGCCGACGTGGTGGGTTCGATGAGCATCGCGGCGACGGTCGAGGCGGAGCGGTTGCGCGAGATCATGACCGAGTTGGTGGCTCGCGCTGCGACGGTGGTCAAGCGCTTCGGCGGCACCGTCGACAAGTTCACCGGTGATGGGCTGATGGCGATCTTCGGCGCGCCGGCCGCGCTGGAAGACCACGCATTGCGCGCGTGTCTGGCCGCCCTCGGAATTCAAGACGAGATCAAAGTCTTCGCACCCGCGTTACACCGCAGCGACGGCATCACCCTGCAGTTGCGGGTTGGCCTCAATTCTGGCGAGGTGATCGCGGGTGAGATCGGTTCCGGTGCTCCCGGCTACACCGCGGTGGGTGAGCAGGTGGGCATGGCCCAGCGGATGGAGTCGGCCGCCCCGCCGGGCGGGGTGATGCTGAGCGAATCGACGGCTCGGCTCGTCAGGGATACCGCAGCGCTGAGTGAGCCGATGATGGTGCACATCAAGGGCAGCGTCGAACCTGTTCCTGCCCACCAACTGCTGAGCATTACCGCGCATCCCAGACGGAGCGGTCCCACGGAATCGACGTTGGTGGGACGTGGCTGGGAGATGGCAGCCCTATCCGCAATGTTCGAGCGATCGATCGGTGGCCGCGGGTCAGTGGTCGGCGTAGTCGGTCCAGCCGGTATCGGCAAGTCACGTCTTGCCCACGAGATGGTGCAGCTTGCCAAAGCTCAAGGCGCCGAATTATTTTCGACTTTCTGCGAATCGCACGCCGCCGACGTGGCCTTCCATGCGGTGTCCCGGCTGCTGCGTTCGGTGGGCCAGGTCGACGGCCTGGACGACCGAGCCGGGCGGGAGCGGCTGCGGGAACGGTTCGCCGACGCAGATCCCGAGGACATGCTGCTGCTCGACGATCTGTTGGGTATCGCCGATCCCGCAGTGGACATGCCGAAGATAGACCCGGATGCGCGGCTGCGACGGTTGACCGCATTGATCAACACCGCGCAACTGGCCCGCGCCCAGCCGGCAATGATCATCATCGAGGATGTCCACTGGATCGACGAGCCGAGCGAATCCCTGCTCGCCGAGTTGGTGGCGATGATCCCGCAGACCCACTCGATGGTGCTGCTCACCTATCGCCCCGAATATCGCGGGCGTCTGCAGCATGCCGCGGGAGCACAAACTCTCGCCCTCGCCCCGCTGAGCGAATCGGAAACATCAACGCTGGTAGCAGAATTGGTTGGTTCCGACCCATCGGTAGACGAAATCAGTCAGGTGATCGCTGGACGCGCGGCGGGCAACGCCTTTTTCGCGCAGGAGCTCACCCACGAGCTTGCCGGCCGCGGCGTGCTGGTCGGCGAGCGCGGCCGCTACACCAGCTCCGCTGATTTCGGCGAGATCCAGGTGCCGGCCACCCTGCAGGCGACCATTGCAGCGCGCATCGACCGGTTGCACCCGGCGGCTAAAAATACGATCGCCGCCGCGGCCGTGGTCGGGTCTCGCTTCGGCCCCGATCTGCTGAGCGTTCTGGAAGTCGAGCCACGCTTCGATGATTTGATCGCGGCCGAGCTCATTGACCAGGTGCAGTTCACCCCGGGCGCCGAGTATGCATTTCGGCATCCATTGATCCGTGCGGTGGCCTACGAGGCGCAGTTGAAGGCAGATCGTGCGGCAACGCATCGGCGGCTGGCAAATGCCATCGAAGCTCGCGACCTGGAATCAGTCGATCAGAACGCTGCTTTAATCGCCGAGCACCTCGAAGCGGCCGGTGATCAACAGGGCGCCTATGCCTGGCACGTGCGTGCCGCGAAATGGGCCGTCAACCGTGATATCTCGGCGGCGCGAATGAGCTGCGAGCGCGCCGCGAAGATCGCCGATGCCCTACCCGCCGACGATCCGGACCGCCTCGCCATGCGCATCGCGCCGCGAACGATGCTGTGCGGATTCGCCTGGCGCGTCCACATGAACGTTGCCGGTGCCCACTTCGACGAATTACGCGAATTATGCAGCGCCGCAGGCGACAACGCCTCCTTGGCCACCGCGATGGCAGGGCTGGTGATGGACCATATTTACGCGGGCCGATTGATGGAAGCGTCCCAGTTGGCATCAGAAGCCATGGCCCTCATCGAGTCGGTGGGCGATCCGACGCTGACCGCGGCCCTGTCCTTCGCGACCATCCACGCCAAGGGGGAGTGCACCGAGTGGCACGTCGTGCTGCGTTGGTCGCAGCGGGTCATCGACCTGGCGGACGGTAACCCGGCGTACGGCAACCTGATCGTCGGATCTCCGCTGGCACTTGCCCTCGCGACCCGGGGTATGGCCCGCTATGGCCTGGGTCGGCCCGGATGGCCAGACGATCTACGACGGGGACTGGCGCTGGCCCGCAGCGCCGACCACGCCTCCCACGCGATGGTTGTCGCGTACTTCTACTGCGTGGGCATAACGTGCGGCGTGGTCAGCCCAGATGATGCCGTCGTCCGCGAAATAGAGGAGGCGCTATTCATAACCGAGCGATCTGGCGACGGTTTGGCGTTGTCGAACGCCCAGATGACACTTGGTATGGCGCTGGTGCACCGATCGACTCTCACGGATCGGGACCGCGGAACGAAACTACTGCTCGAAGTCGGCGACGCATTCGCGCGCCGGGAGTACAGCCTGGCGGAGTTGCCGCTCGTCAACGTGTACTCGGCACGCGAGAGAGTCAGGTGTGGAGATCACGACGACGCCATCCTGATCATGCGGGCGAACTGCCAGGAGCTGTTCCGTCAGCGACAGCTGTGGACGTGGGCACTGCCTGCGACCGGTGTTTTGGTCGAGACGCTGCTCGCGCGTGGCACTGACGATGATGTGGCCGAGGCTGATTCAGCAATCGAGCGGTTGGTGGCTGCTGACACCGACGATGGTCTGGTGCTGCGTGAAGTCTGGCTGTTGCGGCTGCGGGCACTGCTTGCTCAGGTCCGCGGCGAGGTCGCGGAGTATGCGCGGCTGCGGGACAGCTATCGCGACATGGCGACATCGCTTGGCTTCGAAGGGCATATCGCCTGGGCCGAGGCCATGACATGACGACCGTAAGACCGGTCTGCGGATCTTGCGGCAGCGAGGTGAGCGCGACCGCCAAGTTCTGCAGCGAATGTGGAGCGCCAACCGCGCCGTCATCCCCACCTGCTGAGTACAAGCAGGTGACGGTGTTGTTCGCCGACGTGGTGCATTCGATGGATATTGCAGCGGCGGTAGGTGCCGAGCGACTGCGCGAGATTATGACCGAGCTGGTCAACTGCGCCGCTGCGGTTGTGCGGCGTTACGGCGGCACGGTGGACAAGTTCACCGGCGACGGCATCATGGCCGTGTTCGGTGCGCCAATTTCTCTGGAAGATCATGCTTTTCGTGCCTGTCTGGCTGCCTTGGCTACCCAGTCGGAGATGGCCGAACTGGCTAAAGAGGTCAAAGACCGCGACGGGGTGACCTTACAGCTACGGGTGGGGCTCAACTCCGGTCAGGTGATAGCGGGTGAGATCGGCTCAGCCACTTTGGGTTACACCGCGGTGGGTGAACAGGTGGGCATGGCGCAGCGGATGGAGTCGATCGCCCCGGCCGGCGGGGTGATGCTCAGTGCTTCCACTGCGCGACTCGTCGGGAGTGCGGCGAAGCTCGGCGAGCAGGAGTTGTTGCGTATCAAGGGTGTCGAGTTACCGGTACCCGCTTATCGACTGCTGGCAATGGCCGACGAGCCCCGCGGCGCCGGGCATGCCGAGTCGGATCTGGTCGGTCGGCGCTGGGAGATGTCGGCCGTCGAAGGGCTGCTTGGGCGTGCGATCGAAGGCCACGGCGTGGTGGTCGGTGTAGCGGGTCCGCCAGGCATCGGGAAGAGCCGTCTGGTGCGTGAGGTCGCTCGGATAGCGAATCACCTTGAAGTTGAGGTCTTTACGACATTCTGTGAGTCGCACACCAGCCAGGTATCGTTCCATGTGGTCGCGCGGCTGCTGCGCGCGGCGACCGGTGTCGAGGGTCTTGACGGGCAGAGTGCGCGCGCGCTGGTGCGCGAGCGTGTTCCCGACGCGGACCCGGAGGATGTACAGCTCTTCGACGACTTATTAGGCATCGCCGATCCGGCTGCCCCGTCGCCGGCGATCGATCCCGATGCCCGCCGGCGCCGGTTGACCGCGCTACTCAATGCCGCGATGCTGGCTCGGGAGACGCCTGCGGTCTACGTCGTGGAAGACGTGCATTGGATTGATGAGGCCAGCGAGTCGTTGCTGGCCGAGGTTCTGGCGGTGATTCCGCAGACGCCGTCGCTGTTGCTCGTCACCTACCGCCCCGAATATCGGGGCGCGTTGAGCCGAGCGGCGGGTGGGCAGGCCATCGCCCTTGCGCCGCTGAGTGATTCGGACACCGCGTTACTGATCACCGAGCTGCTCGGTCCGGATGCGTCAAAGGGCGCAGTGGGGCAGAAGATCGCCGAGCGCGCCGCCGGGAATCCGTTCTTCGCCGAGGAGATGGTCCGCGATCTGGCCGAGCGGGGTGTGCTGCGCGGCGGGCCGGGCGCATACCATTCCGCGGCGGACGTCGGAGACGTGGATGTGCCGGTTACGTTGCAGGCGACCATCGCCGCGCGCATCGACCGCCTCGATGCACAAGCCAAGCGAACGCTGAGTGCGGCGGCGGTGCTCGGCGCGCGTTTCACCCTCGACCTGTTGGCCGCGCTGGGAATCGACGCCGTCGTCGATGATCTGCTGGCTGGTCAGTTCGTCGATCAGGTTCGCTTCACCGGCCAACCTGAGTATGTGTTTCACCATCCATTGATTCGCACCGTGGCCTACGAATCGCAACTCAAATCGGACCGGGCCGAATTGCACCGGCGCGTGGCGGCCGCGATCGAATCGGAAGACCACGCAGCGGTCGAGGAGAACGCGGCGTTGGTCGCCGAACATCTGGAGGCCGCCGGCGACCTGCGCGCGGCCTACGGCTGGCACATGCGTGCTGCCGGGTGGGCGACCAACCGCGACATCGCCGCCGCGCACCTGAGCTGGCAGCGCGCCCAGACGATCGCCGATGCGCTGCCCGCCGGGGACCCGGACCGGGTGGCCATGCGCATCGCTCCGCGCACCATGCTGTGCGGGACCGCCTGGCGAGTTCACAAGAATGTCGACGAGCGCTTCGAGGAATTGCGGCAGTTGTGCACTGCCGCCGGCGATAAGGCGGCCCTCGCCACCGCCATGATGGGACTGGTAGCGGATCGCGCGTATCAGGGCCGGGTGCGGGAGGCGTCCGAGCTGGCCTCGGAAGCGTGGGACCTTGTCGAGTCGGTCGGCGACGCCGCCTTGACGGTGGGGCTGTCCTTCCCGCCGATCTACGCGAAGATGGAGAGCGGCGAGTGGCGTGACATGCTGCGATGGTCACAAACAGTCATCGAGCTGGCCGACGGAAACCCCTCCAAAGGCAACTTGATATCCGGGTCTCCGCTAGCACTGGCGCTGACCACGCGGGCCGTCGGCCGGTATTGCCTGGGCCTTCCCGGATGGCGCGACGACCTGCGAAACGGCATTGCCATGGCACGTGGCGCCGATGCCTTGTCCTACGCGGGAACCGTTACCTACACCTATGGCACGACGGTGCCGACCGGTGCGCTGAGCCCTGACGATTCCGCGATGCGCGAGATCGACGATGCCCTGCACTGTGCCGCGCGTTCCGGCGACGACTTCGCTTTGGCCCACGTGCAGGTGACCTTGGGCCTTGCGCTGGTCAATCGGCACACCGCGGAGGAGCGTGGCCGCGGCGAGCGGCTACTGGCGGATGTCCGTGACGTCTTTCTGCGCGAAGGCCATCACTTGTCCGATCTGCCCCTCATCGATGTGTATTTGGCGCGGGAAAAGGCCCGGCGCGGCGCACGTGACGAAGCGATTCAGCTCATGCACGCCGCCCTCGACCATCTAATTCGCACCGGTCAACTGCTGGCGTGGGGTGTACCAGCGACGGGTGTGCTGGTGGAGACGCTGCTCGACCGCGGGACCGAAACCGATGTGGAGGAGGCCGAGACGGCGATCGAACGGTTGGCTGCGGCGAAGGCCGATGACGACCTTGCGATGCATCGCGTCTGGCTGTTGCGGTTGCGGACACTGCTGGCGAAGGCCCAGGGCGATGCCGCTAAATACGCGCGGCTGCGGGACAACTACCGGGATATGGCGCGGGCGCTGGAGTTCGACGGTCACATCGCGTGGTCCGAGGCCATGACATGAGCATGGCGACGCCGGCTGGACGTGACGCATTCCGCGGATCGTTCAGTTATTGGTTATAAATAGGGCGTGGCCGCCACCTTTGCAGACGTCATCAAGTCCAAGTACCTGCTGTTGACCACCTTTACCAAGGACGGTCGCCCCAAGCCGACGGCGATCTGGGGCGTACCGGAGGACGGCAAGCTCCTGGTGATCACCGACGACGGGTCGTGGAAAACCAAGCGGATCAAGAACACCCCGCGGGTCACGATCGCCAAGAGCGGATCGCTGGGCAAGCCCAAGAGCGACGACGTCGAAGGTGTCGCCCGGATTCTGCCGAAATCCGAGACCCGTCGGGTCTACAACGCGGTCCTCAAGCGGTACTGGTATCACGCCCCGTGGTTCTACGTGCACTCAATCGTGCGGGGTGGAATCGACAAGGTTCACGTGGGCTTGGAGATCACGCCGCCGGTTGGTTAGCCAGGCTTCCCAGCGCTTGCGCGCTGCCGTAATCGGAGCGTTATAGTAGCCGCATGCGTCCTTACCGTCTGAGCCTCGCCGTTCGCGCCGGACTCGTAGCGCTCGCACTCAGTGCCACCCCGATGCTCGGCCCGCAGGCCGCTAAGGCCGATCCTGGAGATCTGGGTCCGGGATTCACCCCCTGCAACGGATGTTCGTCGAACGACTCCACCGATGATTTCCCGATCCCGCGGCGGATGATCTCGACGACGTGTGATGCCGAGCAGATACTGGCAGCCGCGCGGGACTACGAGCCCGTGTACTACCAGCGGTACATGATCGACTTCAACAACCACCCGAACGTCAATCAGTCCGCGATCGATAAGGCGCACTGGTTCTACTCGCTGTCGTCGGCGGACCGCAGGGCGTATTCCGCCAACTTCTATGCTCCGCAGATCGCCGAGCTGAACCTGGCCTGGCCCAACCACATGAAGATCTTCTTCAACAACAAGGGTGTCGTCGCCAAGGAGACCGAGAACTGCCAGAACTACCCCAAAGGCGACATGTCGGTGTGGCACTGGTCCTGACGGTCTAGGACTCCTGATCGGCCAGTAGACCCACGCAGATCGCGGTGATCAGCCGCGTCAGCGCGGTGGTGAAATCGATCTTCCAGTCGGGCGGGACGTCCGGCCGCTTCGCATATTCATCGGCGAGCCTTTTCGGCGGGTTGGCCATCTGCCACATCGGCGCGGCCAGCGAGTACGAGGCGAGCAGCACGTCGAACGCACCCGAACGCCCCAGAGCGGGCAACGAATTCTCGATCGCGTCCGTCAGCGAGATCACCGCGGCGTTACTGACTTCCTTGAATTCGAGAACCCGTTCGAGTTCGACCTCGTGTTCGAGGTGCACATGCAGGTTGGCGAGCAGGTCGCAGAACAGTGGGTCGGCCGCCAACCCTTCGGCCAGTGCCTCGGCGACCCGGGCGGGCGACATGTCACCGGGTTCGGCCAGGCTTGCGCACACGTTGTCCGAGAAGCGGGCCCATCCTTCGGCGGCCAGATTCAGCAGCACCTCTTTATGTGAGGTGAAGTAGCGGCGCACCGCGGAGTAGTGCACGCCGGCGCGACTCGCGACGTCGGTCAGGGTCACCGACGCGACGCCGGATTCCAGCGCCAGTGAGCGCGCTGCTTCCACAAGCGCGGCTGCCCGCTGACGCTTCTTGTCCTCGGTGCGGGCACGCTGGAACGTAAGCTGCGGCACCGCGCGAGGATAACGCACACGGAGGCATTGCGGGCCGCTCTAGAACCCGGTACCGTCCGTTTACGCACATGGCATGCGTTATATCTGAATCGCTGTTCCGGCGGGGTGAAGGAGACGACAATCCGGGCCGCGAGCATGGTTTACTCGTCATGATCCAGCGGTGCTGTGAGGCCCTCATGAGCGCCCTGAGATGCTCCGCTGATCGGCGGGCGAATATCTTCGAGTAGTCGGGACGTCGCCGACCAGGAAGCGGCAACGGGTGAAGGGGTTTTCGATTATCAGGGTGCTGGAGCGGGCGTGGATTCCGCTCGTCATTGCGATCGTGGTCGGGCTCGGAGGTTTCACCGTTGCCCGGATCCACGGCATCTTCGGCTCTGAGAGGCGTCCCCAATACTCCGACAGCGCGACCGACGACAGCAAGCCGTTCAACCCCAAGCGGATCACCTACGAGGTGTACGGCCCGCCGGGGACCACCGCGGACATCAGCTACTTCGACACCAATGCCGACCCGCAGCATGTGGACGGCGCCAAGCTGCCCTGGACCCTCAACATGACGACCAAGGCGGCGTCCGTCGTGGGAAATGTTGTGGCACAAGGCAACAGCAACTCGCTGGGCTGCCGCATCATCATCGACGACGTGGTCAAAGCCGAGCATGTCTCGAATGAGGTGAACGCCTTTACCTTCTGCGTTCTCAAGGGCGCATGACCAATCACCAGTCGGCCACAGAACAGTCCACGCCGCCGAGGATCCCACGGCTGATCCACCGGTTCCCCGTGTTCGTCATCCTGGCGTGGTTGGGAATCATCTTCTTGCTGAGTGTGGCCGTGCCACCGCTGGACCAGGTCGCCGAACAACGACAGGTGTCCTTGAGTCCCAAGGACGCACCGTCGGTGCAGGCGATGGAGGTCACGGGCAAGAAGTTCAAGGAGTCCGACTCCGACAACTTCGCGATGCTGGTTCTGGAAAGCGACACCAAACTCGGCGACGATGCGCACCGCTACTACGACAGCATCATCAAGCAACTGCGGGCCGACCCGGCGCACATCCAGAACGTGCAGGACTTCTGGGGCGATCCGATTACCGCGCCGGGCGCCCAGAGCCCTGACGGCAAAGCCGTTTACGTCCAACTCAACCTGGCCGGCAACCAGGGCACGACCCTGGCGGAACAGTCGATCAAAGCCGTCCGCGACATCGTCGACCGGACGCCCCCGCCCAAGGGTGTCACGACGTACGTGACCGGTCCTTCGGCGCTGGTGTCGGACATGCACCACAGTGGCGACAGCACGCTGGTCAAGATCACCATGGTGACGATGCTGGTTATTTTGACCATGCTGCTGCTGGTGTACCGGTCCGTGCGAACCGTGGTCGTCCTCCTGCTCACGGTATTCGTCGAATTGACCGCGGCCAGAGGAATAGTCGCGTTTCTCGGCTACCACCAGCTGATCGGGCTTTCGACGTTCGCCGTCAACCTGTTGGTGTCGCTCGGAATTGCGGCGGGCACCGACTACGCGATCTTCTTCTTCGGCCGGTATCAGGAGGCGCGCCAGTACGGCGCGACTCGCGAAGCCGCGTTCTATACGACGTATCGCGGCGTTGCCCACGTGGTGTTGGCTTCCGGTCTGACGATCGCGGGCGCCACCTTCTGCCTCAGCTTCTGCCGGATGCCGTATTTCCAAACCATCGGTGTCCCTTGCGCGGTCGGCATGGTCGTCGCCGTTGCGGTCGCGCTGACGCTGGTGCCCGCAGTCATCGTGGTCGGCGGCCGCTTCGGCTGGTTCGATCCCAAACGCAAGATGTCGACGCGTGGCTGGCGGCGGATCGGCACCGCGATCGTCCGTTGGCCGCTGCCGATTCTCGCCGCCGCGCTGCGCGGTCGCGCTGGTCGGTCTGTTGACCCTGCCGGGGTACCAGACCAGCTACAACGACCGGCTGTACATCCCGCATAACATCGCCGCCAACAAGGGATACGACGCCGCGGAGCGACACTTCTCCGCCGGCCCGGTTGATGCCGGAGGTCATGATGGTCGAGGCCGACCACGATCTGCGCGATCCGGCGGACTTCCTAGTGCTCGACAAACTCGCCAAGGGCATCTTCCGTGTCCCCGGAGTCTCACGCGTGCAATCGATTACGCGCCCGGAGGGAACGGCGATGGAGCACACGTCGATCCCGTTCCAGATGAGCATGCAGAACGCCGGGCAGGTACAGACGATGAAGTTCCAGAAGGCCCGCATGGACGACATGCTCAAGCAGGCCGACGAGCTCGAAGACACCATGAACCGGATGAGGCACATGTACGGCCTCATGACGCAACTCACCAGCATCACGCACAAGATGATCGGTGAGACAAGGGAAATGCAGGCGGTCACCGAGGAATTGCGCGACGACGTCGCCAACTTCGAGGACACCTGGCGGCCGATCCGCAGCTACTTCTACTGGGAGAAGCACTGCTACGACATCCCGATCTGCTATTCGCTGCGGTCCATCTTCGACGCCGTCGACGGGATCGACGAGATCGACGACAAGTTCCAGATACTGACCAACGATTTCGGTCAACTCGATGCGCTGATGCCGCAGTTGATCGTCGAGTTCCCGCCGATGATCGACAGCATGGAGAACATGCGGACGATGATGCTGACCATGCACAGCACCATGTCCGGGATCTTCAGCCAGATGGACGACATGAGCTCCAACGCGAACGCGATGGGTCACGCGTTCGACCAGGCGAAGAACGACGACTCGTTCTATCTGCCGCCAGAAGTGTTCCAGAACAAGGACTTCAAGCGAGCGCTGAAAAACTTCTTCTCGCCGGACGGCAAGGCGGTGCGGCTGATCATCTCGCACCGGGGCGATCCCGCGTCGCCGGAAGGCATCGCGCGCGTCGAGAAGATCCGGGAGGCCGCCGAGGAGGCGCTCAAGGGCACCCCGCTGGAAGACTCCAAGATCTACCTCGCCGGCACCGCGGCCACCTTCAAGGACTGGAAGGACGGCTCCAAGTACGACTTGATGATCGCCGGAATCGGTTCGCTCTGCCTGATTTTCATCATCATGCTGATCATCACCCGAAGCCTGGTCGCGGCAATGGTGATCGTGGGCACGGTGGCGATATCGCTGGGCGCGTCATTCGGCATGTCCGTGCTGGTCTGGCAATACCTCCTCGGCATCAAACTGCACTGGATGGTGCTGGCGATGTCGGTGATCGTCCTGCTCGCCGTCGGATCCGACTACAACCTGCTGTTGGTGTCCCGGTTGAAAGAGGAGATCCCCGCCGGGCTTGAAGACCGGCATCATCCGCGCGATGGGCAGCACCGGCAAGGTGGTGACGTCGGCCGGTCTGGTGTTCGCGTTCACCATGGCGTCCATGGTGGTCAGCGACCTGCGCATCATCGGCCAGGTGGGTACCACCATCGGCCTTGGACTGTTGTTCGACACGTTGGTGGTCCGCTCGTTCATGACGCCGTCTATCGCCGCGCTGCTCGGACGCTGGTTCTGGTGGCCGATCAAGGTGCGGCCGCGGCCGGCCAGCAGCATGCTGCGGTCCAGCGGCCCGCGCTCCGCGGTGCGGTCGCTGCTCGGCACGAGATTTCGGGCGCAACGGCGAGAGCGCCCACCGGGCCGTTGCCGAAACCGACTGCCTGACAGGCTGTTCCACGGCGAAGGAGACGGTGTGGCAACGGTATTCATCACCGGCGGTCATGCCGGTATCGGGCTCGAATGTTCTCGACAGCTCGCCGCCCGAGGGTTCGGCGTTGTCCTTGCCGGCCGCAGCCCGGCGACAATGCAGTCGGTCGCCGACGAACTGCGGGCGGCGCACGACGTCGACGTGGCCACAGTCGAAATCGACCTCTCATCGCTGGCGTCGGTGCGCAGTGCGGCCGCCGTCTGCGCTGCCAAGATCGAGCGTGGCGAGATCGAGGCTCCGCATGCGCTGATCTGCAACGCCGGGGGTCGCTTCGACGGACAGGTTCAGGTACAGCCCCGAGGGCTACGAGCTGACGTTCGCGACGAACTGCCTCGGCCATTTCCTCCTGGTCGAGCTGCTCCTTCCGATGGTGTCCGCCGACGGTCGCGTCGTGTTCACGGCCAGCGGCACACACGACCCCGACACGATGGACGGCAAGCTGGTCGGAGTGGCCGCCGAACCGAACGCTGACGCGCTCGCCGGCGTCGGCAAGGACGGGGCGAAGCCGTTGTCGGTGGGCAAGCGGTATTCGACATCGAAACTCTGCACGGTCATGTACGCCTACGAGCTGGCCAGGTTGCTTGATCGCGCGGGGAGCGCGATCGCGTCGATCGCCTACGACCCGGGCTCTGTACCCGAGACCGGCCTGTCTCGGAACTTGCCCAAAGTGGTTCAGTACGTGGCGAAATCGTCGCTGATGGATTGGGTGTCCAAGCGCGTCGGCGTCACCACGTCGACGCTCGCGTTCGCCGGCGCCGCACTCGCGGACCTGGCTGTCGACCCGCAGTACGCGATGGGATCGGGCAAATACTTCCAAGCCCACGACGGCAAGCTCTCGGAAGTGCGTTCCTCGACGACGTCCTACGACGAGCAGCGTGCGCTGGCGCTGTGGGACGACTCGAAGCGCCTCGTCGGTCTCGGCTGACGAATCACACTGCCGCACAAGGCAACTAGACCTTCTGCACTACTCCGGCTTCGGTCTCGTCTTCGGGTTCACGGTGGAGCAGCTCACGCACCGCGGGACGCGATCCGTAACGGCTGCAGCATGGTGCTGGCCGGGCGCGGGCGCACGTGCTGCGGCCACCAGAACCAGCGTCCGAGCAGGGTGGCCAGCGACGGCGTCATGAACGACCGCACGATCAGGGTGTCGAACAACAGACCCAGCGCGATCGTGGTACCCACCTGGGCCATCACCTTCAGCGGACTGAAGGCGAACGTGGCCATGGTGGCGGCGAACACCAGACCGGCAGAGGTCACCACCGAACCCGAGCCGGCCATCGCGCGAATCGTGCCCGTTTTGAGCCCGGCGTGGATTTCTTCCTTGAACCGGGATATCAGCAGCAGGTTGTAGTCCGACCCGACCGCCAGCAGCAGGATGATCGCCATTGCCAGCACCATCCAGTGCAGCTTCATCCCGAGGATGTACTGCCAGAGCAGCACGGAGAGCCCGAATGAGGCGCCCAGCGAGAGCAGCACGGTGCCGACGATCACCAAGGCCGCCACGACGCTTCGGGTGATGATCAGCATGATGACGAAAATCAAGGTGGCAGCGGCAATTCCGGCGATCAACAGGTCGATGTTGGACCCGTCGTGCATGTCCTTATACGTCGCGGCGGTGCCACCCAGGTAGACCTTGGCACCCTCCCACGGGGTGCCCTTGATCGCCTCGTGCACGGCCTGCTTGATCGGGGCGATATGGCTGACACCCTCAGGGGTCGCGGGGTCGCCTTCGTGCGAGATGATCAGCCGGACGGCGTGGCCGTCGGGTGAGATGAACTGCTTGAGGCCCCGCGCGAAATCCGGGCTATCGAACGCCTCCGGCGGAAGATAGAACGTGTCGTCGTTCTTTGCTTTGTCGAACGCATCGCCTTGGGCGGTGGCGTTGTCGGGCCTGCGCTTTCGCCTGTTCGTTCAGACCATTCGTCGTCGCGTAGTTCGACATGAGGGTGTCGAGGTTTGCTTGCTGGCTGGCGATCTGCGGTGGTATCAGCGCCACCAGCTTCGGCTGGATCTGGTCCAGCTTGTCGAGGTTCGCGCTGAGATTCTCGATGTTCTCGCTGACCTGGTCGATGCCGTCGAGAGCATTGAAGATTGACCGCAGCGACCAGCAGGCGGGATGTCGTAGCAGTGCTTCTCCCAGTAGAAGCCGCTGCGAATCGGCCGGAAGAAATCATCGAAGTTGGCGATGTCATCGCGCAACGACTCGGTGATCTTCACGGTTTCTCTTGTGAGCTTGCGTGGTTTCGTGCGTGGTGTTGCTCAGATCCTGGGTGACCTGCATCTGCTCATGCAGAGTTGCCATCGTTTTCCGGAGCTCGGCTGCTTGCTTGAGCAGGTTCTTCGCCTGCTCCTCTTGGTAGTGCTGGGTCTGGATCCGGCCCGCGGCCTGCGCGCCCATCTGGAAACCGAGGGTGCTGTGGTCGAGCGGCGTGCCCAACGGCCGGGTGATCGTCTGCACGCGGCCGATACCGGGAATGTGGAAGACCGCTTTGGCAACCTTGTCCAGCACGATGAAGTCGGCCGAGTTACGCAAGTCGTGATCGGTCTCGATCATCAACAGCTCGGGATTCAGCCGGGCCTGGTCGAAGTGCCGGTCGGCCGCGGCGTAACCGACATTGGCCGGGGTGTCCGCCGGCAGGAAGTGACGCGTGTCGTAGTCCGTCTTGTAGCCGGGCAGAGCGAGCAGGCCGATCAGCGCGATCCCGATCGTCACCGCGAGAACCGGCGCGGGCCAACGGACGATGGCGGTACCGATGCGACGCCAGCCCTGGGTCTGCAGCTTCCGCTTCGGGTCCAGCAGCTTGAAGAAGCCGGCCACGGTCAGCACCGCCGGGCCTAACGTCAGCGCCGCGAGGACCGCGACCAGCATGCCGACCGCGCAGGGCACGCCCAGCGACTCGAAATAGGGCAACCGGCAGAAGCTCAGGCAGTACATCGCGCCGGCGATGGTCAGCCCCGAGCCCAGCACGACATGCGCCGTGCTGTGGAACATCGTGTAGAACGCTTCTTCACGCGTCTCGCCCAGACCGCGGGCCTCGTGATACCGGCCGACTATGAAGATCGCGTAGTCCGTTCCGGCGGCGATGGCCATCAGCACCAGCATGTTGTTCGCGAACGTGGAGAGCCCCATGATGCCGTAATTCCCCAGCGTCGCGACGACACCGCGAGCCGCGAGCAACTCCACGAAGACCATGAACAACATGATGAAAGTGGTGCTCACCGACCGGTAGACGACCAGCAGCATCACCACAATCACGATGAGGGTGACCATCGTGACCTTCAGGACGCCTTTCTCACCCGCATGGGACTGGTCGGCGAACAACGGAGCCGCCCCGGTGACGTAGACCTTGATCCCCGGCGGCGCCGGCACCGAGTTCACGATCTTGCGGACGGCCTCGGTGGACGCGGTGGACTGGCCGCTGCCCATGTTGCCGGCGAGGTAGACCTGGACGTACGCGGCCTTTTGGTCGTGGCTCTGGGAGCCCGCGGCGGTCAGGGGATCACTCCAGAAGTCCTGGATGTGCTGAACGTGTTTCTTGTCCTGCTCGAGTCGCCTGACGATCTCGTCGTAATAGCGGTGCGCTTCCGCCCCCAGCGGCTTATCGCCCTCCAGCAGGATCATCGCCGAGCTATCGGAACTGAACTCGTTGAACGTTTTTCCGACGCGCATCATCGACTGGAACGACACCGCGTCCTTCGGACTCTGCGACACCGAGTGGCTCTTGGAGACGACCTCCAGCTGCGGCGAAATGGTATTCGTGACGAACACAATGCCCAGCCATACCAGGACGATCGGCAGCGCAAGTCGATGGATCCACTTCGGCAGGAACGGCGGGATCAGCGGCTGGTCGACGCGCGGCGCAGCCGCGGTGGTCTCGCTCATGCAGACTTGTCCAGGCAGTAGACGAACGCATTCACGTTCTCGACGGCGTCCGAGCGATTCGGAGTCTTGATGACGTCACCGCTCCCGTCGTGCTTGTTCACGACGAACTGGCAGGCGATCCAACTGCCGTCTCCCTGCGCCACCAGGTTGGCCGGGATACCGGGTTTCGTCGAACTCAACACTTTGCTCCAGGGCAACGGCACGTTGAGGGCCTGCTGCGGATGGGTGTTCTCGTCGAGGTAGTTGATCGTTGCCGTGCTGCCGGGCGGACCAGTGACCTCGAGGGTGATCGTCTTGGCGTTGAACGAGTCGAGGACCTCGCCCGACGTGCCGCCACCGAACGAACCTTTGTGAACGCCGAAGACACCGTGCAGCCGGTGCACGACGAATCCCGACAGCGCGACGACCACCGTAAGTGTCAGGACGAGCCAGAATCGGGCGAAGAAACCCGCCAGACCTTTGCGTTTGGCGGGCCGGCGAGCGGCCTGCTTGCCCTCGCTGCCGGTGGAATCCTGAGTCGCCAACGGCTCTGTCCTCGGCTCGGTCGTCGTCATGGGCGCTTCTTCCAATTTCTGAACCAGGGGCGAAGGGTGCTCAACTAGTTAGCCTATGTGTAACCTTAGCTACTCTAATCGGAATAGGCGATAGAAAGAAACCGGGCCGAGGGTGTTGAAGACCGTAACGCGAGTCCGGACCGGTGGCTCGGCGGGGCGAAGGAGGAGCGGTGACGATGAGCGGACGCAGACTCAACAAAGGTAGGATCCAGCCCATGAAGCTCACGGGTTTTGCGGTCGCCGCCGTCGCCGCGGCAATCAGCCTGTCTGCGCCGGCATTCGCCGACCCAGACACCGATTTCGACAACCAGATCCAGCACTACGGCATTTACGGGCCGCACGACTACAACCCGTACATCGCCAAGATCGTCTGCCACCGACTGGCTGTCGGGCGTCGACCCTGACGCTGCTGCGTCCGCGCATTTTCTCTCCATCAACCTTCCCCGGGGCACCACCCAGGTACAGACGTACCAATTCCTGGGTAGCGCTATCGCCCAGTACTGCCCCGACCTTCAGGGCAAGCTCCAAAACATCCCTGGATACGCTTTAGGTTTTGACGAACCCTCGCGGCAGCGTCAGCGGTAGATCCGCATACGTCGCGATGCCCGGCGCCGCGGCGACGACGGCCGGGAATCGCGTTGATCGCGGGCACCGCCGTCATGATGTGGCCGAGATCCATGAATTCTTCGATCGTGGTGGCCTCGAAATACGGCGGCGGCAGGAAGCCGACCTTGGTGGTCACCGTGGGCTGACCGTCGACCTGAATGACCCAGCCGTCGCCGTCGATCTTCCAGTCCGGTTCGAGCGTCTGGCCTTTGCGCCACCGGACATTGAGGTCGATGACGGTCTTGCCGTCGAGGATTCCCTGCCAGCTGATGTAGACGCCCGCTACGCATCCGGCGGGGATGGTCCACGATGCCATCTCGAGATCCGCTGTGGTCTGGGCGAATTCGGCTTCGCAGCGCACATCGTCGAGTTCGATGCCGAGAGCATCGCCGACCAGCGCGACGGCCTCGCGCGAAGATCGCGGTGCCCTTGGCGGCCATCGCCTGCAGGTCGGGGTGGTCGATCGGCTGGCCGAAGCCGACCGGCTTCTCGGTTTCCGGTGAGTCGTAGAACGTGGTGTCGGCGGCCTCGTTGACGGTGACCTTGTCGACCCGGTTGCACACCATCGCCGACACGATGGCCAGCAGCTCGGCGAAGCCGGGGCTGACGCCGGATCCGAACATCGTCGAGCCGCCCTTCTCGCAGGCCTCGACGATCCGGTCGCGGCCGTCGCCGAGGTTGCTTCCGGTGATGAAGGACGCGGTCGTGACGACGTTGACGCCGGCGGACAGGATGCGGACCAGCTCATCGACGTTGATCCACATCGGGTTGTAGACAACGCAATCCGGCTTCAGTGCGAGCAGGGCGTCGACGTCGTTGGTGGCCGCGACCCCCAGCGGCTCGATGCCGACCAGCTCGCCGGCGTCACGGCCCGCCTTCTCCGGCGACCAGGCGAAGCATCCCACCAGCTCCAGCAGCGGGATTGTCCGCGATGGATTTGAGGGAGCTCTTGCCGACGTTTCCGGTGTTCCACTGAACTACTCGATAAGTGTTTGGCACCCGCTCAGCATAGGGAAACGGGGCCGCTTCGGGAATGGCATTCGCCGAATCGGAAATGAGGTTCTCAGGGTTGACCGGGTGTCACTGCGGCGCCGTTGAGCGGGCTGGATTCGACGGCCGGCTCACTCGTCGACGGCGACGCCGCGGCGCGAACGCCGACGACGGTGTGACACCTTGCCGGTCGGACGCCGATTGCGGAGCCCGCCGGACTCGACTTCGACGGTGTCCTCTGACGTCTTCGACGGCCGGGGCCTCCTCGGCTGTCGACTCGGTTCTGCTGCCGTCGCCTCGACTTCGGGGCTCTCGTCGGACTCGTCGGTCTGATCGTCCGCGGCTTCGGTGTCGTCGTCAGCGTCTTCGGCTTCTTCGGATTCCGCCTCGGCATCGGCAGTGTCTCCGGCCTCGTCGTCTTCGTCGTCCTTCTTGCCGCGGCTTCGGCGCGGCTTCTTCTCTTTCTTGGGCTTCAGCGGTTTCGGCGGTGGCGGTGGCATCTCGGCAACAAACGACAGGTAGAACGCGGCGATGCCGAGCACTGCGACCGCCGCCGCGGCGCCGTAGACGCCGAACAGCCACTGGCCGACGCTGTCGAGGCTCAACCAGATCTCGGCGACCGCCGTGCCGACGATCAGCACACCGGCCGCGACGTGAGTCACGACCGACCAGGTCCGCAGCGTCAGCGCCAGCGCCGGCGTGCCGAACTCTGGCTTGCGCGACTCCAGCAACGTGAACACCACCGGAAGCGCGGCCAGGGCAATCAAGACACCGGTGGCAATCCGCGCGACCGTGCCCAGACCGTGTGACGTGTCGCCCATCAACTCGGGCCAACGCGGTAGCACGAAGAAGAAGTAAAGGACGCCGGCGGCGACCGAGAGCGCCGCGTGCCAGAAGATGGTGGCCCTGCGTCCCATGCCCCTCCTCGAACTGGTATCCGGAAGCGACCAGACCCTATCAATTGGGCCTGGTCACGTCCCGGATTAAGTGCGGAGGATGCGGGATTTGAACCCGCGAGGGCGTTAACCCAACCCGCGTTCCAGGCGAGCGCCATAGGCCACTAGGCGAATCCTCCGTCGGCCATGGTAGCCGAGCGCAGGTCAGGGCCTTCGGGCTATCGCTTCACCCGGCGACGATGCAGGCCTGCAACGGCCTGAGGTGGGGATACCTTCCGCATGCGGGGGAGAGGCGGGTCATCGTTCGCAGCCCGGGTACTAGACTCTGGTCGGACCCCGCGCGGCGTCTATCCTGTGAACTCCCCCAGGGCCGGAAGGCAGCAAGGGTCAATGGGCTCTGGCGGGTGCGCGGGGTCCCCTATTGGAAACCTGCAGTGGAAACGTCGAAAGGCGCATGGTGTCGTACGGCTCGTTCAGCTCCCTAGGCCGTAACGACCTCGAGGGATTGCATGCCCGCCACCAACAGGATTACGCCGACCTGCAATCCAAGAGGCTGGCGCTCGATCTCACCCGGGGAAAGCCCTGCAGTGAGCAACTGGATCTGTCGAACGCGCTGCTGAGCCTGCCCGGATCGGACTTCCGCGACGGCGACGGCACCGACACCCGCAACTACGGCGGGCAGCACGGCCTCCCCGAACTGCGGGCGATCTTCGGCGAACTGCTCGGCATCCCGGTGCAGAACCTGATCGCCGGCAACAACGCCAGCCTCGAGCTGATGCACGACGTCATCGTGTTCTCGATGCTCTACGGCGGAGTGGATTCGCCGCGCCCCTGGAAAGACGAGGCCGAGGTCAAGTTCCTGTGCCCGGTTCCCGGCTACGACCGGCACTTCGCGATCACCGAGACGCTCGGCATCGAGATGATCCCGGTCCCGATGCACGAGGACGGCCCGGACGTCGACTTGATCGAAGAGCTGGTCGCGGTCGACCCGGCCATCAAGGGCCTATGGGCGGTCCCGGTGTTCGCCAACCCCACCGGCTTGAGCTATTCGTGGGAGACGGTCCGTCGGCTCGTCCAAATGCGCACGGCGGCCGATGATTTCCGGCTGTTCTGGGATAACGCCTACGCGGTGCACACGCTGACACTGGACTTCCCCCGCCCCATCGATGTGCTGGGCCTGGCCACCGCCGCCGGCAACCCCAACCGGCCCTACGTGTTCGCGTCGACGTCGAAGATCACCTTCGCCGGCGCGGGCGTCAGCTTCTTCGGCGGATCCCTGGGCAACATCGCCTGGTACCTGCAGTACGCCGGGAAGAAGTCGATCGGCCCGGACAAGGTCAACCAGCTGCGGCACCTGCGCTTCTTCGGCGACGCCGATGGCGTCCGGCTGCAGATGCTGCGTCATCAGCAACTGCTGGCGCCGAAATTCGCGCTGGCACTGGAGATTCTGGACAAGCGGCTCAGCGAGTCGAAGATCGCGTCCTGGAACGAGCCCGAGGGCGGCTATTTCATCAGCCTCGACGTGCTGCCCGGCACAGCCAAGCGCACCGTCGCGCTGGCCAGGGACGCCGGTATCGCGGTCACCGAGGCGGGCGCGTCGTTCCCGTACCGAAAAGACCCGGACGACAAGAACATCCGCATCGCGCCGACGTTCCCGCCCGAGTCGGATCTGCGTGACGCGATCGACGGGCTGGCCACCTGCGCACTGCTGTCTGCCACCGAGTCACTGCTGAACCACGACTAGCTTTCCCCGCCGTCGAGTGTGAGCTGACGGCTTTCAGTGTGAGCTGGTGGCGCAGGATCGGCCGCGTAAATCTCGCCCCGCGTTCACACTCGTTGCGCTGCCCGCCTCCTCAACGAACCCTTCCGGGTTCGCATCGTCGGTCGGGCTGAGTAGCCTTGCTGTCCGTGGCTCTCTACCGCAAGTACCGGCCCGCGACCTTCGCCGAAGTGGTGGGGCAGGAGCACGTCACCGAGCCGCTGTCGACCGCGCTGACCGCCGGCCGAATCAACCACGCGTATCTGTTCTCCGGCCCGCGTGGCTGCGGCAAGACCTCCTCGGCGCGCATCCTGGCCCGCTCGCTGAACTGCGTGCAGGGGCCGACGGCCACGCCCTGCGGAGTCTGCGACTCGTGCGTCGGGCTGGCACCCAAGGGATCCGGCAGCCTGGACGTCACCGAATTGGACGCGGCCAGCCACAACGGCGTCGACGACGCCCGCGAGCTGCGGGACCGGGCGTTCTACGCTCCAGCGGAATCGCGCTACCGGATCTTCATCATCGACGAGGCGCACATGGTGACGCCGGAGGCCTTCAACGCGCTGCTGAAGATCGTCGAGGAGCCGCCCGAGCACCTCATCTTCATCTTCGCCACCACCGAGCCGGACAAAGTGCTCACCACCATCCGGTCGCGCACCCACCACTACCCCTTCCGACTGCTCGCGCCCAAGACCATGCGAGGCCTGGTCGAACGGATCCTCGCCCAGGAGGACGTGGTCGTCGACGACGCCGTCTATCCACTGGTGATCCGGGCCGGCGGCGGTTCACCTCGCGACACGCTGTCGGTGCTCGACCAGTTGCTGGCCGGCGCCGAAGGCAATCGGGTCAACTACCAGCGGGCGCTGGGGCTGCTGGGCGCCACCGACATGGCGCTCATCGACGAGGCCGTCGACGCGCTGGGAGCCGGCGATGCCGCGGCTTTGTTCGGGGCGGTGGAGTCGGTGATCGACGCCGGCCACGACCCGCGACGGTTCGCCACCGACCTGCTGGAGAGGTTCCGTGATTTGCTTGTGCTGCAAGCAGTTCCGGACGCCACCACGCGCGGCGTCGTCGATGCGCCCGAAGACGTCCTAGACCGGATGCGCGAGCAGGCGGCGCGGATGGGACCGGCGACGCTGACCCGCTATGCCGAGGTGGTGCACGCCGGTCTGACCGAAATGCGCGGCGCGACGGCGCCGCGCCTGCTGCTCGAGGTGATCTGCGCGCGGCTGCTGCTGCCGTCGGCCAGCGACGCCGAATCGGCCCTGCTGCAACGGGTCGAGCGGATCGAGACCCGACTGGACATGTCCATTCCGGCCGGGGAGCAGCCGGTGCCGCAACCCGCGTTTGTGCGACAGTCGGCTGCACCCGCTCAACCGCCGACACCTGCACCTGCGTCCACCGGTTGCCGCAGCCGATCCCGCTCCGCGCCCGAGCCTCCACCGCCAGCGCCCAGGCAGGCTGAGCCTGCCGCCGTCGAGCCCGCGCCGGCTGCGGAGACTCCAGCCACCGTGGGCTCAGCCGAACCGAATGCCGCCGCGGTGCGCACCTTGTGGCCGACGGTGCGCGACAAAGTTCGCCAGCGCAGCAGAACTACCGAGGTGATGCTGGCCGGCGCCACGGTCCGCGCGGTCGAGGGCAACACCCTGGTGTTGAGCCACGAATCGCCGCATTTGGCCAAGCGGCTGAGTGAACAGCGCAATGCCGACGTCATCGCCGAAGCGCTCAAAGATGCGCTCGGCGTGGACTGGCGAGTGCGCTGCGAAACCAACGCCCCGGCAGCGCCGGCGCCGGCAGCGCCGGCTGCGCCATCTCGGCCCATCGAGCGTCCACGCCGGGTGGTTCCCCCGCCACCTCCGCCGGCCGAACCGAGCGCCGACCAGGAGTCGGATCAGCGGGCCGAAGAGGAGAGCATGCTGGCCGAGGCAGGCCAGGACGACGAGCTGACACCGCGTCGCGATCCCGAAGAAGCTGCGCTCGAGCTGTTGCAGAACGAGCTGGGCGCGCGCCGCATCGACAACGGCTAGCCAGGCCCCTCAGCACATCCGCGCGCGGTATCGCGCCGCACATGAGAAGATGCGGCGGCCACGCGCGCTCTGAGCAGACTAGAAACCCGTCAATTTCCTGCTAATCCCCCCAATTGTCGCAGTTCATGTGTTACTTAAGACCGATAACCTACTTCTAGTATCTATATAAGTCAAAAAGTATGTAATACTCCAGATATGACAATGACGAGTATGTTGGGTCGGCGAAGCCCAGCGTGGCAAGTCAGGCGCAACGGAGTTGCGCAGCCGCAAAATTGTCGACACTCGCGACCTTCCCCACCCGCCGCTCCGGCTGCCGTTGCTGGGTGATGTCCTCGGTCTGAACCCCCGCACTCCGTTCCAGTCGTCGCTGCCGCAGACGAAGAAGTTGGGCCCGATCTCGGCGCGCAAAATGCTCGGCACCGAGATGGTCGCCGTCAGCGGACTTGATTTGGTCGCCGAGGTGCACGACGAAACCCGATTCGGCAAATATGTCGGCCACCACCTGACGCCGCTGCGCGAGGTGATCGGCGACGCCCTCATCACGGTCGAGACCGAAAACCCGAATTGGAAACTGGCACACGACATTCTGAAGCCGGCGTTCAGCCGTGAGGCGATGCAGGGCTACCACACGATCATGCTGCAGGCGATCCGCGACATGCTCGATCACTGGGATGGCGCGGCTGACAATGGGCGTCGGGTCGACGTCACCGAGGACATGACGCGGTTGGCCCTGGAGTCCATCGGCCGCGCCGGATTCGGCTACCGGTTCGGCTCCTTCGATCGACGCCGGCCGCATGCCGTTCATCTCGGCCATGAACCGAATGCTGAAGTACGCCAGTTGGTCGACGTTCCCTTTGCTGACCAGGCTGCTGCGACCGGCAATTCGGCGGTCTGGGGCGGTGATGGGTCGCATCGTCGACGACGTGATTGCGGCCCGCCGCGACGGCGTCGGCACCGGTACTCCCGACCTGCTCGACCTGATGCTGAACTCCACGCACCCCACCACCGGGCGCCGGCTGGACCCGGTCAACATCCGGCAGCAGGTCATCACTTTCATCGTCGCCGGACACGAGACCACCTCGGGCGCCTTGTCGTTCGCGTTGTATTACCTCACCCAGAACCCGGAGGTCCTGGCGCGGGCCAAGGCGGAGGTCGACAGCTTGTGGGGCATGTCGGACAACCCCAAGCCGGCCTACGGCGACGTTGCGAAGCTGCGGTACGTGCGGGCAGTGCTCGACGAGACGTTGCGGCTGTGGCCGACCGCGCCCGGTTATCTGCGCGTCGCTCGCAAGGACACCGTGCTGGGCGGGCGCTACCGCATCAAGAGGGGGCAATGGGTTCTGGTGGTGCTGCCGCTCGTGCAGCGCGACCCGCAGGTGTGGCCGGAGCCCGAGCGCTTCGATCCCGACCGCTTCGCGCCGGGTGAGATGAAGGGCCGCGCGCACGCCTACAAGCCCTTCGGGACGGGTCAGCGGGCCTGCATCGGCCGACAGTTTGCCCTGCACGAGGCGGTGCTAACGCTCGCCATGATTCTGCACCGCTACGACCTGGCCGCGGACAACGACTATCAACTGAAGATTGCCGAGTCAATCACCTTGAAGCCCAGGGGATTTCGACTCGGGCTGACGAAGCGGGCCGCGGCGTCGCGACTGCAGCCGATCGACACCGAATTGGAGCCGCCTCAGCGCGTAAGCCTCCGGCGGCCACCTATACGCTGGTCGGCGAGATCACGTCCGCGCAGAGGAGTTACGCCTAATGGGACACGTCAGTGCAGCCAGCACGATCCTGATCAACGCTGAGCCCGCCGCCGTGCTGTCCGCCGTTGCTGACTACCGGGAAGTCCGGCCCAAGATCCTGTCGTCGCATTACCACGACTACCAGGTACTCGAGGGCGGGCAGGGCCAGGGAACCGTCGCGAGCTGGAAGCTGCAGGCCACCGAGTCGCGGGTCCGTGACATCAAGGCCAGCGTCGACGTCGCCGGTCACGCCGTCATCGAAAAGGACGCCAACTCGACGCTGGTCACCAACTGGACGGTGGCTCCTGCGGGCCCGGGTTCCAGCGTCACCGTCACCACTACGTGGACGGGTGCCGGTGGCGTGAAGGGCTTCTTCGAGAAGACGTTCGCGCCACTCGGACTGAAGAAGATCCAGGCCCAGGTGCTGGCCAACCTGAAGCGGGAAGTCGAAAGCTAAGCGCTCAGCGGGCGACCGATTGGTTGCCCAGGAACGCTGCGACACCCCGGGCCACGGCGTCGGCGTACTTCTGTCGACCCTCGGGGCTTTCCATCAGTCCCGAGTCGACCGGGTTTTTCATGTTGCCGCATTCGACCAGGATCGACGGGTACTGCGCCAGGTTCAGCCCCGCCAGGTCCGCACGTCCGTAGAAGCCGTCTTGGCCGATATAGCTGGCCGGCGGAATGCCCGACGCCTGCATCTGGTCGCGCATCACCCGCGCAAACTGCACCGCAGGCCCGGCCTGAGCCTGGTTGAGCGGCGGCGCGGAGTAGTTGACGTGGAAACCCCGTCCACCCGAAGGACCGCCGTCGGCATGGATGCTGACGACCGCGTTCGGGTGCAGCGCGTTGGCCATCGCGGCGCGCTGGTCGACGCACGGGCCGACCGTGGAGTCGTCACCGCGTGACATGGCGGTCCGGGCGCCCAGCGCGTTGAGCGCAGCGCGGATGCGCAGGGTGGTGTCCCAGGTGAAGGTGTGCTCCGGGTAGCCGTCGTTGGTCGTGGTTCCGCTGGCCTGGCAGTCCTTGGTGCCGCCGCGACCGGTGGGCACCTGGCGGCTGATGGATGCGTCGTTGGCGCCGTTGTGGCCGGGATCGAGGAACACGATCATGCCGGCGATACTGCCGGGCGCCGCGATCGCGCTAGGCGGTGCCGGGGTGACGGTGGCGACGGCGAGGACGCCGACCGCGGCCAGCGCCACAGGGGCCGTGCCACGCAGGCGACGAGGGACACGCAGGCGATCAGGTATGCGCACGGCGCCACGTTAGCCCGGCGCCGTCTACGCTTGGAACTCTGAACCGCCCGCACGACGCAGGCGAAACCAAGTCGATACCAATACGCAAGGGGACCGTCATGCAACCCGGAGGCCAGCCCGACATGTCGGCGTTGCTCGCCCAGGCTCAGCAGATGCAGCAACAACTGATGGAGGCCCAGAACCGGCTGATCAACTCCGAGGTACACGGAGAGGCCGGCGGCGGTCTGGTGGAGGTCACCGTCAAAGGCAGCGGCGAGGTCGTCGCGGTGAAGATCGACCCCAAGGTCGTCGACCCCGATGACGTCGAGACGCTGCAGGATCTGCTGGTCGGTGCGCTCGGTGACGCCGCCGCGCAGGTCGCCGCCTTGGCGCAGGAGCAGCTCGGTCCGCTGGCCGGTGGCATGGGCGGCGGCGCACTGGGTGTTTGAAGGACCGGTCCAGGATCTGATCGACGAGCTCGGCAAGCTGCCGGGTATCGGGCCAAAGAGTGCCCAGCGCATCGCTTTTCACTTGCTGTCGGTTGAACCGCCGGACATCGACCGGCTCACCGCGGTCCTGGCCAAGGTTCGCAACGGTGTGCGGTTCTGCGCCCTGTGCGGCAACGTCTCCGACGACGAGCGCTGCCGCATCTGCGGGGATCCGCGTCGCGACGGCACGCAGGTGTGTGTCGTCGAGGAGCCCAAGGATGTGGCGGCCGTCGAGCGGACCCGCGAATTCCGCGGCCGCTACCACGTTCTGGGCGGCGCACTGGATCCGCTGTCCGGCGTCGGACCGGATCAGCTGCGGATCCGGGAGCTACTGACCCGGATCGGCGAGCAGGTCGACGGGGTGGACATCACCGAGGTGATCATCGCGACCGACCCGAATACCGAAGGCGAGGCGACCGCCACCTACCTGGTCCGGATGCTGCGCGACATCCCCGGCCTGACGGTGAGCCGAATCGCGTCCGGGCTGCCGATGGGCGGCGACCTGGAATTCGCCGACGAGCTGACCCTGGGACGCGCGTTGACCGGCCGCCGCGCGATGGTCTGAAACAGCTTGGCCGATTCGCCGACACGTAAACCATCCACACGACACGCCGGAAAGCGTCGCAATGGCTTAAGTCTCGGCGCAGGCTGGACCCCGAGAGGCCCGGCGGGCTAGACGCGAAGCCGTTCGCGGCGAAGCAACTCCACCTCGGGAAGCTCGAGCGGTGACAGCTCGCCCACCACGTGGGCGAGTAGCAGGTCGGCGAACTCCGGATTTCGGGCCAGGCATGGCCCGTGCATGTAGGTCGCGAACACGCTGCCCTGCACCGCGCCGTCGATGCCATCGCCCAAGCGGTTACCCGCGCCTTTGCGCACCGCGCCCAACGGCGACGCGGCATCGCCGAGAACCGTTCCACCGCGGTGGTTTTCGAAGCCAGTCAACGGCGCGGTCAGCCCGGCCAGCTGTGGCGAGGTGACCAGCTCGCCGATGGTGCGCGCCGATTGCGGCGACGTGGTCAAGTCGAGCAGTCCCACGCCGTCGACGCGTTCGCCGGCCGACGTCTCGTACCAGTGCCCCAGCACCTGGATGGCCGCGCAGATCGCCAGCACCGGCGCGCCGCGGCCCGCGGCCCGCTGCAGTCCCGGGTACTGGATCAGGTGCTTGGTGGCCAGCCGCTGCGCATAGTCCTCGGCGCCGCCCAGCGTGTAAAGGTCGAGGCTATCGGGCACCGCGTCGGCCAGCGTGATCTCGACGATCTCGGCGGCGATGCCTCGCAGCCGGAGCCGTTGCCGCAGCACCGCCGCGTTTCCGCCGTCGCCGTAGGTGCCCATCACATCTGGCAGCACCAGGCCAATACGTACGGTCGAGTCAGCCATGGCGGGCCAATCGGCGCTGCAACTGCAGAAACGCGGTGTAGTTGGCGACCACCTCGACCGGCCCGGGCGGGCAGGAAGCGATCGCCGCCATCGTGTCGTGCACCAGCGTGTGTTGGACATCGGCGTAGCCCAGCCGCACGGCCAGGTCAGTGCCGCGTTCGCCGGCCGCCACGACTGGGGTCCCCTGAAAGTCCGTCCCGAACTCCTCGAAGCGCACGTCCCACAGCCAGGACAGGTCCTCGCCATCGGGCACCTGCCCGTTGACCGCGATCACCACCCCGGCCGCATCCTTGTTCACCATCGACAACGCTTCCTGCCACCCGGCGGGGTTCTTGGCCAACAACATTCGCACGGCGTGATCGCCGACCTGAATCGTCCGGTAACGCCCGGCGACCTCGTCGACTCCGGCCACCGCGGCCACCGCGGCGGACGGGTCGGCGCCCAGTGCGACGGCGGCGGCCACCGCCTGTGCGGCGTTGCCCCGGTTCACCACGCCCGGCAGGGCAAGATTCATCGACAGTGTCAATCCGTCTGGGCCGTAAAGCTTTTCGTCGTCGAACCACCACTGCGGGCTGGGTCTTTTGAAGTCGGCACCGGTGGAATACCAGTGCCCCTGCTCGCGGACGATCACCTCACCGCTGCGCGGACAGCTCACCGAGTCGGCCGCCCAGCTGCCGCCGGCGGCGACCCAGACCACGTTGGCATGGTCGTAGGCGGCCGACGTCATCAGCACGTCGTCGCAGTTGGCCACCACGATCGCCTGCGGGTGCGCGGCCAGCCCGGCCCGCAGCCGGCGCTCGATCACATTGATCTCACCGACCCGGTCCAACTGGTCGCGAGACAGGTTGAGCAGGATCAGAACGGCGGGCTCGACGGCGTCGGCGACGTGCGGCACATGCATCTCGTCGACCTCGAGCACCGCGAGCCCGGCGGCCCGCTCAGCGGCCAGCGCGGCCACCAGCCCGGCGTCCATGTTGGCGCCCTCGGCGTTGGTGGCCACCGAAACTGCGCCAAGCGTGCGCAAGGCCGCCGCCGTCATCCTGGTGGTCGTCGACTTGCCGTTGGTGCCGGTGACGACGACGGTGCGTCGGCCGCGGCCGAGCTGCCGCAGGATCGAGGAGTCCAGGGTCATCGCGACCAGGCCGCCGATCATCGCGCCGGCGCCACGGCCGCTCACCCGGGACGCCCAGCGCGCGCCGGCCCCGGCGGCCAGGGCGAGTCGTCCTCGGGCGTTGATCACCCGAGGAAGTTTAGGTCGATCGCAAACTCGGCGCTTTTCCGAGTGCAGCGGGTCGGCCTGACGAAAGAGGTTGGCGACACGGCGCGCAGCGACCCGGCGATGTCGGCCGGGCGTGGAATCCTCGGTTCATGCGGGACAGTGCGGCGGCGCTACAGGCAGGGCCCTGGGGTCGGCCGGTCACCGAGCCGGGTGCCGGCTGGGCCGTGATCGACGTCGAGACCTCGGGCTTCAAGCCCGGCAGCGCCCGCGTCATCAGCCTCGCGGTGCTCGCGTTGGACGCCGAAGGCCACGTCGAACAGTCCGTGGTCAGCCTGCTCAATCCGGGGGTGGACCCCGGCCCACTCACATCCACGGCCTGACCGCCGAGATGCTGGAGGACCAGCCACAGTTCAGCGAGATCGTCGGCGACGTGGCCGAGCTGGTCCGCGGCCGAACGCTGGTCGCGCACAACGTCGCCTTCGACTACGGCTTCCTGACCGCCGAAGCGGAACTGGCCGGTGTCGAGCTGCCGATCGACAGCGTGATGTGCACGGTCGAGCTGGCCCGCCGGCTCGAACTGGGCACCGACAACCTGCGGCTGGAGACGCTGGCCGCGCACTGGGGTGTGACGCAGCGGCGGGCGCACGATGCTTTCGACGACGCCGTCGTGCTGACCGATGTGCTGGCCGCCTCGCTGCGACGGGCGCGTGAACGCGACGTCTGGTTACCGGTCCGGCCCGTCACCCGGCGGCGCTGGCCCAGCGGCAAGGTCACCCACGAGGAGCTGCGGCCGTTGAAGGTGCTGGCGTCGCGGATGCCGTGCCCGTATCCGAACCCGGGTCCCTACGTCGGCGGCGGGCCCGCTGGTGCAGGGCATGCGGGTCGCGTTGGCCGCCGAGGTGCAGCGCACCCACGATGAGCTGGTCGAGCGGATCCTGCACGCCGGGCTGTCCTACGCCGACGCGGTCGACCAGGAAACCTCGCTGGTGATCTGCAACGAACGCCGCCCGGCTGCGGGGCAAGGGTTACCAGGCCCACGAACTGGGTGTGCCGCTGCTGTCGGACGCGACGTTCATGGATTGCGTCGGCGCGGTGACGGGCGGCCCCGACGTGGTGCCCGCAGGCGAGCAATTCGCGCTGTTCTGATAGTCCGGCGGCCTGCCGATCAGCACTGCCCGTACGCGGCGCGGCTGTGTGCATGATCGATGCAATTCTGGTGACCGATAATAGAAAGCAGGAACACCGCTGAGATGGCGCCACCGATGACGAACGCTGCGGTGCCCAGCGCGATGCCGATCGTCGTGGTGCGCCTGTTGTCTGCTTCGCCACGCTTGATTCGTTTTCGCCCGCCGATCGCGAGTGCGACGGTGGCTACGCCGAAGACGATGCCGGCGAACGGAACCCAGCAAAACGCTACGGCAAGTATTCCGACGACCAGCGCCGCGATGCCAAGTTCGTTCCTGGGATGGGGCTGTGTGGTCTGGATGATCGTGTCCTCGTCGCCAGGTTTTTAAACAGCGTATGCGGTGACGACGAGATTTTCGCTGTAGTTGTGAGTTGCCCGGTCGAATGACCCGGTGCAGGTGATCAGCCGAAGTTCCGCCAGCGGGGTCGGTCCGTAGACCGACTGGGTGGGAAAGCCGGTCTTCGAAAACGCATGCGTGGTGTCGACGACGAACCGATGGCTCTGGCCGTCGCTGGTTTCCACGAGCACCTCGTCGCCATGCCGCAGCCGGGGCAAGTGATAGAACACCGCCGGGCCGGTGCGCGAGTCGACATGGCCCACGATCACCGCCGGACCCTGTTGGCCGGGCACCACCCCGTCGGCGTACCAGCCGGCGTCATTCCAGTGCGGCGGAACGCCGAGGGTGCCGTCCGCTGCTCGATGCAGTGGTTCGATGTCGGCGTTCACGGCGATCGTCGGGATGACGATCCGCACCGGATGCGGCCCGGCCCGAACCGGCGTATGCGCCACCAAAACCGGCCCCGGACTCCGACGCGGACGCCGTCGCGAAGTCGGTGTGGCCGGCGGTCCACGCCAGCGCTGCGCTGCCGCCACACAGCATCGCCATCAACAGCGTCAGCGTTCGCGAACGCCGGCCTCGATCACGCGAAAGGCGATGTCGCCCAGCCGTGGTCACGGCTGCGTGCGTGGGCGTCGCATCGTCGCACCGCCCAACGCGATGGTCGCGGCGAACGTCAACCCAGCGACCGTCCACGCTGCGGCGCTCACCGTCGACCCGCGGTCGGCCGCAGTGGCGGTGGCGCCACCCCCGGTCGCGACAGGTCCGGTGGGCGGCAGATCCGTCCCGACCGCGTCGTCGACAAACCGCACCGAGAGTCCCTGCTTGGCATCGTCCAGCACGACAATGCTCCCGTCGTGCCCGGCGGACAGCGTGATGTTGGACGTGGCGGTGAGTTTGGGATTGTCGGCCGAACTCACGGTGATCGGCCAGTTCCCCGCAGGGAACGGCGCGTAGTCCGTCGTCGCCGCGAATGGAACTTTGTCGCCGAAGACCGGACCCTTCTCAGCGGCCACATGGGCCGCCGGGGCGCGGTCGGCGGCTTGGATGATCCGTACGCGAGCCTGGCCCGTCGGTGGTGGACTCAGGTCGTCCGGTAGGACCCGCCCCTGCAGCGATTTGTTCATGCCGATGGCCAGCGCGGTGAACGCTGAGCCAGGCTTGGCGTTGAGCTTCCAGCTGAACACCACCGGGGTGGACGGGCTGGCGCCGGCCGGTCGCATACCAACGGTGTAGAGGCCGGGCTCGAGGCGCTGGTATTTGCTGACGTCGCCGTAGCCGACGTTCGACAAGGCCAATGTGGTTGTGCCACCGGCGAAACTGGTCAGGTAGACGTCAACTGACGGTGTGTCGGGGGAGAAATGCGCGCCCCGCACCATCGCGGCGTTGGTCGGCGGCGGAGCGGCGCTCGCCGGCGCAACGCTCAACGCGACGACGGCAACGCAACCCGCCAGTGCCGGAAGGGTTTTGGTGTGCATGACGAACTCCTTAATTCGAGCGGATTCAATTCACCGAGGGCATCGGCGTAACGCTGAGTGGCCATCGCAGCTCGATGGCGCCGTTCTCACCGACCGTGACTTGGTCGGGTGCGAGCGCCGCGGTGACACCGCTGAGCGCCCGGGTGAACCCGCCCGGATCTGAGCTGTAGACCGTGATGGAGCGCGCGGGCATCTCGGCAGCGGCTTCGGGCGCGATGACCACGATTTCGTTCAGCGCGAAGGGCACCTGCATGACCAGAGCCGTCAGCACCGCGGCTGCCCGCAAGTCGAGTTGCCCAGCGGCGAGGATGTCCTGGGCCTCCGGCGACAATGTCAAATGGGTGTTCCGCTGTAGTGCGGCGCCGGCCTGCAGTCGCTCCACTCGGTCGAGGTCGTGTTCGCGGCGGATTTCATCGGGTGGTGTCTGGGGCAGGATGTAGCGGACCTCGCCGTCGCTGAACACGGCTACCGGGGTCGACGACCTCCATACGGCCGTCAAGGCCGAGTCGGCCAGCGGAGCAGTCGTCGTCGAGGTGAGCAGGTAGCGGTAGTTCTTCCAGTTCGACCCGGCCTCCACAAGTGAGACGGGCTGGTAACCCGCAGGCGGGTCGAATTCGTCGGCGAGCATGTGGGTCCCGACCGGCAGGTTCGCCCGTATCCAATCGTCCGCGGCGGCGCCCGAGTGCCGTTGTGATCTCTCAAAGACCGGATACGGTCGCGAGGCCGCACTCGTATGGGTGAACACGAGCCATCCCGCGTGAACAATCAGCGCGAGCCCGATCAGCACCGCCAATGCGATGCCGGCGACGCGGCCCCGGGATTTCGCCGACACACGATGCCGACCATGTTCGGGCGCCTGGGCGGAGTGCCGAAGCGCAATCAGATTGACCCGGTGCCCGCTCGGGGCGACAGAGTGCTGCATCAGCTCGCCTATCCACGCGAGCTGCGGATGGCCCGCATAAAGATTAAGTAGTTATAACCGTTAAGAAAGAGAATTAATCCATGTAACCGGAAGCTTCGGGGTTGCAGGGCAAGGGCTACCTGGCTCATGAACTCGGGGTGCCGCTGGTGTCCGACGCGAAGTTCATGGCTCATGTCAGAGCCGTCGTCGACGGCACCGGGGTCAACGACAACGTGGCGCTGTCGTGCACCGGCGAGCAGTTCGCCCTGTTCTGAGGCCCGGCATCATGCGGCGTAGGCAGTGACGACGAGGTTCTCGCTGTAGTTGTGGGTGGCCCGATCGAATGTTCCCGTGCAGGTGATCAGCCGGAGTTCGGCCAGCGGGATCGATTAAGTAGCTATAACCATCAAGAAGAAGCATTAATCCATGCAGTCGGAAGTTATCGCCCGGAAACCGGATGCGCGGACCGAGTCTTCGTAGGTGGCAGGTGTGCCGACCGGATCGATACTCGGATGCTGCAAGGATCGGAATATGCCGATTACCGTCACCCGCCTCGCAGCAAGACCGCTGACGCGTTGCCTGGCAATGCTCGCAGTCCTGGCGATGGCATGTGGGTGCTCGTACGACAACGGCTCAGCGGCAAAGACATCCGGCGTGCATGTCCCCGACAATTTCTGCAGCCTGCTCAGTGCAGCCGACATCAGCAAGGTGATGGGCAGCGCGTTCCCCGCGGCTGAGGGCAGCCAGTCCCCGAGCGAGGCGCAGTGCACGTCCATCCCGACGGCGGGCAACGATGTCAGCTTCAAGCTGTATTGGAACAACGAGTACTGCATCGACGGCAAACCCGCCGACAAGAAGTGCCTCGATTCGCAAGCCAGAGGTTTTCAGGTCAACAAGCAGAGCGCGGGCAACGTCCAGAGCGTTCCCGGCCTGGGTGATCAAGCGTTCTGCTTTGTGGCTCCGCCCGCGACCGTCGACGTGCTCAAAGGCTGGATCTATCTGATCGTTGGCGCCGACAGCTGTGTGCAGGCCCAAACCCTGGCCGGAATGCTTCTGGCGAAGGTCTCGGCCTGAGGTCGGCGAAATACATTAGCGGCGCGCCGCGGCTCTGTGGCGCGAGTCCAAAAGTTTGGACAAAGTCTCCTGAGTCCGGAGACAACGCCTTTAAGATCAGGGGCGCTACCCGGCTCGACGCCGGGACTTCGCTCACCAACGCATCGTCGCGCTTGCGGTGAATTCATGAATAAATCCGGCCGGGGGGCATAACTCCACACCGAGGTGACCGTGGTGGACCTCCCTCTACGCATTATTGGCCAACTGGTTTCCCAGATAACGGGGGCCAGCGAATTCTCGGCGGCGAAGCTCTATGCGCGGTTGCTCGCGCAACTCGCCGAGCAATTCGGGGCTGACAGCGCGTTTCTGCGGCACGACAACCGCACGCTTCGAGCCTCGACGCTGATTGCGGAATGGCCGCCACGGCACTCGGCCTCGCCGGCAACCGTCGATTTTGGCGATGACGATGTCGTGCTGGCCGGGGTCCTGCGAGCGCCGAAGGTAATTGTGACCGGCGAGTCGTCATTCACGGCGGTCGCACCTTTGCTGTGGGGATCGGCGACGACCGGGGTGATCGGTCTGACCAAGTCCGGCTGCAAACACTGGCCGGCCGAGGAGCTCGAGACGCTCGGCGTCGTTGCCGCGTTGTTTGCCCAGCTGCAATCGCGCTTCGCCGCTGAAAGCCGTCTGCACCGGTTGGCCGAGCGGGACGAGTTGACCGGGTTGCACAACCGCCGGGCGCTGAACGTCGAACTACGTCGGAGATTGGCGGCGGGACGGTCCGGGCCCGTCGCGGTTCTCTATGTCGATGTGGATCGGCTGAAGAGCATCAATGATCACCTTGGGCATGCCGCCGGCGACGTAGTCATCCAGGCATGTGCCCAACGGCTCCTGACCACGGCCGGCGCGCAAGCGATGATCGCCCGCGTCGGCGGGGATGAATTCGTTGTGGTTCCCCACCGCGCGATGTCGGCCGACGCCGCGGAAGCGTTCGCGCGCCAGCTTCAGACCGCGGTGTGTCGCCCGGTCCGGACCGGCGACCATTTGATCACCCGAACGGTCAGCATCGGCCTGGCAGTCGGGATGCCCGGGGTCGACAACGGTCAGGATCTCCTGCGCCGAGCCGATCTGGCCGCGGTGGCGGTGAAACACCACGGCGGCAACGCAATCGCCCGCGAGCACGAGGTGTCGACACGGCCTCCGGTTCATGACGAGATCCAGCTGGACGCGGTCGGCGCTGTCGAGGTGCAGTATCAACCCGAGATCGACTTGCGGACCGGCGAAATATTGGCGGTCGAAGCGCTGGCGTGCTGGCAGCCCGCTCGCGGGTTGCCGGTAGACGCATCGCACGGCGCCACCGGCTCGATGCCCCTTACGGGCCAATCGGTCCGTATGGTCGTACGACGCGCCTGCGGCGACTTCAGCCGCTGGCGATCCCACGGCTTCGGACATGAAGTAACGCTGCACCTCAACATCTCGCAGACGCAGTTGGCGGCCGGTGAGTTCGTTGAGATTGTGTCCTCCGCCATCGACGAATTCAGCATCGCCCCGGGCTCGATCCGCCTGGAGATCGGTGAGCACGCAATAGCGCTCGACATGCCCTACGCGCAGGTCACCCTCGCGAGGTTGAAGGACATCGGAGTTCGCATCGCGATCGATGACTTCGGCGGTGGGGATATGGCGTTGTCGCAGCTGAAATCACTTCCGGCCGACATGCTCAAGATCAACAACGCGTTCACGCGCGAACTCGGTGACAACGCCGCTGATCTGGCGGTGGTGCGAACGATAATCGGCGTCGCCGAGGCCGTCGGCCTGGAATTGACCGCCCGGGGCGTCGAGACCTCGGTGGCCGCTGCGACGCTGCTACGCCACGGCTGCATCCGGGCACAGGGACTTCTGCTGTCGAGTCCGGTCAGCAGCGACGCCATGGAGTCGCTGCTCTCTCGGCGCCGAATACCTCTGCCGCAGAAGGTCATTGACGAGTCCGCCGCACTGTTCGCGGTAGGGACCCTCAGCGCGACAGTCTTCGCCCAACGGCCGGCGGAAACTGCCGCGAGCTGAAAGCTGCTGTCAGTTCCGTGCGGCGCGGTTGACCGCCGACACCACGGCGCGCAGCGACGCGGTGGTAATCGACGGCGCGATGCCGACGCCCCACACCGTCCGACCTTTGATCGACGCCTCGACGTACGCCGCGGCCTGCGCGTCCTCGCCGCCGCTCATCGCGTGCTCGGAGTAGTCCAGCACGGACACCTCGAAGTCGATGGTGGCCAGCGCGTCGACGAACGCAGCAAGCGGCCCGTTGCCCGAGCCGCTGATCTCGGTCTCGACGCCGTCGACCTTCACCGTGGCGGCAATCTTGGTGACGCCGTGGTCTTCCTCGGAGGCGTCGACACGCTGCTTCATCCGCTCCAGCGGCTGGATCGGCGCGATGTACTCCTCGTTGAACGCATCCCACATCTCTTTGGGAGTGACCTCGCCGCCCTCCCCGCCTGAGCCCTCTGCGATCGTTTGGATCACCTTGGAGAACTCGATCTGCAGCCGCCGCGGCAACGCCAGCCCGTGGTCGGCCTTCATGATGTAGGCCACGCCGCCCTTACCGGACTGCGAGTTGACCCGGATCACCGCTTCGTAGGTACGCCCGACATCGCGCGGGTCGATCGGCAGATAGGGCACCTGCCACAGCATGTCGTCGACATCGGAGTCGGCCTCGTCCGCGGCGACCTTCATGCTGTCCAGGCCCTTGTTGATGGCGTCCTGGTGGCTGCCGGAGAAAGCGGTGTAGACCAGATCGCCGCCGTACGGGTGGCGTTCGGGCACCGGCAACTGGTTGCAGTACTCGACCGTGCGGCGAATCTCGTCGATGTTGGAGAAGTCGATCTGCGGGTCCACGCCTCGCGAGAACTGATTGAGCCCCAGCGTCACCAGGCAGACGTTTCCGGTGCGCTCCCCGTTGCCGAACAGGCAGCCCTCGATCCGGTCGGCACCGCCCTGGTAGCCCAATTCGGCTGCGGCGACGGCGGTTCCGCGGTCGTTGTGTGGGTGCAGACTCAAGATGACCGAGTCGCGTCGTTTCAGGTTGCGGCTCATCCACTCGATCGAGTCGGCGTAGACGTTCGGCGTCGCCATCTCGACCGTCGCCGGCAGATTGAAGATGATCGGATTGTCCGGTGTGGGTTGGATGATGTCGCCGACCGCGTCACACACCTGCTTGGCGTATTCGAGTTCGGTGCCCGTGTAAGACTCCGGCGAGTACTCGAAACGCCATTGCGTGCCAGGGTATTTGGCGGCTTCCTCGACGCATCTGCGGGCACCGTCGGTGGCGATCGCCTGGACGGCGGCCCGGTCGGCCCGAAACACCACGCGGCGCTGCAGGATTGACGTCGAGTTGTAGAAGTGCACGATCGCTCGATGCACACCCTCGCAGGCCAAAAAGGTCCGCTCGATCAGTTCGGGCCGGCACTGGGTCAGCACCTGGATGGTCACGTCGTCGGGAATTGCGCCCTCAGTGATGATCTCGCGAACAAAATCGAAATCGGTCTGGCTGGCCGACGGGAAACCGACCTCGATTTCTTTGTAGCCCATGCGAACCAGCAAGTCGAACATCCGGCGTTTGCGTGCCGGGCTCATCGGATCGATCAGCGCCTGGTTGCCGTCGCGCAGGTCCACCGCGCACCACAGCGGCGCTTTTTCGATGACCTTGTCGGGCCAGGTGCGGTCGGCCACGCGGATGGGCTCTACCTCGTCGGCGAACGGTCGGTACCGGCTGACCGGCATCGCGGATCCGCGCTGGGTGTTCCACGCGGGTTGGCCGTCGTTGGGCGGACCCGCAGGTTGGGTGATGGTACGGCTGGAAGCGAATGCGTCGGGGGATTCGCCCGACGGCTTAGAGAATGTGGTCACGATGGTTGCTCCGGGGTTGGAAGGCGAGGCCTAATGGGCCTCGAAAGATTTAGACCGGCGCATCGCGAACACCCGCGACAGGAAGCCGGTCTGAATCAGGCCCCGTCGCGGCGTCCGAGGAGGAGCACCCGCTGCACGTCGGCTACTGTACCGCGCCGACGTGGCTGGCCATAACCCCCGACGGCTACTTCGTCGCCGGGACGATCCGCACCGGGATGTCGGTGTTCTCGTCGGTGTAGTAGCTCGCGCACACCCGGTGGTAGCCGTCGGCGATCTGCATGGCCACCCCGCTATCCAGGTCCCCGCGTACGGCCAGGATCGGTGAGAGCCGCTTGCCCTTCTTGATCTTCTTCAAGTCCACCTGCACATGGGGATTGTCCTTTGGCAGCAGGGCCAGCTGCGATGCGCGCAGCAGATCCTTGGCCTTCTTGTGCACCACCGGGGACTGCTTCAGCGCCGCCACGATCTCGCTGATCTGCGCGGCCGGGGCCAGCAGTGCGAGATAGTCCGCCGCTGCCGGGTAGTCGTGCTCGTCGGGCTCGTTTCCCCACAACACCGCGATGCCACCGGCCATTGCCCTCGCCTCTCCTCGTGCGTCTGCCCTCTGCATATCAGACGCGACGACGCCGCGGGCGTTTCAGGGCACGGGGAGGGGTCGCCGCGGCTTTGGTCGTGTCGGTGAGCGTCACCTTGAACTGCATGGCCCGATACGGCCACCCGGTCGCGGTGTCCCACTGCGATACGACCAGGCCGACCCCGCCGGCAGCGTCCAGCGTCGAGCCGGGCAGGACGTAGCCGCCGTAGAGCTGGGCGACCTGATTGTTGGCCAGATCTTGGGCATCCCAACTACATCCGACCAACGGTGTCTGGATCGCAGCCTGGTAGAGATTCGCGGTCGGGGAGTCGATCGTGCGGTAGCCCAGCGCGTACTGGGAGGACAGGAATCCGCCAAGGATCCACGTGCCGCTGTCCAGTCGGCGAAGCGTCAGCTCGCCCCAGGTCTCCGCCGGCGGCGTGATCGGTGTGGGCGTGTTGTCCCAGCCCCATTGGTTGCCGTCCCAGCCCCACCCCGAGTACTTGCTGCCGTCGCCGATGTCGCCGGGGCGCACGCGTCTCAGGATGATGCCCTTGTCGCGCTGAAATCCGGTGGACACCACGTAGACCCACCCGTCATCGGGGTTGTAATCCCACGACCACAGTTGCGCATAGCCGTTGTCCATCGATGCGGGGAACGTCGCTGAAGGGCCCATCTCCTGCCACGTGACGCCGTTGTCGGTCGAGCTCCAGATGCCGGTCCAGATCACGTTGCCGAAACCGCGGTTGACGATCGCGTGCAGGTACATCGTCTGCCCGATCACCAGCAAGTCGGAGGGAATCACGGTGCTGATCCCGCCTTGGTTCCAGGGTGAGCTGTCGTGCACATAGGACCACAGCTGGTCGGCGTAGTTCGGAGTTGCGCCGGCCGCGTCCTGGTACTGGATGCGGGTTTTCGCGTCCCCGGTCCCGATCAGGGCGACCGGGGCCCGCCAATCACCCTGGCCGACGCTGTCTCCGGAGAAGGTGTCTCCGAACACGCTCACCAAGTTTCCGTTGGGTGCCACGGTGCAGACGCCCAGATCGGTGCCGGTCACTCCCCACCCGTCGGTGATCCCCGGCCCGGTGATGTCGCCGAGGTAGCCCTCGACGGGCACCGCGACTGCGGCGGTCCGTTTCGTTCGCGTCCGTCGTGCACTGGCCGATGTGGTTGCGGTGGAACGGCTTTCGCGTTGCCACCGATACACCGTCGAGTCGCTGAGGCCGGCGCTGGCGGCAACGACGCGGACCTTCTCGCCGGCTTGCAGCCGCCGCAATACTTGGTTTTTTACCTTGGTCGTACCGGTTTTGGACATTGGGATCCTCGCAGACTCGTCGATTCACATTCAGCTGAGGTTGGCGATCACTGCCCAGGTGCCGATAGCCGACCCGATCGTAGTCCAGTAGCCATAGCGCTTGTAGATCTGATTGGCCCAGCGTCGCTGGGCTTCGATATCGCCGATGTCCGACGACACCTGCGGCTCGCTGGCGTTGCGAATCGAGCACCACAACGGCGGATTGGGCAATTCCGCCAACGCCAACGGCAACGTGGCGTCATCCATTTCTCCGGTTCGGGCGTCTGGGTAGTTGCGGACGATCCCGAAAGTGTCGGTGCTATTGGCAAAGCCGAAGTAGTCGACGGTCTCCACACCGCCCGCCGAGGCGCCGAACGTCAGCACCGGCGGACGTAAGGCGACCGGAAACAGATGCCCGGCGTTGGGCGCCGTCAGGGCACCGAAGATCGACGCATAGCTTTCGGCGTGGATCGCGGCCCCGGTGAAGAGTCGCTGCGCCCATGGCTTGCTCTTGAAGTCTTTGGTGCAGTTGAACTTGGCGTTGGTGACGACGAATACGTCGCCGAGTTGAGTCTCGGCGCCGATGCCCCCGGCGGTTCCGGTGGAGATGATCAGGCTTGGTCGTGCCTCGTCGATGATCTGGCGCCAGAAGGCCACGATCGGAGCCGAAATCGCGTCGGTGGCCAAGTGCAGCTCCGACTTGATCAGCAGCACGTCGACCTCGCCGATCCTGGTCCGTGCCACATACCCCAGGCAGCCGGCCTGCCGGGCCGGCGAGCGGGTGGTCAGCTGCGGGACGTAGGTATCCCACCGGTGCGCGTACGGCTTCCAGGTGGTGCTCGGCATCCCGGGCGTCAGCGCGTCAGCCAACGCCTGGCCCTCGGCCACCGTCCACGTGACGACGACGACATCGGCACGCGGCAGGGGTTGATCGGCTACAAGGTCGTAGACCGTGCCCTGTGGGGCGAGGCCGTCGGGCCACGGGATCGGCGCGAGCGCCGCATGCGGCGCTCGATAGATAATGCGCTCGAGGGCGTAGTCGTTGATCGGGAACGTTCTGCCTGACGTGGTGTCTTCTAGTTTGTTGTCGTCAATCCGTGCGCTCGACATGGCGGTAGTACCTTCCGGTGCGGGTTTTGGCTTGGGTGAAGCCTCTCGGCTGCGCACGTCTGTGGCATGCGTAGCGCGCTACTCGTTCTTCGACTGAGGAGTCGCCGGTACCCGCTGACCCGAGACGTGCGTCACAGCCGGCCCGCGCTACCTGTTGCGCCGCGCCCGCCCGGCGAGAAGTCGGGTAGTCCGATACGCACGCCATGCCCCGGCATGTGTCCCTACGGTCGACGAACCACCACACCACCAGGAGGATGAGATGACCGTCATTCACGAAAAGCGTCCAGCCAAAACTACTGAGGTAGCCCAGGATTGGAGCCACGTCCGTGGCTACGGCTGGCGACCGCAGCTGCCGGACGCCCGGGACAAGATGTACGCCCGGAGGCTGGGAAACCTGCCGCCCGCGGCCGACCTGCGGCCCTCGATGCCACCGGTTTACGACCAGGGTCACCTCGGGTCGTGCACCGGCAATGCGATCGCCGGCGCGATGGAGTACGAGCGGGATCGTGAGGGGCTTCCCGATTTCGTCCCCTCGCGACTGTTCATCTACTACAACGAACGTGCGCTGGAAGGCACGGTGGCCAATGACGCCGGCGCGATCATCAGGGACGGCATCAAGGTAGTCAACACCCAGGGCGTCTGCCCGGAGACACTGTGGCCGTACGATATCGGCATGTTCGCGGTGAAGCCGCCGCAGCGCTGCTATGTCGCCGCGACCACGGACAAGGCAATTCAGTACGAGTCGATCCAGACGCTGGGCGACCTCAAAGACGCGATCGCCTCGAATTTGTCGGTGGTGTTCGGGTTCACCGTCTACGAGAGCTTCGAATCGCCGGCCGTCGCACAGAGCGGTGTGATGCCGATGCGTAAGCCTGGTGAGTCCGTCGTCGGCGGCCACGCCGTCCTGGCGGTCGGCTACTCGGACGCCAAAAGTCAAGTCATCGTTCGTAACTCGTGGGGAACCTCCTGGGGCGACCACGGCTACTTCTACATGCCGTATCAGTACCTGACCGGATCCGCGACCAACTCAGACAGCTCGCCAATCAGCCACGCACACTTGGCCAGCGACTTCTGGGCGATCCAGGCGGTTTCGTCATAGTCAATGACGAGGCGACTGAGCACGGGGCCTAGTACCGCTCGTCCGGATCCCTCGTCCGGATTAGCGGTACTATCCGTGCTCGTGGACACTCGGTCCTGGCCGATCGTGCGCCGGGAGGACGAATTCGGCGCGATTCGCTCGGCATTGGCCGGGGGAATGGACTTTTCCGGCATAGTGCTGTTCGGCGATGCCGGGGTCGGCAAGACGACCCTGGCGCGGGCAGTCACCCAATCGTTGACGACGCCGGTGCACTGGGTGGCCGGAACCGAGTCGGCTCGGTCAATTCCGTTGGGAGTCTTCGCGCACCTGGTCGGCCCGGCCGCCTCGCGTGATCCGATCGCCGGCCTGGCCGCCGCCCGCGAGACGATTCGCTCCGCGGAGCACTCGATCATCGGCGTCGACGACGCTCACCTGCTCGACCACCTCTCGGCGACGCTGGTGCATCAGCTGGCGCTGGAGGGATCGGTCCGAATCGTGGCCGCGGTCCGCGACGGAGAGGTGGTGCCCGATGCCATCACGTCGTTGTGGAAGGACGGCTACCTCAAACGGCTCAGGCTGACGCCATTCAACAAAAAGCAATGCCTGGGGTGGGTGGAGGAAGCGCTCGGCGGGCGGCTCGAGGGCCTGTCGGGGGATCTGATGTGGACCGCATCGTGCGGCAACGCGCTCTACATTCGGCATCTCGTCGAGGGCGCGCTGGAAGCCGGCACGCTTCGGCAGGTACGTGGGGTCTGGCAGCTGCGCGGCCGGACCGCGGTGACGTCCGAGCTCGCGTCATTGCTGGACGCGCGGATCGAGCAGCTGCCCGAGGAGGAGGCGCACACGCTGCAGTTGCTGTCGTTCGCCGAGCCGCTCTCGCTGGACACGCTGTCGGCGCTGGTCGGTGGCGAAATTCTGGAGGCCGTCGAGCGCCGGGGATTGATTCGCGTCGTCGAGGACGGTCCCGCACTGAACGTCCGGTTCACCCACCCGCTCTACGGCGAGGTGATCAGGCGCGGTCTTGGCCGGGCCGCCACCCGCCGAGTCAAAGGCGAGTTGTTCACCGCGATGCAGCATCAGCCGATTCGCGCACCCGCGCAACGTATTCGGCTGGCGGAATTGGCGCTCGACAGTGATGCGGCCGCCGACACCGAACTGTTCGCGGCCGCCGCTCAGGACGCGATCGCGCTGACCAACATCACGTTGGGCGAACGCCTGGCGCGTGCGGCGGTGGCTCGCGGCGGCGACCTGATTGCCAGTGAGCTGCTGGCGCGTTCGCTGCTGTGGCAAGGCAAACCGGTTGAAGCCGAAGAGATCCTGACCGCATTCGATCCCGATGAGATGAATGAGCTGGATCTGGTGCGGTGGGGCATGGCGCGCATCGCCAACCTGCACTGGGCGATGGGCGACGCCGCACGGGCCGACGAGGTCCTCCGTCTGCTGCAGAGTCGGGTAACCCACCCCGCGCTGCGGCTGGTCGTGGAGGGGGTTGCGTCGACAACGCGGGCTTTCGAGAACCTGCTCGACGAGGCCGCGGTGGCGTCACAGGTCGTGTTGGACGACGCGACGGCTTCGCCGCCGGCGGTGGAATGGGCCGTGTTCGGCGGGACGCTGGCAGCGGCGCTGAGCGGACGCGTCGACGACGCGGCGGCGATCGTCAAACGCGGCCGCCAGATCGAGAACAAGGTCGACGGCCTGCTGCGCTATCCCACCGCGTACGGGGAGATTCGCGCCCTGACGTTGGTCGGCGACTTCGACGAGGCGGAAGCGCGCTCCGGCGACATCGGGCAGATTTCGTCACCCGGCCAGTACCTGGCGTGGGGCATGGCCAATGTTCTGGTCGGCACGGTGGAAGTGGCCCGCGGTCGGTTCGGTTCCGCCGCACCCCGGATGGAGGAAACCGTCGCCGCGTTGGCCGCGGAGTCCGCGGCCTCGTGGAGCTTTCCGGCCGGGATGCTGCTGGCGCAGTCGCACTGCGCGCTCGGGAACGTCGACGCGGGCGCCAAGATCGTGGGCGAACTGCGCGGCAAGGTCGGCCGCCACGTAGCCGTCTTCGAGCCGCAGTTCCGTCTCGTCGAGGCGTGGCTTGCCGCCGCCGAGGGGCACGTGAGCGGGGCGGTTTCACGAGCACTGGAAGCGGCCGACCTGGCGAAGGAGTCCGGACAACGGGCGGTGGAGATGTTCGCTCTGCACGATGCGGCCCGGTTCGGCGACCTCACGTCGCTGCAACGACTTGTCGGCGTCGCGCAGAATATCGGCGGCAGACTCGCAGGAGTCTATGCCGCGTATGCGGCCGCCTTGCTGGAGTCGAACGCGGACGAATTATGTTCCACCGCAGAGCGATTCGAGGAAATCGGGGTGTTGCTGTCGGCCGCGGACGCGATGGCTCAAGCCGCTGCGTTGTTCAGGACGGCTGAGGACCGGCGCCGGGCCCAGGATGCGGCCGCGGCCGCCGACCGGCTCGCCGAGGCCTGCGGTGGCGTGCAGACGCCGGCTCTGGAGATGGCATCGCAGCCCCTGCCGTTGAGTCCACGCGAACGCGAGATCGCCAACTTCGTCGCGCAGGGCCTGAGCAACCGCGACATCGCCGACCGGCTGGTCGTGTCCACCCGCACGGTGGAGGGTCACATCTACCGGGCCTGCATCAAACTCGACGTCACCGACCGCGAGGGGCTGGCGCTGGTGATCAGCCGGGGCCGCGGGCGCTGAGAGGCGCCGCGCCGGCCTGTCGGTCCTGGTGAGTCGGTCGGCGGTGAGCACCCGACTCCGTCCCACGTATTCTGTCTGTCGACCTATTACTTGCCAGTACTGACACCTGAGAGAGCAACAGTGGCGCTCGTCGTGCAGAAATACGGCGGATCGTCGGTGGCCGACGCCGACCGGATCCGTCGCGTCGCCGCACGCATCGTCGAAGCCAAAAAGCAGGGCAACGACGTCGTTGTGGTGGTGTCCGCGATGGGTGACACCACCGACAACCTGCTGGATCTCGCCCAACAGGTGTGCCCGGCCCCGCCGGCCCGCGAGCTGGACATGCTGCTCACCGCCGGCGAGCGGATCTCCAACGCGCTGGTCGCGATGGCCATCGAGTCGCTGGGGGCGCAGGCGCGATCGTTCACCGGCTCGCAGGCCGGCGTCATCACCACCGGCGCGCACGGCAAGGCCAAGATCATCGACGTCACCCCGACCCGGCTGCAGGCGGCCCTCGACGAGGGTCGGATCGTGCTGGTCGCCGGATTCCAGGGAGTCAGCCAGGACACCCGGGACGTCACCACGTTGGGCCGCGGCGGCTCGGACACCACCGCGGTCGCGCTGGCTGCGGCGCTGCACGCCGACGTCTGCGAGATCTACACCGACGTCGACGGCATCTTCAGCGCCGACCCGCGGATCGTCCCCAATGCCCGCCGGCTCGATACGGTCACCTTCGAGGAGATGCTCGAAATGGCCGCCTGCGGCGCGAAAGTACTGATGCTCCGCTGCGTGGAATACGCCCGCCGCTACAACATCCCGGTTCACGTCCGCTCGTCGTATTCGGACAAGCCGGGCACCATCGTCACCGGATCGATCGAGGACATACCCATGGAAGAACCCATCCTGACCGGCGTCGCACACGACCGCAGCGAGGCCAAGGTGACCGTCGTCGGCATCCCGGACCACCCTGGCTATGCCGCGAAGATCTTCCGCGCAGTCGCCGACGCCGACGTCAACATCGACATGGTGTTGCAGAACGTCTCCAAGATCGAGAACGGCAAGACCGACATCACGTTCACCTGCCCCCGCGACGCCGGCCCGGCTGCAGTCGCGAAGCTGGACTCGCTCAAGACCGAAATCGGCTTCAGCCAAGTGCTTTACGACGACCAAATCGGCAAGGTGTCGTTGATCGGCGCCGGCATGCGCAGCCACCCCGGGGTGACCGCCACGTTCTGCGAGGCGCTGGCCCAGGTCGGCGTCAACATCGACCTGATCTCCACCTCGGAGATCCGGATCTCGGTGCTGTGCCGCGACACTGAACTAGACAAGGCCGTTGTCGCGTTACACGAAGCATTCGGCCTCGGCGGTGCCGAGGAGGCCACGGTGTATGCGGGGACAGGACGTTAGATATGGGCGCCAATAGGGTGTCGATCGGTGTAGTGGGCGCCACCGGCCAGGTCGGCCAGGTGATGCGCAGGTTGCTCGACGAGCGTGATTTCCCGGCGACCGATGTGCGGTTCTTCGCCTCGGCCCGCTCGCAGGGGCGCAAGCTGCCGTTCCGCGGCCAGGAGATCGAGGTCGAGGACGCCGAGACGGCCGACCCGACCGGTCTGGACATCGCGTTGTTCTCCGCCGGCGCGACGATGTCGCGGATCCAGGCGCCGCGGTTCGCGGCGGCCGGCGTGACCGTGATCGACAACTCATCGGCGTTCCGCAAGGACGCCGAGGTGCCGCTGGTGGTCTCCGAGGTCAACTTCGCTGACGCGAAGAACCGGCCGAAGGGCATCATCGCCAACCCCAACTGCACGACGATGGCCGCGATGCCGGTGCTCAAGGTGCTACACGACGAGGCCCAGCTGGTCCGCCTGATCGTTTCGAGCTACCAGGCCGTCTCCGGCACCGGGCTGGCCGGGGTGGCCGAGCTGGCCGAACAGGCCCGCGCCGTCATCGATGACGCCGAGCAGCTGGTGCACGACGGCAACGCGCTGCACTTCCCCGAGCCGAAGGCCTATGTCGCGCCGATCGCGTTCAACGTCGTCCCGTTGGCCGGCAAGCTGGTCGACGATGACTCCGGCGAAACCGACGAAGACCAGAAGCTGCGTTTCGAGAGCCGCAAAATCCTCGGCATTCCCGACCTGTTGGTCAGCGGAACGTGCGTACGGGTGCCGGTGTTCACCGGTCACTCGCTGTCGATCAATGCCGAATTCGAGCAACCACTTTCGCCGCAGCGTGCTCGTGAAATCCTCGCCCACGCGCCGGGGGTGAAGGTAGTTGACGTGCCGACACCGCTGGCTGCCGCCGGTGTCGACGAGTCGCTGGTCGGCCGGATCCGGCGCGATCCCGGTGTGCCCGACGGACGCGGACTGGCCCTGTTCGTCTCGGGGGACAACCTGCGTAAAGGCGCGGCGTTGAACACTATTCAGATCGCCGAGTTGCTGGCCGCCGAACTGTGACCCGCGGGTGAGCCTCGCCCACCGCTCACTCGTGGTCGCGGTTCTGACGTGTCTTCATGTCTGCCAAGGGTTTTCGCGCGCTCACGCCGATCCGCCGGCCCCGATGCCACAGCCGGTGCTCTCGTCCCTGGCGCCCGGCGAGGTGGTCCGCATCGGCCCGGCCGCGGGCACCGGCACACCGACCCGCGACTACGGCATCGGCGCCACCGACCTGTGCGTGTTCCTGGAATTCCCGACCGATGTCGTTCAGCTGTGCGGCGACAGCTTCGCCGGCCAGGGCGTGGGCTTCGGTGGCTACTACTCACCGGTCGCGCTGCGGGTAGACACGTCGTCCGTCGACGATCCGGACGGGGTGAAATACACCGGGGTCACCGGTGTCACCGAGCCGCTGCTGGCCGACCCGACCCCGTCCGGCGCATCCCAACTGCCGGCCGGCGTCGTGCAGATCAACCGGCAGAACTACGTGTTGATCACCACCACCAAAGACCTCGTTCCGCAGAGCTCGCGGCTAGTGAAAGCCGAACCGGTGCAAGGGCTTTGGCAGACACTCCCGGGATCGGTCCGCGATGCCGACTATGCGGGCGGCCAGCAGTCGCAGATCAGCGGATACTACGACCCGATACCGACCGCCGAGTCGCAGACCGGCTGGGTCTACATCGTCGCCGACAACTTCGACCGCAGCCAGCCGATGGTGCTCTACCGCGTCGCGCCGGAGAATTTCGGCGACCGATCCCGCTGGCAGGGCTGGGCGCCCGGCCCCGACGGGGGGTGGGGTAAACCTCCAACACCGTTGTGGGGCGACATGATTGGCGAGATCAGCATGACGCAGATCGACGGTAAGCCGGTGTTGTCGTATTTCAACTCCACCACCGGGAACATGGAAGTGCGGGTGGCCGACGACCCGACATCGCTGGGCAGTGCGCCGGTCACCACCGTTGTCCAGCACGACGACTGGCCCGAGCCCGCCGAAAGCCTTCCGTCGCCGCACGACAACCGGTTGGCGCAGCCGTATGGCGGCTATATCTCGCCCGGGTCGACTCTGGATGAGGTGCGGGTGTTCGTCAGCCAGTGGCACAACACCGACGCCCGGGCCCGCTCGCCGTACCGGGTGGTCCAGTTCGCGGTGAACCCGCTCAAGCCCTAGTCAGAAGGGCTTTGGTGTCGGTCCGCAGTTCTTCGGCAGCAGCGTGAAGCGCCTCGTCGATGAGCTTGCTCGCAGCTGCCCGCATCCGGTCGCGGGCGTTCGGCCACAAGTGGCAGTCGGTGTCCAACCTGATCGGCAGAGGTTTGGTCCACCTCGCTTAGCTAGTGGGGTCAACCCGGGCGTCGGTCTCTTGGTCGAGGCCGAAGACCTGTACTTCGGCTGACTTTCCTTTCAGCGCATGGAATCCCCGGTCGGTGAGGCCGGGCGGTCGGGTAATCAGGGCGTCGACGGTGTGGTGGGTGAGGAGGATCGCGTCACCGGTGGTCTTGGTGAGCTGCTCGACGCGGGCAGCGACGTTGACCGTGTCACCGATAAGGGTGAACTCCAGCTTGCCTGCGCCGCCGATGGTCCCGGCGATCACCACCCCGGTGTTGATCCCGATGCCGATCCGCAGCGCGCCATCGAACCGCTCGGCGACAAGGCGATGAATCAGCACCGCGGCCGACACCGCGGCGTCGGCATGATCGGCAAGGTCGTTGGGGGCGCCGAAGACCGCCAGTGCGCCGTCGCCGAGGAACTTGTTGACGTGCCCCCCGGCCTCGACGACGGCAGGCACGACGATCTCAAACAGGGCATTGAGCCGGGCGACGGTGTCCTCGGCGGTGTTGGCCTCGGCGAACGGGGTGAAGTCGCGGACGTCAACGAACATCACCGTCACCTCGCGGCGCTCCCCGGTGAAAATGTCGTCGCCCTGCTCAAGCAGCCGTGCCGCTAGAGCTGGGTCAACGTAGGTTCCGAAGGCCGCCTGAAGTCGTTGCCGCTCAGCCAATCCGGCCTGCATGCGGTTGAACGACGCCGCCAGCGCACCGAGGTCATCGTCCTGAACCACCGGCAGGCGCTGGCTGTAGTCACCGGCCGCAACGCGTTCAGTTCCTGCGGCGAGGTCGCGAATGGGGAGCAGGGACGGCGAGAACACGGCGCCGAGGTCGTCGGTACCGCGAAGCCGAGCGTCAACGCGCACGCGATCATCAAGGAGAGCACTGGTTCCCCATTGGCGCGACCGAGCAGGACTGCCAGCAGCGCGGCACCGATCGCGAACGTGAACGCGACCGCGAGCAGGGACGCGTTCGACCATGCCGCAAAAGTCGGGCGCGTGCGAGGCAGGGAGTCACCGATCCCCGTATCACCGCCGAGGGCAACCCTGACCGGCCGCATCGTCCTTCGACGAAGCTGTGCACAGCGAGCAGCTGGCCGCCAGCTCCGAGGGCAGCCCCCACAAGCCCGTACTGCACGAGCCGTGACCCCGTCGCCCCGGCGATCACACCAACAACGACCCCTAGCAGGGCGCCCCCCACCGCGTTGGTCGCCACACGCGCGAACAATCATTCCCCGAGCCCAGATGTAGGTAGCGTCCAGCGCCCTTCCCCGATCGACCTCGCGACCGGCTGCCCACCGCTCCACAACGCGGATCCGTCCCAGACCGGGAAGAACTATCACGTACGCTCCACCAGCACGGCGACAACGGTGACGGCGGCCGCCTCAATGTAGTGATCGGACTTCTCGAACGCGAGAACGACAATCGAGAACAGAAGGTAGACCTGCAGCACCAGGGGGAACGCCGATTGCGAACATCGCCCACGAGTACCTAGCCCCGTACCGATCCCACACCCACTGCCAGATGCGATCCATGCCTGAGATTAAGCGCGCGGCCACGTTGTCATCCGCAAACACGCATCGATATCGCGCCGACGACGGCTCCGATGTTTGCGTCGACCCGCTCTAACCCTGGTCGAGATTAAAGTTCATCCGGGCCGCGGCTCATAGCGGTTTCATAAGTTGTACCCAGCAGAACCTATTCGTGGCTCCGCATCATTTCAGGTATGAGCGAAACACCTGACACCCCAACCACACCGACCACAGTCGCCACAGAGCCGGCGACAGTGGCGGTCAAACCCTATTGGCTCTATCGATTCGCGGCTTGGGTCGGAATCGTCGCCGGCATCGTGTTCATCGTCTTGAGCGTCTTCTTTGCCGGCTTCAAGGTCGCCCACCTGGGCCATCACCACTGCCATCACCACGGGTGGCACCACCACTCGATGATGCAGGGCGGCCCGCAGCACCACGGCCAGGGCGCTGGGTTCCACCACGGCCAGGGCGAATTCCACCACGGGTTCGGCGGTCCGGGACCGTCGCACACGCCGGAATCGGTCTCTCCGTCGTTGGCTCCGGCACTGCCGTAGCCCCAGCTTTCCACCAGCCCGGCGTCCCCAGGGGCGCCGGGCTCTCTATTTTGGGTACCCCACCCCGGTAACGGACCAGTCGCGGACGCCACTGACCTGAGGCATTATGCGAAGTATGAGCGAGACTTCCGAGCCGTCTACCCCGCCGCCGCTCGCCGCGCCGGCGCCCATTTTGGCTCCGGCGCCGCACTCCGAGCGGCTTTACCAGGCGGCGGCGTGGGTGGCGATAGTCGCCGGGTTGACCCTGATCGTCGTCGTCATCCTGAAATTCGCCTGGGTGCTCGAGTTATTAGAGCGCCTGGCGACCCGGCAAACGAGCTTGCGCCCCCGACTCGCGCGCGCCGCTGGTTGATGGCGGGTCCGTGCCTGGGCATGATCGACAGATGACCCAAGCACCTGAACCCCCGATCCCCCCGCATGCGGGCCCACCTCCGGCGGCATACACCGCCGCGCCCCCGCTGTCAGCAAAGCACGCTCGGCTCTATCAGGCCGCGGCGTGGGTGGTGATCGTGGCCGGCACCGTTTTCGTGCTGGCGGTCGTCTTTTTCGCCGGTGCCGAACTCACCGGGCACGGCCCGCAATATCGCCCGCATCATCACGGGGTGTTCGCGCCGGAAGGCCCGGGTGGCCCCGACGGCCCGCCGCCCTATGTCGTCTTCCCCGGCGGACCATTCCCGCCGGGCTCGGGTCCTGGCGGCCCCTGGGGTCCGTGGGGACCGGGGATGGGACCGGGTGGGCCAGGCGGCCATGGAGGGCACGGCGGCCCGGACGAGGCCCCGCCACCACCGCCCACCTACACGCCGTAGCGGCCGATCGGCTATGACTAGGCGGGTCTCCTCGGCCGCGATCGCATTCAGTTGTCTCGCGGTGGTATTGGCCGCCCCGACCGCGTCGGCCCGCCCGTCGGATCCCGGCGTGGTGAGCTACGCCGTCTTGGGCAAAGGGTCGGTGGGCAACATCGTCGGCGCACCGATGCGGGACGAGTCGCTGTTCACGCAGCCGTTCCAGAGCTACTTCGTCGACAACCCGGTATGCAACAACTGGGCCGACATCGGGTTGCCGGAGGTCTACAACGACCCCGATCTGGCGTCGTTCAACGGAGCCAGCACGCAGACGTCGCCGACCGACCAGACGCACTTCGCCAAGCAGGCGGTCGGGGTGTTCGCCACCGGTGCCGCGGCCGGCGCGGCGTTCCATCGGGTGGTGGACCGCACGGTCGGTTGCTCCGGCCAGACCACACCGATGCATCTGGACAACGGCACGACGCAGGTGTGGTCATTCGACGGTGGTCCGGCGGCCGCCGCCGACGCCGCGTGGAGCAAGCAGGAAGCCGGGACGGACCGCCGATGTTTCATCCAGACCCGTCTGCGGGAAAACGTGCTGCTGCAAGCCAAAGTCTGTCAGTCCGGCAACGGTGGTCCGGCGGTGAATGTGCTGGCTGGCGCGATCCAGAACGCGCTCGGTCAGTAGCGGTCGGAGAACCCGCGGGAATATGTCCGTGCCATCTGGTAGATGAGACTTGTAACAATCGTCGGGTAGCCACGCGCAACCCAGCGCAGCCGGCGGTCCGGGCCCGAAGGGATTCCGATCATGGCGTTTGCCGTCGCGTCGCAGGTGGATCCCGCGCGTCTGGCGGACGACGAATTTGCCAGCGCCGTCGGCCGCGGCGCAGTTCATCGCGGACACCTGCCTGGCCGACGGCCCGGTGGGCCGGGTCGGGCTGGAGATCGAGGCGCACTGTTACGACCCGGCCGACCCGCACCGGCGACCGACCTGGGATGAAATCACCGAGGTTCTGGAGTCGCTGCCGTCCATGCCGGGCGAAAGCGTGGTCACCGTCGAACCCGGGGGTGCGGTGGAGCTGTCCGGCCCGCCGGCGCTGGGAGTGACGGCCGCGATCGAGGCGATCGCCAGCGACCAGGCGGTGCTGCGCAAGGCCTTTGACGCCGTCGGCCTGGGCCTGGTCTCGTTGGGGGCGGACCCGCTGCGGCCGGCCAAGCGGGTCAACCCCGGACCGCGTTATCGCGCGATGGAAGAGTTCTTCACGGCCAGCCACACCGGTGAAGCGGGCGCGGCGATGATGACCTCGACCGCGTCCGTCCAGGTCAACCTTGACGCCGGGCCCCAAGCGGGATGGGTCGACCGGGTCCGGTTGGCCCACGCGCTGGGGCCGGTGATGGTCGCGATCTCGGCCAACTCACCGATGCTCGGCGGTGAGTTCTCCGGCTGGCGCTCGACCCGCCAGCGGGTGTGGAGCCGGCTCGATTCGGCGCGCTGCGGCCCGATCCTGACCGCCAGCGGCGAAGATCCCGGCACCGACTGGGCGCGCTATGCGCTCAAGGCGCCGGTGATGCTGGTGCACAGCCCCGAGCCGGTCCCGGTCACCCGTCGCGTCCCGTTCGCCGACTGGGCCGACGGCCGCGAGTTGCTCGGCGGACGCCGGCCCACCCGCTACGACCTGGAATATCACCTGACCACACTGTTTCCGCCGGTGCGGCCGCGGCAGTGGCTGGAGATCCGTTACCTGGACAGCGTCCCCGCCGACATCTGGCCGGCGGTGGTGTTCACGATGGTGACGCTGCTCGACGACCCGGTTGCCGCCGACCTCGCCGCCGAAGCGGTCGAACCCGTCGCGACCGCCTGGGACACCGCCGCCCGGATCGGCCTGGCCGACCAGCGGATCTTCAGCGCCGCCAACCGGTGTGTGGCCGTTGCCGCCGAACGCGCACCCGATGCGCTCAGCGATGGAATGCAGCGCCTCGCCGACGCGGTGGCGCAAGGCCGCAGCCCGGCCGACGACTTCTCCGACCGGGTGATCGAAAGCGGCATCGCGGCCACCGTGACCGCGCTCGCGCTAGGGGAGCAGTGACGTCACGCGAAACGCTGGTCCGCGATATGCAGCGGGCGCGCGAAAGAACGTTGCGGCTGGTCGATTTCGACGACGCGGAGCTTCGTCGTCAATACGACCCGTTGATGAGCCCGCTGGTGTGGGACCTCGCGCATATCGGACAGCAGGAAGAACTGTGGCTGCTGCGTGGCGGTGACCCGGATCGGCCGGGAATCCTGTCCGACGCCGTGGAGAGTCTGTACGACGCCTTCGTGCACTCCCGTGCCAGCCGCGTCGACCTGCCGCTGCTGTCCCCGCATCAGGCGCGCAGCTACTGCCGGACCGTGCGAACGGCTTCGCTCGATGCGCTCGATCGGCTCCCTGACGAACCGGAGCACAACTTCGTCTACGGCCTGGTGGTCAGCCACGAGAACCAGCACGACGAGACCATGCTGCAAGCACTGAACCTGCGCGTCGGGCCGGCTTTGCTGCAGGAGGCCCGCACCTTGCCGGCCGGCCGGGCCGGGCTGGCCGGCACGTCGGTCGTGGTGCCCGGCGGAGCTTTCGTCCTCGGCGTCGACGGCGTCGACGAGCCGTTCTCGCTGGACAACGAACGACCCGCCCATGTCGCCGACGTGCCGACGTTCCGCATCGGCCGAGTCCCGGTCACCAACGGCGAGTGGCGGCAGTTCATCGCCGACGGCGGTTACGCGCAACCGCGCTGGTGGTCGGCGCGCGGTTGGGAGCACCGCGAAACCGCGGAGTTGACCGCGCCGCAGTTCTGGAACGCCGGCGGGCAGACCCGCACCCGGTTCGGCGTCGTCGAGGAGATCCCGGCCGACGAACCCGTCCAGCACGTCAGCTATTTCGAAGCGGAGGCCTACGCGGCGTGGGCCGGAGCCCGGCTACCCACTGAACGCGAGTGGGAGAAGGCGTGCGCGTGGGACCCGCAATTGGGTGTGCGCCGGCGATATCCGTGGGGAGCCGACGAGCCGTCGCCCGCTCGCGCCAACCTCGGCGGCGACGCGCTGCGACCCGCACCGGTGGGCGCGTATCCGGCCGGCGCGTCGGCCTACGGGGTCGAGCAGATGCTCGGCGACGTGTGGGAGTGGACCAGCTCCGAGCTCGAGCCTTGGCCGGGCTTCACACCGATGATCTACGAACGCTATTCGGAGCCGTTCTTCGGCGGGGACTACCGGGTGCTGCGCGGTGGGTCGTGGGCCGTGGAGTCGAGCATCGTGCGGCCCAGCTTTCGCAACTGGGATCACCCGTACCGTCGGCAGATCTTCTCCGGTCTGCGGCTCGCGTGGTCGGTCGACGCCGACCCGGGAGGTCGCTCCTGATGTGCCGTCACCTGGGCTGGCTGGGGCGCGAAACATCGGTCTCCTCGCTGGTACTCGACCCGCCTCAGGGTCTTCGGGTGCAGTCGTACGCTCCACGCCGGCAAAAGCACGGCCTGATGAACGCCGACGGTTGGGGAGTGGGCTTTTTCGATGGCGCGACGCCGCGGCGCTGGCGTAGCGCCGCTCCGCTGTGGGGAGATGTTTCGTTCGATTCCATCGCACCGGCGCTGCGCAGTCACTGCGTGGTTGCCGCGGTGCGTTCAGCTACTGTCGGGATGCCGATCGAAGCCAGTGCGACGGCGCCGTTCACCGACGGGCAGTGGCTGCTGTCGCACAACGGGGTCGTCGACCGCGATGTGCTGCCGCCCAGTGCGGCAGCCGAATCGACTTGCGATAGTGCAGTTCTCGCCGCGTTGATATTCGAGCGGGGCCTCGACGAGTTGGCGCAGACGATCGCCGAAGTGGGTGCCGCCGACCCGAACGCACGACTGAACATCATGGTGGCCAACGGATCTCGACTATTGGCCACCACCTGGGGTGACACCCTGTCGATTCTGCGTCGAGACGACGGCGTGGTGCTGGCCAGCGAGCCGTATGACGACCAGCCCGGCTGGGAAGACGTCCCTGATCGCCACCTCATCGAGGTCACTGAGCAACAGGTGACCATGACCGCGCTGAACCCAACGAAGGGATAGTGATGACGCTGACGTTGTCCAACCACCTGGCCGCCGACTCGGCTTTTGAGGCGCTGTGCCGTGATGTGCGCGCAGGGTTGCAGAGTTCACCGAAGTCCCTGCCGCCCAAGTGGTTCTACGACTCAGTAGGCAGCGACCTGTTCGACCAGATCACCCGGCTGCCGGAGTACTACCCCACCCGCGCCGAGGCGGAGATCCTGCGCGCCCGCGCCGCGGAGATCGCGTCGGTCACCGGTGCTGACACGCTGGTCGAACTCGGCAGTGGGACGTCGGAGAAGACTCGGGTGCTGCTCGACGCGCTGCACGACGGCGGGGCTCTTCGCCGCTTCGTTCCGTTCGACGTCGACGCCAGCATGTTGTCGGCAGCTTCGAAAGCAATACAGGACGAATACCCTGGTATCGAAATCGCCGCTGTCTGCGGTGATTTCGAGGAACACCTGGCCAAGATTCCGACCGGTGGCCGGCGGCTGTTCGTTTTTCTCGGGTCGACGATCGGTAATCTGGAGCCCGTCACGCGGGAAGAGTTCCTGGCCGGATTGGCCGCCGCGCTGCAGCCTGGCGACAGCCTGCTGCTGGGCACCGATCTGGTCAAGGACACCAGCCGGCTAGTCGCCGCGTACGACGATGCCGCCGGTGTGACGGCGCAGTTCAACCGCAACGTGCTGGCGGTGATCAATCGAGAACTCAACGCGGACTTCGATGTCGATGCGTTCCGCCATGTCGCCGCCTGGAATCCAGCCGAAGAGCGGATGGAAATGTCGCTGCGAAGCGAGCGCGCGCAACAGGTGCGCATCGCGGCGTTGAATCTGACCGTCGAATTCGATTCCGGCGAAGAGGTTCTCACCGAGGTGTCGTGCAAATTCCGGGCCGACGGAGTGGCCGACGAGTTGGCGCAGGCGGGCCTGCGGCTCTCCCAGTGGTGGACCGATGCCGCCGGTGATTTCGGGTTGTCGCTGTCGGTCAAGTGAGCGCGAGCCTGGCCGAGGCTTGGCGGGCCGCCCGGCCGCCGGCCGCCGGGCTGCACCTCGACAACGCCGCGTGTTCGCGGCAGAGCTTTGCGGCGCTCGACGCGGCCGCCCGGCATGCGCGACACGAAGCGGAGGTGGGCGGATACGTCGCGGCCGAGGCGGCTGGTCCCGTGCTCGACGCCGGCCGCGCGGCCTTTGCCGCTCTCACCGGCGTGCCCGATGGTCAGGTTGTGTTCACCACCGGATCGCAGCACGCGCTGGATCTGCTGTTGTCGAGTTGGCCCTCCGGCGGTCGAACGCTGGCCTGCCTCCCCGGTGAGTACGGGCCCAACCTGGCGTTGATGGCCGTGCACGGCTTCGATCGAAAGACGCTGCCGACGGATGACGAGGGGCGGGTCACGGTGCATGAGGCGGCGACGACCTTGGCCGCCGATCCGCCGGGCCTGGTCCACCTGACCGCGGTTGCCAGCCATCGCGGCGTGGTCCAGCCGCTGCACGAGATGGCACAGCTGTGCCGTGATCTGGATGTGCCGCTGGTCGTCGACGCCGCGCAGGCGCTCGGGCAGGTGGACTGTGCGGTGGGCGCCGACGCCGTCTACGCGTCGTCGCGAAAATGGCTGTCCGGACCGCGCGGGGTCGGCGCGCTGGCCGTCCGTCCCGCGCTGATGCAGCGGTTGCAGCCACGCCTGCCGCCGAAGGAGTGGGTGGGGTCGTTGTCGGTCGCCGACCGACTCGAGCTCGGCGAAGCCAATGTGGCTGCACGGGTGGGTTTTTCGGTTGCAATCGGTGAGCACCTCGCGGCCGGCCCGGCTGCCGTGCGGGCAGGACTGGCTGAAGTGGGCCGCGTCAGCAGGACCGCGCTCGCCGACGTGCCGGGCTGGCGGGTGGTCGAAGCGGTCGACGAGCCCAGTGCCATCACGACATTGGCCCCGCTCGACGCCACCGACCCGCAGCAGATCCGCGCGTGGCTGATCGCCGAACGCCGCATCCTCACGACGGCGGTGGTGGTCGCGCGCGCGCCGCTGGAGTTGACCGCGCCGGTGCTGCGGATTTCGCCGCATGTCGACGCAGGCGACGACGATCTGGTGACTTTCGCGGCGGCGCTTGCCGACGCCACAGCCGCGGTCTGACGCCGCGAAGACGCTCAGCCGGTCTTACGCGCGCTGAGCAGGTAGGCCGGCAACTTCATCCGGCCCTTCTCGTCGCGCTCGTGCTCGGGCATCGGAATGTCCGAATCCGCTGGCGCCGGTGGGATGTGCGCGTGAATGAACGCCGGCCGAATCTCGTCGACCTCCCAGTATTTGTTGACCGCGGACCGCAGTTCGTCCTCGTCGACCTCATTCGGCTTCTGTTCCCACTCGCCGGGGAAAGCCCCCTTGGCGAACACCAGCACGAAGTAGTCGGCGCCGTCGGCCGCTGCCCGATGCACGGCTCGCAGATAGTCGTCACGGCTTTCGACGGGCAGCGAATGGAACAACGTGCTGTCGACGACGGTGTTGAAGCGGCCGTCGTGTCCGCTGAACGCGGTGATGTCGCCCTGCTCGAAGGTGGCGCTACTGAGCCCACGGTCCTGGGCCGCCTTGGTGGCGGCGGCGACGGCGGTCGGCGTGAGATCGACACCGTGCACGGTGTAGCCGTCAGCGGCCAGAGCCAGCGACAGCTCCGCGTAGCCACATCCGGCGTCGAGCACATCGCTGCGGAACTTCCCGGCCGCGGCCAGCGCGGCCAACTCCGGCTGAGGCTCGCCGATGTTCCAGGGCGGCGGCCCATCGAACCCTGCGTCTTGGCGGTATGCGCTATCCCAGTCCATGACTTCATTTGCCATGTCTTCCAACCTACTCGGGCACGCCCCAGCTGTGGACCGGCTCGTTGCTATGCATGTGGTCGCAGTACAGCCGTAGCATTTCGGCTAGCGCCGCAGGGCGGTCCAGTCCGCGTTTCTCCAGCGCCCGCACGGTCGACACCTGCCAACCGGCGCCGTTTTGGCCGGCGCGGGCCCGGCCTTCGATCACGCCGAGTAGTCGATCACGGACGTCTGCCGCGACGCCCCAGCGGTCCAGCCCGTCATAAGCCTTCGGTAGCAGTTCGCCGAGCACCAACTCCTTGGTGCTGACCGTGTCCAATCCCGGCCAGTACAGGTGGGCTCGCATGCCACGGCGGGCCGCTTCGACGAAATTGCGTTGTGCTGCAGCGAAATCCATTTTCGTCCAGATCTGACGGTCTTCCTCGGAGAGCGTGCGCAACATGCCGTAGTAGAACGCAGCATTGGCCAGCATGTCGATGACGGTCGGCCCGGCGGGCAGCACCCGGTTCTCGACCCGCAGATGCGGCCGGCCCGCGACCACGTCGTAGACCGGACGATTCCACCGGTAGACCGTGCCATTGTGCAGCCGCAACTCTGCCAGGTGCGGTGTGCGGCCGGCTTCGAGTTCGGCCACCGGATCCTCGTCGGACACCTCCGGCAGCAGCGACGGAAAATAGCGGACGTTCTCCTCGAACAGATCGAAGATCGAGGTGATCCAACGTTCGCCGAACCACACCCGTGGCCGCACCCCTTGCGTCTTCAATTCGTCGGGTCGGGTATCGGTGGACTGGGCAAACAATTCGATCCGGGTTTCCGACCAAAGCCGATGACCGAAGAAGAACGGGGAGTTGGCGCCGAGCGCCAGCTGCGGGCCGGCCAGCACCTGCGCGGCATTCCAATTTGCCGCGAAAGCCTCCGGCGAGACCTGTAGATGCAATTGCATGCTGGTGCAGGCGGATTCGGGCGCGATCGACGTCGAATTGATGCTGAGCGGCTCGGGGCCGTCGATGTCGATCCGCAGGTCTTCGCCGCGGGCATTGAAGATGGAGTCGTTGAGCGCGGCATAGCGCGACGACTCGCTCATCCACCCGCCGGCGAGGTGTTCGGGCATCAGCGTCGGCAGAATTCCGATCATCACGATGTGGGCGCCCCCCGCGCTGGCTTTGGCCTCGGCGGCGTTCAAACTGGCCCGCACGTCGTCTTCCAGTTGCACGCTGGTGTGCCCGGCCAGTGGACGCGGCGGAACATTGAATTCGATGTTGTAAGCGCCTAATTCGGTCTGATATGCCGGATCGGCGATGGCCGCGAGCACGTCGGAGTTCGTCATCGCCGGCTGATAAGCGTCATCGACGAGGTTGCACTCGATCTCCATCCCGGTGAGCGGGTGATCGAACTCGAAGCTGGACTGCGCGAGCATCGTCTCGAAAACGTCGAGGCATACCTGCACCTTGCGCCGGTACTCCTGCCGGTCGACCCGCGTGTAGGTGGCTCGCTTGACATCTTCGCCCACGACGCCGATGCAACCGCTTTAGCCGGAGCCGCGCAACAGATCAGCCAAATGAACTGATGTGACAGCGAATTGCCGATGGGTGCCATCTAGGCGAATTACGCACTGCGGTATTGACGCTTACGTAGGATACTTGCAACAATCTCAGCTCTGTCTTACGCACTTCACAGAAAGATCGAGGGCGACGATGAGTCGTAGTTTCCGCCGCGCGGCCGCTGTCGCGGTCGGCACGCTGATCGCAACGCCGGCGCTCGCATTGCTGACCTGTTCGGTCGCGAGCGCCGACAGTGATTTGTCGTCCATCGGCCCGATCGCCATCGACGGATACACCGAGTCGTTGACGTACAACACCGTTACCGGGGCGTTCGACAACTACCTGGCTGCACCCGTCGGCGGCTACCCGTCCGACCTCGACATCTACTTCGATCCTACTGGTTCAGGCAATGGCGAGGTGCTGCTCACCATCCCGTTTCTATTCCAGGGCGGCTTCACCGATGTTGACGGAACGATCACGCCGATCTCGTCGGTCAATCCGGCCGACTTTGTCAACTCGGACATCGGCCTGATCGATCTCGGGGGTACGCCCGACCCCGCGCTGGGTGTCATCTCGTTCGGGCCGATCGATCTCGGCGGATACGAGGACACGCTCAGCATCAACTCGGCCGACTTCGCAATCGACAACTACCTCACCGGAGTATCGAACTCGCTGCCCTTCGACGTCGACTTTTTCACTGGAGCACCGGGTACGGACACCTCCGAGTTCCTGGTCACGGTCCCGCTGCTCTTCCAGGTCGGACTGGACGACGTCGACGGGGCGCTCACGCCGATCTTCTCGCTCGGTCAAGTGCTCGACCCCGACCTCGGCCTGAGCGCCATCGCCGGTATCTGACCGGGCGTTGCCCGCGTAGTCCATGATGGACGTCACGCGCGGGAGGAAAGCAGTTGGCCGAGTTCGTCGCTTCGATCGACCAAGGCACCACCAGCACTCGGTGCATCATTTTCGGCCGCGACGGCGGCGAGGTAGGCCGTCATCAGCTCGAGCATGAGCAAATCCTGCCGCGCGCCGGGTGGGTGGAGCACAACCCGATCGAGATCTGGGAACGCACCACGTCGGTGCTGATGTCGGCGCTCAATGCAACAAACTTGTCGTCGAAAGACGTTGTTGCACTCGGCATCACGAATCAGCGCGAAACGACGCTGGTGTGGAACCGCCGCACCGGCCGGCCGTATTACAACGCGATCGTCTGGCAGGACACCCGCACCGACCGCATCGCGTCGGCATTGGATCGCGATGGCCGCGGCGACGTCATCCGGCACAAGGCGGGCCTGCCGCCGGCGACGTATTTCTCCGGCGGCAAACTGCAGTGGATTCTGGACAACGTCGACGGTGTGCGCGCGGCCGCCGAACGCGGTGACGCCATATTCGGCACCACCGACACCTGGCTGCTGTGGAATCTCACCGGCGGTACGCGGGGCGGGGTGCACGTCACCGACGTCACCAATGCGAGTCGGACCATGCTGATGAATCTCGAGACTTTGGACTGGGACGACGAATTGCTGTCGTTCTTCGACATCCCGCGCGGCATGCTTCCGTCGATCGCGGCGTCGTCGCCGCTCGAGCCCTACGGCGTCACATCGGCGGACGGCCCGCTCGGCGGGCAGGTGCCGATCACCGGGATTCTAGGCGACCAACACGCCGCCATGGTCGGGCAGGTCTGCTTGCAGCCCGGCGAGGCCAAGAACACCTACGGCACCGGCAACTTCCTGCTGCTGAACACCGGTGAGAACATCGTCCGATCCAGCAACGGCCTGTTGACTACGGTCTGCTACCAGTTCGGTGACGCCAAACCCGTTTACGCCCTTGAGGGTTCGATCGCCGTCACCGGCTCGGCCGTGCAGTGGCTGCGGGATCAGTTGGGCATCATCAGCGGAGCGGCGCAGAGCGAGTCGCTGGCCCGGCAGGTCGAGGACAACGGTGGTGTGTACTTCGTGCCGGCGTTCTCGGGTTTGTTTGCACCGTACTGGCGCTCGGATGCGCGTGGTGCGATCGTGGGGCTGTCGCGGTTCAACACCAACGCCCACCTGGCCCGTGCGACCTTGGAGTCGATCTGCTATCAGAGCCGTGACGTGGTCGATGCGATGCAGGCCGATTCTGGTGTGCGCCTTGAGGTGTTGAAGGTCGACGGCGGGATCACCGCGAACGACTTGTGTATGCAGATCCAGGCGGACGTGCTCGGTGTCGAGGTGGTGCGTCCGGTGATCGCCGAGACGACGGCGTTGGGCGCTGCCTACGCGGCGGGCCTGGCGGTCGGCTTCTGGTCCGGCCCGGATGACTTACGCGCCAACTGGCACGAAGGTAAGCGGTGGACGCCGGCGTGGGGCGAACAAGAGCGCTCGGCGGGATATGCGGGATGGCGAAAAGCGGTGCAGCGCACGCTCGATTGGGTCGAGGTCTCCTGATGCGAGCGGTGGGGACCAGCGTGCGCTGGCCCCCACCGGGTTCACCGACGATCAGTCCTCTTCGCCGAGGATCGTGTAGATCTCGCGGCGGGCGTTGTTGACGATGTCGAGGATGCGCTTCTGCTGCTCCTCGTTGGCGGCGTGCGCTGATTGCGCCACGGCACCGAACAATTGGCCGACAGCAGCACGCAGGTTGAGGTGGGCCGGGTCGACACCGTCGGCGATCTCCTCCCACGGCGGGGTGGCGACCTTCTCGGCGGATTCTCTGCCGGCGTCGGTCAACGCGAACAGCTTCTTGCTGCCCTCGGATTCCGTGCTGACAATCAGGCTCTCGTCGACCAGCAACTGCAGGGTCGGGTAGACCGAGCCCGGGCTGGGCTTCCACAGGTCCTGGCTGCGCTCGGCAACCTCCTGGATGATCTCGTAGCCGTGCATCGGTCGCTCGGCGAGCAGTACCAGGATGGCGGCACGAACGTCACCTCGACGGCCGCGTCGGCTGTGACCGCCGCGGCGTCCTCCGCCGCGTCCGGCTGGGCCGAATCCGGGACCGAAGCCCGGGCCGAAGCCACCGGGACCGAAGCCCCGTCCGAAGCCCCGGCCGAAACCGGGCCCGAACGGCCCGTCGTGACCGGCGTCGTTGCCTCGGACAAATTGGCGGAATTCACGGCGGGCCTGCTTGCGCTGTTCGTGCAGGGCGCGGCGGTCCTGGGGTGTGAATCCGAAGCCAGGCGGTCCCGGTACACCCGCGAATGGCCCGCCTATATGGGGCTCACGTGCTTCAAAGAGTGGGTTGTTCATTGATTGATCTCGTTTCTGGAAAGGCGGCGCCGAGTGCGCTACCGATACGACGACGATATATCGGAAGCTATCGTTACGCAAGATTGAGTTTATCGGATGACGGTTTGCGCTGCTCGGTGGCGGGGTAGCACCCACACATGAGTCAGGAGAATGTTGACGTGAAAGACCACCCGGACCTCGACCGCGGGGCGCCGTCAACCGAGCGCGACGGCGGCACGCGGACCCCGCGCGGGCGGTTATGGCTGAACTGGGCGCTCGCGCTGCTCACTGCGATAGGTGCCGGGATCGCGATGGCCGTTGCACTGGGTGCGGTGATGAGCACGGCGGCCTGCAGTGACAAGGCGTGCCCGAACCTGGGACCCCGCGGGATCAGCTTTGACACGCTGTACTACGGCGCGCCGGCAGTGGCAATCGTGACGATCCTTCTTTCGATCTTCACGGCGCGACGCCGGTGGGGCTTTGTGGTACCCGTCGTGGCGTTGGCGCTGCTGATCGCCGATATGGCGATCCTCGCGATCACGGTCGCGCAGTAAACGCCTAGCGGTACGGGTAGGGCCGTAGCCGGGCGAGTTCTCGGCGATGCCGCTCGGCGAGCACCGCGGCCAGCGCCAGCTGAGGTGGCGTGCCGGGCGGTGGTGGGGGAGCCACTCGGCTCAGCACGTCGGTGGCGATTCGGTACGCCATCTGGTCGCGCAGCTGCGGGTCGAGTTGCATTGCCCGCAAAAGGAATTGACGCGCCACCTCGGCCTGCTCCGCACTTAGTCCGGACAGCTGTAGCGACGAGGCCCACCACGCGAGCTGTGGCGGCATCATCGGTGGCGGCCCCACCTTCGGGCCGCGTTCGCTGATCACGATGGTGCCCGCGAAGATATCGCCGATCCGCTTGGCTCGCGGCGAGAGCATGCTGCAGATCACAGCGGGGCTGCCCAGCAACATCCAGATCTCGACGACCGACGACAACGCCCGGAACAGGGCCTGCCGGAAGCGTTCCGGGCCACCGTCGTCCGATACCACCCGCAGACCCATCACCATCTTGCCGACCGTGCGGCCGCGCGTCGCGGTCTCGAGGACCAGCGGATAGCCGACGAATACCAGCACCGTGAAGATGACCATGATGGCCGACGCCACCGCGTCGTCGAAACGGCCGAGTAGGCCCGCCCAGAGCATCAGCGATATCAGGTAGCCGAGGATGATGACGGTGATGTCGATCAGCGCGCTGACCGCCCGCACCGGCAGCTGGGCGACCCGCACATCGAGCACCACGGCATCCCCGGTCACCACCTCCGACATACTTCGCACGCTACCCGCGGCTAGTCTCGGTCCGGTGGACGTCGACGCGTTTGTGCTCGCACACCGCGACAGCTGGGATCGCCTCGAGCAACTGGTGAGAAATCGCAACCGGCTGGGTGGCGCGGAGATCGACGAACTCGTCGAGCTCTATCAACGGGCATCGACACACCTGTCGATGCTGCGTTCGGGTTCGTCCGATTCCGCTCTGGTCGGGAGGCTTTCGAGTCTGGTGGCGCGGGCCCGGGCGGCGGTGACCGGGGCGCACGCCCCGCTGTCGAGTGAGTTCACCCGATTCTGGACGGTGTCGTTTCCGGTCGTGGCCTACCGCGCCTGGCGGTGGTGGCTGGCGTCGGCGGTCGTGTTCTTTGCCGTCGCAGCAGCTATTGCGCTGTGGGTGATCGGCAGCCCGGAAGTGCAGTCGACGATCGGAACGCCAAGCGAGATCGACGAACTGGTCAACCACGACTTCGCCTCCTACTACAGCGAGCACGCGGCGGCGGCGTTCGGGCTGCATGTCTGGGTGAACAACTCCTGGGTGGCCGCCAAGTGCATCGCATTCGCTGTCGTACTCGGTGTGCCAATCCCATTCGTGCTGTTCGCCAATGCCGCCAACCTCGGCGTCGTGGCCGGCCTGATGCTGCAGGCCGGCAAGGCGGACGTGCTGTTCGGGCTGCTGCTGCCGCACAGCCTGCTGGAGTTGACGGCGGTGTTCCTGGCGGGTGCGGTCGGGATGCGACTGGGGTGGTCGGTGATCGCACCGGGCGATCGGCCGCGCGGGCAGGTCCTCGCCGAGCAGGGTCGCGCGGTGATCTCGGCCGCCGTGGGTTTGGTTGTGGTGCTGTTGGTCTCGGGAGCCATCGAAGCATTCGTCACGCCTTCGTCGTTGCCGACGTTCGCGCGCATCGGGATCGGAATCCTCGCCGAGGCAGGCTTTTTAGCCTACGTCGGGTACTTCGGCAGCCGCGCGGTTCGGGCCGGTGAGACCGGTGACATCGCCGATGCGCCCGACGTGGTCCCGACGGGTTAGAGCGCTCGACTCCGGTGCGTCAGAGCCGTCCGGCGGCCTTCAACGACAGATAGCGGTCGGCCAACGCCGGCGCCAGATCGGCGGGCGCCGCGTCGACGACTTCTACGCCGCTGTGGCGCAACCTGGTAGCGATGGCGGATCGCTCTCCGCGAGAACGTTCGGCGGCCGCCGCGTCGTACACCTCCGCCGCATCGGAGCGGCCGGCGGCCAACTGGTCGACACGTGGGTCGGCGACCGCGGCGACCATCACCTGATGCTTGGCCGAGAGCAGGGGGAGCACAGGCAGCAGTCCCTCGTCGAGCGCGCTCGCGTTGAGGTCGGTCAACAGCACCACCAGCGCGCGCCGTCGCGCGCGCCGAGCAACCGCGGAAACCATTGCAGTGGCGTCGGATTCGATCAGGGCTGGCTTCAGTGGCGCCATCGCTTCGACCACGCGGCCCAGCAACTCGGTGCGTGAGGCGCCGAAGACGCCGGCTCTGGTGACCCGGTCGTGAGCGAGGAAGTCGACGGTGTCACCGGCCCGCGACGCGAGCGCCGTGAGCAGCAGGGCGGCGTCCATCGACCAGTCCAGCCGTGGCCAACCACTTGGGTCACCCGCCGTCGGGTCGACACCTACCCGTCCGGCCGCGGTGCGTCCGGTATCGAGCACGATGACAACCCGCCGGTCGCGTTCCGGTCGCCAGGTTCGGACCACAACGTCGGACCGGCGGGCGGTGGCCCGCCAGTCGATCGAGCGGACGTCGTCGCCGACCACATACTCACGCAGCGAATCGAATTCGGTGCCTTGACCGCGCGTCAATGTAGGCAGTAGCCCGTCGATTTCGCGGAGCCTGGCCAGTCGCGACGGCAGGTGCTTGCGCGACAGGAACGGTGGCAGCACCCGGACCTCGCCGGTCACCGGACGCGATTTCTGCCGACCGGCCAACCCCAGCGGGCCGATCGAACGGGCAGTGACCGCCGCTGATTGCTGATCGCCGCGACGGACCGGCCGCAGGCAGGTGTCCACCCGATGGGAGTGTCCGGCGACGATATCGATGGCATGGCTTGCCGGTTGGGCCCGTGTGCTGGGTGGCCAAGCGTCGCGAACTCGTCCGTTGAAGTGGCGTCGCCCGGTGTTGTGGATCAGCAGGCCGAGGGTCACCGCCTCGCCGAGCCGAACGGAGCCGTTCGGCGACCGGGTGTACTGAAGTTGCAAAGGGTTGGCCGCCAACGCGATATCAGCGACGATCATGACGGTAACCAGACCAATCAGCGCCAGGAAGGTTGCGGCCGGCCACGGCGATACCACGATCGGCAGCACGCACAGCAGTGCCATCAGGCCTGCGCGGCCGGTCAGTACCACTAGCGCGGCACCGGAACCGAGGCCAGGATGCCGTCGAGTACGCCATCGGTGGTGGCGCCCTCCAGTTCCGCCTCCGGACGCAGCATCACCCGATGCCGCAGCGTTGGGCGGGCCATCGCCTTCACGTCGTCCGGTGTGACGTAATTACGTCCGGACAGCCATGCCCACGATCGCGCCGTCGCGAGCAGAGCGGTTGCGCCACGCGGTGACACGCCCAGCTGCAACGCGGGTGAATGCCTTGTCGCGCCGACGATGTCGACGATATAGCCGAGCACCTCGTCGGCCACCCGTACCCGGCGGACCCCGTCACGCCCAGCGGCCAACTCCGCCGGCCCGGCGACGGGCCGGATCGCGGAGAGGTCGCGAGGGTCGAAGCCGTGTGCGTGCCGAGCGAGGATGGCGATCTCGGCGTCGCGCGGCGGCAGTGGCACCTCCAGCTTCAGCAGGAAGCGGTCGAGCTGCGCTTCCGGTAACTGGTAGGTGCCTTCGTATTCGATCGGGTTCTGGGTTGCCGCAACGATAAACGGGTCAGGCAGCGCGCGGGCTTCACCGTCGACACTGACCTGACGTTCTTCCATCGCCTCCAGCAGCGCCGCCTGCGTCTTCGGTGGCGTCCGGTTGATCTCGTCAGCCAGCAGCAAGTTGGTGAAGACCGGTCCGCTGCGGAAAGCGAATTCGGCGGTGCGGTTGTCGTAGATCAGTGATCCGGTGATGTCACCGGGCATCAGATCGGGGGTGAACTGGACGCGTTTGAAATCCAACCGCAGCGCGGCGGCCAGGGACCTCACCAGCAGTGTCTTCGCCACGCCCGGAACACCTTCGAGCAGCACGTGACCGCGGCAGAGCAGCGCAATCACCAGGCCGGTGATCACCGCCTCCTGCCCCACGACGGCTTTCCCGATCTCGCCACGCAGCGCGAGCAGTGCGTGCCGCGCCGCTTGGTCGGCCGGCGGGGCGGCGGTGCTGTGGGGCGGTTGAGTCATGAATGTGCGACCTGCCTTTCGATGTCATCGAGTGCACGAGTGAGCTGTACCAGGTCGGCGTCGGTGGCAGGGGGAGGCCCAAACAGGATGCGCCCCACAATCTCCGGGTCGGATCTGCTGCGCGATGCGATCGCCTGCACCACCGCCGGAGGTCTGGTGTCGGCGCCGAGGCCGAGTCGCGGCAATAGGCGCTGCAATGCCGCGGTACGCAGTGCCTGTGCGGCTCGGTCGCGGGCTCTGCGCGACCGATAGAGCCGGCCCCGGCCTTCGACCGTCTCCGATGCGCGGACGACCACCGGAAGGTCCTCGGCCACCAACGGCCCGATCCGGCGGCCCTGCCAGAGCGCGACGAGCCCCACGGTCAGCCACAATTGGATAACCATCCAGGTCACGCCGTCCGGAATCAGGTCGAAGATCTTTCCCTTGGCCGCCGATCCAGCTTCGATGTGCTGTGGTGCAAACCAGACCAGACGGGGATGCTCGCCGGCCAGGTTCATCGCCAGCGCGGCGTTGCCGGCCCGTAGCAGTCCTCCGTTGGTCATGAACTCGGTGCTACCGACCACCGTCACAGTGCGTTCGCCTTCTCGATAGCGGACCAGCGCACCGCCGTAACAGCTGGACACCGTCTTGTCGCCGACGGCCCGGAAGTTGTTCGAGAGACCAAAATCCACCGAGCCTGCTTGATTCGCTTCTCGCAGAGCGCAATCCGGCGCATCGTTCGGTGCGCCGTCAGTTGCGTTGCGGATACCCGGGGACAGTGCGGCACGGGCACGTGAGGTCGGCTCGACCAGCAGCAGATCTCCGGGCGCGTCGGCGAGGCGTTTCAACAGCGTCCCGGTGGTGACGCGTTGGGTCTGGCCGAACTAACAACAGCGATCCCGAGCGGGCTGCATCCACCGCCTCGTCGACGTTATTCGCGACGACGACCGTGACACCGTGGTCGCGCAGCAGCGTGACCAGAGCGTGCGCGCCCTCTGGCCCGGTCGCCTCGGGGTCCATCTGCCCTCCCGGGCGCGGCGCGGTCAGATAGGTGCTCAGCGCTGTGACGGCGCAGATCGCGACCAGTGCGGCCAGCAACCACCATCGTTGTCGACGCACCGGTCGGAGGGCTTGCGACATCGTCACCGGACCCGGGCCCACGAATCGGTGATGGAATGCTCGGTGGGGCCGAATTGATCAGCGGTGGAACCATATTGAAGGTGGTCGTCGAGGTCGACGATCAGCTGGTAGGCGGCCCGGGTGCCGGGTCTTTCACCGTAGGTGACGTCGTTGAATGCAGTTGCCGATCGCGACAGCTCGGCGGCCAGCGCGGGCAGGCGTTCGGCGGCATCGGCGGCCAGCTCGTTGGCGGTTCGTCCGGGTACCGGCTCCAGGATCCCGTTCTCCTCGAGCCCGCGGGCCACCGCGCGCAGCCGATGCCGAATCGCTGTTGTCCAATTCTGTTCGGCGGCAAAGCGTTCCGCGATAGCGCGATGCTGCGCGGCGGTGAGCTGGCCGGCGTCGAACATTTGGTAGTCGCCGTCGCGGCGGGTCCGGATGGTGTGGCGCGCGATACGCACGGCGGCCACCACTGCGGCTATCAACACAATGAGCAGAACGGTGATGGTGAGCCACCCGCCCGGCATCGACGAGCCCTTCTCGATGATGCGGTACAGCAGTTCGTGGATCCATTCGTGAATGCGCTGCGAAACCGAACCCTTCGGGTAGATCGGTTTGTCGAGTTCACGCCGGGCCGCGTCACGGGCGGCATCGCGGTCGATGTCGATAGCGGGCATCCTAGGGCTGTCCTATACCGGCCGCGTCAGCCAGAGGTGATCGGTCGAAGCGGTGTGTGCGGGCCCACCGGTTGCGCCACTCTGCAGCACGAGATCGAATGCTTCGCTGCGGATTCGGCGGTCGGTATAGAGCAGGACCACCACTCCGGCATCGAACGGGGTGGTGATGATTCGGCCAATAACCGTTCCGACAGCCCCCACCGTCGCGGCGACCAGCACGGAGCTGGACCCACCGACCAGTTGACCCAGGAGCTCGAACGGCACCGCGACGGCACCCGCAATAAACGACACCACCAGCCACGTCAGCATCCGAATACTGAGTATTCGCCAGAAGCTGTTGTGTACCAACGCAAACGATCGCGTCATCGCGTCGAACACCGGAAGCCGCTCCAGAACGATCAGCACCGGAGCGAACGACAATGCCACGTAGAGATACACCACCACCGCGACCGACGTCAGTATCAGTGGAAAACCGAGCAGGACCGCGGCCGGTGCGTTGCCCGCGGCGACGGTGGCGCCGATGATCACGCCCACCCCGCCGGCGAGCAGGACCAGCCCGAGAGCCTCGAGGGCGACCAGCCCGAGCAGCGCGGGCAGGCGCCCGCGAATCCGGGCCCAGGCTTCGCGGGCGCCGATGGTGCCGCCGAACACCGCACGTCCAACGACGACCGCCAGCATCCCGGTCAGGAGGATGCCGCTCAGCCAACCGACCAACCCGCTGAGCCCGGCCGAAGCCACCCAGGCCCCGACATCGCCACCGGTGAACTCGTCGCCCGGCGCAGTTCGCATGCGACTGGCGGCGGCCAATGGCCCGGCCGACGCGGCGAGCGAAATGAGCTGAGTGATCACCACGACGATGACCGTCAAGCCCAGCGTGGCGCGGGGATTGGCCCGAATGTAGATGGCCGCACCATTGAAAATGTCACTGAGGCTCAACGGCCGCAAGGGGATAATTCCGGGCGCCCACAACCCCCGGACCGGTGGCGGGGCGGCGCCGTACCCGGGCTGCGGGATGTAGGGGGGCTGCCAGGCGTAGGCAGGCTGCTCGGGGTACGTGGGCTGCCACCCGTAGGCCGGCGGCGGGTACGGGGGTGGCGCGTAGGCGGGCCCGGGGTAGCCGGGAGGCGGCTGGCCCATTGGCGGGTAGGCCTGCGGCGGATATGCGGGAGGACGGTAACTGGTCGGCTGATATCCGCTGTAGGGGTAGTCCGGGTATTCGGGCGGCGGCGCGTTCACCAAGCGGAGCCGCCATCGTCGGCTTGAACCGATGAGCGCCGCTCCTGCGCATAGCTTCGCTCCTGCGCATAGCTTCGCTCTGCATTGTCGTCGGCTTGGATCGAACAGCGCCGCTCCTCAGCCTCGCTTCGCTCTGCATCGTCGTCGGCGCGCATGGCTCCATACTGTCGAGCACCCGGCTATTTCTCAACGTAGCGGGGTCCGGCGCGTAGCGTCTCGTGTCATGGCCGAACTCAAGTCCCGACTGCGGGCGGACCTCACCGCTGCGATGAAGGCGAAGGACAAGCTGCGCACCGCGACGTTAAGGATGTTGCTGGCTGCGATCCAGACCGAGGAGGTCTCCGGTAAGGAGGCCCGCGAACTCTCCGACGACGACGTGCTCAAAGTGCTGGCCAAGGAGTCCCGCAAGCGCGGCGAGGCGGCCGAAATCTACACCCAGAACGGCCGTGGTGAGCTCGCGGCCAATGAGCATGCCGAAGCGCGGGTCATTGACGACTACTTGCCCACCCCGCTCAACGATGCTGAGGTCGCGGATGTGGCCGACACGGCGATCGCACAGGTGGCCGAGGAGCTCGGTGAGCGTCCCGGCATGAAGCAGATGGGCCAAGTGATGAAGGCGGCCACCGCACTGGCTGCGGGCAAGGCCGACGGGGCTCGACTCTCGAATGCGGTCAAGGACCGTCTGTGACGCGCGCCTGAATCCGGTTCGCGCCGCCGTGATCGTTTGCCCTGTCATGGTGCGGGTACCCGAATCGAATGACTCGGTTCGGGTATACCTTGATGACAGAGCAGAACGGCCCCAAAGAGCTTGTCCGGAATGCGGTTTCGGCTGAGCATCGGGGTTTTGACTTCGAGGTCGCCAGCGATCACTACTCGCCCTGGCTGGCATCGCAGGGGCATGCACCCAATGCGTGGGCGGTTCTCGGGGCGGTGGCGCAGGTCACCGACCGTGTCGATCTCTATACCTATGTGACCTGTCCGACCATGCGCTATCACCCGGCGATCGTCGCGCAGCAAGCGGCCACGGTTCAGATCCTCGCCGACGGGCGATTCACCCTTGGCCTGGGCAGCGGCGAGAACCTCAACGAACACGTTGTCGGTCGGGGCTGGCCGGCGGTCACACAACGCCAGGACATGCTGCGTGAGGCGATCGACATCATTCGCAGCCTGTTGGGAGGCGATCTGGTGGATTGGCGGGGCGATTACTACCAGGTGGACTCCGCGCGCCTGTGGGACCTGCCTGACGTGCCCGTCGGCATCGGCGTCGCCATGGGAGGAAAGAAAGCGATCGACAAGTTCGGTGTGCTCGCCGACCATTTGATCGCGGTCGAACCCGATGGCGACCTGGTCCGCGAGTGGCGTTCGGTGCGGCAGGCTGCCGGGTTGGCCGGCGGCGGTCGGATCGTCGGGCAAATCCCGATCTGCTGGGACCCCGACCGCGAGAAAGCTGTCCACCGCGCTCACGACCAATTCCGGTGGTTCGGTGGCGGTTGGAAAGTCAACGCCGATTTGCCCACGCCCGCAGGATTTGCCGGCGCGACGCAGTTCGTCCGGCCCGAGGATGTCGCTGACAGCATTCCTTGCGGCCCGGACATCGACGCGATCGTCGACGCTGTCCGGCCCTACTGGGAGGCGGGATTCACCGATGTCGCACTGCTGCAGATCGGCGGCGACTCCCAGGAGCAGTTTTTGAAAGAGGCTGCCGAGCCACTACTCGCGGCACTACGTTCTGCGGGAGGTCAGTGATGTCGAACTCGTTGCAAGGCAAAAGAATAGCGATTTTAGCTGCGGACGGCGTAGAGAAGGTCGAACTCCAGACACCACGCGCGGAGTTAAGTGCCCGCGGCGCGCGGGTCGAATTGCTCTCGCTGAAAAGCGGTGAGATACAGGCGCGCAACCACGATCTGGAGCCGGCCGGAACATTCGACGTCGACCGGGCGGTATCAGAGGCATCGGTCGACGAATTCGACGCGCTGGTATTGCCTGGCGGCACGGTCAATCCGGACAAGCTGCGAGCGGACGGTTCGGCGGTCGCATTCGTGCGTGACTTCGTCAATTCCGGCAAGCCCGTCGCAGCCATCTGCCACGGGCCGTGGACCCTGGTGGAGGCGGACGTGGTCGCCGGTCGCACCGTGACGTCGTACCCGAGCATCCGCACTGACCTGCGAAACGCCGGCGGCAACGTCGTCGATGAGCAAGTGGTTGTAGACGGCAACCTGATCACTAGTCGATCGCCCGACGATCTTCCGGCGTTCTGCGCGAGCCTGATCGCCCAATTGGAACAAGCTCCGGCTCGCAACTGAACGCTGCGGTGGCGCCTGCGCGTTTCGGGACGGTTAATTCTGGGCATCAGACACGTCAGGCCGTAAGCAGCACGGCAATCAGCATCTCGAAAGGCCAACGTGACTACTGCTTACTCCGCGCGGTCCAATTCACTCGACACCGACGGTGTCTATCCGCCTCAACAGGATTCGCAACTACTCATTGACAGTCTCTGGAAGACCGGATTGGCCAGAGGGCGAACGGTATTAGATGTTTGCACGGGCAGCGGTGTGCTCGCCATCGCGGCAGCCCAATGTGGCGCGGCCAGCGTGTTCGCATTCGACATCTGTCCTCGTGCGGTGAGCTGCTCGCGCGGCAACGCTGTCTACGCCGGCGTTGACGTCGATGTGCAAGAGGGATCCTGGTCCGGCGCACTGGATTACGCGCCATTCGACCTCATCGTGTCGAACCCGCCGTACGTGCCTACACCACCGGCCGGTCACACCAACGTCATCCCGCTGACCGCAGGTCCGGCGAGGGCCTGGGATGCGGGTGCGGACGGCCGGTTGGTGCTCGACCCCCTGTGCGAATCCGCGGCCGGTCTACTCGATGTCGGTGGCTCGTTGCTGCTGGTGCAGTCGGCGTTGTCGGGCGTCGACAAGTCTTTGGAATCGCTGAGGTCAACCGGCCTGCAGGCCGAAGTTATTGCTTCACAGCTGATTCCGTTCGGTCCGGTGCTGTCTGCGCGGGTTGGGTGGTTGGAAGTCACGGGCCAGATCGAGCGTGGCTGCCGGACCGAGGAGCTGGTGGTAATCCGGGCGGACAAGCCGTGACCGAGCGTGTTCGGGTGCAGGTCATACCAAACGGCCCGGTGCTGGTGTCCGGTCCGGTCAGCATCGAGACGCCGAGCGGTGACGTCGTCGAATCGGACCGGTTCATGGTGGCAGTCTGCACCTGCCGACGGAGTAGCAACTATCCGATGTGCGACACCAGCCACCGGCGTTGCCGGTCTGCGACGTAAGCAAATTCAGTCAAGCGGCCGTCGTAGCGACGACTCGTCGGCCTTCCATGACGTCATGATCACGTCGGCCAACCGGTCCTCGACGGCGGCATGGGCGCGAATACCGAACACCACGTCGCGGTCCAACTGCGGCTCCAGCGCGACCAGCGCACCGACGACGTCGTGGCGCACAACCTGCTCGTGCACCGCGTCGGCCTCGACGTGTTCGGCATAGAACGCAACACACTCCGCTGGCGCATCCAGCCGCCGTAGCGCCTCGACCAAGCGACGAGAGCCCGGCGAAGAGGTGATCTCAGTCGAGGCGAAATGCCCGACGGCGGCGCCACGATACTGGCGGTGTAAACCGAACAGCGACATCAGATTGACCACCGCCAGTGCTTCGGCGGGAACGATCTCGAGATAGGCCAGATAGTTCGCGTCGAGGCCGGCCGCGGTCAGCAAGTCGGCGAACAGTTGCTGGTGGACTTTTGCGCCCTGTCCCGCGCCGTACTCGTCGAATTCGATTGCGACGAAAGACGCCTTGGCCTGCCCGGTGAGGCGTGGTATCGCAAACGCATGCGGGTCACCTTCTTTGAGGTGGTACAGCGAACGATGCACGAAATATTCGCACATCTGCTGCCAGGTTCCGTTGTCGCGCAACCAGTATGACGGCCCGGTCCCATCGGAGGCCTCGATCGAGAGGTCGTCCATCTCGGCGCCGGCGGTGCGCCCCGGCTCGATCGAGCCCACGTCACGGCGTACTCCGGCCAAAAACGAGCGCTCCAATTGTGCTCGCAGATGGAGAAGTCGGGGATTCCATTCCCAGTCGGGGTCGACGCCGGCGAAACCTCGGTAGTGCAGCTCGTAGCACATATACAGCGCCAGCTGCAGATCCAGGCCGTAGGGGTCGGAGTTTCGGACCGACGCGGCGATGGGCGTCAACTGGTCGCGCGGTGCCGGCTCGGTGAGGCAGCGCCGGACAGCCATCGACAGCGGCCCGTGCGCGGCGGGCAACTGGGGTTCGGCTATCGCATGCGTCACGCGGGTGTGTACCCACGAGTGCACACCAGTCAAACGGGCCAGTCGCAGCCGGTCAGCTCGACAGATAGATCCCAGAGTCGACGGGCCATCGCGGAATCGCGCGCCTTGCTACGGGGCTTGGTGACTTTCGGCTTGCCCCACTGGTTGAAGCGCGGCGCGAGATAACTGCCGCTGGGCAGGTCGGTAGTGACCGCTTGAATGGTGGATCGGGCACCCACCCGGGCACTGTGCGCGGGGAACCCGCGGAAGGTGTGGTCCCGTATCCACGGAACGATGCCGGTGGCGTCGCGACTGATGTCGGTATTCGTCGCACCCGGATCGGTCATGTAGGCGCGCACGCCGCGGCTGGCCAACTCGTGGTTGAACAGCATCGCAGCCAATTTCGATTCCCCGTAAGCCGACCACTTCGAGTATTTGCGGTGCTCCCAGTTCAAGTCGTCGATGTGCAGGCGGCTCAGGGCGTAGGCCGAACTGACCACCGAGATGACCCGGTCTGAGACCCGGTCGCCGAGCAGGCACGTCAACGCGAAATGGCCGAGGTAGTTCGTGCCCAGGTGGGCCTCGAAACCATCCGCGGTACGCGTCAAGGGCAGGCCCATGACCCCGGCGTTGTTGATCAGCACATCGACGTCGTCCACCGACTCAGCGAACTTTCGCACACTGGTCAAATCCGCCAGGTCCAGATGGGCGATCGTCACATCGCCGCTCATCGCGGCGACGGCGCGCTCGGCCTTGGGGATGGTGCGGCACGCGATCACGACGCTGTACCCGTCGGCGGCCAGGGTGGCCGCTGTTACCGCGCCGACTCCGCTGTTGCCGCCGGTGACAATGACTCTCACCCGGCGATCATCCAGTGTTTCCGATACTCGCGCAGCGGATTTGGGCGAAGCAGTCGACCTAGACGGCAATGGGTGTGCGACTGTTGCACACTGCCGACGGAGGGTGCGCCCAAGCAGCCGAAAGCCGACGTGATCGCGGATGACTCGAGTGAGCGCGGCTATCGTCGCCCAATTCGGAGTATCGAACGCTTGCGCAGGACAGTGGTGTCCGAGATTAAGAGAATCTTGTGCTGTGGCAAATATTTTGTATTCGGCATGCTTCAAGATCACTCGCGAGGTACGCTCGGCGGATTCGAAACTGTTGCACGTGAATGCAACAACCACAGGGGGGTCGAATGTCGAAACAACGTCGTCTGTTGCTGGCCGCGGCTGCCGCGGCGGCGGTCGCCGCGCTCAGTCCGGGCGCGCTCGCGCACGCCGATGACGGAGCCGGTTACGACGGGCTCACACTGGTGTCCGGTGGCCCACACGTGCCCTATACGGCACTCGGTCCAGACGGGTATGTGGGGTTCCAGCCGCTTTTCACCGAGTGGCAGCAGTACCAGCCGACCAATGTGGAAATAGGTGGCACGACCGTCGGCAGTTATGACGTGTTCGAGTCTGACTATGCAACGCCGTGGAGTGATGAGTCGCTCTACAACTTCGGCGCAGCGACTAGTGGTGGTGGCGATCCCGGTGGCCTGGCCGGTGCGACCGTGACCGATTCCGCGTTCTATCCCAGCTTCAACGCCGCCACTGAGCAGTTTCCGCCGGCCGACGTCACCGCCTTGCTCCATGACATCAACGTGACGTTGGGCAGCGGCGAAGTGGAGAATCTCCTCACCACGGCCTCGGGTACCTACCTTTCCTTGGATGACCCAGGGATTGGCTCAGCTCTCTGGTTTGAAGCCCCCGGGTCCACCGACGCCTCGCTGATCTGGAGTGGGCTGGCTGACACGTCAGCGGCGCTGGCGGCCATTGAGAATCTGCCTAGCCTATTGCCGCCCGATGTGTGGTTCCCCGGCATCTGAAGTTGCCGGGTAGCGCTGATGCCACGATGAAGATCGTGGTGATCGGCGGGACAGGCGCGCTCGGATCGAAAGTGGTTGGGGCGCTGCGGGATCGAGGCCACGACGCGGTCGCGGCGTCGCGCTCCCGGGCGTCAACGCGCTGACCGGCGAAGGACTCACCCAAGCCTTGACCGATGCCGGCGTCGTCGTCGACGTGGCCAACGCGCCGTCCTTCGACGACGATCCGGTGATGGAGTTCTTCACGACTTCGACGACGAATCTGCTTGCCGCAGCAAGGACACGGGAGTCGGGCACTACGTCGCAGTGTCGATCGTCGGCTGCGATCAGCTGACCGACAGCGGCTACATGCGCGCGAAGACCGCGCAGGAGGAACTGGTCGAGCAGGCGGGGATTGCTTACTCGATCGTGCGGGCGACTCAGTTCGTCGAGTTCACCGATACCATCACCGCGTCGTTGACCGTTGGCGACGAGGTGCGCGTGCCGGACGCGCTGATCCAGCCGATCACCATCGCGGATCTGGCCGACGAGGTCGCCAGGGTGGCGGAGGGTGCGCCGATCAATGGCATCGAGAACATCGGCGGGCCTGAGAAGATCACCTTCGAGCAGATGGCGCGCGACGTGCTGGCCAAGAATGGCGAGGCAACAAGACGGTCGTCGTCGATCCGCGAGCGACCTATTTCGGGACGCCACTGTCAACCAACAGCCTCGTCGTCCCGTAACGGACGGGTCAGCCGCTCTTTCTCAGTTGCGCGCGGACGGCGGGTCCGGCACATGACTGCGTCCAGACGAGTTTGGCGTCCACCGTGTCCGTGCACGACTGGCCGTCACGGGACTGAGCCTTGCCGGTCCAGGCCCCGTCCTGCAGGTGCAAATCGAATGCTCCTGTCGGCGAGAGAACGTGCGCGCAATCCGGACCGCACGCCTTGAACGTCAAGGTCGTCGTCTGCCCGGGTAGTTCTAGTCCCGACAAGTCGTCGATCACCGTGGCGGTGTAGCGCCCGATGGGCGGTTCGGCCGCCGCGTGAAATGCCAATCCGACAGCAACGGCAGTGAATGCACCGCCTGCAGCCAACCCTCGTGCAACCCCCATGACCTGCTCCCACCCCCATGAAATTACGTGCTGCTGAAGATAATGGGCCTGCCGTGCCGCCGATACAGGGTTTTCCCTTGAATCGAAGCTGAGAATATGAAGCAAGGCAGCAGGCGAGCCTGACCTCACCGCTGCCTTGCTGCTCAAACGCGAGTCGGGGTGGCGGGATTCGAACCCACGACCTCTTCGTCCCGAACGAAGCGCGCTACCAAGCTGCGCCACACCCCGATTGAAGCCTCGACAGCGTATCGCACCGACCCGGGAGCGTCCTAAAGCCCACGGGGCCGTCGACCGTGGTGAGCGATCTGCGCCACACCCCGGCGTGGAATAACTCAGAAGTGGGCATCGCTAAATAGACTGACCACGCACGATGTGCAATGGAAGCGGGTAAATCATGACGGTGTTAGGCGCCGTGGTGTTCGGCGGATTACTGGCCCTCGGGGTGCTGTGGCTGCTGGCTACCGCTCCCGACAGCGATGTCGATCAGGCGTGGACTGATTCTCAGTGGACCGAGTACGTCGACGCGGCTCCGGGACCCGGAGTTCTGACCACCCACTCGGTAGCTCAGCCCACCGAATACGTGGGCTGTGACCGACCCCGTGTCGTGCTGCGAGTCGCGGCCTCCGGTAGGCGCCGCGATCAATGTCAGCAAGGTGGCCTCGGGCCGGCAGCAGAATCGCACCGGCGCGTAGGGCGACGTACCGATACCGGCGGACACGTGCAACCGCATCTCGGCACCCCAGCGAGACGGGCCTTTGGCACGAGACCGATCCAGGCCCGAATTCGTCACCAGGGCTCCGTAGAACGGTAGGCACAGTTGCCCGCCGTGGGTGTGGCCGGCCATCACCAGCTGGTAGCCGTCGGCGGCGAACCGGTCCAGCACCCGAGGCTCCGGCGAGTGGGTCAGCCCCAGCCGCAGGTTCGCGGCCGGGCTGGCCGGGCCCGCGATCGCGTCGTAACGGTCTCGCGCAATGTGCGGGTCGTCCACGCCGGCGGCCGCGATGTGCAGACCCGCCACCTCGAGCTCGCGGCGGTTGTGAGTCAGATCCAGCCAACCGCGCTCGGTGAATGCCGCCCGCAGGTCCTGCCAGGGCAGCGGCTGACCGTGCACCCGATGCGCGGGATTGGTCAAATAGTTCAGCGGGTTCTTCGGACGCGGTCCGAAGTAGTCGTTGCTGCCGAAGACGAAGACGCCCGGCACCGAGAGCAGGTTGCCGAGGCTCTGAACGACGGCGGGCACTGCCCGCGGGTGCGCCAGGTTGTCGCCGGTGTTGACGACCAGGTCCGGCTCCAGGCCGGCGAGCTCACGCAGCCACGCCTGCTTGCGGCGCTGGCCCGGACGCATGTGCAGGTCGCTGATGTGCAGCACCCGCAACGGCGACGAGCCCGGGTCCAGCACCGGAATGGTCAGCTCGCGCAACACGAACGCGTTGCGCTCGATCAGCGAGGCGTAGCCGATTCCGGCGACGGCCGATCCGAGTGCGACCGCGCCGGTACTTTTCAAAGCGGCGACGGACCGATCACGATGCGGGCCGAAAGGGCCCGACGAGACGTCGAACAATCGTGGGGTGGCCGATGGCATGCAGGCCAGCCTACTGCCGGTTGCCGGGTGGCGGCGCGTCACACACCAGCAGATGTACTAGGGCGGTGGCGGCGCCAGGATCGGGATGGTGATCGGTGGAAGACCAGGAATCTCGATCACCTGCGAGCCCACCGGCGCCGGCGCACCCGGCTCGCCCATCGGCGGTGGGGGCGGGGCCGGCGGAATCCCGTTGCTGGTCTGAATGGTGATCACCGCGCCCGGAATCGTCTGCCCGTTGGGGGTGGTCCCGACCACCTCGCCGTACTTGCGCGCTGCTGTTGATCGAGGCGGCTTGCTCAGCGACCTGGAAGCCGGAGTCCTTCAAGCGCGCGCGCGCGGCGTCGACGTCGAGACCGGCAACGCTCGGCACCCGGGATCCGGGTCCGCCCTCGACGTACTGCGGAGTCGGTCGGCGGCATCTTCACGTCACCGAAGAGGGTGGCGATCGGCTTCATCGCGGTGAACCAGGTGCGGGCCGGCTCGTTACCGCCGTAGAGGTTGCCGTCGCCGCAACGCCGCAGCGGCGACGAGCACAGGTCCGACGGCGAGTTGGAGTCGTCATAGATGTAGTTGGCCGCCGCGTACTGGTTGGTGAAGCCGACGAAGCCCGACGACCGGTGCGCCTCGGTAGTGCCGGTCTTCCCGGAGACCGGCAGGTTCCAGCCGGCGGCCCCGGCGGATCCGGCCGCGGTGCCACCGCCGAGGGCGTCCTTGCTCATCGCGTTGGCCAAGGTGTTGGCCAACCCTTCGGGCACCACCTGGTCGCATGCCTCGGTGGTGACGGCCACCGGGTTGCCGTTGCGGTCGATCAGCTTGTCGATCGGGTTCGGCGGGCACCAGGTGCCGCCGGAGGCCAATGTGGCTGCGACATTGGAGAGTTCGAGCGCGTTGAGTTGGAACGGGCCCAGGGTGAACGAGCCGATGTTCTGCCGCTTGATGAAGTCGGCCAGGCTCTCGTTGTTGTCCGGGTCGTAGGCGCGGGCGCTGCCCGCCTCGGCGTAGGACCGCAGCCCGAGCTTGACGGCCATGTCGACCGTGCGCTGCACGCCGATGAGCTGGATCAGCCGGGCGAACGCGGTGTTGGGTGAGGTGGCGAGCGCGTCGGTGACGCTCATCGACCCGCGGTAGGCGCCGGCGTTGATGACGCACCACGTCTCTTTCGGGCAGCCCTTGGCGCCGCCGTAGCCCATCCCCTTGGTCTGGAACCGGCCCGGCACTTCGAGCTGGGTGTTGATGCCCATGCCCATCTGCATCGCGGCCGCGGTGGTGAAGATCTTGAAGATCGGACCCGGCGCCGTCGCCGACGAGCGAGAACGGTTGGGCACTCATGGTCTCGCCGGCTTCGGAGTTCAGCCCGTAGGTGCGGTTGCTGGCCATCGCGACGACCTTGTGCGAGTTCTTGCCGGGCCTGATGACGCTCATCACGCTGGCGATGCCGTCGAGTGTCGGGCTGGCGTAGCGTGTCGATCGCGTGCTTGACCGGCTCCTGCACATCGGGGTCGAGGTTGGTGCGGATCAGGTAGCCACCGCGGGCGAGCTGTTCCTTGTTGATGCCGGCACGCGATAAGTAGGCCTGCACGTAGTCGCAGTAGAACGCGCGATCCCCGGCGGCGATGCAGCCGCGTGGTAGCTCGTTGGGCTGCGGCAAAATACCCAACGGCTCGGCCTTGGCGGCGCGAATCGCGTCGGCCTCGTTGGGGATGTTCTGGATCATGGTGTCCAGAACCAGGTTTCGCCGCGCCAGTGCTCCGTCCGGATTGGAGTAGGGATTGAGCGCGCTGGTCGACTGAACCATGCCGGCCAGTAACGCGGCCTGCTGCCAGTTCAGCTCCGAGGCATTGATCCCGAAGTAGGTTTGCGCAGCGTCTTGCACGCCGAATGCGTTGTTGCCGAACGACACCAGGTTCAGGTAGCGGGTCAGGATTTCCGGCTTGGTGAAGGTCTTGTCCAGCGTGAGCGCCATCCGGATCTCCCGCAGCTTGCGTGCCGGGGTGGTCTCGATGGCCGCGCGCTTCTCGGCATCGCTCTGCGCAATCACGAGCAGTTGGTAGTTCTTTACATACTGTTGCTCGAGCGTCGAGCCACCCCGGGTGTCGGCGTCGCCCGATGCGTAGCCGGCCAGACCGGTCAGCGTGCCTTTCCAGTCCACGCCGTTGTGTTCGGCGAAGCGCTTGTCTTCGATCGAGACGATGGCGAGCTTCATGGTGTTGGCGATTTTGTCGCTGGGCACTTCGAACCGGCGCTGAGAGTAGAGCCAGGCGATGGTGTTGCCCTTGGCGTCCACCATCGTGGTCACCGCGGGGACGTCGCCCTCGAGAAGTTGCGCCGATGCGTTGCCGACGACCTCGGAAGCGCGGTTGGACACCAACCCGATTCCACCGGCAACCGGAAAGAGCAATGCAGCAACGATGACGCTGGCGAGTAGGCAACACCCGGCGAGCTTGGCGATGGTGACCGCAGTCGCGGGCCGCTCCGACATGGCTACTACACTAGCGGCGCTACGACAGCGCAATGCGCGCGTGGTTGTCGAAAATTTTTTCGACGGCCGCTGCGGCTCAGCTTTCTCTCAGACGCAGCTCAGGACACTATTAGTCCTGCCATTTACCGAGTCCGTGACGCCCTTTCATGATCGGACTGCACGGTCGTCCCAAAAAAGCGTCTCCAGAATGTTGCGTAATTGGTATCTGACCACGTAGCTTATCCACACAATGAGATACAGGTAACACCGAGCACGACAGTGTGGCATAGATCGCATCGGAGCTTACCGGTGGCAAGAGCGAAGGGGAATCGCTGGTGTCAGCTATACGGACCGCGCCGCGGAAGACAGCCGCAGCACCGACCACCGCCGTCCTTTACGGAGCGGAGGCGGAGTCGAGAATCACTTGGGTTTCCAAGGCGCTGTGCCGGGCCGCTGATCCTGACGAGCTGTTTGTGCGGGGGGCTGCACAACGCAAAGCGGCAGTCATCTGCCGGCACTGCCCGGTCATGCTGGAGTGCGGTGCGGACGCGTTGGACAACCGGGTGGAGTTCGGTGTCTGGGGCGGAATGACCGAGCGTCAGCGGCGTGCGCTGCTCAAGCAGCACCCCGAGGTGGTGTCCTGGGCTGAGTTCTTCAGCACCCAGCGCAAGCACCGCAGCGTCGGCTAGACCGACCTGCTCAGGCGGTCGCCGTCATCTGATCGGCGATCGCACGTAACGCCTCCAGATCTGAAACGTCGAACGGCAGCGATGGGACCCCCACAATTGCGACGTGGGGGTTCGCGCCCGTGAATCGAGACAGCAGCCGGATCTCTCGCTTGGACGTCGCCGCCCGATCGGCGTGAATCTGCAGGACGGCCTTGGTCAAGGCGTTGGCGCCGTCGCTGCTCGAACGTCTCGGCGCCGTCAATGGCGCGCTCCACGGGCAGTGAACACAGCATCGGATGCGTCCGGTTCAGGATCAGCCCGGCGAGTGGCATCTTCTCCTCCGACAGCCGGTCGACGAAGAAGGATGCTTCCCGGAGCGCGTCCGGTGCCGCGGCCGACACCACGACGAACTGGGTGCCGCGCCTTTTGAGCAACGAGTAAGTGCGGTCGGCCTTCTCCCGGAAGCCACCGAAGGTCGCGTCCAGCGACTGCACGAAACTTGCCGCGTCGGAGAGCATCTGCGAACCCAGGACGGTCGACAGCGCCTTCATCGCCAAGCCGACCGCGCCGGTGACCAGTCGCCCGATCCCGCGGCCGGGTCCCAACAACAGCTTCCACAGTCGGCTGTCCATGAAGCTGCCCAGCCGTTTGGGTGCATCCAGGAAGTCCAGCGCGTTGCGCGACGGCGGGGTGTCCACCACCACCAGATCCCAGCGGTCCTCGGCCAGCAGCTGACCGAGCTTTTCCATCGCCATGTACTCCTGCGTGCCCGCCAAAGACGTGGCAACCGTTTGATAGAACTGGTTGTCCAGAATCGCCTGTGCGCGATCGGGTCCCGAGTACTGCACCACCATCTCGTCGAAGGTGCGGCGCATGTCCAGCATCATCGCGTAGAGCTCTCCGGATACCCCGGCGTCGAGCGGCACGCGTTGCGGTGTGTTGCCGAGATCGCTGATTCCCAACGCCTGTGCCAATCGCTTGGCCGGGTCGATCGTCAGAACCACGACGGTACGGCCGTACTCCGCCGCGCGCAGTGCCATCGCCGCGGCGGTCGTGGTCTTACCCACCCCGCCCGCGCCACAGCACACCACGACCCGGTTGGCGGTGTCGGAGAGAATGCCGGCAATGTCCAGGACCGGAGGTGTCGTGCTCATCGAACTCCCTGCTGCGCAAGCGATTCCGACAGCTCGTAAAGGCTGCCCAGGTCGACGCCGTCGGCGATGGTCGGAAGTTCCAGTCGTGACACCTTGAGCTCGTCGAGCTGCTCGCGTGTTCGAGGCCCGCGCGATGATCCGGGTGGCGTGCTGGATGGTCTCGGTCAACAGACCGGCGAAGTCGTCGTCGCTGAGCTTGATCCCGGCGGCGGCCAGACCGGTCCGCACCACCTCGGCGTCGACGTCGCCCTCGGCGGCTTTGGTGAGATCCTCGGGCTGCAGGTAGGTCGGGATGTTGCGGTTGACGATCACCGAGCCGATCGGCAGCCCAAGCTCCTGGAGCTCGTCGATCGCTTCCTTGGTCTCCTGCATCGGCAGGGCCTCCAGCAGGGTGACCAGGTGGATCGCCGTCTGGTCGGAGTGCAGGATCTTCACCACGCCCTCGGCTTGGGAGTAGACCGGCCCACCCTTCGCGAGGTCGGACACCGCGCGGGTGACGTCCAGGAAGCGGACGATGCGACCGGTCGGTGGTGCATCGACGACGATCGCGTCGTAGACCGGGGCCTTGGCCCCCTTTTTCGTGCGGATCACGGCCTCCTTGATCTTGCCGGTGAGCAAGACGTCACGCAGGCCCGGCGCGATCGTCGTCGCGAATTCGATCGCGCCGATCCGGCGCATCGCCTTACCGGCCAGGCCGAGGTTGTAGAACATGTCGAGATATTCCAGGAAGGCGGCTTCGATGTCGATCGCCAGCGCGTTGACTTGGCCGCCCTGCTCGGCGCTGGCGATCTTGAGCTCCTGGTAGGGCAGCGGCGGTACATCGAAGAGTTGCGCAATGCCTTGACGCCCTTCGACTTCGACCAGCAACACCTTGCGTCCGCCGGCCGCCAGCGTCAACGCCAGCGCGGCGGCAACCGTCGATTTGCCGGTGCCGCCTTTGCCGGTGACGAAATGCAAACGAGCCTTTGACAATCGCGATGGCCAGCCGACGTTGCTGGCGCCGCTCGATTCGGTCCCCACCTCTGCATGCTAACCACCGGCGCTCGTTGCGCTGCCGATAAGCTCGGGATATGAGCCAACCCACAACCTGGGAGTACGCCACCGTCCCGCTGTTGACCCACGCCACCAAGCAGATCCTCGACCAGTGGGGTGCCGACGGGTGGGAGCTGGTCTCCGTGCTTCCCGGCCCCACCGGCGAGCAGCACGTTGCGTATCTGAAACGCCCGAAATGACCGCGTCGGCCCGGCTCGCGGAGCTCGGCATCGAGTTACCGGTCGTCGTGCAGCCTCTGGGTTCTTACGTTCCCGTCGTGCGCAGCGGCAACCTGGTGTACACCTCCGGCCAGCTACCGATGCAGGGCGGGAAGTTGGTCCAGGCGGGCAAGGTCGGCGTCGAGGTCGCACCCGAGGAGGGCAAGCAACTGGCCCGGATCTGTGCGCTCAACGCACTCGCGGCAATCGACTCGCTGGTGGGAATCGACTCGGTGGTCAAGGTGGTCAAGGTGGTCGGATTCGTCGCGTCCGCGGCCGGATTCAACGGCCAGCCGGGCGTCGTCAACGGTGCCTCTGACCTGCTCGCCGACGTCTTCGGCGAGGCCGGCGTGCATGCCCGTTCGGCGGTCGGCGTCGCGGAACTGCCGTTGGACGCCCCGGTCGAGGTTGAGCTGGTGGTCGAGGTCGGGTAGCGGTAGATGACTGGCGGCCCCGAAGCGTTGACCCATCCGGCTTACGGCCGGCTGCGTCCGGTCACCGACACCGCATCGGTGTTGCTGGCCAACAACCCGGGCAAGATGACGCTGGACGGCACCAACACCTGGGTGCTGCGGGCTCCCGGCAGCGACGAGGTCGTCATCGTCGATCCCGGACCCGACGACGATGAGCACATCGCTGCCGTCGCCGGCGTCGGCCGCATCGCTCTGGTGTTGATCAGCCACCGCCATGGCGATCACACCGATGCCATCGACAAGCTGGTCGACCTGACCGGCGCGCCGGTGCGCTCGGCGGGCAGCGGATTTCTGCGCGGCCTGTCCGGCGAGCTGATCGACGGCGAGGTGATCGACGCTGCGGGACTGCGGATCACGGTCTGGGCGACACCCGGGCACACCGCTGACTCGTTGTCCTTCGTCCTGGACGATGCGGTGCTGACCGCGGACACCGTGCTGGGCCGTGGAACGACCGTGATCGACAACGAAGACGGCAGCCTGGCCGACTACCTGAGTTCACTGCAGCGGCTACGCGGGCTCGGCCGGCGAACTGTGCTGCCCGGTCACGGGCCCGACCTGCCCAACATCGAAGCGGTCGCCGACGGATACCTCGCGCACCGTGAACAGCGGCTCGACCAGATTCGGTCGGCGTTGCGCGAACTCGGCGACGACGCCACGACCCGTCAGGTCGTCGAGCACGTCTACGTCGACGTCGACGAAGAGCTGTGGGACGTCGCCGAATGGTCGGTGCAGGCCCAGCTGAACTATCTGCGAGCGCTGAGCCGGCGTCGAGATCGACGCCAGCGCGCGAAAGAGCGAGAGATTATGTCGCTAACGTCGATCTCGACGCGAACCGTGCGTGCTAGCGCGCTCGGCGGGCCAGCCGTTCGGAGTCCGAGATCAGCACGCTCTTGCCCTCCAGGCGAATCCAGCCGCGGTGGGCGAAGTCGGCCAGCGCCTTGTTCACGGTTTCACGCGAGGCGCCGACCAGCTGGGCGATCTCTTCCTGAGTCAGGTCGTGGGTCACCCGCATCGCGCCACCCTCTTGGGTGCCGAACCGCTGTGCGAGCTGCAGCAGCTGCTTGGCGACCCGGCCGGGGACATCGGTGAAGATGAGGTCGGCGAGGTTGTTGTTGGTGCGACGCAGCCGGCGGGCGAGTACCCGCAGCAGCTGCTCGGCGATCTCGGGCCGATCGGCGATCCAGGCCCGCAGCGCGTCGCGGTCCATCGACACCGCGCGCACCTCGGTGATCGTCGTGGCACTCGAGGTCCGGGGCCCGGGGTCGAATATCGACAGCTCACCGAACATGTCGGACGGACCCATGATGGTCAGCAGGTTCTCTCGGCCGTCCGGTGAACGGCGGCCGATCTTGACCTTGCCGGAAATGATGATGTACAGCCGATCGCCCGGCTCGCCCTCCGCGAAAACTGTGTGTCCACGCGGGAAGTCGACGGGTTGCAGTTGCTTGGTCAGCGCGGCGACGGCGCTCGGTTCGACCCCCTGGAAGATTCCGGCCCTCGCCAGGATCTCGTCCACGTTGCCCCTTTAGCTATTCAATGAACTCCGGTAGGCACAGCTGTGCATGGCGAGCCTAAAAGGTAAGCCTTCGACTCGACGTGCCAACGCTACACACGATTGGCATGCTGACGCGGCGCAAATTGCCGATTCGATGGCGAATGCTCATGCCGTTGTCGGGATAAGCCGGGTTGATTGGCGCCCGGGGCAATGGCGGCCACCAGCAACGGATCGGTCGGCGGCTCGTCGCGGTTGGGTAGGTACGGCGCCTCACCGGTGGCTCGGGCCATCCGGCGGTGCAAGCAGTCCAGCGCCTCGGGCATTCCTTCCCGGGCCAATGTGCGCACATCTATGGGCTCGGCCTGCTTGAGAAATTCAGCGACATCAGTTGCCGTAACTGTGTCTTTTTCCAAGCCCGCCTCAAGCCGTTCAAGCCCGAAAGTTGCCAGCATCAGCAACCCCGGGGTGAATGCAACTAGCAACCAGGACACAAGCAGCAAGTAAACACGGCTAAGGTCTCAGCGGGATCACGGTTCAGTACTGTCGTCGAGGTGACAATGGGCAAGGCTTCTCGCGCCACCGCCAAGGGATCTTCCGGCCCGTCGGCGGCCGTTGCCCGCCGCTTCGCGTCGGAGACCCGAACCGGCCTGGTGCGTCGGGCCCGAAGGATGAATCGCAAACTGGCAGAAGCATTTCCAGGCGCGCACTGCGAGCTGGATTTCACCACTCCGCTCGAATTGGCGGTGGCGACGATCTTGTCGGCGCAGAGCACGGACAAGCGGGTGAATCTGACCACCCCGGCGCTGTTCCTTCGTTACCGAACGGCGGTGGACTATGCGCAGGCGGACCGCGAAGAACTCGAAACGCTCATTCGCCCGACCGGTTTTTACCGCAATAAAGCGACGTCGTTGATTGGCCTCGGTCAAGCGTTGATGGAGCGCTTCGACGGCGAACTGCCCAGCACCATGGATGAGCTTGTGACGCTGCCCGGGGTGGGTCGCAAGACCGCCAACGTGATCCTCGGCAACGCATTCGACGTCCCCGGAATTACCGTCGACACCCATTTCGGCCGACTGGTCCGGCGGTGGGGCTGGACGACCGAGGAGGACCCGGTCAAGGTCGAGCACGCGATCGGCGAACTGATCGAGCGCAAGGAGTGGACGCTGCTCAGCCACCGGGTGATCTTTCACGGTCGCCGGGTGTGCCACGCCCGCAAACCGGCCTGCGGGGTGTGCCTGCTGGCCAAGGACTGTCCGTCGTACGGAACCGGGCCCACCGAGCCGGAAATCGCCGCCGCGCTGGTGCAGGGCCCGGAGACCGAACACCTTCTCGCGATGGCCGGGTTATCAGAACTCCCGTGCTGACCACTCGAAACGCCCGCTGGACCGCCGCGGCCCTGATGGTGGTCGCGGCATTGGTCGTTGCCTTGGTGATGGCGCTGCGCAATGCATCGCATCCGTCCACCGCCCCGGCGACCGGCCCGGCCCGTAACCACCGCGATGCCGACACCCCGGCGGCGCTGGCCGGTCCGCGCCAGCGCGCAGACCTCGCACCGTGCCCGCGGCCCAGCGGGCAGCCAGGTCCGGCGGCGCTGCGTGGTGTGACGGTCGAATGCGCGGCCGACGGCTCGGCAGTCGACGTCGGGCCGGCATTGGCCGGCCACCGCGTCGTGCTCAACCTCTGGGCCTATTGGTGCGCGCCGTGTGCGGCCGAGCTACCCGCGATGGCCGAGTATCAGCGACGGGTCGGCCCCGCCGTGCTGGTGGTGACCGTTCACCAGGACGAGAACGAGACCGCAGCCCTGCTGCGGCTGGCCGATCTCGGTGTCCGGCTGCCGACGCTGCAGGACGGCGGGCGTCGGGTAGCGGCGGCGTTGCACGTGCCCAACGTGATGCCCGCGACGGTCGTGTTGGACTCGGACGGTAGCGTTGCGGAGACGCTGCCCCGCGCTTTCGCGACCGCGGACGAGATTGCGGATGCGGTCGGGCGGCTGGATGCGCGAAGGGGGCGCCAGTGACCGGAGGCGGCACCCCCCAACGTGTTGACCGCGCGGGTGGGACGGATCTGTTGACGCCCGAACTCGGGCCGCCCTGGTTACGGCCGTTGGTCGACAACGTCGCCGAAATCCCCGACACGTACAAGCGGCGGCTGCCCGCCGACGTGCTCGCCATGGTGACCGCGTCCAAGGCGCTGACCGGTAACAAGGGGCGAGACGCCGCGGTGCTGGTGCTGTTCTCCGGCCCGCCGACAGCCGAGTCTGGCGGTGTCGCAACCGATTCCCTGCCCGACGACGCCGACCTCCTGCTGATCGTGCGGGCCGCGTCGTTGCGCCACCACGCCGGTCAGGCCGCCTTCCCCGGCGGCGCTTCCGATCCCGGTGACGACGGGCCGGTGGCCACCGCGCTGCGCGAGGCGCGCGAAGAGACCGGCATCGACACCAGCAGATTGCATCCACTGGTCACGATGGAGCGAACGTTCATCGCGCCATCGGGTTTTCACGTCGTTCCCGTGCTGGCGTACTCGCCGGATCCGGGTCCGGTGGCCGTCGTGGATCAGGCGGAAACCGCAATCGTGGCCCGGGTTCCGGTCCGGGCCTTCATCAATCCCGCCAACCGGCTGATGGTGTACCGCCGCACCCTTAGCCGCCGCTTCGCCGGGCCGGCATTTCTGTTGAACGAAATGCTGGTCTGGGGTTTCACCGGTCAGGTGATTTCCGCGATGTTGGATGTCGCAGGTTGGGCAGAGCCCTGGGACGCCAGCGATATTCGCGAGCTGGATGAAGCGATGGCATTGGTCGGCGACGAGGAAGATGTCTGATGAGCTCCTCACAGTGGTTGGACATCGCGGTGCTGGCAGTCGCGTTCATCGCGGCGGTCTCGGGGTGGCGTTCGGGTGCGCTCGGTTCGTTACTGTCGTTCGTCGGTGTGCTGCTCGGTGCGATCGCCGGTGTGCTGCTGGCCCCGCACCTGGTCGCGCATGTGGCCGCGCCGCGGGCCAAGTTGTTCGCCGCGCTCTTCCTGATCCTGGCGCTGGTCGTGATCGGCGAGGTTGCCGGTGTGGTGTTGGGACGCGCGGTTCGCGGTGCGATCCACAGCAACTCGGTTCGATTCTTCGACTCGCTGGTCGGCGTCGCGGTGCAATTGGTGGTGGTGCTGGTGGCGGCCTGGCTGCTGGCGACCCCGTTGACCTCGTCGGCGGGCCAACCCAGTTTGGCTGCGGCAGTGCGCGGTTCGCGGGTGCTCGGCGAGGTCAACGATTATGCGCCGGAGTGGCTCAAGACGGTGCCCAAGCGGTTGTCCGCGTTGCTGGACACCTCGGGTCTGCCGCAGGTGCTCGAGCCGTTCAGCCGCACCCCCGTCGTGGCGGTCGCGGCGCCGGACTCGGCGCTGTCCAAGAATCCCGTCGTCGCGAACACCGAACCGAGCGTGGTGAAGATCCGCGCGATCGCGCCGAGCTGCTCGAAAGTGTTGGAGGGCAGTGGATTTGTGCTATCACCGGATCGCGTGATGACCAATGCGCACGTCGTCGCCGGGTCGAACAACGTCACCGTCGAGGCCAGCGGCAATCCGTACGATGCCACCGTGGTGTCCTACGACCCGACCATCGACATCGCCATCCTGTCGGTGCCGCACCTGCCGGCGGGGCCGCTGGCGTTCGCCAACGCCCCGGTGACATCGGGCACCGAAGGCATCGTGATGGGTTACCCGGGTGGCGGTGGATTCATGGCGACACCGGCCAGGATCCGGGAACTCATCGAGCTCAACGGGCCCGACATCTACCGCAAAGCGACCATCAACCGCGAGGTCTACACCGTCAGAGCCAATGTGGAGCAAGGCAATTCGGGCGGGCCGCTGATCAACCTCGACGGGCAGGTGATCGGCGTGGTGTTCGGTGCTGCGGTCGACGATAACGACACCGGTTTCGTGCTGACGGCCAAAGAGGTGGGCGCGCAGCTTGCACACATCGGTGACACCGCGCCGGTGTCCACCGGTGAGTGCGTCAGTTGAGCGGCGAGCGGTAAACCCGATCGAGAAACCGCGACAGGTGGCCGTTGACTTCGTCCGGATTTTCCTCGTGGCTGAAATGCCCTGCGCCGGAGATTGATACGTATCGGCCGTGCGGCGCGTAGCGCTGCGTTCGCTCGACCGGATCGGCCAGGACGTAGGGGTCGGCGTCGCCGTGAATATGCAGCATCGGAATGCCGAACGGCCGGCTCATCAACCGCATGAAGCGCCGACCTTCTTCGCGCAGCTGGCTGCGCACGGCCCAGCGCTGGTATTCCAGGGCGCAGTGCGCCGCGTATCGGATCTGGATGGCCTGACGCAGGTGGCCGATTGACTCCGAAAAATCCTCTGATGCAAGCCATTTCGCGCCTGCTCGGCTACGAATCAGATGTTCGAGTTCACTGCCGTGATGACGGGTCAGTGCGCGTTCCGGCCAGACCGGCACCTGGTACCGCAGCAGGGAGGGGAGCAGCGCCCGGCTCTGGTCGCGGCGGGTCAGCGCCGAGCGACGCAGCGCGGCCGGGTGCGGCGAACTGATCACCGCGATCGCGCGCACCTGCCGCGAGTGCAGCACCGAGGTGGCCCAGCACACCAGGCCGCCGTCGGCGTGCCCGACCAGCGTGGCCGACGAGTGTCCCAGCGCGCGGATCAAACCCGCGGTGTCGCCGGCCAGCGTCCAGCCGTCATACCCGCGCGGCGGTTTGTCGCTGCCCCCGTAGCCCCGCAAATCCACCGCGACTACCCGCGCCCCGGTCAGGCCGCGCAGCTGATGGCGCCACGACCACCAGAACGAGCCGAAGCCGTGCAGCATGATCACCAACGGCCGCGCCGTGGCAGGGGTGCTGTCCTGGTCGTCCGGCGTCGCTTCCACGACGTGGAACCGAATGCCGTTGGCGTGCACATCCAGATGACGCCATGGACCGTCGATGCGCGTGACCGACGGATCTGGTGGGGCCATCTACCAACCCGAGGGATCGGCGGGTGTCCCGCCCTGATTCAGCGCCGGTGCCGAGGGTCTGTCATGGCCCGGCGTGAACGCCGACCGCGTTTCCTTGACGGATTCGATGGTCTGCTGTGGTCCGCGGATACGCCTGACCTTGAGGAAGCCGAACAGCGCCAGGGCGGCGGTCGTCACCACCATGATCCCGAAGACGATCAGGAACGCCGCCCAGCGCCACAGCCAGGTGTCGAGCAGCTCGGCCAGGAAGAAGAAGAAAAAGAAGGTCGAGTAGAACAGCACAACCAATGCGGCGATGAAGAAGACGCTGCCGGTCAGACCCTTCTTGACGTCGCGGGTGATTTCGGCGCGGGCCAGCTCGACCTCGGCGCGCACCAGCGTCGACATCTGCGCGGTGGCGTCCTTGACCAATGCGCCGATCGACGGTTCGGCGGACAGCGCGTGCGGATCGGTCAGCGGGATGGTGGTCAGCGTGCTGGGAACGCCGTCCTTGCGGTCGCCGTTCTTTCGATCTGACTTGCTCACAGACGGTCCTTCCGGGCTGGATCTGAGGTCCGGTTCCTCCGCATCGGCGCTTCGCGCTCTGCATCGTCACCGGACGGTCTGATTGTCACGCCGACGCGCGGTCGTCGCGGTTCATGTTGCCATGCAGTCCGATGCCAGACGAGGCAAGGCGGTTTGAGGATCGGCGACGGCGGGCAATGCTGACGCTAGACTGGCGCGGCCCTCGATGGCGCGCGCCCATTTTTTCCGACGGGAGTATCACTTTGCAGACCACTGACCGTCGGCTCTTTCAGCTTGCGGCGGTGGTGGTGGCCCTAGCCTGCGCAGTCGGCCTGCCCGGTGCCCCGGCCCGCGCCGACGACCGTCTTCCGCTCGGCGGCGGAGCGGGCATCATCGTCAACGGCGACACGCTGTGCACCCTGACCACGATCGGCACCGATCCCAAGGGCGACCTGATCGGCTTCACCTCGGCGCATTGCGGGGGCCCGGGCGCGGTGGTCGCCGTCGAGTCCGCGAAGGACCGCGGCAACGTGGGGACCATGGTGTCCGGCAACGACGGCCTCGACTACGCGGTCATTCAGTTCGACAAGGCAAAGGTGATGCCGCAGGCCAACTTCGGCGGCTTCGCGATCAATGGGATCGGCCCCGACCCGGCATCCGGCCAGATCGCCTGCAAGCAGGGCCGCACGACCGGCAACTCGTGCGGTGTCACCTGGGGGCCGGGTCAGGATCCGGGCACAATTCTCATGCAGGTATGTGGCCAGCCGGGCGACTCCGGCGCTCCGGTGACCGTCAACGATCAACTGGTCGGGATGATTCACGGCGCGTTCAGCGACAACCTGCCGGTCTGCGTCACCAAATACATCCCCCTGCACACCCCGGCGGTGGTGCAGTCGATCAACGCCGATCTGGCCGATCTGCAGGCCAAGAACCGTCCTGGCGCCGGGTTCGTCCCGATTCCGGCGTAGTTACCTATTTGGCGGCGCGAATCGCGTCGAACACGCCCGGATCGAGCAGCGTGGAGGTGTCGCCGAGGTCGCGTTTCTCGGCGATGTCGCGCAGCAGCCGTCGCATGATCTTGCCGCTGCGGGTCTTCGGCAACTCGGGCACCACGTGTAGTTCCCGCGGCCGTGCGATCGGTGAAATCACCCGTGCCACCTCGGCGCGCAACACGTCGATGATCTCCGCACCCGTGGTCTCGGCGTGATCGGCTTGCAGCACGACGAAGGCGCAGATCGCCTGGCCGGTGGTCTCGTCGGTCGCGCCCACCACGGCGGCCTCGGCCACCCCGGAGTGGCCGACCAGCGCCGACTCCACTTCCGCGGTGGAGATGCGGTGCCCCGACACGTTCATCACGTCGTCGATGCGGCCCAGGATCCAGATCGCGCCGTCGGTGTCGTAACGCGCTCCGTCGCCGGCGAAGTACCACCCCTGCTCGGCGAACTTCGACCAATACGTCTCACGGAAGCGGTCGTCGTCACCCCAGATGCCGCGCAGCATCGACGGCCAGGGTTGATCGAGCACGAGGTATCCGCTGGTGTGCTCGCCCTCGTCGGACGACGGCGGCGAGAGCTGATTTCCGTTGTCGTCGACGATCTTTGCGGAGATGCCGGGTAGCGGGGTCATCGCCGAACCCGGTTTGGCCGCGGCGACGCCGGGCAGCGGGGAGATCATCGCCGAGCCGGTTTCGGTCTGCCACCAGGTGTCCACGATCGGGATGCTGGCGCGGCCGATGACCCTGCGGTACCAGCGCCAGGCCTCCGGGTTGATCGGCTCGCCGACCGTGCCGAGCAGCCGCAGGCTGGACAGGTCGTGCGCGTCGGGGATGTCGCGGCCCCACTTCATGAACGTCCGGATCATCGTCGGAGCGGTGTAATAGATTGTCGCGCCGTACTTTTCGATGATCTGAAAATGCCGGTGCTGGTCGGGCGTGTCCGGCGTGCCCTCGTAGAGAATCTGGGTCACGCCGTTGGACAGCGGTCCGTACACGCTGTAGGTGTGGCCGGTCACCCAGCCGATGTCGGCGGTGCACCAGAACACGTCGGATTCCGGCTTGATGTCGAAGATGTGGTGCTGGGTGTAGGACGCCTGGGTGAGATAGCCACCGCTGGTGTGCACGATCCCCTTTGGCTTACCCGTCGTGCCCGAGGTGTACAGCAGGAACAACGGATGCTCGGCGTCGAAGGCCTCGGGCTGGTGCTCGGGTGATGCGGAGTCGACGACGTCGTGCCACCACACGTCGCGGTCCTCGTTCCAGGAAATGTCGGCGCCCGTGCGCCGAACCACCAGGACGTGTTCGATCGAGTCCGCATCGGCGACCGCTTCGTCGGCCGCCTCTTTCAGTGGCGCGGGCTTGCCGCGGCGGAACTGCCCGTCGGCGGTGATCAACAGTTTCGCCTGGGCGTCATCGATGCGGGCACCGAGAGCGGTGGCGGTGAATCCGGCGAATACGACGCTGTGCAGCACGCCCAGTCGCGCGCAGGCCAGCATCGCCACCACGGCTTCGGGGATCATCGGCAGATAGATCGCCACGCGGTCCCCGGCGACCAGGCCCAGATCGGTCAGCGCGTTCGCGGCCTTGCTCACCTCGGTCTGCAGATCGCGGTAGGTCAGGGTGCGGTCGTCACCGATCCGCTCGCCCTCCCAGTGGATGGCTACGCGGCCGCCGTTGCCGGCTTCGACGTGACGGTCAACGCAGTTGTAGGTGACGTTGAGTTGGCCGTCAGTGAACCATTTGGCAAACGGCCGTGCCGACCAATCCAGCACCTCGGAAAACGGTGTGGCCCAAGACAGTCGGTTGGCCTGCTCGGCCCAGAACGCCAACCTGTCCTGCTCGGCCTGTTGATACAGGTCATCGCGGGCGTTGGCCTGTGCGGCGAACTCTTTCGAAGGTGGATACGACGGTGCTTGGGTGTGCGTCTCGGTCACGGGCACGAGCCTAGTCCGGTGACGATACGGCCGTGTGGCCGTTAAGGAACCGGTCAATCAGGCCGAGCAGACTGGGCTAATTTTCGAGGCGCTGTAGGCAATACAGTCGCGCGGGCTTCGGATATGAGACCGCTTTGGTCCCCGCCGGACACAGCGCGTCGTCCGAGGTTCCGTCGTCGCGTTTGACGACCTTGATCCGCGGGCCCGCGGCGACGCAGGTGGCCGTAGCGAATGACGGGTTGTCCGCGGTGCCGGTCGCGGTGTAGCACTGATCCTGTTTGAAGTTGAGCATCAAGCACAAGGTGGTGCTCCCCTTGCGCAGAAACGCGTACGCGGAGCCGTCAATCGTGCCGTCAGGACAATTCCCGGCCGCGTCCCCCTTCGCGGCTACTTCGAATATCGAGTCTGGGTTTGCGCAGTCACGCGGTGCCGCGGTGAGATCGCTGTTCTGAAAATCGGATTGGCTGAGGCACTGACCGACGTGCGCCGAGCGCTCGGATTGTGAGGACACCTCGCCCAGTCGGCCGATGAACCCGAGCACACTGAATGCCAGCAGGAGCGACCCGATCACGATCAGCGCGGTCCCCGAAGAGCCGCGGGGACGCGGGGCCGGGTAGCCGGGCGGGTACGGCGGTGGATATGCGGGTAGCCCGGGCTGATTTGGGTAGCCTGCGCCCGGACCGTTCGGCGGAGGATAGCCACACGGATACGGACCCGGCGGTGGGTTGTCGAATGCGCGCTGCCGACTGCTTTGTGAACGACGCCGAAGACCGACGATCAACAAAGCCAGTCCAACAATGGGAATGCCGAACAAGCCGATCAATTCCCCGAGATGCTCCGCATCGGTACCCTCGGCGAGTTCGGTGATAGCCACGACTGAATTCTATTGTGGATCGGAGGAGGACGGCGTGCATCGCTTTCGCATCCTCGCGGTGACCGCGATGCTGGCTGTCGCGTCGCTGGTGGGCTGCGGCGTGGGCAGCGTCCGAACCGACGTGGTGATCGTCAATGCCGGCGAGCCGCAGAATCCGCTTATCCCGACCAACACCAACGACACCAACGGCGGCCGGATCGTCGACCGGCTGTTCGCCGGCTTGATGTCCTACGACGCCAACGGCGCACCCACGCTCGAGGTTGCGAGCGCGATCGACACCAACGACGACGTCAACTACCGGATCGTCCTCAAACCGGGCTGGACGTTCAGCGACGGGTCGCCGGTCACCGCGCACTCCTTCGTCGACGCCTGGAATTACGGCGCGCTGGCTACCAATGCTCAACTGCAGCAGAGCTTTTTCGGTCCCATCTCAGGATTCGACGACGTAGCCGCGTCCAAACCGACCGCGACCACGATGTCGGGCCTTCAGGTGGTCAACGACCACGAATTCACCGTCCGGCTCAAGGGCCCGACCATTGATTTCAAGCTGCGGCTTGGGTTTTCGCCGTTCTACCCGCTGCCCGACGCGGCGTTCAAAGACATGGCTGCATTCGGCCAGCATCCGGTCGGCAACGGCCCGTACCGACTCGGCGATGCGCCGGGGAACCCGGCCTGGCAGCACAACGTCAAGCTCGACCTGGTGACCAACGCCGACTATCACGGCAACCGGGTGCCGCAGAACAAAGGCCTGCGGTTCGTCTTCTACGCCAACCTCGACACCGCTTACGCCGATCTGCTCTCGAGCAATCTCGATGTGCTGGATACGATTCCGCCCAGCGTGTTGACCGTCTACCGTCGAGACCTCGGCGACAGAGCGGTCACCGCACCCGCGGCAATCAACCTGACGCTGGACACACCGCTGCGGCTACCACACTTCTCCGGACAAGAGGGACGGCTGCGACGGCTTGCGCTCTCGGCGGCGATCAACCGGGACCAGATCTGCCGCAAGATCTTCTCCGGCGCCCGCACGCCGGCCCGCGAATTCACCGCGAGTTCGCTGCCCGGATACGACCCTCACATCGACGGTAACGATGCACTGAACTTCAACCCGGACCGGGCGCGGGCGCTGTGGTCGCAGGCCGATGCGATCTCGAAATGGTCTGGCAGATATGCGATTTCCTATAATGCCGACGGGTCACATCAGGAGTGGGTGGACGCGGTGGCCAACAGCATCAAGAACACGCTGGGCATCGACGCGGTCGGCGCGCCGCAGCCCACCTTCGCCGGGTTTCGGACCCAGATCACCAGTCACACAATCGGCACCGCGTTCCGCGCCGGATGGCAGGGCGACTTCCCATCGATGCTGGAATTCCTGGAACCGTTGTTCGTCACCCACGCGGGCGCCAACGACGTCGGCTACTCCAATCCGCAGTTCGACGCCGCGATCGCCGCCGCCGAAGCCGCCCTCGACCTACCACAGTCGTTCACCGTCGCCAATGACGCGCAGCGAATCCTTTTGCAGGACATGGCTGTAGTGCCGCTGTGGTACACCGTGGCCGTCGCCGGGCGGTCGTCCGCGGTCAGCCATGTCGCCCTGACCTGGAATGGTCTGCCGGACTACGAACGCATCGTGAAGGCCTGACATGGGGTGGTATCTCGCACGACGTGTCGCGGCCATGGTCCCGGTATTCCTGGGCGCCACCCTGCTGATCTACGGCATGGTGTTCCTGCTGCCTGGCGACCCGATCGCGGCGCTCGGCGGCGACCGCCCGCTGAGCCCGGCGGTGGCCGCTCAACTGCGTGCGCAATACCACCTCGACGATCCGTTCTGGTTGCAGTACCTGCATTACCTCGGTGGCGTCCTGCACGGCGACCTCGGACACGCCTACTCGGGGCTTCCGGTCAGTACCGTTCTGGCGCAGGCATTTCCGGTGACCTTCAAACTGGCTTTGGTGGCGCTGACGGTCGAGACGCTGTTCGGTGTCGGGTTCGGCGTGATCGCCGGGCTGCGCAAGGGCGGGGTCTTCGACGGCGGGGTGCTGATCGTCAGCCTGATCATCATCGCCGTACCGATTTTCGTGTTGGGATTCCTGGCGCAATTCGTCTTCGGGGTTCGACTGGGCCTCGCCGCGGTGACGGTCGGCGATCAGCCGACCTTCGCCCGACTGGCGTTGCCCGGGATCGTGCTCGGCGCAGTGTCATTCGCTTACATCGTGCGGTTGACCCGGTCCGCGGTGGCCGACAACGCGCACGCCGACTTCGTGCGCACTGCCACCGCGAAAGGGTTGTCGCGGCCACGCGTGGTCGTCGTACACATTCTGCGCAATTCGCTGATCCCGGTGGTGACGTTCCTCGGCGCGGATCTCGGCGCGCTGATGGGCGGTGCGATCGTCACCGAAGGCATCTTCAACATTCATGGCGTCGGTGGCGTGCTCTACCAGGCGGTCACCCGCCAGGAAGCGCCGACCGTGGTGTCGATAGTGACGGTGCTGGTCGTCGTCTACCTCGTCACAAACCTCGCAGTCGATCTGCTCTACGCGGCGTTGGATCCCAGGATCCGTTATGGCTGACTCATTTTTCAGCGACGTGTGGCGAACGCTGAGGCGACGTCCGCAGTTCGCGATCAGCGCTGCGCTGATCGCGTTCATCCTCCTGGTCGCGGTCTTCCCGTCGTTGTTCGCCGCCGTCGATCCCGGCTATGCCAACCCGGATCAGAGCCTGCTTGCGCCCTCGGCGGTGCATTGGTTCGGCACTGACCTGCAGGGCCACGACATCTACGCCCGCACCATCTACGGGGCGCGTGCCTCGATCACCGTCGGACTGGGCGCCACCGTGCTGGTATTCGTTGTCGGGGGGGCACTGGGTGCGCTGGCCGGTTTCTACGGCGGCTGGCTCGACGCGCTCGTCTCCCGCGTTGCCGACGTGTTCTTCGGTATCCCGCTGCTGCTGGCCGCAATCGTGCTGATGCAGGTCATGCACCACCGCACGGTGTGGACGGTGATCGCGATCCTGGCCCTGTTCGGCTGGCCGCAGATCGCCCGGATCACCCGGGGCTCGGTACTTGCGGTTCGCGGCAGCGACTATGTGCTCGCGGCGAAAGCGCTGGGTATGAGCAGATTTGGAATCCTGCTGCGGCACGTGCTGCCCAATGCGATCGGCCCGGTGATCGCAGTGTCGACCATCGCGCTGGGCCTGTTCATCGTCACCGAGGCGACGCTGTCCTACCTCGGGGTCGGGTTGCCGCCGTCGGTGGTGTCATGGGGCGGCGACATCAACGTCGACCAGATTCGGCTGCGCGCCGGCTCGCCGATCCTGTTCTATCCCGCTGGCGCGCTGGCGATCACGGTATTGGCCTTCATGATCATGGGCGACGTGCTGCGGGACGCCCTCGATCCCTCGTCGCGGACGTGGCGGCTGTGACGGGCCTCGCTGTGCCACTGCTGAGTGTCACCGGCCTCGACGTCTGCTTCGGCGACGCCCCGGTGGTCCATGGTTTCGATCTCGCGGTGCGAGCCGGCCAGACCGTGGCGATCGTCGGCGAGTCCGGCTCGGGGAAGTCCACCACCGCCGCGGCGATCCTTGGGCTCCTTCCGCCCGGCGGGCGAATTACCGCCGGCCGCATCGAGTTCGACGGCGTCGATCTCACCGCCGCCACTCAACGCCAACTCCGCGCGGTCCGGGGGAGCGGGATCGGCTACGTGCCGCAGGATCCGATGACGAACCTGAACCCGGTCTGGCGGATCGGGTTCCAAGTACGAGAAGCATTGCGCGCAAACAATATAAGCCGTCGAGCGGTCGAATTGTTGGCCGATGCCGGCATGCCCGATCCGGTACTACAAGCCCGGCAGTATCCGCACCAACTGTCCGGCGGAATGTGCCAGCGGGCCCTGATCGCGATCGGATTGGCCGGCCGGCCGAGTCTGCTGATCGCCGACGAGCCGACGTCGGCACTGGACGTCACCGTGCAGCGCCGCGTGCTCGATCACCTCCAGCAACTCGCCGCTGAACTCGGCACGGCGGTGCTACTGATCACCCACGATCTTGCCCTGGCCGCCGAGCGGGCCGAGCAGTTGATCGTCATGCATCAAGGCCAAGTAGTGGAAGCCGGTGCGGCCCAAGAGATTCTGCACGGCCCGCAGCATCCCTACACGCAGCGCTTGGTGGCCGCCGCGCCGTCCTTGCGCGACGCCCCCATCGCGCGGCACGTCCCACCCGCTGAATCGCCGGACGTGATCGTCGCCTCTGGACTGACCAAGATCTATCGCTCGTCGCACGGTGCTCCGTGGCGCAAGACGGAGGTGCGTGCCGTCGACGGTGTGTCATTCCGGTTGCGGCGCGGCACCACCTTGGCGGTCGCGGGTGAATCCGGATCCGGCAAATCCACCCTGGCGCGGATGGTGCTAGGGCTGCTGCAACCAAGCACCGGCACCGTAATCTTCGACGGCCTCGACGTCTCCGACACCGCTTCGTGGAGCCGACGACAAACGTTGGCCTTTCGTCGCAAAGTGCAGCCGGTGTTCCAGAACCCATACGGGAGCCTGGACCCGATGTACTCGGTGTCCCAGCTCATCGAGGAGCCGCTGCGGATCCACCGGACCGGGGATCGTCGCCGGCGTCAGCAGACGGTTCGCGAGCTGGCCGACCAGGTCGCGCTTCCGTCGTCGCTGTTGAATCGGCGCCCGCGCGAACTGTCCGGAGGTCAACGCCAGCGGGTGGCGATCGCGCGGGCCTTGGCGCTCCGGCCCGACGTGGTGGTCTGCGACGAGGCTGTCTCCGCGCTCGACGTCGTCGTGCAAGCGCAGATCCTGGAACTGCTGGCCGAGCTGCAAGCGGAGCTGGGCCTGACCTACCTGTTCATCAGTCACGACCTGGCGGTGATCCGGCAGATCGCCGACGAGGTGATGGTGATGCGGGCGGGCCGGGTCGTCGAGCACGCCGCCACCGAAGACGTCTTCACCCGCCCCCAGCATGAGTACACCCGACAGCTGCTGGCCGCGATCCCGGGCGCCGGGGCTGGCCTATCCTGACAGCTCGTGACTTCCGCCGTCGACGATGCAGAGCGAAGCGATGAGGAGGAGCGGCGCCAATGAGCCCGCCGACGAAGCTGCAGTGGGCCGGCGACGATGCAGGACGATGAGGAGGAGCGGCGACAATGAGCCCTGACCCGCTGGCTCCGCTGATGGAGCTGCCCGGCGTCGCCGCCGCCGGCGAGCAGGCGCGCGAAGCGCTCGGCCGGGCGCACCGCCACCGCGCCAACCTGCGCCGCTGGCCGGTGACGGCCGCCGAAGCCGCACTGCGGTCGGCGAGAGCTTCCGCGGTGCTGGACGGCGGCGGCCACAAACTCGACGATCAGCTCGACGTCTCCGCCATCAGCGACCCGGTTTTCGCCGGGGCCCTGCGCGTCGCACAGGCACTCGAGGGTGGCCAGACCAACCTGGTTGGCGTGTGGCAGCGCGCGCCGCTGCAGGCGCTGGCCCGTCTGCATATGCTGGCCGCGGCCGACCGCGTGGACGAGAGCCGGCTGGGCAGGCCGCGCTCCGACGCCGACGTCGGACCCCGGCTGGAACTGTTGGCGCAGATCGTGTCGGGTGGCACCCGCGCCCCGGCCCCGGTGATCGCCGCCGTCGCCCACGGCGAACTGCTGACCCTGGCGCCGTTTGGCACCGCGGACGGCGTGGTGGCCCGCGCGGTGTCCCGCTTGGTCACCATCGCCACCGGGCTCGACCCGCACGGGTTGGGCGTACCGGAGGTGGGATGGATGCGTCGCGCTGCCGACTACCGGGAAGCCGCGGCAGGGTTTGCGTCGGGGACAGCCGAAGGTATGGCGTCCTGGTTGGTGTTGTCCTGCCGGGCTATGCGCACCGGCGCGCAAGAGGCGCTGACGATTGCTGAAACCCTCACCGAACAGGGCGATCGCGGGCGGCAAAATTGATAAAGCGGGCGGCGCACCGATAAATTTCGGCTCGCCGCCCGCTAGCACGGATCTCGGTTACCATGCGTGCACCTGTGGGCTGCGTGGGATGGCCTCGGCGTTCTTGCGACGCTTCCGGCTGCAGCCCCACCCAAAGGGCCGTCGATGCCGTTCACTCTTCGCAGTTACGCAGGCCCGCAACACTTCTGCCATTATCGCGGCTATGACTCCGCGTGGGTGCCGGGAACCGTGCTCGGTTGCCCTATCCGGGAGATCGGCCCTTCTCTTCTGGATCGACCTTGGCCGTATCAGGCTTCCGTGAGTCCTTTGTACTCCGTGACCCCGGTCACATCAAGAGTCAATTGTCATGAAAACGCCAAAGCGATGCCGGTCCGTGACGTCGAAAGTTTGCTGTGGGCAGTTACAGAGACAGTCGGCGCAGCAGCGAGTAGGTCAGCGCACCGGCCGCCAGGGCGCTGATCCCCACTGCGGCGGTGGTGGCGACCGCGGCTCCAGACGGCGCCGGAATGCGGTCGCGCAACGACACCGGACGGGAAAACTCCAGCACCGGCCAGTCGCGGGCGCTTGCCTCGCGACGCAGCGCACGGTCGGGATTGACCACGCTCGGATGCCCGACGACCTCGAGCATCGGCATGTCGGTGATCGAGTCGGAGTACGCGTAGCAGTGCTCGAGGGGATAGCCCTCACGCGCGGCCAATTCGCGAATTGCCTGCACCTTGCCCTCGCCGAAACAGTAGAACCCGATGTCGCCGGTGTACTTGCCGTCCTCGACCACCATCCGGGTCGCCATCGCGTGCGTGGCGCCCAATGCGCGCGCGATCGGCGCCACCAATTCCTCACCGGACGCCGACACCACCACCACGTCGCGGCCGCACAGCTTGTGGCTGGCGATCAGGTCGGCGGCCTCGGCGAACACCAGCGGCGTGACGATGTCGTGCAGGGTCTCGTTGACGATGGACTTGACTTGCTCGACGTCCCATCCGGTGCACATGTTGGTCAGATGGATCCGCATCCGATCCATCTGGTCGTGGTCGGCACCCGAAAGCAGGAACAGAAACTGGGCGTAGCTCGATTTGAGGACGGCCCGGCGGTTGATCAGCCCTTGCGCAAAGAACGGTTTACTGAACGCCAGCGTGCTCGATTTCGCGATGATCGTCTTGTCGAGATCGAAAAAAGCCGCGGTACGTGGACCGGGACTGGCGAGCGTCGACGAAGTTTGCTGGTCAGCGGCCGAGTCGGAGACGGTCACGCTCCCAGCATAGGGCGACGCGCCGGTGAATCGCGATGCTGTCGGTAAAACCGCAGGTCAAGTGCGGTCCAGTAACCCGTGATACCAGCGAGGCGTTTGGTTCAGCTACTTAAAGGTCATACGTTTCTTTCGAATGCAGCCCTTGCGCTGCGTCACACTCTCGTGTGTATAGTAAGTATCACTCGGCCATGCCGAGGGTGTATCAGCCCGACCCCCCGGGGCTGATTCACGACGACCCTCGCCTCCTCCCCCCTGGCGGGGGTCGTCCCTTTTGTCGGGCAATTCTCTCCCCGGACCGTCCTGCGCACAGCCGCGATGTTGTCCACACATTCCATTGATGTGACTGGCGATGCCGACCCGCCCGCGACACGGTGGGCCGATGCCGAATCACCGATACGCGCGGAATTCTGGCGGTGCTTTCCGATCCCGTGCTGCGCGATGAACTGGATCGGGTAGCAGCGGCCGTCAGCGTGCGAGTTGTTCACGCTGCCAGCTCGTTACCGGTCAGCAGGAAGGCGTGGTCGGCGGCATCTGCGGTAGTGCTCGACCAAACGGCGGCAATGGGGTGCGCGCTCGCCGGGCTGCCGCGCCGCGCGCACGTCATCGTCGCAACCGGCGATGACCCACCGCAGGCAACCTGGTCGGCGGCCATCGAGGTGGGTGCCCGGCACGTGCTGAGATTGCCTGCGCAGGAGCATGATCTGGTCCGCGAGCTCGCCGACGCCGCCGAATCGGCCCGCGACGCCGCCAGCACCGGCGCGGTGGTGGCGGTGATCGGCGGTTGCGGCGGTGCCGGTGCCTCCCTGTTCGCGGCCGCACTGGCCCGAGCGGCGACCGATCCGATGCTGGTCGACCTCGACCCCTGGGCCGGCGGTATCGATCTGCTGGTGGGTGCGGAGACGACGCCCGGCGTGCGCTGGCCGGACCTCGCGCTGCAAGGCGGACGCCTGACCTGGTCCGCCGTGCGCGACGCGTTACCTCAACACCGTGGGATGAGCCTGCTGTCGGGCACCCGAAGCGGTTACGAATTAGACGGCGGCGCAGTGCAGGCCGTGCTCGATGCGGGTCGGCGCGGCGGGGCGACAGTAGTGTGTGACCTTGCGCGTCGGATGACTGAGGCCGTTGAAACCGCCTTGGATACAGCCGATCTCGTAGTTGTCGTCAGTCCATGCGATGTGCGGGCCTGCGCGGCGACGGCGACCATCGCTCCGGTGCTCGCAGGAATCAATCCCAACCTGGGGCTGGTGGTGCGGGGCCCCTCACCGGGTGGGCTGCGCGCCGATGAAGTGGCGAAGATCGCGGCGGTGCCGCTGTTGGCGACGATGCGACCGCATCCGCGGCTGGCCGAACAGCTTGAACACACTGGTCTGCGGATGGGGCGACGCTCGGCGCTGGCGGGCGCCGCCCGCCGGGTCCTCACCGTGTTGCCGTCCCATCGCGCCGAAGTGCGCGCGGCATGAGCCGCTCGCTGATCGATCGGGTACGCGAGCGGCTGGCGTCCGAGTCGGTTCCGCTGCGACCCAACGTGGTGGCCGACGCGATCAGGGCCGAGTCCGGTGGGGTGCTCGGTGACGTCGAGCTGCTGAGCAATCTGCGGATACTGCAGACGGAGCTGACCGGCGCTGGAATCCTGGAACCGCTTCTGCGTGAAGACAATACGACTGACGTGCTGGTCACGGCACCGGACGCGGTATGGGTTGACGCCGGAAAGGGTCTGCGGCGCAGCGACATTCGATTCGCCGACGAATCCGCGGTCCGGCGTTTGGCGCAGCGGTTGGCGCTGGCTGCGGGCCGACGGCTAGACGACGCGCAGCCCTGGGTCGACGGTCAGCTGACCGGAATGGGTGCCGGTGGATTCGCGGTACGACTGCACGCCGTCCTGCCGCCGGTCGCCGCGGCCGGCACGTGCCTGTCGTTGCGGGTGCTGCGGCCGGTCACCGAAGATCTCGCCGCGTTAATTGCGGCGGGTGCCATAGCGCCCGCGGCCGCGGAGTTGATCGACGATGTCATCGCCGCGAGGCTGGCTTTCCTGGTGTCCGGGGGGACCGGCGCGGGCAAGACGACACTGCTTTCGGCGATGCTGAACGCGGTCGCGGCCGACGAGCGGATCGTCTGTGTCGAGGACGCCGCTGAGTTGGCGCCGCCGCATCCACATCTGGTGCGACTGGTGGCGCGCTGTGCCAACGTCGAAGGCGTCGGTGAGGTCACCGTGCGTCAACTCGTCCGCCAGGCGTTGCGCATGCGGCCGGATCGCATCGTAGTCGGCGAGGTTCGCGGCGCCGAGGTTGTCGATCTGTTGGCCGCGCTGAACACCGGACACGACGGCGGCGCCGGCACGGTGCACGCCAACAACCCCGCCGAAGTCCCGGCCCGCCTGGAGGCACTGGGAGCTGTCGGCGGCCTGGATTGTGCTGCGCTGCATAGCCAAATGTCCGCTGCGGTTCAAGTGCTGCTTCATGTCGCCCGTGAGCGCGGCGGGCGACGGCGTCTCGACGAAATTGCCGTGTTGCGCCGCAACGGCGAACGGGTGCGCGCGGTCACGGTGTGGCACGCGGACCGCGGCTTCACCGACGAGATCACCTTTTTTCGTGGTCTGCTGCGAGGCCGGTTGCCGTCATGATCGTGCTCGCCGCAATCGCGTTATCCGCTGGGGCGTGGGTGCTTCCGTCGTCGCCACGGCGCCGGCTGACCCGTGACAGCCGGAATCGTGTGACCGTACCCATACGAGGCCTCGCGGGTATGACCGTGTGCGTGCTGGCACTGAGCGTTGTATTGCTTCCAGTGACAACGGTTCTGGCAGCCAGTGTGGTTGTCGCAACGACGTCCGTGCGCTACCGGCGTCGACGCCGCAGCGGCCGGGGTATGGACGAGGGCCGTTCGCTGGAGACCGCGATCGACGTGCTGGTGGGTGAATTGCGGATCGGAGCCCACCCCGCGACCGCGTTCGCCGTAGCGGCCGACGAGACGGCGGGGCCGGTCGCCCGCGCATGCCGTGCGGTTGCCGCGCGTGCTCGGCTGGGAGCCGACGTCGCCGCGGGTTTACGCGGAGTCGGTGAAACCGCCGCACTGCCGTTCCAGTGGGAGCGACTTGCGGTGTGCTGGCAGTTGGCCGCTGAGCACGGGCTGGCGATGTCTGCGCTGATGCACGCGGCGCAACGCGATATTGCTGAGCGGCAACGATTCTCGGGCCAAGTGCGATCGGCGATGGCGGGTGCCCGGGCCACCGCCACCATCCTCGCCGGACTTCCGGTGCTGTCGGTGCTGATGGGTCAGCTGATCGGGGCCCGCCCGTTGCCGTTCCTGCTCGGCGGGGGGCTGGGCGGCTGGCTGCTGGTCGCCGGGCTGACGCTGGTGTGTGGCGGACTGCTGTGGGCGGACCACATCACCGACAGTGCGACAACGTGAACCCAGCCGCCGCAATGCTTTTGGCCGCTGCGTTGCTGAGTAGTGCAGGCCCTTCGGCCGTGCGGGCCCGCGCCGCAATGCCGGCCCACCGGCTGCGAGCGGCTCGACCGGCGGCGCGGGGCCCCGATCCACTGGCGGTCGCGTCGAGCCTGGATGTGCTTTCGGTCTGCCTGGCCGCTGGGATGGCAGTGTCGACTGCCGCCGCGGCAACCGCCCCGTGGGCGCCGCCGCGGTTGGCGCAGACACTACGTCGCGCGGCCGACATGCTGGCGTTGGGCGCCGATCCAGCCGTCGCATGGTCCGCGCCGACTGGCGGTTCTGACCCGCAGATCGACGCCTTGCTGCGACTGGCCCGTCGGTCGGCGGTGTCGGGTGTCGCGCTCGCCGAAGCGGTCTCCGGGCTGGCCGCGCAATGCCGTCAGGACGCGGTACACGCGGCCGCTGCGACCGCCGAACGAGCCGGCGTGCTGATTGCCGGTCCGCTCGGTCTGTGCTTCCTGCCGGCTTTCGTCTGCCTGGGGATCGTCCCCGTCATCGCGGGTCTGGCCGGCGACTTCCTGCAGTCGGGTTTGTTGTGACTGCGTCATGTCAGAAATAGAAGGAGGGCAACATGTTTCACGCTTTCAAGGCACGCCTGACGTTGCTGGCGGTGGACGAGTCTGGGATGTCGACCGTGGAATACGCGATCGGCACTATTGCGGCCGCGGCGTTCGCCGCGGTCCTCTACGCGGTCGTGACCGGCGACTCCATCGTGTCGGCGTTGACGAACATCATCGCCCGCGCGCTCAACACCAAGAGCTAGCCGACGATGCCGGTGCGACCACCGTGGAAGCGGCGTTCGGCGTCGCGACTCTGGTCGCGGTTCTCCTGGTGTGTCTGGCCGGCATCACCGCGATGTCGCAGCAGGTTCGCTGCATCGACGCCGCGCGGGAGGCCGCCCGGTTGGCGGCGCGCGGTGACGAGCAGGTCGGCGATCACCGCTGCCCGCGGTATCGCCCCGGGCGGTGCCGGAGTTCAGCTACGGCGAGATGGCGGCTTCGTCGTCGCTACCGTTTCTGTCCAGTCGAATCTGCTATCCGCACTTCATATTTCCGCTACCGGCGTGGCGGCGGTCGAACCGCAGTGACGAGCGGGGGTCGGTCACGGTCGTCGCCGCCGCCATGGTTGTCGTGCTGCTGACCGTCACCGGTGGCAGTGCGTACCTGGGGGCCGCGGTGGTGGCGCGGCACCGGGCTCAGGGCGCGGCCGATCTGGCCGCGGTGGCGGCGGCGGCCCGGTTGCCCGCCGGAGCCGAGTCCGCCTGCGCCCAGGCCACCGAGGTGGCCCGCGCGATGCGGGGAGGCGTCGCCGGCTGCGTCGTCGACGACCTGGATGTCGTCATCACGATCGAAGTCGGTGGGGCTGCCGGTCGCTGGGGCAATGCCCGCGCGGCCGCCCGCGCCGGACCGGCCTAGTCCGCCAGGTCGGCCGCGGCGAGCTCGGCTGAAGTCGGCAGCCGCACCGAGACCAGGCCGGCAAATGCATCGTCGTCGAGCTCCACCCGGTTGACGGTCACGTGAATCGGTACCCACCCACCGTCGTGAGCCGGCAGCCGCAGCACCGCGCACGCGGGCCCGGTCGGCGAACTCGGTGCGCATCGCGGCTCTCTTCGCCTCGTCGTCGGGATGTATCCGTGGGCTGTCGGCGGCGATGCGGCGCCAGTCGTAGAACGGGCACGGTGCGTCGAGCCATTTCAGCAGCGTCCAGCTGTGCGGGTCGAACAACGCCCGGTGCACCCCGGGCTCGGCCAGTCCGCGCAATATCTGCTGGGCAAGCCGGTCCGACGGTGCCGGCCGGTCGGCGGGTTCGGCGCGCCAGTTCATGCCCCGCGCGACCATGTGCTCGCGGCCGTCCGCGCCTTCTTCGACGCCCGTTGCGCACCATGAAGCTCACCCGGATGGGGTTGCCCTGCCAGTCCCGGCCGTCCCAGGTGTCGCACATCGTGTGACCCGGTTCGAACCTGACCGCCGCCGCCAGCGCCTGCCCTTCGTTGGGCTTGAGCTCACCCGACGGCCAGCACTCCGCGAACGCGCGCTCCTCGGGCTCCTCCATCTCGACGTTGCGGCCCATGTTGGACAGCGACTCGCGCGGTATCGGTCGCAACCCCGGTGGTTACGTCCCATTTCAGCGGGCCGGGAATCGGCCGCTCGGGGGGTTCCTGCTCGGGTGAACCGCTCCAGACGTGTACGCCGTGGACGCGGCCGTCCGACATCAACACCGGCTCGGTGCGGATCACCCGGGCTTTCTTCGGCGTGATGCTGACCAGACCCTTGCTGGTCTGTACCGACTCGGCAATCGCGGACTGGATGGCGGCGCGGCCGGCAGTGCGCTTCAAAAACGTTGTTATCGGAATCAGATCCTGCAGTTGACGCCCCACTGCCACCACGGCCGGTTCTCGGCCCAGCGTCTCCACCAGCAGCCAGTCGTCGGTCATAGCTCAGCAGTTTAGCGACGGGCCGACGGATAACCCGTTGCGTCGCTGTCGAATCCGTGTGCATTTCCCTGAGATCAACCTGTGGATCTTATTGACATACGGGTCATGAACTTGCACAGATTGCTGGACGAAAGGTATTTTTCTGCTGCGCCCGTTGCGGATTTGAACGGCTTACGCTGTCCAACCGTTCTTCGCGTTTGTGTTTCCGCCAGGCGCACGTTTCTTCAGTAGTGAGGAAACCGTTTTCATAGCTTCTGCTGCGAAGACACTGTCATATGGAGGTCGACCGCTCGAGGGGTCGGTCGTCATCCGTATGTCTGAGTTCCGTCAGCCAGAGCGCTGAGAACCAAACGCAACACCCGCACAGCCCCGGCCTTGTCCAACGGATCGTTTCCGTTGCCGCACTTCGGCGATTGCACGCACGACGGGCATCCTGCGGGGCACTCGCACGCCTCGATCGCCGCGAGCGTGGCGCCCAGCCACGTGTTCGCCTGTCGGAAACCCTGTTCGGCGAACCCGGCTCCACCCGGAAAGCCGTCGTAGACGAAGACGCTTGGCAGACCGTCGGATTCGGGGCCGACCGCGGTGGACAAACCGCCGATGTCGCCGCGGTCGCAACTGGCTACCAGCGGCAGCAGGCCGATCGCCGCGTGCTCGGCGGCGTGCAGCGAACCCGGTACCTGCAGCGGATCGATGCCGTTGTGGTGCAGTGCTTCTGGCGTAATGGTGTACATCACCGCAATGGTGTCCAGAGTGTGCGGCGGCATCGTCAGCTCGACGAAGTCGATCACCTCGCCGTTGAGTCGGCGGCGTAGATAGCCCACGATCTGGTGGGTCACGCTGACCGGCACCAGGCCCAAGGTGACCGACCCGAAAGCTCGTCGTTCGCCGGTCCCGGTGACGGCGATGTCGGTGAGTTCCCGTGCGAACGTGGCGTATCCGGGGTCTTCGGCATGTACGAAAGCCATGCCCTCGTCGAAGTCCAGCGAGTCGACCACGTAACTCTCGCCCTGGTGCAGATACACCGCGCCCGGATGCACCGAGGCGGCGGCCCGGCCCGTATCGGCCGTGCCCAGCAGCCGTCCGGTGTCGCTCTCCACGATCACGACCTGACCACCGGCTGACCCCCGAATGTCCACTGCCGGATGGGGGTCCACGCCCGGTGCCGGGTAGTACTTGCCGGCTCGCCGTCGCAGCAGCCCATCGTCGACCAGTGCGCCGGCGACGTCCTCGGCGCCCAGCGATCGCACCTCGGCATCGCCGACAGGTAATTCCGTTGCGGCGCAGAGCAGTTGCGGGCCCAGAATGTAGGGGTTGGACGGATCGATCACCACCCGCTCGATCGGCTTGTCCAGCAGCGCGGCGGGGTTGTGCACCAGGTAGGTGTCCAGCGGATCGTCGCGGGCGACCAGCAGCACCAGCGCACCCTGTCCACGCCGGCCGGATCGGCCGGCCTGCTGCCAGAACGACGTGACGGTCCCGGGAAAGCCCGCCAGCACCACCGCATCCAGCCCCGCGATATCGATGCCGAGTTCCAGTGCGTTGGTGGTGGCCAGACCACGCAGCCGCCCGTCGAGCAGGGCCTGTTCCAACGCGTTGCGGTCCTCGGGCAGATAGCCCGCGCGATACGACGCCACGGTGTCGGCCAGATGCGGAGCGACGTCGTCCAGTCGTGCGCGTGTTGCCAGCGCGGTCAGTTCGGCGCCGCGCCGCGAGCGGACGAAGGTCAGGGTGCGCGCCCCTTCGGCGATCAGATCGGCCATCACCCGCGCCGCCTCGCTGCCCGCGGACCGCCTTACCGGAGCGCCGTTTTCGCCCGTCAGGTCGGCGCGCAGCGCCGGCTCCCACAACGCCACCGTCCGAGCACCTTGCGGCGAGCCGTCTTCGGTGACTTCCGCGACCGGTTGGCCGATGAGTTCGGTGGCGGTCGCACCCGGAGCGGACGTCGTCGCGCTGGCGAAGATCACCGTCGGCAGCGCGGCTGAGTCGGCGGAGTAACGCGCGCACAATCGCAGCAGACGCCGCAGCACCATCGCCACGTTCGAGCCGAAAACACCTCGGTAGTAATGACATTCGTCGATGACGACGAAACGAAGATTGCGCAGGAACATTGCCCACCGGGCGTGATTGCGTAGCAGGGCCAGATGGACCATATCCGGATTGGAGAACACCCAGCGGGAACGCTCCCGCGCGAAACGGCGTATCTCGCCTGCGCTGTCGCCGTCGTAGGCGGTGGGCGCGACGTCGCCCAGTCGGTCGATGGCCGCGGTCAATGCGTGGGCGGCCCGTAACTGGTCGTGGCCAAGCGCTTTCGTCGGGGAGATGTACAGCGCGCGGGCCCGCGGATCGGTGGCCAACCCATTGAGGATGGGCAACTGATAGGCCAACGATTTCCCGGATGCCGTGCCAGTACTGATAACGACGTGATGCCCGGCGTGCGCCAGGTCGGCGGCCTGAACCTGATGTGTCCACGGCGAACTGACGCCGCGATCGATGAATGCGCGCAGCACATCGGGTTCGACCCATGTCGGCCAAGGCCGTTGGCGGCCATGTCGTGCCGGTAGCTCGGCGACATGCCGCAGCGGATGCTCGCCCGCCTCGGTGCCGGCGACCGCGGCGGCGAGCAACTCGCTGCCGAACGTCACCACGATTAAGCGCCTCCTGATCTGAACTGATCACCCAAAATTGCGTCCGATTGCCCTATTGCGACCGGGGGTTTCGGCGTCGCACTTCAATTGTTTACCTAGTGGTAGCGCAATTGCTCGCCTGAGGCTGTTGCTGTGGCGATGAACATGGTTGACTGTTTGCGGTCGCAGCTTCTGTGTTCGTGTCAAACTTTCGCAGGATCGACGTTGCGGCCGCGGTTCCTGCGAGGTTGTAGGTCGGGTGAAGTTCCGGCGACTCAGCAAGGTCTAGCGGTCGGAACGGGCCCGGAGCATCGAGGTGATGCTCCGCACCCGAGTAGTAAAGGAACAATCGAGAAATGCCACAGGGAACTGTGAAGTGGTTCAACGCGGAAAAGGGATTCGGCTTCATTGCCCCCGAAGACGGTTCGGCCGACGTGTTCGTCCACTACACGGAGATCCAGGGTAGCGGCTTCCGCACCCTCGAGGAGAACCAGCGAGTCGAGTTCGAGGTCGGGCAGAGCCCCAAGGGTCCCCAGGCCACCGGCGTTCGCGCCGTCTGAGCAACTGTTAACGACAGCCCCCCGCACGATCCGGGATCACCGGATTCGGACGGGGGGTTTTCGCTGCTTTCCGCTCCACACCCGCTTGCCTGCGTGCGCGTCCGCTAGGACCGACTTCCTCGCCGCGTTGCGGCGCGCATCGTCGACGCGCGGACGCTTAATGTCGTTGATGTGAGCCAGCTGTCGTTCTTCTCGGCTGAGTCGGTGCCGCCTGCGGTCACCGACCTCACCGGGGTACTCGCGGCAGCCGGTCAGATCGTGACGGTCGGCAGCGGCGCCCGGTTGTCGGTGGTGGTGGATCAGGCCTGGCGCGCGCAAGCGCTGGGCCAGATGATCGACGAGGCCGGTTTGACGGCCGAGATCACCCAGACCGACGAATACACACCGCTGGTGCGTACCGAAGTGGACGCCCGATTGCGTCCGATGGCCGCGGAGTGGACGCGCGGCGCGGTGAAGACCATCCCGCCGTTGTGGCTGCCCGGCCCGCGTGAATTGCGCGCCTGGATCTTGGCCGCCGGCAGCCCGGATGCCGACCGCTATCTATTAGGACTGGACCCGCACGCGCCGGACACCCATTCGCCGCTGGCGTCCGCCCTGATGCGCGTCGGGATCGCGCCGACCCTGATCGGCACCCGCGGGGCCCGGCCCGCGTTGCGAATTGGTGGCCGTCGCCGGCTATCGCGCCTGGTAGAGAACGTTGGGGAACCGCCTGAGGTCGCTGAGGCGTTGCCGTTCTGGCCGCACGTCTAGCGGCAATCAGTCGGCCCGTGCACGGGGGGTCGGTTTGCGTCGGCCCATCTCGGGTGCCACATTGTCAGATGTCAACAGGGGAAAAAGACACCGTAGATTGACGCTGGCTGACCGCGGATCAACTATCCACGGAGGCCGCAGGGGACCAGAAGTAAGTGAAAGCGAGCGTAATAAAGGTGGCTGATAGCGGCGGGAATGGCGCCACACGGCGACTCGTCATCGTCGAGTCGCCCACCAAAGCGCGCAAATTAGCCGGCTACCTGGGCGCCAACTACATCGTCGAGTCTTCCCGAGGCCACATTCGTGACCTGCCGCGGGCGGCGGCCGACGTGCCCGCGAAATACAAGTCGCAGCCCTGGGCGCGACTCGGGGTCAACGTCGACGAAGACTTCGAACCGCTCTACATCATCAGCCCTGACAAGAAGAGCACGGTCACCGAACTCAAGGGCCTGCTCAAAGACGTCGACGAGCTCTACCTGGCCACGGATGGTGACCGCGAAGGCGAGGCGATCGCCTGGCACCTGCTGGAGACCCTCAAGCCGCGCATCCCGATCAAGCGGATGGTGTTCCACGAGATCACCGAGCAGGCGATCCTGGACGCCGCCGCCAACCCGCGCGACCTGGACATCGACTTGGTCGACGCCCAGGAGACCCGCCGCATCCTGGACCGGCTGTACGGCTATGAAGTCAGCCCGGTGCTGTGGAAGAAGGTGGCTCCCAAGCTGTCCGCGGGCCGGGTCCAGTCGGTGGCCACCCGCATCATCGTTCAGCGTGAACGCGACCGGATGGCGTTCCGCAGCGCCGCCTACTGGGACGTGGTGGCCGAACTCGACGCCAGCGTGTCCGACCCGAAGGCGCAGCCGCCGAGGTTCACCGCCCGACTGACCACCGTCGACGGTCTGCGGGTCGCGACCGGCCGCGACTTCGACTCCCTCGGCGCGATACGCAAGCCCGACGAAGTGACGGTGCTCGACGAGGTCAGCGCCGGATCGCTGGCCGCCGGCCTGCGCGGATCGCAGCTGACCGTCGGCTCCGTCGAGGAGAAGCCCTACACCCGTCGCCCGTATCCGCCGTTCATGACGTCGACGCTGCAGCAGGAAGCCGGTCGCAAGCTGCGGTTCTCCGCCGAGCGCACGATGAGCATCGCCCAGCGGCTCTACGAGAACGGCTACATCACCTACATGCGTACCGACTCGACCACGCTGTCGCAGTCGGCGATCGACGCGGCCCGCACCCAGGCCCGTCAGCTCTACGGCGAGGAATACGTCTACCCGTCGGCGCGCCAATACACCCGCAAGGTGAAGAACGCGCAGGAAGCCCACGAGGCGATCCGGCCGGCGGGGGAAACCTTCGCCACCCCGGACGGCGTGCGGCGCGAGCTCGACGGCGACGAGTTCCGGCTCTACGAGCTGATCTGGCAGCGCACGGTCGCCTCGCAGATGGCCGACGCCCGGGGCACCACGCTGAGCCTGCGGATCAACGGCGAGTCCGACGGTAGGCAGGTTCAGTTCAGCGCCAGCGGGCGCACCCTGGTCTTCCCCGGGTTCCTGAAGGCCTACGTGGAAACGGTGGACGACCAGGCCGGTGGTGAAGCCGACGACGCCGAGAGCCGGCTGCCGCAGCTGACCCAGGGCCAGCGGGTGGATGCCACCGAGCTGACCCCGGACGGCCACTCGACCAATCCGCCGGCCCGCTACACCGAGGCGTCGCTGATCAAGGCGCTCGAAGAGCTCGGGATCGGACGGCCGTCGACGTACTCGTCGATCATCAAGACCATCCAGGATCGCGGCTACGTCCACAAGAAGGGCAGCGCGCTGGTCCCGTCGTGGGTCGCATTCGCCGTAACCGGTTTGCTGGAGCAGCATTTCGGGCGCCTGGTCGACTACGGCTTCACCGCGGCGATGGAAGACGAACTCGACGCGATCGCGTCGGGCACCGAGCGGCGCACCAACTGGCTCAACAACTTCTACTTCGGCGGCGACCACGGCGTGGCCGACTCGATCGCCCGCTCCGGTGGATTGAAGAAACTGGTCGGCGTCAACCTCGAAGGTATCGACGCCCGAGAAGTCAACTCCATCAAGCTTTTTGACGATGACGAGGGTCGCGCGGTCAACGTGCGGGTCGGCAAGAACGGGCCGTATCTCGAGCGGATGGTGGTCGGAGACGACGGCGAACCGACGCCGCAGCGGGCCAACCTGCACGACTCGCTGACCCCTGACGAGCTGACTCTCGATGTCGCCGAGGAGCTTTTCTCGACGCCGCAGGAAGGGCGCTCACTCGGGGTCGACCCGGAGTCCGGGCACGAAATCGTGGCCAAGGACGGCCGTTACGGCCCGTACGTCACCGAGGTGCTGCCCAAGCCGGATGACGACGACGGTGCCGCCGGCCAGCCGGCCAAGAAGGGCAAGAAGCCCACCGGCCCGAAGCCGCGGACCGGATCGCTGCTGCGCAGCATGGATCTGCAGACCGTGACGCTCGAAGACGCGCTCAAGCTGCTGTCACTGCCACGGGTGGTCGGTGTCGACCCCGATTCCAAAGAGGAGATCACCGCGCAGAACGGCCGCTACGGCCCATATCTCAAGCGCGGCACCGACTCTCGATCATTGGCGACCGAGGACCAGATCTTCGAGGTCACTCTCGAGGAGGCGCTGAAGCTCTACGCGGAGCCCAAGCGACGCGGTCGGCAAGGTGCCGCGGCGCCGCCGCTGCGCGAACTGGGCAACGACGCGGCGTCGGGCAAGCCGATGGTGATCAAGGACGGCCGGTTCGGCCCCTACGTCACCGACGGCGAGACCAACGCGAGCCTGCGCAAGGGCGACGACGTGCTGTCGATCACCGATGCGCGCGCGTCCGAATTGCTGGCCGATCGGCGGGCCCGAGGGCCGGTGAAACGGACGGCGAAGAAGACTGCGAAGAAAGCGCCGGCCAAGAAGACGGCCGCGAAGAAAGCCGCCAAGCGCAGCTAGCGGGCGGTATTCGGCGCCAGGCCGGCGGCAATCCTGAGAATCCTTCGGTGACCTGTTTCGAAAAATAAATGGTGATTCTCAGCCAGTTCTCAGGTATAGTCCTTCCTAACACGTCGTGCATCAGGCACACGCCAGTTAGGGAGAGTCATGCGACCCGCCGTCCGATACTGCATCACCGCTGGTGTTGCGCTCGGTGGCGTCAGCATTCTGATCGCCGCCCCGTCTTCGCCCCCGCTGCGCGACGTCGAGGTGCCCGCGATGCAGCTCTCCAACAACTCGCACGAAAACCCCGACGCGAACAGCCCCTCCATTCGCCGACTTGCTGCAGACCATGGGCGGACCGGAAAGCCCGGTGGTGGTGCAGAACATCACCGAGTCCGACGCCGGAGTGCTCCAGGGCGGTCAGCCGTCGAGCGTGCCGGGCCTCAGCGACCTGCTGAACCTGGGAAACGACCCGGTCGGCGCCCCGGACCCGCAGGGCAAATCCTTCATCGACATCGGGCCGCTGCTGCCCGGCGATCTCACCCTCGCGCCCACCGGTCGCTAATTCTTCATCGGCTCGCATTCGGTCCTAGCCGACGACGTCGCTGATTTCGTCCGGCGCGGCCAGATTCAGCGGCCGGGCCAGTTGAGTCGGCGCGGTGCGTCCACGTAATGCCACCACCTCGGCCACATCCCAGCACAACGCTTCGGCATCCAGGGCGCCGCTGACCGCGACCGACGAGGCCAGCACGTGGCCGTCCTCGAGCTTGGCCAGCTCGGTGAGCCGCGCCGCCTCGTTGACCGGGTCGCCGATCACGGTGTACTCGAAACGGGCCAGCGCGCCGATATGGCCGGCGATGGCACGGCCCGACGACACCCCGATGCCGAATTCCGCCGAGCCGATCACCGGCAGCAGTTCGTCATGCAGTTCGCGGGCCGCGGCCAGTGCACCACCAGAGGCATCCGGATGCTCGATCGGCGCGCCGAAGATGGCCAGCGCGGCGTCACCCTGGAACTTGTTGACGAACCCGCCGTGCCGCCCGACGGTGTCCACCACGACCCGGAAGAACTCGTTGAGCATGCTGACCACTTCGGCCGGTGGCCTGGTCGACGCCAGCTTGGTCGAGCCGACCAGGTCGACGAACAGCACCGCGACATCGCGCTCCTGGCCGCCCAATTCGGTGCCACGCTCGAGCGCCCGCCGGGCGACGTCCTCGCCCACGTAGCGGCCGAACAGGTCGCGCAGCCGTTGCCGCTCGGACAGGTCGCGGACCATGTCGTTGAAACCTGCCTGCAGTAGGCCCAGCTCGCTGGCGTCGTAGATCTGCATGTGCGCGTTGTAGTTACCGCGCTGCACCTCGCCAAGCGCCCAGCGCAGCTGGCGCAGCGGGTCGGCGATCGACATGGCCACCAGCAGCGTGCTGGCCAGGCCGATGCCCAGCGCCAGCCAAGGCCAGCAGCAGGATCGGGTTCAGCAGCTTCTCCGGCGGCCCGTGCAGGTATTCAGCCTTGTCGGCCGACCACGGCCAGCACGATGGCCAGCAGCGGCACGCCGGTGGACAGCGCCCAGGCCAGCATCTGGCGTCCGATCACGCCCGATGCCCGGATGTTCTCCGGGAGCCCGCCGCGCAGGGCGGCTACCGCCACCGGACGTAGCACGCGTTCGGACTGCAGGTAGCCGATGATCGCGGTGGCGGTGGCGCCCAGGGCGGTCGCGACGGCCACCACCGGCGCCGCGTGATGGGCCACCGGCCAGCTGGCGACGATGAAAATCACTCCACCGACCAGCCAGGACGCCAGGTTGATCACCGTGCGGTGGAACGGCGTCCGCAGCGCGCGGCTGCGGGCGAGCTCGGTGGCGGCCGGGTCGGTGTCGGCCAGCAGCGAGTCGCGGCGCTGCCACCGGAACACCGGCAACAAGCAGCCGCGCGCTGATCGCCGTCCCGACAGCGAACAGCACCACGATCGACGCGACGAACGTCGCGAGGTTGACCGCGGGCAGCTTCTGCAGCTCGATGCGGTCTTCCGGCGGCAACCCGTAGCGCAGGAAGCCCAGCACCATCAGCGCACCGATGATGTCGGCCTGCAACTGGCTCAGCGTGAACACCGGCCACGGCGTGCGCACAAACCATTGGACGAATGCCTGGATTCGTCTCGGTAGTGCCCCCGCCATGCTCACCTGCCCACCGTATCGGTCGGCGGGGACCTAAAAGTAGCCAAAACGGCAGTATGCGGTGGCCGATCGTGCGGGACGGTCGGCGGTGGCAACTACTCTTGCCGGTGATGTCACGGGTATTCGCGCGTCTGGTTGGCCAGGAGTCGGTGGAGGCTGACCTGGTGGCTGCCGCGGCCGCCGCCCGCGGTGATTCGACTCACAGCTCCGCGATGACGCATGCCTGGCTGATCACCGGCCCACCCGGTTCGGGTCGCTCGGTGGCCGCGCTGTGCTTTGCCGCGGCCCTGCAGTGCACGTCCGACGGGCGTGCCCGGCTGCGGGGAGTGCCGGTCCTGCACGACGACGATGGCCGGCACGCACGGCGACGTGCGCCGCGTGATCCCGGAGGGACTTTCCATCGCGCGTCGCCGAGATGCGCGCGATCGTGCAGATCGCGTCGCGGCGGCCTAGCACCGGCCGCTGGCAGATCGTCGTGATCGAAGATGCCGACCGGCTGACCGAGGGCGCGGCGAACGCCCTGCTCAAGGTCGTCGAGGAGCCGCCGCCCTCCACGGTGTTTCTGCTGTGTGCGCCGTCGGTGGACCCGGAGGACATCGCGATCACGCTGCGCTCCCGCTGCCGGCACATCTCGCTGGTGACGCCGCAGCCGGAGGCAATCGCCCAGGTCCTCGATCGACCGCGACGGGCTGTCGGCCGAGACCGCGAACTGGGCGGCGTCGGTCAGCGGTGGCCATGTCGGACGGGCCCGGCGGCTGGCCACCGATCCGGAGGCGCGCGAGCGGCGGCTGCAGGCACTGGGTCTGGCCCGCGATGCCGCGACCCGGTCGAAGGCGTTTGCGGCTGCCGAGGCGTTGGTATCGGCCGCCGAGGCCGAAGCGTCGGTGCTGACGGCCGACCGCGACGAAGCCGAAACCGAGGAGCTACGGACGGCGCTGGGTGCCGGCGGCACCGGCAAGGGCACCGCGGGTGCGTTGCGTGGATCCGCCGGAGCGATCAAAGACCTTGAGCGACGGCAGAAGTCGCGCCAGACCCGGGCGTCGCGTGATGCGCTTGATCGTGCGCTGATCGACCTGGCGACCTACTTTCGCGACGCGCTGTTGGTCGCCGCGAGCGCACCGGGCCCGCGGGCCAATCATCCCGACATGGCTGAGCAGATCGCGTCGATGGCCGCCCATGTCCCGGCCGATCGGCTGCTGCGCTGCATCGAAGCGGTGCTGGAGTGCCGCGAGGCGTTGGCGATCAACGTCAAGCCCAAGTTCGCCGTCGACGCGATGGTCGCCACCATCGGTCAGCAGCTTCGCGACTAGTCAGGTCTGGTTTTGGGCGCGTGAGCGGCCCTGCCGTAGACTCGTCCCGCCCGACAGGGCACGCCACCTTAGCTCAGTCGGTAGAGCAGCTCACTCGTAATGAGCAGGTCAGGAGTTCGATTCTCCTAGGTGGCTCCACTTTTCCCGGGCCGATCCTGCGTCATCGCGGCAGCACATACCCCACCGGGCCGGCCGCGATACACACGCTCAGAGCGGCGGTGTTGGCCCGCACCCGAATGGCGTTGCCCGCGCCGGGCAGTCGCACGTACACCCGGTTGAGCCCCGGATGTACCGGAACCCGGGTGGCCGCCCCGTCGGACAGCGCCAGCGTCAGCGAGCCGTCGCTGTTGGCCAGATAGTTGATCTCGGCCGCCCAATCTGTCGGCAGCAGTGGACCGTCGAGGCCGATCTCAATCGGATGGTCGGGTTGCACCAGATACCCGCACTGCGGCACTGGGCCGGGCGCCATCGCGCGCACCCAGGTGACCTGCGCGTCGACCAACCGGCCCGTGCTGTCCAGGGTCTTCAATTGTGTTGTCGCCGAGCTGAATTCCGGACGATCGCGGAGCAGTGCGAACAGGTGGCCGGCCAGGTTCTCGGGCCAGGCCACCCGGCCCAGGACCAGCGGGTCGACTTCCTGGTCGAGCAGCGGCGCACTCGATCTCGCGTGCGCGGCGGCGAGATCGCGACGGGCATTCTGCACGTAAGGCTGAGCGGGATTGTCGCGCCAGGACGTCGCGAACGTCGCCGTCGAATAGCAACTGCTCGCCACGAACGCCGCCGCCAGCACGACCACGACCGCCGTGCGCGGCGCGGACGCGTCCAGCCGGCGGGACGTCGGGCGGTTGGGCGCACAGAACGCGACCGCGGCCAGCAATGCCAGCACCACGACGAGATCTGGTAGATACCGCAAGGTTTGGGCCAACTCCAGCGCAGTGAAGCGCGACGAGCGCATCAGATAGATCGGCACCTGGCAGGCGACCACGTAGCCGACGGCGGTCAGCCACAACGGCGCGATGCGCTGCTTGCGAAGCAGCGACAGAGCCAGCACCGCGGCCAGCGCCAGCCAGCCCAGTGCCATGACCGATGTCGGCGGAGTCGCCCACGGTGAGGCCGGAGCCCACCTGCCCCACTGCCACGGTCCGCCGGCCAAACCCGGGACTATGCCGTGAGTGACGGAGCGGCGCAACAGATCCCACGTCATTGCCAGATCTGAACTCCAGCGTCGCTGGTTCACCACGGCCAGGTACACCGCGATCCATGCGGCGGTCAGTGCCAGCGACACCACCCACAACCGGAAGCCGTCTCGCCAGACCTTTGTCAACGGTGCGCGCTCGCCCTGCACGTGGCACAGCAGCGCGACAATCGCGAACGCGACGAACGGAATAACCGCGGCCTTCTCGAAGAACAGCAGCCCACCGAGGTACGCCAGCGCGCCGGTGACCGCATATCGCTGATTTCCGGTGCGAACCAGCAGGATCGCGTCGGCGCAAACCCAGGCCAGCGCGGCCAGCATCGGTAGCGAGTTCAGTGCCGCCGCCCACCAGGCGAACCCCGGCACGCCCAGCGGAGTGAACAGCGCAAAGGTCAGGGGCACGAGCAGCACCGGGCGCCAGCCCAGGATCACGTGTAGCGCACGCAGCAGCGCCAGCGAGGCCAGCAGCTGCAGCACCACCAGGCTGATGGCCGGTCCGATCCAATTCAGCGGCGCCAGCCGGGTGACGGCCCCGGAGATCAGGAACGCCGCCGGCATGACGTGGCCGTCGTGGTCGTCGAACAGAAACGACGGCGACAGCAGGCCGTGCGTGCCGGCCCGGCTGACCAGAATGAAGTCGTCCCAGTAGAAGTAGCCGAGAAACGCCAGCAGCCCGCGGATCACCAGTTGAATCGCGACGAGCGCCACAGCGGCCAACGCCACTTTCGGTAACCGGCCGGCCCGTCGGTATGGTGAGCCGGTGCGCGCACTGGTCACCGGGGCTGCCGGGTTCATCGGGTCGACGCTAGTCGACCGGTTGCTGAGCGACGGGCACACCGTCGTCGGTCTGGACAACTACGCCTCCGGGCGGGCCACCAATCTCGAGCACCTGGCCGACACCGCCGAGTTCACCTTCGTCGAGGCCGACATCGTCACCGCCGATCTGGCGGCGATCTTCGGCGAGCACCAGCCTGAGGTGGTGTTCCACCTGGCCGCTCAGATCGACGTTCGCCACTCGGTGGCCGACCCGCAATTCGATGCGTCGGTCAACGTGATCGGTACCGTGCGGATCGCCGACGCCGCGCGGCAGACCGGCGTGCGCAAGGTGGTGCACACCTCGTCCGGCGGTTCGATCTACGGAACGCCGCCGACCTACCCGACCAGCGAAGCCGTGCCCACCGATCCGGCCTCGCCGTATGCGGCGGGCAAGGTGGCCGGCGAGATCTACCTCAATACCTTCCGGCATCTCTACGATCTGGAGTGCTCGCACATCGCCCCGGCCAATGTCTATGGGCCCCGCCAGGATCCGCACGGCGAGGCCGGTGTGGTCGCGATCTTCGCGCAGGCGCTGCTGTCCGGCAAGCCGACCAAGGTATTCGGCGACGGATCCAACACCCGCGACTATGTGTTCGTCGACGACGTGGTGGACGCGTTCGTCAAGGCCTCGGGTCCAGACGGCGGCGGGCAACGCTTCAATGTCGGAACCGGGCTGGAAACCTCAGACCGCCAACTGCATTCGGCGGTGGCCGCGGCCGTCGGCGGTCCCGACGATCCGGAATTTCATCCGCCCCGGCTCGGTGACCTGAAGCGATCCTGCCTCGATATCGGTTTGGCTGGAAAGGTTTTGGGCTGGCACCCGCAAGTGGGACTCGATGATGGCGTGGCCCGTACGGTGGACTACTTCCGGCAGCTCCACACCGGCTAGACGGTCGCCAGCGGCCGGCGGCGTCGGCGTTCCGCCGCGAGACTTAAGCCATCGAGACGGCAGTCGGCGAGTCGTCGCAACTGCCTAAGTGTCGCGTTCCGCGGTGGTGAAGTCGTCTGGGTAGGAATCAGTGGGAGCCAATCCCTTGCCCGACTCCTCGCGCAGTGGTCAGCATCATCAAAACTGTTGGCACTGAGGAGATTGCAATGGCCGAGAGCGGTCGGTTAACGAAAAGTGAACGCCTGGCCAAAATAGGCGTCGATTGGTGGGCGACCATCGTGGCCGGGGCCCTGGTGTTGTTGGCCGTCGCCGGCCTGCTGCCCAAGATTCCGTGGTGATCCGGTGAGCACCGTCGTCGCCGAGCAGGCGGATCCCGCCGACGAGGCGAGCTTCACCAGCCGCAACATCCTCGAATACGCGCCCGGAGTCCTGCTTCTGGTAGCGATCGGCCTGCTGGGCAAGTATGCCCAGGTGTGGTGGAATTCGACTGCGCATCAACATCATTGGCGTGTGCCGGACATCGAATACGTGCTGTGGGCGATTGTCTTCGGTTTGCTGATCACCAACACCATCGGCCTGCATCGGATATTCCGCGCCGGCGTCCAGACCTACGAATTCTGGTTGAAGATCGGGATCGTGGCTCTCGGCGTGCGTTTCGTGCTCGGCGACGTCGTCAAGCTCGGCGGCATCTCACTGGTGCAGATTCTGGTCGACATGGCGCTGGCCGGCGGGATCATCCTTGCCGCGGCGCACTTCTTCGGCTTGTCCGGCAAGCTCGGATCGCTGCTGGCGATCGGGACGTCGATCTGCGGTGTATCAGCCATTGTCGCCTCGAAGGGCGCGATTCGCGCCCGCAACTCCGACGTCAGCTACGCCATTGCTGCGATCCTCGCGCTGGGCGCAGTCGCGTTGTTCGCCCTTCCGGTGCTCGGCCATGCGATCGGATTGACCGACCACGAATTCGGTTTGTGGGCCGGGCTTTCGGTGGACAACACCGCCGAGACCACCGCGACGGGCTACTTGTATTCCGAGCAGGCCGGCAAGATCGCGGTGCTGGTGAAGTCCACCCGCAACGCGCTGATCGGCTTCGTGGTGCTGGGGTTCGCGCTGTATTGGGCGTCACGCGGTGAGGCGGATCAGGTTGCACCGGGTCTGCGGGCGCGGGCCGCGTTCGTGTGGGACAAGTTCCCCAAGTTCGTCCTCGGATTCCTTGCGGTATCGGCGATCGCTACCGCGGGCTGGCTCAGCAAGGGTCAGACCACGAACGTCGCCAACGTGTCGAGGTGGGCGTTCTTGTTGACCTTTGCCGGCGTCGGGCTCAACACCAACGTCCGCGAGCTTGTCCGAACCGGTTGGCGGCCGCTGGTCGTGGCAGTCATCGGCTTGGTCGTGGTTGCCGCGGTGTCGCTCGGACTGGTGTTGATCACCTCACGCGGGCTGCACTGGGGTGTCGGCGCGGGCTGATCACGGCCAGTGCTTGAAGCAGCCGTCCTCGTCACCGAGCACGCCGCCGCGGAAGGCATCGACACGTGCGAAAACCGATGCTGCCGACTGACCGTTCACGTCGCTGGCGAGTTGACCGTTGCTCAGGATGCCCGATACCGCTTCATCGAGATCGCCACCGCTCAACGCAATGCTGGCGCCGTTCGCGATGGTCACCGGCTTGGCGAATTTCGTGGTGAACACCCCGGTCAGACATGCCGTTCGCAACCCCGTGTTGGTGTTGTCGAGCGGCAGGCCGCCGTGCTGGTTCTGCACCGCGAGCATGTACCGCGACGCCAGCACCGAGAACGCGGTGTAGTCACCGAACAGCGGCCCCGAACCTTGGAAGGGGGCACCGCGGGCCAAGCTCGTGCCCATCAAAATCAGCTTGGGCATGTCGACGGCGATGGTGTTGGTCGACGGGCAGTACGACGCCGTCGGGTTCGGTCGGGCGTCGGGGCAAAAGGTCGGGTCGAAGCTGAGTTGCGGAGCCTTGGCGAGCGGGAAAAGCTTGCCCGCCACCTCGGTCAGTGTCTTCGCCGAGTCCGGGTTGATCAGATATTCACCCGTCTGGCCCTCTTCGACGAACTCCTTGGGCAGATTGCCGCGCCGCTGCTTGATCTCGTCTCCGTCGATCGCGGCGCACGCGGGCACCCCGTCGTCGAAACCGAACTGGAACGCCGTCACTCGCTCGAACGCGGAGCCGTGCACCTGCCGCCGCTTCATCCTGTCCGAAACAGCTGTTGTGACAAGCGAATCGCTGATGCCGATCATCACCGACAGGAGTTTGGTCAGGCCGTCTCCGGTGCTCAGCTTGAAGCGTTTGGACTTGCCGTCGGCCACCCAGCGCATGTAAACGCCGGCGTAGCAGTCGGCCTGTTGTTCGCCGACGGTCTGCGAGTCCTTGTCTTTGATCTCCAGACCGGCCAGCCGCTGGACCGCGTGACCGTACTCGTGGGCCAGCACAACTACCACGCCCATATCGCCGCCGGAGCTGCGCTGCTCGGGGAGCAGCACCCCGCGGTCCCACCCAATGGTGTTGTACGAATTCGTGCACTGACCGGGCGGGCTGGGCCGGTCGTCGGGACAGTTGGTTCCCTTGATCGGGCAGTAGAAGGCGTTCGGCACGCCGTGAGTGTCCGACGCGCAGAATTGGCCGTTCTTGTATCGCGAGTCGTAGGAGAACAAATCGTTGACCGGGGCGAACTTGCCCTTCAGCGGCGCGGCGTAGGCGCCGGCCCAGAACTGCTCGATGTCCGCCACCGCCATCGCGGCCAGGTTGTCGATCTCGCCGCCGTCACCGTCTGTCACTTTGCGGGTCGGCGGAGGAGCGTCGGGAACCAGTCCCGAGAACCCGTTCTCGACGGGCTTGTCGGCCACCTTCGACGGGTTGGGCGTCGTCAGCGTTGGTGCCACTTGCGTTGGCGCAGAGGGCTTTGAGCACGCCAGAACCAAAAGGGCGACGCTGGCCACAACGATTGCGGCCCGTAAGGCTCGGTTCATCGAGATACCTCCACTGGATTCGGCGATCGGGCCCGGCGCGCGCATCACTGCGGCGGCGTCAGGGCGAGCAGGACGGTGTCGGCGCTAGATAGGTGTTGCTCGGCGTCGCGAGACAGCGACCAGAATTCATTGAGTTTGGCGGCATCACCCTCACCGAAATACGCCTCGCAGGATTCCGATGCGGTGTCGAAGTTGTCGATGGCCTGTTGAATTTCCACAGTCAATTGCGGGTTCGGGGAGGGCATCACGTTGCGTAAGGCCTCGTTCGCATCGTGCAGTTGACCGCAACTGGCCTTCAGTTTGTCGTCGTCGATGCGGCCACGCTTCGCGATGACGGCGTACGCGTCGCTCTCCGCTTTGTGGATCGCTTCGATGTGCACCGCGGACCGGGAAAGCCAATCGGCCAGGTCGGTCTGACTGGTTGCCGCGGCGACCGGGCAGGCTGCCAACAGGGCGGCGGCGGTCGCGGAAATTACAAAAGTTGTCGAAACTCGCTGCATCGCAGCACCTTTCAGTGATGTCATGGGACGTGGGATGTTTAGTGCGAGTTGGGTGGTTGGGCGCCGTCGAGTGCAATGGCGCGGGCGAGTCGCGCATAACGCAATTCGAGGTCCTTGAACCGCAGGTAGGTGCTCAGCGTGCTGAAGCTGAACGCGACGATCAACGCGTAAAGCATCAGGTCGGTACCGCGGGCTACTCCGAGCCAATGTGCCACCACCGTGGTGTCATTGGGGCGCAACACGGCGTACACGCCGGCCAGGATGAACAAGACGAAACCCACCTTGACCCAGGCCTGCGTCTGGGCGCTGCGACGGGAGCGCAGCAGATTGATCACCAACGCGAAGATCGAGGCGATCAGCAGGCCCTGAATCCAGTTCATCGCGGCGTCCTTCCTCGCAGGAACCCGTCGACGATGATGTTGACACCGTTGAGCAAGGGTTGTCCTTTGGCCGAGGAGTACTCGGTGTAGAGCACCTCAACGGGTTGTTCGGCTACCCGCCAACGATTTTCGTCGATCAGCATGACGAATTCTCCTGCGTGGCTCATCCCGTTCATGGTGATGTCCAGCGCGTCGGCAACGGTCTTGTTGAATACCCGCAAGCCGTTGTTGGTGTCGGTCAGACCCAGCCTGCGCCCGCGCGGGCTCAGCGTCGCCGCGGTCTGCAGCACAACGCGTTTCAGCAGCGGCGGACGACTGACGCCATGACCGAATCGCGTCCCGATGACAATGTCGGCGTCATCCGAGCGCAGTCGGTCGATCATCGTGACGACATCTTCGACGCGATGCTGACCGTCGGCGTCGAAGGTAGCGAAGACCTGCGCGCCGGGTTGGCTGCGGGCGTACTCGACACCGGTCTGGATGGCCGCGCCCTGGCCGAGGTTCACCGGGTGACAGACCAGATGCGCCCCGGCCTTCCACGCGATGTCTCCGGTCGCGTCTTCGCTGCCATCGTCAACACACACCACATTGGCGAACACCGACCGCAGACCGGCGACCACGTCGCCGATGACATCGGCTTCCTTGAAAGCGGGGACGACGATCCAGGCGTCGGACATTTCACTGGACATTTCAAGCCCACAAGGTACACGCAGATCAGCGCCCCGGACGCACAAGCGCGACCAGGTGTACGCCAATACCGACCAGCGGACCGCATAGCAGCGCGACCACGGTGCGGGTCGCCAGCGGTAGCGGCAACAGCAGCAGCAGCGTCGCCGCGACCGTTGCGCACACCCAGCCGAGCGCATAGGACCGATGCAATGCGGCCGCGACAGTGGCGGCCCCGGTGAGCGTCAGCATGGCGATCGCTGCCGCCGCCGCGGTCAGCCAGGCCAGCAGGGCGCCCGACGCGTGATAGTCCGGACCGAAACCGGCCCGCAGCAGCCACGGGCCCACCAGGCCCGCTGCCAGCACACCGACCACTCCGATGACGCCGACCAGCGCCGCCGGCGCGAGCAACGCCCGGATGCGCGCGGTGCGCTGGTCGACGAAGTGCGCGATCAGATTGCCCTGCATGGCAGTCAGCGGCACCAGCAGCGGCGCACGGGTCAGCGTGACCGCCAGAATCACCACCCCGCCCTGGGCGCCGAGCTGGCTGGAGGTGACCTTCAGCAGCACCGGGAAGCCCATCACCAGAATCGCGCTGGCTCCGGCCGCCGTGATCGAGTGCGCCGCCCCGCGCAGAAAGGTCGCGGTGCCGCCCGGGGTCAGCAGACTTGCCGCCGCGCGGGTCGTCGGCGACGCCGCGATCATGATCAGCCAGGCCAGCGCACCGGCGACGGTGGCCCACAGAAATCCGACCAGAGCCCAGCCAACCAGCACCGTCGCTGTCGCGACGGCCACCCGGATGACGGCATCGGTGACCATCAGCGCGCCGTACTGCGTCCAGCGGTTGGTGCCGGCCAGCATGCCCAGCAACGTGGCATGCAGGCAGAATCCCGCCAGGCCGACACTGAGCAAGCCCACCGAAAGCCAGTGGGCCTGCGCGAACACCCGGCCGCTCCACAGCGGCGAGCTGGCGGCAATCAGGGTGGCCGCACCGATTCCCACCAACGCCGCCACCCGGAGCGGATGCGTGCGGGCGTCTGGCAGCACCTCTGCGTAACCGGCGGCGCGAACTTCTCTGGTGGTTTCCTGCAGCAGGCCGTTGGCCGCTCCGGTGACCAGCCCGAACGCGCCCCAGAAGACCGCGAAAACGGAGAAGCCACTGGGTGCCAGGTCGCGGGCGGCCAGGTACACCACCGCGTATCCGCACACCGCGGTCACCGCGGTCGCCGTACCCACCCGAGCCATGCTGCTGCGGGCGATCGGGCTGGCAAAGGCTCCGACGCCAGGGCTGCCGCCCAATTCGGTCACGGTTTGAAAATACTCACAGCCGTCACCGACCTCCGCACGCTGCGACGGCACCGACCTGACAGACTGCTGGCGGAGGGGAGTATTCCTCGGCCGCGGAGTCGTCATCACGTCACCCAGCATCGGGCGACCGGCTCGCGGGCCGCTGCATTCGTGGCGGTGGAAGAGACCTCTGGTTGTCAACGACCGGAGGTATCCCCATGCACGTGCACCCGCTGGAGTGGATTCTCACCCTCGCGGTGACCATCGCGGTGCTGCTGTTCGATGTGTTCGTCATGGCACGCCGGTCGGGGGAACCGACGATGCGCCGGTCCGCGGTCGGCCTGTCGGCCTACATCGGGCTCGCGGTGGGCTTCGGAATCTGGACGTGGTTTTTTCACGGTCGCCAGTTCGCCATCCAATTTTTCGCCGGCTGGCTCACCGAGTACAGCCTGTCGGTCGACAACCTGTTCATCTTCGTCATCATCATGGCGAGCTTCGGCGTGCCCCGGATCTATCAGCGCGAGGCCCTGTTCATCGGCATTGTCATCGCGTTGATTTTCCGCGGCATCTTTATTGCGTTGGGCGCAGCCGCGATTCAGCGATTCACCTGGGTGTTCTACATTTTCGGCGCGTTCCTGGTCTACACCGCGGCGCGGCTGGCGCGCGGAGCCACCCACAACGCCGACAGCGAGAACGCGATCGTCCGGTTCGCCCGCAACCATCTGAACGTCACGGACAGCTGGCACGGCCGAAAGCTGGTCGTCAAAGAGGGGTCGGAAGCGTTCGATCACGCCGATGGCTTCTGGTCGTCATCGCCCTGGGCGCCACCGACCTGGTCTTCGCGCTGGACTCGATTCCGGCGATCTACGGGCTGACGTCCGAGGCGTATTTGGTGTTGGCCGCCAACGTCTTTGCGTTGATGGGTCTGCGGCAGCTGTACTTCATCGTCGGAGGGCTTGCTACAGCGGCTGGTCTATCTGTCCAAGGGACTCGCGGTGATCCTGGTCTTCATCGGAGTCAAGCTGATACTGCATGCGCTACACGACAACGATCTGCCATTCATCAACGGCGGCAAGCACATTGATGTCCCGGAGATACCGACGTTGGTCAGCCTCGCGGTGATAGCGGCGACCCTCGTGGTCGCTGCCGGCGCCAGCATCTACGCCACTCGTGACGAGAAGCGCGGCTAGGCCTCGATCTGGGCGGCGATGCGCCGCTCGATGCCGGCCCGTGCGGCGGCCGGCAACGCGATCAGCCCGTCGAGTTCGCGACCCGCCCGGGCGTAGGAGCTCTGCCGCTCCTGCGGCGACGCCGCCTCGTCCTGGGCCAGCCGTAACAGGTTCTGGGCACGCGCCAGTCGCTGTTGGTCGTCGTCGGAGAAGTCGCTGCGGCGACGGCGAATCGCCTCCTTTTCCGCGATCTCGAATGCGCTGACGTACTCGTGGACGGCGTCGCGGTATTCGAGTTGCGCGCTCCGATCCTCGAGCACGTCGTCGGGACGTTCCGGACGCAGCAGGTCAGCCCGCTGCCTGGCCTTATGGAAGGCGACGGTGAGCGGATTACGCATGTCGGTCATCAGCGGGAAGTCGAGCAGCCTGGCGACATCGACCTCGTAGTCCAGCCACCGGGCGTCGGTCCGATCATGCGCGGCAAGCAGTTTCGCGATCTCGCGGCGCCGGCCGTCCTCGCCTGCCCGCCCGCGGCCGGACGCTTCCGCGATCGCGATCTTGGCCTGCTGCTTCAGCCGGTACCGTTCGAGTCGCCGATCGGCCCGTCGTTCATTGGCCGCCGCGATCGTGCGCAGGGCGCCGAAGATCGTGCCGCTGAGTGGAAAGAGCAGCCACCAGAAGTTGGCGGCGAAATGTGCCGGGCCCACCTAGCCAGAATGCCACCGTTGGCCCGCGGCTTCGACCCGAGAGCGTTCGCTCAGAGCCGAAAGCTGTGCAGCTCGGCAACTGTCCGGCACCTAGTGACGATCGAGCGGCTGTGGCCTTTCCCGGGCGAGCAATGGGTTCCATATCTGATTGACCGACGGATGCGGCGCCACGACGTGGCGAAGCACCTCCACCGGCACCTTGGCGACAACGGCGAGGGTGGCCGCCTGGACCAGTTCGGCGAACTCTGGCCCGACGAAGGTTGCGCCCAGCAATGTGTCGGTATCGGCGTCGATCACGAGTTTCGCCCAAGCATCGAAGCCGTCGCGTTGTAGAGCGAGAGTCGGATTCGCCTCCGGGAATCGCGCGGTGCGCGTAGTGACCGCGAAGCCGTCTGCACGGGCCTGGCTTTCTGTGCGCCCCACTTCGACCACCTGTGGGTCGGTGAATATCACCTGCGCGATGTTGCCGGCCTCACGGGCGATCAACTCGTCATCGCCAAGCTTACGGCCGCGGGCACGGGCAGCGATCACATCGGCAACGATCACGGCGTGGTACTGGGAGATGTGGGACAGCATTGCGCGCCCGGTGGTGTCGCCCATTGCATACAACCAGGCCCCGTCGACTCCGACCGCCTGCAGATGGTTGTCGACCTCCACGAAATCCCCACCACGCAGCCCAACGGTCTCCAAGCCGAGGTCGTCGGTGTTGACCAATCGTCCAGCGGCAATGACGATTTCGTCGATTTCCAGGCGCTGATCGCCGAATGTGGCTGTCACGGCTCCGCCCGCGACCGGGCGTGAAACTGCCGACAATTGAGCTCCGAAATGAATCTTTACACCCTTGCGGCGCAGAGATTCCGCGACCATTTCGGCGGCGGTGGGTTCCGAGCTTCGCAAAAGGGTGCTTCCGCGTACCAATAGTGTGACATCGGAACCCAAGCCCGCCAGGATGGTCGCGAATTCCACGGCGACGACCCCGCCGCCGACCACCAGCGTGCGTGGCGGTACGTGTGTCATGACCGATAGATCCCGATTGGTCCACGGCTGTGCATCGGCCAGCCCCGGTATGTCGGGAATGGCGGGGCGAGTGCCGGTCACCAGAACGACCGCATGCCTCACCTGAGAGATTCCTCATGGCCATCGGCATGCCTCAGCGTGACCTGCCGTTTCCCCGATAGCTGCCCGTGAGCATGGATTACCTCGAGACCGGCCTCCTTCAATCCGGCCACGTCCGCGTCGTCGGAGAGGTGGTCGATGATTTGGTCCCGCTTGGCGAAGACCGCGGTTGTGTCCGGCAGATCGCGGTTCACCGTCTCGCGCACCCCTGGAACGGCTTTCGCTAAGGCGAGCACCTCAATCGGACGAAGCAGCGTCTTTGTCGGATTGCACGCCCAGTAGTGGCATTCGCCGCCGATAAGGCGATCCTCGACCAAGGCGACCTTGAGCCCTTCGGCCGCAAGATAGCTCGCCGCGTACACCCCACCGGGGCCGCCGCCGATGATGACAACGTCGAATTCTGTTGTCTCAGCCATGAATACCAGCCGTCCTCGAAACGTCGCCCGGCACTTCGGAACGGCGGGTCAGTGACCTTCGGTCTTGAACCGCTCGATCGAACGCAGCACCTCGGCCTCGGCATCCTCGCGGCCCACCCAGTCGGCAGCCTTGACGAACTTGCCCGGCTCGAGCGCCTTGTACTGCGAGAAGAAATGCTTGATCTCATCCAGCTCGTTCTGCGGGACGTCGCCGATGTCCTGGATGTGGTCCCAGCGGTGGTCCTTGGCGGGCACGCAGAGCACCTTGTCGTCGCCGCCGGCCTCGTCGGTCATCCGGAACATCGCGACCGGCCGCGCCTTGACCACCACGCCCGGGATAGACCGACTGCGGCAGCAGGACCAGGGCGTCCAGCGGGTCGCCGTCTTCACCCAGGGTGTCGTCGATGAAGCCGTAGTCCGTCGGATAGACCATCGACGTGTAGAGGTAGCGGTCCAGAAAAATCCGGCCCGTCTCGTGGTCGACCTCGTATTTGTTGCGTTGACCCTTGGGGATCTCAACGGTCACGTCGAATTGCACCGGTCCGGCTCCTTCGCCTGAGAATTGTCGCTTGGCGTTGATCGTAGGGCTCCCGCACCGCGGCGGTCCGCGGGGGTTTCGGCACAATAGGCGCAAAGAAGTCAGGAGAGTCATGCGTCCCACTCGGTGGCGAACGTCTACGCACCTGATCGTGGGAGTGGGCGTGCTGGCGATCGTTGCTGCGCTGGTGGCTGCCGCTGCGCTGCTCACCTCCAGCGGTCGCGGCGCCGGCGCGCATGTTCCGCCCCCGCCGCCGGCCGTCACGGCCAAGCCGGGCGTCGTGCCGGTGGCTGCCAACACGCCGATGCCGAGTCAGGCCGCGCTGGCGGCGGCGCTGGCTATGGCGGCGGCCGACCCCAACCTCGGCAAGCTGGGCGCACGGGTCACCGATGCGATGACGGGCGAGGAGCTGTGGCAGCAGTTCGATGACGTGCTCCTGCAGCCGGCGTCGACCAACAAAACGCTGACCAGCGCCGCGGCGCTGCTGGCGCTGGACCGCAATGCCCGGGTCACCACCCGGGTCGTTGCCGCCGACCAGCCCGGCACCGTCGTGCTGGTCGGTGGTGGCGACCCGACGCTGTCGGGCGCGGCGCCCGGGCAGGACACCTGGTACCACGGCGCGCCGCGGCTCAGCGATCTGGCCGACCAGGTTCGTCGCAGCGGGGTGACGCCGACAGCCGTCCAGGTGAACACCTCGCTGTTCACCGGCCCCTCCTTCGCCCCGGGCTGGGACCCGGCCGACATCGAGGGCGGCGACATCTCGCCGATCGAATCGGTGATGCTCGACGCCGGGCGGATCCAGCCGGCCACCGACGAGTCGCGACGATCGGCGACGCCCGCTCTCGACGCGGGCCACGCGCTGGCCGCCGCGCTGGGCGTCGACCCGCAGCACGTGACCGTCACCAACCAGCCCGTCGACACCGGCGCGCGACAACTGGCCGCGGTCCAGTCGGCTCCGCTGATCGACCGGCTCAACGAGATGATGAACGTCTCCGACAACGTGATGGCCGAATGTATCGCCCGCGAGGTCGCCGCGTCGATGCAGCGGCCGCTGAGCTTCACCGGCGCAGTCGCCGCGGTGACCAACCGACTCAGCACCGCGCACATCGACACCGGCAGCGCGATACTGCGCGACTCCAGTGGGTTGTCCGTCGACGACCGCCTGACCGCCAAAACCCTTGACGCCGTGGTTCAAGCGGCAGCCGGGCCCGACGAACCCAAGCTTCGGCCCCTGCTGGACCTGCTGCCGATCGCCGGTGGCAGCGGCACGCTGTCCGATCGCTTCATCGACGGCACGCCCGCAGGTTCCGGGCCGGCCGGATGGTTGCGCGCCAAAACCGGCTCGCTGACCGCCATCAACGCGTTAGCTGGTGTGGTGACCGACCGCAGCGGACGGGTGCTGACCTTCGCGCTGATCTCCAACGACGCCGGAATGTCCGGCCGAACGGCGATCGACGCGCTGGGTGTGGTCCTGTGGTCGTGCGGATGTGTGACATGACGGCCGGAGCGGACGTCACCGTCGGGCGCGCGGTCGACTGGGGATTCGCGGCGACGGTCGGTCAGTGGTTGGCCCGCCCGGGTCCGCCGTCCACCGACTACACCCGCCGCCAGGCGATCGAAAACCTCGCTGCCGCAGCCAAAGCCGCCGAGCCATCGGTGCGTGACGTCACCGGTCTGCACACCGACGCCGTGGTGCCCGAGGCCCGCATCATCGACCGGCCCGAGTGGATCCGGGCCGCCGCCGAGTCGATGCGCGCGATGACCGGCGGAACCGACAAGCCGCGCGGTGCGATCAGCGGACGGATCGCCGGTGCGCAGACCGGAGCCGTGCTGGCATTCGTCGCTACCGGGATCCTTGGCCAATACGACCCGTTCAACGACGGCGGCACGCTGCTGCTGGTCTACCCGAACGTCATCGCGGTGGAACGCCAATTACGGCTCGACCCCTCCGATTTCCGATTGTGGGTGTGTCTGCACGAGGTCACCCATCGGGTGCAGTTCACCGCCAATCCGTGGCTGTCCGGGTACATGTCGCAGGCGCTCGGTGTGCTGACCACCGACAGCAGCGACGACCTGACCCAGGTGGTGAGCCGGCTGGCCGAATTCGCCCGCAGCCGCGGCGATTCCTCGCAGTCGGATCCGAACTCGGCCGGAATCCTCGGACTACTGCGCGCCGTGCAGTCCGAGCCGCAACGCGAGGCGCTGGATCAACTGCTGGTGCTCGGCACCTTGCTGGAGGGCCATGCGGACCACGTGATGGATGCCGTTGGGCCTGTGGTGATTCCGTCGGTGTCCACCATCCGGGCCCGCTTCGACGAGCGGCGGAACCGCAAACAACCGCCGCTGCAACGGCTGCTACGCGCCCTGCTGGGTATCGACGCCAAACTCAGCCAGTACACCCGGGGCAAGGCATTCGTCGACCACGTGGTGGATCGCGTCGGAATGGCCCGGTTCAACACCGTCTGGACGAGTCCGGACACCCTGCCCCGGCCGATCGAAATCGAATACCCGCAACGATGGATCGACCGGGTGCTGTAGCCGAACTCCGCGCAGCGGTGGCGGCGTTCGCGACGGAACATCTCGGCAGCACAGACCGCTGGTGTGTGGCGCTGTCCGGTGGCCCGGACTCGTTGGCGCTCACTGCAATTGCGGCATCGCTGCGACCCACCACCGCGCTGATTGTCGACCATGGTCTGCAGCCCGGCTCGGCGGCAGTGGCCGCGACCGCGCAACGTCACGCCGAGAACTTGGGATGCGTTGACGCTCAGGTACTTTGCGTGCAGGTGGGTGCGGACGGTGGGCCGGAGGCGGCCGCGCGTGACGCCCGCTACCGCGCGCTGGCCGATGGCCGTCACGACCGGCCGGTGCTCCTGGCGCACACGCTCGACGATCAGGCGGAAACGGTCTTGCTCGGGCTGGGCCGAGGCTCGGGTGCCCGGTCAATGGCCGGCATGCAGCCCTATGACCCGCCCTGGTGTCGGCCGTTGCTGGGCATCAGGCGCGAGACGACGCGTGGCGCGTGCGCGGAACTGGGCCTGAGCGCCTGGGACGATCCGCACAACTCCGATCGGCGGTTCACCCGCAGCCGGCTCCGCCACGAGGTGCTGCCGCTGCTGGAGGAAGTGCTCGGCGGGGGAGTGGCGGCAGCGCTGGCGCGCACGGCGACCGCCCTTCGCGGCGATACGGAGCTGATCGATTCGCTGGTCGACCGGGCGATGAGCGCCGCGGAGACCTCCGATGGACTTCACACCGAGGTGTTGACGGAGCTGCCCGACCCGGTCCGCCGCGGCGTCATCCGTCGCTGGCTGATTGCCGGTGGCGCGATCGGGTTGACCGACAAGCAGATCCGCGGCGTCGACCGGCTGATCACCGCCTGGCGCGGCCAGGGCGGAGTGGCGGTCGGCTCTACGTTGCGCAATCAGCGGTTGGTCGCCGGTCGCGGCGGCGGGATGTTGACGCTGCACCGGGAGCCGGTCTAGTTCTCGGCCCGAAGGCATGGCACGCTGTGGTCGTGGCAGCGGAATCGCCGGAACTGTATCCGGGGGACATCAAGTCGGTGCTGCTGAGCGAAGACGAAATCCAGAGCCGCATTGCCGAGCTCGGCGCTCAGATCGGTGCGGAGTACCGCGAACGGGCCGGCACCGATGGTCGCGACCTGCTGTTGGTCACCGTGCTCAAGGGCGCGGTCATGTTCGTCACCGATCTGGCCCGCGCGATCCCGCTGCCGGTTCAATTCGAGTTCATGGCGGTCAGCTCGTACGGGTCGTCGACGTCTTCGTCGGGCGTGGTGCGGATCCTCAAGGACCTCGACCGCGACATCAACGACCGTGACGTGCTGATCGTCGAGGACGTGGTGGACTCCGGGCTGACGCTGTCGTGGCTGTTGCGCAACCTGGCCACCCGTCGTCCGCACTCGCTGCGGGTGTGCTCGCTTCTCCGCAAACCCGACGCGCTGCGCGCCAACACCGACATCGCCTACGTGGGTTTCGACATCCCCAACGAGTTCGTGGTGGGCTACGGCCTGGACTACGACGAGCGCTACCGCGATCTGCCGTACATCGGGACCCTGGACCCGCGGGTCTACCAGGACTGAGTTCGGATCTGTCAGCGTGCGCGCGGCGCGACCGCAACATATCATCTGAACATCCTGTGTACGCCAGGCCAACAACTCGGGGTCGATGCTTGACACGGCAGGGAGGCGTCGTGTTTGGCAAATACGTCGGATACGTGTCGGGCGACGACGGTATGTACGGATTCCTGTGTCGGATCGTTCGCGAACAGCTGGGTGTCTACGAACGCAACCCGGCGTTTCGCGCCTTTCGGCTGCGAGGCAGCAACGAGGTCTACGCGTACGAGGAAAAGCACAGCCGGGCGCGGCTGATCTGCAAGTTCTACGGACCCAGATTCGGCTGGGACCGCGATCGCGCAGCGCGAGCCGCCTATCGGGAGTTTGATGCGATGCAGGGGCTGCGGAGCTACAACCTGGTGGGCTCACCGCATCACGTGGTGCGGCCCCTGGGTGTGGACGTGGAGCTCAACAGTGTGCTTGCCATCGAGTTCTACACCGGTGAACAGTTCAGTCACGCGATCAGCGATTGCATTCGCCGTTACAACGACGGCCATCTGTATTGGCGCCTGAAATCGCTGGCGTATTTTCTTGCGACTCAACATAATAGGACAGCCAATGGCACCACAGTCGACTTCGATATCGACTGCGATTACTTCAACGGTTTGGTCTGCAAGTTGGAGCACCGCAATCGTATCGGCGCGTGGGACGCTGACGAATTGCTGTGGCTTCAGGGACTATGGCGGGACAGGACGTCGATGTGGGGTGATCGTCAGGTGTGGCTGCACGGTGATGCGACGCCGGCGAATTTCCTGTTCGGCCATGGTCTCGACGTAGCCGCCATCGACCTGGAGCGGTCCAGGTGGGGCGACCGGATGTTCGATATCGGCCGGGTTACCGGCGAGATTCAGCATGCATTCATGTCGGCGACCGGCAACCCTGACCGTGCGGAGCCGTTCATCGGTCACTTCCTGTGGGAGTACTGCTGCCATTTCCCCGATCGCGACGCGGCGTTCCGGTCCATCACCGCGCGATTGCCGTACTACATGGCGATGAATCTGTTGCGGGTGGCCCGCAACGATTACATCTGCGAGCAGTACGGCAATAAGCTTGTCCGGCAGTCCAAGCGGCTGTTGCGGGCGTCTTAACGGTGGCCACCGCACTGACCGGAGTGACCGCTGTCGCGTTCGATGTCAATGGCACGCTCGTGCACATCCGCACCGATGAGCACCGCGAGGACATTTTCCGGTCGATCGCGCACTTTCTGACCTACCAGGGCATCGATATGCGGCGGCACCAGGTGCGCGACGAGTATTTCGGTCGTCTAAAGCGCCAGCAGCGGGAGAGCGCACAGCGGTATCCGGAGTTCGACGCGGTGGCCATCTGGTGTTCGATCATCGAAGACTTTGGCAGCGACTACACCCGCGCCTTACCGCCGGAACGCCTCGCGCAACTATCGCTGACTCTGGCAGAGATCTACCGAGGGGTGTCGCGAGAAAAGTTAAAGCTCTATCCACACGTGCGCAAGATGCTCGAACAGTTGCGGCAACGGTTTGCTCTGGCGATCGTCACCGATGCCCAAACCGCCTATGCGCGTGGCGAACTGCACAAAGTGGGGCTGACAGATTATTTCAACCCCATCATCGTTTCCGGTGACCATGGCTTCCGCAAACCGGACCCGAGGCTGTTCGAATACGCATTGCAGGGACTAGGGGTGCCGGCTGCCCAGACCGTCTACGTCGGCAATGACATGTTCCGCGACATCTATGGCGCACGTCAGGTCGGAATGCGAACCATCATGTTCGACTCTGACCAGGGCACAAAGCACTACGAAGACTGCGAGCCCGACTATCGCATCACCGACTACCGAGAGCTGCTGCAGATCATGGGTATCGGTCACTGATGACCGATGGCCGCCCGGCGGCGCGAGCGTCGAGGCTGTATACGGCGAATTCGAATTCACCGGAACGACCCGAAGACCTGTCGTCGCCGAAACACGACGGTGACAGACTGGCAAATCCTTGAGCGGCCAATCAAACCGGGAGCGTGACGCATCGCATGACCGATCTGGTGCACAAATCAGCCGGCGGCACGACCACCAGCCGTGGAACGGGCCGCACGGTACCGAGCGCCGCGCGCACCGGGATGTCGGCCGGAGCCCTGCGCCAGGCCATCAGCGATCACTTGGTGTACTCGATCGCCCGGCCCGCGTCGGTGCTGACCCCGGAGCACTACTACCGCGCGCTGTCGCTTGCTGTACGCGATCGGATGCAGCAGCGCTGGATGGCCACCACCCAGGACTGGCTCAAGCTTCCGAACAAGGTGACGTGCTACCTGTCGGCCGAATTCCTGATGGGCCCGCAGCTGGGCAACAACCTGCTGAACCTCGGGATCGAGGATGCAGCGCGCCAAGCGTTGGCGGAGTTGGATCAAGACCTCGACATCATCATGTCCTGCGAAAAAGAACCGGGGCTGGGCAATGGCGGCCTCGGTCGACTCGCGGCCTGCTATCTCGACTCGCTGGCCACCCTCGAGCGGCCGTCCATCGGGTACGGCATCCGCTACGAGTTCGGCATCTTCGAGCAGGAGATCCGCGACGGTTGGCAGGTCGAAAAGACGGACAACTGGCTGGTTTACGGAAATCCGTGGGAGATCGACAAACCCGACGCCAGCTACATCGTCAACTGGGGCGGATTCACCGAGCAGTATGAGGACGAGTCTGGTCAGACCCACACCCGCTGGATTCCGCAACGGGTACTCAAAGGTGTCTCCTACGACACCCCGATCCAGGGCTACGGCGTCAACACCTGCAACACCCTGACATTGTGGAGCGCGCGGGCCGTCGAATCCTTTGCGCTGGAAGTCTTCAACACCGGCGACTTCTACAAGGCGGTCGACGAAGAGGTCATCTCGGAGACCGTGTCCAAGGTGCTCTACCCCAACGACGAGCCCGAAGCCGGCAAGCGGCTGAGGTTGCTGCAGCAGTACTTCTTCGTGACGTGCTCTTTGCAGGACATCCTGCGCATCCATCAGGAGCGAGTGGGTCAGCCGCTGAGCGGCCTGCCGCAGAAATGGGCGATCCAGCTCAACGACACGCATCCGTCGATCGCCGTCGCCGAACTGATGCGGCTACTGGTCGACGAGCACTCGATGAATTGGGACCAGGCGTGGGAGCTCACGGTGGCCACCTTCGGCTACACCAATCACACACTGCTGCCCGAGGCGCTGGAGACCTGGCCGCTGTCGATCTTCGGGGAGGCACTGCCGCGGCACCTGGAGATCATTCTTCGGATCAACGAGCGCTTCCTCGACGAGGTCCGCGCCCGTTTCCCCGGCGACGAAGACCGGATACGCCGGATGTCGCTGATCGGTGAGGATGGCGGCAAATGCGTGCGCATGGCGCACCTGGCCACCGTGGGCAGTCACGCGGTCAACGGTGTGGCCGCATTGCATTCAGAGCTGTTGAAAGCCAGTGTGCTCCAAGATTTTTACGAGTTGTGGCCGCAGCGATTCGGCAATGTCACCAACGGTGTGACCCCGCGGCGATTCTTGGCCCTGGCGAACCCTGGATTGCGCGAGCTCCTCGACGAGACGATCGGCGACGGCTGGCTGACGGACCTGGAGCGGCTACGTGGGCTGGAAGTCTATGTCGATGACCGGGCGTTCCGGGAGAGCTGGCGAGATGTCAAGCGCGCCAACAAGGCTCGGCTCGCCGAATACCTGTACGCGACGACGGGTGTCGAACTCGACCCGACCTGGCTGTTCGACGTTCAGGTCAAGCGGATACATGAGTACAAGCGTCAGCATCTCAATGTGCTGCACATCGTCACGTTGTACAACCGGCTCAAGAAGAATCCCGACCTGCTCGATTCCGCCACGTGCCTTCATCTTCGGCGGCAAGGCGGCCCCGGGGTACTTCATGGCCAAGCGGATCATCAAGATGATCACCGCCGTCGGGGACGTCGTCAACACCGATCCGGACGTAAACCGTTTCATGAAAATCGTTTTCGTGCCCAACTTCAATGTGCAGAACGCGCACTTGATCTATCCGGCCGCGAACTTGTCCGAGCAGATCTCGACCGCGGGCAAGGAGGCCTCGGGCACCGGGAATATGAAGTTCATGATCAACGGAGCCTTGACCATCGGCACGCTCGACGGCGCCAACGTGGAGATGCTGGAGGAGGCGGGCGCGGAGAATTTCTTCCTGTTCGGTCTGAACGAGGAGGAAGTGGCCCGCGTCTACGCCGAGGGCCACCGTCCGTCGACGTATATCGACCGGGACCCCGAGCTCGCCGAAGTGCTGGACCTCATTGCCGACGGGCATTTCACCGGCGGCGACACCGAGATCCTCCGTCCCGTCGTCGATTCACTGCGCTATCACGACCCATTCCTGGTGTGCGCCGATTATCGCTCGTACGTCGACTGCCAAGCCGCGGTCGGCGAAGCCTGGCAGGACGCGGACGCGTGGTCGCGCATGTCGATTCTCAATGCGGCGCGCAGTGGCAAGTTCTCCTCCGACCGCGCGATCGCTGAGTACTGCGAAGGAATTTGGAACGTGGCAGCGATGAAAGTACAGCTGTGACGCTGGCGGTTAACGAAGCTCCCAGACCGCGGTGACCGAGAAGCTCACGGTCTGCTGACCCGGCTCCAGCGGCACGCTCGACGGCATCATCCGCGGCGCCGGAACGGCGGTGGGCGTCGCGCCACCGGACGTCTCCGAAATCGAGATGATCTTGCCCAGCCCGAGCCCGGACAGCTGGGCGTACTGGGCGGCGCGGTCCTTGGCGTCTTGAAAAGCGCGCGCCCGCGCGTCCTTCACCAGCTGCGAATCGTCGGCGATGGAGTAGCTGACCGAGTTGATCCGGGTGGCGTCACCGCCGGTGCCGACGATGACGGCCAGCACGCGCGACGCCGAGTCGGCGGGGTGAATCTTGACGCGGATCGAATTGGCCGCGCGATAACCGGTGATGGTGGCGCCGGAGGTGTCGTATTGCGGCTGCAGGCTGACGTCGGTGGTGCTGATGTCCTTGCGGTCGACCCCGGCGCCGGCGAGCGGCGTCGATGATCGCCTGCTGACGGTCGTTGGTCTGGTTCATCGCCGCGGTGACGTCCGGCGCGACGAATTCCACGCCGACGTCGGCGGTGAGCGTGTCGGGAACGCCCTGTACGTGACCGGAGCCGACGACCGTGACCTGACGCGCGTTTTCGCCCACCTTGTCCGGCGCGTGGTCGCAGGCGGACGCCGTCGCGGCGAGAGCCAGGGCGAGCAGTAGGCGAACCGGCAGTCTGGCGGTCATGCCTGGCACCCTAGTCCTGCGCGACGGTCGCCGAGGCCGCGTCGGCGTTGAGGGCGCTGTGCCGGCGGCCCCACAGCAGGTAGAAGACCAGGGCCACCGCGACCCAGCCGCTGAACGCGACCCAGGTGTACCAGTGCAGGCTGAACAGGATGTAGGCGCACGCGGCGATGGACAGGATCGGTGTCACCGGATAGCCGGGCACCTTGAAACCGCGGGGCAGATCGGGTTCCTGGATGCGCAGCACGATCACGCCGGCGGACACCACGATGAACGCCGTCAACGTCCCGATCGACACGATTTCGGCCAGCCGGTCCAACGGCACCATCGCGGCCAGCATCGCTATCGCGAATGCCACGATCAGGGTGTTGCGGACGGGCGTCATCGTGCGCGGGTGCACCTTCGCGAATGCTGCCGGCAGCAACCCGTCACGGCCCATGGTGAACAGGATGCGGGTCTGGCCGTACAGCGTCACCAGCGTGACCGAGAAGATCGAAATCACGGCGCCCGCAGCAACAATGGTGCTGCCGGCGGTATTGCCGGTGATGTGGTCCAGGATCACCGCCAGCACTGCCTCCTCGCCCTTGAAGTCCTGCCACCGCTGAGCGCCGATCGCGGCAACCGATACCAGGATGTGGATCGCGGTGACGATCAGCAGGGCGGCGATGATCGCTCGCGGCATGGTGCGTTGCGGGTCTTTGACCTCGTCGCCGGCGGTGGACACCGCGTCAAGGCCGATGTAGGCGAAGAAGATCGTGCCCGAGGCCAGGCTGATGCCGGACACCCCGAACGGCGCGAGATCGGTGAAGTTGCCGGCATTGAATGCGGTGAACGCGATGGCCGAGAAAAGCACCAGCACGGCTGATCTTGATGACCACCATGATGGCGTTGGCCTTGGCGGATGCGCTGGCGCCGCGGATCAACAACAGCGCGCACATCGCCACCAGAGCAATCGCCGGGAGGTTGAGCACGCCGCGCGCGGGATCCCACGGTGCCGCCGAAATAGATTGCGGCAGAACAAATCCGAAGACGTTGTCGAGCAACTTGTTGAGGTACTGACTCCAGCCGACGGCCACCGCAGCGGTGGACACGCCGTACTCGAGCAGCAGGCAGGCCGCGACGCCCATCGCCGCGAATTCGCCGAGGGTGGCGTAGGCGTAGGAGTAGGCCGATCCGGAGACAGGCACCGCCGAGGCCAGTTCGGCGTAGCAGATCGCAGCCAGGCCCGCCGCGACGCCGGCGATGATGAACGAGATGACCACCGCCGGGCCGGCCTGCGGCACCGACTGCGAGAGCACGATGAAGATGCCCGACCCGACGGTCTCGCCGACGCCGAACATGGTCAGCAGGAAGACGCCGAGGCTGCGTTGCAGTTGATCCGAGGCGCCCGCGGCGACCGGCGCGCCGCTCACCGGGCGACGGCGCAGCATCTGCCGTCGCAGGCTCAGCGCCGGCGTGGGCATCGCGCCTCCTCGGTAGCATCCGTGGTCGCCACGCCGGGACGGTCGACTGGTTGGCCTACAGCTGCTCCACGTGCTCGATCGTGGTGAGTTGGTCAATTCGAACAAAGATATACCAGCGCAACGGCCGGCGACGGGTACGACGTGGTTTGGACGCCGTCGATGGCGCGGACGGGGCATCGGGCGGAGAAGATCTGAGGCGCAACGAAATTGCCTTGTAGATAGCGCTATTCGATCGAGAGAGCGCGAATACCGCTCTTATGCAGGGCTATTAGAGTCGTAGACGTGTCGGCTCGCGCAAAGACGCCGCGGCAATCGGCGCCGAGGTGCGTCGAGCAAAGCTTACCCGGTAGCATGGCAACTGCCGTAAAGCTCATAGAGACTTCTAATCATGTTGAACGCCAATGCCTTTCACGTGGGATTCCTAACCGCCAGTTTAATCACCCAGCTAAATGAATAGTCATCGACTCGATGGTGAACAGGCTCGGTGGGGGCTGTGTTCGCGCGACATGGCTGGCTTAACGTTTCGGATGATCCACTCCAGTCGCGCGACGACGCCGATTGTCGGTGCCACCGAACTGGGGCGGCGTGGCTCCGTCGGTGAGCCCCGCCGTGACGTCCGTCGGCAGCCTCGGCACTCCGGTGTCCTCGCAGCCGCTGACCGCGCAACCTGTTGCCAACAGCATGGGCGGTCTACCGATGGTGACGGGCAATGCCGGACGCGGAATGCAATTCGCTGCTCCCCGTTACGGTTTCAAACCGACGGTGGTACCTCATCCCCCGGCCGGGGGATGACGCAGAGTCAGGGAGTGACCAGTATCTTGCAGTGCCGCTCGGGATCGGCGAGATCGTCGAATGCGGCCCCGACCTCCTCGAGGCCGACGTTGCCGGTGATCATCGGGGTGACATCGATGTCACCCTCGGCGATCGCCCGCAGCGAATCGCCGAACTCCTCTGGGGAGTAGGCGAGAACGAACTGGACGCTGATCTCCTTGGCGATCGCGAAAAACGGATGCACCGTGTCGGCTTGCATGCACACGCCCACCACGACCAACCGCGTGCCGGCTCGGGCACGGCGCATTACGTCGTCGATGATTCCGGGAACGCCCACCGCGTCGAACACCACCGCCGGTTTCGCGGTATCGAACGGCGACCCCTGCGCAGGATCGACGGTCTGGTGTGCGCCCATCGTCGCGGCAAGCTCGCGGCGCTTCGGCGAAAAGTCCACTGCCACAATGGTCTCGACTCCGCGGGTGCGCAGCGCGGCGACGACGGCGATGCCGATCGGACCGCAGCCGAGTACCAGCGCGGCCTCGCCCGGCTGGATGCCGGACTTGTTCACCGCGTGCAACCCGACCGCAATCGGCTCGGCGAGTGAGGCATTCTGTGGATCAAGGCCGTTCGGAATCGGCAGCAGTAGCGGAGCCGAAAGCAGCATTCGTTCGGCGTAGCCGCCCACCGTCGTATTGCTGTAGACGATTGCCTCGAAGTTTGTGCCTGACAATAGAACTGGGATCGACGTGACAAGGGTCCCCGGCGGATGCGTGTCGGTGCCGGGTCCTGCCTCGAGTACTTGCGCGCTGAATTCGTGGCCCATGAACACGTCGTGGCTCAAGTCGACGTTCATTCCGCCGGCCCCGCTGGCCATCTCGTTGCTCAGCGTCAACACCTCGGCGCCGTGTGCGGCGAAATGCAGGTCCGAGCCGCAGATTCCGCACGACCGCACCGCGACCAGCACCTGGCCGGGGCCGGGCACCGGGTCGGGCACGTCATCGCGGTACACCATGCGGCCGTCCCGCAGCACCGAGGCGCGCATCAGCTGCTACTCGTTTCGCTGACGTGCTCGGTGATCGCCTTCACGACAGCCTGCCCCGCACGCCCGATCAGCTCGTCACGTTTTTCCCTGGCCCACTCGTGCGATGACCTCGCCGCCTCGAGCTGGCCCTTGAAGTGCGGAATGACCTTGCGGGCCATCAGTTCGTAGCAGTGGTAGGTCGCTTCCGGCGCAGCCCAGTCGTGGCCGAGCATCAGCAGTGTCCCGAATCCGCCGGATCGTTCGAGCAGATCCTCGATGTGCGCGATCGCGTCATCGGGGCTGCCGATACAGCAATTACCTTTGGCTGCATAGTCTTCAACGAACTCGTACGGCGTCTGTCCACCCTCGACGGAGTTGGCCAACGGAACGAACCCGGCAGCGCCGAAATAGTTTGCAAAATCCTGCAGGCCGTAAGTGCAGTCTTCGATCGCCTTTTCGCGGGTGTCGGCGATATGCATGATCGACAGCACCCGCCAGTCGTCGCGGTTCGGCTCGTCCCGGCCGACCTTGGCGGCCTGCTCCTCGACCACTCCCCAGGTGTTCTCCAATGCTGCGTAGCCGCCGGGAACAGACATCGACAGCGAAAGCAGCGATGTTCCCATCGCTCCGGCCAGCCGTGGTCCGGACGGCGAAATCATTGCCGCCGTTGAGATTTCCGGGTAGGGCCAGGTGTAGGGGCGGATGTGCAACTGGGCGTCACGCAGGATGAACCAGTCCGAGTGCCGACTGATCCGCTCGCTTGGCTCGGCGCGGAACAGCGCGAGGATCGCCTCCAGTGATTCCTGCATCATCCGGCGCTGCTCGATCGGATCGATCCCCATCATGTAGGCGTCCGACGGCAGGGCGCCCGGCCCGGTGCCGAACATCACCCGCCCTCGGGTCAGATGATCCAGCAGCACCCAACGATCGGCCACCATCAGCGGGTGGTGGTAGGGCAACGACACCACACCCGTGCCCAGCCGGATGTGTTTGGTCCGTTCGGCGGCCGCGGCGATGAACACCTCCGGGCAGGCGATCAGCTCGTACCCGCCGGAATGATGCTCGCCGAACCATGCTTCGTCGAAGCCGAGGCGGTCCAGTGCGACGACACGCTCCATGTCGTATTCGAGTGCCACCGTAGGGGATTGGCCGGTCGGGTGAAACGGTGTGACGAATACGCCGAAGTTCAACGGACGCTTCATAGTTCGGCGCTGGTCTTCAGGCTCGACAGGAAATCGAGCAGCAGTTCGTTGACCCGGTCCGGCTTCTCCTGTTGCAGCCAGTGCCCGGCGCCGTCGATCAGTACCTCGCGGTAACGGCCGGTCACCACCTCGGATGCCCGGTCGGGGCGCATGAAGCTCAGCACCGGATCGTCGGTGCCACCGATGAACATGGCCGGCATGTCAATGGTGGCGGCCGGCGGGTCAGCCATCAGCTCCCAGTTGCGGTCCATGTTGCGATACCAGTTGAGCCCGCCGGTGAACCCGGTGCGGGTGAATTCGGCGACGTAGTGATCGACCTCGTCCGCGCTGATCCAGTCCGGCAGGCCGTCGGCCTCGGGCAGCCGCTCGATGAAGCCGGCCGGCCCCGGTGCGATCAGGCGCAGCGCGGCCGCCTGATCGTCGGATCGGGTCAGCCCGCCCAACATCCGTGTGATGGTCCGGCGGGGGTCGCCACCGAGCTCGGCGTCGGCCACCCCGGGCTCCTGGAAATAGAGCATGTAGAAGAAGTTGTCGCCGAAGATGGCCCGGAATGCCGTGGTCGGGGGAACCTTCGAGCGGGGCACCGGCGGAACGCTCATGCCAACGACGGCCTCGACCCGCTCCGGGTGCAGTTGCGCCGAACCCCACACCACCGGAGAACCCCAGTCGTGGCCGATGAACACCGCCTTGTCGGCATCGACATCGTCGAGGAGGCCGATCAAGTCGGCGGACAGGTCGACGACGTTGTAGGCCGCGATGTCGGCCGGGCTGGTGGTGCGGCCGTATCCGCGCTGATCGGGCGCCAGCACGTGGTAGCCGGCGGCAGCCAACGCGGGGATCTGGTGGCGCCAGGAATAGGCGAGTTCGGGGAATCCGTGTGCCAGCACGACGACCGGTGCACCGGGCTCGCCCGCTTCGAGGGTGTGCAGCTGCACGCCGTTGGTGTGGATGGTGCGTTCAGTGATCGGCTGGCTGTCAGACACAGGTTCACCAAAGCACACGCCGGCCCCGACCCGGAAGGTGTCGGGAACTTCGATGCGTTGTTAAGACCGAGACGATTACCGGGCCAACCCCCTCCGCCCGGCTCTGGCCGGGCTGCCGTTCGGCACGGGCGGTAACCTGGACTATTCCAGCTGCGTGTATACGGAAGGACCTGGCCGACGACGGCCGATGATTGATGAACCGGAAAAACGTGATCCGCACGCTCACGGCCATCGCAGTCGTGTTGCTGCTTGGCTGGTCCTTCTTCTACTTCAGTGACGACACCCGCGGTTTCAAGCCGGTCGACACCTCGGTGGCGATGGCCCAGATCAAGGCCGGCAACATCAAGAACGCCCAGATCGACGACCGCGAGCAGCAGGTCCGGATGACGCTGAAGAGCGCCGCGACCGGCACCGAGGGCTCCGACAAGATCATCACCCACTTCCCGACCGGCTACGCCGTCCCGCTGTTCGACCAGCTGAACAGCAAGGACACCCAGGTCAGCACGGTCGTCAACCAGGGCAGCATCATCGGCTCGCTAGTGGTCTACGTCCTGCCGCTGTTGCTGCTGGTCGGCTTGTTCATGATGTTCTCCCGCATGCAGGGTGGGGCCCGGATGGGGTTCGGCTTCGGCAAGTCGCGGGCCAAGATGCTGAACAAGGACATGCCGAAGACCACCTTCGCCGACGTCGCCGGTGCCGACGAAGCGGTCGAAGAGCTCTACGAGATCAAGGATTTCCTGCAGAACCCGTCGCGCTATCAGGCGCTCGGCGCCAAAATCCCCAAGGGCGTTCTGCTCTACGGCCCGCCGGGAACGGGTAAGACCCTGCTGGCGCGGGCCGTCGCCGGTGAAGCCGGGGTGCCGTTCTTCACCATCTCCGGCTCCGACTTCGTCGAGATGTTCGTCGGCGTCGGCGCATCCCGGGTGCGTGACCTGTTCGAGCAGGCCAAGCAGAACAGTCCGTGCATCATCTTCGTCGACGAGATCGACGCCGTCGGCCGTCAGCGCGGCGCCGGACTGGGTGGCGGGCACGACGAGCGAGAGCAGACGCTGAACCAGTTGCTGGTGGAAATGGACGGCTTCGGCGACCGCCAGGGTGTGATCCTGATCGCGGCCACCAACCGTCCCGACATCCTGGATCCGGCGCTGCTCCGGCCCGGTCGCTTCGACCGCCAAATCCCGGTGTCCAGCCCCGACCTGGCCGGGCGGCGCGCGGTGCTGCGGGTGCACTCCAAGGGCAAGCCGTTCGGCCCTGACGTCGAATTCGACGGCTTGGCCAAGCGGACCGTCGGCATGACCGGTGCCGATTTGGAGAACGTGATCAACGAGGCGGCGCTGCTGACCGCCCGCGAGAACGGCACCGTGATCACCGTCGCAGCGCTGGAAGAGGCAGTCGATCGGGTTGTCGGCGGGCCGCGGCGCAAGAGCCGCATCATCAGTGAGCAGGAAAAGAAGACGATCGCGTACCACGAGGCCGGGCACACCCTGGCCGGCTGGGCGATGCCGGGCCTCGATCCGGTCTACAAGGTGACGATCCTGGCTCGCGGCAAAACCGGGGGCCATGCATTGGCAGTGCCCGAAGACGACAAGGGACTGCACACCCGCTCGGAGCTGATCGCCCGGCTGGTGATGGCGCTGGGCGGCCGCGCAGCCGAGGAACTGGTGTTCCATGAGCCCACCACCGGGGCGTCATCGGACATCGACCATGCCACCAAGGTGGCCCGGGCCATGGTCACCGAATTCGGGATGAGCTCCAAGCTGGGCGCGGTCAAGTACGGCACCGAAGCCGGCGATCCGTTCCTGGGCCGGACCATGGGCACCCAGCCGGACTACTCCCACGAGGTCGCGCGCGAAATCGACGAGGAAGTTCGCAAACTCATCGAGGCCGCGCACACCGAGGCCTGGGAGATCCTCACCGAATACCGGGACACGCTGGACACGCTGGCCGGTGAACTCCTGGAAAAAGAGACATTGCACCGCGTCGAGCTGGAAGCGATCTTCGCCAACGTCGAAAAGCGGCCGCGGCTAACACTTTTCGACGACTTCGGCGGACGCATTCCGTCGGACAAGCCGCCGATCAAGACGCCGGGCGAACTCGCGATCGAGCGTGGCGAGCCGTGGCCCAAGCCGGAGACCGAGCCGGCCTTCAAGGCGGCCATCGCTGCGGCGGCGGCGGCGCGGGATGCCGACCAAAATGCGAACGGCAACAACGGTTCTCACACCGGCCCGAACGGCGGTCAACAGACTTCGACGCAGCCCGACTACGGTGCGCCGGCCGGCTGGCAGGCCCCTGGCTGGCCGCCGCAGCAGCCACCGGGCTACTGGTACCCACCCTCGCAGCCGCCGCAGCACTGGCCGGCGCCACCCCATCAGCACGCGGGCCAGCCGTATCCGCCGTATCCGCCGTATCCGCCGCCGGGCGCGCCCGCGCCGGAGACAGGCCGACCCGCCGATCCACCCGGCAACGGTCCGAGCCCGTCTAACCCCTCGACACACGGCTGACACGAACGGAGTCTGCGATGGCGCAGCCGAATTCCCGGACCGCTGCCCTCAACGGCCGAGTCTTCGACCAACCGCGCGCTGAGGCGGCCGTCCGCGAGTTGCTCCACGCGATCGGAGAAGACCCGGAACGGCCCGGCCTGGTGGACACCCCGGCCCGCGTCGCCCGGAGTTTCCAAGAGATGTTCGCGGGCCTTTACACCGACCCGGATGCCGTGCTGGACACCACTTTTGACGAGCAGCACGATGAGTTGGTGCTGGTCAAGGAGATCCCGTTGTATTCCACCTGCGAGCATCACCTGGTGGCGTTCCACGGTGTGGCGCACGTCGGGTACATCCCCGGCCACGATGGCCGGGTGACCGGCTTGTCGAAGATCGCCCGACTGGTCGACCTGTACGCCAAGCGGCCACAAATCCAGGAGCGACTCACGGCACAGGTCGCCGACGCGCTGATACGCAAACTCGATCCCCGCGGCGTCATCGTCGTGATCGAGGCCGAACACCTCTGCATGTCCATGCGGGGCGTTCGCAAGCCCGGTGCGGTCACCACGACTTCGGCCGTGCGTGGCCAGTTCAAGTCCGACAGCGCACTTCGAGCCGAGGCGCTCGAACTGATCTTGCGCAAGTGAGCACGACGCACGTCCAGATCATGGGGGTGGTGAACGTCACCGACGACTCGTTCTCGGATGGCGGGCGCTACCTCGATGCCGATCGTGCTGTCGAGCAAGGGTTGGCGTTGGCCGCCGACGGGGCAACGATCGTCGACGTCGGCGGTGAGTCGACCCGCCCCGGCGCGCAGCGCATCGATCCGCGGATCGAGACGGCCCGTGTTGTCCCTGTCGTTAAAGAGCTTGCCGCCCAGGGAATTACCGTCAGCATCGACACGATGCACGCGGGGGTGGCGCGGGCGGCGCTGGAAAACGGCGCATCGATGGTCAACGACGTGTCCGGCGGTCGCGCCGACGAGGCGATGGCCGGTTTGCTGGTCGAGGCCGATGTGCCGTGGGTGCTGATGCACTGGCGCTCGGTGTCGGCCGAGCGGCCGCATCAGGTGCCGTCCTATCGCGACGTGGTCGCCGAAGTTCGCGCCGAGTTGATGGCCTGCATCGACGATGCCGTTGCCGCCGGGGTGAACCCGGCCAAGCTGATCATCGACCCGGGGTTGGGTTTCGCCAAGTCTGCCGGGGACAACTGGGCGCTGCTGCACGCGTTGCCGGAGTTGGTGGCCGGTGGGGTTCCAGTGCTGGTCGGCGCGTCACGCAAGCGGTTTCTCGGCGGATTGCTGGCCGGCCGGGATGGCGAGGCTCGGCCACCGGATGGCCGCGAAACGGCCACCGCGGTGGTGTCGGCGCTGGCCGCGTTGCATGGTGCGTGGGGAGTTCGGGTACACGACGTGCGGGCTTCGGCCGATGCTGTCAAAGTGGTCGAGGCGTGGACGCATGCCGGGGCGATAGGATCCGATGACTGATCGAATCGAGTTGCGCGGCTTAAAAGTTCGCGGTAACCACGGAGTATTCGACCACGAGCGCGCCGATGGCCAGGATTTCGTCGTCGATGTCACCGTCTGGATAGACCTGGCGGACGCCGCGGCCAGCGACGACTTGGCCGACACGTACGACTACGGGGTCCTGGCCGAGCGGGCGGCCGCTGTCGTCGGGGGGCAGGCGCGCAATTTGATCGAGACGGTCGCCGGCGAGATAGCCGAGGACGTCATGAAAGACCATCGTGTACACGCAGTGGAGGTGACAGTGCACAAGCCGCAGGCTCCCATTCCGCACACCTTCGACGATGTTGCCGTGGTGGCGCGCCGATCTCGGCGCGGGGGGCGGGGGCAGGTGGTGCCGGCGTGATGCGTGCCAACGACGATGATCCCGGCGCAACCGGGGTGGTGGGGATACCGCCCGCCTGCGGGGGAGAGTGGCGCCAATGACACGTGTCGTGCTGTCGATCGGATCCAACATCGGAGACCGGCTGACCCGGTTGCAGTCGGTGCTCGACCGGCTAGGGGGCGCCGTGCAAGCGGTGTCCCCGGTCTACGAGACCGCGGCCTGGGGCGGGGTCGAGCAGGGCCCGTTCCTCAATGCGGTGCTCATCGCCGAGGATGCGACGCTCGACGGACAGGGTTGGCTTCGCTGCGCGCAAGAGATGGAGATCGCGGCGGATCGCGTGCGCGGACAGAAGTGGGGTCCACGCACCCTCGACGTTGACCTGGTCAGTTGCCACTTGGCGTCAGTGGAGGGCGATAGCGAGCTGTTCTCCCTGGAGGACGGGCTGACTCTGCCGCATCCGCTGGCCCACCTGCGTGCCTTCGTGCTGATTCCTTGGCTGGCCGTCGACCCGGACGCGGCGTTGACGGTGGCGGGCGGAAAGCAGTCGGTCGCCAAGCTGATCGCCGAGCTGGATCCCACCGATCGCGCCGGTGTGCGGCACACCGAGTTTGTTCTCGAGCCGCGCGCCGAAAGCTGATGGGCCCCACTCGCAAACGCGATCTGACGGCCGCGGTGCTCGGCACTGCGGTCGCGGGATATCTGCTCGTCATGGTGACTTACCGATGGTTTCCGCCGATCACGGTGTGGACCGGTCTTTCGCTGCTTGCGGTCGGTGTCGCCGAGGCGGTGTGGGGGCGTTACGTGCGGGCCAAGATCGCTGACGGCGAGATCGGCGACGGGCCCGGCTGGCTGCATCCGCTCGCGGTGGCACGCAGCCTGGTCATCGCCCAGGCGTCGGCCTGGGTCGGCGCATTGGCGCTCGGCTGGTGGGCGGGCGTCCTGGCGTATCTGCTGCCGCGGCGGTCATGGCTCAGAGTGGCAGCCGGGGACGCCACCGGCACCGCGGTCGCGGCCCTCAGCGCGCTCGTTCTGGTGACTGCCGCGCTGTGGTTGCAGCATTGCTGTAAATCCCCGGGAGACCCGACCGAGAACGGCGAGGGCGTCGAAAATTAGCTCGCTCCGATAACCACCCGATTTTCACGATTAGTCCAGGTGAGAAACGCCGGAGCGCGACGACACGCGGAGTGACCCGGGGCCGGTACAGTCGGGCCATGACCGATCTGTCCCGCGGCGCCCGGGCGCGGCGCAGCGGCCGCAGACCGGGTTGGGTGTTGCTGACGGCGTTGCTGGTTCTGGCCATCGGCGCCAGTTCCGCACTCGTCTTCACCAACAAAGTAGAGCTTCTCAAGCTTGGTGTGATTCTCGCGTTGTGGGCCGCCGTGGTGGCCGCATTCGTCTCGGTGATCTACCGCCGGCAAAGCGACGTGGATCAAGCGCGGGCGCGGGACCTGAAGCTGGTTTACGACCTGCAGCTGGACCGCGAGATCTCCGCCCGGCGCGAGTACGAGCTCACGGTGGAGTCCCAGCTGCGTCGCGAGCTGGCCACCGAATTGCGCGCGCAAGCCAACGACGAAGTGTCGGAGCTGCGAGCCGAGCTGGCCGCGCTGCGTACCAACCTGGAAATCCTGTTCGACGCCGAGCTCAGCGACCGCCCGGCCCTGGAGGGCGAACGCAAGGCCGTGCGGGGCTACAGCGAATGGGAGCGCGACAACGAAAGCGCCCGCGAGCGCGTCAACCGGGTGCAATCCGTCCGGGCCGAAGAGCCTTCCCGGCGGGCCGACGACTCGATCATCGATGTGCACGAGGAACCGCTCGTCCCGACCCCGCCACGGCAGCCTGTCACGGAGACCTATCACCAGGCTTACGCCCCGCAGGTGCACGAGGCGTACGCCCCACCCCGGCAGAGCAGGGCCGCCGAAGTGCCAGATCCGGATCGGAGTTCGCATCGGCGGGCCGGCGATCAGGAAGCCCCCGCCGCGCGCAACGAACCGGCGTCGGCCGCCGGCTGGACTCCGCCGCGCGCACAGGCCGCGCCCGCGAGCCCGGTGGAACGTCAGCAGGAGGTCCGCGGCTGGGCTCCGCCACCGGGCCAGCCCAGCACATGGCCCCCGCAGGCGCCGCCGCCACCAACCGGACCCGAGCGGGTCGAGCCGCCGCCCCCGCGACGTTCCCACCGGCGCGCTGAGCCCCCCGCGCCGCCCGAACCGCAATTCGCGCCGCCGTCACCGCAAACCGCGCCAGCGCCGCCCCCCATGCCCGAACAACCCAGGCCCGAGCCGCCACAGCCCGAGCCGCAGTTCGCACCGCCGCCGCAGCCTGAGCCGCCACAGCAGCAGCCGCGGATCCCGTGGCCGCCACCGGGCGAGGGGCCACGGAAGTCCGAGCAGTCGGCGACTTGGCAGCCGGTCAGCTCCGAAGGACAGTGGCTGCCCGCCGGAGCGCCCGGCAGCAACTGGAACGCCGGCCAGCCCGACAACCCGCCCCCGGCGTCGTGGGCGTACGACAACGGGCCGTCTCGCGACAAGGCGTCGCACCGGTCACCGGCCGCCGGCGAGCCCGCTGCAGAGCCGCCGTCCGAGCGCCGGGGGCGGCATTCCAGCGGGCCAGCCGAATCGTCGCAAGGCCAGGGCGAATGGAACGAATCGGGCCGTCGCGCACGGTCGCGCCACTCTGCGGACCAATCCGAGCCCGGCATCGCCGGATCGGCCCCAGCCCCGGCGATGTCTCCGCCGCCGCCACCGCCACCGCCACCCCCGCCGTCGGCTCCGGACCGAGGGCCGGCAATGTCGCCGCCACCACCGGCAAACGCCCGTCATCGCAGCACGGATGAGCTGTCGGAAGCCGAGGAGCCGCCATCCGGCGGACAGTCGGTGGCCGACCTGCTCGCGCGGTTGCAGTCCGCCCCATCTGAGGGTGGACGACGTCGGCGCCGCGAAGACTGAGGCGAACACCACAGCGTTTCGGCCGCATTGTCGCGGTACAGTCTTAGCGACCGTCCGGTACCCGCTTCGCGGGACTGGAACGAAACCAAAATGACTTGTGAGGGTCGTCTGCGATGGTGCAGTTCGACGGATTACGCCCGGCTCGGCTCAAGGTGGGGATCATCTCCGCGGGCCGGGTGGGAACCGCCTTGGGTGCGGCGCTGGAACGCGTCGACCATGTCGTGGTTGCCTGCAGCGCCGTATCCCGCGCCTCCCGGCAGCGTGCCGAGCGCCGACTGGCCGACACCCCGGTAATACCCGTACCTGACGTCGCGGGCAGTGCCGAGCTGCTGTTGCTCGCGGTGCCAGACACCGAATTGCCAGGTCTGGTCGCGGGTTTGGCCGCGACCTCCGCGGTGCGGCCGGGCACCATCGTCGTTCACACCTCGGGCGTCAACGGCGTCGACGTGCTGGCCCCGCTGGCCGCGCAGGACTGCATACCGCTGGCCATTCATCCGGCGATGACGTTCACCGGTTCCGACGAGGACATCTCCCGGCTCCCGGACACCTGCTTCGGGATCACCGCCGCCGACGAGGTCGGCTACGCGATCGCGCAGTCGCTGGTGCTCGAGATCGGTGGCGAGCCGTTCCGTGTTCCCGAGCAGGCGCGCACGCTGTATCACGCGGCCTTGGCCCACGCCGGCAATCACATCGTCACGGTGCTGACTGATGCGCTGGATGCGCTGCGAGCCGCGGTGTCGGGGACCGAACTGCTCGGCCAACAGCTCGTCGACGATCAGCCCGGTGGCATCGCCGAGCGCATCCTCGGGCCGCTGGCCCGCGCGGCACTGGAGAACGCCCTGCAGCGGGGGCAGGCAGCGCTGACCGGTCCGATCGCGCGCGGCGACGCCGATGTGGTCGCCGGGCACCTGCGTGCGCTGCAGAGCGTCGACCCGCAGCTGGCACAGGCGTACCGGCTGAACGCGATCCGCACCGCCGAAAAGGTGCACGCGCCCGAAGACGTGCTCGAGGTGTTGGCACGATGAGCATCCAGCGGCCGCCGAAGTTCAACGCCGGCAAACTCAATCTCTACGCCGACCTCCGCGATGTCAGCGACGTCAGCCGCGCGCTGCGGCACACCGGTCGACGGGTGATGCTGGTGCCGACCATGGGCGCCCTGCACGACGGGCATCTCGCGCTGGTGCGAGCAGCCAAACTCGTGCCGGGCTCGGTGGTTGTGGTCTCGATCTTCGTGAACCCCTTGCAGTTTGGCGCCAACGAGGATCTCGAGGCCTATCCACGAGTCATCGAGGCGGACCTGGAGCTGCTGCGCGGTGAAGGAGTCGAAATCGCCTTCACCCCAAGCGCTTCGGCGATGTATCCGGACGGCCCGCGTACCTACGGTGTCATCCCGGGCCACTCGGATCCGAGCTCGAGGGCGCTGTGCGGCCCACGCATTTCGCCGGCATGCTCACGGTCGTCTGCAAATTGATGCAGATTGTCGCGCCCGACCGAATCTTCTTCGGCGAGAAGGATTATCAGCAGCTGGTGCTCGTTCGTCAGATGGTCGCAGACCTCAACATCGATGTCCGTGTTGTCGGCGTGCCGATCGTGCGCGAGACCGACGGCCTGGCGATGTCGTCCCGTAACCGCTACCTCGACCCCGCACAACGGGAGTTGGCCGGCATCCTGTCGGCGGCGCTGCTGGCCGGCTCGCATGCCGCGCCGGACGGCGCGGACGCTGCACTGAACGCGGCCCGCTCGGTGCTCTCGGCGGTGCCGGCGATCGACGTGGACTACCTCGAAGTGCGCGACAGCGCACTGGGGCCGGCCCCGGTCACCGGCGCCGGCCGCCTGCTGGTTGCCGCCCGGCTCGGCAAGACCAGGCTGCTCGACAACGTTGCCATCGAAATCGGAATTACCATCGGCGTCGACGGGCGAGTGCCCTCAGCGCCGACCAATCAGGGCAGTCAACCCCTCGAATCACATTGGAGGAATTGATGTTACGGACAATGCTCAAGTCGAAGATCCACCGGGCGACGGTCACTCAGGCCGACCTGCATTACGTGGGCTCGGTGACGATAGACGCCGACCTGATGGATGCGGCCGACCTGCTCGAGGGCGAACAGGTGACCATCGTCGACATCGACAACGGTGCGCGGCTGGTCACCTACGCGATCACCGGTCAGCGTGGCAGCGGCGTGATCGGGATCAACGGCGCGGCAGCGCATCTCGTACATCCCGGCGACTTGGTGATCCTGATCGCCTACGCCCAGATGGAAGACGCCGAGGCGCGCGCGTACCAGCCCAAGATCGTCTTCGTCAACGCCGAGAACAACGCGATCGATTTGGGCAACGACCCGGCATTCGTACCGGCCGATGCGGGCGAGCTGGTCTCACCGCGATGAGGGCTTTCTAGTCGTGCTGCTGGCCATCGACGTCCGTAACACCCACACCGTCGTCGGACTGCTCTCCGGCGCCAAGGAGCACGCGAAGGTCGTGCAGCAGTGGCGGATTCGCACCGAATCCGAGATCACCGCCGACGAGCTCGCGTTGACCATCGACGGGCTGATCGGTGACGACTCGGATCAGCTCACCGGTGCGGCGGCGCTGTCCACGGTGCCGTCAGTGCTGCACGAGGTGCGCGTGATGCTCGAGCAGTACTGGCCGACGGTACCGCACGTGTTGATCGAGCCGGGTGTCCGAACCGGGATCCCGCTGCTGGTCGACAACCCCAAAGAAGTCGGCGCTGACCGAATCGTCAACTGCCTGGCTGCTTTTCAGAAATACAACACCGCCGCCATCGTCATCGACTTCGGTTCTTCGATCTGTGTCGACGTGGTCTCTGCCAAGGGCGAATTCTTGGGCGGCGCGATCGCGCCGGGTATCCAGGTCTCCTCGGACGCCGCCGCCGCACGCTCGGCGGCCCTGCGGCGGGTCGAGCTGGCCCGGCCCCGCTCGGTGGTCGGCAAGAACACCGTCGAATGCATGCAAGCCGGCGCGGTTTTCGGCTTCGCCGGTCTGGTGGACGGCCTGGTCGGCCGGATTCGCAAAGACGTCGACGGTTTCTCCGGGGACAACGTGACCGTGGTGGCCACTGGCCACACCGCGCCGCTGTTGCTCGCCGAACTGCACTCCGTCGATCACTACGACCAGCACCTGACCCTGGACGGGCTGCGGCTGGTCTTCGAGCGCAACCGGGACAGCCAGCGCGGACGGCTCAAAACCGCTCGTTGAGTCCGGCCCAGAATCACGACCTCTGATTTGAGTTTCGCGGATCAGGGCGCGAGTCCTTTAGGCTGGCAGGTCGTGAACGCCGCCGACCAGGACCCTCAGGACCTCCCCGAGCAGTTCCGGATACGCCGGGACAAACGCGAGCGCTTGGCGGCCGAGGGTCGTGATCCCTATCCCGTCGAAGTCGCGCGCACCCACACCCTGGCGCAGATTCGCGCGGCCTATCCCGACCTACCGGCCGATTCGACGACCGGTGATCTCGTCGGGGTGGCCGGCCGGGTGGTGTTCGCCCGCAACTCGGGCAAGTTGTGCTTTGCCAGCCTCCAAGAAGGCGACGGCACCGCGCTACAGGTGATGCTCAGTCTCGCCAGCGTCGGGCAGGAGGCACTCGACCAGTGGAAGGCCGACGTCGATATCGGTGACATCGTCTTTGTCCATGGCGAGGTGATCAGTTCACGGCGCGGCGAGCTCTCGGTTCTCGGTGACAGCTGGCAGATGGCGTCCAAGGCCCTGCGCCCGCTGCCGGTGGCCCACAAAGAGATGAGTGAAGAATCACGGGTCCGGCAGCGTTATGTCGACCTGATCGTGCGTCCGGAGGCACGTACGGTTGCCCGGCAACGAATTGCGGTCATTCGCGCATTACGCAATGCGCTGGAGCAGCGCGGCTTTTTAGAGGTCGAGACGCCGATTTTGCAGACGCTGGCGGGCGGCGCGGCGGCCCGTCCGTTCGTCACGCACTCCAACGCGCTCGACATCGATCTCTACCTCCGGATCGCGCCGGAACTGTTCCTGAAGCGCTGTGTCGTCGGAGGGTTCGACAAGGTCTTCGAACTAAATCGAGTGTTCAGAAACGAAGGAGCTGATTCCACACATTCTCCCGAATTTTCCATGTTGGAGACCTATCAAGCGTATGGAACGTATGACGATTCCGCTGTTGTAACCCGTGAGCTTATTCAACAGGTGGCTGACGAGGCGATCGGCACTCGAGAACTCTCTCTACCCGACGGCAGCGTCTATGACATCGACGGAGAATGGGCATCGATAGAAATGTATCCGTCGCTATCTGAGGCTCTTGGCGAAGAGATCACCCCAAACACCAATGTCGATCGCTTGCTCGCTATCGCCGCATCACTAGAGGTCGAGGTTCCGACCGACCGCGGCTACGGGCACGGCAAGTTGATCGAGGAACTCTGGGAGCACACCGTCGGCTCGACGTTGACCGCGCCCACTTTTGTCAAGGATTTTCCGGTCGAGACAACGCCTTTGACGCGTCAACACCGCAGCATTGCCGGGGTGACCGAGAAGTGGGATCTTTATATCCGCGGATTCGAGCTGGCCACGGGATACTCGGAATTGATCGACCCGGTGATACAGCGGGAAAGATTCGCTGAGCAGGCTCGTGCTGCCGCGGCCGGCGATGATGAGGCAATGGTGCTCGACGAGGATTTTCTTGTTGCGCTCGAGCACGCTATGCCGCCGTGCACCGGAACCGGAATGGGCATCGACCGCCTGCTGATGGCTTTGACCGGGCTGTCAATAAGAGAGACGGTATTGTTTCCTATTGTGCGTCCGCATAGCAACTGAGCCGTTCTGTGTCGCTGTATTGAATTACTCGTCGGGGTATGGCAGATTATTCGGCGGGGGCCGGTCCGAGCACGTGTCTTGTATGGCAAGTGTCTAAGAAGAAAGCGTGAGGCTCAGCCAATGGCGAAGAAAGTGACCGTCACCCTTGTCGACGATTTCGACGGCGAAGGTGCCGCTGATGAAACCGTTGAATTCGGTCTCGACGGTGTGACCTATGAGATTGACCTTTCGGCCAAGAATGCGACGAAACTTCGCAACGACCTGAAGCAGTGGGTGGAAGCCTCTCGCCGGGTCGGTGGCCGTCGGCGCGGACGTTCCGGCTCCGGCCGCGGCCGTGGCGCCATCGACCGCGAGCAGAGCGCGGCGATCCGGGACTGGGCTCGTCGCAATGGGCACAACGTGTCGACCCGCGGCCGTATCCCGGCCGACGTCATCGACGCATTCCACGCCGCGACTTAATCGAGAGCGCGGCTGGCCGCGCTTTCGCTGGTGGCGAACTGATCGATCACTGGAACGGGAAACGATTCACAGTTTTCCCGCGTTGCTTTGTTGTAACTGTGTTCTAGCCGGGAACCCCGAAGATGCCTTAGCGATAGCAAGGTGGGAAGCCCGGCCGGTCGCCCATTACAGTGGATGACAGGTACGCGGTGTCGGCCCCTGTGCCGAGAATGACGAAGTACCGATGGTGAGGGAGAGCAGGTAACCGCCAATGTTCGAACGTTTTACGGACCGTGCCCGCAGGGTTGTCGTCCTGGCGCAAGAAGAGGCCCGGATGCTCAACCACAACTACATCGGCACCGAGCACATCCTGCTGGGTCTTATCCACGAGGGCGAAGGGGTAGCGGCCAAGTCGCTGGAGTCGCTGGGCATCTCACTGGAGGGTGTCCGCAGCCAGGTCGAGGAGATCATCGGCCAAGGCCAGCAGGCTCCGTCCGGCCACATCCCGTTTACTCCGCGCGCCAAGAAGGTCTTGGAGCTGAGCCTGCGCGAGGCGCTGCAGCTCGGCCATAACTACATCGGCACCGAGCACATTCTGCTCGGACTGATCCGTGAGGGTGAGGGCGTCGCCGCCCAGGTTCTGGTCAAACTGGGTGCCGAACTCACCCGGGTGCGCCAGCAGGTGATCCAGCTGCTGAGCGGTTACCAGGGCAAGGAGACCGCGGAGGCCGGTACCGGTGGACGCGGAGGAGAGTCCGGCTGTCCTTCGACGTCATTGGTGCTCGACCAGTTCGGTCGCAACCTGACTGCCGCCGCCATGGAAGGCAAGCTCGACCCGGTGATCGGCCGCGAGAAAGAAATCGAGCGGGTCATGCAGGTGCTGTCTCGGCGCACCAAGAACAACCCGGTGCTGATCGGTGAGCCCGGCGTCGGTAAGACCGCCGTCGTCGAAGGTCTCGCGCAGGCGATCGTGCACGGCGAGGTCCCCGAGACGCTGAAGGACAAGCAGCTCTACACCCTCGACCTGGGTTCGCTGGTGGCCGGCAGTCGCTACCGCGGTGACTTCGAGGAGCGCCTGAAGAAGGTGCTCAAGGAGATCAACACCCGCGGCGACATCATCTTGTTCATCGACGAGCTGCACACGCTGGTCGGTGCCGGAGCGGCCGAGGGCGCGATCGACGCAGCGTCAATCCTCAAGCCGAAGTTGGCCCGTGGCGAACTGCAGACCATCGGTGCCACCACCCTCGATGAGTACCGCAAGTACATCGAGAAGGACGCCGCGCTGGAGCGGCGCTTCCAGCCGGTGCAGGTCGGCGAACCGACGGTGGAGCACACGATCGAGATCCTCAAGGGTCTGCGCGACCGCTACGAGGCGCACCACCGGGTGTCCATCACCGACGGCGCGGTCGCGGCCGCCGCCACTCTGGCCGACCGCTACATCAACGACAGGTTCTTGCCGGACAAGGCAATTGACCTGATCGACGAGGCCGGCGCGCGGATGCGGATTCGCCGGATGACGGCTCCGCCAGACCTGCGCGAGTTCGACGAGAAGATCGCCGACGCCCGCCGGGAGAAGGAGTCCGCGATCGACGCGCAGGACTTCGAGAAGGCGGCCAGCCTCCGCGATCGCGAAAAGCAGCTGGTTAATCAGCGCGCCGAGCGTGAAAAGCAATGGCGCTCAGGTGATCTCGATGTCGTCGCCGAGGTCGACGAGGAGCAGATCGCCGAGGTGTTGGGCAACTGGACCGGTATCCCGGTGTTCAAGCTCACCGAGGCCGAGACCACCCGGTTGCTGCGGATGGAAGACGAACTGCACAAGCGGATCATCGGCCAGGAGGACGCGGTCAAGGCGGTCTCGAAGGCGATCCGTCGTACCCGCGCCGGGTTGAAAGACCCCAAGCGCCCGTCCGGCTCGTTCATCTTCGCCGGCCCGTCCGGTGTCGGTAAGACCGAGCTGTCCAAGGCGCTGGCCAACTTCCTGTTCGGCGACGACGACGCGCTCATCCAGATCGACATGGGCGAGTTCCACGACCGGTTCACCGCATCGCGGTTGTTCGGTGCTCCGCCTGGATACGTCGGCTACGAAGAGGGTGGCCAGCTCACTGAGAAGGTGCGCCGCAAGCCGTTCTCGGTGGTGCTGTTCGACGAGATCGAGAAGGCGCACCAGGAGATCTACAACAGCCTGTTGCAGGTGCTCGAGGATGGCCGTCTCACCGACGGTCAGGGCCGCACGGTCGACTTCAAGAACACCGTGCTGATCTTCACCTCCAACCTGGGTACGTCCGACATCAGCAAGGCGGTCGGACTGGGCTTCACCCAGGGAGGCGGCGAAAACAACTACGAGCGGATGAAGCAGAAAGTCAACGACGAGCTGAAGAAGCATTTCCGCCCCGAGTTCCTCAACCGCATCGACGACATCATCGTCTTCCACCAGTTGACTCGCGAAGAGATCATCGAGATGGTCGATTTGATGATCGGCCGGGTGGGCAAGCAGCTCAAGGCCAAGGACATGGCGATGGAGCTCACCGACAAGGCCAAGTCGTTGCTGGCCAAGCGCGGCTTCGACCCGGTGCTGGGCGCTCGTCCGCTGCGCCGAACCATCCAACGGGAGATCGAGGACCAGCTGTCCGAGAAGATCCTGTTCGAAGAGGTCGGCCCGGGCCAGATTGTCACGGTGGACGTGGACAACTGGGACGGCGAGGGCAACGGCGAGGATGCCGTGTTCACGTTCGTCGGGCACCAGAAGCCTGCCGAGCAGCCGGACCTGGCGAGCTCCGGTGCGCACGCCGCCGGTAGCACGGGGACGACCACGCCGTAATCCATCTCGAAAAAGCCGGTTAGCGCATGCGTTAGCCGGCTTTTTCGTTTATTCGACGGGTTCTCCCGCCTGATAGCGAGCCTCGACGTCGGCGAGTTTCCAGTAGGCCACCGCGCCGATCCAGGTGACGGTCGATTCCAGCTCGCCAGCAGACGACGGAGCAGCGAGGGTGCCTAACCGCCGATCAGCGTTGCTTGAGCAGCAGCGCGAACACCTGCTTGGCGATCTGCAACGCCCAGCCGCCGAGGGCCGGCCCGTGATCGCGTGGCCAGGTGAGCTGGAAGCTCACCACCCACGGCTGCCCGGTCTTGTCGATCGCATACCAGCTGAATGTCAGATCGCCCGGCAGCCCACCGGCTTTCGCGGCGAGGTAAGGCCAGTCGTTGCGATCCAGATTGACCCCGGTGGCGACATCCAGGATCTTCTTGACAGGTGCGGCCGCGCCCACTGCGCCGGCTTGCAGTGCCACGTGAACGCGGCAGATATCTTCAGCGCTGCCATACCATTCCGCGCCGGACTCGGAGGCCGGCACGTGCGCACGGAACGGATCCGGTTGGTAGTGGGCCGAATTGGCTCGTTGTAGCATCTCGGCGCGATCCTCCGGCGTGCCGTGCTTCCATTGCTCGCGGAGGTCCGGGCGGCCCCAGGCGATCGGTGAACAGTTCGTACATCGTCGGAAACGGCGTCATCGCGGCGGGGTCGTGATGCCCGGTGTTGGCCAGCGCGGCATCAACCGCCTGCGGCCCGACCCTTTCGATCAGCATGTCGGTGGCCATGTTGTCGCTGGTGGCGATCATTTTCTCGGCCGCGGTCTGCACCGAAATCTGGGCTCCCACCGGCAAATCCATGCTCGAACCGACGGCCTTACCCTTTGCGGTGACCGTCAACTGGTCGTCCCAGGACACCGTGCCGGCCTTGATGGCGTCCGACACGGCGTAGAGCACGTAGAGCTTGAAGATCGACGCCAACGGCAGTGACAAGTCGGTGTTGGTACCGGCCACCCGATCGCATTGACCGTCATCGACTTTGGTGGCCTGCCATGAATAGCGGGCTTGGGTTTTGCTCAGCACCGCGTCAACGTCGCCCCACGACGAAATCTTCGGTGCCAGCGTGGTGAGGTCGAATCCGTCAACCAGGGTGTCGTCGTCGGTGTGGATCCGAACCTCTTGCTGCGCACCATAAGACGTTGTCAGTTGCAGGGTGGCTGCACCCGCCTTGACGTCGACGCCGTTCAGCTTGAACGGGCGATCCCACCACATTTTTTCCATCATGGTCTGAACTTGAGTGACCATCTTGGGTGCCGCCAGGGTGCCGACTCCGACGGGCCCGATCGGCCAGTCCGAGTTCAGCATGTCCAGCGTCTGTTGCGCGCGTAGTCCGGCCGGAGTCCGCATGTCGATCTCGCGGCCGGTGCCGGCTGCATTCGCGGAAGGCGCGCGCGACGGGGCGCAACCCGGGGTCAGGGAAGCGACGAGCGCTGCCGCGGTCGCCAGTGCCGCGACCCGGCGGCGGCGCGGGCACCGACAGGGCTTACTGGCCAGATCCGGCAACGTCTAACACAACCTCGAACTCCAGCAACGACGCGCCGGTCGCCACCGGATTCTGCCGCTGGCCCGCGTGCGCCTCGATGGCAGGACCGGTCGCCCACGCCTGGAAGGCCGCTTCGGACTCCCATTGCGTCACCACGAAGTACCGGTCTTCGCCTTTGACGGGGCGGAGCAGCTGAAAGCCGAGGAAGCCCGGCGAGTTCTCGACAGCGTGCGCGCGGTGGGCGAACCGCTTCTCCAGCTCGGGGCCTGCGTCTGCGGGCACCTCGATTGCGTTGATCTTCACCACTGGCATTGCGCAAGGCTACCGCGCCAGCCTCGGCCGACAATGTGGGCGTAGGCGGCCCGTTGAGAAGGCCCAGCAATCTGCCCAGTAGCCGACCTAAAGCGCGCAAAGATAGATGGATGGCCGCTGATCTGCTGACCCATCGCGGTGGGCAAGGCGAACCGGTGGTCTTGGTACACGGCCTGATGGGCCGTGGCAGCACCTGGTCGCGTCAACTGCCGTGGCTGACCCGGCTCGGTACCGTCTACACCTACGACGCGCCCTGGCACCGTGGTCGCGACGTCGACGATCCGTTCCCGATCAGCACCGAACGTTTCGTGGCCGACCTCGGTGACGCGGTTGCCGCTCTGGGCACTGCGGCCCGACTGGTCGGGCACTCGATGGGCGGCCTGCACGCGTGGTGTCTGGCCGCTGAGCGGCCCGAGCTGGTGTCGTCGTTGGTCGTCGAGGACATGGCGCCGGACTTCCGCGGTCGCACCACCGGCCCGTGGGAACCGTGGCTGCACAGCCTGCCGGTCGAATTCGATTCCGCCGAACAGGTATTCGCAGAGTTCGGTGATGTCGCCGGCCGGTACTTCCTGGAGGCCTTCGACCGAACGGAGACCGGGTGGCGGTTGCATGGGCACACGTCTCGATGGATCGAGATCGCCGCCGAGTGGGGCACCCGTGACTACTGGGCGCAATGGCAGGCGGTGCGGTCACCGGCGCTGCTCATCGAGGCCGGCAACTCGGTGGCCCCCGCCGGTCAGATGCAGACCATGAGCGAAAACGGCCACCGCACAACATATTTGCGGGTGCCCCAAGCCGGACACTTGGTTCACGACGATGCGCCGCAGGCATACCGTCAGGCAGTGGAATCGTTTCTGGTCACGGGCTAACCCTCCTCGCCGGCCAGGGCGAATCGTCCGTCGTCGGTCTTTGCCACCAAGCCGTCGGCCAGCAAAGACTCCAGCGCCCGGTCGCGCTGCACCGTGTCGCGCAGCCACACCACATCGAGTTGATCGCGGGTGACCGGTAAGTCGTTGCCGCGCAGTACGTCCAGCAGTCGACCGCGAACCTGCCGGTCGGTTCCGGCGTAGCCCTGCGGTCGACGGGCCGGGCCTTCCGACGGCGGAAAACCGGAGTCCCGCCACTGACAAACGCTGAGCGGACACAGACCGCACCTGGGCGCGCGTGCCGTGCACACCGTCGCACCCAATTCCATCAGCGCAGCGGAAAACGTGTGGCGCTGTCGAATCGTTGGGCAGCAACGCCGAAACATCAGCGTGGTCGCGGACCGCGGAAGCCGATCCGGCGTCCGCCTTTCCGTGTACCACCCGGGCCACCACGCGGCGGACGTTGGTGTCGACGACCGGCACCGACTGCTGATAGGCGAAGCACGCGATCGCGCGGGCGGTGTAGCTGCCGACGCCGGGCAGGGTCAACAGGACCTCGACGTCGTCGGGAACCTCGTCGCCATGGTCACGTGCGATGACGATTGCGCATTCGTGCAGGCGTTTCGCGCGTCGCGGATAGCCGAGCTTGCCCCAGGCGCGCACGATCTCGCCCGCGCCGGCCGCAGCGGTCGCAGACGGTGTCGGCCACCGCGCGATCCAATCTCGCCAGATCGGTTCCACCCGGGATACCGGCGTTTGCTGCAGCATGAATTCGCTGACCAGGATCTGCCACGGCGTCACATCGGCATTTCGCCACGGCAGGTCGCGCCGGTTGCGGTCGTACCAGCCGAGAAGTTCACTTGGCGTTAGGGAGGGATGTCACGGCCCACTGCGGCAGAATATGCGCCATGCCTAATACGGATCCGGTAACTGCGTGGAAAGCACTCAAAGAGGGTAACGAGCGCTTCGTCGCCGGCCAGCCCGAGCACCCCAGCCAAAGCGTCGCGCACCGGGCCAGCCTGGCCAAAGGTCAGAAGCCGACCACGGCGCTGTTCGGCTGTGGCGACAGCCGGGTGGCCGCCGAGCTCATCTTCGACCAGGGCCTCGGCGACATGTTCGTGGTCCGGACGGCCGGTCACGTGATCGACTCCGCGGTATTGGGATCACTGGAATTCGCAGTCGGCCGCGCTGGGCGTATCGGTGATCGTGATCCTCGGCCACGACAGCTGCGGCGCAGTCAAGGCGACGCTGGCAGCATTGGACGACGGCGCTTTGCCGGGCGGCTATATCCGCGACCTGGTCGAGCGGGTGACGCCGTCGATTCTGCTGGGCCGCCGTGAAGGCCTCACCCGACCGGACGAGTTCGAGGCACGCCACGTGGTCGAGACGGGCACGCAACTGTTCGAGCGTTCTTCGGCCATCGCCGCAGCGGTGGCGGCCGGCGAATTGGCGATCGTCGGCGCCACCTATCACCTCGCCGATGGGCGAGTGGTGTTGCGCAACATCATCGGCGATCGTCGGGCGACAAGGTCGACGCGTAACCGCTGTCAGAACGAGTTGGTCAGGTACAGCTCGAGCGAATTGAAGACGCTCTCCAACAGACCACTGTTGGCGGCCCCGCCCTCAAACACCGCAGTGAGCCACGCGGCGGTGTCGTTGAAGTTGTCGGGGATGTCGACGTTGGTGATCAGGTTTGTCGACCGTCGTGGTCGCGTCGGCGATTTCTGTCGGCGTCAACCCCAGGTACTCCACGTGGGTGGTGAACACGCGTATCAGCGGCTCAAATAGCCCGCCTTGTTCGAAGTCCGGCTGGAAGTCGGCAACCCCGTCGCCGTCCAGCGTGTAGATCGTCGTGGGGTACAGGTCATCCGGCGTCACGTTTCCGAGGACGCCGTCGAAGCCGAGATCCGTCAGAAGAGTGTTCGTCAGGCTGGTCCCGAAGATCCCGTCCATGTCGGCGACCAGGTTGGGCCACGCGCCGGTGTCCGCGAGGGAAGGGTCGCCGATGAACACGAAGTGAAGATCATCTTGGGGGATGCCGGCCTCATCGAGGCGGGTCATGGCGATCGACTCGGCGGTGGCGCTTTGGGAATATCCGAAGATCGTCAGCGGGTGATCGGGGTTGATGGCGCCGGGATCCGCCTTCATTTCGTTCTCCACGGCCAGCACGATGTCGTCCGCGCCCGTGAGACTGCTCGGGCCCTGCTGGATCAGTTCGGGCGTCGTCAGCACCTGCAGCGGAGCGCTGCACGGGTCGGTCGCAATCATGTCGCAGACCGTGGAAGACGTCGCGCCACCATCGAAGCCCAGCGCGTTCAGATACAGATTTTCGGCTGTCTGCGCGAAGGCGGTCGACGGCATCGGCTCGGTGGTCCCGCCGAGGATGAGCGCCGTCTCGCTCCCAGCCAGCGGGCCGAGCAGCAGAGTCGTCGGCGTGGCGCGGCCTGACAACTCAAGCAGGCCGGCGCCACCACTCATGAGGCCAACTACGGCAACTTTCGCGAGCACCCGGTATCCGTTCACCGCATCTTCTTATCTGAAGTTAAGCCTGGATTTGGGAAGTTCTTCATCTTGGGTGAAGAAAGGCTCGGCCGGATCGGGGCATGTTGCATACCCCGCGATCCTTACTTAACTCGGCGACACGCCGAGCGGGGTCGGCGCTGTCTGTGTGACCTGCCCTTACCGTGTAAATGTGCTGGATCTGGAACCGCGAGGCCCGCTGCCGCCGGAGATTTACTGGCGACGCCGGGGATTGGCGATCGGCGTCGGGGTGGTAGTGATCGCCATCGTCGTCGCGATCATCGTCGCCGTTCTCAGCGGAAGTGCCGGCGCCAACACGTCGAACGGCGCCGCCAAGAAGCCGGCGCAGAATGCGCAGGGGGCCAACCCCGAGGTCAAAACGCAGGTGGAGCCGCCCGCGGCCGGTGAGGACGCCGGTCAGCCGCCCGAGACGCCGACAGCCGCGGTTCAGCCGCCGCCGGTGCTCAACGCCGGCGACGACTGCCCGGACTCGACGCTGGCCGTCAAAGGCCTGACCAACGCGCCGCAGTACGCCACGGGCGACCAGCCGAAGTTCGTGATGGTGGTGACCAACATCGGACTGGTGGCCTGCAAGCGCGACGTCGGGGCCGCGGTGTTGGCCGCCTACGTCTACTCGCTGGACAACAAGCGGTTGTGGTCGAACCTGGACTGCGCGCCGTCGAACGAAACTCTGGTCAAGACTTTCGCCCCCGGCGAGCAGGTCACTACCGCCGTCACCTGGACGGGTATGGGGTCGGCTCCGCACTGCCCGTTGCCGAGGCCGGCGATCGGGCCCGGCACCTACAACCTTGTCGTGCAGCTGGGAAACCTTCGCTCGCTGGCGGTTCCGTTCATCATGGCTCCGCCGCTACCTCCGGGTGCCGCACCGCCTGCCCCGCCAGGATTGCCCGGACCGCCGGCACCTGGCCCGTTACCCGGTCCGGCGCCCGCTCCCGGAGGCTGACGCTTCAGCTGAGCGGATCACCGATCGTCGATTCGGCCAACTGCGACAGGCCTTCTCGCACATGACGGGCCCAGATCTCGCCGATACCCTCGACCGCTTCCAGGTCGCCCGCGCTGGCCGCCAGCAGGCCCTGCAGCGAGCCGAACTCACGGACCAATCGGTCGGCGTGCGCGAACTGTAGTCGCGGGATCTCCGACATCGCCCGGTAGCCGCGTGAGCTCACCGCCGAATCTTGCGCCTCTGCTGTCGACGGGTAACCGAAAACCCTTGCCGAGGTGGTGAAGTCGAGCAGCTCGGCGTCGGACATGCCGTCCAGCTCTTCGAGCGTGGCCGCGACCTCGGCCTTCGACAGCGGCTCGGGGTTGGCGTGGTAGTCACGTACGACCAGCTCGCGCGAAGCCTCGTTGCCGCCGAGCAGCTCCTCGAGTTGCAGCCGTAGCTGACGACCGTCGGTACCCAGTTCGACGACTTCGTAGTCCAGTTCCACGCCGATCCGGCGGACGAGCTCGAGTCGCTGCACCACCGTCATGACGTCACGCAGCGTCACGAAGTCTTCGATCTCGGCACGGGACAGCTGCCTACTGACCTCGTCGAGCCGGGCTTTGTACCGCTCCAACGTGGCGATGGCCTGGTTGGCCCGCGACAGGATGGTCGACGAGTCGGCCAGTACGTGCCGCTCGCCGCTGAGGTAGACCGTCACGATGCTCATCGAGTGGCTCACCGAGATCACCGGGTAGCCGACCTGGCTGGCGGCTCGCTCGGCCGATCGGTGCCGGGTCCCGGATTCGTCGGTGGGTATCGACGGGTCGGGCACCAGTTGCACGTTGGCCCGCAGGATTCGGCTGCCGTCGGTGGACAGCACCACCGCGCCGTCCATCTTGCACAGCTCCCGAAGTCGGGTCGGCGCGTACCGCACGTCGAGCGAGAAGCCGCCGTCGCAGATCGCTTCCACGCTGTCGTCGTAACCGAGAACTATCAGGGCACCGGTCCGGCCGCGCAGGATGCGTTCCAGGCCGTCGCGCAGCGCCGTGCCCGGCGCCAGCCGCGCAACCGCCTCACGCAGGGTGGGACGCTGCTGCGGCGCCGAGCCGTTCGTTATTGCTTTGCCGACAGTCATCACCACTCATTGTGCTCTGTGGGTGCGCCGCCGAGTCGATGTGGTGGCGCCGGCGCAGTGACGCGACGCTCGGCGATGTTGAGAACGTGTTCCAACGCTGCGCCGATGTGCGGTGCCTGCAGTGTCGTCAAACCGGGCGGAACGGCGCCGCTGCCCGACGGGATCAGCGCCGTGGTGAAACCCTGCCGGGCGGCTTCGGCCAGCCGGCGTTCCATGCCGTTGACCCGGCGCAGATCACCGGCCAAGCCCGACTTCGCCGATAATCACCGCGGTCGCCGGCAACGGCAGGTCGGCATACGCCGACGCCAACGCGACCGCGACCGCCAGATCCGACGAGGGGTCGGTCAGCCGCATGCCGCCCACGGTCGACAGGTAGATGTCGTTGACGGCGATCTTGAGCCTGGCGTGCTTTTCCAGCACGGCGGCGATCATTGCGGCGCGCGCATGGTCGATCCCGCTGACAGCGCGGCGGGGTGAGCCACCCGACGGCGTCGCCAGCAGGGCCTGGATTTCGCCGACCAATGGACGCTTGCCGTCCAGGGTCACCGTGATCGCGGTACCCGCGACCGGCTGCGGACGCTGATCCAGGAAGAGTCCGGAAGCATCGGCGACTCCCTCAATACCGTTGTCCTGCAGGAGAAAACAGCCGACCTCGTCTGCGGCTCCGAAGCGGTTCTTCACGCCGCGAACCATCCGCAACAACGAATTCCGGTCGCCTTCGAAGTGCAGCACCACGTCGACCAGATGCTCGAGCGAGCGCGGACCCGCGATCGCCCCGTCCTTGGTGACGTGGCCGACCAGGATCAGCGGCACCCCAGTGGTTTTCGCCGCGGCGGTCAGTGCGGTAGTGACCGCGCGCACCTGCGTGACGCCTCCGGCGACGCCCTCGCTGTCAGAGCTGGCCATGGTCTGCACCGAGTCGACGACAACAAGCGTCGGCTGCACAGCGTCGATGTGGCCGAGCACGGCATGCAGATCGGAGTCGGCGGCCAGATACAGCTCGTCGTGGCTGCAGCCGGTCCGATCGGCGCGCATCCGGATCTGGCCCCGCGACTCCTCGCCGGACACGTACAGCGCGCGCCGCCCGGACGCCGCCCACTGGTGGGCAACCTTGAGCAGCAGCGTCGACTTTCCCACTCCCGGATCGCCGGCGAGCAGCGTGACCGAACCGGGCACGACGCCGCCGCCCAGAACGCGGTCGAGCTCGTCGATTCCGGTGGGGCAGTGGCGAGTTCCGTCAGCCTCGACCGAGCTGATCGGAATGGCGGCCGACGACGGGCTCACCAGAGCGCGAGGGCTGCCCCGGACTGCGCTGAGCACTGCGACCTCGTCGACGGAGCCCCAAGTGCCGCATTCCAGGCAGCGACCGACCCATTTGGCAGTGACATGGCGGCATTCCGAGCAGCGGTACTGCGAGCGCGCCTTGGCCACCCCGTGACGGTATCCGCCGCGTGTGACAGATCAGCGGAGGTTAGCGCTGCGAATTTTCCGGCGCCGAGATCGGCACCGGCACGCTGACGCTGCCGGCTTTCTCGAAGTTGAACGTGACGTCGTAGTTCGGGCCGTTGGTGATCGGTTTGCTCAGCGCGATGGTCGCCTTGACGGTGTCGGCGTTCTCGATGGCGTCGTCGGCCTTCTTGGGCTGGCCGTTCTGCCCGCCGACGAACAGCACGCCGCTGGCGTGCAGGGTCGGATCACCGGTGACGGTGACCTTGCCGATGTCGGTGGTGATGCCGACCAGCTTGTCGGTGATGTCCGGCGACTGGTTGACGGCAACGAGGACGAGATCGACCGTAGCCCCCGGGCGCAGGTAGTCACCGGTCTGCAGTGCCTGAATGTGCACATTGCGCAGAGCGACGTTCTTGACCATCGCCTGGTTGCCATCGACAGCAGATTGCTGCATGGCGGTCTGCGCGATCTGGCCGGCGCCGCATCCAGAGAGTGCGACGGCGCCCATTACGGCACCCGCCGCGAGCGCGGCGAGCGTTGCCGAGCGACGAGATCTCGGGACGCGGTAGTCGAAGCGGTTCACTCAAAGCCTCCTGCTCGGCCCTCGAACGCCTGCGGTTCGACTATGCACAGTAGTAGGTCGGTCGGGTCGGCGGAAGCTGAGGGCGGAGATGTCTCAAGCAGGCGGTTGGAGCAGCGCAGTAACACAAATCCTGAGACGAACAGCACTCAGCTGGCGGCTTGCGAAAAGCGCACAAGGGTGTCGCTTCTGGCACGAATTCTGCGGTCTGTCAACCCCCTCTCAGTGCGCACGGCGCCCCTGACCTGCACCGTTGTTCCACACGCGTCGGCGTGGCGTGTTACTATGGAGAGACGAAAGGGGCTCGAAACTGATGAATTTTGCGGTCGGAGACACCGTTGTCTATCCACACCACGGTGCTGCGTTGATCGAGGCGATTGAAACCCGAACCATCAAAGGGGAACAGAAAGAATATCTCGTCTTGAAGGTGGCGCAGGGCGACCTGACAGTTCGAGTACCCGCTGAAAACGCCGAGTACGTCGGCGTCCGCGACGTGGTCGGCCAAGAGGGCCTCGACAAGGTGTTCCAGGTGCTTCGCGCGCCGCACACCGAAGAGCCGACCAACTGGTCCCGCCGCTACAAGGCCAACCTGGAGAAGCTCGCCTCCGGCGACGTCAACAAGGTTGCTGAGGTCGTGCGTGACTTGTGGCGTCGCGATCAGGAACGTGGCCTGTCTGCCGGCGAGAAGCGCATGCTGGCCAAAGCCCGTCAGATTCTGGTCGGTGAGTTGGCGTTGGCAGAGAGCACCGATGAGGCAAGGGCCGACATCATTCTCGACGAGGTCCTGGCCGCCGCGTCCTGAATGTCCTGACGATTTCCTAACGCTCGAGGAACCGCATTGACCGGCACGGTCGCGGTCGTTCCGGCCGCTGGCTCGGGCGAGCGGCTTGCTGCCGGTGTTCCCAAGGCGTTCTATCAGCTCGACGGCCGCACCCTGGTCGAACGTGCTGTTGACGGCCTACTGAAGTCCGGTGTGGTCGATCGCGTGGTGGTGGCGGTACCCGCTGACCGTACCGATCGGGCAAAGCTGATCCTCGGCCGCGACGCGACTGTCGTGGCGGGCGGAGCCAACCGTGGCGACTCAGTCAGCCGGGCATTGGCAGCGGTGGCCGACGCAGACGAACCCGACTTCGTGCTGGTACATGACGCTGCTCGGGCCCTGACACCGCCCGACCTCGTGGTCCGGGTCGTCGAGGCGCTGCGGGCCGGGCATCCAGCGGTCGTGCCCGCGCTGCCGGTCGCCGACACCATCAAGGCCGTCGACGCCAATGGTGCCGTGCTGGGCACGCCGGAGCGGGCCGGCCTGCGGGCCGTGCAGACGCCGCAGGGCTTCACCACCGAACTGTTGCTGCGGGCCTACCGGCAAGCCGGCACGGCGGAGTTCACCGACGATGCATCCCTGGTCGAGCACCTCGGGGGCCAGGTTCAGGTTGTCGATGGCGACCCGCTGGCCTTCAAGATCACCACCAGGCTGGATCTGCTGTTGGCGCAAGCGATCGTGAACCAGTGAACGTTCGCGTCGGTCTGGGCACCGACGTCCACGTCATCGAAGCCGGCAGGCCATGCTGGCTGCTGGGCCTGCTGTTTCCCGAGGTCGACGGCTGTGCCGGGCACTCCGACGGCGATGTCGCCGTGCACGCGCTGTGCGATGCGCTGCTGTCGGCGGCCGGCCTCGGCGACATCGGCGACGTGTTCGGCGTCGACGACCCACGCTGGGCCGGAGTCACAGGCATGACGATGTTGCGCCACGTGGCTGGGCTGCTGACTGAGCACGGCTTCAAGGTCGGTAACGCGGCCGTCCAGGTCGTCGGCAACCGGCCCAGGGTCGGCCCGCGCCGCGCCGAGGCGCAGGCCGCGCTGTCCGACGTGCTGAACGCGCCGGTATCGGTATCGGCCACCACCACCGACGGGCTGGGCCTGACCGGGCGCGGCGAGGGCCGTGCGGCAATCGCGACCGCTTTGCTGATCAGCGCCTGACAGTCGGCGATCTTTTGCATCGCGGTGATCGATTTGGTTGCTGACGGATATCCGGCGCGCTTTGTACCCAGAATCGACCCACCCGGGCCGCGGTGGTCATCGATGCCGTGTCCGGCCCGGTAAGCTGGCACGTCGTGACCGATCGCGCCGACCTGCGGCTACACGACACGGCAACCGGTGCCGTTCGTGATTTCGTTCCGCTGCGGCCCGGGCACGTTTCGATCTACCTGTGCGGTGCCACCGTGCAGGGGCTGCCGCACATCGGCCACGTGCGAAGCGGGGTGGCGTTCGACATCCTTCGGCGCTGGCTGACGGCGCGGGGATGCGATGTCGCGTTCGTCCGCAACGTCACCGATATCGACGACAAGATCTTGAACAAGGCCGCCGCCGCGGACCGGCCGTGGTGGGAGTGGGCGGCGACCTACGAGCGTGCGTTCTCCGCTGCATACGACGCGCTGGGCGTTCTGCCGCCGTCTGTCGAGCCTCGAGCCACCGGCCACATCACGCAGATGGTGGAACTGATCGAGCAGCTGATCGAGTCCGGCAACGCGTACGAGGGTTGCGGCGACGTCTACTTCGACGTGCTGAGCTACCCCGACTACGGCCAACTGTCCGGTCACCGCATCGACGACGTCCATCAGGGCGAGGGCGTGGCGTCCGGTAAGCGCGATCAGCGCGACTTCACGCTGTGGAAGGGCGCCAAACCCGGCGAGCCGTCATGGCCGACGCCGTGGGGGCGCGGACGGCCCGGTTGGCATCTGGAGTGTTCGGCCATGGCCCGGACGTATCTGGGCTCTGAGTTCGATATCCATTGCGGTGGAATGGATTTGGTCTTCCCCCATCACGAGAACGAGATCGCACAGAGCCGTGCTGCCGGCGACAAGTTCGCCAGGTACTGGCTGCACAACGGCTGGGTCACCCTGGGCGGCGAGAAGATGAGCAAGTCGCTGGGCAATGTGTTGGCGATCCCGGCGATGCTGCAGCGCGTGCGCGCCGCCGAGCTGCGCTACTACCTGGGCAGCGCCCACTATCGCTCGATGCTGGAGTTCTCCGAGACGGCGTTGAAGGACGCGGTCAATGCCTACGTCGGGATCGAGGAGTTCCTGCATCGGGTGCGTACCCGGGTGGGTGCCGTCGAATTGGGTGAGTGGACACCGCGTTTCGCGGCTGCGCTCAACGACGACCTGGCGGTGCCGACGGCGTTGGCCGAAGTGCACCGCACCCGCGCCGAGGGTAACCGCGCGCTCGATGCGGGTGACCACGACGCCGCGCTGGCCGAAGCCGGCTCGATCCGGGCGATGATGGGCATCCTCGGCTGCGATCCTCTCGACGAGCGCTGGGAATCACGTGATGAGACGTCGGCCGCGCTGGGTGCGGTCGACGTGCTGGTGCGTGCCGAGCTGGAACGGCGCCAACAGGCTCGCGTACAACGTGATTGGAAGCTCGCCGACGAGATCCGCGATCGGCTCAAGGACGCCGGCATCGAAGTCACCGACACCGGCGACGGTCCGCAATGGTCACTGGAATCTCACGCCGATGGCCGGTAACTCGCAGCGCCGCGGCGCAATTCGCAAGTCGTCCAAGAAGGGCCCGACCGTCGGCTCCGGCGGTCAAGGGCGCCGCGGGCTGGAAGGTCGCGGCGCGACTCCACCGGCACACATGCGGCCCAACCATCCGGCCGCCAAGCGGGCCAAGGTACAGACCCGCCGCCCCGCGAAGCGCAAGGACGACGGTGTCGAAAACGTTTTGGGACGCAACCCGGTGCTGGAATGTCTGCGCGCAGGAGTCCCGGCGACGGCGCTGTATGTGGCACTTGGCGCCCAAGCGGACGAACGCCTCAGCGAATCCGTAACTCTGGCGGCAGATTCCGGTATCGCAATCCTGGAAGTGCCGCGCATCGACCTGGATCGGATGACCACCAACGGCTTGCACCAGGGCATCGCGCTTCAGGTTCCGCCGTACAACTACCTGCATCCCGACGAGTTGCTCAAGACGGCGCTGAACAATCCGCCCGCCCTGCTGGTCGCACTCGACAACATCTCCGATCCGCGAAACCTCGGCGCCATCGTCCGCTCGGTTGCGGCATTCGGCGGCCACGGAGTGTTGATTCCCGAGCGGCGGTCTGCCTCGGTGACCGCCGTCGCCTGGCGGACCAGTGCCGGCGCCGCTGCCCGGATTCCCGTCGCGCGCGCCACCAATCTCAATCGGACACTGAAGGATTGGGCTGACAAGGGCCTGCAGCTCGTGGGGCTTGACGCCGACGGTGACACGATCGTCGACGGCGTGGACGGCGCCGGCCCTATTGTCGTGGTGGTGGGATCGGAAGGTAAGGGGCTGTCCCGGCTGGTGCGTCAGACCTGCGATGCGGTGGTGTCGATCCCGATGGCCGGTCCCACCGAATCGCTGAATGCGTCGGTGGCCGCCGGAGTGGTGCTGGCTGAAATAGCCCGGCAACGCCGAAGCTAGCACCGCGATGCTCAGCTACCGGGTGCGCGACCGCAAGATTCTCGCCGCAACCGGCGCCTTCGCGGTCTATACCGCGATCATGGCTGCACTGGAACGCCGGATGCGGGCTACCGGCGGCCCAGGGATCATCGGGTTCGAGTTGGCCGGCAGCGGTTTTCGCGCCGAGCAGATCATGACGCAGTGGGGACCCGATGGTCGGCGCGCAGCGCGTGTGTCGATGTGGCTCGACTTCGGTTACATGACGACCTACGGCATCCTCTTAGCGCTGCTGATCGAGCGGGGACGCCACCGTAGGGGGCATCCGCGGGCGCTGACCTCCGCCGCGGTTGTGGCCGTGGCCGCCGATGCCGTTGAGGGAGTCTCGCTGATCAGGGTGCTCGACCGCGAGGGCGTCGATGTTCACGCGCGTCGGGCACGGGCCGCGGCCCTGGTCAAATTCGCTGCGTTGACCGGGGCGCTGGGTTATGTGGTGGCGGAGGCCGTTGGCTCTGCAGTCACAACAGCCCCGTCGGCACCCTGGACTCTGGGTGCATCGAATTCGGAAACGTGACCGCATGCGATATCACCGGCTCGACGACCGCACAAGTGATATCGCATGCGCGTGCAAATCGGAGAAGGCGACCACTCCTCCCGGTGACTCGTGGGACTCGTGCGCCAAACGAGGTTCTACAGATCGAGCACCTCTGATGCGGACCGAGATGAAACAGGTTGCCGTCCAAGATATCCAGAGAGCAGGGTAACGATCTCGTCTTCGAGTTGCTGCGGATCGACCGGGTCTGGCGAGGTCATGAGCCGGTGCACAAGCGATTCGATGGTGGCCACGACAACGCGGGCGCTGAGTCGGCCGGGGGCATATACCGCCGGGTGGCTGTCGAGCAGTCCGACGGTCGCGTCCACCATCGACTCCTCCAAATCGTGTAGTCGCGACAGGAAAGCCGGTGCCCGCGGGGCTTCTTCGAACAGCACTCGGTGCAGTCCTGGGTTGTCGCGGTGGTTGTCGATGGTCGCGCTGACGAAGACGCGTAGCGCGTCGTCGAGTTGCTCTGGCAAACCGCGTGACAATCGAACGGCGAGCAACTGTGCTCCCGCCTCGACATGCGCGTCCATCAGGGCGTACAGGATCGCGTCTTTGTTCGGAAAGTATTGGTACAGCGAACCGATGGAGACTTCGGCGCACTCGGCGATGCGGTTGGTTGTGCCGGCCGCATAGCCGTACTCGCCGAAAATGTGAGCCGCCGCAACCAGAATGCGGTGCTGAGTTTGTGCCGCGCGATCCTGTGTCGGCTGCTTGCGGGGCCGAAATCGGTCTGGCGGAGCGATGGCGTCCACCTCCGATAAAAGCGAGTAGTCAATCCACACGTCGGCCCGCAGAATTAGCGCACCCTAACACTTTCGAGGAGTTCCCGATGCGGACAATCCATCTGCAGACCACCCTGCCAACCGACGCCGACCGGGTATGGCGGGCAATGCAATCGCCAGTCACGTTTCTCTACGTCTGCAAAGGTCTGTTCGGGGTGCCGGCTCTCGCTGGGCGAACCGAGCCGTTGCGCGCGGGCGAGCGCGGCACCGGATGGCTGTTCGCCTTCCACCTCATCCCCGCCTACCGGCACACCATCGAAGTCCTCGAGGTCGACGATGCGGAGCGGACGGTGAGGACTCACGAGCACGGCGGGGTGCTTCGCGCGTGGAACCACACACTGCGGGTCGATCCGATCGACGCGCGAACCTGCCGGTACTCCGACACCGTCGAGATCGATGCCGGCCCGATCACGCGCCTGGTCGCGGCCCTGGCGGTCGGTATCTACCGGTACCGGCAGCGACGCTGGCACAAGCTCGTTCGCCTGCAGTTGCTGCCGCAGGGCCCTGCGTATTCCAGCTGACCCGCTAGACGCCGAGCAGTCGGCCGACGGCCCACAACGCCAGCACCGCGGCCACCAGCGAGGTGGGCACGGTGAACAACCCGAGCCGGGTGTACTCGCCGACGCCGGCCGACACGTTGTATCGACGTAACACGCTGCGCCACAGCAGGTTCGACAGCGAACCGACGTACGTCAAGTTCGGTCCGATATTCACCCCGATCAGCACGGCCAGCAGCGCGGCCGGGCCGGCCGGCGCCACCAGCGGCACCATGACCAGTGTCGCGGGCAGATTATTGGCGATGTTGGCCAGCACGGCAGCCAGCGCCGCGTAGCCGAGTAGGGCCAGCAGTCCGGAACCGGACGGCATGACCGCGCCCATCCGCTCCGCCACGCCGTTGCGCATCACAGCCTGAACGACCACGCCCAATGCGAGCACGAATACCAGAAACGGCACGTTCACCGCGCGCGCGATCACCACCGCGGAGGTGCGCCGACCGGCCAGGTTGCGCAGCCCGAGCACGACCGCCCCCGCCAGCGCGGCCCAGGCCGGCGCCACCCCGACCGCTTCGGCAATGACGAAACCGGCCAACGTCAGCGCCACCACGACCAACGCGAACACCGGTGTCCGGGGCGCGGGTTCGTCTTCCTGAGGTTCCAGCGGCACGTCGAGATCGCGACGGAAGAAGACTCGAAAGACCACGTAGACGGTGCCCACCGCGGCCAGCCAAGGCAGTGTCATCAGCACGGTGAACTTGAGGAACGACAGCCGTGTGGCGTCAAAGGCAAGCAGATTGGTCAGATTCGACACCGGGAGCAACAGCGAGGCGGCGTTGGCCAGGTGCGCCGTGGCGTAGGCGTGCGGGCGCACCGGCGCGCGCAGACGTCGGACCGTGGTCAACACCACCGGCGTGAGCAGGACGACCGTGGCGTCGAGGCTCAGCGCCGCGGTGATGACCGCCGCGATCACGAACACCTGTCCCAGCAAGCGTCGTGAACCCACACGGCCACGGGCCATCGCGGCCCCGGCCGCCTCGAACAGCCCCTCGTCGTCGCACATCTTGGCCAGCACCAGCACGGCACCCAGGAAGGCGACCACGGGCAGCAGTTGTTCGGCCTCAATCATCGCGTCGTGCAACGAGATCGCGCCGACGGCGATCAGCAGCACCACGGCAGGCACGGCCGCGATTACCTCCGGCCAGCCCCGCGGACGGGCGACCGCGAACGCCAGCACAGCCGCCAGCGACACAACAGCCAGAAGGAGGGTCAAACTCGGGCCCAGGGGTCTTCGCGCCGCCACACCGTCGGCATATCCAGCGCAACGCCGTCGCGCTCGGCCAGCCCACTCAAAATTCGCATCGACACGTCCAAGTCATCGGCCACATACGGCAAGGCCCGCAACGGCTTTGACAGCGGACGGAAGAAGTCGTCCCAATGCACCAGGATCGCGCGGCGTGCCCCGACGGTCCGCACCGTCTCCGCCCAGTAGTCGACGACGTACGACTCCGGTTGCACACCAAGCTGTCCCACGCCGAGGTAGACGACATCGGCCTGCCGCCCGGCCAGTGAACCTTTCACAAAACCGGCGCTGCCCTGGATCAAAAGCCGGCGGTCGGAGGGCCGATGATGGACGAACGTCGACCAGGCCTCGCCGCATCGATAGGCCGACGCCCTCACCGGTGGCACGACCGGCCGATCGATGGTGCCGGGAAACCGATCCGGTGGGCTGTGTCGCGACCCCACGAGCGTTATGTCGAAGGCGCCAATACGAATTGGTGCACCTGATTCGGCCACCACTAAGCGGTCCTCGTCGAGGCCGTAGCCGCGGCCGACGTTCGCCGCGGACTCGCCGCCGACCAACTGGGCCCCGGTGCGATCGGCAACGAGCGCGGAATCCAGCGCATGGTCGAAATGGGTGTGCACCGGGACGACCGCCTCCAGGCGCTTGATCCCGATGCGGGCGAGTGATCCGTCGACCCGGGCGGGTGACGGCGCCACCTTGCCCGTCCCGACGCGAGCCAGGCTGGGACGGGAGAAGAAGCCGTCGGTCATCAACGCCGAAGACCCGTCGTCGATCAGCAGCGTCGATACACCAAGCCACGTCACCGTCAGTGGTGCATCGGAGTCGGCGGCAGGCACGGTGAATCTGTCCGCATGACGCGCGAGATCTGGACGCCCGGGTCGCAACCGCATCAGCAAAACGCTTTCAGGTCAATGCCATCGGCCGTCAGACGATCGCGGACAGCCGTCGCGATCTGCACTGCACCCGGCGAATCACCATGCACACAAACCGATTCCACGTCCAGCGAGACGGTCGATCCGTCGGCGGCGGTGACGGTTCCCGAGGTCACCATGGTCAGCACGCGATCGGCGATCGCGGCAGGATCTTCGAGCAGCGCACCGGGCTCACGCCGCGAGACCAATTGCCCGTCGGGCCGATAGGCGCGGTCGGCGAACGCCTCGGGCACGGTGCGCAGGCCACGCCGGCCGGCTTCGGCGAAAAACTCTGAGCCCGCCAGGCCTAGGACCGGCAGGCCGGCGTCGACCAGGCGCACCGCCTCCGCGACGGCGGCCGCCTGCGCGCGATTGGTCACGATCGTGTTGTACAGCGCCCCATGGGGTTTGACGTAGGACACCGCGGAGCCGGCGGCCTGAGCCAGGCCATGCAGGGCGCCGATCTGGTAGACGACGTCGGCGAGCAGATCCTCGGGCGTGACGTCGATGAAGCGGCGGCCGAAACCGGCCAGGTCGCGGTAGCTCACCTGCGCGCCGATCCGTACTCCGCGCTCGGCGGCCAGCCGACACACCGACAGCAGTCCGGCCGGGTCGCCGGCATGGAATCCGCACGCGACGTTGGCGCTGGTGACGATGCCGAGCATGGCGTCGTCGTCGCCGAGTTGCCAGACGCCGAAGCCCTCGCCCAGGTCGGCGTTGAGGTCGATGCAGGCCACGATCGTCAGCTTAGGCGTGCGGCCGCGCGCAGCTTCGGGCCTGTGGGGCGGTAGTCGCCGAAAAGCGGCTGACCGGCGCAATTGCCGGTAACCTCACAGCATGAGCCCCCTGCCGAGACGCCGGGCGACCCTGGCATCGTTGGCGGCAGAGCTCAAGGTCTCCCGGACCACCATCTCGAACGCCTACAACCGGCCGGATCAGCTGTCGGACGCGTTGCGCGAACGTGTGCTCGCCACCGCCAAACGACTGGGCTATGCCGGCCCCGATCCGGTGGCCCGCTCGCTGCGAACTCGCCGGGCGGGTGCTGTCGGCCTGGTGATCACCGAGCCCCTCACGTATGCCTTCAGCGATCCCGCCGCGCTGGATTTCGTTGCGGGACTTGCACAATCGTGCGAAGCGGGCGGGCAGGGGCTGCTGTTGGTGGCGGTGGGCCCGAGCCGCAGCGTCGCCGACGGGACGGCGTCGGTGCTTGCCGCGGGCGTCGACGGCTTCGTGGTCTACTCGGCGGCCGGCGACGACCCATATCTTCAGGTGGTGCTGCAGCGGCGGCTGCCGCTGGTGGTGGTCGACCAACCCAAGGACGTACCCGGAGCGTCGCAGGTGGGTATCGACGACCGGGCGGCGATGCGCAAGATGGCCGACTACGTGGTCGGCCTGGGGCATCGCGAAATCGGGCTACTCACCATGCGACTGCTGCGAGATCGGCACCAGGGCTTCGTCGACCCCAAACGCTTGCGCGCATCGACGTTTCAAGTGCAGAGCGAACGCATCCGCGGGGTCCGCGACGCGATGACCGCCGCCGGCCTCGACCCGGACTCGCTGACTGTCGTCGAAAGCCACGAGCACACCGCGAAATCCGGTGGCGTCGCCGCCCAAATCGCGCTGCAGGCCAATCCGCGGATCAGCGCGCTGATGTGCACCGCCGACGTACTGGCGGTGTCTGCCCTGGATTATCTACGCGCCAACGGCAAGTTCGCGCCCGGCCAGATGACAGTCACCGGCTTCGACGGTGTACCCGAGGCGATGAACCGCGGCCTGACCACGCTCGCGCAGCCAAGCCTGCAAAAAGGCCGTCGCGCAGGCGAACTCCTGCTCAGTGGCGATATCAACCCGACGATCGAGGTGCTCGACACCACGCTGATCCGCGGACGCACCGCGGGCCCGCCGGCCTGAGAGGTGCTCGACCCGGAAATCACACCGTGGCGGTGTCCTCGTTGCCGATCAGCAGCCGAACCGCCAGCTCCAGCCGCTTGCTGACGTCGGTGGCCGAGGCCCGCCGGGTCAGCCAGGCCAGCAGATTGTTCGTCCACACATCCGAGATCACCCGGGCGATGTGGTACTGCTCTTCGGTCGGTTCGCCATCGCTCATCGCACGGGCGAACATCGAATCGATCAGTTTCTCCACCTGATCCACTTCGCCGGCCGCGGAGGCGTCGGCGAACACGTAGGCGCGGGTCATGGCCTCGGTCAGCAGCGGGTTGCGCTGCATCGCGCGGTTGAGCTTGCTGATCATGAAATTCAGTCGCTGATTCGGCGTTCCGCCGACCAGCGTGGAGCGATCGGTTTTGGCGTCGATCCGTTCGAACTCCCGGCCCAGCGCGGACACCAACAGGTGCACCTTGGACGGGAAATACCGGTACAGCGTGCCCACCGCGACGTCGGCCCGGTCGGCGACCGCACGCATCTGAACAGCCTCATAGCCGCCCTTGGAGGCGATCGCCATCGTCGCGTCCAGGATGCGCTTACGACGCTCCCGCTGCGCTTCGGAGCCAAGCTCTGACTCGGCTAGTACCGCCACGTTCATCACCTCACGAGGTTGCGCGGAAGGCGAACCCGGGGGTTGCCCCGAATTCTGGTTCGCTGGCGACGACATTTGACGGACAGCTCCTTTTCCTACGCGCTCGCTCGAAACGATACGCATGCCGAGCGCGAATATCCCACCTCCGTGCGGCCGGGACACCGGGATGTCCTGCTGCGATGGCATTCGACTTGACGGTCGAACACTGGCACTATTAGAACACGTTCTAGTCTTATGCGTTGCGTCTCCGGTAACGCCATTTCCCGTCGATCGAGGAGTTCAGGTGGGCATGACCCCCAGCACCATTTCCTCCGAACAGTTTGCGGCGCGGGAGTTGGTGCGCGACTGGGCTGCCGGGTCCGGCGCGACGGAAGCGGCCCGCGATATCGAACAGGGTGAGCCGAATGCCTGGCAGCCGGTGTTCGACGGGCTGGCCGGCCTGGGCTTGTTCGGTGTCGCGGTCCCCGAGGAGTGCGGTGGCGCAGGCGGCAGCATCGAGGACCTGGCCGCGATGGTCGAAGAGGCGGCCAAGGCGTTGGTGCCCGGCCCGGTGGCCACCACGGCGTTGGCCACCCTCGTAGTGTCCGACCCGGAGCTGCGCGCGGCGCTCGCGGCCGGGGAGCGCACCGCCGGGGTCGCGCTCGACAGCGACGTCGAGTTCGACGAGGCCAACTCGCAGGTGTCGGGAAGCGTGCCCTGGGTGCTCGGCGGGGTGGTCGACGGGCTGCTGTTGCTGCCGGCCGGTGACACTTGGCTGCTCGTCGACTCCGGCGCAGCCGACGCAGCTGGCACCGTATCCGTCGAGCCGTTGCCGGCTACCGACTTCTCCCGCCCGCTGGCGCGCGCGGTGCTCACTTCGGCGCCGGCCAGCGTGATCGATGCCCCGGTGGCCGACCTGACCGCGGCGGTGTTGGCGGCCGAGGCCGCCGGGATCACCCGGTGGGCGCTGGATACCGCGGTCGCCTACGCGAAGGTCCGCGAGCAGTTCGGCAAGCCGATCGGCAGCTTCCAGGCGATCAAGCACCTGTGCGCCGAAATGCTTTGCCGTACAGAGCAGGTGGCGGTTGCTGCCGCCGATGCCGCGCGCGCGGCGCAGGACGGTGACCAGCGTCAGCTGTCCATTGCCGCGGCCATCGCCGCGGGTGTGGCCATCGACGCCGTCAAGGCCAACACCAAGGACTGCATTCAGGTGCTCGGCGGCATCGGGATCACCTGGGAGCACGACGCGCATCTGTATCTGCGACGGGCTTACGGGATCGGGCAATTCCTCGGCGGGCCCGCCCGCTGGCTGCGCAGGACTGCCGAGTTGACGCAGGATGGCGTTCGCCGCGATCTCGGCATCGATCTCAGCGAGGTCGCCGACCTGCGGCCCGAGATCGCCGACGCGGTCGCCGGAGTCGCCGCGTTGGCTCGAGACGAACGGCAGGCGAAACTGGCCGAAGCGGGGCTGCTGGCGCCGCACTGGCCCGCTCCTTACGGCCGCGGCGCCGGGCCGGCCGAGCAGTTGCTGATCGACCAGGAAATGGCGTCGGCCGACGTGACCCGACCCGACCTGGTGATCGGCTGGTGGGCGGCGCCGACCATCCTCGAGCACGGCACACCCGAGCAGGTGAAACGGTTCGTGCCGGGCACCCTGAGCGGCGAAATCTTCTGGTGCCAACTCTTTTCCGAGCCCGGAGCCGGCTCGGACCTGGCGTCGCTGCGCACCAAAGCGGTCCGGGTCGAGGGCGGCTGGGAGCTGACCGGACAGAAGGTGTGGACGTCGTCAGCCCATAAAGCGCAGTGGGGTGTCTGCCTGGGCCGCACCGACCCCGATGCCCCGAAACACAAGGGCATCACGTACTTCCTGATCGACATGACCTCGCCCGGCATCGTGATCCGGCCGCTACGCGAGATCACCGGCGACGCGTTGTTCAACGAGGTTTTCCTCGACAACGTATTCGTCCCCGACGAGATGGTGGTCGGCACGGTGAATGACGGCTGGCGACTGGCCCGCACCACGCTGGCCAACGAGCGCATCGCGATGGCTGCGGGCACCGCGCTGGGCAACCCGATGGAAGAACTGCTCGCCGAGGCGGCCAAGGCGAATCTCGATGTCGCGCAACAGGATCAGTTGGCGCATTTGATCATCACCGCGCAGGTCGGCTCGCTGCTGGATCAGCGCATCGCTCAGCTCGCGGTGGGCGGTCAAGATCCCGGCGCGCAATCCAGTGTCCGCAAACTCATCGGTGTGCGATACCGGCAGGCACTGGCGGAGTTCCGGATGGATCTGGCGGACGGCCGCGGCCTCGCCTTCGACAAGCGAGTCAAGGATTTCCTCAACACCCGCTGCCTGACGATCGCCGGCGGCACCGAGCAGATCCTGCTGACGGTGGCCGGGGAACGGCTTCTCGGTCTGCCGCGCTGAGCGATGAAGATCTTCGCGAGTGTCGCCTGCGCAGTGGGTGTCGTCGCCGCGCTGTGGTTCGCCTTTCAAGCGGCCGGGGATTTGTATCTGACCGGCTTTCCCGACAGCCACTTCACCGACTACGACAAAGCGGTCGAATTACCCGAACGCATTCTGATGTGGTCGGAGTTGGGGTTCGTCCCGCTGTTCGCTGCTCCTCTGCGTGCCTCGAATCCTCGTCCGGACGGGTGTGGTCGGACCAGTCGCTCGCCCTGGCGGCATTGGCTCTCGTCGTGGTGGTCCAGCTGGTCGGCGTCCCTTGGTATTTCGGTACCCATCTCGGTCTCGACAACGGGATCGGCGGATAGTCGAGCGGCGAAGGTCGTAAGCTCAGGCCTACTGATGGCTACCGTGCTGATTCCGATCCCCGACCGCGACTTCGACCCGACTGAAGTGGCGGTCAGCTGGCAGGTGCTGCGCGGCAACGGTCACCGCGTCGTCTTCGCCACCGAAAGCGGTGCACCCGGAGCCGCCGACGACATCATGGTCACCGGCCGCGGCCTGGACCTCTGGTCGGCGCTACCGGTGCTGGGTGGCATCACCGTCGTGGGTCGGGCACTGCGGGCCAACAAAGACGCGCGCAGCGCCTATCGCGAAATGCAGAATTCACCCGAGTACCACAATCCGACCAGTTGGGCGGACACCACGCTCGACGGCATCGACGGTCTGCTGCTGCCCGGCGGCCACCGCGCCCGCGGCATGCGCTCCTACATCGACAGCGAGACGTTGCACCGCCTGGTCGTCGACGCGTTCGCCCGCAAGGTGAAAGTGGCCGCGATCTGTCACGGCGTGCTGCTGGCCGCTCGCAGTGTCGATCCCGCGACCGGTCATTCGGTGCTCTACGGTCGGCGCACCACGGCGCTCACCTGGGCGCTGGAGCGCACCGCGTGGCGTCTGACAAAGCTCACCCGATTCTGGGATCGCGACTACTACCGCACTTACAGCGAGGAGCCGGGTCAACCATCGGGCTACATGTCCGTGCAGTCGGAAGTCACTCGGGCGCTGGAGAATTCGGCTGATTTCCGTGACGTCGAGAAGGGCTCACCGCACTACCGGATGAAAACCTCTGGCATGGCCCGCGACACCGCGACCGATTCACGGCCGGCGTTCGTCGTCGACGACGGCGACTACGTCTCAGCCCGTTGGCCAGGGGACGCCCACACGTTCGCAAAGGCGTTCTCGGACAAGCTCTGACGGCTCAGGTCAGGAGAAGGTGGCCTGCGCGCAGGTGCTCGGCGAGGTGATGTTGTTCCCGCCGTAGACCACCTGGATGTGCGTGCACATGATGACGGGCACATTGGTACGCGATTGGCCGGTATGCCAATCGGTCGCATCGATCCGGCCGGTGGTCTGATACTTCTCCAGCGGGCCCTCGCCCGTGTAAATCGTGGTGACGTTGTCGTTCCCGCCCTCTTTGAACACCCGGTCATACTGCGCGGTGGCGTGCACGTCGAGGTACAGCGTGCGGTCCATCGAGCGGATGTCGGTGCTTTGCCGCGACCACAGATCGTGCGGGAAACCGTCGACAGCATCGCCGGTCCTGCGGCCGGCGCCGACGGTGAAGTCGCAACTGCCGTTTGCGGCGTGGCAGTTGAGCGTGGCGCGCGTTTCCAGCTGGCTGCCGTCGTTGAGGGGGATCAGTGAGGTGGCGGTGTTGGTCGCTGCCGGAGACAACCGCGGTGGGCATCAGCGAGAACATCAGACCGACGCCTGCCAGCGCCTTGACCAGCCGCGTCATCTCCAGCGTCCTCTCGCTAAGCCTGAGCAGAACTTACGCGCTGCGGCTATTCGTCGTAGGTGACTTCGACCGAATCGGTCTCGGGGTGGGCCTGGCAGGCCAGGATCAGCCCGTCGTCGAGATCCTGCTGCTCCAGCACATCGTTGACCTCCATGTTCACCTTGCCGCCACGCAGCGTGGTGGCGCAGGCGCCGCAGTGGCCCTCACGGCAGGAGAAAGGCGCGTCCAGGCCGGCGTCCAGCAGCACGTCGAGCAGCTTCGCCTTGCGCGGCCACGACACGGTGTGCGTCTGGCCGTCGAGTTCGACCACAGCGCTTGCCGGGCCCTGGGCTTCATCGTCATCGTCGTCATGCTCGATTTTCACCGCGGCGAACGGATCGCTGTCCAGCGACTTGAACACCTCGAGATGTATCTGCGCCGCAGGCACTTTCAGGCTCTCGAGCGCCTCGCGCGCGGCCGCCATGAACGGACCCGGGCCGCAGATGAACGCCTGCCGGTCGGTGTACGGCGCGGCCAATTGCGCCAGCGCGTTCGCCGACGGCAACCCCTGCAGCGACTCCAGCCAGTGCACGACGGTCAGCCGGTCCGGGTATTTGGCGGCCAGCTCGCGCAGCGCGTCGCCGAAGATCACCGACCGCTCGTCGCGGTTGGCGTACAGCAGCGTCACCTGGCCGCCGCCCTCGGACAGCGCGGATTTGCAGATCGACACGACCGGCGTGATACCGCTTCCCGCGGCCAGCAGCACGAAGTCGTCGTCGAGGGTCTTGGGCACGAAGGTGCCCGACGGTGCCAGCACGTGCACCCGCATGCCGGCGTGGGCGTTGTCGCACAGCCAGTTCGACGCGTAGCCGTCCTTGTCGCGCTTCACGGTGACGGTCATCGCCTCGTCGGAGAACGGCGAGCTGCACAGCGAATAGCAGCGAGCCACCGAACCGGTGCGGTCGCTGGGAATCCGCAGCGTCAGGAACTGGCCGGGGGCGTAACGCAGCCGCTCCGCCGGCACCTCCGCACCCTCGGGCACGCTGAACACCAACGACCGCGCGTCGTCGGTCTCGGTGACGACGTCGGCGATCTCCAGCTCCAAAACGTGGCTGCCGAGTGGTTCGTCGGGAATTGCGCCCGTCACAACCCCGCCCTTCCTTCAGTCATAACTAGAACAGGTTACAGAAACCATGGATCAGTATCGCTACCAGCCGCAGGCATACCGCTGCTCGACACAAATCGGAACGTGTTCTAGTCTTTGTCTACATAAGCCACCTTATGGAGGAACCCGTGACGTCCATTCAACAACGTGACGCCCAGTCGGTCCTAGACGGCATCGACGAACTACTGCCCAAGCTGCGGCAGCGGGCCCAGGAAACTGAGGACCTGCGGCGTCTGCCGGACGCCACGGTGAGCGAACTTCAGGAGATCGGCTTCTTCAAGCTGCTGCAGCCGAAGCAGTGGGGCGGCCTGGAAACCGACCCCGCGGTGTTCTACGAGGCGGTCCGCCGGATCGCCAGCGCATGCGGATCCACCGGCTGGGTCAGCTCGATCATCGGCGTGCACAACTGGCACCTGGCGCTGTTCGACCAGCAAGCGCAGGACGAGGTCTGGGGCGACGACACCGAACGTGCGTGTCTCGTCGTCCTACGCCCCGATGGGCGCGGGCACCGTTGTCGACGGCGGCTATCTGGTCAGCGGATCGTGGAACTGGTCCTCGGGCTGCGACCACGCCACCTGGGCCTTCCTCGGCGGTCCGGTCATCAAGGACGGTCGCCCGGTCGACTTCGGCAGCTTCCTGATCCCGCGCACCGAGTACCGCATCGACGACGTCTGGCATGTGGTGGGGCTCAAGGGCACCGGCAGCAACACCGTCGTCGTCAAGGACGTCTTCGTGCCGCGGCACCGGTTCCTGTCCTACAAGCAGATGAACGACGGCACCGCCGGTGGGTATCAGAACAACACCGCGGCAGTATACAAGATGCCTTGGGGCACAATGCATCCCACGACCATCTCAGCGCCGATCGTCGGCATGGCGTACGGCGCCTACGAGGCGCACGTGGAGCACCAGGGAAAGCGGGTGCGCGCGGCGTTCGCCGGTGAGAAGGCCAAGGACGACCCGTTCGCCAAGGTCCGTATCGCCGAGGCCGCCAGCGACATCGACGCCGCGTGGCGACAGCTGATCGGCAACGTCGGCGACGAGTACGCACTGCTGTCCGCCGGCAAGGAGATTCCGTTCGAACTGCGGGCCCGCGCCCGCCGTGACCAGGTGCGTGCCACCGGGCGGTCCATCGCTTCGGTCGACCGGTTGTTCGAGGCCTCCGGCGCCACCGCGTTGGCCAATGATGCTCCAGTGCAGCGGTTCTGGCGCGACGCGCACGCCGGTCGGGTGCACGCGGCCAACGACCCCGAGCGGGCCTACCAGATCTTCGGTAACCACGAGTTCGGGCTGCCGCCCGGCGACACGATGGTCTAATCGGTGACGGCTACAACGGAACTGACGTTCGAGTCCACCTCTCGCTACGTCGATGTCGACGTCGACGGACCGCTCAAGCTGCACTACCACGAGGCGGGCGTCGGCAACGAGCAGACGATCGTGCTGCTGCACGGCGGCGGACCCGGCGCGGCGAGCTGGACGAACTTCTCCCGCAACATCCCGGTGTTGGCCGAGCAGTTTCACGTGTTGGCGGTCGACCAACCCGGCTACGGCCACTCCGACAAGCGCGCCGAGCACGGGCAGTTCAACCACTACGCCGCCCGGGCGTTGAAAGGTTTATTCGATCACCTGGGCTTGGGACGTGTTCCGCTGGTGGGTAATTCGCTCGGTGGCGGGACGGCGGTCCGGTTCGCGCTGGATTACCCGGACAAGGCCGGCAAGCTGGTGCTGATGGGTCCGGGTGGGCTCAGCATCAACCTGTTCGCGCCCGACCCCACCGAGGGCGTCAAGCGGCTGGGCAAGTTCTCCGTCGAGCCGACCCGGGAAAACCTCGAGGCGTTCCTGCGGGTGATGGTCTACAACCAGAAGCTGATCACCCCGGAACTGATCGACCAGCGCTTCGAACTGGCCAGCACACCGGAATCGCTGATGGCGACCCGGGCGATGGGAATGTCGTTCGCCGGAGCCGATTTTGAACTGGGCATGATGTGGCGCGAGGTTCACAAACTGCGCCAACCGGTGCTGCTGATCTGGGGCCGCGAGGATCGGGTTAATCCGCTCGACGGCGCCCTGGTGGCGCTCAAGACGATTCCCCGAGCGCAGCTGCACGTCTTCGGCCAGTGCGGGCACTGGGCGCAGGTGGAGAAGTTCGACGAATTCAACAAGCTGACCATCGACTTCCTGGGAGGTGCGTGATGAGCATCCGTTCACTGGGTTACCTGCGCATCGAAGCCACCGATATGCAAGCCTGGCGCGACTACGGCCTGAAAGTCCTCGGCATGGTCGAGGGCAAGGGCAGCGTCGAGGGTGCGCTCTATCTGCGGATGGACGACTTTCCCGCCCGCCTGGTGATCGTGCCCGGCGAGCATGACCGGCTCTCGGAAGCCGGCTGGGAATGCGCGAACGCCGAAGGCCTGCAGGAGATTCGCAATCGGCTCGACGTCGAGGGCACGCCGTACAAGGAGGCCACCGCCGCAGAGTTGGCCGATCGGCGGGTCGACGAGATGATCAAGTTCTCCGATCCGTCGGGCAACGGCCTCGAGGTGTTCCACGGCGCAGCGCTCGAACACCGCCGAGTCGTCAGCCCATACGGGCACAAGTTCATCACCGGTGAACAGGGCCTGGGTCACGTCGTGCTGACCACCCGCGACGACGCCGAAACCCTGCACTTCTACCGCGACGTGCTCGGACTTCAAGCTCCGTGACTCGATGCGGCTGCCGCCTCAAGTGGTGGGCCGGCCCGCCGACGGTCCGCCGGCCTGGCTGCGGTTCCTGGGCTGCAACCCCCGGCACCACAGCCTGGCCTTCATGCCGGGGGAGACCCCGAGTGGCATCGTGCACCTCATGGTCGAGGTCGGCGAGGCCGACGACGTCGGCCTGTGTCTGGACCGGGCGTTGCGGCGCAAGGTGCCGATGTCGGCTACTCTCGGGCGCCACGTCAACGACCTGATGCTGTCGTTCTACATGAAGACCCCCAGCGGCTTCGATATCGAATTCGGCTGCGAGGGAAGACAAGTCGAAGATGACGAGTGGATCGCCCGGGAGAGCACCGCGATCAGCCTCTGGGGCCACGACTTCAGCGTCGGCTTCAAGTAATGTCCGAGCAGATCGACGCTCGCGCCTTTCGTGGCGTGCTGGGTCAGTTCTGCACCGGAATCACGATCATCACCACCGTGCACGACGACGTCCCGGTCGGCTTCGCCTGTCAGTCCTTCGCTGCGCTGTCGCTTGACCCACCGCTCGTATTGTTCTGCCCGACCAAGGTATCGCGGTCCTGGACGGCCATCGAGGCCAGCGGACAGTTCTGCGTCAACGTGCTGACTGAGAGCCAAAAGCACGTCTCGGCACGATTCGGCTCGCGAGAACCGGACAAGTTCGCCGGAATCGACTGGCATCCTTCGGAACTCGGCTCGCCGATCATCGACGGATCGCTTGCCTACATCGATTGCACGGTGGCCTCGGTGCACGACGGCGGCGACCACTTCGTGGTGTTCGGCGCGGTGAAGTCGCTGTCCGAGGCGCCGAAAATCAAGCCGCGCCCACTGCTGTTCTATCGCGGCGACTACACCGGCATCGAGCCGGACAAGACGACGCCGGCGCAATGGCGTGACGACTTGGAGGCATTCCTGACCACGACCACCCAGGACACCTGGCTGTAGCCTGCATTCTCGGGCACAGTGGGGGTGCTCCTACAGCGAAAGACGCTTCTCTTCACTTCGCGCTTCGGCGCCGCTCTGCTCGACGTCGGAGTCAATGTCCGGCCCTGTGCGGCCGACGTAGCTTCCGTCGTCACCATCTGCCGCGGCCCGGGAGCTTGCGACGTGAGTGTCGGACGCGGTCGTTTCGCTGTCACGTTGGGTCTTGTCTTTGAATCCCTCGACGACGTGATGCAGCTTCGTTTTTGCCTCGGCGATGTAGTTCAAGACGAATCTCCATTCGGCGGCTCAGAAAGAGCCTGATTGATGCGCGGTCGACCCGCTGGCATCTCTGCCATATGTGCCACGGCCGAAATGCATTGTCGGCGCGGCGATGTTTTCAGCCTACGCGTCTTGGCGTAACAGGGTTGATCGCACGCGGCATCGACCCATGACCTGGCTGAAGCGGTGCTGATCCGCGATGAGTTCGGCCCGCGCGCCAGGTCTGCCCCTGTGTGGTCTATCGAAGGGAAGAACATGGCAATCGAGCATGTCTTGGCGGTCGTGCCGGTGAGCGACCTGGACAGGAGTCGCCGCTGGTACGAGTCGCTGTTCGGACGGGCGCCCGACAACAACCCGATGCCCACGCTGGTGGAGTGGCAGGTGGTTGAAGGCGGATGGGTGCAGATGTTTGTCAACGACCAGCGAGCCGGAACCGCGTTCGTCAACTTCGCGGTGCAGGATCTGGATGCCCACCTCGAGGTACTGAAACAACGTGGTCTGGAGCCTGGCGAGGTCACCGATGCCAACAAGGGTGTGCGACTTTCGGCGCTCACCGACCCGGACGGGAACACGGTCACCTTGATCGGCGGCTTTCGGGTTCAGTACTGAGGTCGCTCTTGTTTTTTTGCTACCGCTACGCTCGCCACGAACACTCTTTCGCGAGAGGCGGCTGCGTTGATCCGTTTTATCTCTGTCGCAGTGCTGACGATCCTTGCTGCGGCCTTGGTGGTCCCGGCGATCGTCGTGTCGTGGCTCTGGTGGATCCCCGCCGCGGTGGTCGGGATCATTGCGGCGGTCGGTGTGTACGACCTCGTCCAGCGCCAGCACTCGGTGCTACGTAACTACCCGATCCTCGGGCACATGCGATTTCTGCTCGAGGCGCTGCGGCCGGAAATCCAGCAATACTTCATCGAGCGCAACTTCGACGGCCGACCCTTCGACCGCGACGTCCGGTCGTTAATCTACGAGCGTGCCAAAGGCACTGCCGCCGAGCTTGCTTTCGGAACCGAGCGTGACATCGACCAGATCGGCTACGAATACCTGGTGCATTCGGCGCGACCGGTGGAGCCGCAGGCCGAGCCGTTCCGGGTGCGGGTCGGGGGGCCCGACTGCACCCAGCCGTATGACATGGCGCTGATGAACGTCTCGGCGATGAGTTTCGGTGCGCTGTCCGGCAACGCGCTGCGCGCACTCAACAACGGAGCCCGCAAAGGTGGGTTCGCCCACGACACCGGTGAAGGTGGCTTGACCCCCTACCATCTCGGCGGCGCCGACGTGATCTGGGAACTCGGCTCCGGCTACTTCGGCGCCCGCGCCAAAGACGGCACGTTCGATCCAGAGATTTTCGCGGCCAAGGCCGTTCACCCTTTGGTGAAGTGCATCTCGATCAAGCTGAGCCAAGGTGCCAAGCCCGGCATCGGTGGTGTGCTGCCCGCGGCCAAGGTCACCGCGGAGATCGCCGACTACCGCGGAGTGCCGGTCGGTGAGAAGTGCGTCAGCCCGGCCGCGCATTCGGCTTTTCACACGCCGCGCGAACTGGTTAGGTTCGTGGCGCGGCTGCGCGAATTGGCCGACGGGAAACCGGTCGGCTTCAAGCTGTGCGTCGGTTCACGAATCGACGTGCTGGCGACCTGTAAGGCGATGCTGGCCGAAGGGGTGACGCCCGACTTCATCATCGTCGACGGCGCCGAGGGCGGCACCGCCGCGGCGCCGCTGGAATACGAAGACAACATTGGGCTTCCGCTCACCGACGGGCTGATGATCGTGCACAACGCACTGGTGGGCTCCGGGCTGCGGGACCGGATACGGATCGGCGCCGGCGGCAAGGTTGCGTCCGGAAACGACATCATCAAAAGGCTGATCCAAGGTGCCGACTACACCAACTCGGCCCGGTCGATGATGATGGCGGCGGGCTGCATTCAGTCGCAGCGCTGCCACACCAACCACTGCCCGGTCGGCGTCGCGACCCAGGATCCGTATCGGGCGCGTGCTCTCGACGTGGCCGACAAGAGCGAACGGGTATACAACTACCAGCGCGCAACCGTCGCGCAAGCGATGCGGATGATGGCCTCGATGGGTGTCTCTGACCCGTCCATGCTCAACCCGCACATGCTGCGCAAGCGGGTGTCGCCCACCGAACAACGTTCGTACGCAGAACTTTACGAATGGCTCGAGCCGGGAGTGCTGCTCAATCATCCGCCACCCAACTGGCGTTCGGACTGGGAAGTCGCTGACCCGGACATCTACGCACCGGCCGGCAGCAGGCTGAACGCGGGCACTCCCGTCTAGCTGTGCCAGCGAGCTTGATGCTCAGCGTGCGTGCCCAAATAAGCACCGGGCCCGAACAACTCGTCGTAGAAGTCCGTGTCGAGATGCTGCGCCTGCAGATACATCAGAACATGGACCGTGGGCATCGTGCCGGGCAGCTTGCCGAAGGTGTCATAGATGTACGACGCTTCGGCGGTCACCAAATCCTGGATGCCGTCCGGCGGCAACGCCGAGCCGCGCACCTTGACGGTATCCGACCACGGACCCGACGTATCCGGGTGAAACGGCCCGCCGGGAGCGAACTTTCGCGCAACCAGCTTCTCCACACCGGCTGCGATCGACGGCACATGCGGCGGGCTGAGCGTCTCGAAATACCCGGGTAGCCCGGTCACATTCGGGAAGGGCCAACGGTCGTCGGTGTCGGCGACGAAACCCAGACCGGGTGCACGCGGATCACCGGAGCCACCTAGCACCGACAACCGGTCCAGTCCGTCGTAGGTCCAGCCGCCGAGGCCCATCGCCTGCAGTACCAGCACTCCGTTGTTGGTCGCGATCGCGAGTTCGGCGCTGGCCTCGGTGATCGTGTACTGCTCGACGAACGACAGGGGCAGCGGGTCGTCGGCGTGTGCGAGCGATGAAAATCGTTCCAGACCAGGGATTTTGCGACCGTTGATGTCGTCGCTGATTGGATACCCGTTGGCCGCGAAGAACCACAGGTTTTCCATCAGGTGTTCGGCGAGATCGGCCGCCGGAAAGGCCAGCAGGCTGCCTGGATGATTACCGATCCAGGTGTTGTGGCCTTCCATGTACGGTTCTTCGCGGGGCAGTTCGAGACGGGTATCCGAGATCCGCACGCAGGAGTCCGCGGTGTGGCCGATCCACGCTTCGATGCTGTCGAATTTCTGCGGCTTCTCGTCGCGGCTGGGGAGCAGGTAGGTGCCGCTGTCGTCGGTGAAGAACAGCTGGCTGGTGTGAAAGCCCGCCGCTGACGGAAAGGTCCGTCCGGTCGCGCTTCCCGAGTAATTGGGGAAGGCCGGCGCGTAGCCAGGGTGGTGGGTGATCCCGAAGTTCCACCCCGTCACCCCGCCGGTTACCGAAATAAGCAGTGCCCGTTCGACTTCCGACAGCGGCTGAACTGGCCGTCGGCTCGTATATGCCAGCGCGCCGTCGGGGATCTGGCCGCCGACCGGAAACCGGCGCGATCTGCGGCCGGTCATCGCGGCCATCAGCGGGAACTGGGCAAGATCGGCCAGCGCGGCCCGCTCGTGCTCGGAGATCTGCAGATTCACTGGTTCAATGTCTCATTGCGCGTAAGTCGCCTCGGTGTTCGCGTCCTGGAACATCTCCGAGACGATCAGCCACGTTCCGTCGCCCTGACGCTGCAACGCGCGAAGTGAGAAGTTGTCGCGATCCAGCGTGCCGCCGCCGACCAACCCCTGGCCTTTGATCCGCAGGTGCGCCGACACCAGGACGACCTCGGGTGTCAGCACCCGGAAGCTGGTCTCAGGTCGGCCTTCGGGCTCGCCTCGGTTGAAGTTGTCGTCGGCGAACAGGCCCCTGAGATAATCGACGATCTCGTCGCGCCCGCGTTTGACCGTGCCGAAGGCGTTCACCCAGTCGGCGTCCTCCGAATACACCGCGCGCAGCGCCTCCGCGTCGCGGTTCCGGAAGCTTGCCAGCAGGGTCAGCAGCGTCTTGCCGATCGCCTGTTGATCGTCGGGCGGCAAATCCGAGAACTCGGTCATTTGTAATATCCTGCCCGGCTTGCTCGCGTGACCGCCAGAGAGTTAATCCGGAAGCACGCGCCTAACGACGGCCCGGTTAGCCTGTCAAGCTGTCAGAAAGACACCGCCGCACCGAGGATGAGGTCCTCTACCGAGACAACGGAGATGTAGTCAGTACCGATCAAGTCGTACAAGGCAGCTTCGCCGTAATCCCCGCTGGTTAAGAAGTTTGCAGCGTCAGTCAAATATTCGGCACCTGTGGTGAGATGCGATTGCGCATCAGTTAATGCGTCTGAGAAAGTCGCCGGAACATCGAAGGTCCAGCCGAGGGTGTCGGTGACAGATTCGCTCGTCGCTACCTCCACTGTCCCTATGAGCAGGTTGTCCGGAGCAGACAGAAAATCGTCATTTACACCCTCGAACAACGCTGCGAAGCCCGCCCCAAAGTCCCCGCCGCTGAAATCCGTAAGGGCATCCGCGTACGCGGGCGTGGCGGCGGCAAAGTCGCCGTCGATGACGTTGATGACGTCGGTGAAGTCATCGGCGCGAGCGGTGGGCACGGCGGCGGCCGACAACATCGCCGACGCGCCGAACGCACCGGCAGCTGCGGTTAGGCCGACCAGAAATCCGGGTCGTGATCGTGTGTCACTCATTAACTTCACTCCTATCGTTGCCTGTGACTGAGGTGAGTCGAACATGTGAGTTGCCTTAGATCTTTATTCGGGTGCGCTGAGACGAGTGCAGTAGTGCAGTACTCAATTCGCCCTTGGGGCTAAGCACTGCAATGACAGTGCTGGCTGTGCTCGCCGCAGTGGGTCGACTACCGATCGACCGCCCGTGTGAAACCGCTGCCGCCCGGCACGGTCCCCGCGTAAAAGCGCAGGCTGCCAATAGCGGTTGCGGAGACAGCCGCGGTGAACTTTTCGTCGAAGTATCGCGTGTTAGCAGCAAGGGTTTCGTGAGAGGTTGGAAATGAGTCCGCTGCTGATGGTCTACTTCTGGGTCGCCACCCCCGTCGTGGGGTTTGGCCTGGTGAAGCTGCAGGCACGGCTGGAGCGGTGGGACTACGAACGGCACGCAGAGGACTAGGGCGGGCGTGGCGTTGAAATCCCGGATCCTCGTTGTCGGTGCGGGCGTGAGCGGTATCGCGGCCGCCCGCGGATTGCTGCGCGACGGGCACGATGTCACCGTCTTCGACCAGCGGCCCAATGTCACGGCCGGTGGTGGTGCGGTGACGATCTGGTCCAACGGTGCGACCGTCCTCGACCAGCTCGGCGTCGACATGACCGGCGCCGGCCAGCCGCTGTCCGCCGTGCGGGCCACCACGTCGTCGGGTCGCCCACTGGCCACCGTCGACCTGGACGCGATGGTGAACCGGCTGGGAGCGCCCATCCGGATGGTCCCGCGTCGAGTCCTGCTGGAGCGGCTGCTCACCGGCTTTCCGGCGAATCGCATTCACTGCGGGGCCCGCGCGGTCGCGGTCGCCCATACCCGCGATGGCGTGCGTCTCGACATGCAGGACGGCAGCGCTGTCACCGGGGACATGTTGATCGGTGCGGACGGCTTACATTCCGTGGTTCGTGATGTGCTCGGTGCGCCACCCGCGAAGCCGACTGGCTGGTGTAGCTGGCAAGGGCTGGTCACGCTTCCCCGCATCGCCGAGCCGCGCGTCGCACGGATGATCATCGGCGAGCACGGAAACCTCGGCCTGTGGCCGGCCGGCGGCACCGATCTGCAGTGGTGGTTTGACTTACCTTGGACACCAGGCTTTCTCAGACCGCCACGGCCGATCGAGATGATCCGTCAGCGCTTCGCGGGATGGTCCGATCTGGCCGACGAAGTGCTCGCCACGTTGACCGACGACGATCTCGCTTCGTCACCGTTTCCGCACTACCGGCACTCTGTTCCCGACGCTGGGGCCGGTGCGGTCACATTGCTCGGCGATGCCGCGCATACGATGCCGCCCACGCTCGCGCAGGGCACCAACCAGGCGTTGCTGGACACGATGGTGCTACGCAAGGCGCTGTCGGATTCCAGCGACATCCACGCCGCGCTGCGCCGGTACGAGAACACCCGCCGCCGCAGAGTCAAAGCAGTGTCGTGGGTGACCACCAAGCAGGTGTCGCACAGCGAGGCCGCACTGCGACCCGCGTCGCTCATCTCGGACCGCGTCATGACCTGGGCGCTGACCCGATTCATCGGTTGGACCAGTCACCGCGACATCGCGGCGGACATCAGCGCCTCGGCCCCGGCTGGGGTGCGGTGATGGCGAAAGTGCCGCCCGTCGCCGCGGCCCGGTTTGTGGAACGGGCCCGCCACCACCTGTATCGCCTCAATCAGCGCTTGCTGCCCGCGCCCGCGGCGATGATGGAGATGATCGTCGCGACCTGGCTGTCGCAGGCGATCACCGTCGCCGCCGAGCTGGGCGTCGCGGATGCGCTGGCCGCAGGCCCACTTACCATCGACGAGTTGGCAGAGCGCGTGGATGCGGATGCCGACGCCTTGCGTCGCTTGTTGCGGGCATTGATCGGGCGCGGCGTGTTTCACCGACGCCACGACGGTCGCTACGAGCTGAATTCCCTTGCCCGAACGCTGTGTTCGGATGCCGAGGTGTCGATGTCAGCAGCGGCGCAGTTCTACGGTTCACGCGAACAACGGGACCGCTGGACGATGCTGGCGGAGTCGATCCGTACCGGACGATCCGTCGTTCCGGCGTTACACGGCAAGGAGAGCTTCGACTATTTCGCCGAGGATCCGCTACACGCGGATCTGTTCAACCAGACCATGTCCAGCATCTCCGCGCTTACCGACGCCTCGGTGGTCGCCGCGTACGACTTCGGTTCTTATCCAACGATTGTCGACGTCGGCGGTGGGCACGGCCTGCTGCTCGCCAATATCCTGGCTGCGACACCGAGCATCCAGGGCATCCTCTATGACCTGGCGCCCGTCGTATCCACGGTGTCAAAGATCCTGTCCTACACCAAGATGGCTGACCGGGTTCGGATCGAGACGGGATCATTCTTCGACAGCGTTCCATCCGGCGGCGACGTGTACGTGTTGAAAAACATCATGCACGACTGGCCCGACGACAAAGCGGTGCAGATCTTGCGCAACGTTCGCGCCGCCGCGGGCCGGCAGGCCACCGTCCTGCTGGTGGAATTGGTGATCCCCGACCACGACCGCGACTTCGCCGGCAAATGGGCCGACCTGGAGATGCTGCTGAACCTGGGGGCCCGTGAACGCACCGCCGCCGAATACCGAAATCTACTCAGCCAGTCCGGGTTCGAGATGACCCGATTGGTGCCGACCGCATCTCCATTGAGCCTGGTGGAGGCCCGCGTCGCGTGACCCGGTCGCCATTGGTCCACAATGGCCCACATGACGCTGGATCTTGCCGGTTACTTCGAACGGATCGGCTATGACGGTGCGGCCGATCCGACCATCGATGTCCTGCAGGATTTGATTACGGCGCACACCCGCGCCATCGCGTTCGAGAACCTCGACCCGCTGCTGGGTGTGCCGGTGGACGACCTGGGGCCAGAGGCATTGGTCGACAAGCTGGTTCACCGGCGCCGTGGCGGTTACTGCTACGAGCACAACGGCCTGATGGGTCACGTGCTGACTGAATTGGGTTTCGGTGTGCGCCGATTCGCGGCCCGGGTGGTCTGGACGAATCCGCCGGGCTCACCGGTGCCGCCGCAGACCCACACCCTGCTCGGCGTGGCGCCGCCCGGCGCGCCGCAACTGTTCCTCGTCGACGTGGGTTTCGGCGGCCAGACGCCGACATCACCCCTGCGGCTGGAAACCGGCAGCATCCAGCGGACCACGCACGAGCCGTACCGGCTAGAGAACCGCGGCGATACCCTGGTGCTACAGGCTGAAATCCGCGGTGAATGGCAGTCGCTGTACGAATTCGCCACCAAGACAGCGCCACCGATCGATCTGCTGGTCGGGAGTTGGTATGTGTCGACCCATCCGTCGTCGCATTTCGTCACCAACCTGATGGCCTCGTTGGTCACCGCCGACGGGCGATGCAACCTGTCGGGTCGTCACCTGTCCATCCACGGCGATGGTGGGACGGACAAGGTCGAATTACCTGATGCCGCAGCAGTAGTCGACACATTGGGCGACCGCTTCGCAATCAATGTAGCCGACATCGGCGAACGCGCGGCGCTCGAAGCCTGCATCACCGCGGTTTCGCCCTAGCGGCCCGGCAGCCAGGACCCGATCCGGCGCAACGCTTCCTCGATATCGTTGGACGGCCCAGCGAAGGAAAGCCGGACGTAAGAACTGCCGCGATCCGGGTCGAAGTCGATGCCGGGCGCGATCGCTACCCCGGTGTCGGCCAGCAACTTTGAACAGAAAACCATCGAGTCGTCGGTGAAATCTGAGACGTCGGCGTAGACGTAGAACGCACCGTCGGTGGGTGCCAGACGGTCGATGCCGATGTGTCGCAGACCCTCGAGCAGTGTCGCGCGATTGGCGGCGTACTGATGCAGATGGCCCTCGGCTTCCTGAACCGACTGCGGCGTGAATGCCTCGACGGCGGCGTGCTGCGAAAGCACCGGTGGGCAGATCGTGAAGTTTCCGGTCAGACGGTCCACCGCGCGACGGAGCTCAGCCGGCACCAACAGCCAACCCAGCCGCCACCCCGTCATCGCGAAATACTTGGAAAAGCTGTTGACCACGAATGCATTTCGTGACGTACTCCAGGCGCAGCTGGTCTGCGGGGCGCCGTCATAGACCAACCCGTGATAGACCTCATCGCTGATCAGCCGCACTCCTGACTCGTCACACCAGGACGCGATCGCCGCGAGCTCCTCGGGCGGGATCACCGTGCCGGTCGGGTTGGCGGGGCTGGCCACCACGACACCCTTCACCGGCGGGTCGAGCTCGGCCAACATCTGCGCGGTCGGCTGGAAACGGGTCTCGGGGCCGCATTCGATCACCACGACCTCACACCCCAGCGCCGACAGGATGTTGCGGTAGCAGGGATAGCCGGGACTGCTGACTGCCACCCGGTCGCCGACGTCGAAGCAGGACAGGAACGCCAGCAGGAAGCCCCCGGACGATCCGGTCGTCACCACCACGTCGTCGACGTCTACCTGAACGCCATAGCGGTCGAGATACGACGCCGCGATCGCCGCCCGCAACTGCGGAATGCCCAGCGCCACCGTGTAGCCCAGCTGATTGCGGTTCAGCGCATCGACGGCGGCGGCCCGCACCGGCTCGGGAGCACCCGCGCTCGGCTGGCCGGCCGACAGGTTCACCAGGTCGCCGTGGCTGCGCTGACGTTCGGCGGCCGCCAGCCACACGTCCATCACATAGAACGGCGGAATTCCGGCGCGTAGCGCGACCCCATCGGTCATGCGGACAAGGCTAGAACACTTCGGATTCCAGCCGGCGCAAGTGATCGCGCGGCGGACCCAGCAGTTGTGAACTGCCATGTGCGCGTTTGAAGTACAGCTGCATGTCGTGCTCCCACGTGATCGCGATGCCGCCGTGCAACTGGATGCCCTCGGCGGCAACCGTGCTGAATGCCTCGCTGGCCGCAACGCGGGCCAGCGCCGCCGATGTCGCCGACGGCGCGTCGGCCGCATCGTTGACCACAGCGCGCGCCGCCTGCACCGCGACGTAGAGGTCGGCCATCCGGTGCTTGAGCGCCTGGAAGCTGCCGATCGCGCGACCGAATTGCTGACGCTCCTTGGTGTAGTCGACGGTCAGTTCCAGGCAGCGGGTGGCGGCGCCGACCTGTTCGGCGGCCAGCAGGATCGCCGCCGAGTCGGCCAGGCCCGGGATCGGTGCCAATCGGCGTCGTGTTGCCCGGAGTGAGGCCGGCCAGCCGACGGGTCGGGTCCATCGGGGTGACGGCCTCGGCGCTGAAATCCGTCCACCGGGCCAGCTTTCCGTCGTCGGCCTCGATCACGACGTCGGCGATGTCGCCGTTGATCACGTAGTCGCGGTCGAACACCACCGCGCCGATCGCGGTGCCCTCGGCCAGCGACCCGAGTGTTTCGGCGTCGGGCTCGTCGGCGGCCAGCAGCGCAAGCTCGGCCAGCGTGGTGCCGAGCAACGGGCTGGGCACCAGGTTCCGGCCGAGTTCTTCGAGGACGACGGCCGCATCGCCGAGAGTGCCGCCGGCGCCGCCGAATTCCTCGGGCACCACCAGCGCGGCCGCGCCGACCTGTTCGCACAGCAGCCGCCACAGCGACTCGTCGTAGCCGCGCTCGGATTCCATCGCCTCCCGCACCGCGGCGGGCGAGGCGTGCTTGGCCACGAGTGCCGCGACGGTCTCGCGCAGCAGTTCCCGTTCGTCACTCATAACGCCTCCAAAACGCGTCGCCGATGCGCCGCCGGGTCGCCCCAGGCCGGGCGCAGCGCCTGCACCCGCAGCAGCCACAGCGACAGGTCGTGCTCGGCGGTGAAGCCGATCGCGCCGTGGGTCTGCAATGCCGACCGCGCCGCCAGCAATGCGGCATCCGACGCGGATGCCTTGGCGGCGCTGACATCTCGTGCGGTGTCGGGCGACGCATCGCCCAGCGACAGCGCGGCGCCGTACACCAGCGGCCGCGCCAACTCGAGCGCGATATGCACGTCGGCCAGCTTGTGCTTGATCGCCTGGTACGAGCCGATGACCCGGCCGAACTGAGTGCGCTGCTTGGCGTAGTCGACCGCGGCGTCGAGCAGTGCCTGGCCGGCACCGACCAGCTGCGCGGCGGTGGCCAGCGCGCCGAATTCGTAGGCGCGCTTCACGTCGGCGGCCCACTGCGAGCCGGCCGGCAGAGACGTCGAACAGCTTGCGGCTGGGGTCCACCGACTCGTGCTGCTCGCCGGCGCTGCCTCGCTGACCGTTCCGTTCAGGTCGGCCAGCAAGGTCAGCCCGGCGGTGTCGGCGTCGACGGCCCGGGGCACCTGCGGGGGCAGCGCGACGGTGGCGATCAGTTCACCGGACGCCAGCGCGGCGCTCCGCTCGTCGTCGGCCAGCAGAACCGGTGCCACCGCGATGGATTCGGCCACCGGACCGGGCACACCCCAGCGGCCCAGCCGTTCCAGCGCGACCACCAGATCGACCGGGTGCGCCTCGATGCCGTCGAACCGCTCGGGCACGGCCAGCGCGGTGACGCCGAGGTCGGCCAGGCGCGCCCACACCTTGCGGCCCGGTCCGGTGTCGCCGTCGGCCCAGGCCCGCACCGCGGCGGGCAGATCGGCGGCCGCCAGCGCGGCGTCGATGCTGGCGGCGAAGTCGCGCTGCTGCTCGTCGAGATCGAATCTCATTTGGCCTTCTCCCGGGGCAGGCCCAGCAGCCGCTCGGCGATGATATTGCGCTGAATCTCGTTGGTGCCGGCGTAGATCGGGCCGCCGAGCGCGAACAGCAGTCCGTCGGTCCAGGCACTGGCCAGCTCGCCGTCGGCGCCGCGGATGTCCAGCGCCGTCTGGTGCATCGCCACGTCGAGGTCCGACCAGAACACCTTGGTCACCGAGGACTCGGCGCCCAGTTCACCGCCGCCGGCCAGCCGGGTGACCGTGCCGAAGGTGTGCAGCCGGTAGGCCTGCGCCTTGATCCAGGCGTCGGCGACCCGGTCGGCGAACGGCGCTGTCGCGCATCGGCCTTCCATACCTCGGCAAGCCGTTCGGCGGACGCCAGGAACCGGGCCGGGCTGCGCAGCGACATGCCGCGCTCGTTGCTCGACGTGCTCATCGCCGCCCGCCAGCCGTCGTTCACCGCGCCGATCACGTCCGCGTCGGGCACGAAGACGTCGTCGAGGAAGATCTCGCCGAACCCGGTGTCGCCGCCGAGCTGGGCGATCGGCCGCACCGTGATGCCGTCGGCTTCGAGGTCGAACATGAAGTAGGTCAGCCCGCTGTGCCGCTGCGCCTCGGGGTCGGAACGGAACAATCCAAATGCCCTGTCGCCGAACGGTGCCCGCGAGCTCCAGATCTTCTGGCCGTTGAGCATCCAGCCGCCGTCGGTCCGGGTGGCCGTCGAGCGCAGTGAGGCGAGGTCGCTGCCGGACTCCGGCTCCGACCAGGCCTGCGCCCAGATCTCCTCGCCGCTGGCCATCTTGGGCAGCACGCGGTCCAGCTGCTCGTCGGTGCCGTGCGCGAACAGCGTCGGCGCCAGCATCGAGGTGCCGTTGGCGCTGGCCCGCCCGGGCGCTCCGGCGCGGAAGTACTCCTCCTCGTAGACCACCCACTGCAGCAGGGTGGCGTCGCGGCCGCCGTACTCCTCCGGCCAGGTGATCACCGACAGCCCGGCATCGAAAAGCACCTTGTCCCAACGCCGGTGCTGCTCGAAACCCTCTGCGGTGTCGTAGGAATGCGTCGGAAACGCATCCCGGTGCGACGACAGGAAGTCGCGCACCTCGCCGCTGGAACTCCAGCGTCTCGTCGTCGAATTGCAGGTCCATCTAGGCCATCTCTCGCAGTTGCGGTTTGACCACTTTGCCGCCCGCGTTGCGGGGCAGCGCGTCGACAAACCTCACCGAACGTGGGGCTTTGAAGTTCGCCAAATGTTCACGGGTGTAGGCGATCACCGACTTCTCGTCGAGTCCGGCATCGGGCCGCGTGACCAGGAAGGCCCGGCCGACCTCGCCGAGCCGTTCGTCGGGCACGCCGATCACCGCGCAGTCGGCGACGCCGTCGAGCCGGGCCAGCACCTGCTCGATCTCGGCGGGATAGACATTGAAACCGCCGCAGATGTACATGTCCTTGAGCCGGTCGGTGATCTGGAGATTGCCTGCGGCGTCGAGCTTTCCGATGTCGCCGGTGTGCAGCCAGCCGTCGGCGTCGATGGCCGCCGCGGTGGCGTCCGGGTCGTCGAGGTAGCCGAGCATCACGTTGGGCCCGCGCAGCAGCACCTCGCCGGTCGTCGCCGTCGATCGCTGCAGCTCGAAATCGGCGATCGGCCGCCCGCAGGTGGTGGCGACGGTGACGGCGTCGTCGTCGGCGCGGCACATGGTGCCGAACCCGTTGGACTCGGTCAGCCCGTAGGCGGTCAGCACGATGTCGATGTCGAGTTCGGTCTGCATGCGCTCGATCAGCACGACCGGCACCGTCGCCGCCCCGGTGACCGCGAACCGCAGTGAGCTCAGGTCGTAGCGGCCGCGGCGCGGGGTGGTCGAGCAGCGTCTGGTAGATCGTCGGCGGTCCGGGCAGCACGGTGATCCGATGTTCGGCGACCGCCCGCAAGGCCTGCTCGGCGTCGAAGGTCAGCTGTGGGATCAGGGTGGCGCCGGTCTGCAGGCAGGCCAGGATCCCGGCCTTGTAGCCGAAGTTGTGGAAGAACGGGTTGATGCAGAGGTAGCGGTCGTCGCTGGTGATCTCGCCGCAGGCCGCCCACGAGGCCGACCCGGCCAGCGACTGCCGGTGCGCGCACAGCACGCCTTTGCTGCGGCCGGTGGTGCCGGAGGTGAACAGGACGTCGGACAGGTCGTCGGGTCGGACCGCGGCCGCTCGCGCGTCGGCCGCCGCCAGGTCGGTCCCCGTGCCGACAAACTCGTCCCACGTTCCGTCGTCCGCCTCGATCGGCACTCGCACGATGTGCCGCAGATCGGGCAGCGCCGCGCGGTCGAGGTCGGCCGTCCGGTCTGCGCCGAGGAACTCGCCCATCGCCACCAGCAGGGGAGCGCCGGTTCGGGCCAGGATGTCGGAGGCTTCGGTCGCCGTGTAGCGGGTGTTCAGCGGCACCACGATCGCGCCGGCGTAGTGCGTGGCCAGGCAGGCGACCACCCAGTGCCAGGTATTCGGCGACCAGATCGCCACCCGGTCGCCGGCGTTCACGCCGAGGCTGATCATCGCGGCTGCGGCGCGACGCACCTCGTTGCGTAGTTCGGCGAAGGTGAGAGTCCGATCCTCGGTGACCAGGGCATCGTGGTCGGGGAGTTCGCCCGCGATGTGGTCCAACGCCGCAGGAATGGTCTGCGGATGGCTCGACATCGAACTCCTAGCTGCGGACTACCCGGCTGATCTATCGCCGCTGTACAGGGCACATCGCCGCCGGGCTAACAAAGCAAGTGCTTGGTAGGTTAGCCTACTAGGGTGCAAGGCGTCGAGGAGTTCCGGGCCGAGGTGCGTGACTGGCTGGCCGAGAACCTGGTCGGCGAATTCGCCGCCCTCAAAGGGCTCGGCGGGCCCGGTCGCGAAAATGAGGCGTTCGAAGAACGGCGCGCCTGGAACCAGCATCTCGCGAAAGCCGGGCTGACCTGTCTGGGTTGGCCGGTCGAACACGGCGGCCGCGGCATGTCGGTCGCACATCGGGTGGCGTTCTACGAGGAATACGCGATCGCCAACGCGCCCGCCAAGATCAACCACTTCGGCGAAGAGCTGCTCGGACCGACCCTGATCGCGTTCGGCACGCCCGAGCAGCAGCAGCGTTTCCTGCCGCGGATCCTCGACGTCACCGAACTCTGGTCGCAGGGTTATTCCGAGCCTGGAGCCGGCAGCGATCTGGCCAATGTGTCCACCAGCGCGGTGCTCGACGGTGACCAGTGGGTGATCAACGGCCAGAAAGTGTGGACGTCGCTGGCGCACTGGGCGCAGTGGTGCTTCGTGGTGGCCCGCACCGAGAAGGGCTCGAAGCGGCATGCGGGGTTGTCGTATCTGCTGGTGCCGCTCGACCAGCCCGGCGTGGACGTGCGCCCGATCGTGCAGCTGACCGGCGACTCGGAGTTCAACGAGGTGTTCTTCGACGACGCCCGCACCGACGCCGACCTCGTTGTCGGCACCCCCGGTGACGGCTGGCGGGTGGCGATGGGAACGCTGACTTTCGAGCGCGGGGTGTCGACGCTGGGTCAGCAGATCGTCTACGCGCGTGAGCTGAACAGCGTCGTCGAGCTCGCCAAACGTACTGGCGCGGCAGATGATCCGCTGATTCGCGAACGGCTGACCCGCTCCTGGGCCGGCCTGCGGGCGATGCGCTCCTACGCGCTGGCGACGATGGATGTCGAAGGAGGCGGCCGGGCCGCCGGGAAAGATAACGTGTCGAAGTTGTTGTGGGCCAACTGGCATCGTGAACTCGGCGAGATCGCGATGGATGTTCAGGGCAAGGCCGGTCTGGCGTTGCCGGGCGGCGACTTCGACGAGTGGCAGCGGCTGTACCTGTTCACCCGCGCCGACACCATCTACGGCGGATCCAACGAGATTCAACGCAACATCATCGCCGAGCGTGTGCTCGGCCTACCCAGGGAGGCTCGATGACGCTAGCCGTTGCGCCGAAAGAAGTTGCCGGACACGGACTTCTGCAGGGTAAGGTCGTGGTCGTCACGGCCGCGGCGGGTACCGGCATCGGCTCGGCCACCGCTCGGCGGGCCCTGGCCGAAGGTGCCGACGTCGTCGTCTCCGACCACCACGAACGACGGCTCGGCGAGACCCGCGACGAGTTGATCGCGTTGGGACTGGGCAAGGTAGAGAGCGTGGTCTGCGACGTCACGTCCACCGCGCAGGTCGACGCACTGATCGCCTCCACCACGGCACGGCTGGGGCGACTCGACGTGCTGGTGAACAACGCCGGCCTGGGCGGTCAGACCCCGGTGGTCGACATCACCGACGAGGAGTGGGACCGCGTTCTCAACGTCACGCTGACGTCAGTGCTGCGCACCACGCGCGCAGCACTCCGGTACTTCCGCGACGCGGACCACGGCGGCGCGATCGTCAACAACGCCAGTGTCCTGGGCTGGCGCGCTCAGCACTCGCAGTCGCACTACGCGGCGGCCAAAGCCGGCGTGATGGCGTTGACCCGTTGCAGCGCAATCGAAGCCGTTGAATACGGGGTACGCATCAACGCGGTGTCGCCGAGCATCGCGCGGCACAAGTTCCTCGACAAGACCAGCTCGACCGAACTGCTCGACCAACTGTCGGCCGGAGAGGCGTTTGGCCGTGCTGCCGAGCCGTGGGAAGTCGCGGCGACCATCGCGTTTTTGGCCAGCGATTACTCCAGTTACCTGACTGGAGAAGTGATCTCGGTGTCGAGTCAGCACCCATGACCGAAACCAGCCCGCCGAACAGCCGACGCGACGAGTTGCTCGAACTCGCCGCGACGATGTTTGCCGAACGCGGGTTGCGCGCCACCACGGTGCGCGATATCGCCGACAGCGCGGGCATCCTCTCGGGCAGCCTGTACCACCACTTCTCGTCCAAAGAAGAAATGGTCGACGAGGTGCTGCGGAACTTCATGGACTGGTTGTTCGCCCGGTATCAGGAAATCGTTGACAGCCAACCGAATTCACTAGAACGCCTGAAAGGGCTGTTCATGGCGTCGTTCGATGCCATCGAGCATCGGCACGCCCAGGTCGTCATCTATCAGGATGAGGCGAAGCGGCTGCTGCCGCAGCCCCGATTCTCCTACCTCGAGGACCTGAACAAGCAGCAGCGCAAAATGTGGGTCGACGTGCTGCACCAGGGCATCGAGGAGGGCTATCTCCGCCCCGATCTCGACGTCGACCTGGTTTACCGATTCATCCGCGACACCACTTGGGTGTCGGTGCGCTGGTATCAACCCGGCGGACCGCTCACCGCGCGGCAAGTGGGTCAGCAGTATCTCGCTATCGTCCTAGGTGGAATCACCAAAGAAGGAGTCTGAAATGCCCGAGGCTTATGTCATTGACGCTGTGCGCACTGCCGTTGGTAAGCGCAATGGGTCGCTGGCCGGCGTGCATCCCGTCGACCTGGGCGCGCTCGGCTGGCGTGGGCTGCTGGACCGGGTCGACATCGACCCCGCCGCTGTCGAAGATGTGATCGCCGGCTGCGTCGACGCCATCGGAGCGCAGGCCGGCAACATCGCCCGGCTCTCCTGGCTCGCCGCCGGCTATCCCGAAGAGGTTCCCGGCGTCACTGTCGACCGGCAGTGTGGATCCAGCCAGCAAGCCATTTCATTTGGTGCACAAGCGATCATGGCCGGCACCGCGGATGTGATCGTGGCGGGCGGTGTGCAGAACATGAGCCAGATCCCGATCTCGTCGGCGATGATCGTCGGCGAACAGTTCGGATTCACTTCGCCGACCAATGAATCCAAGCAGTGGCTGCATCGCTACGGCGATCAGGAGATTTCACAGTTCCGGGGATCCGAGTTGATCGCCGAGAAATGGAACCTGTCTCGCGAAGAGATGGAGCAGTACGCGCTGACCAGCCACGAGCGCGCCTTCGGCGCGATCCGCGGCGGCCACTTCGACAACGAGATCATCGCCGTGGAAACCGAACACGGCGCGTTCCGCGTCGACGAGGGTCCACGCGAGTCGACGCTGGAAAAGATGGCCGGGCTCAAGCCGTTGGTCGAGGGTGGGCGACTGACGGCCGCGATGGCCAGCCAGATCTCCGACGGGGCCAGTGCAGTGCTGTTGGCCTCCGAGCAGGCGGTCAAGGACCACAAACTGACGCCGCGGGCACGCATCCATCACATCAGCGCTCGCGCGGCCGACCCGGTGTTCATGCTGACCGGGCCGATCCCGGCCACCCGCTACGCACTGGAGAAGACCGGCCTGTCCATCGACGACATCGACACCGTCGAGATCAACGAAGCGTTCGCGCCGGTGGTGTTGGCCTGGCTCAAGGAGATCAAGGCCGACCCGGAGAAGGTCAACCCCAACGGGGGTGCCATCGCACTCGGCCACCCGTTGGGTGCAACCGGGGCAAAGCTTTTCACCACCATGCTCAATGAACTGGAGCGCACCGGCGGCCGCTACGGTCTGCAGACGATGTGCGAAGGCGGCGGCACCGCCAACGTCACGATCATCGAACGGCTGTAGTTCGACTCAGCTCAGTCGATGTGATTCGGAGGGTCGGCGAAACCGAAACCTCCGGGATGGACGTCGGGCCCCATCGCGTCGCAGCTCTTTTCGGGTATGAGGAATGAGCTGGCGCCTTGGTAGGACAGGTGGGTCGTTGCCACGCAACGCTGCCAGGTGCCGTCAGGCTGGACGGGTCCATCGCATTTGCTCAGTACTGGCCCGCCGTAGATGCATCCGGCACGGGCCGGCGGGGCTGAGTCGATCAGCCCGACGGTCATCAGCAGGGCAGCCACGCCTCCGACGATGCAACGCCTCATGGTTGTCTCCTGTCACAGCCGGCAACGATCACGCTAGCCCGTTGTCGTGGCCTCGTGGCTGCTTTCACTTGCGCCGAGCGTGAACTGGCTGCGATTCTCGCGCGCTGTTTTCTCGCAGCGGTTTCACGCTCGGCGCGTAACCCCGGCGATGATGTCGTCGACTGTGCGCCCAGCCAAGGCGTCGATTTCGCGGCGACTCGCATGACGCAGTGGCCCGCGCAGGGCGAGTTCGGCAAACCCGTGCACCGCCGACCAGCACGGCCACTCGGCTCCTTCGCGTCGACCGGGCGCCAGTGTTCCAGCGTCCACCATCGCGTCGAGCGCATCGACCAAGGCCAGATACGGTGGCGCGCTGGCAGTCTCCTCGCTCAGCCCGATGGGATCGGCACTGAAGAAGGCCACCGTGAACCACCCCGGTTCGTCGAGCGCAAATTTGATGTAGCCCACGCCCACGGTCCGTAGCCGATCACGCGCGTCGGACGAACCGTGGCTGCGCGCCATCCTTGCGGCCATCCGGTGCTGAATCGCCGTCGCCACCGCGCCGAGTAGTGCTTCACGATCCACGAAATGCCGATATGCGGCGTTCGGCGAAACCCCAACTCGTCGAGTAGCTTCCCGAATTGTCAGCGCCTCCGGGCCGCCGCTCCGGGTGAGATGCAAGCCGGCGTCGATCAGCGCCATGCGTAGATCCCCATGGTGGTAACCGGTCTTCAAGGTGGCCAACGCTTGACCCTTCTCGCCACAAAAGTGTACGGTGTGAACATTAGCATGTTGACGCCGTATACATAAGCCGGAGGGGATTGTTGTGAGTACCGCAGGATTGCCGCCCGTCGTGGATCAGCCGACCTGGGAGCGGGAGCTGGAAGCTCTGCGCATCCGGGAGAAGGCGGCCACCCGTGAGCTCGACGCGATCGCTGCGCTGCGTCGCAGGCTACCTATGGTCGCAATGCCGAAGTACGTGCTCGAGGGTGAGAACGGACCTGTGTCCCTGGCTCGAAATCTTCGACGGGAAGTCACAACTCATCGTCTACAACCACATGTGGTTTCCGGGCGAAAAGTGGCAGTGCCCGGGCTGTACCGGTCTGACGTCGCAGTACACCCGACTGGAGTTCCTCGACAATTGGGACGCCCGGTTCGTCATCGTCACGCAGGGACCGATCGATGAAGCGCTCGCCTACAAGCGCCGGGTGGGAAACCAGATGACCTGGTACTCCACCGCCAACAGTCCGTTCGGCGCGGATGTCGGCGCCCCACCCGGCGGCGGGTTCGGCGTCAATGTCTTTCTGCGCGATGGCAATAACGTCTATCGGACCTGGCACACCAATGGCCGCGGCACCGAACAACTCAGCTACTCGTTCCCGTTGATCGACGTCCTGCCCTACGGACGCCAAGAGGAGTGGCAGGACTCCCCGGACGGCTGGCCGCAGTCGCCCACCTACAGCCGCTGGGCCGGCTCGCAGGACATCGCACACACCTACGGAGGAGAAAAATGACAACCACAACTACCGGCCTGACGACGATCAGCCTGGTGTGCGTACCGACCGTTGACCAGGACAGGGCGGTGGCGTTCTATGAGTCGCTCGGCTTCGAGAAGCGAACCGACCAGCCGTTTCATGGGGGCTATCGGTGGATCGAGGTCTACGCACCCGAGGGAAACACCGGCATCGCACTTGCGCCGCCCCCGCCGGATTACGGACCGGTGCAGCCGACCAACACCGGTATCACGTTGACCACCAACGACATCGATGCCACGCACGCAAAGATGAAGGAACTCGGTGTCGACGTCGATGCACACGTGCAACGAGCGGGCGAGCCGGTTCCTCCGATGTTCTGGTTCCGCGACCCGACCGGGCACACCCTGCTTGTCGTGGAACCCTGAGGTCACTGCACGAAGGTGGCTGCCGACTGCAGATGCTTGACGGCATCGGCCACGATCGCATCGATCAACTCGGCACAGGACGGCAGGTCTTCGACGATGCCGGCCACTTGGCCGGACGCCAGCACCCCGGCGTCGGTGTTGCCCTCGACCAGGCCGGCTTTGAGCAACATCGGCGTGTTGGCGGCCATCACCACTTGCGACCAGGACAGGTCCTTGCCGTGCCGCATCGCCAGGCCGTCGCGAATCATCGACGCCCAGGTCATCTGCGACATCTTCTTGAACTTGCCGGCGTTACGCACTGCCGCGGTGAAACCCCTTGCTCGCGAGCCGCTCTCCAGCTTCTCGACCAAGCCCGTGCGCAAAACCCGGTGCGGCATGCCGTCGACGCGAGTGGTGACGACGGTGCCGTCGAGTGCGGACTGCAGATAGCGCTGCTTGACCGCTTCGGGCACGGTGGAGTCCGAGGTGAGCAGGAACCGGGTGCCCATGGCCACCCCGGCGGCCCCATACGACAGCGCTGCGGCCAGGCCGCGACCGTCGAAGAACCCGCCCGCGGCGATCACCGGAATGCTCACGGCATCAAGAACCGAGGGCAGCAGCAGCGTGGTAGCGATCGGACCGGTGTGCCCGCCGCCCTCGCCACCCTGGACGATCACCGCGTCGGCGCCCCAGGAGGCCACCTTGCGCGCGTGCTTTGCCAGCCCGACCGACGGAATCACCACGGAGCCGGCTTCTTTGAGCTTGCTGATCAATTCCGGCTTGGGCGCCAATGCGAACGACGCGACCTTGACGCCTTCGCGGATCATCAGGTCCACCCGGTCGCCGGCATCACCGGCGTCGGCGCGGATGTTGACGCCGAACGGTTTGTCGGTGGCGGCGTTGACCTTGCCGATCGCGACGGCCAACTCATCAAGAGTCATGGTGGCCGAGGCCAGAATGCCCAGTCCGCCCGCGTTGGAAGTCGCCGCCACCAGACGCGCACCGGCCACCCAGCCCATCCCGGTTTGCACCACCGGGTGCTCGATGCCGATCAGCTCGGTCAGCGGCGTGCGCAGTTTTGTCAACGTATCTCCCGGTCGCGCAAAGCTTTCGGGTCGATGACCTCGCGGATCAGCTGCAATTCGTCGTCGGTCGGCAACCGGGATTCGCCGGCGTCGTCGAGGCCGTACACGTCGAACGAGGTGTTCTCGCGGACCTCGTCAGCCGCGACTCCGGGGTGCAGTGACAGGGCCCGCATCGTGTGGTCCGGGCCGCCGAAGTCGAACACGCCGAGGTTCGAAACCACCCGGTAGGTGTTGGCGAACCGGAAAGCCGGGTTGTCCGCATCGATGTTGTCCCAGCCGATACCGCAGATCACATCGACCTTGTCGCAGAACACCCGGCTGGAGTGGTTGCCCACCCAGTAGCTGGTCGCGTGGTTGATGGCGTTTCCGGGCGCGCCGCGGACACCGAACATCTGCCGCTTCGGCTGCTGCAACGGTCCGAATGCCGAGATGTTCTGATTGCCATGCTGGTCAACCTGATTGGCGCCCATCACCACATGGCGCCGCCCCCAGGCCAGCGTCTCGAACACCCGGCCGAACGGCATCCAACCCTCGACCGGTCCCGCTTTGCCCAGCGCCGGAGTATCCGCGAGCAGTTGCGCCTCACCGTCGCTCAGCAGGATGTCGGGGGAGAACGTCAGCCGCGCCAGTCGCGCGCCGACCGACGCCATGTTGGTCATGGGGCTGACCATGATCTCGCCCGCGTCGCGGAACAGGTCGGCGCAGGCGACGGCGCACACTTCGGCACGAGTGCTCACTTGGACGCCTCCTGGGCAAATTTCTGCACGGCCGCTTGGTATTCCGCTTCGCTACCGGACAGGTAGGTCTGGACGAACGTCTGCCAGCCCTCGTCAGTCGAGGCGGCCTCGGCGTAGTGCCGCTGGAACTTCTCGTCCCGGCCGTAATCGGGCGCTGCGGTGGTGAAGTGGGAACCGCCGGGTGCTTCGACCACTCCGTCGACCATCATTCGGTTGATCAGCAACGCCTGTGGCGGAACGGCTTTGATCAGTTCCTCGGTAGAGACAACGCGCTCCACCGACAAGTAGCGCCGCTGCGCGGCCATCAGGAACAGGTCGTCGAAGTACGGGTCGATACCGGTGTATGCCGCATTACCGCGCTCGTCGCCGAGGTTGAGATGCACGAAGGCCGCGTCGAGGTTGAGCGCCGGCATCGCGAGTAGCGTCTCGTGGCCACCGCCCGGCGCCGGGTATGGGCTGGTGACCGTCTGCAGCTCACCCTCCCAGAAGTCCAGCACCGAACTGCCCAGCCCGGCGCGAATTGGCAAGAACGGCAAACGTTGTGCGGCTGCCTGTAGTCCGCAGCGAAGCATGCCCTCGTCCATTTCGCGGGCCTCGAGCGCTCCGCTGCTGCGAGCCTTGGCGAACCACGGGTCGTAGAACGGCGGCGAGTCCAGCGAGACGAATCCGTAGTAGACCCGCTTGACCTTGCCCGCCGAACACAACAACCCGACGTCCGGTCCACCGTAGGTCACCACGGTCAGATCCTTGACGTCGGTGCGCAGGAGCGCACGGACAAACGCCATCGGTTTGCGGCGCGATCCCCAGCCGCCGATGCCGATTGTCATGCCGCTGCGCACGTGCGCCACGGCATCATCGAGAGTGGTGCGCTTGTCGCTCACTTCTTGCCCTTGTCCGTCCCGGCGAACGCGTCGCGGTGTTCGTCGGCGACGCCGGCGAGGTTGAGTTCGAAGGTAAACCCTTGCTCCATGCGGTAACTGGAGTGCACCCGCTGGACATCGATCAGGTTAAGCGCCTCCTTGGCGGCGCGGATCACCCGGGTGTCCTTGGCGGCGATGTCGCGCGCGACGCGCAGCGCGGCCTCGTCGAGTTCCTCGCGCGGCACCACCTCGTGCACGGAGCCGAAGTGGTGCAGGGTGGCGGCGTCGACGGTGGCCGCGGTGAAGAACAGCCGCCGCATCATGTGCTGCGGCACCAGTCGCGACAGATGGGTCGCCGCGCCCAACGCGCCGCGCTCGACCTCGGGCAGGCCGAAGGTCGCATCGTCGGAAGCCACAATGACGTCGGCGTTACCGACCAACCCGATGCCGCCCCCGACACAGAATCCGTTGACCGCGGCGATCACCGGAACCGCGCACTCGTAGACGCCGCGAAAAGCGGCGAAGCAGCCCCGGTTGGCGTCGATCAGCGCGGTGAAACCCTCGGTGCGCTGCATCTCTTTGATGTCCACTCCGGCGTTGAAGCCGCGACCCTCGGCGCGCAAGATCACCGCGTGGGTGCTCTGGTCGTTGCCGGCGGCGATCAGTGCCTCGCCGAGCTCGAACCACCCGCGCGACGGAATGGCGTTGACGGGAGGAAAGTCGACGGTGACCGCGACTATCCCCGGTTCGACGGTGCGTGACGTGATTGTCATCGAGATCCTCGACCACTTCCTTGGGGGACGACGGGGGGACGATTACCTAAGCAAGCACTTGCTTGGTACGCTAGCACAGTGACTCATGCCGACGGAGGCCCCGCGTTCAGCTTCGGGCTCACCGGCCGGGTCGTGCTGGTGACCGGCGGCGTTCGAGGGGTAGGCGCCGGCATCAGCGCTGTATTCGCCCAGCAAGGTGCCACCGTCGTCACCTGCGCGAGGCGCGACGTCGAAGGCCTGCCCCACGAATTCCACTCCTGCGACATCCGCGACGACGACGCGGTGAAAGCCATGATCGATGCGATCGTCGACAAGCACGGACGCCTCGACACAGTGGTGAACAACGCCGGCGGTTCGCCGTTCGTCTTGACGGCGGAGTCCAGTGCGAAGTTCAACCGCAAGATCATCGAACTCAACCTGCTGGGTGCGCTGTCGGTTTCGCAGCACGCCAACAACGTGATGCAGACCCAGTCCGGCGGCGGGTCGATCGTCAACATCTGCAGCCTCAGTGGCCGACGCCCGTCACCGGGGACCGGCGCGTATGGCGCGGCCAAGGCCGGCCTGGAAAGCCTGACCCAGACGCTCGGGGTCGAGTGGGGCCCGAAGGTCCGGGTGAACGCCTGCGTCGTCGGGATGGTCGAGACCGAGCAATCGGAACTGTTCTACGGCGACGCCGAGTCGATCGCTGCGATTTCGAAGAACGTCCCGCTGGGCCGGCTGGCGACGCCCGCCGATGTCGGTTGGGCCGCAGCGTTTCTGGCTTCGGATGCGGCGTCATACATCAGCGGCGCCTCGCTCGAGGTGCACGGCGGCGGCGAGCCGCCGCATTATCTGGCCACCACCAACGCGAACGCGATCAAGTAAGAGGAGAACAAAACTATGGGTGTGGTTGACGGCCGTGTGGTCATCGTGACCGGGGCGGGCGGCGGCATCGGACGTGCGCATGCTCTGGCCTTCGCCGCCGAAGGCGCACGCGTTGTGGTCAACGACATCGGCGTGGGCTTGGACGGCTCGCCCGCCGGCGGCGGCAGCGCGGCGCAGAGCGTGGTCGACGAGATCACCGCTGCGGGAGGCGAAGCCGTCGCCAACGGCTCCAATATCGCGGACTGGAATCAAGCTGCCGCTCTGATCCAGACCGCCGTCGACACGTTCGGGGGACTGGACGTCCTGGTGAACAACGCCGGCATCGTCCGCGATCGGATGATGGCCAACACCAGCGAGGAAGAATTCGATGCCGTCATCGCGGTGCATCTCAAGGGTCACTTCGGCGCGATGCGGCACGCCGCCTCGTACTGGCGCGGGCTGAGCAAAGAGGGCAAAACTGTTGACGCACGCATCATCAACACCAGTTCCGGTGCCGGCCTGCAGGGCAGTGTCGGTCAGGGCAACTACAGCGCCGCCAAAGCCGGCATCGCAGCGCTGACCCTGGTCGGTGCCGCCGAGATGGGTCGCTACGGCGTCACGGTCAACGCGATCGCGCCGTCGGCCCGCACCCGGATGACCGAGACGGTGTTCGCCGACATGATGTCCACCCAGGACGACGCCTTCGACGCGATGGCGCCGGAGAACATCTCACCGCTGGTGGTCTGGTTGGGCAGCAACGAATCTCGCGACATCACCGGCCAGGTCTTCGAGGTCGAAGGCGGCAAGATCCGCGTCGCCGAGGGTTGGGCGCACGGACCGCAGATCGACAAGGGCGCCCGCTGGGATCCCGCAGAGTTGGGAGCGGTGGTGGCTGACCTGCTGGCCAAGTCACGGACACCCGTTCCGGTGTACGGCGCCTGATCCCTGGACTGCTCTGACTGCTTGTGCATTTCGACTGGGAATCCTTGACCGACAGCGTGCATCGTTGTCGGCTGCCGTTTCTCGACGTCACTGTCGGTCTGGTGCAGGGCAGCACCGGAGCGTTGCTGGTCGACACCGGTACCACGCTGACCGAAGCGCACGCCATCGACGACGACGTGCGCCTGATTGCCGGGTGCAGCGTGAAGCATGTGGTATTGACCCACAAGCATTTCGATCATGTGTTGGGCTCCGGGGGATTCGCAGATGCTCAAATATTCTGTGCACCAGAAGTTTTGGACTACCTCACAACCGATATTGCTCAGCTTCGCGACGATGCACTGAGTTACGGAGCCGACGCCGCTGAGATCGACCACGCGATCGCGTCGCTGCGGGCGCCTCAGCACGCAGTCGACAACGCAGTCATCGACCTAGGGAACCGAGAGGTGACCATCGCACGGCCGGGGGGTGGCCATACCGGCGCGGATCTCGTCGTCTCAGTGCTGGGTGCCACCGGCGAGCGGACCGTGATCTTCGCCGGTGATCTCATCGAGGAATCCGGCGATCCGGCAATCGATGCCGATTCTGACGTGACGGCGTGGCCGGACACGCTCGACCGTCTTCTTGCGATTGGCGGGCCCGACGCCATCTACGTACCGGGACACGGCCGTGTCGTGGATGCGGAATTCATTCGCCATCAACAAGATTGGCTCAGACGGTACCGCCCAGGGCCGTGACGATATCGTCGAACACCGCGACGGGGAACTGAGCCAGGGCCGTATCGACCTGGCTCAGGCCGGCCTGAACCGCGCTGTCGATCGTCGCCGTATTGCCGGTGAGCAAGCGCCTCGTAGATGTCGTAGCCGGCGAGTTGCGGCGCCTCGATCAGGTTGCGGAAGTCGACGAACAGATCCGTCGGCAGCCCGGGGTCCGCGGGAACCGCAGTTCCGTCCCAGCTGACCAGACGTCCAGTCACCCGGTGAGCCGTCGACCACGACTTGTCCTGTGTAGGGCAATAATTCGCCGGTGGTGAACAGGTCCTTGAGCACGAGCGCGTAGTCCGGATTGTTGACGTTCATCAGCGTCCAGATCGCGATGGTGCCTTCGTGCGAGAAGACTGCGTCGGTGTCACCGGCGGTGCTGCCGTTGTAGATCGTCTGGATGGCGTCGCTGACACGCTCGTCGAACACGATGCCGTTGGCGTCGGTCGAGCCGAGTTCGGGAACGGAGGTCAATCCCAGCGTCCACAATGCCGGCGCGAGGAGATACAGGGCGCCACCCAGCGGCAGATCTCCGACATTGACCGGCGCGCCTTCGAAGATGCCGGCGTCAATCTCGTTGAGCCCGGACTGAAACGGTTCGATCGTCAAACCCAATTCGTGGGCCAACGGCGCCGCGGTTTCCTGTGATCTGACCATCGTCGACGCCCAGATCTCGTCAATACCGCTGTAGCTTCAACGCCAGAGCCAGGTCAGACGCCTGCTGCCCCCCGGTGGCGGTGAGATCGGGGCCGGGCACCATGGTGTTGATCGCGGTCATGTCGCCGGACTCGCCGTGCCGGACGAAATCCAGCACGATCGAACCGTCATCGGCCCAGGCGACTGCGGGGCCGGTGGAAAGCATTGCCGCCGAGAGCAATCCGAGAGCAACGCTGCGGTGCATCACATGCTACCGCCGAGGGCGGCGACGATCTGATCGAACACCTCGACCGGGAATTGGCTCAGCGCGGTATCGACTTGGGTGAGGCCGGTCTGAAGCGCGGCATCGATGGTCGCGGAATTTCCGGTCAGCAGAGCCTCGTAGATGTCGTAGCCGGCGAACTGCGGCGCTTCGATCAAGTTGCGGAAGTCGACGAAGAGCTCAGTCCCCAAACCAGGATCGGCGGGTACGGCAACACCGTCGTAGCTGACCAGCGTCCAGTCGCCGGGGCTGCCGTCGATGACGACCTGGCCGGTGTTGGACAGGAAGCCGCCGTTCTGCTCAACCTCCTGCAAAAGGACGGAGAAGTCGGGGTTGTTGACGTTCATCAGCGTCCAGACGGCGATCGCCCCTTCGCTGGAGAACGCGACGTCGTTCGCGGTCCCGGTGGCGCTGGCGGTGCCGTCGTAAATGCTTTGCACGGCCAGGTTGAAACTGTCGTCGAAGGTGACCCCGTTGACACTGGGGTCGCCGATGTCCGGAACCAACACGTCGCCCATCGCCCAGGAGAGCGGGCCCAACAGATAGAGGATGCCCTCGAGACTGGTCGTCGGGTCGCCTTCGAAGGAGCCGGCGGGAATTTCGTTGAGAGCGGCGAAAGTCTCAGTCAGCGGCGAGTGTCCGCTGGCTGCCAGCAGCGCGAGCAACGGGGCCGCAGTCTCCGTCGTACGGGCCTCCTGCGAGGTGAAGACGCCGGCAATGTCGGTCCCGAACTCGTGCTCGATCGACTGCGTGACGATCCCCGCCTCGCTGACCCCCGTCGAGTCGAGGTCGGCTCCTGGAGGCGCGGTGTCGATGATGCCCGCCAGATTGGCGGACGATTCCCCGTGCCGGACGAGGTCCAGCACGATCGTCTTCATCGTCGGCCCAGGCCAGCGCCGGTCCGATGGACAGCAGGCCGGCCGACATCAGCGCGACGGCGAAGGGATGCAAGAAACGATTGCTCACCACGCGGGCAATCTATCGCAGTCGACCTGGAGATTTAAGGCAAATCACAGCTTTGCTAAGCCGGGTCACACCAGGCGCCTAGATGCGGCCAACCTGCTGCAGCCCGTCGACGGTGTCGGCGAGCGTCTGCGCTGCGTCCCGTTGCGTGATGCCGAGGTCGCGTTCGGCAGGGGTGTCATCCGAGGGCGGCATCTGGGTGTAGTACTGCATCGCCGCGGAGTTGATCGGCGTCTCAAACGGCAGATGATCGCCGATGACGTCGAACACGCGCCCCAGGGCGCGCAGTCCGACATCGGGGACCGGAACAACCACCAGGTTGCGATGAGCCGCGGCACCGAGCAGGGATGCGAGGCGATCCACCGTAATGCGTCGGCCACCGGCCATGTATCGGCGCGGTCCCTGGCCCGGCTGCAACAGTGCGACGTGCAAGGCGGCGAGGTCGCGGACGTCCACGACGATCCACGCCGCGCTGCGCCCGGGCACACCGCGCATCTTGATCGCCGCCTCGACGCCCTCGGCGGCCTCACCGAACTGATCACCCGCAGGTGGTCCCAGCACCATGCCGGGATAACTGATGTTCACTGGCGCGCCGGCGTCTTGAAGACCTCGCGCATACGCCTCGACGATGGCCTTGGACTTGCCGTACCCGTCGGATCCGCCGACCACGGGCAGGTCCGCGTGCAGCATCGGTAGACCGGGGCGAAACAGCGCCGAGAAACTCGAGACGTGAATGATCGGATCCAACTTCGCGGCGGCGGCCGCTCCGAGCACGTTGCGGGCGCCTTCGAGGTTGGTGCGCAGCATCTCCTCGGCGCGGGCGGGGTCGGTGGAAACCATTGCTGCGCAATGAATGACGGCGTCACAACCCAGTAGCGCCGCGGCGGTGCTGTCTGGATCTGCGATGTCACCTACGACGTGGTCGCCTACGTCGACGCCGATTTGCGCAGCGCTGGTGTCGAGGCGATCGGGGTTTCGCACGAGAAATCTGACTTGGTGTCCACCATCCTGGACCGCTTTCGCCGTCCATGCACCCACGAATCCGGTGCCCCCCGTGATCAGAACCTTCATCAGAGGGTGGCCTGTATCGTCACGTCACCGCGGATCGCAGATGACGATCGGAATGGTCCGGTCGGTCCAGGACTGGTAGTCGTCGTATGACGGGTACATCTTCACCAGTTGCGGCCAGTAGTGGGCGCGCTCGTCGTCGGTGGCGTCCCGCGCGGTCAAGTCGAGTACCTCTTTTTTGACCTGCACCGAAACCTTCGGATCCGCTTTGAGATTCAGGTACCACATCGGGTTCTTCTCGGCGCCGCCCTTCGACGCGGCGACAATCACCCGATCTCCGTCGCGCAAGAAGTACAGCGGACTGACCCGAGGCTGTCCGGTTTTGCGACCCGTCGTCGTCAACAATGCGACGGGAATCTTCTGGAAGGTGCTTCCCAGGCCTTCGCCGCCGCCGCGGCGATAAAAGAAGGTGTTGATTCGAGACATCCACTTGATGAAGACGTCGGCGAACGCTGAATTCATGTAACGGGGACGTGCTTTCTCAGCCATGACGACGATCCTAGGTTTTCTGGATGAACGGGCGCATCTGGGCGTTGATGTGGCGGATCGTGCCATCCACGATGAGAAACGTCTCGTCGACGTGCGTGCACACTCGACGGCCGGCGAGCGACGGTTTGGTGATCACGTCGAACTGAGCCCGCACCCGGTCACCGTCGACCTCGAACTTCGGCGGCGTGCACTTTTCGATGATCCGGAATTGCGGCCCGCGATTCAGGCTGCGCCGCAAGTGGTTTCCGGAGAACCCGGTCTTGATGCCCATCTCGATCCGGACGCAGTCCGACGCGAACGGGACGTCGTCGCCATGGTGGCTGGCCAGCGCGTCGATGTAGGACTGCGCCGCCGCAATGCGGTCTTGGTCCGTTACCACTGTCTAGATGCGCTCGATGATGGTGCCGGTCGACAGCGCGCCACCGGCGCACATGGTGATCAACGCGGTGGTCTGGTCGGTGCGCTCGAGTTCGTGCAGCGCGGTGGTGATCAGCCGGCTGCCGGTGCTACCCACCGGGTGACCCAACGCGATCGCGCCGCCGTTGACGTTGACCTTGTCCATGTCGGGGTTGTGTACCCGCGCCCACGACAGCACCACCGAGGCGAAGGCCTCGTTGATCTCGGTGATGTCGATGTCGCCCATCTTCATCCCGGCCTTCTCCAGCACCTTCGCCGTCGACTGCACGGGGCCGTCGAGGTGGTAGTACGGCTCGGCGCCGACCAGCGCCTGGCTGATGATGCGGGCGCGCGGCTTGAGGCCCAACGCCTTGGCCTTGTCCTCGTCCATCCACAACACGGCGGCCGCGCCGTCGGAGATCTGCGATGACGTGCCCGCGGTGTGGATCCCGCCGTCGAGAACCGGCTTGAGCTGGCCCAGGCCCTCCAGCGTGGTGTCGCGCAGACCCTGGTCTTTGGTGACGACGTGCCGATCGCTGGTCGGTTGCTTGTTCTCGTCGAGCACCGGCGCCTCGATGCCGCTGATCTCACGGTCGAAGCGCCCCTCGGCCCAGGCCTGCTTGGCCTTGCGCTGCGAGTCGAAACCGAACTGGTCGATTTCCTCGCGAGTGATGCCGCGGCGCTTGGCAATCCGCTCGGCTGCGGTGAACTGGTCGGGCAGGTCGATGTCCCACGATGCGGGCCGCAGGATGCCGCGGTCTGGGCCGGCGTTGGCGCCCAGACCGACGCGGCTCATCGCCTCGATGCCGCACGCGATACCGACGTCGATGGCCCCCGCGGCGATCAGGCCGGCAATGAGGCCGTTGGCCTGCTGGCCGCTGCCGCACTGACAGTCCACCGTCATGGCGCCGACGTGCTCGGGCAGCCCGGCGACGAGCCAGCCGACGCGGGTGATGTTGTTGGACTGCTCGCCGTACTGCGTGACGCAGCCGCCGACGATCTGCTCGACGTCACCCGCGTCGATACCGGCTTTCTCCACGAGCGCCTTCTGAGTGGCGCCCAACAGCTCGGTGGCGTGCAGTCCGGACAACCATCCGGCACGCTTGCCGATGGGGCTGCGGGTGGCTTCAACAATTACCGGGTTACCCATGAGGTCAGGCTAGAACACGTTTCATTACTCTGACAAGCGAGGATGACGACCTGCCTTTTATCTGCGCAGGAGGCGTGTTTTACTGGCACTAGAACACGTTGCAATTGAGGAGCGCATTGATATGGCACCCCCCAACATCCCCACCGACTTCGACTTTCTCGACCCGGACGTCAATCTGGCCGGCCTGCCCGTTACGGAGCTTGCCGAGCTGCGGACGGCCGAGCCGATCCACTGGGTGGACATCCCCGGCGGTTCGGGCGGGTTCGAGGACAAGGGTTATTGGATCGTCTCCAAGCACGCGGACGTCAAGGAGGTGTCCAAGCGCAGCGACGTCTTCTCCAGCTGGCTGAACGGCGCCATCCCGACCTGGCCGCCGGAGATGAAGCGCGAGCAGGTCGAACTGCAGCGCAGCGTCATGCTCAACATGGACGCTCCGCACCACACCCGGCTGCGCAAGATCATCTCCCGCGGGTTCACGCCGCGGGCCGTCGGACGTCTGGAAGAGGAACTCTCCCAACGCGCCCAGAACATCGCCAAGTCGGCCGCGGCCGAAGGCAGCGGTGACTTCGTCGAGCAGGTGTCGTGCGAGCTGCCGTTGCAGGCCATCGCCGGCCTGCTGGGTGTTCCCCAGGAAGATCGCGACAAGCTGTTCCGCTGGTCCAACGAGATGACCGGTGGCACCGACCCCGAGTACGCCGACGTCGATCCCGCGCAGTCGTCGATGGAACTGATCATGTACGCGATGGCGATGGCCGACGAGCGCGACAAGAACCCGACCGACGACATCGTCACGACGCTGATCCAGGCCGACATCGACGGCGAGAAGCTCTCCGATGACGAGTTCGGCTTCTTCGTCATCATGCTCGCGGTGGCGGGCAACGAGACCACCCGTAACTCGATCACCCACGGCATGATCGCGTTCTCGCAGAACCCCGATCAGTGGGAGCTCTACAAGAAGGAGCGGCCGTCGACGGCCGCCGACGAGATCATCCGTTGGGCCACTCCGGTGTCGGCGTTCCAGCGCACCGCCAACGAGGACGTCGAGTTGGCCGGCGTGCAGATCAAGAAGGTCAGCGGGTGGTGATGTCCTACCGCTCGGCCAACTTCGACGAAGAGGTCTTCGAGGACCCGCACTCGTTCAACATCCTGCGCGATCCCAACCCGCACGTCGGCTTCGGCGGCACCGGCGCGCACTACTGCATCGGCGCGAACCTGGCCCGGATGACGATCAACCTGATCTTCAACGCCGTCGCCGACCACATGCCGGACCTCAAGCCGGTCGGCGAGCCCGAACGGCTTCGTTCGGGTTGGCTCAACGGCATCAAGCACTGGCAGGTCGACTACACCGGCAAGAGCGCGGTCACCAACTGATGGATTTCACACCGGACCCGGAGCAGCAGGCTGTCGCCGATGTGGTGACGTCGGTGCTCGACCGGGACAACAGGTGGGACGCCCTCGTCGGCGGCGGCGTGACGGCGCTGCCGGTGCCCGAACGTGCAGGCGGTGACGGCGTCGGCCTGCCGGAGGTCGCCACGGCGCTGACCGAGATCGGCCGGCACGGCCTGATCAGCCCGGCGCTTGCCACCCTCGGACTGGGTGTGATCCCGTTGCTGGACTTGGCTTCCGACGAGCAGCAGGACCGCTTCCTCGCCGGCGTGGCCAAGGGTTCGGTGATCACCGCCGCGCTCAACGAGCCCGGCAACGCGCTGCCGGACCGGCCGGCGACGACCTTCGTGCAGGGCCGGTTGTCGGGAACCAAGGTCGGTGTTGCGTATGCCGAACACGCGGAGTGGATGCTGGTCACCACCGACAGCGCGGTCGTGGTGGTGTCGCCCAAGGCCGACGGCGTGAAGCTGACGAAGACGCCGACGTCCAACCACTCCGACGAGTACGTGGTGACGTTCGCCGACGTGGCGGTCGGCGAGGACGACGTGCTGGTCGGGGCTACGGCGCAGCGGGTGAATCAGCTGGTGCTGGCGGCGATCGGCGCGTTCGCCGCCGGCCTGGTGGCCGGCGCACTGCGGCTGACCGCCGACTACGTGGCCACCCGCGAGCAGTTCGGCAAGCCGCTGTCGACCTTCCAGACCGTCGCCGCGCAGCTCGCCGAGGTCTACATCGCCTCGCGGACAATCGATTTGGCGTCGACGTCGGTGATCTGGCGGCTGTCCGAAGGCCGCGACGCCGCCGACGATCTCGACGTGCTCGGCTACTGGATGACGTCGCAGGCGCCGCCGGTGATGCAGATCTGCCACCACCTGCACGGCGGCATGGGGATGGACATCACCTACCCGATGGACCGGTACTACTCCACGATCAAGGACCTGACCCGGCTGCTGGGCGGGCCGTCTCATCGTCTCGACCTGGTGGGAGCGCAATGTTCATCGAACTGACTCCGGAGCAGCGTCAGCTGCAAGCCGAACTGCGGCAGTACTTCTCGAACCTCATCTCGCCCGAAGAGATGAAGGCGATGGAGACCGACCGGCACAACGAGGCCTACCGCGCGGTCATCAAGCGGATGGGCCCGGACGGCAAGCTCGGCGTCGGCTGGCCAAAGGAGTTCGGCGGCCTCGGCTTCGGCCCGATCGAGCAGTCGATCTTCGTCAACGAGGCGCACCGCGCCGACGTGCCGCTGCCCGCGGTCACGCTGCAGACCGTCGGCCCGACGCTGCAGCAGTACGGCAGCGAGGTGCAGAAGAAGAAGTTCCTGCCGGCGATCCTCGCCGGCGAGGTGCACTTCGCGATCGGCTACACCGAGCCCGAGGCGGGCACCGACCTGGCGTCGTTGCGCACCACCGCGGTCCGCCATGGTGACGAGTACATCGTCAACGGCCAGAAGATCTTCACCACCGGCGGCGCACGACGCCGACTACATCTGGCTGGCCTGCCGCACCGACCCGGAAGCCGTGAAGCACAAGGGCATTTCGATCCTGATCGTCGACACCAAGGATCCCGGCTACTCGTGGACGCCGATCATCCTGTCCGACGGCGCGCACCACACCAACGCCACCTACTACAACGACGTCCGGGTGCCCGCCGACATGCTGGTCGGCGAGGAGAACGGCGGCTGGCGGCTGATCACCACCCAGCTCAACAACGAGCGGGTGATGCTCGGGCCGGCCGGCCGCGTCGCGGGCATCTACGACCGGCTGCACGACTGGGCGTCCAAGCCGGGCGGCGACGGCGTCACCCCGATCGACCACGACGACGTCAAGCGCGCGCTCGGTGAGATCTACGCGATGTGGCGGATCAACGAGCTGCTCAACTGGCAGGTGGCCGCCGCCGGCGAAGACATCAACGTCGCCGACGCCGCGGCGACCAAAGTCTTTGGTACCGAACGCATTCAGTACATCGGCCGGCTGGCCGAGGAGATCGTCGGCAAGTACGGCAACCCCGCTGAGCCGGAGACCGCCGAGCTGCTGGAATGGCTGGACAGCCAGACCAAGCGCAATCTGGTCATCACGTTCGGCGGCGGCGTGAACGAGGTGATGCGCGAGATGATCGCGGCGTCCGGCCTGAAGGTGCCGAGGGTGCCCCGATGACGGACATCCACGACGCGCTCGAGAAGATCAAAGCGGCCGGCGGCCCCAGGCCGCGCAAGGGTCGCGACCCGGTGAACCAGCCGATGGTCAACAACTGGATCGACGCCATCGGCGACAAGAACCCGATCTACCTCGACGAGGCCGCGGCCCGGGCCGCCGGGCACCCGGGCATCGTCGCGCCGCCGGCGATGATCCAGGTGTGGACGATGATGGGCCTGGGCGGGGAGCGCCCGACGACGATCCGCTGGGCAAGATCATGAATTGTTCGACGACGCAGGCTATATCGGCGTCGTCGCGACCAACTGCGAGCAGACCTATCACCGGTACCTGCGGCCCGGTGAGGAAGTCAGCGTCGCTCGGAGATGACCGACGTGGTCGGGCCCAAGCGGACCGGGCTCGGCGAGGGGTTCTTCATCAACCAGAACATCACCTGGCAGGTCGGCGACGAGGACGTCGCCGAAATGATGTGGCGCATCATGAAATTCAAGCCCGCCGAGGGGCGCCGCTGAAGTCTTCGGTGCCCGACGACCTGGACGCCGACTCCATGATGCGGCCGGCGTAATCGAAGGACACCAAGTTCTTCTGGGACGGCGTCAACGCACACGAACTGCGCATCCAGAAGCGCGCTGACGGCAGTCTGCAGCATCCGCCGGTGCCGGCGCTCTGGCAGGACAAGGAACAGCCGACCGACTACGTCGTCGCCTCCGGCAAGGGCACGGTGTTCAGCTTCGTCGTGCACCACGCGCCGAAGGTGCCCGGCCGCACCCTGCCGTTCGTCATCGCGCTCGTCGAACTCGAAGAGGGGGTGCGGATGCTCGGCGAGCTGCGCAACGTCGACCCCGCCGCCGTGGAGATCGGAATGCCCGTGCGCGCAACGTATATCGACTTCCCCGCCAACGACGTCGGTCCGGCCTGGACCTACTACGCGTGGGAGCCGGCAGCGTGAGCGCCCCAACGGTCGAGGTCGGCACCAAGCTGCCCGAGCTGGCCCTCTACGGCGACCCGACGTTCATCGTGTCGACCGCGATCGCCACCCGCGACTACCAGGACGTGCACCACGACCGGGACAAGGCGCAGGCCAAGGGATCCAAGGACATCTTCGTCAACATCCTCACCGACACCGGTCTGGTGCAGCGCTACATCACCGACTGGGCCGGCCCGAACGGCGGTCATCAAGTCGATCGGGCTGCGCCTCGGCGTGCCGTGGTACGCCTACGACACCGTGACGTTCAGCGGTGAGGTGACCGCGGTCGACGACGGGTTGATCACGCTGAAAATCGTTGGCAGCAACAGCCTTGGCGATCACGTCATCGCGAACGCGACGTTGACTATCGGGGGTGCCTGATGCCCGGCGAACTATCGGCAAGGCCGCGATCGTCGGCATCGGCGCCACCGACTTCTCGAAGAACTCCGGCCGCAGCGAGCTGCGGCTGGCCGCCGAGGCGGTGCTCGACGCGCTCGACGACGCGGGTCTGACGCCGGCCGACGTCGACGGCATGGTCACGTTCACGATGGACTCCAACACCGAGGTCGCCGTCGCGCGGGCCACCGGCATCGGCGACCTGAAGTTCTTCTCCAAGATCCACCACGGCGGCGGCGCGGCCTGCGCGACCGTCCAGCAGGCGGCCATCGCGGTCGCCACCGGCGTCGCGGATTGCGTTGTGGCATACCGCGCTTTCAACGAACGCTCGGGTCAGCGGTTCGGCCAGGTGCAGATGCGGCTGGTGGAGAACGCCGACTCGACGGGCGTGGACAACTCGTTCTCGTACCCGCACGGGCTGTCGACCCCGGCCGCGCAGGTCGCGATGATCGCCAAGCGCTACATGCACCTGTCGGGGGCGACCAGCAGGGACTTCGGCGCGATCTCGGTGGCCGACCGCAAGCACGCCGCCAACAACCCGAAGGCGTACTTCTACGAGAAGCCGATCACCATCGAGGAGCACCAGAATTCGCGGTGGATCGCCGAGCCGCTGCGGCTGCTGGACTGCTGCCAGGAGACCGACGGCGCGCGTCGCGCTCGTCATCGTCTCGGCCGAACGGGCCAAGGATCTGAAGAACCGGCCCGCCGTCATCGAGGCGGCGGCGCAGGGCTCGAGCCCGGACCAGTACTCGATGGTGAGCTATTACCGGCCCGAGCTCGACGGTCTGCCCGAGATGGGTCTGGTCGGCAAGCAGCTGTGGGCGCAGTCCGGGCTGAAGCCGACCGACATCCAGACCGCGATCCTCTACGACCACTTCACGCCGTTCACGCTGATTCAGTTGGAGGAGTTGGGGTTCTGCGGCTGGGGTGAGGCCAAGGACTTCATCGCCGACGGCGCCATCGAGATCGGCGGCCGGCTGCCGATCAACACCCACGGCGGCCAGCTCGGCGAGGCTTACATCCACGGCATGAACGGCATCGCCGAGGGCGTGCGCCAGCTGCGCGGGACCTCGGTCAACCCGGTGCCCGACGTCGAGCACGTGCTCGTCACCGCGGGCACCGGCGTGCCGACTTCCGGCTTGATCCTGGGCTAGCTTCCCGCGCGAACGTGAAGTTGTCCTCACGTTCGGTTTCGAGCGTGAAGATGGCTTCACGATGGGACGACTGAAGTGACGTTCGACGTGTCGGTGACACGCTGCGGCCATGGCGGAGCCATTCGTCGGTAGCAAGGCCATCGCTGCCGGGACGCTGACCAAAAGTCAGTTGTGCACCGGCTACACCAGGCTATTTCGTGATGTGTACGTCGAATCGGGACGTGCGAGGTGACCGCCGCGGTGCGCGCGAAAGCCGGATGGCTCTGGACGAGGCCGGCGAGGAGTCGTTGCCGGAGTGTCCGCGGCCGCGCTGCACGGAAGCAAATGGGTCGACGACACGACAGACCGGTGGAATTGATCCACGACAATCGGCAACGCGCTGCCGGGATCTGCAGACGCATGGGGACCGCCTCGAACGTGACGAGATCGACCGTCATCGACGGGGTCCCGGTGACTACGCCGACACAGGACGGCGCTTGACCTCGGCTGCTGGTACCCGATTGACCAGCGCGGTGGCGGCGATCGACGCACTGGCACGCGCGACGGAAGTCAAAGCGGCCGACGTCGAGCTGCTTGGCTCGCAGGTATCCGGGACGTCGAGGTATCGCACGCGCACGTCGTCGCGATCGAACTTTGTTCGACGCCGGCGCACAGTCCCCGAAGGAGTCTTGGCTGCGGGTGGTGTTGATTCAGGCGGGCTTACCGCGACCGCAGACGCAGATTCCCGTCCGCGACGAGTTCGGCAAACCGATCGCCTATCTCGACATGGGCTGGGAGGACGTCAAAGTCGCCGTCGAGTACGACGGCGACCAGCACCGCAGCGATCGTCGCAGTACACCTGGGACGTTCGGCGATTGGAGATAGTTCGAGCGACGTGGCTGGATCGTCATCCGTGTCCTAGCAGGAGATCGGCCCGCCGACATCGTTCGACGCGTCGTCCGCGCGGCGCTGGCCCGAGCGTAGCGACTTCACAGCTCGAGCGCCGACGGAAGCGAGTCTCACGCTCGGCGGGCGTTCGGCGGGAACGCCGCACACAAGCTTAGGCCGGGGTGAGCTCCACGCCGGAGAGCACGACCGCGTCCTCACGCGAGGGCGCGGTGACGGTGGCCAGCAGGCGTCCGTCTTCTTTCCAGACCGCGGCCTTCAGCGTCTCGCCGGGAAGGCCACGCCGGCGAACCGGGCGCCGTAGGAGCCGACGGCGGCGGCGTCGCCGTCGAGCAGCGCGTCCACCAGCGCCTTGCAGGTCATGCCGTAGGTGCACAGGCCGTGCAGGATGGGCCGCGGAAAGCCTGCGGCAGCAGCGAATTCGGGATCGGAGTGCAGCGGGTTGCGGTCGCCGCACAGCCGGTAGAGCAGCGCCTGCTGCGGCAGGATCGGGATGTCGAGCTCGATATCCGGCGACCGCTCGGGTGCCGCCGCCGACGTCGACGGCCCGCGCTCACCGCCGAAGCCGCCTTCGCCGCGGGCGAAGATCGACCGGCGTTGCGTCCACAGCAGCGTGCCGTCCGGCGCGGTCACCTCGGTCTCCGACCAGATCACCGCGGCCTTGCCCTTGTCCCAGATGTCGGTGAACCGGGTGACTGCCTTGCCCGAACCGGACGGCGGCAGCGGCGCCGGCGCGGTGACCTGCTCGCTGGCGTGCAGCACCTTGCTCAGCTCGATGTCGATGCCGGGGAACTGAACGGTCGGCGGCTTGGTCATGTGGAAGCTGGCAGCGACATTGCCGAACGTCGGCAACACCTGCGGGGTGTCGTCGACCAGGTAGCGCAGCTCACGTGCATCCATCGGGTCGGCGCCCGCGCCGAGCCCGAGGTGATAGAGCTGGATATCGCTACTGCTCCAAGCGAATTCGATCGGCTCGAGCTCAGCGGCCAGCGCGACGTCGGGATCGATCGGCATGTCAGTTCTCTCCCGCGATGTGCAGGGCGGCCAGGTAGCCGAACGTCATGGCGGGGCCGATGGTCCCGCCCGGTCCCGGATAGGTGTGACCCATCACCGGGGCGCTGACATTGCCTGCCGCGTAGAGGCCCTCGATGATGCTGCCGTCGTCGCGCAGGGCGCGGCCGTGCACGTCGGTGCGGATTCCGCCCTTGGTGCCCAGATCGCCCGGCACCATCTTGGCGGCGTAGTACGGCGGATGGCTGATCTCGCCGAGGTTCGGGTTCGGCTTGTTGGTCGGGTCGCCGTAGTACCTGTCGTATGCGCTCTCGCCGCGGTGGTAGTCGGCATCGACGCCGGAGCGGGCGAAGCCGTTGAATCGCTCCACTGTCGCAGCGAACGCGTCGACCGGCAGGCCGGCCTTGCCGGCCAGCTCTTCCAAGGTGTCCGCCTGAACGATCACACCGGACTCCATCCACTTGCGCGGAATACGTTGTCCTGGCTGCAATCCCGCGAAGATGTAGCGGTCGCGGTATTGCTGGTCGAACACCAGCCACGCCGGGATGTTCTCGCCCGGACCGGCGCCCTGGCCGTACTCGCCGCCGTACATGTGGTGGCACGCCTCGACATACGGCATGGACTCGTTCATGAATCGCTCGCCGGACATGTTGACGATGATCGAGCCGGGTGAGTTGCGCTCCGACAACGCGAACCACGGCGCGCCAACCAGCGGAACGGTCGGTCCCCACCAGGCGTCTTCCATGATTTCCAGTGCCGCACCGAGCTTTTCGGCGGCCACGATGCCGTCACCGGTGTTGGCCTTCGCGCCGACTGTCCACTCGGTGGTGATCGGCGCGCGCTGGTACTTGACCCGCATCTGCTCGTTGTGCTCGAACCCGCCGCTGCCGAGGATGACCGCCTTGCGGGCCCGGATCAATTGCGGCTCGGCGGCTTCCGACTGCCCGGTCTCGCGCACGTAGATGCCGCGGACCACGCCGTCCTCGACGTAGAGGTCGGTGAGCGCGGTGTTGAGCTGAACCGGCACGCCGGCCTTGCGAAGCCCAACCCGCAGCGGCGCGATCAGTGCGCGGCCCATGCCGACCAGGTTCTGCCCGGTGGCCTTCGCCCAGACGGTGCGCGCGCCGACCTTGAGGCTGCGCAGCACGCCGCGCGGATGCCGCTTGAGCTGGTTCAGTCGCACGTAGTCCTGTTGCATCACAACGACATTGAGCGGGACCTTGCCGTAAGGCGGCTCCAGGCCGGCCAGATCGGGCCCGAGCTTCTTGGCGTTGAACGGCTTCGGCTCGATCGAACGACCGCCGGCCCGACCACCCGGAGCCTCCGGGTAGTAGTCGGCGTACTGCGGCACCCAGCACATCTTCAACGGCGAGTTCTCCAACACGAACGACAGCATCTCGGGGCCGCGCTCGAGATAGGTGTCGATGCGCTGCGCCTCGACCACGTCACCGATGATCCCGTGCAGATACGTGCGGGCCGCGTCGGCCGTGTCCTTGACCCCGTCGCGCTTGAGGACCTCGTTGTTGGGAATCCACACCCCGCCGCCGGAGCGGGCGGTGGAGCCACCGAAGTGGGCGGCCTTCTCTACGATTATAGTGCTGAGACCCCGGTGGGCGGCCGCGAGGGCAGCAACCATGCCGGCGCCGCCGCTTCCGACCACGACGACGTCGAACTCCTGATCCGTCATGTAGAACACGTTATAGAATTGCCGGGGCCGGGCGCTACCGCCCCGGTCAATCGAACGAGGGGACTTCGGCTAAATGCTTCCGTCAGCCACCCGTGTTGCGCTGGCCGCCGACCTCGCACAGGCCGAACGGAGCCGTCAGCCGATCACGCCGCTGACGTCCGCGCACTCCGCGATCGACGTCGTCGACGCCTACGAAATTCAGCTGATCAACATCCGCCAGCGGGTCGCCGAGGGCGCCCGGGTGGTGGGCCACAAGGTCGGCCTGTCGTCGCTGGCGATGCAGCAGATGATGGGTGTCGACGAGCCCGACTACGGACATCTACTCGACGAGATGCAGGTCTTCGAGGATGTCCCGGTCAAGTCCGACAAGTACCTCTACCCGCGGGTGGAAGTCGAGGTCGGTTTCATCCTGGCCCACGACCTGCCCGGCGCGCACTGCACCGAGGACGACGTCCTGGCCGCGACCGAAGCGTTCGTTCCGTCGATCGAACTGATCGACACCAGGATCACCGACTGGAAGATCGCGCTGTGCGACACCATCGCCGACAACGCGTCGTCCGCGGGTTTCGTCCTGGGCGCGGAGCGGGTCGCGCCGGCGGACATCGACATCAAGGCGATCGACGCGGTGTTGACCAACAACGGCGAGGTGGTGGCCGAGGGCCGCAGCGACGCGGTGCTGGGAAATCCGGTGACCGCAGTGGCGTGGCTGGCCCGCAAAGTGGAAAGCTTCGGGGTGCGCCTGCGGGCCGGGGACATCGTGCTGCCGGGCTCGTGCACCCGAGCTATCGACGCGCCTCCCGGCAGCAATTTCGTCGCCGATTTCGCCGGACTCGGGTCCGTCCGATTGTCTTTCGAGTAAGGAGCGATCGCAAGCGCGGCGAAGCCGGGCACAGCGGGTCGCGAAGAAAGGAGCATCCATGCCGTCGAAGATGAGTGTGGCCATCGTCGGATCGGGCAACATCAGCACCGATCTGCTCTACAAACTGCTCCGCTCGGAGTGGCTGGAACCGCGATGGATGGTTGGGCATCGACCCGGAGAGCGAGGGCCTGGCCCGCGCTCGCAAGCTCGGTCTCGAGACCACCCACGAGGGCGTCGACTGGCTGCTGGCGCAGTCCGAGAAACCCGACCTGGTCTTCGAGGCGACCAGCGCCTACGTGCACCGTGACGCGGCTCCGAAATACGAGGCCGCCGGAATCCGGGCGATCGACCTGACGCCCGCCGCCGTCGGCCCTGCGGTGATCCCGCCGGCCAATCTGCGCGAGCACCTGAACGCACCCAACGTCAACATGATCACCTGCGGTGGCCAGGCCACCATCCCGATCGTGTACGCCGTGAGTCGCGTCGTCGAGGTGCCCTACGCCGAGATCGTCGCGTCGGTGTCGTCGAGCTCGGCCGGACCGGGCACCCGGGCCAACATCGACGAGTTCACCAAGACCACCAGCAGGGGCGTCCAGACCATCGGTGGCGCCAAGCGCGGCAAGGCGATCATCATCCTGAACCCCGCCGACCCACCAATGATCATGCGCGACACCATCTTCTGCGCCATCCCCGAGGATGCCGACCGCGACGCGATCGCCCAGTCGATTCGCGACGTCGTCGCCGAAGTGCAGACCTACGTGCCGGGCTATCGGTTGCTCAACGATCCGCAGTTCGACGACCCGTCGGTGCACTCCGGCGGTCAGGCACTGGTCACCACATTCGTCGAAGTCGAAGGCGCCGGCGATTACTTGCCGCCGTATGCGGGCAACCTCGACATCATGACCGCCGCGGCCACCAAGGTGGGCGAGGAGATCGCCAAGGAATCGCTGGCGGCGACAGCCCAGGGAGCACAGGCATGAGTACTCAAGACATCTTCTTCAACCCGATCTGGGACGTCCGGATGACGGACACGTCCCTGCGCGACGGCTCGCACCACAAACGGCACCAGTTCACCAAGGACGAGGTCGGCGCGATCGTGGCCGCACTGGACAACGCCGGAGTGCCGGTGATCGAGGTGACCCACGGCGACGGACTGGGCGGATCGAGTTTCAACTACGGGTTCTCCAAGACGCCCGAGCAGGAATTGATCAAGCTCGCCGCCGAGACTGCCAAGGAAGCCAAGATCGCCTTCCTGATGCTGCCCGGCGTCGGCACCAAAGAAGACATCAAAGAGGCGCAGAATAACGGCGGCTCGATCTGCCGGATCGCCACCCACTGCACCGAGGCCGACGTCTCGATCCAGCACTTCGGGCTGGCTCGCGAACTGGGCCTGGAAACCGTTGGCTTCCTGATGATGTCGCACACCATCCCGCCGGAGAAGCTGGCCGCGCAGGCCCGCATCATGGCCGACGCCGGCTGCCAGTGCGTCTACGTCGTCGACTCTGCCGGAGCGCTGGTACTCGACGCGCGTCGCGGACCGGGTGGCGGCGCTGGTCGCCGAACTCGGCGACGACGCCCAGGTCGGTTTCCACGGTCACGAGAATCTCGGTCTGGGCGTGGCCAACTCGGTGGAGGCGGTTCGGGCCGGTGCCAAGCAGATCGACGGCTCCTGCCGCCGGTTCGGCGCGGGCGCGGGCAACGCACCCGTCGAGGCGCTGATCGGGGTGTTCGACAAGATCGGCGTCAAGACCGGCATCGACTTCTTCGACATCGCCGACGCCGCCGAAGAGGTCGTCGCACCGGCGATGCCGGCCGAATGCATGCTCGACCGCAATGCGCTGATCATGGGCTACTCCGGGGTCTACTCCAGCTTCCTCAAGCACGCCGTCCGCCAGTCCGAGCGCTACGGCGTTCCGGCTCACCAACTGCTGCACCGGGCCGGGCAGCGCAAGCTGATCGGTGGTCAGGAAGACCAGCTCATCGACATCGCGCTGGAGATCAAGCGCGAACAGGAAAACGGCGCTGCGGCTTCGCAATAGTCTGAGCAAATGCACAGGCTGCGCATAGCGGCCGCGAGTAGCTTCACCGCATGAGTACGACAGTGACGTGGGCCGGGCGAGTGGCCGGAGCATTGTTCGCGGCATCGGCCGCGACGATCATTGCGCTGCCGGTGGCGAACGCCGCTTGCAGTCAGACCGTGGGCCAATCCATCGACTCGTACCTGAGTCGCCATCCCGACGTGAAGGCCCACCTTTCATCTCAGTCTCAGGCCGAGGGCGGCGGTCCCGACGTCATCGGCTACCTGAACCGCCATCCCGATGTGCGACAGCATCTGATCGACCTGTCGCAGGAGTGCACGGATCAGTGAGTCTGCGTCGTCGCTGAAGGCCGCCGGCCACAACGCGCGATGTTCGCTTGTTGACGAAAACTAGAACACGTTCTAGCGTCGAGGCGTGCCCGATCCCCTCTTCTCCGAGCCACTTGTCGCTGCCATCGCCGAGTCCGAGAAATTAGTCGCCGCCGCACCACACATCGAGACCGAAGCCGACCTGCTCGAGGGGCTGCAATACCTCGCCGGTTGTGTGGCTGCGTGCACGCACATGGTGTTCGATTACGACCGCGACCACCCGGTGTTGCTCTCCGGCACGGGGCCGTACAGCAAGATGGGCCTGGACAATCCGGACACCATGTACTTCGGCTGCCGAGTCCAGCCTGACCATGACTACGTGGTCAACGGTGTCCGCGGCACCACCACCGACGTGAGCTTTCAGCTGCTCGGCGGCGAGTACACCGACGACAACGTGCCCGCCAGCCAGGCCGCGTTCGACGACCGCGAGCTCGAGATCGCTTCGGACGGCAGCTTCCAATGGCAGGTGCGGCCCACCAGCCCCGGCCAGCTGGTGATCCGCGAGGTCTACGGCGACTGGGCGGCACGGCGGGGCACCTTTACCATCTCGCGATCCGATACCGTCGGCACCGCGCCGCCGCCACTGAGCCGCGCAACGATCGAAAAACGTTACAGCGCAGCCGGAAAGCAATTGGTCAACCGGATCAAGACCTGGCTGCAGTTCCCGCAGTGGTTCTATCTGGACATCCCGGTCAACACCATGGTCGCGCCGCGTCTGACGCCCGGCGGACTGGCGACGCAGTACTCCTCGGTCGGGCATTTCGAGCTTCGGCCCGACGAGGCTCTCGTCATCACTCTGCCGGTGACCGACGCGCCTTACCTCGGCTTCCAGCTGGGCAGCCTGTGGTACATCTCGCTGGACTACATCAATCACCAGACGTCGCTGAACAACACTCAGGCGCAAGCGGATCCGGACGGCATGGTCCGAATCGTCGTCGCCGACCAGAACCCCGGTGTCACCAACTGGGTCGAGACACTCGGCCATCGGCGCGGCTTCCTGCAGTTCCGCTGGCAACGGGTTTCGCGTCAGCTCACCGATGCCGACGGCCCCACCGTCGAGCTCGTCACCATCGACAAGCTGCCGGGTGTCTTGCCCCACTACGAGCACAATAAGATTTCTGAAGAAGACTGGCGTACACGAATCGCGTTGCGTCAACAGCAAATTGCAGCCAGGATGCTGGGGTAGTCATGACCGGAATGCTTGAAAAAGAGTAATCGTGATCAGCGGCGTCGGCCCCGGGCTCGGCACCACATTGGCGCACCGATGCGCGAAAGCCGGTGCCGAACTGGTGCTCGCGGCGCGCACGGTCGAACGGCTGGAGGATCTCGCCAAGCAACTCGGCGACGCCGGGCACAAGGCGCTCGCGGTGCGCGCGGACATCACCGAGGACGACGACGTGGCGGCGCTCGTCGAATCCACCACTCGAACTTCGGCAAGGTGGACGTGCTGATCAACAACGCCTTCCGGGTGCCATCCATGAAACCGTTGGCCGGCACCAGCTTCCAGCACATCCGCGACGCCATCGAGCTCAGCGCGCTGGGCGCGTTGCGTCTCATCCAGGCCTTCACGCCGGCGCTGGAGGAGGCGGGCGGATCGATCGTCAACGTCAACTCCATGGTGCTGCGGCACTCGCAGGCGAAGTACGGCGCCTACAAGATGGCCAAATCCGCACTACTTTCCATGTCGCAGTCGTTGGCCACCGAGCTCGGCGAGAAGGGCATCCGGGTCAACTCCGTTGCGCCCGGCTATATCTGGGGTGAGACATTGCAGGCCTACTTCGAGCACCAGGCCGGTAAATACGGCACCACCGCCGACCAGATCTACCAGGCCACCGCGGCGAACTCCGACCTCAAGCGCTTGCCCACCGAGGACGAGGTGGCCTCGGCGATCATGTTCATGGCCAGCGACTTCTCCAGCGGCATCAGCGGACAGACCCTCGACGTCAACTGCGGTGAGTACCACAACTAATGGAACGCACCGACATCGCGACGGTCGATGAGTTGCACGCCTCGGCCACCAAGCTGACCGGGCTCGACGACTTCGGCGTCGACAACGACAACTACCGCGAAGCACTCGGCGTGCTGCTGGACTCGTACCGGCAGGAAGCCGGCCTGACGGTGTTGGGCAGCAAGATGAATCGCTTCTTCCTCCGCGGCGCGCTGGTGGCCAGGTTGTTGTCGGAGTCAGCCTGGAAGCAGTATCCGCAGCATGTCGACGTCGAGGTCAAGCGTCCCATCTTCGTCACCGGGCTGGTGCGCACCGGGACCACGGCGCTGCATCGGTTGCTCGGCGCGGACCCGGCGCACCAGGGTCTGCACATGTGGCTGGCGGAGTTCCCGCAGCCGCGCCCGCCGCGCGACACCTGGGAATCGCATCCGCTGTATCGCCAACTCGACGACCAGTTCAACCAGCACCACCAGGACAATCCGGGCTACACCGGTCTGCACTTCATGGCCGCCTACGAGCTCGAGGAATGCTGGCAACTACTGCGCCAGTCGATGCATTCGGTGTCCTACGAGACGCTGGCGCATCTGCCCAGTTACTCAAAGTGGTTGTCGCAGCAGGACTGGACGCCGGCCTATCAGCGTCACCGCAAGAACCTTCAGCTGATCGGGCTGAACGATGCCGACAAGCGTTGGGTGCTGAAAAACCCGAGCCACCTGTTCGCGCTCGACGCATTGATGGAGACCTACCCCGACGCCTTGGTCATTCAGACGCATCGGCCGGTCGAAACGATCATGGCGTCGATGTGCTCGCTGGCCCAACACACCGCGGATGGCTGGTCGACGAAGTTTTCCGGCGAGCAAATCGGTTCTGACGCAATGGAAACCTGGTCGCGCGGTCTGGAACAGTTCAACACCGCGCGCGCCAAACACAACCCGGCCCAGTTCTACGACGTCGACTACCGGGAATTGATCGCGGACCCGATCGGCACGGTGGCCGACATCTACCGCAAATTCGACATTCCGTTCACCGACGAGGCCCGCCAGGCCATGGAAGACAGCCACGCCGAAAGCCAAAGTGGCGAAAGGGCTCCCAAGCACAAGTATTCGCTGGACGACTACGGGTTGACCGCCGACGGAGTCAAGGAGCGCTTCGCCGGGCTGTGATCGAGTTGCCCGGCGCTAGCCGTCGCCGGGCGGAGTAGCGGTGGATACCGCCTCGAGGCATCCCTCGGCGACCGCGTGCTCGATGCTGTCGGCGAGCTTCGGGCAGGCCCGCATCCGCGCGCTGGGTTCGCCGTTTGCGCGCACCTCGGCGAAGTAGGCGCAACGCTGCGATGCATCGTTATTCCATTGCACCGCAGTGTGTCCGGGGCCCATGCGTTTGACGTTGACCGTGGCGTGGCAGAACCGGCAGTCCACCGGTTGCAGGCCGGACGTCAGGTAGCGGGTCTTGTCGGCCGCAGTGGCCGCTTGCACCGCGGCAGCGCGATCAGGGTCGTCAGCGAAATTCGGCGCCTTGGACCACGATCCGCCACTTCTGCCGTTGCCGGCCGGGGCCGGCTCGTCGTGGCCTTCGTGATCGCCGTGCAGCATCAGCATCGACCGAGCTAACCGATCGACGTCGGGTGGCTGGTCGTGCGGATTCATGTCGCGGGCTGCTCGGTCTTCTCTTCTTCGGCCTGCTTCTGCAGGTTCTCGTCGACCTCGACGTGCCACTTCTCGTTGGCGATGGTGGTGTCCACCTCGATCTCGAAGCGATCCGTCATGTCCGGCGTGACATCGGCGGCGTCGACGTAGAACTGTTGGTACCAACGACGCATCTGGTAGACGGCGCCGTCTTCCTCGACCAGCAACGGGTTGTCGATGCGGGTCTTGTGCTTCCAGATCTCGACGTCCTGCAGGAAGCCCTTGCTGACGCCTTCGGTGAAGACCTTGGCGAGCTTGTTCGGTCATCTTTTCGTCCATGCCCTTTGGCTTTTCGACGATGACGCCCCACTTCAGCACGAACGAGTTCTGCGTTACCGGGTAGTGGCAGTTGATCAGGATCGACTCGGCCTTGTAGTCGCCGTACTTGTTATGCAGCCAGTTGATCATGAACGACGGGCCGAAGTAGGACGCCTCCGAATCCAGGTGCGCCTCGCCGTAGGAGGTGCCGAGATCATTGACGTCGGGGCGACCGACATTGTGCAGGTACTGCGAGGCGATGTGGCCCTCGAAGACGTTCTTGAAGTACGTCGGCAGACCGAAGTGGATGTAGAAGAAGTGCGCCATGTCGGTGACGTTGTCGATGATGTCCCGGCAGTTGGAGCCCTCGATCAGGATCGAGTTCCAGCGCCAGTCGGTCCAGTCGCCGCTGGCGAATTCGGGGATCTCCGGGATCTGGACCTCGGGCTGAGGCGGGTTGCCTTCGTGGTCGTGCCAGACGAACAGCAGACCGCTGCGCACGTCCGTCGTCCACGACCGGGTTCGGGCCAGCCGGGGAGTGCGCTTGGCGTAGGGCACCAGCTTGCACTTGCCGTCGCCGCCCCAGCGCCAATCGTGGAACGGGCAGGCGACCTCGTCGCCCTTGATGGTGCCCTGGGCGAGGTTGCCGCCCATGTGCCGGCAGTAACCGTCCAGCACGTGGACGTCGCCGTGCGAGTCGGCGAACACGACGAGGTGGGTGCCGAACGCCTCGATCCCGTGGGGTTCGCCGTCCTGGTAGTCCTTGACCGGGCCCAGGCAGTGCCAGCCGCGGGCATAGCGGTCTGGCAGGGTGCCGGCGTCGATCTCGCGAACTTCGGCGGTTTCGGTAGCCATGAGGCCTCCACTGTTATCGGGCTGCTAACTAGAACACGTTACAGTTTTTGCACCTGATCGCGCAATGACGGGGACAGTTACTCACCAGGCAATTGGGATATCACTGCCGGTTACCCCGCCTGCGGTATATGTGAACGATGCCGCTGTTTTCCTTTGAAGGCCGATCACCGAGGGTCGATCCGACCGCCTTCGTCGCCCCTACCGCCACTCTGATCGGCGATGTGACGGTCGAGGCCGGCGCGTCGGTGTGGTTCAACACGGTGCTGCGCGCCGACTACGGGCCCGTGATCGTGCGTGAAGGCGCGAACGTGCAGGACGGATCGGTGCTGCATTCGCCGCCGGGAATCCCCGTCGACATCGGTCCCGGGGCGACCGTGGCCCATATGTGCATCATTCACGGCGCTCACATCGGCGCTGAGGCGCTGATCGCCAACCACGCGACCGTCCTCGACGGCGCGGTGATCGGCGCCCGCAGCCTTGTCGCGGCGGGTGCGTTGGTGACCGGTGGCACGAAGATCCCGGCCGAGGTGTTGGTGGTCGGAGCACCGGCGACCGTCAAGGGACCGATCGCGGGAACCGGTGCGGAGATGTGGGTGAAGGTGAACCCGAAGGCCTACCAAGACCTCGCCCAGCGTTATCTCACTGGGCTGGAGCCTATTTAGAGATTTGTACGCCTTTTAGTCTGCACCGCAATGTGTTTCGCAGACCAGCCGTTTATCTCATCCAGTCCGGCGTCACAGGGAGACCGTTGTGATGACGGTATTCTGCGATGGCTTTGAGATTTTTCATCTCCAATAGGTGGCCCGGACCGAACATGTCCCAGAAGTCACCGACCCACACCGGGCGTTCGGGTGGGCTGGCATCTGGAAACGGGTTGCGGTCGTAGAACGGGTGGTGGCAGTTGGTCCACAACACCACCGAACCCGGCTTGTCCAGCACGTTCTGTGCATCGATGACCCGCATCAGGTAGATCATCCACAGGTGCTTGCCCTGATCCCACGCGCAGTGGTAGTCGACGGTGCGGCCTTGCTCGCTGGCTGCCGTGCGGACATATATTTCGGTCTCGGAACCCAACCGATCATATGCTCGCCATAGTCCCGGCTCGTCTGTCTCGGTGAATCCGCGAAGGCTGTAGGTCCATTCTTCCAGGCAGCGAGTGTCGGACATATAGGCAAACAGCTCGTCCGGTGGGCAGTCGATGTAATCGTTGACGGTGCAGTACTGACCGAACACTTCGTCGTGCGGGTACACCGAGTGCATCATCTCCATGATCCGCGGGGTGGCCTGCTCCCGCGGACTGGTCTCGATCCGGGTTATCCCGTCGATCGGCTGGGTGCCGCCGGTGTGGGCGACGATATCTTCGAGCGCGGGCAGCGACATCGGACCGAACTCCTTCGTCAGCGAACGATCAAAGGTGTTGCAAAAGGGCAGTTTTCGCTGGTGATGCAGAGGTTTACTATACACGTGCAGCTCGTTTGCGCCGACGAAAATTATTTATTCAGAACCGTTGAACCGATGGGCACTCGGTCTCGTTGTAGTTGCTACACGTGCCTGTGCGACGAGGTCGCACAGGAGTGGCAGGCGGGCGCGTCCAATTCGTCGCGGCCGACTGAATGCTGCGTTCTTTCGGGAGGACCATGAGCACACCCCTCGGTATCCGTGATCGTTCGCTGACGATCGAATTGCGCGACGTTATTCGCCAATACCGGGTCGGTGGCCAGGACGTGCGCGCGCTCGATGAGGTGAGCCTTCAATTCGGGGGCGGGCAGTTTGTGTCGATAGTCGGTCCGTCAGGTGCGGGCAAGAGCACGCTGCTGCACCTGCTCGGAGCGCTTGACTCGCCCGATTCCGGGTCAATCACATTCGACGGCGACGAGATTGGCCATCTCAGCGACGAGCAACGGTCGAAGTTTCGCCACCATCGCGTCGGCTTCGTCTTCCAGTTCTTCAACCTGTTGCCGACGCTGTCGGCCTGGGAGAACGTGGCGGTCCCGAAACTGCTGGACGGCGTCCGACTGGGCAAGGTCAGGTCGGATGCGGTTCGGCTGCTGGACCGGGTCGGGCTCGGCAGCCGGACCCAGCACCGACCGGCGGAACTGTCGGGCGGCCAGCTGCAGCGGGTCGCGGTGGCCCGGGCGTTGATGATGAATCCCTCGTTGATTCTCGCCGACGAGCCAACTGGCAATCTCGACTCCGCTACGGGCACTTCAATTTTGGCGTTGCTAGCCGAGGTGGCGCACGAGGACGGCGACAACCGGTTGGTGGTGATGGTGACCCACAACTCCGATGCCGCGGCGACGACTGATCGGGTCATCACCCTCCAAGACGGCCGGGTGGGTTCCGATGAGCTTGTGGCGGTCCCGGGATGAGACCGGGCTCGGCGATCGCCGCCTCAGCGAGCCGGCTGCGCGTGTTCAGCCTCCGCGAACTTGTCGTGCATGGTCGGCGCACGACAGCTTCCATCGTCGTGATGGCGGTTTCTGCGATGTACCTCGTCGCGGTCATCGGAATCTTCGGGTCGATCACCGGATCGGTGAATCGGCTGGCAGATGGGGTCGCGGGCATCGCCGCATTGGAAGTTTCGGGAATCACCGACGCCGGTTTTCCCGACGCGATCACCGCCGACGTCGCCGCAGTCCGCGGGGTGGCGACCGCAGCGCCGATGATTCGCACCTCGGTGTCCGCGGCGTCGGGCCCGGTTCTGCTCTTCGGTGCCGACGGGAGCAGCGCCGAGTTGGGCGGTGCCTTGAAAGACGCCGTTCGGAAACCGGTGAAGGCGTTGTCCGAGAACCCTAACGGCGTCCAGGTTGGACCCAAGGTCGGCTATGCCAAAGGCCAGACATTCCAGCTGGGCTCCGCCTCGGTGACGGTCACCGAAGTGCTCACCGGCAAGCAGCTTGCCGATCTCAACGGTGGGCATTACGTGCTGGCGCCACTTGCTCTGGCGCAGAACATAACCGGGCGTAAAGGCCAACTCGACTCGATACTGATCACCATGAAGCCCGGTGCCGATCTTGCGGCGGTGCGGGAGGGGGTCACCGCCGCTGTGAAGGATCGGGCGATCGTCGCGACGCCGAGCATGCGGGCAGTGCGGGCCGGTGACGGTATCAAGCTGATGAACTACATGGCTTTGATGGGTGCCGGAGTCGCGCTGGTGGTTGGCGCATTTCTGGTCTACACCACCATGACAATGGCGATCTCGCAGCGGCGCCCGGTCATCTCGATGCTGCGTGCAATCGGAGGTCGACGCACGACAATCATTCGCGACCTGCTCGCCGAGGCGGCCGTTCTCGGACTGCTCGGCGGCGCCATCGGCTCCGGAATTGGAATAGCCATGGGCCGCATTGCGATTGGCCGATTGCCACCGGCGATAACTCAGGGTTTGGAAGCTCGGGTCGAGTATTGGCTGCCCGGCTATGCGATACCGGTCGCGCTCGCGTCGACCATCGCCACGGCGGTGGCGGCATCGGCGATGGCTGCCCGGCAGGTGTACAAGGTTTCACCGATCGAGGCCCTTGCGCCGGTGGGCGTTTCAGCCGCCGACTTCGTGCCACGGTGGCTTCGGGTGGCATTCGGCGTTGCGGCCGTCGCGGTTTTCGCGGTGTCTATTTTTGTCGTCGTCGACCGCCGCGGCACCTTGGCTTTCGCGGCCATCTTCGCACTGTTCACCGCTGAGATCGCGCTCGGCTTCGCGCTGACCGCGGTCATGGTCAAGGCCACCGCTGCGATAGCCCGGCTCTTTGGATCGGTGGGCCCACTGGCGGCCGCGACGATTGAGCGCGCGCCCCGGCGAGTGTGGGCCACCGTGATGACGGTGCTCATCGCGGTGGTCACCACCATCGTCATAACCGGTACCAACGCCGACATGATCCGTTCGGCGCGAGCTATTTTCGCCCCGGTCGCGGGCGTCGATGTGTGGGTGACCGCTGACGCTCCCGACAGCTATCCCGCCGACGCGCTACCGCAAGACCTCGCCGACAAAGTGGCCGCCGTGCCAGGGGTTCGGCGAGTGACGAAGGGCGCATCGGGGTTCGCCGAGGTCGGCGGTACCCGCGTCATGCTGGATGGGTTCTCCGCCGGTACGGCCGATCCGCTCTATAGCGCATTGGGTGAGCAGATCCGTAAGTCGGTGCTCGAAGGTCGGGGGGTGGTGCTGTCGCAAAACCTCGGCAAGACTCTGCACGTTCGAGTCGGCGACGCGCTGCAGCTGCAGACGCCGCACGGATCGCAGCGGACGACGGTGCTGGCGCTGGTCCCGTATTTCTCGACCGTCATCGGCACCGTCGGATTGAGCCTCGACCAGTTGCGGACGTGGTTTGATCGTCCGGCGGCCACCGCGCTACAGGTCACTGCGGACACCGGTGTGGATCCGAATCGTCTGCTCGCTGATGTCCGCCGGGCAGTGCCCGCACCGAATTACGTGTACAGCGGACGCACGGCGCTGGCGGGCCTCGAGGCGCCATTGCACCAGAGCATGTTCATCGCCAACGCCGTGTGGATCATCGTCGTATTTGTCGCGGCGATAGCACTTTTCAACACCCTGACGCTCTCGGTGCTCGAGCGACGCCGCGAGATTGGTGTGTTGCGGGCGATGGGAACCAGCAGGCAGTTCACCTTGCGGATGATCCTGGCCGAGGCTGCTGCCATCGGCATCGTCGGCGGAGTCTGCGGACTGCTGTTCGGCCTGGCCGACCAATGGCTCTACAGCCTCGTCAGCGGCGACATGATGAACTTCACCGTCGCCTTCCGGCCCAGTCCGACGGCACTGGTCTTCACTGTCGGCGCACTGGCGATCAGCCTGCTCGGCTCGTTGCCGCCGGCACGAAGGGCAGCGCGACTGAACATCATCGACGCCGTCGGCGTCGATTGAGCCACGCCCGAGCTCACGGATTGGCGTCAGATCAAGCCGATCTGAATGAGCTCGGTGAACACGTTGGCGAGGGGGTCTGCGAACGGAAGTGAGGTCGTGAAATCGAGCATGGGATCGCTCGGCACCAGGAAGGTGTTTATCGTCTCCCCGGCCATTCCGACGCCCACGTCATCGGGCGCCCCCAATGCAGCCAAGCCGTCACCGGGGTCGGCCCCAGAAGTCAGAACGTCCTCGAAAAGCGGACTGCCATTGACCATCGGACCTTCGATGAAGTTGCCGACAAATTCACTGTCATCGGGGTTGGCGGCGGCAATCTCGGTGAACAGGCCAAAGTTCTCGGTCGAACTTATGAAGCCAGGATCGACCGCGGAAGTGACGAAGCTAGGGTCGACGGCCCCTGCCAAACCCAGGCCGTCCCCGTTATCCCCGTCTGCGTGAGCGACGGCGCTGGTGACCAACGGAATCAGCCCAGCAGCAAGGAAACCACCCGCCGCTGCGGCCAGTAGCGAAAAACCGCGAGCACTCATGAGACACTCCAATTCTCGAAACGTTGGATGAGAGGGAATGGACTCCCAGCAGTGACGGCATGCCCCCTATTTCGGTAGTGATGTCGTGGGACGCCCATTGTGACTGCACGAGGTGGCGGTCAAAAAAGTTCAATTCATCGCGCTGCGATCGTGGCGAATCCCTGCAGATGGGGAGTGCACGGCGGTGGTACCAGGGTGCGTCGAATCCGACGGAGCCCACCGGTGTCGAACCCGGCAGCGGCAATGGCGTCGACGGTTCGACGGTTCGGCTCACACCCGGAAGCCAGCCAGGACCACGGCTTGGCGATCAGGTCCTGGAACCGACCCATTAAGCCGTCGCCGCGCACATGCTCGAGGACAACCAGCCTGCCGCCGGGTGCGAGGACGCGTCGAATTTCGGCCAGGGTGGCGTCCACATCGTCGACCGAGCACAGCACCAGCCCGATGTGCACCGAGTCGAAGCTACCGTCCTCGAAAGGAATCGACTCGCCGATTCCTTCGACGATGTTGGCTTCGATGCTGTGTCGACGTGCCAGTGCGCGGCCATTCGACGCATTGCCGCTTCGGGTTCCACGGCGGCCACCGACGTCACGGCCGCAGGAAGGAACAGCAGGTCCGTTCCGGGTCCCAGGCCCACCATCAGTAGCCGACCGAACGTGTGGGTCATCGCCTCGCGTCGATAGCGGCGATAGAACAGCCTGTCGAAGACCGGCATGCCGAGTCGATAGATGTACGGGAACAACGGATTACGGCGCGCCATGGGCTACCTGCACGTTGCCCAGATCCATTCGGAACGGCGGATACTCGTCGCGCATCAGCGAGACGTAGACGGCCACCCGGTAGCGCCACCTGACGATGCCCATCAGAAGGTCGAACATGCCCTGGTTGATCGTGCCTTCACGCAACAACCACACCGCGTTAGTGACGCAGAGCAGTTGCAGAAACGGCTCCAGCGCCCAGCAGAGAAGTATCTGCGGCAGGCCAAACAGCCATCGAGTGAAAAGCGCAGCGCGGCTCGTGCGGCCGTCGGGGTAATCCACTTCGAGGTCGGCCGGATAGTCCGGCTGCGATGCGAGCGTAAAAGGCGGGTACTTGTCGGTGCTGTTCATCGGGAAGCGGTAGTTCATCAGTCGCCACGACCAGCGCAGGGTTCCGACGTTGAAGTCGAACAGAGGGCGCGGATGCCGCCCGGTGAACAAGATGGCGACGCCGGCAGCGATCGTCACGAGCGGATACAGCAGGTACAAGCCGATCAGGATGGGGTAGTGCGGCAGGGCCAGTGCGCACCACTTGACGAGCCAAAGCCGGTGCGAGGGCACGTCAATTTCGCTTCGTACCCGCACATGGATGTCCCCGGGAACGGGCTCGACAACGCCGTCCATACCTTGACTACGGCGGCGGACCTCGCTGGGTTCAGATCTTGCGCGCGCTCGCGGTGGCTTGGTCCACTTCCCAGTAGGCGCGCAGGGCCAGCAGCTTGCCGTCGTTGTCGGCTTTATAGGTGAACACCCCTTCGGCGGTGACCTGGTGGCCCGCCGCGGTGATCAGGATGTGGCCGACATTGGCTTCTTCGTTACCGCATTGGTAGGTGTGGTTGAAGACGAACTCGATCTTGTCGGTCGGCGCTATCGCCTTGTCCCAGAACGCCGAGATGGCGTCGCGGCCGCGATGGCCCTTGCCTTCGGGGTCGAAGTGCGAGGGGCCGATGGGGTCTTCGACGATCGCGTCGTCGGCGAACACTGCCAGCCAGGCCTGTTTGTCGCGGGCCTCTACTGCGTCGCGGGAGCGTTTGCCGGCCAGGTGTGCGGGGGAGTCGGCCATCAGTCCTGCCATCCTGAGTGAACGTAGGTGTCGGCGAAGCGCTTCATCGAATCCTTCTTCTTCTCGATCGGCGCATCGGTCCCGAGGCCGTCCAGGATCCACGGGATAGTGATGTAGTCGGTGACCCCAATTTCGGCGAGCTCGCGGTGGCCGTCCACGCCGAACTTGTCGATGCACACCGCCTGAATCTCGAAAGGCAGTTCCGCGCGACCGATTTCGGCGCGCAGCGCGTCGAGCTTGCCAATGGTTTCCGCGAGCTCCGCGTGCGTCATCATCGCGCTGGTCCAACCGTCACCAACCCGAGCAGCTCGGCGCAGTGCCACATCGGTGTGGCCGCCTACGTAGAACGGCACCGATTCAGTGGGCGCCGGGCTCATCTGCAGGCGGTCGAAATCATAGAATTCGCC